>JADKJP010000006.1 GCA_016720935.1 Bacteroidota bacterium
GGGTGTCGTGTATGAAGTCATTCAAATGTCTTTGCTGAGAGGATATCGGACAGGAGGAACCATTCATCTGGTGACGAATAATCAAATCGGATTCACTACAAAATTATATCGACGGTCGTTCCAGTACTTATTGCACAGATGTTGCCAAAGTCACACTCTCTCCTGTCTTCCACGTAAATGGAGATGATGTTGAAGCATTGGTCGCATTGAACTCACCAATGGAATTCAGACAGAAATTTCACCGTGATGTGTTCATCGTTATTCTCGGATACCGAAAATACGGCGGTCACAACGAAGGCGATGAACCACGGTTCACACAACCTTTGCTCTACAAAGCGATCGCGGAACGTCAGAACCCGCGTGAAGTGTATAATGCGAAACTTCTCTCTCGAGGGAGAAGTGGAAGCAACACAGCCTGCGCTTGAGCTCGAACAAGAATTCAATGGCTTGCTCAGGAGTTAGTCTGGATACAGCCCGACAATCGAAAAGTAAAAGAAAGTTTCTCCACACCTCAGAAGGAAGCTGGAAAGGTTTACACCTTCAAATAGATCCGATTTCGAAACTTCTCCTGAAACAGGGGAGTAGAGAAAAATGTAATCGATATCGGAAATAAAATCTCGACGCCCCTGCCGATAAAAAATTCTCTGCGTAAGACAGTTCGCTTATTCGAAGACCAGAAAAACTTGTCGCGGATGAAAAAGCTGGTTAGGCCCGCTGGCGGAATTACTGGCTTATGGAGCATGCTGAAAGACGGTTTCCCAATCCGGTTAGTGGACAGGATGTAGAGCTGTGGAACTTTCTTATTATCATGCCGTTGTTTCGTGTGGAGGATTCGGAAGAGATTAATATACTCCTCTGCAAATGTAGATCAAAAGCAGGCTTCATTTTCCATTTATAATTCTCTGCTCTCAGAATATGCGGTTTCTTGGCAAAGAATATGGCTATACCATGTCGACCGCAAATTCTCTTGTCATCTGGGAAGCGCAGTTTGGTGATTTCATGAATGGTGCGCAGATTGTGATTGATCAGTACATCAGCAGCGCGGAAGACAAATGGAACCGGATAGGTGGCATCATCGTGGTATTACCTCACAGTTATGAAGGCCAGGGGCGGAGCATTCAGGCGCGCGACTGGAACGTTTCCTCAATCTCTGCGCTGAACACAATATGCAGATTGTGACGTGCACTACGCCGGCGAACTTCTTTCATGCATTGCGTCGTCAGTTAAAACGTCCGTTCAGAAAACCTTTGGTTGTTTTTCTCCAAAGAGTTTGTTGCGTCATCCGCGTTATGTCTCTTCGTTTGATGATTTGTCCAAAGGCGGATTCCGCGAAGTGATTGATGATGTAACTGCCGATCCAAAACAGGTGAAAAAGTTGTGGTTTGTTTCAATTGGTGTGCTATGAATTATTGGACAAAAAAGAAAAAGATCAAAATGATGATATCGCATTGGTAATTTTAGACCAATTGTATCCTTTCCCTGCCGGACAATTGATCGCCTTAAGAAAAATATTCAAAAGCGACAGAGTGGATCTGGTTGCAGGAAGCCGATCCCAACATGGGTGCATGGTCATATTTGTTGAGAGACTTGTGGGATATTTCTTTCAAAGTCATCGCCAGATCAGAAAGTGCCAGTCCTGCCACAGGATCTCCACCACAAAACTCATGAACGCGAACAAAAGGAACTCTCAACAGAGTTTTCGAAAAGTAGCCCATCTCTCAATAATATCCCTCTACGTCCTTTGCGTCTTTGCATAAAATATTTTCGAACAAAAGCCCAAGTGGGCAGGGTGACAAGATTCCTATATCAAGGTGAGTAAGGAAGTCCCCAGCCCCGGTGAATAACCATATCAAGTTCAGATAGCTAGATGGATTACAAGATAGCACCATACGTTGAAAAGGATGATGAGATCTGGCAAAGTTAGTTCCGACGACAACGTTGACACTGGATGCGGAAACCTCCGAGGACAATAAAAATTCTTGCGAAAGAAGGAGAAACTGTACGCGTAAGCGCCAGTTGATTATTCTATCGATACAGATGGAGTAGCTCCTGAGATGGAAAAAGGAGAGAAACCAAAAGCAAAAAATGGAAACCGCAGCCCCTGTGCGACACTGGCTACAGAAAGAAGTAGTACCAACTGAACTGCCGGCATTCAAAGCTCTCCTGCGGCCGAAAAGCTGATGAAAGAAAAAGGCATCGCTCCGGCGCAGGTAAGTGCATCCGGTAAGGTGGAAGGAATTACTAGGGTGATGTACTCAATGTCGGTAATGTTCCGGCAAATGTCAGCGGTCGCGCCTCTCAATCCGGGTGGTGAACGCAATAAGCGCAGGGAGAAGATGAGTATGCTCCGTAAAAAGTTGCGGAACAACTCGTTGCTGTGAAGCAGGAAACCGCAATGCTGACCACGTTTAACGAGGTTGACATGTCGTCCGATTATGGATATTCTTAAACAGTATAAAAGATAAATTCAAAGAAGCTCATGGTGTAAATCTGGGTTTCGTGTCGTTTTACAAAGGCGGTGTGTGAAGCATTGTATGCTTTCCTGCGGTGAATGCACGCACATTGATGGTACAGACCTGGTTTATCATGGATTACTGTGATATTGGAATCGCGGTGAGCGCTCGAAAGGATTAATGGTACCTGTGATTCGCAATGCAGAAACTTTGAGTCTGGCTCAGATCGAAGCCAACGTGATGGAGCTTGCGGGGAAGAGCTCGTGATGGAAAGATTTCCATCGATGAAATGACCGATGGAACATTTACGATTACCAACGGTGGCGTTTTCGGGTCCATGTTATCAACTCCGATTATCAATCCTCCTCAAAGCGCGATTCTTGGAATGCACAATATCGTTGAGCGTCCTGTCGCTATCGATGGAAAGGTGGAAATCCGTCCGATCATGTATGTCGCGCTCTCTTATGATCACCGCATCATCGACGGTCGCGAGTCTGTCGGGTTCCTGGTTAAAGGAAACAAATGCTGGAGGATCCAACAAAGATGCTGTTTCATGGCAAAGATCCGGTAAGACTTTGCTGGGGCTTTAAAGTGTTTAATCTGTATCAAATTTTCAATGGTTAATGATTTGAACCAGCCCAAATGGGGTTCAGATCTTTTCATGCAAGTAATTAATGCCGCTTAAACTTCAATTTGTTAAATTATTGGCGGCATAACTAATTCTAATGTAGGTTCTCTTCCATTATCCTCGAACCTGCATAAGATTGGTAGGGGTCATCTCTAAATAAACTTGAATTGTAGATTTCACGAATACAAATAAAACTGCAAATAAATGCTGAAATCAGATGTATGTCTAATATTTGCTTTGGAAATGATCGTCTGTTTTTGTAAATTAGCTAGGTGAAAAAGATAAAAGGGCTTGATTTTATTATCGACAAGCTAACAAACTCAATTGAAAATGTCGTTACTGGCGATATCCAAACAGAGGTGTCTCTATTAACAAAACTAGATTTGAAATCAATCACCAAAGGAAATGGCTGGACATTTAATTGGAAATCTGAAATTAGTGATCCTGCCAGAGAAGTTTACAAATTGACAATTATCAATAATTCCACAATCATTCAGGATTAATCAGTTTGGAAGTTAAGGTGGATCATGTTTTTATGCATTTGGTTGAGAGTGCACCTTTCAATAAAGGAAAATCCAAGATGTATTCCGGTGTTGCTGGGAATTTGGTAGCATTTGCCTGTAAGTTATCTTTTCAAAGAGGACATCAGGGAAATATTGCTTTCGTTCAAAGACTCAGTTAATTGGTCACTATGTGAAGACACTTGGTGCAGTTCATATTGGTGGGGGTATTAGTTATTGAATCCAAAGCAGCGCAAATATTAATTGACAAATATTTGCAAAATCAATAAAAATGAAGACGATAAAAATTGACTTGGATATTGATTGTATCGGTGGCCAGGATAAATTGACTAAAGAGGAAGAAAGATTAATTGCCGAGTACTTCCAATAAAAGAAAAAAACAAATCAAAGCTTTCTCGTTCTTCAAATAAGAAGATAGTTTTTCGAAAAAGGACCAAAGTTTCAATTTTAATTTTCATTTACCAGAACCATGAACTGATGTATTATTTTGGTCTGCTTTGGTTTTGTAATATCATAATTTGGATTTTTTCCGTAAAGAGCTAATCAGGTAATGACTAATATTCTTTTTAATAAGCACTATGCCAGGTTATAAATTTTTGTACGCTTTTTTATTATGGCAAATCTTCAGATTTAGTTAATGTTTTGACAAATGGTTCGAATATTTCTTGCATTTCCTCTTCCATTGAATTTACGGAAACAATTACTGCAAATGTTTTCCGGATACAGCAATGCTGCAGGTTTTCGCTGGACTCCGGAAGAGAATCTGCACATCACAATATTTTTTATAGGTGAAGTAGAAGAAGAGAAGATTCCTCTCATCCGAGAAAAAATACAGGGAGTCCTCAGTCAGCAATCATCCTTTCATCTCGAATTTGAGCAGTTCGAATTTCGCGGACACAGCAGGAAGCCTTCAATGTTTTGGGCGCGTTTAAAAAATCAAAAGTTTTTTCGGTTTTGTCAGCTAAGGTAGCTTCTGAAGTACAGCAATACATGACAATAAAGATTCAGCACCAAGATCCGATTCCGCATATAACGATTGCGCGACTAAAAAGAGAATCAGAAGTTGATGCTATTTCTCCTGAGTCTTTTGCGAAAATTGAATTGCCGGAAATTGATTTCGCGGAATTATGGCAAACTGTTCACACACCTTCAGGCGTAAAATACCTTTCGCTGGAAAAATTTGATTTTGAAAAAAAATAGAAAAAAGTTTTTTTAAGGTAATCAACCTTCTTCAGCAACAACTTCATTCACTTCCGGTACAAGGCTTTTTAATAATTTTTCAATTCCGCCTTTTAATGTTTGTGTAGAAGATGGACAGCCACTGCATGAACCTTTCATCACCAATGTAACTATACCATCTGAAAAAGATTTGAAATGAATCGCACCGCCGTCTTGTTCGACAGCAGGTTTAACATATTCGTCGAGGGTTTCAATGATCTTGGTTTCAATTGCTGAGGCTGTTTTTGTCCTGTCGATTTCCGGATCAGCAATTTGTTCAACCGGACCGGTAAACACCGGTTGTCCGCTTTCCATATAGCTTTTAATGAACTCTCTGAAGATCCCCATGGTTTCATACCAGTCCACATCTGAGTTTTTGGTCAGCGTTACAAAATTTGTCGTGATAAAAACGCCGGAAATGCCTGAAAACCCAAAGAGCTGCATAGCCAAAGGGCAGTTCTTTGCCTGATCCTTAGAAGTGTACTCAACACTGCCTTCCTCAAGGAGGTAGCGGTTCACTACAAATTTCATCGCCGCCTGATTCGGCGTCGCCTCGGCATAAACAGTGATTACTTTTTTGATTTCCATAGCTAATGCAAAGATACGATTTATTTTGGGGACGAGGGACGGGGGGCGAGGGACGATTGGGTTTCGGGTTCCGCGTTGCGGGTTAAAAATTTGTTTGTGCTGCATACTCCCAACTCCTGACTCCCGACTTTCAACCTAGAACCTCGAACGGACTGCCGTCCCCTGTCTCTCGTCCCCCGTCCCCCGTCTCCCGTCTCCCGTCCCCCGTCCCTCGTCCCTCGTCCCTTTTTCCTACCTTTACCCCATAATGAGTACAACACAAAAACAAGTAGATTTTTTAGTTATCGGAAGCGGGATTGCCGGACTTACGTTTGCCCTGAAAGTGGCGGAACATGGCAAGGTTATCATTATCACCAAGGCAAACGCTGAAGAGTCCAATACCAAATATGCTCAGGGCGGGATTGCAGGTGTGATGCACGGTCCGGATACTTTTGAAAAACATGTTCAGGATACTCTGGAATGTGGAGCAGGATTATGCGATGAACGAATTGTAAGAATGGTCGTTACCGAAGGAGCCCAGCGCATTCGTGAGATTATTGAATGGGGAACCAGGTTTGATAAAAATGAAACCGGAGATTTCGATCTTGCAAAAGAAGGCGGACACAGTGAGCATCGCGTATTGCATTTCAAAGATGCCACGGGAAATGAAATTGAACGTGCATTGCTGGAACAGATCCATCAGCATCCCAATATTTCTATTTACACACATTATTTTGCCGTTGATATAATTACGCAGCATCATCTTGGAAAAGAAGTGATGCGCAGCACACCGGGGATAGAATGTTATGGAGCATATGTCCTCAACTTGCAGACTAAAGAAATTGAAACGATTCTTAGCAAAGTGACATTGGTAGCTACGGGCGGGGCCGGACAAGTTTACAAAGCCACCACCAATCCGGTTATTGCTACCGGTGATGGTATCGCGATGGTTTATCGGGCAAAAGGGCAGGTGAAAGACATGGAGTTTATTCAATTCCATCCAACAGCTTTGTACAATCCCGGCGAACATCCATCATTCCTGATCACCGAAGCTGTAAGGGGTTTCGGAGCTGTTTTGAAAACACAAGATGGTGTCGAGTTCATGCAGAAGTACGATGAACGGAAATCTCTTGCGCCTCGCGATATTGTCGCACGCGCGATTGATAACGAAATGAAAATTAGCGGAGATGAATTTGTGTTTCTGGATTGCCGCCACATTCCCTTCGATAAATTTGTTGAGCATTTTCCAAACATCAATCAAAAGTGTAAGAGCATTGGTATTGATGTTACAAAAAATATGATTCCTGTTGTTCCTGCCGCTCACTATATCTGCGGAGGAATAGTTGTCGATGAATTCGGCCGCAGCAACATTGGAAATTTATATGCGGCGGGAGAATGTGCCTGTACCGGTTTGCATGGTGCGAACCGGCTAGCGTCTAATTCACTGTTGGAAGCGCTTGTGTTTTCTCACCGCGCTGCAATGAACGCGATTACAACATATAATTCCGTTCAGTATAACAAGGAAGTTCCGGATTGGGATGCGGAAGGAACCACCCAGCCCAATGAAATGGTTCTCATCACCCATAACCTGCGCGAATTGCAGGATGTGATGAGCAACTATGTTGGGATTGTGAGGTCGGATCAGCGACTGAAACGTGCTTTGAATCGTCTGCGAATCATTTATGGAGAAACCGAAGCCTTGTATGAACGCACAGTACTTTCTCCAAAACTTTGCGAACTCAGGAATCTCATTACTGTTGCTTATCTCATTGTAAAATTCGCGATGGAGCGCAAGCAAAATGTTGGCTTACATTATTCGACAGATAATCCGGTCACAGAAACAACAAAAAGCAATTAAGCTGTGAATTGGAAAGAACAACGGGAGCAACTGATCCGAAAAATATTTTCCGCCGGAGCCGATGAATTGCATTCGCTCACACTTGATGTTTTTAAATACCAGGTGGAATTTAATCCGGTGTATGGAAAGTACGTCAAATCCCTGAGACCCGATTGGAAAGACATGTCAAATCCGGCAGAAATTCCGTTTCTCCCTATTGAATTTTTCAAAAACTTTGAGATTCTCACCGGCTTTACGAATTCCGATACTGTTTTCAGCAGCAGCGGAACAACCGGAATGGAAGTGAGTCGGCATTTTGTTCCTGATCCTGAAATCTATCGAACTTCTTTCAGAAAGGGATTCGAATTGTTTTACGGTCCTGCTGAAGAGTATTGTTTGCTTGCTTTATTGCCTTCGTACATGGAACGGGAAGGTTCATCACTAATTTTGATGGCCGACGATCTGATCCGACAAAGCAAGAATCCTCATAGTGGTTTTTATCTGAAACATTCTGCTGAATTATCCGATCTTCTGAAATCGCTAAAAAGCAAGAGACAAAAAACAATTCTCCTGGGAGTGACTTTTGCATTGCTTGATTTCGCGGAAGCATTTCCACTTAGTTTTCGGGAACTCATTGTGATGGAAACAGGTGGGATGAAGGGGAGAAAAAAGGAAATGGTCCGGGAAGAAGTACATGATGTTTTGCGCAAAGGATTTGATGTTCCTGCAATACATTCGGAATATGGAATGACGGAATTGTTGTCTCAGGCATATTCAAAAGGAGACGGTTTGTTTTTTACTCCACCCTGGATGAAAATTTTTCTGCGAGACACCAATGACCCTTTTAGTTATGTTGAGCCCGGTACCACGGGGGGCATCAATGTCATTGATCTTGCAAACCTGGATTCCTGTGCCTTCATCGCGACCCAGGATTTGGGAAAAATGCACAACGATAACAGCTTTGAAGTGATCGGTCGCTTCGATTATAGCGACGTAAGAGGATGTAACCTATTGGTTATCTGATCTGAAAACCATTTGCTGAGGAAGTTCCCTGTTTTTTTTACTCTTGAAATTCTCAGTCTGCATTCAAATCCAATGATTACTTTTGCCAAAGCATCCAATACATCCATCAAATGAAAGACAGGCGCCGCCTCATTATTATTGTTGTTTCAGTAGGAATCGGAAGTCTTATTTCCCTGTACATCGTAAAGCAACGTCTCGGAAATTTAAAACGGGAAGATTATATCCAGCTTGGATTCAATTTCTTTTTCGCGATCGCTGTTGTAGTCGGAATCGCAATGCTTCTAAACCACATGAACAAAAAAAATCCCAACGGACCGGAATAAAACCTCGAACCCCTCCGTCCCTCGCCCCCTGTCCTCCGTCCCCCGTCCTCTGTCCCTCGTCCCTACTTCAGAACTACTAAATAATAATTCTTCTTCCCCTTCTGCGCCAGAATATATTTTTCTCTGATACTGTCTTTCGCGCTGACAATTCTTTCGACATCTTCTACTTTGCCTTTATTGATCAGCACTCCGCCACCCTGTATCATTTTACGGGCTTCACCACGGGAAGGGAAAATATTTGTTTTGTCGGCAAGAAAATCCACAACATTGATTCCTGCTTCCAGTTCGCTTTTTGAAATTTCCACTTTCGGCACGCCTTCAAAAACAGCGAGGAGGTCACTTTCAGAAAGATTCATCAATGCTTCCGCTGTTCCTTTTCCAAAAAGAATTTCGGATGCTTCAACAGCTGCGAGGTAATCTTTTTCTGAATGAACACGTATGGTCACTTCTTTTGCAAGCTCCTTCTGAAGTAAACGTAAATGAGGAGCCTTCGCATGTTCAGTTTCCAGCGCTTCGATTTCTTCTTTTGTCTTCAGTGTAAAAATCCGGATGTAATTTTTTGAGTCTTCATCCGCCGCGTTCATCCAGAATTGATAGAACTGATAAGGAGAAGTTCGTTTAGCATCCAGCCATACATTTCCACCTTCGGTCTTTCCGAATTTCGTTCCATCCGCTTTTTTGATCAACGGTGTTGTGAGCGCGAATGCTTCTCCGCCATCTTTTCTGCGGATCAGTTCTGTGCCGGTCACGATATTTCCCCACTGATCAGAACCTCCCATTTGCAGACGAATTCCCTGGTGTTTCCAGAGGTAGTAAAAATCATAGCCCTGTACGAGCTGGTAGGAAAATTCCGTGAAAGACATTCCGCTTTCCATTCTTTTGGAAACAGAATCTTTCGCCATCATGTAATTGATCGTGATGTGTTTTCCGATATCGCGGATGAATTCCAGAAAGCTGAAGTTTTTAAACCAGTCGTAATTATTGACAATCTCCGCGGATTGTTCACCGCAATTAAAATCGAGGAATTTTTCGAGCTGCGCTTTCTGGCAGGCCAGGTTGTAATTCAGGGTCTCTTCGTTGAGCAGGTTTCTTTCCTGGGATTTACCGCTTGGATCGCCCACCATTCCCGTAGCCCCTCCTACCAGAGCGATGGGTTTATGCCCGCACTGCTGAAAATGCAATAGCGACATGACTTGCACGAGGTTACCCACGCCAAGGGAATCCGCTGTTGGATCAAATCCAATGTAGCCCTTGACCATCCCTGCATTGAGAAGTTCTTCTGTACCCGGCATCACATCGTGTAACATTCCCCGCCAGCGCAATTCTTCGATAAAATTCTTCATGACTCTGATTTTGCCGCTAAAGATAGGCAGCACAAGCGGATGTACAAATGCCTCAGAATTCAAAACATTTGCCATCTTCGCACCAAGATTATCCATTTATGATCCTCGTTACAGGCGGAACCGGACTCGTCGGTTCACATTTGTTGCTCGAATTGTGCAGAAAAGGGAAGAAAGTCCGGGCTCTACACAGGCCGGGAAGTTCCCATGCACAGGTGGAAAGGGTCTTTTCTTCAGCGCCGGAATTAATGCAACAAATAGAATGGTTTGAAGGCGATATCAATGATGTGTACTCGGTTCTGGAAGCCATTGATGGGGTGGAAGAAGTGTATCATGCAGCCGGACTCATTTCCTTTGTTCCTTCTGATAACAACAGAATGATGAAAGTGAATATCGAAGGCACGGCCAACATGGTGAATATGGCTCTCGAAAAAGGAATCAAAAGATTCTGTCATTTTAGTTCTGTCGCGGCAATTGGTCGTTCTGAAGAAGGATTGGAAATCAACGAAAAAACTGTTTGGAAAACATCATCGCTCAATTCGAATTATGCCATCAGTAAATACGGCGCCGAACGAGAAGTCTGGCGTGCTGTTGAAGAAGGTTTGAACGCTGTGATCGTTAACCCGACAATCATTTTCGGTCCGGGAAACTGGGATTCCGGCAGCGCGAAAATGTTTATGGAAGTATGGAAAGGTTTGCGTTTTTATACAACCGGTTCAACCGGATTTGTCGATGTAAGAGATGTCGCTTCTGCTGCCGTTCGGTTGATGGAAAAAGGAGTAAGTGCTCAACGCTATATTCTCAATTCAGAAAATCTGCCTTACAAGAAAATATTTGAAACCATAGCCGAACAACTCCATAAAAAGAAACCAAGCATTCGCGTAAGTCCTTTGCTTGGTGAAATTGCCTGGCGTGGCATCGCTTTTTCTCATTTGTTTTCAAAAAAGAAACCCCTCATCACCCGCGAAACCACCCGCAACGCGCAAAAAAACTGGAAGTATTCCAACGAGAAAATTGTAAAGAAACCGGTATCCAATTTATCCCCATCGCGGATTCAATTGCTGATACGTGTGGGCTTTTAAAAGAGTTCGAGAGGAGAATTTAGTTGTTAGTTGTTAGTTGTTAGTTGTTAGTAGTTGGGAAATAATTTTTGAAATTTTCCTTCAAAATCTAAAATCTAAAATCTAAAATCTAAAATCTAAAATCTAAAATCTAAAATCTAAAATCTAAAATCTAAAATCTAAAATCTACAATCTAAAATCTACAATCTGCAATCTACAATCTACAATCCCTTCCCTCCAAGGCTCTGCGTTTTACTCAGCTCATCAATAACATCCTGATAAATTTCAGACATCATTTCCGGGCGATCGCTGTAGTATTTCAGACTTTTGAGAAATTTTTCAGCGGGGATATTTCTCTTTTTTAAAATATTGATGGAAAGCTCGGTGTTGTTATAACGAATCGTATCACTGTATTGAAAAACAGATACTGCCGATTGAGCAATTTGCAGATCCACAAACAAGGGAACCATTTCCGCGGGTGTGAGTACGTCATCGGGAATTTTTTCTTCTCCTTTGGAGCAGGAAAAGAAAGCGATGATGATACAGAAAAGAAGGCTCTTGAAAAGAGATTTCATTTTAATTTCGGTTAAATAAAAGACGTTCTCCTTTTTTACTTTCGTCAAACACTCCATTCGCGTAAGCAAGATGTCCGCTTACAAAAGTATGACTCACCTGTGATCTGAAAGTTGTTCCTTCAAACGGACTCCATCTGCATTTGGCAAGAATATTTCCCGGTTTTACGGTCCAGGGATAATTCAGATCAACCAAAACCAGATCCGCCCAATATCCTTCACGAATATATCCTCTGTCACGAATCTGAAAACAGTCGGCGACAGCATGACTCATTTTCCGTACGATCGTTTCAAGCGAAATTTTTCCGTTGTGATAAAACTCCAGCATGGCTGCAAGTGCATGCTGCACCAAAGGCCCGCCGGAAGGACATTTCAGATAGTGCTGATTTTTTTCGGCAAGTGTATGCGGAGCATGATCCGTAGCGATGACATCCAATCGATCATCCAGCAAGGCTTTGAACAAAGCTTCTTTGTCGGACTGAGATTTAATCGCCGGATTCCATTTGATGCGTGTGCCAAGTTTTTCATAATCTCGGTCGTCGAACCAAAGATGATGTATACAAACTTCCGATGTGATTCTTTTTTGTGAAAGCGGAATATCGTTGCGGAACAGTTCCAGTTCTCTTTCTGTACTGATGTGCAGGATGTGCAATCGTGTATTGTGTTGTTTCGCCAGAGAAATCGCGAAGGAGGAACTCAGGTAACAAGCTTCAGAACTGCGAATTTCAGGATGCATTTTCACCGGAATATCATCCCCGTACAAATCCCTGATCCGCGCCATGTTCCTGTGTATGGTCGTTTCATCTTCGCAATGTGTCGCGATGAGCATTGGAGAAAGCGAAAAGACTTTCTCCAGAGTGGTCGCTGAATCCACAAGCATGTTGCCGGTTGAAGAACCCATGAATATTTTTATTCCGCATACATTCTCCGGATTGGTTCTCAGGATTTCATCGAGGTTGTCGTTCGATGTACCCATGAAGAATGAAAAATTTGCCAGTGATTTATTCGCAGCCAATTGGTATTTATCTTCCAGTAAATCCTGACTAAGCGTATTGGGAACCGTATTCGGCATTTCCATATAGGAAGTAATACCTCCGGCAACAGCAGCTTTCGATTCAGTATAAATTTCCGCTTTGTGTGTGAGTCCCGGTTCCCGGAAATGTACCTGGTCATCGATGGCTCCCGGCAAAAGAAATTTTCCCTTTGCATCGATTAACTCTGCGGAAGAAGAACTGAGATTTGTCCCGATCTTTTCGATTCTTCCGTTTGTAATCAATAGATCGCCGTCAACGATTTTTCCTTCGTTAACGATTCTGGCGTTTTTTAATAAATAGGATTTCAAAACTGAATCAGGATTTTGGAGACTTTGGATATTTTCGGAAGAAACTCTTCCATTTCATTTGCATCACACCCAATATCGCTTCTTTAAAAATTCCTTTGCTCATCTTGCTGGTACCTTCGGTACGATCAGTAAAAATGATTGGAACCTCTGTAATTTTAAATCCACATTTCCAGGCAGTGAATTTCATTTCAATCTGAAAGGCGTAACCGATGAAACGGATTTCATCAAGCGGAATGGTTTCGAGAACTGTCCGCGTGTAACAGATAAATCCCGCTGTAGTATCCTTGATTTTTATGCCCGTGACCAGCCTTACGTAAACAGAAGCATAATACGACATCACCACCCTGCCAAGCGGCCAGTTCACGACATTGGCACCACGGATGTATCGTGATCCGATGGACATGTCCGCACCTTCATTTTTGCATGCCTGGTACAATCGGATGAGGTCGTCAGGATTGTGCGAAAAATCACAATCCATTTCAAAGATGAAATCATATTTGCGCGCGATGGCCCATTTAAATCCATGGATATAGGCTGTCCCTAAACCAAGCTTTCCTTTGCGTTCTTCTATAAAGAGTCGTCCTGAAAATTCCGGTATCAATCGTTTAACAATATCCGCAGTACCATCCGGAGAGCCATCATCAATAATCAGCAAATGAAAATCATGCGGAAGCGAGAAAACTTTACGGATCATTTTTTCCGCGTTTTCCTTTTCGTTATAGGTTGGTATGATTACGAGTGCGTCGCTCACGGGGTAATACTTGAGTGGCGAAGATACAAAATCGAAACCAATGTAACAGATTGAAATTGGGACTAATCGCTACCTGTTTTTGAGTATTTAGAATGTACCGGCTTATGGTATATTTGTATCTCCCTTGAGTCCAGACTTCTGGCTTATTTACCTGTACTTCACAATAATTTTCACTGATGTTAACAGCGATCCATCCGAAATTGCCCATGAGGAACAAAGTATCAACCCGGGACTTTTATATTAAGCATCTTGGTTTTGAAGAATTCGGTAATGCTGATTATAGCGGCTATCTGATGTTGCAAAAAGACGGTCTGCAAATTCATTTCTTTGAATTCCCGGAACTCAATCCGGAGGAGAACTATGGACAAGTGTATATCAGAACAAATGATATTGACGAATATTATCAATTCCTTTTGGAGAGAAAAACACCAATTCACCCGCAGGGTTCTCTTTCTGTAAAACCATGGGGACAAAAGGAATTTTCTGTTCTTGATCCGGATAAGAATTTGTTAACTTTCGGACAATCTGTATAGTTTTTATCTTTTTTATATAAATCAGCTTGTTGGTTATCCCTGCTGCGACAGACTTAATAACTCTTCAATCCTTTTCCCTCATACTTCAAATATACAAAAAGCTAATGGCGCTTCGACGGACATTCGTCCGTTGTACTTGAGCTGTGGATATTCATCCGCCAATCAAAGCTCAACGACTGTCAGTTCTGATCGAAACTTATACCTTGTTAATGTTTGAAAAAATACTACTCGAGGCGGTAACTACTGGCGGAGTTAACCAATCAATTTCCAGGACATTTGTCAGATTTTAATAATTACGGGCAGAGCTAAAAAGATAATCCTGTTCGTCGCAAACATTTTTGTCAACGACAGGGTTGCGATGTATGTTTTCAGTTTTTACGATGAGGCTTTCTCGGTAAAAAATTCAATCGCACGATTTTTATCTTTCCATACTTTTATTTTCCTGCATAAATTAACCCAAAAGTTCCCTGATTTGAATTCAATATACTTCCGCATCAGTTGATGAAAGTATACATATACGAGGAGCCATGATAGGTGGATGAATATCCACAGCTCAAGTACAACGGACGAATGTCCGTCGAAGCAACATCCTTTTTTGTATATTTGAAATATGAGGAAAAAAAATAGAATAGTTAGTAAGTCCGTCGCAGCGGGGTAAAAAAATGATAATTTCAGATTTGTACGGAAAAATAATCTTTGAAAGAATCTCAGATGCTGAATCATTTAAACTGGACATTAAATTTCTACCTGCAGGAGTATATTTAATTTCAATAGATGGAAGATATTCCAAAAAAATTATTAAGCTATGACAACTCCTCTGAATTTGAGAGTTCTAATTTTATTATTCTATGGGATAATGCTTTTAAATGTGAATTATGTATTACCTCAGGCTCCGGTAATACAGTGGCAAAGAAGTTACGGCGGATCATCTTTTGAAGGGATGGAATCTATCATTCAAACAATTGACAACGGATTTATTGCATGCGGAATAACTGAGTCAAGTGATGGTGATGTCACAGGTCATTACAATGCAGAAGATGTATGGGTAATAAAAATTGACAGCATTGGTCAATTGGAATGGCAAAAATGTTTAGGTGGGACAGGTCCTGATGGCGCTTACTCCATCATTCAGTTGATCAATGGGGATTATGTAATAACCGGAACATCCTGGTCGACCAATGGGGATGTTACCGGTAACCATGGTAAGAGCGATGTCTGGGTTGTAAAATTAAATTCCACAGGGAATATCATTTGGCAACGGTGTTTTGGTGGCACAGAACACGAAGGAGCGTATGCGATTAATTCAACCTTGGATGGAGGACTGATTTTAACAGGGACTACCGATTCCAATAATGGTGATGTGGTTGGCAACCATGGATATTATGATGTATGGTTAATTAAATTGGACAGTTCTGGAACTTTGGAATGGCAGAAATGTTTAGGTGGAGTTCCAAATGACGAAGGCTGGGCTGTTGTTCAAACTCCCGATAGTGGCTATGTGGTAGGAGGGAAAACCGATTCAAATGACGGAGATGTATCAGGACTTCATGGTTTTACTGATTTCTGGTTGGTGAAAGTCGATAAAGTTGGAAATTTTTTATGGCAATCTTGTTATGGAGGTCAAATTGGTCAAATGTGTAGAGATATAAAAATAACTCCAAGCGGTGGTTTCATACTGACCGGCGAAACTAATTCTACCACAGGAATGGTGACAGGGAATCATAGTTCGAATAAAGACATCTGGATAGTAGAAACGGATAGTCTTGGCCAATTCATACGTCAAAAATGTCTTGGCGGTACGGATCAGGAGGATAGCTACAGCATCTTGTGTACTTCGGATGGCGGATATCTTGTTGGTGGATATACGGTATCAACGGATGGTGATGTCACAGGGAGTCACGGGGGATGGAATCAGGATTATTGGATTATAAAATTAGATAGCACTTTGAACATCATTTGGGAACAATGTTATGGGGGCAGTGGAGATGAAGCACCATATCAAGTTATTGAAACAAGTGACAGCGGAATTATGGCAGCCGGATATTCATGGTCAATCGACGGGGATGTTACTGGAAATCACGGAGAGAGTGATGTTTGGATCATTAAATTAGTTAATTCCACTTCCTCAATTGGTGTGACAAACAAAGAAGATTCATTTTCTTATTATCCTAATCCGGTTACAGATATGCTTCATTTAAATAATTTACAAGAAAATGCTTCAGTCAGATTGACAACTCTCACAGGAACCAAAATAATTGAATTCAAAAGCGAGGACAAAATTTGTACACTGGACCTGTCGAGTTTGGATCCGGGCATTTACATTTTAGGTGTGAATGATCGGAAAATTAAAATTTTGAAATATTAATCAACCTCAGCTGGGACCGGTCCTTAACCCAAGCCAGTGCGCTGTCGGACTTGGCCTTTGCAATGGCGACGGGATGTTAACTTCAAATAATAATCCAGTACACTACAGAATCTGTATTCTTAGAGGAGGGTAACAAGACCTGTTTCAACAGGGTCGAATTGCATGTGTTGAATTTTACTCAATGTAAAAATTGGACAAATACTTATTCAGTGTGGCTTCTTTCAAAATTTTAAAATTTAATTGTAATGAAATTGTTCAAATGCAACCCTGTCGCAATGTTAAATATTTTGGTACATTTATTTTTAGAACAAGATTGGAAACACCCTGTAAGGCAAAGGTTATGGACTCAATAAAGGGTCAAGTCCGCCAACCCGCGGGCTTTCATTAAAGACATAACCCAGCGTGTTGTTGGTGATTCAGGGTATATTTCAGACATAAAATGAAGGATAATTTTTCAATTCAATCCGATAATTACGCGAAATACCGACCTGCATATCCTACGGAGTTCTATGATTATTTATATTCTTTAATACCCGCTTCACAAGCAGCCTGGGATTGTGGAACAGGAAATGGTCAGGTTGCATTTGAATTGGCGAAAAAATTTGATCATGTTTTTGCAAGCGATATCAGCGAATCTCAAATAAAGAATGCACTTCATGCAAAGAATATTGAGTATTCAATTCAAGCTGCAGAACAAACATCTTTTGCAAAGGATCAGTTTGATTTAATCATCGTGGCTCAGGCAATACATTGGTTTGATTTTGATAAATTTTATTCGGAAGTCAGGCGAACGGGAAATTCAAATGCTATACTCTGTGTACTTGGTTATGGAAAAATAGAGATCTCTGAGGAAATGGATCGTGTAATCAATAATTTTTACAGAAATGTAATAGGCTCCTATTGGGATAAGGAAAGAAAATATATCGATGAAAATTATAAAACCATTCCTTTTCCTTTTGAGGAATATACGGCACCTGATTTCGTAAATAAAATCCAATGGAGCCTTGAGCATTTGATTGGCTATCTTAACACTTGGTCAGCAGTGAAACATTTTATTTCGAAAAATAATTACAATCCGCTTGATGCATTAAAAAAGGAAATTGAAATTCTTTGGGGTGATTCGGAAGAAAGGAAAGTACGTTTTCCTTTGCTCCTGAGGATTGGAAAGATTCACTAAATTCACATTGAAATTTAATGATATATAATTTCATCTGTGTATGAAAAAATATTCCCGCCTTGCTTGGGTTATTGTTCTGTTCGCTGTTTTATCCTGCAAAAAGAAACAGGATGAACCAGTGTATGGCGACAACATTGGATGCAACAGTGTTCTTCCTTCTAAAATTTCTTTTACGCTGAACAATCGAGCTTGGTGCGCTGATGCAAGTTGTTTTGCTGATCTTGCCATTCATCTTACCGCGAATGGAATAAATTCAAATGCATCATCAATCACTCTCGAGCTCGATAGTTTACGTCCCGGAACTTATGTGATTAATAACGAAACAAATCATATTTTGTATACCAACGGAAACGCGTACGAATCGACTAATGCGAATCCGGGAACACTGGTAATCACTTCGAATGATGAAACACGCAATGTGCTGAAAGGCACTTTTTCTGTTACCCTTGTCAGCCCGATTTTGGGCAGCATTTCCATTAACAACGGGACCTTCGATCTTCTGTATACCGAGTAACAATTTCCCTGAAAATCAATTATCTTTGAAAGCATGAAATTATTTGTAAAAAATATCGAACCCTCTGTAAATGAGGTTCTTCTTGAGGCTATTTTCAAGCAATTCGGGGAAGTGCTCGACACGAAAATCGTTTACGATCGCATCACCTGGGAATCCAAAGGATTCGGTTTTGTTGAATACAAGAAGAAAGAAGATGCCATAAAGGCGATCGAAGCCCTGAATGGCAAGGAACTGGTTGGAAAAAAGCTGATCGTGAGTGAAGCGGTCGATAAGCCTCGTTAAAATTTGATTGTTAAAGAATTCCTGAACCGATGAATAATCCGGACAGGATTCCGTTTTTCTTTGTATCCTGTTATCCCTTCTTAAGAACAGGCCATAGCAAGGATGCGTTTTCATCATAAATCAATCTTACTTCTTTTGCTGCTGACTTCCGGAGCGTTTTATACACGCCCGGCAAAGGCTCAGGTTTTGGATACCTTGTATGCCAGTCTAGAAAAACGTCCAAAGTTTTTTATCAACCTCCAGAACTACTACGGTTTTATCAGTAAGGATTTTGCCAATTTCACCGGACTGAAATTCGGATTGAGTTACAACAAACGGGTTCGCTTTGGTTTTGGAGTTGCCGGTCTTGATGCCGGCTCGGTGGTCAGCGAAATCGAAATAGAAGAAGATACACTTTCCTATACTACAAACGGTGAATTGAAATTCAGTTTCATTTCTGCCAGCGCTGAGTACATTTTTTATCATCAATATCCCTGGCAGTTTTCCCTGATTCCGTATAATCTTGGTGTCGGTACTGCCAGTTATGAATACATCCGGAGAAGTGATAGGCAAAGAGTTTCCACACCCTCTGAAACCGTGATCATTTTCCAGCCCGAACTCACGGGACAATACAGCATTTTTCGGTGGATCGGTATCGGAACATCTTTCGGTTATCGGAAAACCTTGTATTCATCAAAAAATATCAGAGAAAATTTCAATTCTCCCACGTTTTCTGTGGGTCTGAAGTTGTTTATGGATGAAATATACAAGATGGTCTTTCCACACGGCCTGACAGGAAAGAAGAAATCATCCTGATGAGGTCATGTGCTGTAAAACCCTTTGTGATTGAGCTGCCCTAAAGAAAAAGTGCACCGAAACTCCCGCTAAAGGCGAGTTCTTATACCTTTGCAATAACATGTCGACAATCAATCCAAACCTGGACCCTAGCGCGAATCAGATCCCTGCGGCAGAACGGGAATTCGAAAAAGTTCTCAGGCCTCAGGGCTTTGAAGATTTTACCGGACAACAGAGTATTGTCGATAATCTCAAAATTTTTGTTGAAGCTGCCAAGCAACGCGATGAAGCGCTGGATCATGTATTGCTTCATGGTCCTCCGGGACTGGGTAAAACAACACTGGCATACATTCTTGCAAATGAGCTGGGAGTAAATATCAAAACAACATCCGGTCCGGTACTGGATAAACCAGGAGATCTCGCAGGTTTGCTCACCAACCTCGAACCTAACGATGTACTTTTCATCGATGAAATTCATCGGCTGAGTCCGGTTGTGGAAGAATACCTCTATTCCGCGATGGAGGATTATAAAATTGATATCATGATAGAAACCGGTCCGAATGCGCGATCGGTACAGATAAAAATCAATCCTTTCACACTCATCGGCGCCACAACGAGATCGGGTTTGCTCACCTCTCCGTTGAGGGCACGTTTCGGGATTAATTCCAGATTGGAATATTATGACTCCGCTTTGTTGCAGAAAATAATTTCCCGTTCCGCCGAAATTCTTCGTATCGGTATTGACCCTAAAGCCGCGAATGAAATCGCGCGCAGAAGTCGTGGAACTCCACGTATCGCGAATGCATTGTTACGAAGAGTGAGAGACTTTGCACAGATCAAAGGCAATGGAAGAATCGATCTTGAAATTTCTCATCTTTCTCTATCGGCACTGAATGTGGATCAACACGGTCTGGATGAAATGGATAACAGAATTCTTTCGGCCATCATCGAAAAATTCAAAGGCGGACCGGTTGGAATTACTACGATAGCAACGGCGGTAGGAGAGGAGAGTGGAACCATTGAAGAAGTGTACGAACCGTTTCTGATCAAAGAAGGTTATCTCAAACGAACACCACGCGGAAGAGAAGCAACGGAACTGGCTTACAAACATCTTGGAAAGACGTTCAATCCACAGCCGGGAAGTTTGTTTGAATAGCATATCAGATAAACCTGATTTTTTATGAAGAGATTTCTATTGATCATCTTTTCTTTTTTATTCTCACAAACTTTTCTTCCTTATCAGGGAATTTATACTGTGGGCGGACTGAACCCTGATTTTGCGCTGCTCCAGGATGCCTTTGACAGTTTGATGCACAATGGAATAAATGGCCCGGTTGTGCTGGCTATACGCAGTGGAATATATTCCAACACAATGGCTGTGTTAGATTCTGTTCCCGGCAACTCAATACAAAACCCAATTTATATTCAATCCGAAACAGGAGATTCTGCAGATGTTGTCTTTGAAGGATTTTCAAACACCAACGCTGTTATTGAGATCGATCGATCAAAAGCAGTTGTGCTGAGGGAATTGTCAATTCGCAGCCTTGGATGGAGTTCCGCAAACGCTTTGCAATTTTTAAATTGTAATGCTGAGGTTGATTTGGTTCATTTAACCACACCAAATGTATCGAATACTTCAAATTCAGCAAGATTATTGACTGTGCTTGGTGGGACACTTCATCTTTCAAATGCAGACATGACCAAGGGTTTCCGTGCAATCATTGGAAATCAGGATTCTTTGTATGCGTCCCGATGTATTTTCGGAGATGATATTTCATCTACCATGTACGGTCAACACGCTTTCGTTAAATTTTATGCATGTAATTTTTTGCAAAATGGTCGCGGGAGTTTCGACATTTCAAGTTGTATTTTTGATTCTTGTTGTATTTCAAGATCTCTGAATATTTATCGAAATGATTTTCTTGAAATTTTTCAGTCTAAAATTGATGACAAATTATATTTTCAATGCCAAGGAAATTTGATTTTTCACGAAAATTTTGGAGCAGGATATATTGAAGGCTCAAGCCATGCAGATACGGTGAAGATGTATGAAAATAATATGATTGGATTTCAACAGAGCAGGCTCTATTGCAATTGGCTTTTAATGCATGATAATGACTCAGGAGCATTTGTGATCACTCCCCAGGGAGGAATCGTAGAAAACAACCGTGTGAGAACATTAGGGGTATCTTCAAGAGGTGCTTATTTATTAGTAAGAAATAATGAAGTATCCGAAAATTTATACGTTGATGGTGATAGTGTTGAAGTTTTCATTGAAAATAACCGTGCACTTCAATTGAGAATCTATCAGGGAGACAGCATTCTGATGAGAGGAAATGAAATTGGTTCATTCGAAATGTTACAGGTAAAGTTGGGCATTGTTTACAACAATTGGTTTTTTAAGGACGTTTCCTTTTTATTTACGGATAAAGTATACTTTCTGCATAATAATGTGATAGATCCGCAATTGGAATTTCTTTATTACAATAGTGTAGAATGCAAAAATAATAACCTGGCAGGTCCGGCATATTCTCCTTTTGGCTCAGTCATGTCAGATTACAATAATTATTTCCCTTTCGGAGGTACTTCAGAAGTACATTCCTTGCATGTTGATCCGATGTATCCGGATAGTGTGCATCTTCGAAATACAAACCCATTGTTAGCAGGAGCGGGAGCTCATTTAAGCAATATTGTTCCTGTTGATAAAGATGAATTGACGAGAAATGCAAGCCCGACAATCGGTGCTCATGAATTGTGTGTCGGATCAGGTTTTTATCGCGATACAATTCATGTTATGTGCGGAGTACCACAGCATCTGTCGCTTTGCGCTGTAAATAATCAGGCAACATGTTCCTGGTCTCCGGCGAGCGGACTTTCAAGCATTAATTCTTTTGATCCGCTTGTGACAGTTTCAACACCTGTTACTTATGTCGCTTCTATTTACAATGCGAGTACTTTAATTGCACGGGATACAATTGTAGTAATTCCTGATTCCATATTCCTCAATGCAGGTCCTGATGTTTATCAAATGGACTGTGGAATATCCACACAGCTTTCGTGTACATGGTTTCCCGGGGCTACCTATTCCTGGTCACCATCTGTTTATCTGGATGATTCAAGTTCTGCGTTTCCCATATGTAAACCGGAAAGAAATACAATTTACACCGTGACATGTACTGTTCCCGGTTGCGGTACTGTGTCCGATCAAATAGAAGTAACAGTTGACACAGTTCCCTATGCTTATCTGATGCTATCCTTTTATCATACTAATGAAGTAGTATTTAATTCAAATTATAGTCGGTGTGCAGACAATTATTTCTGGGATTTTGGGGATTCGTCATTTTCGATTCTTGAAAACCCAACGCATATTTACTCTGACACTGGTTCTTATACTGTCGTGCTAATTGTTTGCAATGCTTTTACCTGTGATACAGCATTAGCCGTTATTCATATTGATACACTTCCGGTTATTTTAGAAACTCCTGAAATTCTTCATCAATTCGATGATGTTAAGATTTCTCCAAACCCTGGCTCAGGTAAATTGCAGGTTAAGCTGAACTCTTTTATTAATGGAAATCTCAGAATGGAATGCAGAAGTATGCAGGGAGAATTGGTCAAAGAAAAGTCAGTAAGTATAACCAGGGGACAAAATCAAATTTACTTTGATTGTTCAGATTTAATGGATGGATTGTACCTGATTAGAATCTCAAATTCCGGAGATCAATATTTTCAAAAGTTTATTATTCTTCACTGAAAAAAAAGCGGTTGAAGTCATCAGCCGCTTTTCTTTGTTTTGGATCTCCCGCTTTCAAGCAAAGCCTTTTGTAAAAGGTATTCAATCTGTCCATTGACGCTGCGAAAATCATCAGCCGCCCATTTTTCAAGAGCTTTCAACATCTCAGGTTGAAGACGCAATACAAAAGGTTTTTTTTCAGCCATGCAGGAAGTATTAGTTCATTATGAATGAAACATTAAAGATTAATAAATAGTGCCTGCATTGATTACCGGAGAAACATTTCTGTCTCCGCACAACACAACTAGAAGATTGCTTACCATGTTAGCTTTTCGTTCTTCATCCAGATGAACGATTTCTTTTTCTGACAATTTCGCCAATGCCATTTCTACCATTCCAACAGCGCCTTCAACAATCAGTTGACGTGCGGCAACCACAGCGGATGCCTGCTGTCTTTGCAACATCGCTCCGGCGATTTCAGGAGCATAGGCTAGGTGACTGATCCGTGCTTCAAGTACATGGATCCCTGCTTTGCCCAGACGTTCATTCAATTCCGTTAAAAGCATTTCGTGTACTTTTTCTGTAGTACCGCGCAAGGTAACAACAGCGTCGTTGTCTTCCCAGTTATCATACGGACAACTATTCGCAAGGTGACGTACTGCTGCCTCGCTTTGAATATTTACATAAGAAGTAAAATCATTTACTTCAAATATCGCTTTGGCGGTATCCTGTACCTGCCACACAATTACAGCGGCGATATCAATCGGGTTTCCCGTTTTGTCATTCACTTTCAGACTTTGTCCGTTCAGATTAAAAGCACGCAGACTGACCAGGCGTTTTACGAAAAACGGATTGGCCCAGAAAAAGCCGTTGTCTTTCACTGTTCCGACATATTTACCAAACAAAGTCAGCACTCGGGATTCATTTGGATTGATCACCATGAATCCTGGCATTGTGAATGCAAAAATAAGAATGGATGGAATCATCAGAGAGGGCATCCGGAGGTTGACTCCGATTGCACAGGCAATAACACAAATCAAACACAAGACCAGCATCATGTAGCCGGATTGTGGGCGGAAGGATTTTTCAAGAATCATAGGGTTGATATTAAAATGATATCACAAATATATCATACTGAATCGAGGCTTGTCAAGTATTTTGAGAAAAAAATTTTTAAACCGGGATTCCTTGCTAATTTTGAATTCTTCATGAACGGAAAATCCGCACAAAATGCCGCCATTGTCAAAACCGAAGCTGAACGGCTTGGTTTCAGCTATTGCGGAATTTCAAAAGCGGAATTCCTGGAGGAGGAAGCTCCACGTCTTGAACAGTGGCTTCTGCAAAACCGCCATGGAAAAATGGCCTACATGGCCAATCATTTTGACAAACGCCTGGATCCGCGACTGCTTGTTCCCGGTGCCAGATCTGTTGTCTCCCTGCTTTACAATTATTTCCCATCTCAAAAACAAGCCGATCCCGAAGCACCAAAAATTTCAAAATATGCTTACGGTATCGATTACCATTATGTGGTTCGTGAGAAATTAAAGGAGCTATTGTCTGTGCTGCAGAACAAAATCGGAGACATTGGAGGACGTGTCTTTGTGGATTCAGCACCTGTACTGGAAAAAGCCTGGGCCGCGAAAAGCGGACTGGGTTGGATCGGAAAAAACAGTAATCTCATCACAAAAAAATCCGGATCATTTTTCTTTATCGCTGAATTGATTCTCGATCTGGATTTGGAAGCGGATGCACCAATCAGTGATTATTGCGGCACCTGTACGCGTTGTATTGATGCCTGTCCAACCGCGGCGATCATAAAACCTCAGGTGGTAGACGGAAGCAAATGCATTTCCTATTTCACTATTGAACTTAAAGATGCTATCCCACTGGAGATGTCGGGGAAATTTGAAAACTGGACTTTTGGATGTGATGTCTGTCAGGATGTTTGTCCATGGAACAGATTTTCAAAACCACATCATGAACCACAATTTCAACCCAAAGAGGAATTGATGAAAATGAAAAAGAAGGACTGGGAAGAAATAACCGATGAGGTATTCAAAAAAATATTTCAGGATTCGGCTGTAGAGCGAACCGGATATGATGGACTAAAAAGAAACCTTAATTTTCTCAGGAAAACTTCCTGAACGCTTCAATGACTACATCAGAATAAGCCGCGAATGTTGCGATGCACCAGATTTTCAGCAAGCGTCGCTCGTCCCTTTTCAGGATCTGTAGTGACTTAATAAGTTCTTTGCGGAATAGGTGTTTATCGAAACTAACCTTGGTTAGAATTTGCTTGGAGTATTCAAACATGGTACTAAGGTTTAGTCTTTGGTTATACTAAAGTACTTACTCAATCTTTATCTGTCAAGGAGAAAAACGGCTTTTAACAATCATTATTTTAACCGTTTGTCTTTCAGGAGAATTCTTTTTTTATGCCAAAAATGGACAAATTTGGCACGCCCCTTTGGGATTTTGAGCTTCCCTGTTTATAACTCGGGCAAATTCGGCTATCTCCTTCATTTTTCCTTTTTTTCACTCCAACGATAGGTCGAATGTTCCAATCCTGCGAGGTCCAATACGCGGTCAATCACCGTAGCGGCCAGACTGTCAAAGTCAGCGGGTTTTGAGTAGAAGGAAGGGGAGGCCGGACAAATTATTCCACCGGCTTCGGTAACTGTTTTCATGTTGTTGATATGGATGAGACTATACGGAGTATCCCTCAACACCAGAATCAGTTTACGTCTTTCCTTCAGCATTACATCCGCAGCCCGGGTAACAAGATCGTTGGAAATTCCTGAAGCGATTCTTGCCATGGTTCCCATCGAGCAGGGACAAATAATCATGGATGCAAATTTAGAGGAACCGCTGGCGAAAGGGGCGAAAAAATCTCCTTTATCATACACTTTAAAATTATTTTTCGTGTAATCGGAATTACCCAATTCATATTGCCAGACTGTTTTTGCATTATCCGACATCACCAGTCCTACCGTCTCAATCTGATCACCAAGAGCCTGTAGTTTTTCGAATAAAACCTTCGCATAAATAGCACCACTAGCCCCCGTAACCGCTACGATAATCTTTTGCTTTTCCTTCATGGAGTAAATTTAGGAATAAAGTAGGTGTGCCGGATGTCGGATACCAGATACCTGATTATTAGTATAAGGTATAAGGTATAAGGTATAAAGTATAAAGTATAAGGTAAATCCCAGCTTAATATTCAATAACCTAATAACTCAATAACTCAATAACCTAATAACCTAATAACCTAATAACCTAATAACCTAATAACCCAATAACTCAATAACTCAATAACCCAATAACCCAATAACTCAATAACCCAATAACCCAATAACCCAATAACTCAATAACTCAATAACTCAATAACTCAATAACTCAATAACCCAATAACCAACCCTTCACCCTTTACCAGCGACTTTCTTCGCCATTTTCCCAAAAACCCACAAACCCACAAAAGCTCCGATGGAATTTGCTATCGCGTCGCGAATATCGCCGCTGCGGTGAATGAAAACAGTTGCCTGCAAAATCTCGATAAGTATACCGTAAAAGATGGTCAGGAGGAGGGAAAGCATTTTGGCATTCTTATAAAAGAATGAACCGGTATTTAAAGCAAGGAAGCTCCGGATCATCAAAAAGCAGAGTAGTCCGAAAATTAGTAAATGGACGATCTTATCCGGTTTAAGCCATTGCCAGAAGGTCATTTCCGGGATTTTATCGCCTGGAATCCCACAAATGATCAGAATAAAAATTGCCCACGCGAGGGTGGGCAAATGAACACGAAGAAACATGTTGTTGGTTTTGATCAGGCACCTACGCCAATCAATTTCATATAATCAGCCGCGCTGAGAAGCTGGTCGACTTGTGAAGGATCGCTCATTTCGATGCGTACCATCCAACCTACCTGATAAGGGTCTTTGTTTACTGATTCCGGTTTTGTTGTGAGTTCTGCGTTCACAGCCAATACTTTACCGCTAACCGGCATGAACAGATCAGATACCGTTTTCACAGCCTCAACTGTACCGAAAACCGATTCTTTTTCAAGAGTTTCACCCTCAGTTTCGATCTCAACATAAACGATATCACCCAATTCACTTTGAGCGAAATCAGTAATACCAACTACGGCCTGGTTGCCTTCTACCCGAACCCATTCGTGGTCCTTGGAGTACTTCAGATTTTCTGGGAAATTCATGTATTCAATTTTGCCTCAAACGTAGCTGAATTTTAGAAATCAGGCAAACGCTTTTTTCAATAAAAGGGACGATTTGGGATTGTTGATTTTAGATTGTTGATTGCTGATTTTGTCGGGAGTCAGCATCACTCAAACCTGCAACCCGGAACCCGGAAGTCGAAACCCATTATTGCGCCAGGGTAAACCGAATACTCAGCCCCGCATTCGTATTGCTTGTCGGGTAGCTTGACGAAACAAACGGATTGTTGGAGTTGTATTCGTAGAAAGCGCGGATGTTGAAACGGTCGTTCAATGGGTAATCGGCGGAGAGTTTAACACCCAGGGTTGTACTTCCTGAGCTTGGCTGATTTGTACCTTCTACCAGCTTACGAAGAATAGTAGTATTCTTACGCATACTGAAATCAGCTTTCACTGTAAGGTCGTTACTGAGCTTTTTATTGCCTCCGACTTTGAATGGCAGCGTTACCTTTTTGAATTTATAACCCAGTCCTACAACGTATTCTATGCCGCGTACCTCGGTTACCTGGATGTTGGAATATGCCAATGTCAAAGTGCGGTCACGTTTGATTTCAAAACGTGTCTGCAGGCTGTTCTTCCAGGTCATGTCAATTCCAATCAATGGAGACAATTGCTCGGCGATAGTGATTTGCTGGATGTCATATTTCGGAATGAAATTTCCGAGTGTATCTCTGCGGATTGAATTTTCGGAAGGATCACCTTCATACAACAGGTTTTGTGAAAATGAATTGATGCTGTACGTAGAACGATAGCCATGTGACAAACTAAACGATTGAAGGAAGCTCTGGAAGAATTTCAGTTTCGATAATCCGTCATAGGTAATTCTCCAGTTTGGTTTTGGAATTTTCGGGAAACGATTGATGATCTTTTTGTCCGGAGATTTTCCGGAATAAGCGGAAAGGAAGGCATAAGTCAATACTTCCTGCTGAGTCTTACCATATCCGGTATGGAAACCGAGGGAGTCAACAGTTGAAGGAGTATTTGGATTTTCCGCTGAAAGAATGTTTGAAATCTGTAGCAGATTTGTTTTGAAATCCTCAAAATTCTTATTCGAATAATCTTTCGCGTCATTCACAAAATGAGTACTCCAGGTGAGATAAGAAATGGAGAAGTTTCCGGTTTCCGTCGGACCGTAAGAACTAAATTTCCCGTCAGCACCGGCACGGAAATATTCATTATGACTCAATGTGTAATTCCTGTTACCGCTCAATTCAATTTTGAGATTCTTGATTGGTTCCACCGATGCACGCAATGTGAGATTCTGAAGTTTCGTTGTCGTGAAGAATGAATTGAGTGTCGTATCCTTGGTCAGCCAGTTGTTCTGTATAGCCTCCGGACGCGGGTCTTTCTGACTACCGAACAGGAATCCCCAACCCGGTGCGCCTTTTCCACCGTTGAAATTCCAGTCTTGTCCAACCCAATCCGGTGTTCCCCTGAATCCGGGTAACATGGTTCCATTGGTTTCCTGGTAGGTAACACTTGCAGTCTTCACCATCATGATGAGATTTGCAATGCCTTTGAATACCGGTTCAAGTGGGGATGGGCGTGATATCCTGGTACTGTCTTTTTTTCCACCCAAACTATCTGTCGGTAATTTCACTTTCGGTTTATTCCGTTCAGCTCCTTTGGCAGGTGTGTTTTGGTTTATCTTTTTGAAATAAGGAATCTTATTGTACAGCGTCGTCATCGTGAAATTGGCATTCACCGCGATGGTCTGTGAGTTTTGCAAGGTATTTCCCCAGGGATTATCCTTGATTCTGTCATCGATCGTATCGCGATAGAGTGGGGAAGCCTGCCAGCTATAATCACTTCCGTAACGCACATTAGACGCGATCCAGTCAGCTGCCGGAATTTTATTCAACGGAAGATTATAGGTCACGTTTGCGGCATGATGATAACGTGTGAGACGTCCAAGTCGCTTGAGATTTTCTTTTACAGAATCACGTTCTTCACGAGTATCCAATCGTCCTGCAGGTTCATCGATCATCGCGTTCGCGTCAGCATTGAAATCAAGTTTAATAGAACGTGTGAGATCCCAGTTCAGACCGTAATTCCGGGTCATCGTGTAAGTCTTGATGTAAGTCGGATCAATCTGGAACGCGAAACCCGAATTGTTGCGGAGTTGTGTTTCTGAATAAGTACGGTCAAGACTGGTTCTGAAATTCAATCCGGATGGAACAGGATTGAAATTAAAGTCCTTGATCAATCGTCCCCATTTCGATTGGATAATCGGATTTGGACTCTTCTCAAAAGGAACAATTGGTTTGGATGCATGGTTGTAATTGTACCCAAGCACACCCTGGTATGATTTCGACAGACTATACGAAATGTTATAGTTGCGCTGATAAATTTCTGTGTAAGCGTAGGTGAAATTCAGATTCTCGACATCATAGATTCTAGACTTCTGAGAGTTGCCGGTTTTTGTTTTCCTTACGTTTGTGAAGTTCAAACTCTTTCGCTGAGTGTAATCAATCACCTGCTTTTTGATGGAGTCTTTGGTCTCGGTATTCGGACTTGCATCCAGTGCTTTTGTCAAAAGAACATCCGGATCGAGCGGATTGTATTGCGGGTTGATGAATGATTCAGAGTAACCGAAGTACATCGGTAATTTGATTCCCGCTTTTTCAGGAATGAATTTTCCCAGTTCGAGTGTGGTGGAGAAATCATAAGAACTCTTATCCGCTTTGTCGCGTTCACTGACTTTCTTCTCGATACTTCCCCATCCGGAAGTACTGTGGTTACCAACGAGCGACATGGTTCCCAGATCGGCGAGTTTCGCGGTCACACGAGCTGTTGCTGCCCAGCCTCCTTTTTCATCGAAGTCAGACATCCGTAATTCGTTCACCCAAACTTCAGCGCAAATTTTCGGGCCATTACCACCCGGATCTTTTGGATTCCGGACTCCAATCATGATGGATCTGATGTTGCTCAGATTCGGTGTTCCTTTCACCGTGATGATCCTGTCACCATCAGTAACGAAATACGGTGTTTGGAGAGTGACATTGTTCAGCACCTGCATCGCGTTGTTCCGGCGGAGCTTGGCATCGATTAGTTTCTCGAGTTCAATTTCCATGTTGTTCGCTTCCGGCCAGATTTCGGTTGCTCCGGTTGAATTCCATGGAGTAATGACTAACGGAATTTCGTATTCGTAATAGTTGTCGTTAAAGTCGCTTCCCAGACGAACGAATGCATGCAAATCACCATTCTGTAGCGCATCGTTGGCGCCGCGTGATTCAGCATGGATAAACATTTTCAGCTTCTTGTAAGCACGGATATCAAGCTGAGTGTTTCGGTAGGCGGCTCTGGCATCACCATCCGCAAGATCACAAACACGCAGTGAAAGGGATTGCTCATTCAAAGTTGCCAATTGAGTGGTAGAGATATCACGTTCTTTATCGATGCCCGGAGGAAGTACATAAGGCACCGGCTGACGGCTACCGTTTTCTTCGATACTCACAGATGCAAGATCAAACTGTGTGTTGCCCGGCACTTCGGGAGTCGGACTGTATTCACCGGGCTGAAGGAGGGAATAATTGTAACGTCTCCATTCTCCACGGAGAAACTCAAGTTTTGCAAAACGGCATACAACCGGTGTTTCAAAGTTTTTCATAAACATCCGTACAAAACGAATGTTTGTCAGATCCACTTCACCGATTGCTTTTTCCGGACTGCGAATTGGAATTTTAAACTGATACCATTTGATGCTTCCATTGGTATTGTTTGCAAAACGAACAGTAGATTCAATTTCGTCGGTGATATAATTTTGACCAACAACCATACTGCCCGGACGAAGATCGATCTGGTATTGATAATAATCTTCACCGGTTTCCATGTTGTTGTCACGGTTGATGTCCTCTGCATCCGGCAAAGTTGTGGCAGTTGATTGAACACCGTTTATCGTTCCGTTCGCAGGAGAATTTCCTTCCTGTCCGTTGTAACGTTTGTAACGATCCAAAGGTGAAACGTTATTTGTGCTGTAATCAGGATTCAGGAAATATGAATAGTCATCTGACGACGGGTCACCTGCGACAGAGGTGTAAGCTCCGTTATTGGTACCACCGAATTTGTTTCTGATTTTATCGAGGAAAGTTGTACCGAAAAAGTTTTGTTCATCTGCATCGATCAATCCATCTAGACCAACGTCCTGAGCTGTTCTGCTGGCTGGATCATTGTCAAATGCATTGACAATGGATTGAATGGTTGGATAGCGTCCCCATGTTGAAGAGGCTGTTGTGTAGTTGTTGGTTGGGGCCGGCAAACCGTTTTCAAAACTTTTGTGACCATCACGCAGGATGTCTTCAGAAAGACTTCCGAGATTCAGGAACAGATCACCACCGGTTCCATTGTTCGGAGAGCCGTCGGCAAATGGATCCATCATCCAAAACTGAATGAATTCAATATTGCTCGCTTCGAAATCAGATGTCTCAATCTTTCGCATGATCCCTCCCCAGCGTGTAGAAGGATCTTTCAAAGTACCATCAATATTCACCCCGGAAGAAAGGGGTAATCCGGTTGCAGTATCTACAGTGGCATCAACATCGTAATTGTATGGCCCGCGTTCATTCGGATAAAAAGCCATGTTCATACACGTAATACTCTGCGGACCGTTAGGCTGTGATTTGTTTGGGAAAATTTCCGCTTGTGGAATATCACGAACGAAGTTGTTACTCTGATCATTCGCGTCGATATCGGAGGGAGTGATACCTGGTTGGTTACGCTGGAACAGCGGGTCAACGTAATACCATGCCGTACGGGCACGGTTGAAACCGTATGCCAGATTATCCGCGAATTTTCCTTCGAGGAACATACCTTCCTCCTCCTGGCCAAGAGGTAAGCTTGCAAGAAACCAACTGCCCGGATTTTTTAAATCCAAAGGTGTAATCGCACCCTCAAAATCGTCCACATAGGAAGTTCCTGCTTTTCCTACAGCCTTGGAGTGACCGGGAACGAGCTGTGCAAACTCACCGCTCAGAGTGATTGAAGAGGTTTCCTTTGTGTTGTATAATGGTAATTTGTCGAGAAGCTTCGTGATAAAGCGCGAATCGGTACGATAGTTTCCGTCAACACCCCAAACAGTATTGGAGATTGGTTCGTCTCCGATATTTACTTTTTGTGTTAGTGGTCGTTCTGATAAGTGGAGGATGGTACCACCGATCTGGAAATCTTTGTTGAAGACATAATCAAACCTGCTACCCATCATGGTTTTGGTCTGCAGGTTGAAAAGAGAATTGCTTTCGAGTGAAATTTTAATCGGTGTATTTGATTTCAAAATTCCGTCGTTGATGATTTTCACACGACCAAGAGTATAGTCAACGGTATAGTCAACGTTTTCTGTCAAAGGAACGCCGCCTGCTGTAACTTTCACTGATCCTTGTGGTACGTTCACCGCATTCAGAGGAATATCCGAACCGGAAGAACTTTGGTAAGTACCATGCAGCGTGAACTTGTTTTTTTCCGGTTGCTGCTGCGCTGCTGTTTTTGTTGAATCGTAAAGCGCGTAATAGGCGTACTGATTCGCGAAGTCGGCATCACCCGCGCATTTATTTGCGAGGTAGGATCCGAATGGTTCACGAACCGGGAAAATGATTCTGCCGGTTTGCGCATTGATCGTGATCCCTCCGACAAAATCAAACATTCCATCAGGCTGCGGATCACCGTTTGTATTCAGATCATCAAGATTCAGTAAACGAAGCAGTGGAACACCTTTCACATTTTCGCAACCATCCTGCAGGTAATTGATGTTGCCACCCAGACGGTCATCCTGATACAATACATCCAGACGAAAATCTTTTTGCGCGATGTTGTAGCCTCCCAGAGAGTAGATGTTTTTCATCATCAAATCCCAGGTGTAGAATTTCGGAGTGAAATTCGTACTGCGAAGCAATTTGACATAGATGGCACCCGCACCGGAAGCAGTTGTATTGTTTGTCAATTCACCGACCTGGTGCACACGTCCTCCTACAGAATATTCAAAGGCAACCGCCAGCACCTGGCCCGGATCGAGTTTAGTGTTAAGGGAAACGTATCCGAGGCGTGAATTGACGGTGTATTCTGAAGGTTGCAGCAAACGGGCATTTTCAACTTTTTCCCAGTTACGTCCTTCGTTGAAGTTATTGCTCGCGCCCAAACCACTCAGGATAGAGGAGGCCTGAGAGATATCTCGAAAAGTGTTTCGGTATTGTCCGAGTACACCGGGGGCAAACAAGGAGTTGGATGAATCCGAAGGTTCTTGCAAACTTCCCGGGAATGGAATGAGCGTTTGATTGGTATCCGGCATGTATTCGCCAAGGTCCGCGAAAGCGACGATGTTACGGTTCTGATTGTTTTGTGAGGAGATAAATCCTTTTGGTGTAACCCATACTTCGATACGCGTGATGTTGATACCGGATCCGATCCTGTTCAGGTCACGAAGATTGGCATCGTAATTATCTTTGAAATACTGAGCGATGAAGAAGTGACGATTGTCCTCGTATTGATCGGCCTTAATGTCAAAGGTGGTTGTCTGCGCACCGCCTTGTACATCGATGGTTTGTGATTTACCTTTTTGCTGAGAGAAAATGCTGGTCACCGTCATGCGACCAAACTGCAACTGTGTTTTAATTCCGAACAAACTTTGAGAACCCTGAATCAGCTGACTGTTCAGAGGAAGAGAAACGTTACCGGCTTCAATTTTTTTGATGATGTCGTCTTCATAGCCGGTGTATTCCAGCTTCATTTTGTTTTCGAAATCAAAAGTTGCTTCCGTGTTGTAATTTGTAGTGAGCTTCATCTTATCGCCGATGTTGGCGATCACGTTCATCTGAATCTTTTCCTTGAAGTCAAACGTGGTGACTGTTCTCTGTTTTTCAGGAAGCGCGGGATTTTGATTCTTGGAGACGTTTATGGCAAAACTTAATTCCGCTGAACCTTGCGGACGAATGTCAATTGTATTACCTCCGAAGATCCTGTCGAACACAATACTGTTCACAGTAATTTTCGGTGCAAAAGCTTTTTTGTTTAGCTGATCATCTTCGGAAGCGCGTTGCTTCCAGTATTCCTTTGTGCTTTTGTTGAATTCATGATCCACAAATTCTTCGAACGACATGTAGGAAGGATTCCGGTAAAAGAGTTCCCCCATGTTTTCGTTGATGTTGTACCGGTTGTTATCCGGATCATAATCAACAGTAGTTTTGATATTTGCCGGATCTTTTAAATACAAAGGATTGCCCGAACCCGGATTGGAATACGGGTCGCCCATCCTGTCATGGAAAGGATAACGCAGGTTCAAACTGTCGGAATCAACGACCATAGCAGCCGGTTCCGCAAAGTTTTCCGAGAACAAACCAGCAGGTTTTTCCGCTCCCCACACCGTACTGAGCACTGATAATACACTCCCGATCCCGAAAAAATACGTCTTAAAATTCTTCAAGGCCTTGTAATTTATTGAATACTAATTCTTTGGGTAAAGATTGGATCGATATTGCCGTTTTTTAAGAAGGCACTAAAATAGCTTTTTTCGGCAAACCTTCACCCGCCTTTTAGAGTGATTTTAAGGCTTGTTTAATTAATTCTTCAACAGTTGAAACCGGGTTCTTTTTCAGGAGAGAATCCAGGGTTTTATCGACAGTATTTCTGGCGAATCCGAGGGTCAGCAAAGCTGCCATCGCTTCGTCTTTCACCTTGATATGGGAAAAACTGATGGAACAACCCCGTCTTTTTTCAGCTTCCCTTTTAACTCAAGAATGGCCCTTTGTGCTGTTTTTTCGCCAATTCCCTTGATACTTTTAAGTTTTACGACATCCTCAGACACAATACAATTTTCGATTTCGTCCACATTCATAGACGAAAGCATCATGCGGGCCGTATTACAGCCGATACCGGAAACAGTGATTAATAATCGGAACAGACGTCTTTCATCTTCATCCGCGAAGCCGTATAACGTGTGTGCATCCTCAGTTATTTGAAGGTGCACCAGTATCCTGATGTTTTCTTCGGCGGTTATTTTTGAATAGGTGTTCAGAGAAATATTTAACAGGTAACCAACACCATGACATTCCACAACAATGGATGCAGGATTTTTTTCGATGAGACGACCGGTGAGATGATTGAGCACGACGAGAGTTAGGAGTTATGAATTAGGAATTATGAGTTGAGAATTATGAGTTGAGAATTATGAATTGAGAATTATGAATTATGAATGGTGAAGAAAATTAGCCGGGTTCAATATTTTCAATCAGCAATCAGCAATCAACAATCAGCAATCAACAATCATCAATCAACAATCATCAATCATCAATTAACAAATCAATGCGAATGTACTAAAAACCCCCCAAAATACTGATGTACAGCAGTGATTTGAAAAACTGAAATTCTTTAATTACTGAATTATTTTTTAAGGTTTAAAAAATATTGATTTTGAAATAATAAAAAAAGCCGGAGATTTTGCTCCGGCTTTTATGAAAAAGTGTTTTGTGAAATTCAATTATCGTGCGCTTTTTCTGGATTGAGCATCGACTACCGCGATAGTCACCATGTTCACAATTTCTCGGACACTACTGCCAAGTTGCAGGATGTGTACAGGTTTTTTCATACCCAATAATACCGGACCGATAGCTTCTGCGCCTCCCATTTCCTGTAAGAGTTTGTAAGCGATATTTCCGCTTTCAAGGCTTGGGAAAATCAACGTGTTCGCTCCTTCGGCAGCAAATTCACAGAACGGGAAATTGTCGCTCAGCAGGTGAGGGTTCAAAGCAAAATTTGCCTGCATCTCACCATCCACCATCATGCCGGGGAATTTCTGGTGAAGAATTGCAACTGCATCTCTCACTTTTTTCGCGGTAGGATCATCAGTCGAACCGAAGTTCGAATAAGACAACAAAGCGATACGCGGTTTGATATTGAATTGCTGAACAGCCCAGGCAGTGAGTACTGTAATCTCTGCCAGATCTTCAGCGGTTGGATTAACGTTGATCGTTGTATCAGCAAAAAACACAGGTCCTTTCTTGGTGACCATGATGTACATGCCGGCAACTTTTTTTACATCGTCCTGCGTACCGATAATTTGCAAGGCAGGACGAATGGTGTCACTGTATTTTCTGGTCAGACCGGAAATCATCGCGTCGGCTTCTCCTACTTCCACCATCATGGCTCCGTAGTAGTTCCGTTCGTTCATGATCTTCTTGGCTTCGTAAAGCGTGAAACCTCTGCGCTTACGTTTTTTGAAAAAGATTTCACCGTATTCATGGCGTTTGTCTTCTTCCAGTCGCGGATCAATGATCGGTGTGTCACCCAGATCAAGATTGTTTTCTTCGATGAGCTGGCGGATTTTCTTGAGATTACCCAGCAGAATTGGTTTGGCAATTCCTTCATCACGCACGATCATCGCGGCTTTCAGGATCTTGTAGGTATCCGCTTCCGCGAAAACAATACGCTGAGGATTTTGCTTGGCCCTGCTCGTGACCACACGAATCAGTTTGTTGTCAAGACCGAGTCGTTTGTTGAGTTCGTCAGAATAATTATTCCAGTTTGTAATCGGTGATTGAGCAACTCCGGACTCTATAGCCGCTTTTGCAACCGCAGGAGCAACAGTAGTAATAAGTCTCGGATCAAGAGGTTTTGGAATGATGTAATCCATTCCAAATGTGATATTCTTTTTATTATAAGCAACATTGACAATTTCAGGCACAGGTTCTTTCGCGAGTTCCGCGATTGCCCTTACCGCTGCCAGTTTCATGGCTTCATTGATCTGTGTCGCACGTACATCCAACGCACCTCTGAAGATGAAAGGAAATCCGAGGACGTTGTTCACCTGGTTGGGATAATCCGAACGTCCGGTCGCGATGATGATATCGGGTCTCGCACTTGCCGCATCTTCATAGGTGATTTCCGGATCCGGATTGGCAAGAGCGAAGACAATCGCGTTCTTGGCCATGGATTGTACCATTTCTTTTGAAACGATATTTCCTTTTGAAAGACCCAGAAAAACATCAGCGCCTTTCATGGCTTCTGCCAGTGTATGCGCTTTTCTGCTGGTCTTGAAGAAAATTTTATTTTCATCGAGATCCGTACGGCTTTCGTGTAAAACACCATGACTGTCGAGCATCACGATGTTTTCTTTTTTCGCGCCCAGACTGAGATATAATTTCGCGCAAGAGATGGCCGATGCCCCCGCACCACTCACCACGATGATCACCTCTTCGATTTTTTTCTGAGCAAGTTCCAGTGCATTTAATAAAGCGGCAGCGGAAATAATCGCGGTACCGTGCTGGTCATCGTGCATGATCGGAATTTTTAATTCCGCTTTCAACCGGCGTTCAATTTCAAAACATTCGGGTGCTTTTATGTCTTCCAGGTTGATGCCACCAAAGGTTGGAGAAATCGCTTTCACGGTTTCTACAAATTTGTCGACATCCGTTTCGTTAATTTCAATATCGAATACATCAATATCCGCGAAGATTTTAAACAGAAGTCCTTTTCCTTCCATCACAGGTTTCGATGCTTCCGGACCGATATTTCCCAAGCCAAGTACAGCTGTACCATTTGAAATTACAGCTACCAAATTTCCTTTAGCCGTATAACGATACACATCATCAGGATTTTCGGCAATACGTAAACAAGGCTCAGCGACACCCGGTGAATAGGCAAGTGATAAATCACGCTGTGAACTGTATGGTTTCGTTGGAACAACTTCAATTTTTCCCGGCCTGCCTTGTTCGTGGTAGTCGAGTGCTTCCTGGTTGATTTTTGATTTTGACATTGTGTTGTTTTATTCTATTTAAAAAGGAAGTGAATGCATCTTCATTTTTAAAGGGGATCAAAAATACAATAAAATTTTTCTCCGGAGGATGATATATGCTTGTTGGACAGGAAAGGTATTATTTGCAGCTGAATCCTGAAAATGGATGTCTAAACAGGCGGTATTCAATAACATGCAAAGCGATCTGGATTATAAATCAGGTAATTTCAATGTTAAATCCAATAAAAAAGCGAAGAGTGATGAACACCCTTCGCTTTCTTTAATACTGAATAAAATTTATTCAACCACCAGTTTCTTCTGAGAAGATCCTGTTGCGGATTTAATATTCACCATATAAATTCCTTTTGCAAAATCTGAGGTGTTCAATTCGAAGGTATGTTCACCCGGGTTCATTGAGGGTTCTGAGTACGTATAAACCAGTTTCCCCATCTTGTCAACTACCTGCATTGTTACATCGCCGGCTTTTTCAAGATTGAAATCAATTTGAGCGCGTTGCGTGGCAGGATTTGGATATAAATCAAAAGCAAGTGCTTGAGTAACTGTTTTTAATCCGGTGGTGAGTGTCATGTTGATGTCGTCGATATAAGCGTTATTTCCCTGTGCGGAAAGAGCTTCGAACTTAATCATCACATTTGTTCTGTTGACGCCTGTGTATTGTGTGAGATTCACAGTTTCACTTCTCCACTGATTCGCTGAACTTGGAGTAAAGGCGGAACTAACAGAGCCTACAGTTGCCAAAGAAGCTCCTGTTTTGTTCCAGATAGGCGACCAGGTTGTTCCACAGTTGGTGGACACTTTAATTTTGATATTGTCATTCGATGTGCCATAAGTAGCGGCAGCGACATAAAATGTCATAACCGCGTTGTCATAGGTTGATAGATCCAAAGGAGGTAAAATCAATGCATCCGCATCACCGGAAGGAGAGTTTACGAAATCCATTTTCGCGCAACCCGAACTGGTATAACCTGCAGTACTGCGGCTCCAGCCTGCACTTTGATTGCCACCATTGATATAATACCAATTTGCAGGAGGAAAAGTAGTTGAAGAATAATCTTCCGTAACTGCCGGTCCGCCAACACCTGAGTAGATAATGTAAGACTGAGATCCGGAATTATTCAATGCGTTCCCGTCGGTTTGTCCATTCGGATTTGAAACAGTTACTGTTACGTTATTGTAACCCGGAGTACCTGCAACACCTGTAAAACTCAGCGATGTTGATTCATAGGTTTGCAATGAACCGGTCCAGTTATTTGTTTGCAAAACATTTGTGCCATCAGACAATTCAATGGTTGCAGATGTAAGTGGAGCTGTTCCGTAATTGCAAAGGCGATAACGGATGGTAACTCCGGAACAGGAAGCTGGTGTACCGTTTAAAGCAGTCATGGAATGCGTAATCCCGGCATCATTGGCCTGAGTTGCAACACTACATTCTTCACGCGCTGTATACAATGCCGCTGTTGTCAATTGTCCCACTTCACGTACCACGCGATCCGGGCAAATCATATAAATCGTAGGGAAATAACGAATCGCGTAACTGTTTGCAATTCCTGAATTATCTATAATTGGATATGGAGTGCCTGCCACCCAGTTGCCCTGAGTATTCGTTCCGGTTCCGTATAAATCAGCTAGTGTAGTTGCTCCATCTCCTTCAATATAAAAAACCATCATTTCATTTGTACCGTTGGGACCATAAGTAGTGTACAAATCTTCCAGCGCGCCTGAATTATGATAAGCCCAGCAAGGCCCGCACCATGTGGCTGAAATATCAATTACCACTGTTTTTCCCTGGTCGAGGTAATCATACAAATGATAGGTGGTACCGTTAATGTCAGTTGCGGTAAAATCAGGTGCAATGGAGCCATCTGATAATTGAGCGAATGACATGTTTGTTCCTGTGAGGAGCATGCAGAGGACACTCAGAATGCGTAGAGTTCTTTTCATTTTTTTAGATAGTAGTAATGTGTAGATTATTGCAGAATTCCTTTTCGATCAGGTAAAGTAGAATTTCAAAAGTAGAGAAAATTTATGCTTTTATCAATTGTGAACTGTCATTTTAGAGGGTAAAAGTTGGACAAAAAAAACAGGCTGTTCCGTCGGAACAGCCTGTTTTCAAGCTTTATTAAATCAATTAACGATGACTAACAATCAATTTCTTTGAGCCATATGATTTACCGTCAATCACAATTGAACAAATATAGATACCTGTTTTCAGGTCGGAAGTTGGAATCAGGGTAACGCCTTGTTTTTCGGTCAAAGGCAGTTCTTTTACCACGGAACCGAGCAGATTAGTGACAACCATGCGAGTGTCTTTTCCGCCATTGATAGCATAGGAAACTCGGGCAAATGCATCCGCCGGGTTTGGATAGATATTGGAGATATATTTCAATCCGCCGATTTCATCAATTCCTACACCACTTGCTCTGTATGTAAACGTAATGCAGGATGAATCCGCTTCGTTATCCATATCAAAAAAGCAATAGGTGACAGTACTGGTTCCGCCATGTCCGCCAGGTTGTAAATCCGCAAGCAGTGTCGTATCCGAATCCCCCGGATTCATCACAAGGTATGTTGGAGACTGACTTGTGGATACAGGGAAACAAGTGCCTTTCCAGCAGAAGTATGCGCTGTGTCCGGCTGCTGTGTCTACAATCACACGTTTAACCTTAACGAATATTGTGCCTCCGCCAATGTTTGTGACACGGGCTGTACCTGTCATGAGCATTGTTGCAGGTCCTTGCAGGTTCACGGAATCCGAAGTAACCTGTAATGACTGTGCAAATGATCCGAGGGTAAGAAGCAGAAATGCTGCGATTACGGGTAAGAGTTTTTTCATTTGATGGTATTGATTTCTATAGATCAAAAAGAAAGAAATTGAATCTTCCTTTTGACGGGAAGATTCAATTTCGATTATACTTTATTCAACAACAAGTTTCTTTTGTGTAGCACCATTGGAAGTTTTAACACTTACCATATAGATACCTTTTGCAAAATCGCTGGTGTTGATACTGAAGCTGTGTTCTCCTGCGCTCATTCCGGCTTCAGAATGGCTGTAAACAAGAGCACCGACTTTATTAAATACTTCAACAGTTACATCGTCTTTTTTGTCAAGGTTTACATCTACACTTGCACGGTCAGATGCAGGGTTTGGATACATTTCGAAAGCAACTTTCTTGCTGACAGTATTCAAGCCTGTTGTGAATGTGAAATTCACGTTGTCGATGTAAAGATTGTTACCATAATCAGAGTTCGCTTCGAATTTCACGAACACGTTTGAGTTGCCAACGAAAGCGGCAAGAGAAACGAGTTCAGAGCGCCATTGTGTAGGCGTTGTTGGAGTGAAAATAGAAGTTGAACCGGTGGTGGTTGACAAGGTCGCTCCTGTTTTGTTGAACAGGGTTGTCCATGTTGTTCCGCAATCCACACTGATTTTTATTTTCAGATTATCATTTGAAGTTGTTCCATAACGTGCATGTGACAAATCAAATGTCATTGTTGCGTCCTGAACACCTGTCAGATCCTGAGCAGGCAATTGCAATGCATCCTGATCACCGGCAGGTGAAGTCCAGAAATCCATCTTCGCGCAACCGGCTCCATTGAGACCCGCAGTGCTGCGTGACCATGTTGCTGCATCACCACCGTTGATAAGGTTCCAGTTTGCAGGCGGGAAGGTAGCTGAAGCATACGCTTCACTCACTGCAGGTCCGCCAATTTGTGGGTAAATGATAAAGGATGCTGTACGGGTGTTGTTTGTAGCTGTCGGGTCAGTTTGCCCGTTTGGATTTGAAACCGCGATGGAAACACTGTTTGTTCCAGTAACACCGGTTACACCTGTGAAAGTGTATACTTCAGTTTCATAAGTTGCAAGGTTGCCTGTCCATTGAATTGTTTGTTGTGCAGTTCCTCCAACAGTAAGTGTGAGTGTAGCAGATGTAAGCGGGCTTGTTCCGTAGTTTGCAACGCGGCAAGCGATATCAACTCCTGTGCAAGAAGCAAGACTTGGATTCAAACATGCGTTTGAATTAGTGATACCTGCATCATTAGCGTTGGCAACGTTAGCAACCGGACAAGTAGTACGCTGAGCATACAATTGAGCAGTTGTAAGCTGTCCTACTTCGCGAATCACGCGGTCAGGGCAAATCAAATAGATTGTTGGGAAATAACTGATCTCAAGATCGTTTGCGATAGTCCCGTTGTCAATGATTGGATACGGTGTACCTGTAACCCAGTCACCCTGGGTATTTGTGCCTGTTCCCTGTAGATCAGCTAGTGTAGTATTGTCATCTCCTTCGATGAAAAACACCATCAATTCATTTGTTCCCTGTGGACCATAAGAATTGTATAAATTTTCAAGCGCTCCACTGTTGTGATAGCTCCAACATGGACCGCACCATGTCGCGGATACATCGATATAAACCGGCTTTCCTGTTGCCAGAATATCGTAAAGATGCCATTGAGTTCCATTGATGTCGTTCGCAACGAAATCAGGTGCGATACAGCCAGCAGTCATTTGAGCCTGCGCAGGGCTGAACATACCCATAAAAGCTGCAACCAGTAATCCTAGTAATTGTTTTTTCATATTAAATGTAGTTTAAGGTTATCGATCGATTCCCAAAACAAAGCATTTTTCTTCAAATTTCCTACTGGAAAAGCATATTTAACCCTGCAATGAAATTTTTTACAAAATATTGACAGTGGAGTGGTTGTTGTATTGAGCTAATTCCTTTATTTGTAGTTCAAAAATCCTTCATAATCCATGAAAATCTCAATTTCTTCCTTAATTCTCCTGGGTCTGCTCGGGATCTCGTCTACCCTTGTTGCCCAGGATGCCAAAGGTCGGACATTGCCTGCTGTGAGTGTAAAAACCATGACTGGTGAGAATTTCAGTACAGATAAATTGGCCAATGACGGCAAGCCAATGATCATCGATTTTTGGGCTACCTGGTGCAAACCTTGTATTGAAGAATTGAACGCAATTCATGAAGAATACGCCACCTGGCAAAAAGAAACCGGAGTGAAACTGGTAAGCATTTCCATCGATGATGCGCGTACCATGAACCGTGTCGCTCCATTTATTAATGGTAAGGGCTGGACTTATGAAAGTTACATCGACCCCAATGGTGACTTTAAAAGAGCCATGAATGTGAACATGCCTCCTCATACTTTTGTGGTCAATGGTAAAGGTGAAATCGTATGGCAACATGTTGGTTTTACAGAAGGAAACCAGGACGAATTGTATGAAGTGGTTAAGAAACTAGCCGAAGGAAAACCAATTGGCGATACCAAATAATTTTTTTGTGGTGTACCGTTTTGCTTGTTCAGGTGGTACACCACGAATTTCCGTTTCCACGGAGAAGCTTTTACTTTCAGTTTCATTCTAATTCAAACACGTGAAGACTAAACATCTACTCCTCGCTACTTTTTTTTCTTGCATCACGGGAAACCTTTTTTCACAGGGAATTTCGTCCCTTCCGATTCATGGTAACCTTCAGTTCGATGCGCAGTATTATTTCAAGGACTCCCTGATTGGCGCTCCTGAAATACCGGAAAAAATGCTCAGCAATGGTTTTATAAATTTTGTTTACGACAAGGATAATTTTTCTGCCGGTGTTCGTTACGAAAGTTATCTCAATCCGATTTCAGGATTTGACACGAGATATCAGGGTAGCGGAATTCCTTTTCGTTACCTTACTTACAGAAACGGGGAACTTGAAATGACTGCAGGTAATTTCTATGAGCAATTCGGCAGCGGTTTGATTTTTCGATCCTATGAAGAACGAGGATTGGGTTATGATAATGCCATTGACGGATTCCGGTTGAAATACAAGCCTTATGCAGGTGTATATATTAAAGGCTTCATCGGTCGCCAGAGAACATTTTTCCAGACTGGCGAAGGAATTGTCCGTGGAATCGACGGAGAATGGAATATCAATGAATCATTCACTTCGCGTGCTTCCGCTAAAACGCAATGGATCCTCGGAGGAAGTTTTGTAAGTAAATATCAGAAAGACCAGGATCCGACTTATAATTTGCCATTAAATGTAGGCGCTTCATCAGCTCGCATCAGCATGAACAGGGGAGGATGGAGCCTGAGTTCGGAATATGCTTATAAAATAAATGACCCCTCAACTTCCAATGGTTTTATTTATAAAGAAGGACAAGCACTTCTGGTGAATGCCGGTTATACCCGTAAAGGATTAGGAGTTACCCTTGCGGCAAAACGAATTGACAACATGGGTTTCCGCAGTGATCGTTACTCAGTGGGAAATACACTGATTGTAAATTATCTGCCTGCTTTGACAAAAAATCATACCTATATTCTTACCGCATTGTATCCATATGCCACTCAACCCAATGGTGAATTTGGTTTCCAGGCGGAGGTATTTTATAATTTTAAAGCAGGCTCTCTTCTTGGAGGAAGGTACGGTACTGATCTCACTGTAAATTATTCACGTGCTCAGTCCATCGATAAAATGGCTGTTGATACTACCGGAAATCCTGATGCTATTGATCTGGGTTATAAATCGGATTTCTTTAAGCTTGGTAAGGATATATATTTTGAAGATTTTAATATCGAATTCAATCACAAGCTGAGCAAGAAAGTCAGGATGATACTTACATATATGTATCAGAATTACAACAAAGATGTTGTAGAAGGCCGCACCGGTTTCGGACATGTGTATTCACACATTGTTGTTCTGGAGATGAACTATCGTATGACTTCTACAAAAAATTTCAGAACAGAATTACAGCACATGTATACAAAACAGGATCAGCAAAGCTGGGCTGTTTTGCTTGCGGAATATTCCATCGCTCCACATTGGTTCATCGCCGGATTTGATGAATGGAATTATGGCAATGATGTGAAGAGCCGTCAAATTCATTATTTCACCGGAAATCTTGGCTACTCCCGCAATGCGAACCGTATCACTATAGGTTATGGTCGTCAGCGCGCGGGAATATTCTGTGTTGGCGGAGTTTGCAGAAATGTCCCTGCATCAAGTGGATTTACACTTTCTGTAACCAGCAGTTTCTAATTTATTTCAGAAAATTCTATCATGAAGACCTCCCTTTCGTTCTCTCTTCTCGTACTTGTTTGTGCCGGAATCTGGATTAGCTCCTGTGATAAAGTAGATGCCCCTTACCGGAATGCTGCAAGTGTCGGTGTGGTGTATCTGAATAATGATACAGTTGTCATTGATGGTGATACACTCGGTTTTAACTCTGACAATTCTACTCCCGGAAAAAAAGTACTCGCTGAAGATTATACCGGAATTTTGTGTGGCAATTGTCCGTATGCTGGTGTTATGCTCAACGATACGATTCAACCACCATACGGTGACCGACTGGTTGTCGTTTCAGTACATGCGGGCTTTTTCGCGGAACCGTGTCCAAGTGGATTGGCATGCCCGGGAAGCCAGCCTGCGGGAGCTTTCACCAATGATTTCAGAACTACAACAGGTGAAGAATGGGATCACAATTTCGGGAATTCAAATGCCGGAAATCCGAACGGACTCATTGATCGAATCGGATTCCCAACTTCACAGCAGGTAAAATCTCCATCTTCCTGGGCTACCGTCATCCAACAACGAAGCAACGTTTCAGCGCCTTTTGCCATTCGAATCAAACATACATTCGATGCTGCCACGAACCAACTGAAGATTGCTGTTCAGTCGAGAGCTGCAGCTGATCTGAATGGAAATTATAAACTCACTGTAATTCTTACTGAAGACAGTTTGATCGACTGGCAGGAATGGTATCCTCCGGTTACTCCCGAATACGACCCGGATTATGTTCACCGCCATGTTTTACGCGCAGCTGTGAATTCTGATTATGGTGAAATGGTCGCTTCCGGAGCAATCAGTAATGGTACAACCAAATTGCTTGGTTACAAATTTACCATGGACCCTGCCTGGGTCACCCGACACATGCGCATAGTCGCTTTTGTTTCCGAAGAATCCACCTATGAAGTAAAACAGGTGGAAGCTCAATGGGTGCAGTAATGCTCTCACAAATTGAGGTTTGATGATCTGGAATTAATACTCTCTTCATCCGGTAAATTTATTTTCATGCTCATGAAACAATGTTTGCTGATTTGTATTTTGTTTGTTGTCACAAAGATTGCATCTGCGCAGGGATTTGATGCCGGTATTCGTGCCGGACTTACGGCGACACAGGTTTCAGGTGACAGGCTCACCGGGTACAACAAGGCAGGTGTGCTCCTTGGCGGTTTTGTAAGCAGAGATTTTTCGGAGAAAATTAGTTTGCGTTTCGAGATTCTGTTTATTCAAAAGGGCAGTCGTAAGCCGGTGAATACGGACGACAATACTTATTACAGAATGCGTCTGCATTATGCGGAAGTACCCATTCTTCTTTTGTTTAACGCGACAAAAAAAATAAGTCTGGAAGCCGGGCCATCCTTCGGATCACTTGTGTTTTCTCAGGAGGATAATCAGTTAGGTGAAATTTTTGGAGCACCTGCTTTCAAGAAATTTGAAATTTCTGCAAATGCCGGTGTGCTTTTTCATCTCTCCGATCACTGGATGGCGGATGCCCGTTACAATTGGTCTTTAACAACCATTCGTCCATACGAGGGAAATTACAACTACAATTTTTTTGACCAGGGTCAGTACAATTCAGTAGTAGAGGCTTCGTTTTTATATAAGTTCTGAGTTTCCCCTCCTTTGTCTCTTTTATTTTTCAATTGCGGGAGAAAAGCTTTTTTTAAATTATAATTCCTGAATAAAATTTGTTTTTATATAGTGCTCCTGTTAATTTATGTTATGGAATTATGTTTTGTCATTTGGATTTTTGCAAGAATGTATTGAACGGAAAAGTTTTGAGATGCATAACGAGAATAATATAGGCTATTGAGTATTCAAATAAAATCTGACGAATTCATCCCTCTTGCTTTTTATTGTAATTGCACTACATTTGAAAAATTAACCTTTAAAATTTAAACCTATGAGCTTTAACTGGATCGTAATTATTCTTTCCGCATTAATTCCTCTTGTTGTTGGTGCATTATGGTATAGTCCAATGATGTTTTTAAATGCCTGGTTAGCTGCAAGTGGTTTGAATCAGGAACAATTGAAAGGCGCCAACATGATGAAAATATTTGGACTTACATTTTTGTTTAGTCTGATGATTGCGTTGGCTGTAAATTTTCTGGTAATCCATCAGTGGTCGATCTATTCTATTTTAGCGGGTGATCCTACAATGTCCGATCCCAATTCAGAAACAGGAAAATTCATTAGTGATTTCATGGCAAAGAATGGTCAGAATTTCCGAACATTTAAACATGGAGTTTTTCATGGTGTTGAGTTTGCCTTACTCCTGATCTTCCCGATTCTGGGAATCAATAGCCTCTTTGAACGCCGACCATTTAAATACACATTAATCCATACAGGATACTGGATGGTTACCATCGCGCTGATGGGTGGTGTGATTTGTCAGTTTATGTAATTGGTTTCTTTTCCGGTAATTGCGAAATATTCCGGTGAACTAAACGGAAATACATCTTTTTTCTGACCCCGAATTCCGAATTCAGGGGGAAATAGTCATTTCCTTCAATCTTCGTATATTCGTACTTTCTCCAGTGCCTGAAAAACAGGAAAAAATTCATGAGATCAAACAAAACAGCATTTCCGGATAGCCCCCCGATCGATCAGATTGGTGTGGAAGAGCGAATTTCGCGTTTATCCAAGCGAAGTATTAAAAAAGAATCAAAAGCGACGGCTCTCAGGCTCGCCTTAAGTATGGTTGATCTGACCACGCTGGAAGCAAAGGATACTCCGGGAAAAGTGAAGCAGCTTTGTACTAAGGCGATGCATCCACATGATGCTTTTCCGGGAATCCCTTCCGTGGCGGCAGTTTGTGTGTATCCAAACCTTGTAAAAGTTGCCAAAACCGCTCTTGCTGGTTCATCTGTGAAAGTTGCCGCTGTAGCCACCGCATTTCCAAGCGGAATGTCGACTCGAAAAGTGAAACTGGAAGAAACCAAATGGGCAGTCAACGAAGGTGCCGATGAAATTGATATGGTGATTTCAAGAGGACATTTTCTCTCTGGTGAATACAATTTTGTTTTCGATGAAATTGCCGCGGTTAAAGAAGCTTGCGGAGAGGCGCACTTGAAAGTTATCCTTGAAACAGGTGAGCTGAGTACGCTCGACAATGTCCGTATCGCCTCAGATATCGCGATGAATGCCGGGGCCGATTTCATAAAAACTTCTACCGGGAAAATACAGCCGGCTGCCACTCTTCCGGTAACACTTGTGATGCTTGAAGCAATTCGGGATTTTTATTATTCTACCGGAAAAAAAATCGGAATGAAGCCGGCAGGAGGTATCGCCACCGCCAAGCTGGCTCTGAACTACCTGGTTGTACTCCGGGAAACATTGGGACATGACTGGCTGAACCCTGACATGTTTCGTTTTGGAGCGAGTGCACTGGCGAATGATCTGCTCATGCAAATCGTCAAAGAAGAAACAGGTGTATACCAATCGATAGATTATTTCTCTAAAGATTAAACCAGGGAAAAATCAACCAGGCTAATTCATGGCGAGTGAAAAAAATATTCAGATGAAGAAAGTTGTAAAAAATAAGACTGAAAGAAAAATAAAATTCCAGGCCAATGCCGCAGGAAAATCTCTTGGTGATACATGGGATTATGCTCCGGCTCCTGAAAGCAAGGATCATATCCGCCTGGATAAAAAATACGAACTGTTTATCAACGGAAAATTCACAGCGCCTTCGTCAGGAAAATATTTTGACACCATCAATCCTGCAACGGAAGGGAAACTTGCTGAGATCGCGGATGCAAACGAAAAAGATGTAGACAAAGCTGTCACCGCCGCGCGTAATGCCTACAATAATGTATGGTCAAAAATGCCTGCTAAAGAACGCGCGAAATATATTTACCGTATCGCCCGCGTGATGCAGGAACGTGCTCGCGAACTTGCCGTGATTGAGAGTATGGATGGCGGTAAACCTATCCGTGAATCACGCGACATTGACGTTCCGCTTGCAGCCGCACATTTCTTTTACTATGCAGGATGGGCGGATAAAATTGCTTACGCTGTCCCGGGCGCAAGTGCAAAATCGCTTGGTGTAGCCGGACAAATTATTCCATGGAATTTTCCATTGCTCATGGCGGCATGGAAAATTGCTCCCGCACTTGCTGCGGGAAATACCGTTGTTTTAAAACCTGCAGAAACAACTCCGCTTACAGCACTAAAGCTTGCTGAGATCATCCAGGAAGCGGATCTTCCTCCCGGTGTTGTGAATATAATTACAGGTGCAGGTGCAACCGGCGCCGCTCTCGTGAATCATCCGGATATTGATAAAATCGCGTTTACCGGTTCTACGGATGTCGGTAAGATTATTCAGAAAGCAATCGCCGGTACAAAGAAGAAATTTACTCTTGAACTTGGTGGTAAAGCCGCGAATATCATTTTTGAAGATGCAGCGATTGATCAGGCAGTTGAAGGAATCATCAACGGAATCTTTTTCAACCAGGGTCACGTCTGCTGTGCCGGATCAAGATTGTTTGTTCAGGAATCTGTTGCGGATATCGTTATCCGAAAATTGAAAGACCGCATGGAAACCCTGATTGTTGGAGATCCATTGGATAAAAATACCGACATCGGTGCGATCAATTCCAAAGATCAACTGGAGAAAATTAAAAAGTACATCAAGATTGGTGTGAACGAAGGCGGGAACATGTATCAGGCAAATTGTTCAATTCCTTCAAAGGGATTTTTCTACAGACCTACTTTGTTTACCAATGTATCACAATCATCAAGAATTGTACAGGAAGAAATTTTCGGACCGGTACTCGCGATCCAGACTTTCCGGACTGTTGAAGAAGTGATAGAGAAAGCAAATAATATTCCTTACGGACTGAGTGGCGGAGTGTGGACTGACAAAGGATCGAAGATCTTTAAAGTTACTTCTCAAATCCGTGCAGGTGTAATCTGGGCGAATACCTATAATAAATTCGACCCGACTTCTCCATTCGGAGGATACAAAGAAAGCGGAGTTGGCAGGGAAGGCGGATTGCACGGTATCATGCCTTATCTGAGCATTCAGAATTAATCATTTTGTAAAAAAGAATATTTGCATTTTAATATAATCGGAGCCAATCATGGATCAGATAGAAAAAAGTAAAATAGAAGAACAAGCAATGGTTCAGTCCAACGGTCAGGCAGGAAAGAGTAAAAGAGTGGATGTGATGAAGACCTATAAATTGTATATCGATGGGAAATTTCCAAGAACGGAATCCGGACGATACTACATTTTGAAAAATTCGGATGGAGATACAATTGCCAATGTTTGTAAATCTTCACGCAAGGATTTCAGGGAGGCTGTTGTTGCCGCGCGTAAAGCGCAGCATGGATGGGCTTCCAAATCAGCTTACAATAAAGGACAGATATTATATCGTATCGCGGAAATGCTGGAGTCAAGAAAAGCTCAGTTTGTCGCTGAACTGGTTTCGCAGGGATGTTCTGAAAGTTCCGCGAATGCGGAGGTAAATCATTCGATCGATCGTCTGGTTTATTACGCAGGTTGGAGCGACAAGTACCAGCAAGTGTTCAGTTCTGTCAATCCTGTCGAATCTTCACACTTTAACTTCTCTGTTCCTGAACCTACAGGTGTAGTGGCTATTTTGTCTCCTGAAAATTTTGGATTGATTGGACTGGTTTCCACAATAGCTCCAGCGATTGTAGGAGGAAATACGGTAATCATACTTGCATCCACAGCATTGCCATTAACTGCAATCACTTTCGCGGAGGTTTTGAATTCTTCCGACGTGCCGGGCGGAGTTGTAAATATTCTGACCGGAGAACGTTCAGAACTACTTTCTCATTTCGCCAATCACATGGATGTAAATGCAGTTGTTTATTGCGGGGATGATGCAGGAGAAATTAAAAAGATCCAGGAACTTGCTTCCCTGAATGTAAAACGTCCATTGATCTATTCAAAAGATGATTGGATGAAAGATGATTCACAAAATCCATATCGTATCATGGATCTTCAGGAAATTAAGACAACCTGGCATCCGATCGGACAATAAACTTTCAGGATTAATTTTCTGAAAAAACAGAAAAGCCCTGACAGGATTCTCCACCTCAATAAATTTAAACCGGGATTGAACCTTCACAAGCACGAACACCGCATCAGCAAGGCAGAACGCTCCGCCTTAATGGGACAAACTCCTCTCATCATCTGGCTTACCGGATTGAGTGGTTCGGGTAAAAGCACCATTGCGGGCTTGTTGGAAGAAGCTTTGTATAAAGAAGGCAAAAAGACTTATCTTCTTGACGGAGATAATGTCCGTTTCGGTCTCAACAAGGATCTTGGATTTTCAGAAGGAGATAGAAAAGAAAATATGCGGCGCATCGCTGAAGTTGCCAAGTTGATGCTTGATGCAGGACTTATCGTAATCACCGCTTTCATTTCACCATTCCGTGAAGAACGAGACCTGATTAGAAAACTTGTCGGTCCCGGTGAGTTCATAGAAGTCTTCATCGATACACCGTTGGAAGAATGTGAAAAACGAGATCCAAAAGGATTGTATAAAAAAGTAAGAACCGGCGAACTTCAACACTTCACCGGCATCGATTCTCCCTATGAAGCTCCATTGCATCCGGAACTAAATATTCAAACCATTAACCAAACACCTGCAGAAAGCGCAAAACAGATTCTTGAGTATCTACAGTCGAGAATAGAAAATAAATAAAATTAAGGGACGAGGGTCGAATTAAATTTCATACCAACAACCCAAAACTAAATCTAAAATCTAGAATCTAAAATCTAAAATCTAATAACCAACAACCAACAATGTTCAGCTACCGTCTCGACCATCTTCGTGAACTTGAATCGGAGAGCATCTTCGTGCTTCGCGAAGTTGCTGCCCAGTTTGAGCGGCCGGCATTGTTGTTTAGCGGAGGAAAAGATTCCATTGTCGTCTCCTATCTGGCGATGAAGGCGTTTTATCCGGCTCGTGTACCATTTCCCTTGTTACACATTGATACCGGACATAATTTTACAGAGACAATAGAGTTTCGGGATCATTGGGTAAAAAAGCTCGACATGAATCTTCTGGTTCGTAAAGTTCAGGATTCAATCGATAAAGGAAGAGTAAAAGAAGAAAAAGGAATTCATGCAAGTCGAAATGCATTACAAACTGTAACATTGTTGGACGCGATCAATGAATTGAAAATTGATGCAGCCATCGGAGGAGCAAGACGAGATGAAGAGAAAGCGCGTGCAAAAGAACGTTTCTTTTCGCATCGTGATGAATTTGGACAATGGGATCCGAAAAATCAACGCCCTGAATTGTGGAATCTTTTTAACGGAAGAAAACACATAGGCGAGCATTTCCGGATTTTTCCGTTAAGTAACTGGACTGAGCTGGATGTATGGCGATATATTCAAAAGGAAAGAATTGAATTGCCCTCATTATACTTCTCACACAAAAGAAAAGTATTTGAAAGAAACGGAAATCTCTATGCACTTGCGGATTTCATGCACCTTGCTCCTGATGAAAAGGCGGAAAATAAAGTTGTCCGCTTCCGAACGATAGGGGACATGACCTGCACCGGTGCAGTTGAATCGACAGCTACTTCCCTGGACGAAATCATCGCGGAAGTCGCTACTTCAAGAGTCACCGAACGCGGAACCCGAATCGACGACCAACGATCTGAATCAGCGATGGAGGATAGGAAGAAGCAGGGGTATTTTTAGTGGTTGGTGCTTGGTGTTTGGTGCTTGGTGGTTAGTGCTTAGTGCTTAGTGGTTGGAGTTTGGCATCGCATACTTGAAACCAGGTATCAAGTATAAAGTAACAGAAATTAATATTTATTTGAAATACGGAGAACTAAAATTAACTCGGAGCCCGGAACTCGAAACACAAAAAAATTTTGTCAAACAGAAGCGACATAGAACTATTGCGATTCACCACTTGTGGAAGTGTTGATGATGGGAAAAGTACACTCATCGGACGCTTGCTGCTGGATACGAAAAACATTTTTGATGATCAATATGCTTCTATCAAATCTACAAGCGAACAGCGTGGGTTTACAGATGTAGATTTGAGTCTCCTCACAGACGGACTTAAAGCTGAGCGGGAACAGGGAATTACTATCGATGTAGCTTATCGCTATTTTTCTACTCCCAAACGAAAATTTATTATTGCCGATACACCCGGGCATATTCAGTATACCCGCAACATGGTGACAGGTGCTTCTACCGCCAACCTGGCGCTAATTCTCATCGACGCCAGAAAGGGAATGGTAGAACAAACCTGTCGTCACGCGTTTATCGCTTCACTCCTTAGAATTCCCCACATTGTTGTTTGTATCAATAAAATGGATTTGGTGGATTACAGTCGTGAAGTGTACGAAAAAATTGTTGATGATTTCCGCATGTTTTCTTCCCGACTCGATGTACAGGATGTTCAGTTTATTCCTGTGAGCGCGAAGTTCGGTGATAATGTTGTGACCCGCTCTCAGAAAATGGATTGGTATGAAGGAACCACATTGATGTTTCATCTCGAAAATGTACACATCAGTGGTGATATCAATCATATCGATTGCAGGTTTCCGATTCAATATGTTGTGCGGCCACAGCAGGATCAATACCACGACTACCGTGGTTATGCAGGAAAAATAGCAGGAGGCGTTTTTCGAAACGGTGATCGTGTCCTGGTGCTGCCTTCCGGATTCAGCAGTCGGATCAAAAGCATTGACACATTTGATGGTGAAGTCATGGAAGCATTCGCGCCAATGTCAGTGACCATGCTTCTGGAAGATGAGATTGATGTGAGCCGGGGCGATATGATTGTGAGAGAAAATAATTCACCCCAGGTAGGACAGGATATCGACCTGATGATCTGCTGGCTCAACGAAAAGAAACTCGAGGTCGGAAACAGGTATTTGTTGAAGCACACTTCCAGAGAAGTACGCTGCATGGTTAAAGACATTCGTTATAAAATAGATATCAATACACTTCGGAGAAACGAAGAAGATAAAATCTTTGGAATGAATGATATTGGTCGCATTCAGTTGCGGACAACTTCTCCTTTATTCTTTGATAGTTACCGGAGAAACAGGAATACAGGAAGTCTGATCCTTATCGATGAGGCAACGAATGAAACTGTCGGAGCAGGAATGATCCTGTAGTTCACTTTTGCCAATATCTTGTAGACTGATTTAAATGACAAACTCCCCTGAAAATTTGTTGATTCATGCCATCTCTGCGGCATTGAAGGCTTCAGTGGAAATTCTGAAAATTTACAATTCTCCTTTTGCTGTTGAAATGAAAGAGGACAAATCTCCCCTGACAGCAGCTGATAAAGCCTCTCATGAAGTGATCTCAACGGAACTGTCAGGATTAGGTATTCCGGTTCTGAGTGAAGAAGGCCAGTTCGATTCTTTCAAAATTCGCGGAGCATGGAGTGAATTCTGGTTGGTTGATCCTTTGGACGGAACAAAAGAATTTATAAAACGAAATGGAGAATTTACCATTAACATTGCCTTACTTGAAAATAATCATCCTGTCATGGGTGTGATCCATATTCCTGTATGGGATGTTCTGTATGCGGCCAATGGCAATTCTCTTTATAGAATTGAAAAAGCTTCACAACAATCCATTCGTTCAATTGTTGATCTCAACAATTTTATACTCACTCCCTCCGTTTCCAATGACCCTCAGGGTTTGGTTCGTGTACTGGCAAGTCGTTCGCACATGTCCCCGGAAACACAGAGCTTTGTGAAAGATCTTGAAAAGAAATATTCAAAAGTAGAACTCCTTTCGGCCGGGAGTGCTTTGAAATTCTGCCTGCTCGCTGAAGGAAAAGCGGATGTATACCCCAGATTCGCTCCAACCATGGAATGGGACACCGCTGCTGGGCATGCTTTGTTAAAAGCTGTGGGAAAGAATATTTTGCTCGTACATTCGGGACTTGAAATGCCTTACAATAAACATTCTCTCGTGAATGATTGGTTCATTGCAAAATAAGCTGAAAGAGTCATTCGATCGCTACCGTACAGATCCTGAATACAGGGAGCTGATTAAAACCAGTTCAGTATCTCTGCTGGTCAGAATGATTGGCGTAGGTACCGGTTTTCTTGTTACGCTGGTGACGAGCCGTTATTTCAGTGCCAATGCTTTGGGTATTGTTTCAATTTGTGTAGCGATACTTTCACTTGCCGGCGTTGCGGGAAAATTGGGACTCGATGTGGCGATGATGCGTTTGGTTGCTGAATATTCCTGGAAGAATGATTTTGCGGCTATCAAAGGACTCTATATTACCGCGCTCCGTTTAATGGTGCCGGTTACACTTTTAATTTCCATTGTTCTTTATTTCAGTGCCGACTGGATGGCAGGAACAATATTCCATAAAGATTATCTTGCTTCCTATCTGCGTATCAATGCTTGGCTCACATTGCCACTTGTTTCTTTACTCTTTCATTCTGAAAGTACACGTGGTTTAAAAAATATTACTTCCTACACATTTTATCAGACGAGTGCCGTATCAACACTTGCTTTGATTCTGCTTGTTGGTGCAGTTTTTACAGGCCATGTAGCCCGTGAAGTTCCTGTGGAGGTTCAGTTTGTAAGCATCGCTGTTGCCGGGGTGTTGAGTCTGTGGTCCTGGTTAAGGGCTAGTCAGTTTACTCTGCATAAAAGCCGGACAGGTGAGAAGTCATCCGGACTACTCAAGATTGCCATGCCAATGTTCACTACAACGGTGTTGCAGTTAATCATGTCCTGGGCAGGAACTCTTATTCTCGCTTCTTACGCGACGGAATCTCAGGTAGGGATTTACAACGCGCTTGTCAGAATTTCTGTTTTCACCAACATTACCATTCTTGCTATCAACAGCATCACCATGCCACGCTTCGCAGAGGCGCATGCCGCCAATGACAGGGATGCATTAAAACGCTATTCACACCAGGCAGCACGTCTTATTTTCCTGACATCACTTCCCATTTTTATCGGGCTCGCCTGTTTTCCGCATTTGATATTATCGGTATTCGGAAAAGAATTTCCCGGGAATGAATCTTCGCTTTATGTGTTACTGGCCGGACAATTTATTGTAGTAGTTTCCGGTTTGCCTGCACAGATTCTGAACATGACCGGCCGACAACACGTACTTCGAAACATTGCCATCGTTTCCTCCATCGCGAATGTTGGATCTTGTTTGCTTTTCATCCCTGCCTGGGGTATTCTTGGAGCCAGTCTGGCCCAGGTAGTAGGCACCCTGATATGGAGTGTATTGTGCATCTGGAATGTAAAAAAGCATTTCGGCTTTTTTACTTTTGCACAGCTGCGTGGCTAAAGAGAATCTTTCTTCTTTTGCCTTGCAATGCACCCGATTACTTAAATTCGTATTCTTCTATCATCTCCTGAAATCCGGAACATGCAGGACCTCACGGCTCCCAATCGTCTGCCACCTTTATTGTCGTACACACTACTCTTCCTGGTGTTCACGTCGACATTCCGGATTTTCGCAACACTTCCACTTGAAAGTCTGCATCAGAGTTTATCAAGTTTCGCGATTATTCTGCTCTCTGTTTATTATCTCTTCAGTTTGTTTCTGAATATCCGCGAGAAAAGAGTCACTCGACTGGATGTACTGATGTGGGTATTTATCCTAGTCAACTTTTTCGCCGCCTACCAGGGTCATGCAATATTCCATCAGCCTTACTATTACGGCATCATGGCTCAGCGATCTGTATTGCTTTCCTTATCCGGAATTCTTCTCATCTCATTATTACGAAAAGGATGGATCACCATAGAACAGGTGGAGAAATCCTTTGTGGCGATATCTTTGACCCTACTGATTATATTTTATTTTTCTTCTTGTTTGTTAATCCGGTAAAATTCACCGACATGGAATTCGTTGCCTATAGCCCGATACGTGGATATCGCTATCGGTTTCAATTTGCTTTGGTAATTATGTTGCTTTTTTATTCCTTGTTCAAGGTCTCTCACGAAAGGAAGAATGGATACATCGCGATTGTTTTGCTCATCATCTTTTACCTGGTGTATTTCCTGCAAAGCAGAACAACACTGGTGGTACTTGCTTTCACACTCATGATTTATTTCTTCCGGAATTTTACCCTCAGAGAGAAAATCCGGAATACACTAATTTATGGAAGTGTGATTCTCGTAGCGGTCATCATCTTGTTCAGTCTCGGATACACTTCACTTTTTGACAAATACCATGTATTGTATTCAAATGTCTACAACATCTTTTTCGGAGAATCATCGGATGAAGCGTCTTCTGCGGTAAGGTTCATGGAATTCAATATTGCCCTCGATTACATCGAGAAAAATCCTATTCTCGGAAATGGTTTTATCAGCAACCAATGGAACGGTGGTTGGCGAGATATCCTTGGTTACTTTTATCCGGTAGATATCGGATTGTTGGGAAATATATTTGTATTCGGATTGCTGGGAACAGTCCTGATTTATTTACCCTATTATTTTTCGCTGAGTATGTCCCGACAAGTCAGATCCAACAATGTATTTTTCAAGACCATCGAATACATGTTGTTGTTTTTCTTTCTCAGTATGTTCTTTTCCGCCGTGAATATCAGAGATTCGAGCAGCATAATGTTTCTGGTCTGCTTGCTTTATTACTTCCGCTATGATTACTTTAGCTCCGGGAATATCGCTCAATACACAACTTCAGAACCTTCGCTCGTATGAAAAACTGGCCCGACTTCCTTGTTGTTGGTTCTGCACGTGCAGGCACAACTTCTTTACAACGTTATTTACGTCAGCACCCTGGTCTTTTTCTCCCCAAACTGAAGGAGCCTTGTTTCTTTTCATTCGCGGAAGATAAAGCAACCTACAAGCACGGTAAATTTGCATTCGCAGTTCGTGATCCAAAAAAATATCTGGACTTATTCGAGACTGCTGAAAAAGAGCAGGTGAGAGGTGAAATTTCTACGCCTTATTTGTATCTGTATGAAAAGACGATTGCGAATATTCGAAAATATCATCCGCATGCTGATCAACTCAAAATCCTGATTTTGCTGCGAAACCCTGCCGATCGCGCATTTTCTCAATATATGTGGAGGGTAAGGGATGGGAGAGAGCCTTTGAGCTTTGAAGAGGCGATTGCAGCCGAACAAAAAAGAAAGCAGGAAGGTTATAGTTTTGATTATTTCTATACTGATCGCGGATTTTATTTTTCACAGGTGAAAGCTTACTTAGATGCATTCCAAAATGTGAAGATTGTTTTGCTGGATGATCTTAAAGAGCGTCCAATGGAAATGCTTTCTGAAATCTGTGAATTTCTTGGTGTTGATGAGCACTTCGATTTTCTTCGTGAAGAAAGCCTGAACTCTTCGTATGAACCTCGCTGGAAATTTATCAGTAAGCTCATCACAGTGGAAAGCAGGACAAAGTTTCGCCTGCTCAATCAACTACCCGATTCCTGGAGACAGGGAATTCGCGAACAATTTCGTCAGTGGAATTCAAGACGCAGTACCCCTGTGAAATTGAAAGCGGAGACAAGGCTCAGCCTGCAAAACCTCTATCGTGAGGATATTCAGAAACTGGAAAAACTCATTCACCGGGATCTTTCCGCCTGGTTACTGCCGGAATGAGTATGCAACATCCATCAGTCGCTATTATTGATCCGGTTGGTGCCAAAGCCGGATTGGATCAGTATAACCTTTCTCTTTTGCAAGAACTAAAATTGCTGGGTTGTAAAGTCCGACTCTTTTCTAATTTTTCTAATTCTGCAATCGAAGGAGAAAATTCATCTTTTTTTAAATTCAAGGAAAAACAAAATCTGTTTTCTGTTTTGTCGCTCATGAACAGCTACAGAAAGGCCTTGAATATTTCAAAACAGAATAAGATTGAATACCTGATTTTTCACATATTTCATTTTAATTATTTTGATGAATGGTTGTTGCGAAAAGCATTTCTGTCAGGCTATAAGATTATTCTGATTATTCACGATGTGGAGAGTTTTATATTTAAGCCTAATGCCGACAGGCTTCAGAGAATATGCGGAGAATATGCATTTCGCCTGGTTGTTCACAATGAGTTTTCAAAAAGTGAATTAATCAAAATATTCCAACCCTCTGTAAACAAGAATGTCACAGTCATTCCGCACGGAAATTACATTGCGTTGGCAGAATCTAAAATTTCCAAAGACAAAGCAAGAACTGAACTAGGTTGGGATCAAAATGGTAAGTATGTATTATTCTTTGGAATGATAAAACAAACAAAAGGACTGGATGTATTGTTGAATGCATTACCCAAAACAAATCCGTCGTGTAAACTTGTTATCGCCGGTCGTTTGCGGAAACATTCTTTCAGTATTTACAATGAAATTATCCGCCGTGAAAAATTGACGGGAAGAATTCTCTTGAAAATCCATCACATTTCCAATGAAGAAAGAAATCTTTTGTTCTCCGCTGCGGATTTGATTGTACTCCCATACCGTAAAATATATCAAAGTGGAATTTTGCTGATGGCCATGAGTTATGGACTTCCGATCATTGCATCACGATTGCCGGCAATGGAGGAAATTATCCATCATGGTGAGAATGGATACTTGTTTGAAGCAGGAAATCAGAATCAGCTGTCGGAACAAATTAATTACTTGTTAGGGGATCCTTCACTTGGTAAGAAATTGGCCGGACAAGCATTCACCGACAGTGCAAAACATCATGACTGGAAGTCGATTGCCGCTTCTTTTTATTCCTTATTTTCCTGAAATGAAAATTGCGATCATTGGTTCCCGCGGAATCCCGGCACGTTATGGAGGCTTTGAAACATTTGCGGAGCATCTGGCAATGGATCTTGTCAGACATGGCCATGAAGTTACTGTAGTTGTGAGTAAAAATCATCCTGGACTTGAAACACTGGATTCAAGAATAAAAATCATCCAATCAGCCTATAAAAAAAGTGTTCATCCCGTGTGGTATTACTGGGATTCCCTGCGTCTGACCAAAGGAAAACAGGATATTGTCCTGGTGTGTGGAGTAGGTGGGGCACTATTTTATCCGATGTACAGAAGTGCCAAAACACAACTGATCACCAATGTCGATGGACTTGAACACCTGCGTACGAAATTTTCAAGAGTGAAAAAAAGTTATGTAAGACTGGCGCAACGATTAACCAGACAATACAGTCAGCACATCATTGCGGATGGTACAGGAGTTCGTGATTTCTGGACGCGATCTCTTCATGTTCCGGAAAGTAAAATTTCTGTCATCGAATACGGTGCGGATGAACCAATGAAATTCCGTACTGAAGATTTGGCTAATTATGGTGTAGCGCAAGGCGGATATTATCTAATTGTGGCCCGACTGGTTCCTGAAAATCATATTCGTGAAATTGTGGAGGGTTATTTGCAAACTTCCACTTCCAGGAAATTAATTGTTGTTGGCGGGACTGATAATTCCAATTATGTAAGGGAGATCTTGAAACTGCAAAGTCCAAATGTGAAATTCGTTGGCGGGATCTATGACAAACAGATTCTGGATTCTTTGCGCATTGGAGCTTTCGCGTATTTGCACGGGCACAGTGTTGGAGGGACAAATCCTTCTTTGCTTGAAGCTATGATCACTGGTGCTGTATGTGTTTGTCATGATAATAAATTTAACAGGGAAGTAACAGCAAATTCGCAATTGTACTTTACTTCTGTTCCGGAGCTGGCAAGACAGCTTGAAGCGCTGGAGCATTTGTCTGATGAAAAAATATCGGGGTATAAACATTCCGCTATTCAACGTGTGAGATCCTATTATACCTGGGAAAGAATTTGTTCTGTTTACCGCAACCTCTTTGAGAAAATCCATGGGCGAAGTGAAAAATGATATTTCTTTTTCAGAGTTCGGTGATCCGGATTTTCACAGGCTTATTCAACTGACTGAAAATACCTATCCCGGTCAGGACATTTCAAAACCTGCTTATCTTGATTGGGAGTATTTGCGGAATCCGGATGGAAAGGCAATTGTTTTTGTTGCTGAAAAATTTAACGAGTTGTATTCTCAATACATCATTCTTCCCAGGAAATATTTTGCAAATACCAAAGTGCTGAATGGATCTTTGTCTGTGAATACACTCACGCATCCGGATGCCCGCGGACAGGGATTATTTCCAAAACTCGCGGAGCTGACATACGATAAAGCGAGCCGACAGGATATTCAGTTCACTGTTGGTTTTCCTAATCCTGTTTCATCCCCGGTTTTTCGTTCCAAATTAAATTTTAATACACTTGGATATCTTCCGGTTTATGTGAAGATTCTCAAGCCATTGAATGTTCTGAAAAAATATTTCTCCAAAGGAAATTTGAAGCGGGGAGAAGAACAGCAAATTGAATTTCCGAATTCAGAAAACAGGGATGGATTCACAATTGATCTGTTCGATCCCGAAAAGGATGCATCAGACTTCGAAAAGTTTCATCAGAAATTTTTAAAGGATAAAAAATATTGCACACTTCGTGATCTTGCTTATATCAAATGGAGATATCTGGATATTCCGTCAAGAAATTACCGGACGTATATGATCACGAAAGACGGCTTAATCAATGCGATTATTGTTTTTCGGATCACTGAATTTTTCGGTTTGAAAACAGTCAGCATTCTGGAGTTGATGAAATATGATGAGCCGGAATCAGAAACCTCTGCTAGGGTTCTATTAACCTGGCTGTCCGGACAGGCTAAAATTCATCAACTTGACCTGATCATGATGGTATTTCAGGACCTCTCAACAGGGAAAATCACTCCTTCCAGACTCGGTTTTCTTCCGGTTCCTTCCAGGTTTTTGCCTCAACCATTGGAATTCATTCTAAGAATTCACCACGAAAAGGCGAATATTCGGGGTATTTTGGACTTCAAAAATTGGTATCTCAGTCTTGGGGATCTGGATACCTTTTGAAATACCATCTTTTTTACATTCATAAACAGTTGAATAACAGGTATATATAGTTTTAAATTGGCTTTATGGGAACCTGATTCTTTTACCTTCCCCATTACATCCTCATCTGATCACAAATTCATAAATATCAGCGTCCCGAGAGGGTGGTATCGATTATTATCGTACCTTTGTCACACATCAATTAATATAATACAACACAATCAATTAAAATGGAAAAAGGAATTGTAAAATTCTTTAATGAAACCAAAGGATTTGGCTTTATTAAAATGAGTAGCTCTGATAAAGAGGTATTTGTACACGTAACTGGTCTGAAAGAAGAAATTCGTGAAAATGACGAAGTAGTATTCGACCTCCAGGAAGGTAAAAAAGGTTTAAATGCTGTGAACGTACGCCTCGCGTAATTTCATTCGTTATACTTTACCGGAAAAGCCTCTCGAAATTCGAGGGGCTTTTTTCATTTCCTACCTTTGTATCCAGCTTTTTTCTGATGAATATTCTCACGATCGATCTCGAAGACTGGTTCCACATCCTGGATCATCCTGCGACCGAACGGCCTGAACAATGGTCAGGGTTCGAGTCGAGACTGGAAGGTAATGTAGATCGTTTGCTGGATTTGCTTGATGAACACCAACAACAGGCAACATGGTTTTGCCTCGGCTGGATCGCGAAAGAGTATCCTGCCATTGTAAAAAAAGTTGCCGCGAAACACGAGATTGCCTGTCATTCGGATATACATCAGCTGGTGTATACCCAATCACCTGCAACTTTCAGAGAAGACACACTCACTGTGATGAAACGACTGGAAGATCTTTGCGGAAAGAAAATGAACGCTTACCGTGCATCAGGATTTTCAATCACCGAAGAGACTTCATGGGCATTTGAAATCCTGAAAGAATGCGGAATCACAGTGGATTGTTCTGTTTTTCCGGCAAGCCGTAACCATGGTGGGTTTCAGAAATTCGGAACTGCGCAGCCATGCCGAATTTCAGTTGGCGGGACTTTTCTAAAGGAATTCCCGCTGAACACGGTGCGTTTGATGGGAAAGGAAATTGTTTTCTCCGGAGGAGGATATTTCCGTGCATTGCCTTATGCATACATTCATTCGCAAATGAAAAAGTCGGAATACGTGATGACTTATTTTCATCCGCGTGATTTTGACCCTCAGCAACCTGTCCTCCAAACATTACCATTTAAAAGAAAGCTGATGTCGTATGTAGGCCTGAAAGGAGCTTTGCCAAAGTTTAAGAAACTATTGAGCGATCATTCTTTTGTTGATGTAAGAACAGCGGAACAGCAAGTCAAATGGGATCATACACCGGTTGTTTATTTGTGATTAGAAAATCCGTTCAATTATATTGTTTGTGATTTAATATCAATTTTAACACAGAGTATCACAGAGTACACACAGAGTTACACAGATTATTAAGGGTTGAATCTCCTCTATGTTACTCTGTGTGTACTCTGTGATACTCTGTGTCTAAAAAAATAATTATCCTAACGTTCAGAATTCCCATGTTTAGATTAGGATTTGTATATTTGAACAAACCCGCACAGAAGTTTCTCTATTAATTTCAGCAAGCAATTTTTTATGAAAATATCCTTACGGTTCTTCATCCTCTTGCTCCTTTTCGCAAATCATCTCTTTGCCCAGGAATTTCTATTTCCACTCAACCGCGACATGAATACCCGCATTGGCGCTATTCTCAACAAGGATACAAGCGGACTTCATACCAGCATTCAACCCATGATTGTACCGGAATTGAATAGCATTGCATCCCTGGATACTGTTCTTGCCGCTGATCTGAAAGATTACAAATTCTACAAAACATGGGTAGGAAGAAAACTCCGCAAAGAACATTTTCTTGCCGTCGATGCCGATGATATCAAATTATCTGTTGATCCTGTTTTCAATGTGCAGTTGGGACGTGATCAGAAAAATGATCGTAATGTGTATGTAAATACGCGCGGTGTTTTGGTGATGGGGAATATGCAGGACAAGTTTTATTTCTATTCCGGGTTCCATGAAAACCAGGCAAGATATCTTACTTATGTTGACAGTCTGGTGCGAAAGGATACTATTGTACCCGGACAAGGAAAAGTGAAATTTCTTGCGAACGAATCATTTGATTTCAGCCAGGCGACCGGTGGGGTGGGTTATAGAGCAGGTAAACATTTTGATTTTCTCCTGGCAAACGACAAGAATTTTATCGGCGACGGGTATCGCTCTTTGCTGCTTTCGGATAATACGTATAGCTATCCTTTCCTGCGTATACACATGAGCTTCTGGAAATTCAGATATTCGGTGTATTACATGGTTTTGCAAAATATGCGTGGTGGCTATGATGAGAACATCGGTTATACCAAAAAGTATGCTACCATGCATTATCTCGATGTCAATATCGGGAAAAAGAATTCTCTCACTGTGGGGATCTTCGAAGCGGTGATGTGGAAACCGGCTGCATCCAGAGGATACGAATTACATTATCTGAATCCGATTATATTCCTTCGTCCGGTTGAAAATTCCGTGGGCTCACCCGATAACGCGTTACTGGGAACCAACATTCGCTGGAAGTTGAATTCAAGAAATACACTCTACGCACAACTCATGCTGGATGAATTACTGCTTGATGAAGTACGTGCAGGCAAAGGCTGGTGGGGAAACAAGCAGGCGTTTCAATTGGGTTACAAAAGCTGGAACCTGTTTGGTTTGAAACAACTCAACATTCAAACGGAATTTAATTTCGTGAGACCATTTACCTATGCACATCGTAGCAATTCACAGAATTATTCCAACTCCAATCAGGCTCTCGCGCACCCATTGGGTTCGGATTTTGTTGAATCGGTTTCCTTTATCAATTACCGTTGGAAAAATATTTTCGCTGAGATCAAAGTTCAATATGCGAAAATGGGAAGAGATACAGGTTCTGTGAATCTTGGTAACGATATTTTTAAACCCTACGATACACGAAAGAATGAGTATGGAAACAGGATGTTCCAGGGCTTAAGCAGTACACTGAACAGTGTCGAATTCCGAATCGATTATCTCGTGAATCCGAAAACGAATTTCAATATCGAACTCGGTGCCGCGATGCGTACTTTTAAAAATGATCGGAGTAATGATCAGTCACTTTTGGTTTTCTTCGGCTTACGAACTTCTTTGGAGAATTACTATTTTGATTTTTAAAAAAAATCTGCGCCCCCTTTCGAGGACGCAAATTCAAAATGGAAAAATTCTTTGCGATCTCTGCGGTTCACCTCTGCGCTCTTTGCGCGAAAAAAAACTCACTTCCCTCCATTCACAAAAACCTTTTTCACCATTGCCCCCCTTGCATCCGACAAAGTCAACACATAAATCCCCGGTGTAGGAGAAAACGATGGAGTACGATGAGTATTCATACCCGCTATGCAATCAAAATTTTCTTTTAATACACAACGACCCATGAGATCAAAAAGAGACAGCTTTAATTCAGATGCCAACTCAGCATTAAATTCCAATTGAATGGAACCTACGGAATTTTCATAAGCAGTAAAATCAGAAACACCCGCTTCCAGTTCAGGAACATTCACGCCGGGTGGGGAGAGTTTTACAACCCAGACGTCTTTTAAGCCATGGTTTCCTACTACATCATAATCTGTAGACTCTGTCGATCCAACCGCGATATAGCCGCCATCGCTTGTTTCGATTGCATCATAAGCAATATCATCTTCAGAGCCACCTAAACATTTACTCCAAATAAAATTTCCAAGACTGTCAGTTGTCATGATAAAAAAATCACTTTTGAAAGTGTTCAGACAATTTGTTTGAAAATTTGTAGAGCTGGAAGTGCCCGCAATTATTGACCCATTACCGGAAATTAAGTGTGTTTTACGATCTGTATCGTAAGAAGACCCTCCAAAGCAAATCGAAGACTCCAGATTTGTCGAATCAATTGTAAAGAGCCAAATATCGGAGGCGCCACTAAAATTTGAAATATCGAAATCATTAGATTCAGTATTGGCTCCAATTTTTATTTTATTATTTGCATCGAAATAAATACTGCCACCCCAATCATTATATGACCCTCCAAAGCATTTTTGCCAAACAATATTATGAGAAGCATCAAGTTTTGCAATTAACAAGTCCTGAAATCCATGATTCCCGGTAATTATACTATCATCTGAATCGGAGGAAATTGAGAAGTAAAACACGTTCGTGTCTCCTTCAACCACTGAAACTCCATAATCTCCATCATATCCCCCCAGAGTTTTTTCCCACAATATATTTCCAACGCTATCCAGTTTAACTGCCCAGGCATCCGGCGGCAGGTGTACAAATGAAAGATCCCCATCGCCTGTAAGTGATCTTGTGGTGCCAATGAGAATATAGCCACCATCCTTAGTTTCTTTAATTTCATTTCCAACTTCATCATTCCCGCCACCCAGACATTTTTGCCATAGTAAATTGCCGGAACTGTCTGTTTTTACAACCCAAATATCCGGAGATGAACCATGCATTCCTATAACATCACCATCTTGAGAACTTGCTTTACCAATCATTATTATTCCACCATCTTTAGTAATTTGCATGTTATTCGAAATTTCATATCCAAAACTTCCCCATAGGATTTTTCCCAAATTAGATTACCATTATTATCGATTCTGAATAGCCACAGATTACCATAACCATTATTATGATGTACATCCCCATTATGCGATTCTGTATGTCCGGAAATATAAAACCCTCCTGTTGGTGATTCGCATATGCTTAACCCCATATCATCATTGCTTCCACCAAAGCATTTCTTCCATTGGATAGCAGGAGCCTGAGAATAGGTGCTTTTACATAAAAAACAAAACAAAAAGGAAAGTAGTATTGTTTTCATTTGTCTATTCCAGTTTAATAAATTTGGATATTAGCTTGTTTTCGATTCGAATAAAATAAATTCCGGGGGCAAGGCTCTCAATGTGAATGTCCTGTTGTGAATTTAAATATAATTCCTGTTTTACACAAGCACCGTACACATTTAAAATCTGAATTAATTTTTCATTTTCAGCCCCTTCCACATGAATGAGGTTAGTAGATGGATTTGGTGAAATTTTCAACTCGCCGAGTTTCTGGTCAGACTTACTTGCATTTCTCTGAGAAGGATTCGGATTCGGACAGGTTTCTTCATATTCAAGGATGTTGCAGGCGATGCAATTAACATCACAGTCCTGGCAATCAATATCTATTTGAACGGGATTTACACGACAATCAAAGTATTTTGGGACACAGACAGCAGGTATAAAAATATGATTTTGATCCAGAGGAGGCACAGCGTTGTTTGGTTCGCAAGTTAGTTGATGATAATCAATCCTGTAATAAGTATACTGAGGGCAATTTGTTGGTGTGTTAACAGTTCCATTAAGTATTCGAAATTGTGTACCGAAGGTTATTTTTGTATTAATAAATTCTCCGAGCGATGTATAACAAGATGTTGATCCACACAATTGAGTATTCATACCGTCATTATTAAAAAAACAAGCACTTAATTCTAACTTATCATAAGAGTACATAGTATCTGGCCAAGGACCAGGTCCTCTATCATGATGCCCGCTAAAGAGACCCCAGCGCATTGAATAATTGCTGTTGAAAGTGCAACCTTCGAATAGAGTTCTTGCTCCATAGGAAATATGAATAAGCCCCTGGTCTCTGGCATCCACACAGCCTTGTGTGTTCCCGCATACAGGTGTAGAACATTCATTCACAGTTTGATGGTTCATACTCTTCCCATTATATATTTCATTAAAAGTGCAGTTAATAAATTTTGTCTGTTCATCCCCATTTAAATCAATAATCATAGGTGAAAAGTAAGACTTCAATACCTGACCATAAAAATGGCATGTTGTAAACGTGAAAGCTTTTCCATTTGGAATTGCGGCATAACCATTTTCGGAACCGACGAATGTACAATAGTTGAAATTGAACCTTTTTTCAAATAAATCTAATCTTGAAGGAGGATTTGGTTGAGTTGTCTGATAAGGGTAAGCAAGAACTTCATAGGTTTGATCGCTTTCGTTTTCGATCCCGGCGTTTTTATTAAAATGAAATCTGCATCCATTAAATTCGATAGCAGGATCTGTGCCGGAGTTAGTACTTCTGATTTGCGAATTTCCGTTTTCCCATTCAATATCCACTCCTACACCGGGCATGGATGCAAGACGACCAACGGCATTGTGATTAAATTCTGAATTGTTTACAATTATCCCATGGCCACCAACCAGTGAAAAACCATTTCGACCATTCCAGTTAAATTTGCTCCTGCCGATACGAATATTGAGATTATCGCCAATCGGAGGTGGATTAAAGTTGCATACATTATCCGCTATCATTAATCCATCCCTCCCAAAATGATGCGCATTTACATTTTTAATAATAACACCTATTGAATGATCAATGAATATTCCGTCATGCGGTAATTGAATCCCATCAGTATAATGCCCACCATAAATGATGTTGTCGGAGTTTCCATCGAGTTCAAGATTTTCAATTTTCATGTTGTTGCAATTCACCATTGCAATGCATTCTCCTATATAAGCTGCAACACGATGCCATGCAGCGCCACCTACTACACAGTTGACCAGTCTGCCCTGCCAGCACGCTCCTGTTTCATCCCACAATGGTAAATGTGTCCTCAATCCACAATTGTTATATGAACTCAACCAGCGATCTCCTGTTATAGGATCAAATGCTCCGAATTTAAGACAATCAACGTATTTTATTTTTGTAACAGGCTGTTGTCCTGCATAATCCAGATTTCCCCCTTTGATGGTAAAGTCTTGCCAACCATCCATACACATTATATCATGACCTTTTAAATACCATTGGCAGGGTACATCCGGAGTGTATTGATATCCGACGTAAAATGTTCCGGCAGGAATTGTAAGAATGCCATTTCCTGGTCTTGGAGGGCCATTTGCATTATACCTATCTGGTTTCAAATTATTTCTAAAGAAATTCATGGCCTCTTCAAAAGCACATCGGTCGGATTCAGGGTCACCATTGGCGCCAAAATCCGCATGTAAATCTTTTATTACTGTAAAATTGCCGTTGTTCCCGCCACTACATGTTTGAATTGTTGAAAAATCGATATAAGGATCACAGTGAAAATTTTGACACCCTGTAGAGCTTATTTCAAAAAACGATGAATCAATGCAACCCTTTGCATCGGTCACAATAAGAGTATCAATTCCGGCATACAAGTTCAAAGCAATAGGTGTTGAATCACCGGATGGTATCCATTGGTATGAAAATGGTAGCGTACCACCAAGGATAATACTTCCTGCATTTCCATCATTTGTACTATCTGATGAAGCATTGGTCGCATAGATGTTTACCTGAAGAGGAGCAGGTTGATCAAGTGTAATAGTCGAAACTCCATAGCAATTGTTTGAGTCCTTCACGATTACAGTATAAGTTCCCGACCAAAGATTATTCGCTGTGTCTGTTGTGGAGACAGATGGAAACCAATTGTAGGAATAGGGCAACGTTCCTCCTGTAGCAGTGACAAGAATGGAGCCACTGGTGTCATCATAGCATGGAATCGCAGATAAGATTGTTGAGCTAACGGTTGGTCCATTTGAATTTGAAATAATGGCGGTGGTTTTTACTCTGCACTTGTTCAAATCTTCTACAATCAATGTATCAATTCCCTGAGGGACCGATTTCTTTTCTGCCTCATTAGATCCTGATACAATCCAACGATAAGCATAAGGGCTTATTCCTCCGCTTACCGTCGGAGTGACTTCTCCGTTAGATTGGCCACAACCGGAAGGGGTTATGGATAATGAAACACTTAATTCAGTGGGTTGAGTAATTGTAAGGTTTTTAAGACTTAAACAACCATCATTGTCAGTAATTTTAACGGACTGTGTACCAGCAGGCAGTCGCACAGCGACAGAATCTGTATCACTTGAATTTAGCCATTCAAAATGGAATGGAGCCTTTCCCGAGCTAATTGAAATTTGCGCACTACCATCACGATAGCCATGGCAGGAAACATGTGAAAGCACGCTGATTGTACTAACAGGTCCATTCGTATCAGCAACAATGGCCTCATAAGTTTTAAAACATCCATTGGTATCGCCAACAATAACAAAATAGTTTCCTGCCTTTAAATTGGTTTCAGTTGAATCTTCATTTCCTGAAAGTGACCAAAGGTAATTGTAAGGGAGGCGTTCCACCGGAGGGTGTTACAATTGCAATTCCTGTACTGTCTTTGCAAACGGAAGAAGTGGTTGAAAAAGTAACAGTAATGGAGTCGGGTTGATAAATATGGACGGTGTCAGTCAGCAAGCATCCATGCACATCTGTTGTATTTACTATAAACGTGTCGGGAGCCAGGTTGGAAATTTCATATGCAAAACCCAGACTATCGGACCAGGAATAATAATATGGTGGTGTTCCACCTTGTGCGATTACCTTTGCATAACCATTCTTATAGTTATAACAAGATACATTTTTTGTGGAAGGATAGGTTTCAAATGTCACACAAACATTATTTGATAATGCGAATGCACCGAATTGAGTTATTGTATTTAAAGAAGTTACATTACCGATGATACTATCTCCTGAAGAATGAGAATTGCCAAGATCCTTCCACCGCGTGCCATTCCAACCGGCTACACGCATTTCAGTAGGTTTGGTTAGAATACAATCATCATCATTCCAACTCAGATTAACTTTTACAGCTGAAGAACCATTTGTACGGTACAATTTCCAATAATCACAAGCACTTATGTTCTCAATTGTAGAATCCATTTCATTCCCGTAATTCTGTTGTGCAGGAATGAGAACCGACAGGAAAGCATCCGTTGTATTGGCAGGTGCTGAAATTCCCAATGGATGATAGGGATGGGTTAATTCAGGAGATCCGAGTGGGAATAAAAATGAATCGTTACCGATCTTGGAGACAAATCCCATAATATAACTTGAATCACTTCCCCCAGTTACTTTTATATTGTCGCTTAGCGTAAGTAAATTGATCGAATCGGAATGCAGATAGTATTTGAATAAATTTAAGGAATCGGTAACTGTGATAGGAGTTGCCAATTCAACATAGTTTCCTTTTTTGTCTACTTCGAGCTTTTTGAACTGAATTGTTCCGGAGCCATTCCTTTGAATTGTTTGTATGGATCCGGCTTTAAATTTTGAAAATCCCCCGTTTGCACCAAATTGCATACCGCTTGTACTTTCTACAACAACATCACCGGAGAAGAATGTCGATTCTGAGTATGCAGGGTAAATGTTCACTCCGGAGCCTTTTTGAATGAAGGTCACATTGCCGTCAAACTTGTCTCCGAATGAATTTGCTAAAATAAAATTATGTGCAGTTGAACTTGAATCTTTGATGATGGTATTCCAGCCAAATGTATTTCCGCCGCTACAGACATCGCCTGTGGTTCCATACCTTGTAATCGTAACAGAGGAGTCAAAACTTGCTCCATTTAATTGAATGTTCCGGCCATAAAAAGAAAATGGCCGCTCAAAATAAACACCAGAATTCAATATTAGTTTACTCGAAGCATTGTTCATTATAATTGAAACACTGTCAGAACTTGAATATTGAAAATTCTTTAATGTTAAAATACCGGTAAATGTGGATAATATGGATAGTGAACCTGTGCCTACAACTGTACTTATTCCTCCGGAATTCCCGAAGTTCATTCCTGCAAGAGCATTGTCAAGGATCAATTTACCCTCAAATACTGCATCCCCGGAGTTGGCTACATAAAAGCGATCAGAACCTGTTGTGGAATTCAGATTTTTCATCGTTACACTGTCCTGAAAAAGAGACTTGTTTATGCTCATGGTGCCGATGCCGTTTTTAATTACAACCGGTGAGGCGAATGTGTCGGGAGCGCTTGTTCCTGTGGTGAAGGTGCAAGCGGAAGAAGGATTGTGATAAATAGTTGTAGCCTTCGCAAAATAAGACCCTCCAAGAGATGTCGAATTGGAAGAGCCTGTAGTTGTGATTGAAGTGATTCCTAGAAATCGTGTCCCGTCAAGATAAAGTAATGGAGCACTTGCGCTGAATGTTGCTTTGAAGCTGGAGCCTGATTCAAAGGCCAAACGAGCTGTTCCTGTAAGAGTCAATGAAATACTAAGAGTTGAATCTGATTGCACAAAATTCCGAAAATACAGATACCCGGCACTAAAGCCTCCGGCTCCTATGTAAAGATTCTTGCCATTAGCAAGACCCGCGCTCCCGGTTGAATAACCAAAATACACTTCACCATTCGGAGTATCAAAAGTTATATTGCCATTGTAAGCAGCTGTTCCGTAATAGTTGGACCAGATATTTTTCCCTTGAAAACACACATCTCCATTAAATGTATTTCCTGAGCCGCGGTGTGCAAGATAAATTTTAGATGTGCTGCGATTAGCCAGCCAGAGTCGGGAATTGAATGTGTCCGGAAAGGAATCCGATAATACAAGTATTCCATTGGCGCTATCAACAATTGAAACCGCGCTATTAAAGGTGTTTCCACCTTTTCCGTTATCAGTAGCTGTTCCCTTTTTTACCACACTCAATGAATCGTTGAATGTGGAACCATTTAAGAGGATACTGTTTCCTGTTGCATAAACTTTTGCTCCGAACTGAGTTCCTTTAAAAGTAATGGTGGCAGTTCCATACATTGAAAGTATACCATTGTTGACTTGTCCGGATGTAAAAGTTGCATTTCCACTAACAGTAAGTGAATAAGATTGCAAGTCCAGTACTCCGGAATTGATTGAAATAAGCTTTATGCTGGTGTTGGAAGCAAGGTGTACATTGTTTGAGCCGGTGACAATGGTGACACTGTCATTGCTTGAAGGTACTCCATTCGGGGTCCAGTTTGTACTCGTTGACCAATCAGTGGATGTTGTACCATTCCAGGTAAAATTACCGGCAAAGGCTTGCACATTAATTGCAAAAACAAAGATTAATAAAACTAAAAGTCGTCTTGAAGTAGAAATAATATTTTTCATGGTGAGGAAAGGTTTTAGCGATTAAAAAGCACTGAATCTGTAAAGGAGCCATCTTGCCGTTTTATCCGAATTTCCGCAAAATAATCGGTCAGTCCGGGATAATGTCCAAGTCCTATACTGACATTAAAATCATTCCTATAAAAGGATGTTCCATCTCCAAATGATCCGGGAACATCGAATAGGAAGTTTTTGGATAAGTAGTCACTGCCACCCAAAACTGAACCGAGTTTAACTTCAATCTGATCGATTCCTACGGTATCAAAAAGATCGATTGACATGTTTGCAGAAAACACTGTGGTATCCGTTAATGCCGGCAAACCACCCAGACTAGTGTCAGAGCTAATGGCAGTAACCTGCACAGACATAGCCAAAACAGGATATTGATTTGATTGAGCAGAAATAATTTTATTACTAAAACAAAATAAGGCGAACAAAAAAATCGCCTTGAAGCAAAGGGGAGTTTTCATGAGATTTGATTTATTAATTAAAAAAACACCAAAATGACCAGGAAAATAATATGAATAAAAAAAGAACGAATAATTGAAATCCTTATGCTATTAAAAACAAACAGCAAAAAATAATTGAAAAATTAATATGAAAAAATAATCAACGAAATACCTCTATCGAAGGTAAGAATGTAAAATTTAGATATGCAATTAATTTAACAAAAATATTTTCATTAATTGACGAAAATCATAAAATCATATGCCAGTGAATTCAAATTAGAATGATTCTAAATAGAAAAGTGGAATTTAAAATCGGTTAGGAATGATGGATATTTCTTTGAAATGAAGGATGTGAAGTAATTTTGCAGGAATATTCAGAAGACCAAAACAGATAAATGGGAAAATGTAATTTTCTAAAAGGGCTTTCATCTAAAGCAAGATGCTGGCAACATTTTGTACAAATGTTCTGCCAGCATCTTTGAATGAAATTAAAATAAAGATGAATAGAAATTTTGAAGCGAGTTATTTTATTTCAAGTTGAGGGTTTCAATGTGCCACCACAAAATTCATTCGATTGGAATGATTGCTGCTCACAAATTCAATCGCATAAACACCATTTGAAAATTGCCCGGTAGAAATGGACTGAGTTCCCGGAAGAATTTTTCCTTCCAGAATTTTCTTTCCAAGCATGTTGTAAACGCAATAGTTGATTTCTTCAGCATTCTTCGAAGAAATATTCAGATTTTCTTTTGATGGATTTGGAAACAAGGAATAAGAACTTTCCAACAGATTGTTTGATCCAATGCCGGTAGTGCTGCTCAATTGCACATCATCAATAATCAATGATGTTCCAAGATGAGGTTCTGTAGGCATATCGGCTAAACTGAACTTCGTGCTGAAGTTTAATGAATAATACGCCACAGGATCAGGTGATGTAAATGTGATCGGAACAGAAGTATAAGTATACACAGAAGAAATTCCTGAAAAGACGACTTCCGCATTTCCAACCGGATTCATCATGTAGTCGTAGACAGTGAGCCTTGCGATTCCGGAATCATCGGCAACTGAATTGTATTTGTAATAAAAACTAAAATCAGTTGGTTGAATCTGAATGCTTACAAATTCCAGAGCACCCCAGGCGGTATACACGGAATCTGTATCCGCACTCACACTGCCTGCAATCCCATGATTTGTTGTGTAATTGTAAGCGTTGCGCATTTCCATCGCGAAATTGCCAGTGTTGGCATCAGCTGTCTTTGAATAGTAGGGCCCATCCCAGACAATCGAATCCATAATTGTATTTCCAAGCGAATCAATGCTCACTGACATGAGATAGACATTTCCCCAATTGCTTAAGGTTCCATCCCAATTCAGGGTTTCAAAATTACCATTCGGTATCTGGGCGGAAACCTGCTTATTGCTGAACAGCAAGGCGAAGAAAAGAAGGGGTAGAAGCTTTTTCATAGGATTTGGTTTTTGGATTTGGTTTGGTCTGGAATTACAGTTGTAAAACTAAATCCATCAGGGGCAATTACCTATTTTTTCAGGTAGACTTGAGGTAGACAAGGTCGTAAAAAACAGTATACAGCAGGTAAACAAATTGGGAAATTATAATGAAATCATAGTTTCAGGATAAATTCGGTCAGATTGTCCTCCGAATTAAGCTGAAGTTTTTTGCGTAAACGATAGCGAGCTGTCTTGACACTGTCCGGAGAAATATTCAGAATTCCGGCCATCTCTTTGATCGATAAATTGAGCTTGATGAGGGCACAAATTTTCAGATCATTCGGACTGATATCAGGATAAGCCTGCCGGATCCTCGCATAAAAGTTCTTGTTGATGCTTTCAAACTGAACGTTGAAATCAGCCCACTCTTTTTCCTGGTTTTGTCCTTTGTTGACCAAACGGGTAAGCGGACTGTCCTTCGAAATGCTCTGATCCGCTTCGAGTTTTTCGCGAAGTTCCTGCATGAGCTCGTTTTTTTGTAACATCTGAACCGTCAGCGCCGATAACTGAGCTTCCTTGTATTCCAGTTCATTTTGCATGTATTGTTCGCGCAGTACTTTTTGTTCTTCAAGCGCTTTGACGAGTTCTACTTTGGTCTGCAAGAGCAATTTGTCGCGTTTGTGATTTTTACGGATAAAATAAATGATACCACCGGCAAAGAGCAGGAGGAAAGCGATGGTAGCCCAAAGAAGATAATTTGTAAGTCTGGAAATGTCATTTTCATTCTGAATAAGCTTCAGCTGACGTTCTTTTTCCGCTACATCAAACTGGATCTCCAGGCTTTTCTGAATCTTTTGTTTCTCCCAGGAATTCATGGAGTCGCGAATGACAGCTTCTTCTTCACTCAATTTCAGTGCACCTGAAAAATCGCCTTGTACTTTTTTCAGCTCAATCAAATGGTCAATCGCATTGAGGTAGAATGAACGATCCGACAGTACTTTCGCAATGGATTCGGCTTTCAGATAATCAGATTCTGCTTCGTTAAAATTCTTTTCGAAATGCATTTTCCATTTGCCGATTGCCAATAATGCCATCACTTCCTCCTGACGATTGCCGGTGCTGTCAGACAGGAAAAATGCTCGATCGTAAAGGGATTTACTTTCACTTTTGTTGCCTTTTGCCGCTTCGATATCCGCGACACGGATCAGGGAAACCGGAAGGTATCTGTAATCTTTTGTAAGGATTCTTTCTTCCAGAGCTTTGCGATGAAAATATTCTGATGAATCGGGAAGATTCAGTTTTGAATAAGCAACACCAAGGGAATTGTAAATAATTCCAAGATATGTAGTTGTGTCTTCATTTTCCGAAAAACCAAGTAAGGCTTCTTTACTCATTGCAGCAGCTTCTCTGTATTTCCCTTGCCGTAAATTAATCGTACTGATCAGCTGCAGACATTTACTGCGCCCCTGCAGCGCCTTAGCCGGAAAGGTTTTTTCGAATTTTTTAAATTCTTCCATGGCCCTGAGTGCGTAATCAAGTCCATCCGTATAACTCACACTGTACGTACAAATCCCCATGTCAAGCAAGGCGAGGGCAATGTTTTCAGTGTCTTGTTCAGTTTTCGCCTCTTCGTACGCTTCTCCAAACAAACGAAGCGCGTCAATGTCATTGTCTTTAAAAAGCTCGTCCCAGCCTTTATCAAGAAGGTCTTTGGATTTTGAGGCAAAAAGTTCGGGTGAAGCAAAGAAGCAGAATAAAAAAATCACCAGAAGAGATGGAAAAGTTTTTGAGCTATTCATAATAATCTTCAGTGGTGCTGTAGCTTTTGTTGTTCTCAAAAATAAATTGTTCAATTGAATCTCAAAACACTTCTGTCAATTTGTTTTTAATGTCAATGAAACAATCCTGTATCACAAAGAACGCAAAGATTTTCACAAAGCGCACAAAGTGAAATTATGAAGACATACTTCTTTGCTCTGTGCATCCTTTGCGTTCTTTGTGATAAATAATTGTTTTAATCCTATAAATACCCGCACTTAAAAGGGTTGGCCTTGAAATGTCACTTCAGTGCTATTCAGACTCCTCAAAAGTGTATTAAATGTGTTCATATCCTGAAACCAAAGAGTCATCCAAAAAGCCTTGCTTATTCGTACATTTGTTGCATCTAAAAAATGATGAACCCGCTTTTCCTTTCCGCCTTCACGGCATTCATGATTTCCCTGGCTTCGATCCCGTCTCTTATCAGGGTCGCAAAAAAGGTGGAACTATATGACGAGCCGGATGAACGAAAATTGCATCCAAGCAATATTCCATTGCTGGGCGGACTGGCAATTTTCGCGGCGACGATATTTTCCTTCACATTCTGGGCAGCAGGTTACTTCGAGCAGCAACATCTGTTTATTGTAGCCTCACTGATCATTCTCTTTTTCCTTGGTTTACGGGATGATATCATGCCCTTGCGACCATCGGCGAAAATTTTTGGTCAGGCTGTCGCCGCTTTACTCGTAGTACTTTTTTGCAACATACGTTTGCTCGGTATGCACGGCTTATTTGGATTGCATGCTTTGCCCGTGTGGGTGCTGGTATTTGTTTCTGTTTTGGTAATTCTGTTCATCATCAATGCCTACAACCTGATCGATGGAGTGGATGGTCTGGCCGGAGGGTTGGGATTCATCGCATCAGCAGTATTTGGTGTGTTGTTTTATCAATACAATGATCTTCTGATGGCGGTATTAGCGTTTTCTTTATGTGGCGCATTGCTCGGTTTTCTCTTTTTTAATTTTCATCCCGCGAAAATTTTCATGGGCGATACCGGATCCATGACACTCGGATTTATTCTCGCGATTCTCTCGCTGCGTTTTGTTGAAGTGAGCCGAAGCGTTCAACTACCGGAGTTGTTTGATTCACGATCCGCTCCTGTAATGGTACTTGCCATTCTCATCATTCCGGTGGTCGATACATTACGTGTTTTCACCATTCGTATCATCCATAAACGATCACCTTTTTCTCCCGATCGAAACCACATTCACCACAAATTGCTTCAATTGGGATTGAAGCCCGCATTGGTCACTTTGACGCTGTATTCCGTGAATTTGCTCTTCATTGCCGCCGCATACGTTTTTCGAAAACAGGATCCTTCTCTGGTTTTTTACCTGATGCTGGCTAATGCTTTGTTATTCACTCAGTTACCTTATCTGGTGCTGAAATTCAAAAAAATGAGGCAAATCGCCTGAAATCGCAACCCCTTTTCTTATAAACTGTACAACATCTTGTGATAAACCCCTCATTTCATCAGCGATTTGAGGCCGGGGAAAATTGAGGACTTTGTCCTGATCGAAGGATTTTCCCGTTTATCGGAAACATAAAATTTAAGAATGCAGAGCAATTCCCTGAAGTTACTTTTTGTTTTTGGAACCCGACCGGAAGCCATAAAACTGGCTCCTCTGGTGCGGGAATTTAAAAACAGAAAAAACGCGGAGGTAAAAGTTTGTGTGACAGCACAACATCGTCAGATGCTGGATCAGGTATTGGAGTTTTTTGATATCGTTCCGGATTACGATCTGAACATCATGAAACCCAACCAGACTCTTTTCGATGTAACGGCGAATGGTTTGAAAGCGCTTGAGCAGGTACTTACTGATTTTGAACCGGAGATTGTTTTCGTTCAGGGTGATACTACTACTTCCTTTGTTGGTGCACTCGCGGCGTATTACAAAAAAGTCAAGGTAGCTCACATCGAAGCCGGACTTCGAAGTGGAAATAAATACTCTCCTTTCCCTGAAGAAATCAATCGCATTCTCGCAGGACATCTTGCCGATTATCATTTTCCACCTACACAACAATCGGTAGAAAACCTCAGACGGGAAAACATTTCAGAGCATGTTTATAATGTCGGCAATACAGTGATTGACGCGCTTTTCCTCGGACTTGATCTTGTGAAAAAGAAGGATGAAAATGCATATGCGAAAGCATTTGCCGGCATAAAACTGGATCACCGAATTGTACTCATCACAGGTCACCGTCGCGAAAGTTTTGGTGAACCATTCGAAAATATTTGTCATGCGATCAAAACCGTCGCCTCACAATTTCCGGATGTTGAATTTGTCTATCCTGTTCATCTCAATCCGAATGTACAGGAGCCTGTTAACCGTTTGCTCAGCGGATTGAAGAATGTTCACCTCATCACACCGCTCGATTACCCGCATTTTATCTGGATCATGGAAAAATGTTATGTGGTACTCACCGATAGCGGCGGTCTTCAGGAAGAAGCACCTTCACTCGGCAAACCTGTATTGGTGATGCGTGAAGTAACAGAACGACAGGAAGGCGTTGATGCAGGTACAGCGAAATTAGTTGGAACAGATAAAGAAGTTATCATCCGTGAACTAGTGACTTTACTTTCCGATAAAGTCGCGTATGAGAAAATGGCGAAGGCTGTAAATCCATATGGTGATGGTACAACCTGCAAACAAATCGCGGATATTATTTTGAAAATAAAAAAGTAAAACCAGAAGCAATCATCTTCTGAGAAGATATTGTTCTCCGGTGAAAAGAAAATTATTATGAATGTAACCATCATGGGCCTCGGATACATAGGCCTGCCAACCGCCGCTTTGATTGCCAGTAAGGGAATCACCGTCAATGGTGTGGATGTAAATAAAACTGTAGTAGATACAATCAACAAGGGCAAAATTCACATCGTTGAACCTGATCTCGAAGGATTGGTGCATTATGGAGTTCAGCGCGGACATTTACTTGCTTCCACACAGGTGAAACCTGCTGATGTGTTTCTTGTCGCTGTTCCAACTCCCTTCAAAGGCAATCATCAACCGGATTTGTCATTTGTTGAAAAGGCTACACGAATGGTTTTGCCACATTTGAAAACAGGGAATCTGTTTATCATCGAATCGACCAGTCCTGTTGGTACGACAGAGAAAATGGCGAAAATCATTTTCAAAGAAAGACCTGAATTGAAAGATAAAATCTGGATTGCCTATTGTCCGGAACGCGTATTACCCGGAAGTGTCATCTACGAATTGCAACAAAATGATCGTGTCATCGGTGGAATTGATGAAGCAAGCACGGAATCTGCGGTTCGTTTTTATTCGAAGTTCGTGAGAGGAAATCTTCACCGCACCAACTCACGCACCGCCGAGATGTGTAAACTGGTCGAGAATGCATACCGTGATGTGAACATTGCTTTCGCGAATGAGTTGTCAATGATTTGCGACAAAGCGGATATCAATGTCAATGAACTGATTGATCTTGCCAGTAAACACCCGCGTGTTCGCATTTTAAAACCCGGTCCCGGAGTTGGCGGTCATTGCATCGCTGTGGATCCCTGGTTCATTGTTTCTGAGTTTCCGACAGAAGCAAAAATCATCAAACAAGCGCGTCTCATCAACAACTATAAAAGGGAGTGGGTGATGAAGAAAATAAAAACGGCTGCAAAAAAATTCCAGAAGGATAAAGGCCGTGCACCGATGATTGCCTGCATGGGACTTTCCTACAAACAGGATATTGATGATTTGCGTGAATCACCGGCACTGGAAATTTATCATGAACTCGAAGCAGAGAAATTTAAAGTCATGGCTGTTGAACCCAATATCCGCAAACATGCTGAACTGGAAATAACAGATACGCTGAGGGCAGTAATGGAAGCCGATATCATTGTGTTTCTTGTTTCGCATAAAGAATTCCGTTCAATCACCATGGCAAGTGATAAAATAATTCTCGATTTTTGCGGAGCGACAAGTAAGTAAGCATCACAACCGAAACCGAATACGTTTCCGGTAAAACCCCTATGGAACAGGTTTTGAATATCTTTTCTCAATACAAAAATCCTGATGGATTGCTCAAGTCCATTTCACACTCCTTTGTGTTTCGGGTGCTTGGCCTGTTATTGATTTATCTCAGCCAGGTGTTGCTGGCCCGACTCATGGGCCCGAAAGCATATGGAGACTATACTGTCATCATCACCATCGTCAACATTCTCCTTGCCATTAGCTTGTTTGGAATGGATACAAGTGCACTGCGTTTCATTCCATCCGCGCTTGCGAAAAAGGAATACGGATATGTCCATGGCTTCATTCGCTTTTCGTACCGACTGATTACATTTATTTCTATTGCCTGTAGTATTGCCTTATTTGTTTTCCTGCTTGCGAAAGCAAAAAAATTCAACATCGCCTTTTCTGAAGGATTATTTTGGGCGGTATTGCTGCTTCCTTTTCTCGCTTTCATCTACCAGGCCAGTTCTGTATTGCGTGCATTGCAGCAAATAAAAACTTCCCTGCTTCCGATTTATATCCTGCTCCCGGTTTTTATCAGTGTTGGTTGTATTTATTATTATTCAGATCACAACAAACTGACTGTAGATGCGGCAATGATGATTAATCTGCTTTGTACTGTCGTCGTTTGCATCTATATTAATAAAAAAGCGGGGCGAACAGTTACTCAGCTGGTTCCACCGGCGGAAAGTACTGCTCGTACAGGCTTGTGGACCAGTGTCTCAGCGATTATCTTTATCAGCACGCTCTTAAACATGTTGCTCAAGCAGAGTGATATCTTGTTTGTGAGTTATTTCCTTGGAAATACAAAAGCCGGAATCTATGGTGCGGCGGTGAAAATTTCCACGCTCGTTGCACTGGGTTTATCGGTTACAGATTATGTCTTTATGCCGAAAATCGCTGCTTTGTGGGAAAAACGACAGGTGATTCGTCTTCAAAAACTTGTGCATGAAGGGTCCAGACAAATTCTGTTGATTACAGTTCCAATCGCAGTGGTTTTACTGACAAGCGGGAAATGGTTGCTTGGATTTTTTGGTGACGCATTTTCTTCAGCCTACCTGCCATTGGTTATTCTCATCATTGGGCAATTGGCAAATGCTGTAACAGGAATGGTAGGAGGATTACTGACTATGACCGGCAATCAAAAGATGTTTCTTGTTTTTTACATCGCGGCATTCTTTTTTCAATCCCTGATGAACATTATTCTCATTCCTGCTTTTGGTATTCTGGGAGCTTCTATAGCATCTTCAGCAGGACTCATCATCCTGAATGTCATAGGTTACCGTTTTATTAAAAGGAAGCTGAAAATTTCAGCGAGTGTTGTCTGAATTTTTCCCTGAATGAACATCAGAAGATTATACTGACAATCGATCCTGCTTAAGCCTGTTCCAATAGTTTCCTGTTTTTCATGACGCCAAATCAGGGTGGAATTCATAAATTCGCCTTGTGATTGAAATGGCGCTCGTACAACCTCGTTTTGAAATCAGATCCTCTTTGTTTGACAGGATTTTGATTTTCTTGCTTGTGTTCAGTATTTATTTTGAGGCCAACCTGCCCTACGTTGGTACCGCGAGTACACCCTTCATGATCTTTGGGTTTACCTTCTTATACATCGGACTTACACGACTCAAAACACTTCTTCGTTTATTCTCGAGCAAGTATTTTATTGCTTCCATCGTCTTTGCCGTCATTTGTATTTTCATGGAAACAATGCATCCTTTTGCTTCCTATGATTTTATTTTCCGCTATCTGAACATGACGCTTGGGATATTTTGTATCGCTGTTCTGTGTCGGGACAAAACGGCATTCGATATCGCCTTGTTTACATTTATTCTTGCCAGTGCATTTCAATCATTCATTCTTATTTTCGGAACTGTCCCTATGTTACGTAGCTTTTCAGCGGAAGGATTTTACGATGCTTCCCGTGCACGCATCCAGGCATTTGAAACTTTCTTCCTTCGTGGTAACCTGAATGATATCTCATATTTCTCGTCCATTGGCGCATTGATTGGGTTGATCTGGATGTATTATGAAAAAGTTCGGTGGAAGAGAACTGTACTTGCGATTCTCACTGTTCCTTCTATTCTTGGCGTTTTTCTTCCGGCTTCACGCACCGGAGCCATTATCTTTTTTGTTTCCATTTTGATTTTTGTTTACAAATCAAAAATTAATCTTCGAGCTTGGGTTCTGCCTTCAATCATTCTCCTGATTTTTCTTTTTGTAGCAGTCCCTGATGTGGTTTGGGTTCGACTCGGATCAATTCTTCGATTTGCTGAATTACAGGAAACGGATTCCCGAACAAAAGTTTATACTGCGGTACTTAACAATATTGATCAATATGCGCTCACAGGAATCGGGGCGGGAAATTATTGGCATGGATGGGCTGTGGCTGCAGGAATTACCAATCGTTTTACTACCGATGTTGCCATGGCGGCACACAATGCCTTTTTTCAATTGTGGATTTATTGGGGCTTACCTGGATTGATTTCCTTCCTCTTGCTGATTTATTTATTTTGGACTGCACTTGACCGTAATATTTCAGGTGACAGAAGAAAATCATGTCTGTATATTTTTATGGCAATGATTCCGATGATTTTTCTGTTTTATCATTCATTTTATCATAAATCATTCTCCATTGGTCTCGGCATGTTGCTGGGTTCCCGATTCTGGGATTTTTTTAATCTTGAACAAAACCGAATCGAAGGGGAGGAGCTGAATTGAATAACCTCACCCATCTTGCAATTGTTATCGGTAGTCTCCGTATGGGTGGCGCTGAAAAAGCAGCTGTTCACCTTGCGAATGAATTTGCTTCAAGGGGAATTCGTGTCGATTTGGTACTGGTAAATGCAGATGGGGAATTCATGAGCAGTCTTGACCCTGCAGTTCGGGTGGTCGATTTACAGGCGGGGAAAACAAGAAACGCTGGAAAGCCGTTTTATAATTATCTCAGGAAAGAAAATCCTCAGGTTATAATTGCTATTCAGTCGCATGTTCAGCTCATGGTGCTGATGACAAGACACCGCTACAGGATGAAAATTCCTGTGATACTGAATGAGCAAAGTTTATTTTCGGCAAATGTCCCTGCACAAGGATTGAAAAATTTCATATTTCGATTATTAATCAAAAAGTATTTTCCCATGGCCGATGCGGTTGCGGCGGTTTCAACTGCAAGTGCATTGGATTTCACGAATTGTTTTCCTGAATTAAAGGGGAGAGTTGATATTATTTACAATCCGGTTTTATCTAAAGTAGTTCCGGTAACAAAATTTCAGATTCCTGATCATCCTTTTCTTCATGATAAAACTATCAGTGTAATAATGTCAGCAGGCAGATTGGTTCCAAGCAAAGATTTCCCGACATTATTACGAGCATTTGCGGTGATGAATAAAGCTCATAATGCACGACTCATCATTCTCGGAGAAGGTGGGGAGAGGGGTAATTTAATTGCCCTTTCCGCTGAATTGGGTATAAAAGATTTTGTTAGTTTGCCCGGGTTCATTTCAAATCCAATGTCATGGATGAACTATGCCTCAGTTTTCGTGCTGAGCTCCGAATATGAAGGTCTTCCGTTTGTACTGGTTGAAGCAATGGCAGCAGGCTGTCAGGTCGTGAGTACGGATTGCCCTGGAGGTTCATCCGAAATTCTCGGCGACGGTAAGTACGGAGCACTTGTACCGGTCCATGATCACATTAGTCTGGCAGCAGCAATATCGGAAGCCATAAAACATCCGATAGATGCGCAACAAATCAGGAGACGATCTGAAGAATTCACTGCTCCTAAAGTAGTATCAAATTATCTTGAACTCATCAGTAAGTTAATCAACAGGAATGAGCAAAGGCCGTAAAAAAATTCTGCTGATCGGTCCAATGCCGGTTCCCCCGGGCGGTGTTTCTACACACCTTTCACGTTTGTTATTACTTTCAAAAGATGTAAAGGATCTTCAAATTTCGGTACTCGATATCCGAAAGAGAAGATGGTATGGCATGCATGGTGAAAGCGGAAACTGGTTCAGGATTTTTTTCGAGTTTTTGACAGCTCATTGCATCCATATTCACATCAGCAAGCCGGTAAAAGCAACCCTTGGCCGTATTGTAAAAATTTTAGGCAAAAAACTTTTTTATACGCAGCACAACCTGAGAGATCTTAAAAAGCAATCCACATTGCGTATTATGAGGTATGCGGATAAAATAATATTTGTTCAACAAGCACCGGAATTACCTGAATTTATTCAGAAAAAATCAATTGTCATACCGGCTTATCTTCCTTCACTACAGGAGCATCCGGTTCCTGAATGGTTCGAGAAGGAAATACAGAATCATCCGAATGTGCTTTTGTCTCTGGCTTTTCATGAACCTGACAGGCCCACACTTTTTGAAGGAAAAGATTTGTACGGCTTTGACCAGATTATCGAAACGATAATTTCCATTCATCAAAAAAAATCACTACGGGATTGGATGATCATGTTAATAGATCCGAATGGTACAATGGCCTCTATCTATGCTAAAAAAATGGCAGACATCGAAGAGCAGACCGGAATCCGCATGATTTTTTTTGGAAAACCATTTGATGTTTTGTCGGTCATGCCGCATTGTAAGATGTATCTGCGTTCGACCTGGTCGGATGGTGACGCGCTTTCACTTCGCGAAGCCCTGGCTTCCGGAATTCCGGCGGTAGCAAGCGACTGTGTTGAAAGGCCCGCCGGGACCATTGTTTACAAAACCGGCGATGCGGAAGATATGAAAGAAAAAGTGCTGGCAGTAATGGAAAACCCTTACCGCATCACCTTCCAACAGCCTGATTTTTCTCTAAATCTTTTCGACCTATATCGCAGTGTTTGAGATTTTTGCGTTTTTTTTATTATAAATTAACCAGACACTTTCCCGTTTTCATCTGGAGTCCTAAAAGGACACACCCAAAGTTGCTATATTCGTAGAGAACAGGGATCAATCAATTCGGATTCAATGAAACTTCTCAGGCTGTTGCGTACCGCGCGTCATGTGCATCCCGACCAGATTCGGTTGAAGATGATGTATGCCTTGAGAAAAGCGAAGGCGGAACGAGGTAAATTGCAATTATCAGATCCGGGAACACTTTCTATTTCTCCCATCAAGCTTAAAAAATATCTGTCCTTACAACCATCTTGTCATGGCGGAACTTTTAATTTCCTGAATCACAGTATTGCTTTTAGCATTGATCCCGATTGGAATTTTAAAGACTATGGTGCCTTGTGGACCATTCGTCTGAACTCATTTGAATATCTGTATCATCCTGAAACAACTCAGAAGGAAGGAAATTTTTTGATGAGCAGTTTTGCACGTAAAGCGGAGAGCAATCAGTTGCTCTATGATAGTTATTGCGTTTCGCAACGGATCATGAATTGGACCAGCTTCCTGTCTCGCTACGAATCGAATGATCTTGAAATCCTTTCCTTCCTCTGGAAACAAGCCTATTATCTATCCGTCAATCCGGAATATTATTTAAAGAATAATCACCTCCTTGACAATGGTTTTGCATTGTTGCGTGCAGGATTGTTTTTTGGCGAAGAAAGATTTTTTCTGGCCGGACAGAGCATTCTGATCAACGAACTCAATAAGCAACTATTGAATGATGGGGCGCACATCGAGCTGAGTCCGATGTATCATTGCTCTGTACTATGGAGGTTGCTGGAAAGTATTGATGCCATGCAAATGGTTAAACAAGATTATTCACCACTCAATTTTTTACTTCGTGATGCCGCGTCTAAGATGTTTGGCTGGCTCGAAGCAATCGTTTTTGCAAACGGGGAATTGCCATCCATTAATGACAGTGCCATTGACGGAGCACCGGGCCTGGCTGCTCTCGCTGATTATGCACATGTGCTCGGTATCAAATGTCAGCACTCTACTTTAGGGATGTCCGGCTTGCGTAAATTTAAAAACCGCCATTTTGAGCTGCTTGTTGATGTGAATGGTTTCACCCAGGCATCAGCACCCGGACATGCACATGCAGATGCTTTGCATTTTATATTGCATGTTTTTGGTTCAGCTTTTATTGTGGATACCGGTGTATCTGTTTATGAAAAAGGACCTGTACGTTCTTATGAGCGTTCAACTGCGGCGCACAATACAGTAGAGATTGGAGGGAAAAATCAAAGTGAAATTTACGGAAACTTTAGAGTGGGCCGCAGAGCAAGGATTGTGCACCTGCAGGAAAAAGGACACATGATTGAAGCCACACACGATGGATACAAGTCCAGCGGAGCAATGCATACCCGGAAGTTTGAGTTTCATGATAATGAGATTGTCATAACCGACCATATTCGTCAGGAGGGTACTTCAAATGGAATTGCGTTTTTGCATGTTGATAAAAAATGCGGCCTGCGCCTTGAGAATGGTCGACTATTTTCTAAGTTTGTTCAGGTCAGTTTTGAGGGAGCTGACCATGTCGAATGTAGCGATTCCTGGTATTCTCCTGCATTTGGTATCCAACTGCCTGCGTATAAAGTGAAAATCCCATTTTCAAAAGGCCTGGTTACGAGGATCTCAATAGGAGGTACTGAAGACAAGGAGCAAAAATCCGGTCAATAATCGGAAGTTTTTAAAAACTGATTGAAAAGGAATTAACACAAAGGCATGCAAACAATTTGTTTCTGATGAAAGTAATCAATGTAATTACCCCACATTTTCCACCGGAAGTCACAGCCGCGTCACATCGTCTGGAGGCATTGGTTGGAACGTTGGGATCAGAATACAAAGTTCACGTATTTACTTTAACAGAGATAGGAGAGAAGGCCAATGAAAAGGAAGTTCAGCTCACTGATAATATTACTATTCATTATACAAATCTGCCGGCATACACCAAGTCTTTGTTTTTTATCCGTGCTGTTTATGAATGTATTTATTCCTTTCGGATTGCTTTCAAAGCCGCACGTAAACGCGCTGATTTAACTTTTGCCACAACACCATATATGTTCTTAATTCCTGCTGTGATCCTTGCCGGATCAAAAAGCAGGAAGATCATGGATGTTCGTGACCTCGTATGGTGTTATCTTCCGGAAAGGAATTTTATTCAGCGCAGTGTGAAGAAACTGTTTACAGGAATGGTCCGTTATTTTCTGGGAAAATATGATTTCATAACTGTAACGAATACCTCTGAAGAACAATGGGTGCTGAATGAAACTGATATTTCCAGTGAACGGATAAAGATTATCAGCAATGGAATCAGTGAAGATAAATTCAAACGCTTATCTACAATCAAATACTCCCAACCGGAAAATCCTTTTGTGATTACCTATATTGGCAATATCGGGAATGGACAAGATCTGAACCCGATTCTCGAAGCAGTCAAAGGGATATCCGATATCAAATTGAACCTGATCGGAGATGGTATCGAACTCGAAGATTTCAAAAAGAAAGTCAAAACTGAAAACCTTCGCAATGTCCGCCTTCATGGTAAACTGAAATGGAACCGATTGCTTCCTTTTTATCAAACATCCACCATCCTGTTCGCCCGACTCGGGAAAAATTATCAAAGCGCGATACCTTCAAAATTGTTTGAATACCTGAGTACCGGACTTCCGGTAATCTTCAGCGGAAGCGGTGAAGCGGCAAAACTGCTTCGTCAGTTTGAGAACACATTTGTGCTTGAATCAGAAGATCCTGCAGCGCTGCGACAATTGATTCTGCAAATCAAAACACTTCCGCTTACCCGCTCTTTCGATAACATTCTCAAAACAGAAGAGCTCTTTATCCGTGAACGAATCAATCAAAACCTGCTTCCTGTCATTGCTCAACTGCTCAATGTAGAAGAGTTCATTTCTTCCGTTCCTGAAAAAGTCCACGAGGATTTTTCACTCCTCGAAGAATTGAATTGATGTTTTTCTTCAATTTCTAGTGTCATTCTGCAATCTGCAATCTACAATCTACAATCTACAATCCACAATCTGCAATCTACAATCTACAATCCAAAATCTACAATCCACAATCCACAATCCTTCCTCTTCACTAAAAAATGCTCGACTATTCAACCTGCTCTCTCAACAAAGTCGCTGTTCACCAGGTCGGAAATAAAACGAATGACGAGGAGCTCGTTTTATCAAAAGCACTGCTGGATATTTCTGATGAAAAATTGAATCAGCTGCTGATTAGTTTTTTCTTTCATTCATTTACTTCACCGGAATATTATTCATTTACATTCAGTAATGATGATTTCACGCTAAATCCCTTGTATACCTACGCGTCTTCGGTGTTTGAAAATCCGAAAGTTCTGCACAGGGAATCAATACATATAGCCAAACATCTTTTTGAGCAGTCCAACAATGCACAGATAAAGTCAGGTGATTTATTTGTCGCGTACATTTCAGAGGTTGTTGTTGAAGATGAAGTCACAGATGTAATTGGGATTTTTAAATCTGAATCAAAAAATACTTTCCTCCGTGTCGATAACAAACAAGGAGAGTTTCGGATCAAAGCGCAGGATGGAATCAATGTTGAAAAGCTTGACAAGGGTTGCCTGATTTTTAATACCCACAAGGACGACGGTTATAAAATTTGTATCATCGACAAAGCAAATAAAGCCGTGGAAGCTCAGTTTTGGAAAGAGCGGTTTCTTGTTTTAAAACCCTGTCAGGACAATTTTCATCAGACAAAACAGTTCATGGATATCGCGAAAAATTTTGTCGCGAAACAATTGCCTGAGGAGTTTGAAGTAGGAAAGACAGAACAAATTGATCTGCTGAACAGATCCGTGGAGTATTTTAAAACTCATGAATCATTCAGCAAAAAAGAATTTGAGAAAGAAGTTTTCCAGGAACCTGAACTGATCAAATCATTCCGTAATTACGACAAGTCCTACCGTGAAGAAAATACCATCGAACTCACGGATACATTTGAAATTTCTACCCAGGCTGTAAAAAAGCAAAGCAAGATTTTTAAGAGTGTTTTGAAGCTTGACAAAAACTTCCATATCTATATTCATGGCGACAAGGAATTGATAGAAAGGGGAGTGGAAAAGGATGGCAGGAAATACTATAAAATATATTACAAGGAAGAAGCCTGAAATTCCTCCAAATCGGCTGATTTTTCATTTGTCCTGTTCTGTATTAATTGGTAAACTTGCAGCCCGTTTCACCCGCGCCCTTCACAATGCAGGAAAAATCTTTGGCCCTAACCGAACAGGTGTCTCTTTCCGCTAAAATTCAGGATTACGTTCAGCTTACCAAGCTTCGCTTGTCAAGCCTGGTCGTTTTTTCAGCGGCTATGGGCTACGTCATCGCTACCAATGGCAATTTTGTCTGGTCGAATTTCCTGCTGCTGATGTTGGGAGGATTTTTAGTCACCGGAGCTTCCAATGCTTTCAATCAGATCATTGAAAAAGACCTGGATAAATTGATGACCCGTACAGAAAATCGTCCTCTTCCTACCGGTCGTATGTCTGTTACCGAAGCTCTTGTTGCGGCATTGTTCATGGGGATATCCGGTGTGCTGATTTTATGGTTGAAAATGAATGCCTTGTGCGGCATCTTAAGTTTGCTGTCACTCTTATTATATGCTGTGGTTTATACCCCGGCTAAACGAATTACTTCATTCTCTGTATTGATAGGAGCTATTCCGGGTGCTTTTCCTCCCTTACTCGGATGGATTGCTGCAAAGAATGAAATTGGTTTGGAAGGACTTGTACTCTATGCCATTCAGTTCATCTGGCAGTTTCCGCATTTTTGGGCAATTGCCTGGATGCTGCACGATGATTATCAAAAAGCCGGCTTTAAAATGCTTCCATCCGGTACCGGTCGTACAAAACACAGTGCTTTCCAAACTCTTGTCTATTCAATCTGCCTGGTGCCAATGGGATTTCTTCCCCATTTTTTTGGTTTTACCGGATGGATTTCCACGGTACTGATGATTGTGTGCGGCATCGTTTTTTCGATCCAGGCCTATCGTCTGTATGTCAGCTGTGAAATGAAGGCGGCACAAAAATTAATGTTCGGTTCATTCATCTATCTTCCTGTTGTTCAAATCATTTGGATGATAGATAAATTATTTCAATAAAAATGATTGCAGAACTAATTCCAAATGAGCGTACTCTCCTCGAGCGAAAAGCCAAACGCAGCTTGCTCTGGATTGGAGTGATCAGCATCCTGATGTTATTTGCCGGACTAACTTCCGGGTATATAGTCAGACAAGGAGAAGGAAAATGGGCTCAGTTTGATTTGCCAATGACCTTCGCGATCAGCACAGTAATTATTGTATTGAGTAGTATCCCGATGCAATGGGCCGTTATTTCCGCCGGAAAAGGAAATCAGAAAAATCTGGTTACTGCTCTCATTATCACAGCTTTGCTGGGCATCGCATTTGTGATCAGTCAATATGTTGCCTGGTCAGAATTGTTCAGTCAGGGTATTGCATTCTCAGGAAGAATAAAAGATATCAAAGGCAATTTCCAGTATGTACCTTCCGGCTCAGAATCCGTTACTGAAGCAGGCGATGCCGGAAATGTCGCGGGCTCCTTTTTATATGTCATTACCGGATTGCATGTGATGCATTTATTGGGAGGTTTGATTGCATTATTTATTGTATTTTCGCGCGCATTGCGGCAAAAATACACCGCCACAGATTTTAACGGAGTCAGAATGTGCGCAGTTTACTGGCATTTTCTCGGAGGTTTGTGGGTGTATTTATTTTTCTTTTTACTTTACGTCCGGTAATCAGAAACCCCCGCAACAAAACACGTATAAACACACCTAACACATAAACTGATTTTACGTTCATGGCAAACCATTCAGCAGTAGCATCACCTTCTTCCTCCAGTGTCTGGGGTGGAGGCACATCCCCTTTCGGTATGCGTTGGGGAAAGATGTTCATGTGGATCTTCCTGGTCTCGGATGCTTTTACTTTCTCAAGTTTAATCATCGCCTATGGCGCAATGCGTCATCGTTTTCCGGACATCTGGCCTAAGCCGGGTGATGTATTCACACACTTCCCATTCATTCACGGACATGTGCCATTGGCTTATGTAGGATTGATGACTTTTATCCTCATCATGTCCTCCGTGACAATGGTGCTAGCAGTGGATGCGGGTCATTCCATGAATCGCAAAACTGTTTTGCGTTGGCTTGGTCTCACCATCGTTGGTGGTTTTATGTTCCTTGGTTCACAAGCCTGGGAGTGGTATCACTTCATCGAAGGTTCTGAAAAAGGAGCTTATGTACTTGCTGACGGTCGCTTCGCCCGTACGGATGATCTGGAACCGGGAGTTTTGAAATTTCACGACGGAACAAAAGTTGAAGGCGCTGAAGCGGAAGCATTGGTTGCATCTGCTGTGAAAAATATTAAAGGTGCTAATCTTACTGAGAACGAGTATGGAAATACTCCTTTGTTCGGAAACTTCTTCTTCTTCATTACCGGATTTCACGGTTTCCACGTATTCTCCGGAGTGATGATCAACCTGATTGTTTTCATCCTTGTCTACCAGGGCGCTCTCGATCGTAAAAAGGATTATGAGCTGGTTGAAAAAGTCGGTTTGTACTGGCACTTCGTTGACCTTGTTTGGGTCTTCGTCTTCACATTCTTCTATCTCGTTTAATATTCCTCCATCCGAAAACATACATCATCATGTCTGATATTCACCACGAACATGTTTCGCACGCCGCTGAAGAAAAAGCGCATAGTGCATTGAATAAAAAACTCATCTGGCGCGTATTCTGGATACTCTTGTTTATTACGCTCTTTGAAGTGGGTATTTCTTTTACAGGAATTCCGCACACAGTTCTCATCTGGACCTTCGTTGCGCTTACTCTGGTGAAAGCTTATTATATTGTCGGGTTCTTTATGCACCTCAAATTCGAAGCGATTGCCGCGAAATACAGTCTCTTGCTTCCGTTTGTATTGATCGTGTACCTCATCTTCATCGCCTTGTATGAAGGTTCCGCATTGATGAATGTACCGTATTAATTTCCAAAATCTAAATGGCTAACTCGCCCTTCAAAAGGGTTTTAATTCCCCTTGCAATTCTGCTTTTCCCGGTCGTTTTGTGGCTGGTCATAACAAGAGGAACAAATCATTTTAAAAATCTCCCTGTTCTTGGTCCTGTTGAGATCAATGCACAGGGAGATTCTATTTTTCATACAATCGGCTCTTTCTCTTTTGTAAACCAGGAAGGGGTCGCCATCACGGATAAAGATCTTCAGGACAAAATTTTTGTGGCAAATTTTTTCTTCGCGACATGCAAGACTGTTTGTCCAAAAATGAACGAACAGTTTAAAAGGGTGCAGGAAAAATTCAAAGATGTCCCGCAGCTGAAGATGCTCTCTTTTACCGTTGACCCTGATCACGATTCTGTAGCTGTACTCTCTGAATATGCTCACAAGATGGGCGCTGATTCTTCCATGTGGTGGTTTCTGACCGGCAACAAAGATTCGATTTACGCTCTGGCCCGTGAGGGATTTCTGGTGCCTGCTGCTGCGGGAAAAACAGCGGATGATTTTTTTCATTCACAGGATCTAATTCTCGTTGACCAGAATAAACACATTCGCGGAATTTATGATGGTACCGAAATAAATGAAGTGGATACACTCATTGATGAAATAAAATTACTGCTCTACGATACCAAGTTTGAGGAAAAATAATAAACGGGTGCATAGACACTCCTTCTGATCAGCATTGTTCTCGCCGCTGATGCATTACAATCAACCCATCAAAAAATCAATCTTATCTTATGATTCCCGCGAATGAAAAATTGTATTTGAGGCTAATCTATATTGTTTCAATTGTAGTTTTTCTTGCTGTCGTAGTTCTTGGTAGAATGCCCAAAGCGGAGTTCATTCCTGAATGGGCAAAAGTGCTGCCTGCGTTGAATGCAACATTGAATGCAATTACCACCGTGCTGTTGCTCATCTCATTTTATTTTATCCGGAAGAAAAAAGTTGAAATTCACAAACGATTGAACCTTGTAGCCTGCGCTCTCTCAACCGTTTTTCTGCTTTCCTATGTTACCTTTCATGCATTCGGCGTGGAAACAACTTTCCCCAAAGACAATCCTGTCCGTCCATTCTATCTGATTTTGCTCTCCACACATATCTTATTGGCAGCAATTGTTTTACCATTGGTTTTAATATCTTTGTATCGCGGTTTGACAAATCAGGTTGGCTTGCACCGGAAAATAGTCCGTTGGTCCTTTCCAATCTGGTTGTATGTTACCACAACCGGTGTGATTGTTTACCTGATGATTTCACCCTATTACAAATTCTGAAAATGAAAAAGCTCCTTTTCCTTTCGTTGTTACTCACAATGCTTTTCATCAGCTCCGGCGCTTCTGCCCAGTGTTCCATGTGCCGCCGTGTGACTGAAACCAATGTACACAGCGGAGGCAATAAAGTTGGTAAAAAGCTTAATTCCGGAATTTTGTATTTATTGGCTGTTCCATACCTCATTGGTGCAGTGGGTGCCTTTTCCTGGTATAGAAACCGGAACAAATCCTGAACCCTTCAGGATTGCCTAAAAATCTGTATTTTAACAATTCTGGGAGTTCCTTCATCTTATCATAAGATATTGATATGTAATATTTTATAATCAATTTTTGTGATCAGCCTGCATTTTCTATCTTTGATGCTAAATGATATTGCATAATAAATACGACAAAGAAACCCTCACCAAAAAGCTCATGGCTGAGGATTTTAAGAGGAAAACAGTTTCCTTTTACAGATACGTACTAATTAGCGACGTGAATCAGTTCCGTGACAATCTGTATCTCCGGTTCCAGGAATTGGGCATCCTTGGTCGCGTGTATGTAGCCCATGAGGGTATCAACGCTCAAATTTCTGTTCCTGAATTTAATTGGGAGAAATTCCTCGCCCTTCTTGATTCCAGCCCTGAGTTGAAGAATGTCGATCTGAAAATCGCTATCGAAGATGATGGAAAATCATTCATCAAACTCATTGTCAGGATACGGACAAAGATTGTAGCCGATGGCTTGAATGACGGAGCCTTTGACGTTACCAATGTTGGTCGTCATTTAAACGCGAAGGAGTTCAACGAAGCCATGCAACAACCCGGAACCGTCGTTGTTGATTTGCGCAATCATTATGAAAGTGAAGTTGGCCATTTCAAAGGCGCGATATTACCACAAGCAGATACTTTCCGTCAGGAACTTCCAATGGTGCTGGATATGTTGCAGGACAAGAAGGATAGTAAGATCCTCCTTTACTGCACTGGGGGTGTCCGCTGTGAAAAAGCCAGCGCGTTTTTTAAACATCATGGTTTTAATGATGTCAACCAGTTGAATGGTGGAATCATTCACTATGCACGACAGGTAAAGGCGGAAGGTTTACAAACAGAATTTATCGGAAAGAATTTTGTTTTTGATCAACGATTAGGCGAACGCATCACCAACGATATCATCAGCAATTGTCATCAGTGCGGATCGCCAAGCGACCGTCATGTGAATTGCAAGAATGAAGAATGTCATCTCCTGTTCATCCAGTGCGAAGCTTGTGCTGAAAAAATGAATGGATGCTGTACTCCTGAATGCATGGAGATCGCTGCAATGCCAATTGAAGCAAGACGCATTCACCGCAAAGGAAAAGGAAAAGAAATTCACCGCAATGTTTACAAAAGCAGGTTGCGTCCTAATCTGCGCGAAATTCTTGAAAGACCACTTACTCATCAACAACAATAAACTCACCTCAAATCAATCTATCATGAACAAAACTTTACGTATTCTTCTTACAGGAGTACTCTTGGTACTGGGAACCCTTGGTACAAAGGCTCAGGTACTCTTCACCGAATCGTTTACTTCCGGAACTATGCCTGCAGGTTGGACAAATGACTCACTTGGTTCAACGCCTCAAAATGTATGGTTGTTCATCAATCAATACAATCGTGCTGTTACAGGTGCAGGCTTTGATACTCACTTCGCAATATTTGATAGCGATGAAGGCAGTGTAAATGACGACATCCCTGAATTGGCTAGTCTCACAACTCCTTCCATCGACATTTCCGGTGCTACAAGTGGATCATTGTATCTTGAAATGGATGAACAATACAAAGCACTTAGCGGTCCATTGTCTGACGGATCTTCCCGAAACATCGAGTATTCAACAGATGGTGGTACCAGCTGGACAGTACTGGTTTTTGATACAGTAGATTACGGTTTTCCAAATCCTGCTGTCCATTCTCAGTATGATTTATCACCTCTTATTGGAGTTGCATCAAATCTGTTGCTACGCTTCACATGGACCGGTACCTGGGACTGGTGGTGGGCAATTGATAATGTTCAGGTTATTAATTATCTTCCTTGTAACGCTCCTCCAAATGCAGGTACTACCGTTGCAGATTTGACTTCTGTTTGTTCCACAGACTCCATTCATTTGAGTTTATCAGGTGCTGATGTTGCTTCCGGCTTGACCTATCAATGGCAAAATTCTCCGGATGGAACCAGTTGGTCCGACATCCTGGGTGCAACCAATCCGACATTGACCACCGCGCAATCCGCCGCAACCTATTACCAATGTGTACTTACATGTAGCGGTCAACCTGCATCGTCTGTTCCTCTTCAGGTGGTGATGAATGCACCAACTTCATGTTATTGTACTCCGGCATTCAGCACAGGTTGTGATGCAATTGCAAAAGTTGCCATCAATACTTTGTATAACGAGAGTGGTGGTTGTAATGGAAATCCGAACAATTACATCAATTATCCTGATACAGGAACCGCCACTACTTCACTGGAGCAAGGCCTGACCTATACTTTCACCTTCGCATCCGGTCCGGGTTCAGGTTCACACGGGGCAGGTGTATGGTTTGATTTCGATCACAACGGCGACTTCCAGGGTCCAGGCGAATATTTCCATCTGGGCGATGCAATCATAGAATCTTCTCCTGACACCACTATTTCCATTCAGATCCCAATTGGAGCAAGTCTGGGAGCGACAAGAATGCGTGTTCATTACATGTTCAATACCATAGTTACTGTTACTTCCGATTGTGAAGATGGAGGTTATGGAGAAACTGAAGATTATACAGTTCACATCATTCTTCCTGTAGGAATCAATGAAGCGATTCTGAATACAGTTAGCGTTTATCCTTCTCCTGCAACAGATCAAATTCGTGTGAACCTTGGACAATTAAAAGGCTCATCCGTAATTTCAGTTGTGGATCTGATGGGTAAGACAGTGTTCCAAAATACTGTAGAGAACCAGGCAATCTCCCGTTTTGATTGCTCTTCACTTACCAATGGAATTTATTTTGTTCGCGTTGAAAATTCTTTGGGTTCAATCACCCGCAAAATTCTCGTAAGCAAATAATCTCTTTTTCATTTTAGATGACGAAAAGCCTCCGGAAACGGGGGCTTTTTCGTTTTTAGCTGAATTTTGAAGGAACCTGGAAACTTTGTATATTTGCAGCAGTTCTTTTACAAATGTCCGTTAAAAGCGGACCTGCTTATCCAGAAAGGTGGAGGGAATGCGCCCTGTGAAGCCTTGGCAACCCTTAATTAGAGTTCAAAGTTTAAGGTTCCATTTTCAATGTTGATTTATTCAGTATTGAAATTGAAAATTAAATGAACAGAAGAAGGTGCCAACTCGCTCTTCCGGAAACGGAAGAAAAGATAAGTCAGAGTGATCTTCGATATTTATACATGCTGTATAATGAAATCTCTCCTGACTTGTTCAAGGGAGATTTTTTTTTGCCTTTCGGATTGGTGAAGAACACAAGAAACTATTCAGTATTTAATTATGCCCAACAACAAACTTTCCGGTTTAAATTCTGCTTCTGCATCAGAAGCCGCGCTGCGTGCCGCTTTGCAACAACGTATTCTTGTTATCGATGGTGCAATGGGCACCATGATTCAGCGATACCGTCTTGAAGAAAATGATTATCGGGGAAAACGTTTCAGTGATTTCAAAAAATTACTGAAAGGGAATAATGATCTCCTGTCTATCACGCAGCCACATATCATTGAAGAAATTCACCTGCAGTATCTTGATGCGGGAGCTGACATCATTGAAACAAATACATTCAACGCGCAACGTATATCACTCGCCGATTATGGAATGGAAGACCTCAGCTATGAGCTGAATTTCGAATCTGCCCGCATTGCGAAAAGCGCATTGAAAAAATTCCAGGAAAAATTTCCGGAACAGTCACGTCCTGATAAATGGGTAGCCGGAGCACTCGGACCAACCAATCGAACTCTTTCATTGTCTCCGGATGTCAACAACCCGGGCTACAGGGCCGTTAGTTTTGATGAAGTGGTTTTTGCTTACACAGAACAAACACGTGGATTGGTGGATGGTGGTTGCGATGTATTGCTGGTGGAAACAATTTTCGATACCATGAATGCAAAAGCAGCATTGGTCGCGATACAAAATGTTTTTGAGGAAAAAAATATCAGCTTCCCGGTAATGATCTCCGGAACCATCACTGATGCCAGCGGAAGAACTTTGTCAGGACAAACTGTCGAAGCGTTTTTGAATTCCGTCTCCCATGTGAATTTGCTGAGCATTGGTTTGAACTGTGCACTCGGCGCTAAAGAAATGCGTCCGCACATTGAGGAGCTTTCAGAAAAAGCGTCATTCTATGTAAGCGCTTATCCGAATGCCGGATTACCCAACCAGTTCGGGGAGTATGATGAAACTCCGGAACACATGGGACATCAGATTGAAGATTTCCTGAAGAGCGGATTTTTAAATATTGTTGGTGGCTGTTGTGGAACGACTCCGGATCACATCCGTAAAATCGCAAAGATTGCCGCTACAGTTCCTCCAAGACCCATTCCTTCAATTGAACCCTATCTGCGTATCAGTGGACTTGAGGCTGTGACCCTGCGTCCTGAATCCAATTTCATGAATATTGGTGAAAGAACAAATGTTACCGGCTCCAAAAAATTTCTTCGACTCATTAAGGAAGAAAAATTTGACGAAGCATTATCAGTCGCGCGCGAACAGGTTGAAGGAGGAGCACAGGCAATCGATATCAATATGGATGAAGGAATGCTGGATGGAGTACAGGCAATGTCCACCTATCTCCATCTCCTGGCAGCCGAGCCCGATATCGCGAAACTCCCGATTGTAATTGATTCTTCAAAATTTCCAGTGATCGAAGCAGGACTGAAATGCACTCAAGGGAAATCCATCGTGAATTCTATCTCACTCAAAGAAGGCGAAAAGGAATTTATTCGTCAGGCAAAAACGGTGAGACGTTATGGTGCTGCTGTGATCGTCATGGCTTTTGATGAACAGGGGCAGGCAGATACATTGTCAAGACGAATTGAAATTTGTGCCAGAGCATATAAAATACTTACTGAGCAAATTAATTTCCCTCCGCAAGACATCATTTTCGATCCGAATATTTTTCCTGTAGCGACAGGAATGGAAGAACACAGAAAAAACGCTGTTGATTATTTTGAAGCGACACGATGGATCAAAGCAAACCTTCCATTTGCAAAAATCAGCGGAGGCGTTAGCAATGTTTCGTTTTCATTCCGTGGAAATGATATTGTCAGGGAAGCCATCCATTCCGCTTTTCTGTATCATGGAATTCGGGCGGGAATGGATATGGGAATTGTAAATCCGAGTCAGCTTCAGGTCTATGATGATATACCAAAGGATCTTCTGGAGCGGGTGGAAGACGTACTTCTCGACCGACGTGATGATGCGACAGAAAGACTGATAACGTATGCGGAATCACTGAAGGGAATTGTTCGTCAGAAAGAAGAAAAGGATGAAGAATGGAGGAAGGGAACTCCGGAAGCCCGACTGAGTCATGCATTGGTGCATGGTATTACCGAATTTATTGAACAGGATCTGGAAGATGCTCGCAAAAAATTCCCGGTTACATTGCAATTGATCGAAGGTCCTTTGATGGATGGAATGAATATCGTCGGCGATCTTTTTGGAGCAGGAAAAATGTTCCTGCCACAGGTGGTCAAGAGCGCCCGTGTAATGAAAAAGGCGGTGGCTTATCTCGAACCTTACCTGAAAGCGGAAAAAGACGCGGCTATTCTAGCCGGAAATTCTACCGGACTGAAGGGTAAGGGTAAAGTTCTTATGGCCACGGTGAAAGGAGATGTACATGATATCGGGAAAAATATCGTAGGTGTTGTTCTTGCGTGTAATAACTATGAGATTATTGATCTCGGTGTGATGGTTCCTGCGGAGAAAATTCTCGAAGCTGCACGAAGAGAAAAAGTAGATGTGATCGGATTGAGCGGACTCATCACACCATCTTTGGATGAAATGGTTCATGTCGCGAAAGAAATGGAACGTGAAGGGTTTCAGATTCCATTACTGATCGGTGGAGCTACAACCTCTAAAGTTCATACCGCTGTAAAAATTGAATCGCATTACAGTCATCCGGTTGTTCATGTGAACGATGCGTCCAGGAGTGTCGCCGTAGTCAGCAATTTACTCTCTGCTGATTTACGTGATAAATTTGTTCAGGATACAAAGGATGAATATGCGAGAACCCGGGAGTATCACAAGCAATCAAGAGCGGCTACCAAATACATTCCTCTTGATCTTGCACGGAGAAATAAAATGAATTCGGATTGGTCGGCAATTGAAATTTCAAAACCGGCAATGACCGGAACAGAGGTTTTTACCGATTATCCACTGGAAGAAATTGCTCAGTACATCGACTGGACACCATTTTTCATCAGTTGGGAAATGAAAGGTTCATATCCGAAAATATTGAATGATCCTGAGCGTGGAGCTGAAGCGAAAAAATTGTTCGCGGACGCGAATGAAATGCTACAGCGAATAATCCGGGAGAAATGGTTGCAGGCGAACGCCGTGATTGGAATATTTCCGGCTGTTTCAGAGGCAGATGATATACATGTTCTGGATGAACACGGTCATACAAAAGAAGTGTTTTATACTCTTCGTCAGCAGTCTCAAAAACCTGACAATACAGCCAACCTTGCATTGTCGGATTTCATTCTTCCGATTGCACATTCTTCTCTCGCTCATCAGACGATTGAGGTTGCAGCGATGGCCAGGGCTCCGCATTCCGTTGAGGAATTTTCTAATGCAAACAAAAAATCAGGTCGCATCGATCATCTGCCGGAATCTGATTACATCGGAGCATTCGCGGTAACTACAGGTATTGGTATCGAAAAATGGATCGAGAAATTTGAACGGGAGCATGATGATTATTCTTCCATCATGTTGAAGGCTCTGGCTGATCGTCTGGCGGAAGCATTTGCTGAATTACTGCATACACGTGTTCGCAGAGAATTCTGGGGATATGCTAAAGATGAAAATCTGGAAACGGAACAAATTATCAGGGAAGAATACCGTGGCATTCGTCCGGCTCCCGGATATCCTGCTCAGCCTGATCATACAGAGAAACTTACCATTTGGAAATTACTTAATGTTGAAGAAAACACAGGGATTCACCTCACCGAAAGTCTGGCCATGTATCCTACTGCTGCAGTCAGCGGTTTGTATTTTGCTCACCCGGATTCAAAGTATTTTGGTCTCGGAAAAATTGAACGCGACCAGGTACAGGATTATGCGAAGAGGAAAGGAATGTCTGTGGAAGAAGTGGAAAGATGGTTGGGTTCGGTGTTAGCATATTCTGCTTAGGCTTTTTTTTAGTGGTTGGTGCTTAGTGGTTGGTGCTTAGTGCATAGAAGTTAGTTTTTAGTGGTTATTGCTTGGCGCTTAGTTGTCCTGTGTAAATTTTCTTGTTGTAAAAAAAAGCTTACCTGAATTTCAGGTAAGCTTTTTTTAATTCAGAGACGGGAGGATCAGAAAACAACAAACCCGAATATTATCTGAATACGTTTAATGACTTTCTGATTTTCCCAACTCGTAATTCAGAATAACCTGCCTGTTGATTTCCGCTTGATATTCCAGCAGGTTCAGGTTGTGCACCACAAATCTCAATTGTGTATTACTGAAAGTCGCATCGCTGATTAACAAAGTGGACAATCCGGGTTTTGATGAGAGGGACTGATTGTATGCATTAATCTTATCGATCAGGGACTTCAGCGAAACCTCCGGATCATTTTGCAAATAGGATTTCACAAGCTGGTAATTTTTGGATACAGGAAGATCCATCACAGATATTTTTTTAGCATTTTCTATGGGCATGTTTTCAATTTTGGAAATTATACCGGCCTTAAAATTCTGCAGATCGTTTACCATTGAATTTGTCGCATCAAGTTCCGCTTCATTGGCTGTAGATTTATTTTCTGCGCTGAGCGAAGGATGTTCGACTACGGAAAGCAAGCTGTTGTTTTTATCATGCAGACGATGAAGGATCGTTTCAGTGGAACTCAGCATGGTATCAACTTCATCTGTAGTGGAATTTGAATTTGAAAACGCTGTGAGAGCAAACAACATTCCTCCGGCGGCAAGGAGGAGAATTGTTGTAACCATCGTGTTCATTTTAATTAAAGGATTTCTGAAGTTGCTGAAAAAATAAGCAGGTAAATAAACCAACAGCAGGGAGAACAGACTTAGCTTCCAGAGAATATTAGCGCCGGGCCACCACATTAATTTGAAAAGTACACCCATACTCGCAAGTATACCTGTGACCAGTCCGATGAATAAAATTACTTTATCTTTCTTGCCTGTTGATTCTTTCAATTTCAGGGTAATCATCAGGGGAAGGAAAAGGAAACTGAAGAATACAATTCCCAAAACCAAAATGATTCCTGCTCCGGGGAGATGGAAATATTTCAAGAAAGCCCCCAGGATAAAAGCAAAAGAAGTAATTCCTCCGCTTAACAACATCGTTTTTTTCATAGCATAATAGTTTTTGAATGTGAGTAATTGTTGTGTTTCCTCTTCCAGTTCCGATAACTTGTGTTTATAAAACCGGCGTAAAATTTCAGGGTACTTTTGATCGAACTCTTTCAGATCATGGAGCTCCTGTTCCAGGATGCAACAAATATGATCCAGAAGATTATCCTGGAGATCCTGCGTCTCAATGCCTTTTACACGCAGGTCTTCAGCGATACGTTCAACGATGTCTTCGCTTAGAGCGATCATCCCTGTGATGTTTTAATGTCAAGCAGAAATTTCATTGTATTGAGGAAGTCCGATAATTCACTAATCTTTTCTTCCGCGGAGGATCTGCCTTTTTTTGTCAGTGAATAATATTTGCGGACCCGCTTTCCGATGTTCATGGTTTCGGTACTGAGTAAACCATCATTTTCCAGCGCGTGTAAAGTAGGATACAACGCCCCTTCTGTAATTTGAATTTTACCACCGGTAATATCCTTCACCTTCTGAGTGATTTCATACCCATACATTTCCTTATGCTCTGAGAGCAATTTGAGGACGATGGTTTTTAGTGTGCCTTTGACGAGTTCTGATGAATACATAGGACAATGATACATAAGATCCTTATGTATGTCAAGACTTTTTTTTAAAAAAATCTCTAATTAGTTGAAAATGAATGTAAAAAAAATGAAATGGAGTGCGAAATCCATGGCCTTATCCTGTTCTGAATTTCTCAGAGGCCACTTTTTCTCGTCCTGAAGACGATGGATGAGGACAAGGATTTTCGAATCCGGTTCTGTACGGCATCCATTATGGCTGTGAACAACAGGTTCCTGATGAGTTGTGCATAGAGTGTCATTGTATTCGTGAAAAACGGTATGGAAAACTCTGTTGTAGCGCACTACAGATGATACTCAATATTGTTCACCTTTAATGACACGGAATACTCTCCCATGAACTCTATTTCAAAGAAGAAAGTCAGCTATAAAATCGTCGAGGAATTATTTATTTACCTCGAAGATTTCGGGAGGCTTGTGAACTTACCATTCCGATATCCTGATTTGTTACGCTATAATTATTCAGTTCCACTTATGGATAAATATGGTAAGGACACCTTGTGGGAAACGGTATATTTTCAGCCATCGGAGACGGAGGAGTTGAATCAAAAACTGGTTCAGACCTATGCCATGATGAAAGTGGAGGGGAACATGTCCCTCATGGAACATTTGTATGTCGACCGTGTGGATTATTGTCCCTTCGGGAATTCCCGTCCTTTCAGGATCCGTATAAAAAATCAATTCAACGACAACTACGATTATTATTATGTAAAACTGGCGGATGCTTCCCGTGTATATGGTCTTGAATTTGAAGATTTGCTTTCTCCCAATCAGATCAACTATTTGGTTGATTCAGATACCCTTGTAGAGGAACATATTATCGGGATACCGGGTGATCAGTTTATCCGGAATAATCTCGACAGTAAGGACATGAATCCAACCCGATTAGCAAAGGAGTTTATCAAATTCAACGAACGTTGTTTTGCCCGCTTGCTGGGGGATATGCGGTCTTATAATTTTGTGATTGACATGACTCCTGATTTTGACGATACGCAATTCCGGTTCAGGGCCATCGATTTTGATCAGCAGTGTTATGAAGGGAAGAAAACGCTTTATTTACCTCAATATTTCAAGGAAAATAATCCATATGTGGACTTGTGTTTGAAATATATCAACAAAGAAACTGCGCGGCAATACCAGCTTGAAGAACGAACTATGATGGCAAGACGTCTAAAAACATCACGTTTTCGTATTGCAGCTTTGCTCGAAGTTCTGGAGCACGACCATATTTCCCAAAAAGAAAAAGTCAATCAACTGAAGGCGGAACTGGCAGAACATTACCAGAATGATAGTTTTAAAAAGAGTAAAAGTATGGGTGATGTAATGCGCCTGAGTCTGGAACATTTGATTGAGGATTCTGCCGAATCGGGCTATACCCTTTGATTTGGTTAATCTTGGTTAATCCGTTTTATTATAATTAGCTTTGTCCTACTTTTGACCGCACGCAAAAAATATGAACTACCGTTTCACAGGTAAACTGTTTTTAATTTTCTTCCTGGGTACACTTGTCGCGAATGCACAAAACCCGTGGACTTTGCAGCAATGCATCGACTATGCGCTGGAGCATAATCTTCAGGTAAAACAAACTGATCTCAGTGTGCAGAACAGCAAAGCACAAGTGGACCAAAGCCTGGCAGGTTTTTTCCCGAGTCTTAATGGAAGTGCTTCGCACAACTATTATTATGGACGGAGTATCGACCCGTACACAAACGGATTTACCACGCAGCAGGTACAGTCGAACTCTTTCGGTATCAGCAGCAGTATTTCTGTATTTGAAGGACTTCAGTTACAGAATACACTTAAGCAAAGCCGGCTGACGTATTTAAGTAGTCAATACGACCTGAAAAAAATCCAGAACGATATTTCACTCAATGTGGTAACGGCCTATCTACAGGTTTTGTATACAAAGGAGATTCTTGCTTTTACAACCGACCTGGTAGATGCTTCTCGTGTGCAACGTGATAAAATAAAGCGCATGATGGAATTGGGTTCTGTTTCGAAAGGGAATTTACTGGAGATGGAATCACAACTGGCGGCAGATGAAACCCGGCTCGCTCAGGCACAATCCAGCGCTGATCAGGCATTACTTACATTAACCCAATTATTAGAATTGGAATCGACAAAAGATTTCCGTTTGGAATCTCCTGTGGTGAGTGTGCCTCCTGTAAACGCGGATGTCATGAATGCCGAAATCATTTATGCAGCTGCACTTACAAACCAACCTGATATAAAAGCATCCGAATACAAACTTGCCGCTGCTGAAAAAGGACTTTCCATTTCACGTGGTGCTTTGTACCCTCGTCTTTTCGCGAGTGGAAATATCAGTACGAGTTATTCAACATCCAGTAAAGAAGTTGCCAGCTACACCATTGGCCTCCCAACAGCTAGTTTCTCCGGTTTTACCAGTGCAGGAGATTCTGTATTTTCCATTGTACCCAATGTAACGCCGAATCTGGAGCAATCTCCTTTCCGTGATCAGTTGAATAATAACCTGGGCAAATCGGTTGGTTTTACGCTTCAGGTACCTTTATTCAATGGTTGGGCTACACGTTCATCCATTAAACGTTCAAAAATTAATCTTGAGCAAACCCGGCTTGGTCATGAAATGACCAAAAAGAATCTCTACAAAAGTGTACAACAAGCGGTATTAGACGCGATGTCTGCCTACCGTCAGCATGAAGCTACACAAAAAGGTGTGGCAGCAATGGAAGAAGCATTTTCATACAGTCAGCAGAAATACGATTTGGGTTTAATCAGTTCTTACGATTATCTCCAGGCAAAAAATAACCTGGCGAAAGCCAAAGCGGATTTACTCCAGGCAAAATTCGATTATATTTTCAGATTGAAAATTCTGGATTTCTATCAGGGAAAACCATTGACCTTCTAATTGATTTTTATGGCAAAGAATAACAAACTAATGAAATGGCTGATCATTGTTGTGGTCGTGCTTCTGGCAATTGCAGTCATTGGAAAAAGAGCCGGTTGGTTTGGCGGACAGGAAAAGAAACAGGTAGTTGTTGAACAGGTGGAAAAGCGTGATATCACCGAAATTGTATCTGCCAGCGGAAAAATTCAACCTGAAGTAGAAGTGAAAATCAGTCCGGATGTATCCGGTGAAATCGTTGAACTTAATGTGAAAGAAGGTGACCGGGTAAAAAAAGGACAGCTCCTTGTGCGCATTCTTCCGGATATCTATCAGTCTTACCTGGATCGTTCTGTCGCAACTTTGAATGCTACAAAAGCAAATTCCGAGAATGCAAAATCAAGAATCGTTCAGGCTAAATCACAATTTGAAAAAGCAAAACTCACTTACGACCGGAATAAAAAATTATTTGACGAAAAATTAATTTCCGCTTCCGATTGGGAAACAGTTAAATCCGCTTTCGAGGTTGCAAAAGCTGAGGTTGATGCCGCAGAACAAAGTCTTTCAGGTGCTGATTTCAATATCCGTAGTGCGGAAGCATCCGTGAAAGAGGCTCAGGATAATCTCCGCAAAACTTCAATCTTCGCTCCTGTGGATGGCACGATCTCCAAACTTAATATAGAAAAAGGTGAACGTGTTGTAGGAACTTCCCAAATGGCCGGTACCGAAATGATGACACTCGCCAATCTGAATGAAATGGAAGTAAATGTTGACGTGAACGAAAATGATATTGTAAGGGTGAATGTTGGCGATACAGCCAATATCGAAGTTGATGCTTATCTCGGAAAAAAATTCAAGGGTGTCGTTACTGAAGTGGCTAATTCCGCGAATATATCCGGACTAAGTGTTGATCAGGTTACAAATTTCACGGTGAAGGTGAGAATCCTTCGCGAATCATATGAACAAATTCTGGACCCTGAACACCCAAGTCGTTCTGTATTCAACCCGGGAATGTCAGCTACAGTTGATATCATGACCAAAAAAGCAAGAGGTGTACTTTCTGTTCCGATTCAGGCAGTAACAACCCGCGACACCACAGTCGGCGGAGGAGGTAAAATGAATGAAAACGGCGATGAAATGCAGGACGAAGAGGCAGTTCGTGTGAAGAATGAAAAAGAAGACAAAGCCAAAACTCCTGTCGAGTCAAAAGAAGTTGAATGCGTATTTGTCGTGGAGAATGAATCGGTGAAATTGGTTCCGGTTGAAATTGGTATTCAGGATAATAATTACATCGAAATAAAGAAAGGCCTCACCTCTTCCCAAAAAGTAGTGTCAGCTCCTTATAGCGCGATTGCAAAGCTGCTGAAAAGCGGTGATGCCATTGAAGTGGTAAAAAAAGAACAACTCTATAGCAAGGATAAAAAATAATACTTTCCGGATGTGAAATTAGAAGCCGGGTGTTCATTTACCCGGCTTTCTTTATTCAAATGGGCCTCATTTTATCAATAGAAACAGCTACATCAGTCTGCTCTGTCGCGATCGGCAGGGATGGAGAGCTGCTTGCTTTGAAAGAAATTCATGAAGGCTTTTCTCATGCTGAAAAGCTTACCCGATGTATCGAAACAGTCTGCGAGGAAGCTTCTGTACTTCTCGCCGATTTGGACGCCATTGCAGTCAGCAGTGGTCCAGGTTCCTATACGGGATTACGGATTGGTGTAAGTACAGCCAAAGGACTTTGTTTTGCCCTGGACCTGCCATTGATTTCTGTCCCTACTCTTTACGGAATTGCATTTGGACTTCGAAAGAAACTGGTGAAAGAAAATGCCAATGTACTTTCAACAAAGGAATCAAAGAGGAAAATTTATTTAATTCCAATGATTGATGCCCGTCGGATGGAGGTGTACACATCTCTATATGATATTCATTTAAATGTTTTATCAGCAACCCATGCTGAGATTATTGATGAGGCATCTTTTTCGGAATTACGAGCTGATGGACATGTTTTTTTTGCCGGTGACGGAGCTGTCAAACTGGACCAGATTTTTGGAGATTCAGAAAAAGTGTCTATCCATGCAGATGTCTTGCCATCTGCAGCTTTCTTTGTTGCTGAAGCGGAACGAAAATTAGTAAACGGAGAGACAGAAAACACTTCAATTTTCGAACCCTTCTATTTGAAGGAATATATCCCTGGCAAAAGTAAGGGGCAATAAAAAAGGCTACGGTTTCCCGCAGCCTCGATGCAATTCAACCATCATTACTGATGGATTTACCCCCATGAATTGCAGTATCAAATTTTTTTCGCTTCTAAAGGATAAACCTTTTTTAAAAGCGGCCGCCAAATGTAATGGTGCACTGAGGTAATCCCAAAAAACTCAGGTATACAATTGGGGGACAATCCTGCGTTTTCGGCCATTTTTTACGGGACAATTGGTGGACAACATGAACTTACTCTGTGTACTAGCCTGAAATTGGTGGATTTGAACTGAATTTATTTAATTGCATTGATTAGTTGGATTCGAATAAACTGCGTTCATGTCGATCAAATTTTCCCGGATTCATTTTATCTGGGCATTCTTACTTTTTGGTTTCTTCTCCTGTAGCCAGCCTTCACAAAATGATCCTGCTTTAAAAGGGCTGGAAGAAAGACCTTTTGTGATCATTAATCAGGGATTTGTTTTAGATACAAACAATGCGGAAGAGTCATATAAAATTCTGAGCACAATTGAAAATCAGTCAATTGTTGATACAATTTATGCACAGCTTATTCATAAATTAATTGAACAAACCCGTTATGAACTTGCCTTGGAGCATTTGCAGAGATATAAGAAATCCCTGAAGCCCGGAAATTTCAAAATGCAGGCTTTTGTACAATCTCATTTGGGTGAAGTTTATTATTACACAGCACATTATGACAGTGCGGCTCCATATCTTGAAGCCAGTTGTCAATTTTATAAAGTACTGACAGATTCATCTTCCCTTGCCAGAGTTTACAATACCCTTGGATCTGTTTATTCATTTAAAGGTGATTTTGCAAAAAGTGCCGAATACAGGTATAAGGCATTGGGATTGTATGAACAACTTGGCGACTCTTCGAATGTAAACCTGGTGAAGATTGATTTGGGTGATAATTTTTACGATCAGGAAGATTTCACAAAAGCGATAGAATGTTACAATACCGCACAAAGGTATTTTCTGAGTGTTGGTGATTCGGTAAATATTGCCGGAGCGCATGCATGTCTTGCTTCTGTTTATCAGCAAATGAAAGACATTCCTAATGCACTCTACCATGCGAAAGCTTCCGTTGCAATTCAACGAATACTAAAAGATGAATCAGGGCTACCGGAATCGCTGAATTCATTGGCGGTTACTTATATGAGAAACAAAGAGTGGGAGAGGGCAGTTCCATTTCTGAAAGAAGCTTTTTATTATATTGAAAAATCGAATGACGCAAAGGAACTCCCACCAATACTTCATAATATTGGTGTATGTCAGTCTGAACTGGGTCATTTGGATTCCGCCGAGGCCACATTTAAAAAATCAATAGATATATCCGATAAAAGCGGTCAGCGTTCGGGTGTATTAAATACATATAAAAGTCTTTATAAATTATCGAAAAAGAAGAAAGATTTCGAAGCCGCGGCTGATTATTTGATGACCATCATGAATCTGAAAGATTCATTGTATGATTCGGAGAAAACGAAAATAATCAATGAGTTGAGTGTAAATTATGAAACTGAAAAGAAAGAAGAGCAAATCACGGATCTAAATCAAAATACAAAGATAGCTGAGCAGAGAAAGAAGATTCTGATCATCGGGATTACATTAATTTCTCTTCTCGCTTTCATGGTTGTTCTCTATCTGGTTAGCAGGAACAGGAAAAACAAACAATTGTTTGAAGCAAGAAGCCTGATACACGAGCAGGAATTGAGTTCTGTGAAGCGCGAGCTTGAAATCAATAAAATCAGGTTACAGGATTTTACTCAGAACCTGATCAGCAAAACAACGCTCATTGAAGAGTTGGAAGCGAAACTTCGAGCAGGCTCATACACCCAATCCATGACGGATGACCAGTTTCATTCGTACGTTGATGAATTTTCAAAAATGAAACTGATGACGGAAACTGATTGGAATCAGTTCCGCCTCTATTTTGATTCTGTTTATCCGGGATTGATCCAGAAAGTCACTACATCCTTCAATCAGATTACATCCGCTGAATTAAGATTGTTTCTTTTGATTAAATTGTCAATTGGTAACAAAGAGATTTCCGCGATGCTTGCTATTTCTCCCGACAGCGTAAAGAAGACACGTTACCGCCTGAAGAAAAAACTGAATTTGCCGGAGGAGGCCAGCCTGGATGATTTTGTCATGACATTTCATTAAGCACTAAAACCAAATTGCCAGGAGTTGCAGTTATTCCTGCTTTTTTTTAGAAATAGTTTCGGTAATGAATTGTCGTCTTCCTCTCGTACCGTTCCAATACTTCAAAAAAGTTTGTACACTCAAGACGTCTGTACAAATCACAAAATACTTTGTCGACAGTTTTCTTACTCAGGAATAATTGTTCGGCAATTGCTTTGGATGTGTATCCGGCTTTACGGAGTTCAATCACTTTTTTTTCCCTTTCACTGAAGGAAATTTCCCTGCCGATGTGATTTCCTCCAATGATGTTTTGCTTTCTACAATAATGAAATAGTGCATTGCTCAGAAGGTCATTCATATGTACTTTATATTCTGAAACATTCAGAATGGCTTCTTCTATATCTTCCAGCAAGTGATGATCAGCAAGAATCCCGGAAGCGCCGGCATTTACCAGTTCAATCATGATTTCATCATTAATTGTTTGTCCTGACCACCAGACCAGTAATCTTTTTTGATTATAACTCTGATCCGGAAGAGAGATGATCTCATCCGGAGTGTTTATCCTGACCAGGAGGAGATCGTGTTCTCTCATTGTATTGCCATTGTAGGAGCGAATGTCAGGCAGTATTGCTGATATTTTGATGTTGTCTTTTTTTGATAAATGCGCGGAGAGCCATTGCGCAAATAAATTTGGAAAGCCGCACAAGACGGTGCGCACTTCATTGTTTTCTTCTTTTTTATGCATGTCCGAAGAAAGGAATGATCATGGTTTTTCGCATCCACTATAAGAGGGAAATCGTGGAGTAAATGAACAGCGACTGAATGGAAATTGTTGATTACTCAAATATTCTCAGCATTTGTGCAAACTTCTCATCAAATATGAAATGGAATTTTTTAGAATACATGGGAAGTGTACTATCTAAATTGAGTATCACTTCCATTGTTTGAGCCTCGAAGTGAAATTAGTTTTGTCATCGAAAATAAAATTGATTCAAATATGCTTTTGCCTATAAATATTTTATTTAAGCTGAATGCGATGAGAGGGCTGTACATTATGTATGGCAAATATCGTTACTGGCCCTTCGGGGCAAAATGTATTCGTGGGGTGGCTCTCCCATGCTCAGTCTTAACCCCAATTTCAAAAATATATTTTAAAATAAATCATAATCATTTCAATTCTAAACCACATAAAAACAATCCCATGAAAAAGTTATTTTATCTGAGTGTTATTTGTCTGCTCTTCATTCAATCCGCATTTGCCATTGAAAGTAATTCAATTGCCGAACGCAATAACCTGCCTACATTCGAAATGGCCCGGCCTTGTACCTTAGTTGTTACGCTATCCGGTGGTTTGCACCGAAAGAAATCCGGATGCACCGGTCTTGCCATCGGCTGTCTTGATTTTTCTGTCAAATTTAATTCCGCTCCTGTAGGAGGCGGTAATACAGATGTCGGTCTCGAAATGAGAAGTGCTTCTCAGTTGACGCTTTCGGCATATTATCCGGAAAAAATTACAGATAAGGATTTTGAAGTGGAAGAAGATACTCCTGTTGGCTCTTCAATTTGCGAACAGTTGGGCTATTCATCCATTATCATCAAAAAAGGGTTTTATAAATATACAAGAGACAAATCCAATATCCTCACAGTTGATTTGACTTGTATATCCAAAAGATGATTTAATTTACCTCACTCGGATAATTTATTCTAAACAATAAAAACAAAAAAATGAAATCTACTATAAACCTGAAATGGTTGTTATTTCTGCTAATACTTGTTGGGAATATTGCACATGCTGATCCACTTAAGATTACAACGCACACTAAAATAAGTTTTGGCCGCAATAGCAAGGGTTGCAAGGGATTTGGGATATGCACTTCGACCTGGGTAACTTTCAATGAGTGTACATTGAGCACAGGAGATGATGGTAAAACATTTGTTCTGGAAGTTCCTGCTGTAAACGCCGGTTCATATCCTGAACAGTTTTCTCAGAAGAGTTTTATCATGGAAGAAGATTACACTTTTCCTGCGGAAATTCAAAGGAGCCTGAATCTCACAAAACCAATTCTAATAAAAGCGGGTTCTTATAAGATGGAAAAATCGTCGGCTGGATTTACCATCTTTTTTAATTAATATTTTCATGGGTCCGTAAAATGAATTGCGGACCCATGCTAAATTCAAACATATGAAAAAATACTCTTTGATTGTTCTCGTTTTTATTATGTGTTGCTCCTGCAGAAACGCGTTTATGCTTTACATGGGAATGCACAACCCGAATAAAACTCCGCACCTGAGCACCGTGAAAAATTATTTGGCCGGGAAAAATATGAGAACCGATAATGTTGTTTTTCCAAAGGACTCCACAAGCCTTGCGCAAACCGCGAACAATCTTCATTTTGGATTACCCTATCTGGTTGTTTATAACAAGGAAGGGAAAAGGGTAGTCGTCAATGATTCGACAACTTGTAACAATCCGAAAGACGAATTTACAAAACGGGTCTGTGAAAGACAGCCTCTTGGAATTGATACATCACGTGACCTGAGGACTGAACTTCAAAAATATGTTGAAGTTCCTTTGGTGAACCGTACAACCCCATATCGTCTGGAAGAAACAAAACCACTTCTCCCGGATGATGCTTTCGATTATACCGTATTCATCTTTTGGGCCTATTGGGGTGGGAAGACAAACACCAAATACATTGAGCCCTGGGAGAAAAATCTGCTTGCACAGGAAAAGTGCAGGGTGAGAGTTCTTAAAGTGTGTATGGACAAGACCATAGAATATGAAAACTACATGCAACACTAGCTACACTGAATTCCTTCAGTAGATCTGGAGTCGCAGAATTTTTAGTTATTTATTTTTGAAAATCGACTATTCTTCAATTTCTATTACGAGGTCTTCGGATTCTACCATCGTAGCTTCGCTTAACGCGAGGCGTTTGATAGTAAGATCTTTTGTCGCGGTGATGGTTGTTTCCATCTTCATTGCTTCAATTGTGAACAAGGGAGCATTTCGTTTTACTTTTTCGCCTGCTTTCACAAAGATCCTTGCCAATCGTCCCTGCAATGGTGCGCCTATTTGATTATCACCGGATGCTTTTGGATTGCTGGCTCGCCTCACCACAACTGTCCTGTCTTTTACTTCAATCGAACGGGTTTGCCCATTGAGCCGGAAGAATACAGTGCGGTTTCCGTCATCATCAGCATGATCACTCACATACAACAACCGGATGAGCAGAGTTTTTCCTGTACCGATGTTCACCATGATTTCTTCGTTGCTTTTCATGGGGAAGAAAAAGGCGGGAGTAGGGAGAGGACTTAGTTCTCCAAACTGTTTTTGAAAATTATAATATTCTTCAAATACTTTTGGATAGAATTTCCAGCTCAGAAAATCAAGAAAGCTCTGGTAGTGATCAAATTTTTCCTGGAAGAGAGCGAATTCTTTTTCAAATTCTATCGGTTGAAGATGCGCATTCGGGAGGTCTGTATACGGTTTTTCATCTTTCAGAATCATTTTTTGCAACTCTTCCGGCCAGCCTCCATAAGGTTGACCTAAATCTCCGCGGAACATGCTTTTCACAGACTCAGGAAACGATAACGTTTCACCTTTTGCATATATATCTTCCTTTGAATAATTCCCTGTAACCATGAACATAGCCATGTCACCTACAACCTTAGAGCTGGGTGTTACCTTGACAATGTCTCCGAACATTTCGTTGACATCTTCATAAGCTTTTTTGATATCGTCCATTCTTTCCGCTAAGCCGAGAGATAGTGCTTGTGGTTTCAGATTGGAATATTGTCCGCCGGGGATTTCATGTTTGTATACTTCCGCGGTTCCGGCCATCAGACCGGATTCAAATGGATAATAATATTCACGTACTGTTTCCCAGTAATTTGAAAAGTCATTGAGTGAAGGAATGTCAAATCCGGTTTCATGCGGAGTATTTCGCAAAACTTCAGCAAGCACGTTGAAGTTTGGTTGCGAAGTAAGTCCGGACAAAGAAGCCAAAGCGACATCTACAACATCTACACCTGCTTCTATGGCTTTCAGATACGTTGCATTTTGTATTGATGAAGTATCGTGCGTATGTAAATGAATTGGAATGTCGATTGATTTTTTCAGAGCATTGATCAGTAGTTCCGCGGAATAAGGCTTAAGCAGTCCGGCCATGTCTTTGATGCCAAGAATATGTGAGCCGGCGTCTTCCAGTTTTTTTGCCATATCCACATAATACTGCAATGAATACTTCTGACGCTTTGGGTCAAGTAAATCACCGGTGTAACAGATACATGCTTCCGCAAGTCCGCCTGTTCTTTCACGAACCGCACGAATGCTTACGTTCATGCTGTCAATCCAATTCAGCGAATCAAAAATGCGGAATACATCTACTCCGTTTTCCCAGCTTTTTTCAATGAATTTTTCAACCAGATTATCCGGGTAAGAGGCATACCCTACTGCATTGGCACCACGGATCAGCATTTGCAGCAAAATATTTGGCACCGCTGACCGGATCAATTGAAGACGCTTCCAGGGACATTCATGCAAAAAGCGAAGCGCTACATCGAAGGTTGCACCGCCCCAGACTTCCATAGAGAATAATTGCGGATGATGACGGGCATAACTTTCGGCGACTTTCAACAAGTCCGTTGTCCTTACTCGTGTTGCGAGCAAGGATTGATGCGCATCACGAAATGTAGTATCGGTGAATTTTACTTTTGCTTCGTCTTTCAGCCAGGCCGCGAATTTTTCCGGTCCAAGATCATCCAGTTTTTGTTTTGTACCGTTTGGAATTTTCTGATTTCTGTCGAATGCCGGGACTTTAGGGCTATGAAAAATTTTGCTCTTGTCAATTTTAGCTACATCCGGATTTCCATTCACAAGTACATCCGCCAGATAGCGCAGCATTTTCGTTCCTCTATCCTGGCCGGCTTTTGTAAGTAATAAATCGGGATGTTTTTCAATAAAGCGTACAGTGATATTTCCGCTTTCGAAAAGTGGATGCATGATCACATTTTCAAGAAACGCGATATTGGTTTTGACACCACGGATCCGGAATTCTGTGAGCGCTCGATACAACCTGCGGCTGGCTCCTTTGAGTGTCCGGCCTTTGGCGGTTATTTTTACCAGCATGGAATCAAAGAAAGGAGAAACTTTTACACCCTGGTATGAGCTGCCCTCGTCAAGCCGGATACCATAGCCGCCGGCATGACGATAGGCGATGATGGTTCCATAATCCGGTTTGAATTCATTCGATGGATCCTCTGTTGTGATCCGGCATTGAATTGCGAATCCATTACATGGAATTGAAGCCTGATCTGCAATGTCGATTCTTGGAGAAGAAAGAGCAGTGCCATCTGCAATTAGAATCTGACTTCTGACAAGATCGATGCGGGTGACTTCTTCAGTTACTGTATGTTCTACCTGGATACGTGGGTTTACCTCGATGAAATAAATATTTTCATCCTTGTCCACAAGAAATTCAACAGTACCTGCATTGTTGTAATTTACATACTTCGCGATACTCAGCGCATACTTATAAAGATTGTCTTTTGTTTCCTGTTTCAGATTGGGTGCCGGAGCTATTTCCACCACTTTTTGAAACCGTCTTTGCACACTGCAATCACGTTCATACAAATGCACAATATTGCCTTGGTTGTCGCCAAGGATCTGAACTTCTATATGCTTTGGGTCATCAACATATTTCTCGATAAAGATTGTATCATCTCCAAATGCGTTTCCGGCTTCACGGCGGGCTTCTGAAAAGGCTTTTTCAAGATCTTCTTCTTTATGAATCACTCTCATTCCCCGGCCGCCACCTCCGGCACTTGCTTTAAAGATGACCGGGAAACCAATACGCCTTGCTTCTTTCAGCGCGATTTCTGTCGAGGTTAATTTCTCTTTGTTGTCTTCAATAACAGGTACGCCACAGGCGCGTGCAACCAGTTTGGATTTTACTTTATCTCCAAGTTGATCCATAACCTCCGGTGTCGGGCCAACGAAAATGATTCCTTCTTCCCTGCAACGTCTTGCGAAATGAACATTTTCACTGAGAAAACCATAACCAGGATGGATCGCCTGGATTTTATTTGCTTTGGCGATACGAATAATCTCTTCAATATCCAGATAGGGTTTCAGGGGATCGTTGTCGGCTCCGATCTGGTAGGCTTCATCTGCTTTAAAACGATGTAACGAATATCGGTCTTCATAAGTAAAGACTGCAACCGTACGGATGCGAAGTTCTGATGCGGCACGTAAAACGCGAATGGCGATTTCGCCACGATTGGCGACAAGAAGTTTTTGAATTTTTTCCATAGGGAGATGAGCAGAAAGAGGCTAAACCAAAGAAAGTAAATTACCTCAAAGTTGATTCAGGCCGGAAGCAATATCTGTCAACAAAAAAGTGTTGGTTACACCCGATTTACGGGTGCAGGAGTAAAAACTAAGTAATTGAACCCTAGTTGACAGGCTGGGAAATTTGTTCTAATGCTTCCTGAACTGTTTTCACCGGTAATTTGCAAGTGTGGTTCTGACATACGTAGATCAAAGTTTCTCCTTTGATATAGCGGTTGTTCAGCAGACTGAGTTTTCCGGAATCGTTTTTACATCCGGCATAAAGTACATTGATCGTGTACAGAGCCTGGAGTTGTTTGCGATAAATTTCAGCCTCCCCACCAACGATCACCACTTCTTTTGATGGATAAACAAATCTCATCAACAAAATTGCCCAGTTGGAATATCCTGAACCGTATTTTTCCATTTCTTTTGAAACCGAATTCACCATTCGGGACGCAATTTCGGAATACCTGTTGTTTTCAAAATAAATTCCAAGAGAATAAAGACCTTTCGCCATACTTGAATTAGATGCCGGAATTACATTATCGTGTATTTCTTTTTTACGTGCTATTAGTGCAGGGTCAAGATCAGATGTAAACCAGAAAAATCCGGAATCAGCATCGTAGAAATGTTCAAGAGTATAGTCTGCAAAATTAGCGGCTTCCATTAACCAGGATTCTTCAAATGTCGATTCGTAAAGTGAAATGAGGGCTTCTATAGTGAAAGAGTAATCTTCCAGATATCCGTTTATACTTGCTTTGCCATTTTTATAACTGTGAAATAGTCCACCATCATTACGTTTCAAACTTTTTAAAATAAGGCTTGCATTCCTTTTGGCTGTCTTCAGGAATTCCGCATTCCCAAAAGTCATGTAAGCATCACAACAGGCTTTTATCATCAACGCATTCCAGGATGTGAGCTGTTTGTCGTCAAGTCCCGGACGAATTCTTTTGGAACGGACACTTAGCAATTTGTTTTGCGCATCGCGCATTTTGTTTTTTAAATCCGAAACTGTAAGGGAGAATTCTTCAGCAATGTCTTTGTCTTCGCGATGACGAAGGAGAATATTGTTTCCATGTTCCCAAAGCCCTTTCGCGTTGACATTGTAATAAGCCTGAAAAAGTGGAAAATCATTGTCGAGAATTGTTTGCAATTCCTCTGCTTTCCAGGTGTAAAATTTTCCTTCCTCTCCTTCAGAATCCGCATCCAGGGCGGAATAAAAGCCACCTTCGTCGGAAGTCATTTCCCTTTGTACCCATTCCAGTGTTTGTTCCACAACGTCTTTGTACAGTTCATTCCCGGTCGCACGATATGCTTTTGAATACAACGAAATCAACTGTGAGTTGTCGTACAACATTTTTTCAAAATGCGGAACTTTCCAGATGGAATCGACAGAATACCTTGCGAATCCTCCTCCAATCTGATCGTAAATTCCTCCAAAAGCCATTTTGTTGATTGTGAGATATACATGCTCCAAAAGTTGTGTATCCTTATTTGCATGGGCGTAGTCCAGCAAGAATTCATAATTATTTGGCAAAGGAAATTTTGGAGCACGATTGGGTCCGCCTTCTTTTTGATCAAAATGTCGTTTCCAGCCGGTGACTGTTTTGTCCAGAATATCTTTGGAAAATTGTACAACCTCATCGGATGTGTGGATGACTTCTGTTTGTTGAATTCCTTGTGTTAGTTCTTCCGCATATTGGCGTGCTTTTTCAGGTTCATTTACATAGAAAGTATACAGTTTGATCAGAATATCTTTCCATGCATGATTTGGAAAATAGGTGCCTCCGTAAATAGGTCTGCCATCCGGAAGAGCAAAACAATTTAATGGCCAGCCGCCACTACCTGACATCAATTGAACAGCAGTCATGTATACCTGGTCAATATCCGGCCTTTCCTCACGGTCAACTTTAATGCACACATAATGATCATTCATCAGTTGGGCAGTGATTGAGTCTTCAAAGCTTTCCCTCTCCATCACATGGCACCAGTGACAAGAGCTGTAGCCAATAGAAATCAATATAAGTTTGTTTTCTTTCTTCGCTTTGTTCCATGCTTCATCACCCCAGGGAAACCAATTTACCGGATTGTGCGCATGTTGTAATAAGTAGGGACTGCTTTCGTGAATCAGTGAATTTGTGTGCTCCATTTGCTGTTAAATACAGGTCAATAGCCCGGAATGGAAGAGAAGAATGATTTTTAAAATGCAATTTACATATTTAATTGAAAGAAATCTTTATTGTTCAATTTCAATATTCATGTATAAAAATTGATTTCAATGAATGGCCTCATTCTGTAAAGCAGAATCCCGGGGGACAAGGAAATTTCGAATAGTGTTCAAATAAGCTCTGGGTTGCTCAATGGAGATTGAATGACCTGCATTCGGAATGATGATTATGCGGTGATCCGGAAACATTTCAAGATATTCATTGGTGTATCCCCAGTTTTGATTGTCGCATTGTCCTTTCATAATTAAAACGGGAAAATTACATTTCAATAGTTTCGTTCGAACATCCGGTGTAGAAGCAAAACTGGCGACAGTCATCACCTGACAATAATATCCTCCGCCATTTTCTGCGACCGGAGCCTTTGAAATATCACATACTGTTGATTTATTGGTTTCATTGCTTAAATGAGTTTGAAATGCGTCAGCCTCCTGATCTGAGGCAATTTTCCATCCAAATGTTCTTGCAAACCATGCCATAGCTTTGGTTCTGATATTTTGAGTCATCTGGTTTGCCTGTGCATTTGTATAAGCCGGTTTTTTTAATTGTAAGCTTTCCGGAACAGAAATTGCAGCCAATTCTTCTTTGATGGGCAGAAGCGGTCCGGGTCCGGTGAAAATTATTTTTTCAATTTTATCAGGGTGATCCGCTGCATAAAGCGTTGCAAGAATTGCTCCCCAGCTTTGAGCAAGCAGAATTACTTTTTTCGATCCGATCCGTTCAATAATTTCTTCGAGATCTTCTTTGTGTCGTAGAGCCGTGTATTGCTTGATGTCATCAAGCCGATTGGAGTAGCCGCATCCAACCTGATCATACAGGTAGATGTCGAATCCATCTTCATTCAATGGAGTAAGTGATCTGATATTTCTGTCATAGATTGGACTACCAGGTCCTCCTTGTAAGAATAAAATCGGAATGCCTGTCTGATGTTGTGTTGCTCGTATCAATGTGTAGGCAATTTTTGATCCGCTGTTTAAATTCCAGTACTCTGTTCCTGCACGTGTTGTCAAGTGCGGGATATTGTAAGATCTGGGTATAAAAACAAGACTAGTATAGATTGTAAGCAATAACAAAAGAACAATACCAAAATACCGTAATACTTTTCGTTTTCGAAGCATGGAATTACCTCTTTTGGATTTTAGGATAAAAAATGCAAATCACTTTATTGAATACGGGCAGAAATAATTAAACTCTCAACAAGAAGCTCTTCATTAAATTGCTGTCCTTTATGAACGATTTATTTTGATTTTACTTTTGTGCTGAATTTTCTTTTTAGAAAATTGCTCATCAAGCAAGACCGCTTCTTTTAGAAGTTTCACTAAGGCTTTTTCATTGATTTCACTTGTAGATTTAAATATTTTATAAAAAATCTGTTTGTTTGTTCCATGAGTCAGATATTGATCAACGTCTGCTAACTTATTTCCATACCAGAATCCCATTAGCACACCTTCTTTGATACCTCCACGAGGAACGGTAGAAGGCCAGAGGATACATATGCCTTTATTGCCATAGAAATAGGGCACATTGAACGAGATTTTTTCTTTGACCCTTTCAGGAAGATTTTCGAGAATAATCTGTCGCAGGACATCGATGATGATGCGTTCCTTATCAGGTAAATATTCATATAGTTCAACGAATGAACCAAATTTTTGCGATAAATGATTTTTCATTCAAAAGCGAAGTCAGGTTGAGATAAAACCGTGATCAAAGTATCAATTTTCTTTTGATCAAAGAAAATCAATTTCGCTTAGAAACTAAACTTTATTCTTAGGTAAATGGTGTTTCCTGTTGTTTGATAATCTTCCGTGATTTTTTCGAACATGCATTGTGCTGTCAAATCAAGGTCCATAGATTCTGAAATATTAAAAGACAAACCGGGTAAGAAAATTGTACTGTTTCTTGTTGTTGAAAAAACAATGCCCAGGTTACCTGTGAGAAGCGGAGAAAATTGTTTGTTGACATTGGCATAAAACGAATATTGATAAGGCATTAAAAATTTAGCATTTAATACTCTGGGTTGTGCTATAATGGCAGAGCCTTCAGAAATAAAAACCCGGCTTTGATAAAGTGTTGAGAGGGAAGCGTACCAATTGTTATTAAATGAGTAATCCAATGTGAGAGAAGTACTGAGTACATTGTTTCCTTCTGAAGATTCATTTTTAGGAATAAAATAACTGAATTCACCTTTGAAGCCGGCATCTTTGATATTGCCCGCCCAACCACATCCGATAACCCAGTCGGTATAGTAAATTCCTGTTAAGAGTTGTAAATCGTAATTCCATTTATTTGTTTTATAAAGCACAGCCAGGACTGTTTGATCAGAGTTTTCACCAAGTTTAAATCCGGCTTCCAAACTAGTATTGGTATTGGGAAAGTACTGCATTCTTAAACCATCATTTCCCGGCCTTTCTTCGTAATCAAAATCAAGAAAATTAGATGCATTGAACAAATCATTTGGATTCCAAATTGTATTGATTCCCCAATTTATTCGTTGCCTTCCCAGAGTGAGAGTGAATTTTAGATGCGTGTAACTCATCATAAGTCGGTCAACGGTTGAATGTAATACCATAGCCTTTTTATTCACCCATAATTTACTGAGTTTAAAATATCCTTCATCAATATCGATATAATCTCCAAACCCTTGTATTAATTTAATTTGTTCTCCATAATACAGCCGGCTTCTGACTTCAACACGGGCAAGAAGGCTGTTTGTAAAATTCCATTTAAAATTTATCCTGTTATGGACCAGATTCCATGTATAAAGTGAATCAGCATTATTGGTAAATGAGGAAGCCTGCAGGTCTTTTATATAGCCTTTTAATTCAGGTTTTGTAAAAAGATTTTGGACAGCGAATAGGAATTCAGGTTGTAAAACTAATGCCAGGAATATAATCACTAAACGTTTCATGACCGGTGCTCCAGTTTTACCTTGGTTGGAAGTTTTTCTTTACCGGAAACATCAGATGTTACTTTGCCATCTTGTAAAGTGATCACCCGATGTGCCCTTTCAATGACGCGCTGGTCATGTGTTGAGAAGAGAAAGGTCATATTTTGCTCCTGGTTCAGTTTTTCCATAATGTCAAGCAGGTTGGAAGCAGAGACCGTATCAAGGTTGGCGGTTGGCTCATCTGCAAGAACAAATTGCGGTTTTGATGCCAATGCTCTTGCAACAGCGATGCGTTGTTGTTGTCCACCGGAAAGTTCTGCCGGACGTACATTTCCTTTATCGGGTAGTCCAATCTGGGTCAGAAGTTCTTCCACCCGATTTTCACGGTCCTTTTTGGATACCTTTTGAAGAAGCATGATAAACTCAATGTTCTCTTTTGCAGTAAGCACTGGAATTAAATTGTATGATTGAAAAACAAAGCCAATATTGCGCAATCGAAAATTGATTAATTCTCCCGGGCTCATCTTTGTAATATTATGCCCATTGATTTCGATATATCCTCTGGTTGGTTTATCAAGTCCTCCGATCAAATTCAACACAGTGGTTTTTCCTGAGCCGGATGGACCAACAAGGGCTGTAAATTCACCTCTTTTAATATGAATATGTACTCCGTTTACAGCATAAACCGGAATCGTTTTTTCGTTGTAGATTTTAACAACATTGTGGGTGTCGATAACTGTATCCATAGTTCTTTACTTACGAATGGCATCTGCCGGGTTAAGCGAAATGGCTCTTCTTGCCGGAAAGAGTGATGAAACAATGGTAGTGCTGATAACCAATTCCAGAATTATTCTGTAGTCACGAAAATTCAATACCGGATAAATTACGTCACTATAGCCAAAACTTGCATATACTTCTTTGTATACAGACATATCTATCCCTATCCTGCCAAAATAGAACGTTGTTAACCATGCCAGAAAGATTCCCGGAGGAGTTCCGCTAAAAACAAGAAAGACTGTTTCAAAAAAAATCATCTTGAATACATTTGTTCTTGTCAAACCAAGAGCCATCAGCATTCCTATTTCTCTTGTTCTTTCCAGAATGGCCATCAGCATTGTGTTGATTATTCCAAAGGCAAGCGCAAGCATGATGATTCCCATATATATATACATGCTTTGATTGGTGGTCGAAACTACCAGGTCCATTTCAGGAGCTAACTCACGCCAGTTTTCGATTTTCAGTAATGGATACTTTGTTCTCAATTTGCTCATTACCTGATCCAGTGTATTATTCGAATGCAACAGGATCGCGATTTCAAGAAGTTCATTCCCTGTTGATGTGAGCTCAGCCAGATCCTGCTTTTTGATAAAGATGTTTGATTCATCAAAAGGAGTGTTTTTAGTTCGGAAGATGCCGCAAATTCGAAAAGCCCCTGAAACTATATTGTTTTCTTTGTCCATAAATGTCAGGACAACTTTTGATTTTAGTTTTAATTTTAGCTTAGTGATTAATTTTTCACCGATGACCAGTTCATTGACTGCTGAACTTGTAAAATAAGTTCCTTCAATAATATTTGTTTCCAGATGTGTAGTAGAGGATTCCTTCACGGGATCAACTCCGCTGATTTTAACACCGGAGCTTCCATTGGCAGTTGCAATCATTCCCCTTGTTATAACCCTTCCACTTGCTGATTTTACCTCTGGGAAAGAAGAAATGGTCGTGATGATTTCCTGACCATCAGGGATGATAAAGTTTACATCATAATCCTTTTGGAATTGAGATGAATGTATTTGTATATGTGAGATTTCTTTTTCTATGGCCATACGAATCCGGTCTTCAACCATTCCATTCAGATAAGCCTGAATGAATAATCCTGCCCAGGTGCCAAATATTATTGAAACAATAATTACTGCACTTCGAGTTTTGTGTCTCCAGATGTTCCGCCAGGCAATCTTGATGATCATTTTATAATCTCCTCAACGTTTCATGTTTGTGATTGCATTCATTCGCATGATCTTTAATAGAGGGAACATGCCGATTAGTAAAGAAAGGATCATTACTATCAAGGCTTGCGTTAAAAATATCTGAGGATCAAAACTTGCTGGCCATATGGCATCGAATCCAAAATTTTTATAAGCATCAGCCATACTGCCTTTGAATTTAATCGGATGCAGTTCAAAGTAACGAACCACCGGGTAGCTTAAGAGTAATCCTAAAATTGTTCCCAGAACGGAGATCAGAATGGTCTCGCCGGTAAGCATCAGTGCGAGATGAAGTCTTTTCATGCCGATAGCGAGCATCATGCCGAGCTCATATTTGCGTTCAGCTAACATCATAATTAAAGTCCCAAAAATTCCAAATGCAATGAGCAAGTAGAGAACACCAATAAAAATGTAGAAATTGACATTGTCAGCCCTAATATGCCCTTCTATATCCGGCATCATTTTTTTCCAGGTTAATACTTCAAGTTCTTTTCCGGCTTGTTTGCTCAATGCATCTTCGGTTTGTTCCAAAAATGCAGGTGAGGAAATATTGAATGCGATGGTTGTAACCCGATTTCCTGTGCTTAAAAATGTCTGGGCAAATGATAAAGGGAGAAATACAAGGGATTGATTCAGTTGAGGTGAGCCAAATCTGACGATTCCGCAAACAGTAAATTTACCAGCGGCAGTATTTCCCTGGTATCCCTGACCTAAGAGGATGACGGTGTCATTCACTGAAATTTGTAATCTTTTCGCTAAATCTTCAGCTATTAATGCGCCTTCTTTGCGATCATTTAAATATGAGCCCTTTACAAGTTTTTCTTTGAGTCCGGTTAAATTGTTTTCTGGTTCCGCCTGTGTACCAACCAGCATACAGCCTACGGTAGCATTTTCTGAAGATGCTAAAATGAATGATTCAACTCGTGCAACAGAGCTTGTGATATTTTTTACTTTGTTTAGTGTTATTATTTTTTCTTCGGAATATTCAATACTATTCTCAAGTGTTTGTTCATTCCAATATCCTTGTTGATGGATTTGTATATACCCACTGTAAAAACTCACCACATTTTTAACAAGGTTGTCGAATACACCTTTTTGCAAGGACTTCATAGTTACTGCCAAAAGAACTGCAAACGCAACCGAAGCCATTGTGATTAATGACCTTCGTTTGTTTCTCCAAATATTTCTCCAAATGAATCGAAATATCATTCTTTTATCCGTTGCATATTTTGACTGGAAAAGAAACTATCTTCAATTGGTTTATCAAATTGCAGAGAATGGTAAATTAGAATTGTCTTGTTCCCTTTTTTGTCTGAAGGGATCATTTCCAGGTAGGATGGAAGCAACCTGCCGCCAAGTACTTTGATATCGCCGGCGATCATAGTATTAACCAAGCCATTCTCTTCATCGTAATATTCCGCTTTCAGGATCAGTTGGTCTTTCTGATCGATCCATAAAATGACTTTTCCCCACACAATTGCCGCTTCAGATTTTGGAATCATTTGAATTTTATAGCAGATCCGGTTATCAATCTCTTCGGTGTTGACGATTGATTGATTATAGTCTTCGACAATGCTTGCTTCTTTCACCAGATCATCATTTGTAAAATCAGTTCCCATCCAGCTTTGATTCATCATTGATGGAGGAAGCTTGATATTCCGTTCAATGGATGGTATCCAGTTCCATACTTCCTTTTTTCGTTTTAAGAAAACAATCCCTTTGTCTTTGGCAGGTTGTGTAATTAGAATCATTGCAAAATCGTTACCCTTGGTCCATGATTTCAGCTTCATTTCCCTGGTCCAGCCTGACCTCACGATCTTTATTGTCATCAGGGACTCTGAGCTTTTCCCTTTTGCTTTCGCATCGGCGATCCGTATGATTTCTTTTGCATCCTGGGCACTAAGTGTCAGAAAACATATGAGTAGTTGAAGTAACGTTAAAGTGGATATGATTCGTTTCATTTTTAACAATGCAATTAATTGAGATTGAAAATTGAATTGCCCTTTGTCTAATAAATTGCTATTCGTTGTTAGCCAAAAAAACGGGGATATTCATATGTTAAAATCACATCATAAACAGAAAGAACCAGGAACTTGTAATTGGCAAGTTAATTTGAATATATTGAAACAGGAATGATTAAGTTCATGGAAAGCTCTGATTGTAATCAGAATATTTCTCCTTTTGAAGTTTCATTTTGGACAGGAATTTTGAGAATTGAAATAATAGGGAGTTTGATTAGTAAATCCAATGGTGTATTCAAGCAGAACAGATGCAGCCAAAAAACTGATCCCGTTTCTCAGTAAATACAGAGATTCGGATGGTGTGGTTGTGGCTCTGCCCAGAGGCGGAGTTCCGATCGGAGCTATAATTGCGAAGGCCCTGAATCTCCCTCTTGAGCTATTGCTGGTAAAAAAAATCGGTCATCCCGACAATAGTGAACTAGCAATAGGAGCTGTAAGTTTGGATGAGGCTATCCTCGAGCAGCATTTTGATATTGAGAAAAATTATTTTAAAACTGAATGTGAAAGAATCAGGAGCAATTTGAAAGAAAAATATTTGCTGTATTCTGCCAAATCTGGGATATCAGATTTTACGGGTAAATTGATTATTCTGACAGATGATGGTATTGCCACCGGTTACACAATACGCCTTGCATTGCAAATGCTCAGAAAAAAGAACCCTTTAAAAGTAATTGTGGCGGTACCTGTCGCTCCTCCTGAAACTATTCAAAGTCTGGAGTCAACAGCGGATGAGGTTATATGCCCTTTGCAGCCTTCAGGATTTATGAGTATCGGGCAATTCTATGAAGAATTTTCACAGGTGAGCGATGATGAAGTAGTTGAATTAATGAAGGAGAGCAGGAAATTCAATTAACAATTCAAGTGAACATAGAGGTCTTCCATGGAAGTAAGCAATTCCAGTTCTTTAAATTTAAGGTCAATTTATTTTTATACAAAAATATACTGTTAAATGAAATGACAGAAGTCATTCTTTTCGAAAATTCATTTCGTTTCTATCTTCTTTATAACAGGTAACTTTATAGTATAATTTAAATACTGAAATCATGAAAAAGGAACAGGAAAAGCAAATCGGATTGTGGCTTGATCATGCAAAAGCTCATTTTATTGATGTGAGTGCTGAAACTCCTGTAATACAGACAGCTTATTCATCTCTTAATCCTGGTGAGCGGGAAGATGGTGAACATGGATCAGGAATCAGACTCGGCAATAACCGGTCAACCAACAATGAATACCAGAATCATAGCCGTGAACAAGAAGCTTACAGAGAGTTCTATAAAGTGCTTTTGAACAGGTTAAAGAATTATGATAGTATTTTTATGTTTGGCTCAGCTGAAGCAAAAGATGAATTGCATAATCTGATGAAAACAGATCATCATTTTGACACCAAACAAATCCATATAGAGCCATCAGATCATCTTACGGAAAATCAAATGATAGCCAGGGTGCTGAAGTATTTCAAAAATTAGTGTTTGGAATAAAACCGACTGGTTATTCTTAAGCTGTGTCATTTTCAGTTTGGTGATGTGTTGTTGAATTACACAGTAGTATTGAAAATTTTATATATTTAATTTTAGAAGTAGTTAATGTCCCGTCCGGCATTTTATATCATCAATGGTATCACCATTTATAGAATTCTGGCAGCGCCTGTATTAATCTGGTTGATTTATAGCGGCAATTTAGAATTGTTTAAATGGTTATTGGGCGTTAGTTTTTTTACGGATTTGATTGATGGTTTTCTGGCTCGAAGATTCCACGTTGAAAGTGTGATGGGAACCAGACTTGATTCAATCGGTGATGATCTCACTATACTTGCCGGATTTTTTGGCATGTATTTTTTCAAACATACTTTTTTTATGGATCAATTGCTGTGGTTTTATTTATTGGGAGGGTTGTTCGTGATCCAAACGATTATGTCATTTATTCGCTATGGAAAAACCACTAGTTTCCATACAGTACTTGCGAAAATGTCAGCTATTTTGCAGGGTAGTTTTATGCTGTTATTGTTTTTCCTGCCTCAACCGATTTATATTTTGTTCTACGTGACTATTGTCTGTACAGGATTGGAATTATTGGAAGAGATTGTTCTCACGTACATTTTAAAGGAATGGAGAGCGAATGTGAAGGGGTTGTATTGGGTTGTTCGGGATAAATATCTCTACTCCTGAATATTTCATATTTGCTATCGGATAATTCCCCAGATTGAGTATTCTTACGCTTTGAATGATATAAACGGGATCCATAACAGAGTCATTGATTGCCCTGATTAAAGCCCTGATGGCTCATCTATTTTATCGAAAATGATGTTTTTTGCTAAAATAGAGGCATAAATTTTCGACTTAGAATTTGCTTTTAAAAGGATTCTTACTACATTTGCATCCCTCAAAAAACTGAGGGGAATCCAAAAACGTTAATTTTCAAGAAAATGTACGCTATTGTAAACATCGCCGGACAGCAATTCAAGGTTCAGAAAGATCAGACAGTGATCGTTCACCGTCTCGGTGGAGAAGAAGGTAAACAGCTGGAATTCAGCGACGTAGTGCTTGTTGACGACAACGGCAAAGTGAAAGTTGGAGCTCCTACCATTAAAGGTGCGAGTGTTTCGGCTAAAATTCTGGGCCATGTTCGCGGAGATAAGGTTATTATCTTCAAGAAAAAGCGTCGTAAAGGCTACCAGAAATCGACTGGTCACCGTCAGGATTTGACTAAAATCCAGATTGAAAGCATTAAAGCTTAATCAGGACAGCAGAATTGAATTTCAAAATCATCATCAGAACACATTAAAATTACAATACTAAAATGGCACACAAAAAAGGGGTCGGAAGTTCGAAAAACGGTCGCGAATCACACAGTAAACGCCTTGGTATAAAAATATATGGCGGACAACGCGTTATTGCCGGTAACATTATCGTTCGTCAGCGTGGTACCCGTCATTTCCCGGGTGAAAATGTTGGTATCGGAAAAGATCATACTCTTTTTGCTTTGATAGACGGTACTGTTGTTTTCAGAAAAAAATTGAATGCAAAGAGCTTCGTTTCTGTTGCTCCTGCAACGGATCGCGCTGAAGCATAATTGCCTCAAACGGTTTAGAGTTTAACAAAAAGCCTTCTCATCGAGAAGGCTTTTTGTTTTTGTATTCAGAATGATGATGAATTGAATCTTCTAAAATCGATTTTTTCCTGGAATATTTTTTCTGATTATTTTCCTGAATTTTTAAGATAAGCTCTCCAGGGCTTCCAGTAATATTCCATCCATCCCTTTGTAATTCCCTGAATATGGTTTGCCGGTACACCTGTGTGAGTCATAATGATCAAGGCATCCTTCCCATCCTGATCAAATTGTAAAACCAAAACAGAAGGAACTTTCAAGTCTTCCCAATCCGCAGCCTGCCAGCTTTGAACAATCAGTTTGCCTTTCACAAGCAGCAGATTTTTTCCTGAGATGTAGCCATCCCATGCACTGAATGCAGTACCTGCTTTTTCTGAAATTTTTGCTTTTCCGCCACCGGTTAATAAGCTGTGTTCTTTTGAATTAAGATACATGGAGTACAATTGCTCTGCAATTTGATTCTTGAAGCGAACCGTTTGAATGATAGCCTTTGCCATGTTGTAATGATTGAATGAAATAGATACTGGCACTTGTAGAATGAAGCAGATCAAAATATGAATATTTCAGAATCTGAAATTAAGCATCCATGATTGCATTTTACCTCAGGTAAATTTAGTTAATTTTACATTCAATATAATCAGTATTTCAATCCAGAAAATAAACACTCACACCCACACCCACACCCACACCCACACTCACACTCACACTCACACTCACACTCACACTCACACCCACACTCACACTCACACTCCTCTTGAACCGTATCGATCGTCTCTTCGGAATCCTGACACTGCTTCAATCGCGCAGATTTACAAAAGCGGAATTGATCTCTGAAAAATTTGGAATCAGTATTCGTACAGTATACCGTGATGTAAAAGCGATTGCCGAATCGGGTATACCTGTTAGCTTTGAAGCAACCAAAGGATATTTTATTATTCATGGATATTTTCTCCCTCCAGTCTCTTTTAGTTCTGAAGAAGCCAATTCATTACTGCTGATGGAAGCAATTGCTTTGGGATTTGCGGATAAGTCAATTCAGAAACATTATGCATCCGCTCTAAACAAGGTAAAAGCGGTCTTGCATTCCGGGCAAAAGGAAAAAGTTGAAAAGCTAAGCAGGACAATGCGAATTCAGATCCCGGATTGTTTCAATAATGGATTTGAATATTTGAGTCCGATTCAGAATTCAATCATCTCCGGAACTAAACTTTCCATAAAATATAAAAATGCGAAGGAAGAGGTAAGCAAGAGATTGGTAGAACCGATTGGATTGGTTTTTTATGCGATGAGCTGGCACCTTATTGCCTGGTGTCATAAGACCGGGGAATACAGAGATTTTAAAGTCAAGAGGATAGTTGATCTGCAAGATACAAGGGAACAATTCAGTATTTCCAAACACATGGATCTGAATGATTACATGAAAAAACTTCCGGTTGATTATTAATAATATTTGAAAATTATTTTCATTCCGAAAACAGACTGCCATAGGGTTGTCAGTCGCTGTCATTTACTTTGTCAAAAAAAGAAAATGAAAATTCTGGAAATGTTATTAAAGGAAATGAATCAGGAAGCTGAAACTACGCAAAAGATGCTCAAGCAAATTCCTGATGACAAGTACGATTGGAGGCCACATACCAAAAGTATGACCATCCGGCAATTAGCCACACATATTGCTGAGCTTCCAACCTGGGTTAAAATGATTCTGACAAGCCCTGAACTTGATTTTGCATCTAATCCATATCATCCGGTTGTGATCAATTCAACTGCAGAGTTGCTGACCTATGCTCAGAAATGTCTGGAAGAAGGGACAACAAGTTTGGCCGCAGCCAAAGAAAGTCAGCTGGATGATACCTGGGCTCTGCGAGAGGGTGATATCATTTATCAGAAAACTTCCAAGGCTGAATTTATTAGAATAACCTTTTCTCAGATAGTACATCACCGGGCACAAATGGGAGTTTATCTTCGCCTATTGGACATTCCAATCCCGGGGAGTTACGGTCCAAGTGCTGACGAACAGGGCTTCTGATAAATTCTAAAAAACTGCATTTTTACTCTTCTAAAGCCGCAAAATTTGCCTGGTTTTAGGAGAGTTTTTTGTTTTTAAGCCTTTTCTGTTGAACCCTGGAAATTCCCCGGTTTTCTGCTCCCCTTTGAGTAATTTCAATCCTTACTTTTTACCCTTCACACTGTTTTTTATACGTTTCAGTTATAGCACTCTATGTGTAACCGGTTTTTGGGTTTATTTTGTGCTTAAATTCAAGCTTAATTTGTTTTAGGTCTATGAAAAGGAATTCAGTACTTCTGATTTTACTCTTGATCATCAAATCTTCGGTTTTTGCTCAATTACCATCTCAGACAATCCGGGGTTCGGTGATCGACAAGGCAAGTCACGAAACATTAATCGGTGCAGCAGTGCGTTTATTGGATAGTACTGAATTCAAAGGCACCGCCTGCGATCTCAATGGAAATTTTCGTTTGGAACATGTTCCATTAGGCCGACAAATGCTGAAGGTTTCTATGATCGGTTACAAGGAAGTTACTTTGTTTACTGTCGTGACTTCGGGGAAAGAAGTCGTACTAACTATTGAACTCGAACAATCTGTTATCGAAGGCAAAGAAATTACAATTGTTTCTGAGCGTGAAAAAGACAAGACCAATAATGAAATGGCAACTGTTAGTGCCCGGTCTTTTACTGTAGAAGAAACTTCACGTTATGCAGGTAGTTTGAATGACCCTTCCAGGATGGCAGCAAATTATGCAGGAGTAAGCAGCACTTCTGACGCTCGCAATGACATCATCATTCGTGGAAATTCACCTTTGGGAGTTTTATGGCGTTTGAATGGGATGGAAATTCCAAATCCGAATCACTTTGGTTCTCTTGGAACAACCGGTGGTCCGGTGAGTATCCTCAATAATAATTTACTTGACAAATCTGATTTTCTCACAGGAGCATTCCCTGCAGAATATGGCAACGCTCTTGCAGGAGTTTTTGACTTACAAATGCGATCTGGAAATAATGAAAAGACGGAATTTCTTGGACAAGTTGGATTCAATGGTTTTGAATTGGGTGCTGAAGGCCCGATTGGAAAAAAAGGTGGTGCCTCTTACCTTATCAATTACCGCTATTCCACATTGGGTGTCTTCAAAGCTTTGGGAATAAACTTTGGTACGGGAACTGCAGTTCCGGAATACCAGGATCTTTCTTTCAATGTGAATGTTCCAACAAAGAAGGTCGGCAAATTCGCATTGTATGGAATCGGTGGAAAAAGTTATGTGGAAGTTCTGGACAAAGAGAAAGATACTACACAGACAAATTTATACGATGGAGAGCGGCGTCAGGATGGTTATTTTGGAAATAACATGGGTGTGATTGGATTGCAACACACATATTTTTTCAATTCGACGACCTATTCAAAATTAAATCTTTCCGTCTCATCAGCAGGTGAAAAGTACAAGATTGATTCGATTTCTGTTCTTGACAATTCACCTGTGCCATATTACCGGAATAATTCAAATCAACAGAAATATACTTTTGATTACAGTTGGAATAAAAAATTTTCAAGTAAAGATTATTTGAAAATTGGTTTCACTATTAATCATTATGAGTACGCTTATCATGACAGCGGCTATGAATATGATCATTGGGAGCAATACAGTAACTTCAGCAAAGGCAGTAATCTCTATCAGGGATTTGTTCAATTGCAGCACAAGTTTAGCGATCATCTGGCACTGACAGCCGGTGTTCACGGACAAGATTTTGGCCTGAACAATACCTATGCTATTGAACCAAGAGCCGGTCTGCGTTGGGAAATCAGGGAAGGTTCTTCCATTAGTGCCGGTGCCGGAATGCATAGCCAGTTGCAACCCATGTTTGCGTATCTGGTTCGTTCTTATCTTAGTGATGGTTCTTATGTCGAAACGAATCGTAATCTCGAGATGACAAAGAGTAACCAGTTTGTTCTCGCATTTGACAAGTCTTTCAAAAAGGACATGCGTATTAAACTGGAGGCCTATTATCAGGATTTGTACAATGTCCCTGTGGAGACAAAAGCAAACTGGTATTCTATCCTGAATGAAGGAGCGGATTTCGGAATTGGAAGAGTCGACAGTCTGGTAAATACCGGTACAGGTAAAAATTATGGGCTGGAACTAACGGTTGAAAAATTTTATAGTCATGGATATTATTATCTCTTCACCGGTTCCCTTTATGAATCGAAGTACAAAGGCAGTGATGGAAAAGAGCGGAATACCGCATTCAATGGAAATTTTACGGTGAATATACTTGCAGGAAAAGAGTGGAAAGTAAAGGGAAAAAATGTTTTCGGCGTTAATCTCAAAACGACTTATGCCGGCGGTAAACGATATCTGCCGATTGATCTGGCTGAATCCGTTCTGTACCAGGAAACCAGGTACGATGAAATTCATGCTTACGAGAATCGGAGGAAAGATTATTTCCGTACTGATTTGAAAATTGGATATACAGTGAATAAAAAGAAGTCAACGCATGAGTTTTCAATTGACTTTGACAATATATTCAATACAAAAAATATCTGGCAGGAACATTTTGACACGAAGACAGGTAAGACCATCACGGAATACCAGATTGGATTTTTCCCGATACCGCAGTACCGTTTAACTTTTTAATTAATTCATAGATGAAAGCAGAAATTTCAAACTTATTGGAAATTAGTTTTGTGTTGTTGACCTTTATTTTGTTCGCTCTTATTGTGTGGGCTGTTAAAATGATTCGATTGAAAAGAGGGGAGGAGCAAATTCACGCAAGGAAAGGAACCTTAAAAGTTGGAGCTGTATTAATTGTTTGGTTAATGGGATTAAAGCAATTATCCGGTATGCATTTTCTGGATAACTGGACTTCCATGCCTCCGCATTTTCTTGTTTTGATTGTTCCGCCTTTGATTGGAATATTTATACTATTCTTTTCACCTCGTTTCAGTAAATTTCTTGAATCAGTGCCTACTCACTGGCTGGTTTACATTCAATCGTTTCGGATTTTCATGGAGTTGATTCTTTGGGGATTGTTCCTTGAAGGTGTAATTGGACAGCAAATGACCTTTGAAGGAAGGAATTTTGATGTGCTGGTTGGTATTACAGCTTTGCCCGTAGCTTATCTGATTGCCAAAGGAAAATTTAAATCGAAGTCCGGAATCATTGCCTGGAATATATTCGGTCTGATCATGCTGGGAAATATTGTTGCAGTCGCGATTTTATCAACACCTTTACCTTTTCGTATTTTTACAGAAGGCCCGGCCAATACGATGATCGCATATTTTCCATTTGTATGGTTGCCGGGATTTGTAGTGCCGGTGGCTTTTGCAATGCATCTATTCTCAATCAGGAAAGCGCTTCAAAGAAACTAAGATGCAAAGACAAACACACAATCCGGATTATTTTCTGAACGATTCCTTGTTCAGGATGATCGGTATTCCGGTTGTCGCCGTACTGGCAGCTTATGTTTTTTACAGGGATGCATGTACCACCTATCATGTATCGATGCTGACGGCGTTCGTTGTATCGCTCACCATTACAATTCTGATTTGGGAGTCAAACAGGAAAGTGATGTTGCAGGTACGGAAGAGATATCCGGATGTAGCCCATACGGGAAAACGGATTTTGTTATCACTGCTTTGTTTCGCTGTTGTTACTTCTTTTATTTCATTCGGGACCAGTTTTCTACTGAACCAGCTTAATATCTGGCATCACCAGGTGAGCACTGATGTTATCATTCACGATTATGTTATGGACATGGTTTTTGTAGTGATGGTTGGTGGTACCTATGAAGCAATTTATTTTTTCCGCAAATGGAAAGTTTCATTTTTGGAAGCCCAGGAATTGAAAAAGGAGAATCTGCAGAGTCAGTTGGATGCTCTCAAAAATCAGGTAAACCCTCATTTCTTATTCAATAGTTTGAATACCCTTTCATCCCTGATTGAAGAAGATAAGGAAAAAGCACTTGTTTTTGTGGATGAATTGTCAAGAGTATACAGATATCTGCTACAGAATAATGAAAGCAAGCTTACATCCCTTGAAAATGAAATGCAATTTGCCAAGGCTTACTTTTTTTTACTGCAAACCAGATTTGGGGAAGGTGTGAAATTGGAAATCGATGTAGAATCATCGTATTTTGTGAATAGTATTCCACCGCTTACTTTGCAGATTCTGCTTGAAAACGCTGTGAAACACAACCAGGTTTCCGTTTCAAAACCTTTATGTATAAAAGTGTATACAGACGACAAGGACAATTTGTGTGTCATGAATAATTTACAGAAAAAAATTCAAAAAGTACCTTCCGGAAAACTTGGTCTTGCGAACATTTCAGCGAAATACAAATTACTTAATCAGCCGGAAGTTGTGATTCAGGAGACCAGGGATCAGTTCAAGGTTGTTTTACCACTCATAGCACATTAAACGATGGAAAAACTCAATGATAAGTGGCTTCGGATAGGTGGAATAACTATTCTGAATTTATTCCTGAATATTTTCTTCTACCTCGATCTTGTACATGTTAAGCACATTCCGTTTTTGAAAGTGTTTTTACTAAGCACCGCTTATGTTATTATTTCCTGGGAAGTCACACGTTTTGTGATTTTGCTGGTTCGAAAGAAGTTTCCGGGAATTCTGAATACAAGAAAGCGGATAATAAATCTTGGAATCTATGTGACAGCTGCCACCCTAGCCATTTCACTCTTAAAAGTTGAATTTATTTCCGGAGTGGATTTTTACAACATGGGTGATACACCTCAGGATCATCCTGTGATTTTTGAGTACCTGTATAGTTTCGGAATGAATATGTTTTATGCTTTGATCATTACCGGTATTTATGAATCCCTTTATTTTTTCAATCAATGGAGAAAATCATTTTCAGAAATGGAGCAGCTTAGAAAGGCAAATCTTCAAAGTCAGTTTGACTCGCTCAAGAACCAGGTGAATCCTCATTTTCTGTTCAATAGTTTGAATTCACTGAGCTCACTTGTTGAAGAAGACAAAGAAAAAGCGGTTCAATTCATCGCTGAATTGTCGAGGGTGTATCGTTATCTTTTGCAAACCAATGAGAAGGAGTTGACTACACTAAGTGCAGAGCTCGAATTTATTCAGGCTTATTATTTTCTCTTGCAAACACGGTTCGGAAATGGTGTAAAACTGGTGGTGGATGTGTTTCCGAGTTTTCGTGATTTCCTTATTCCGCCCTTAACACTTCAAATCCTTGTGGAAAATGCAGTCAAGCATAACGTGGTTTCTACTAACAAACCTTTGATTATCCGTATTTCTACAGATGCTCTGGGAAATCTGATGGTGGATAACAATTTGCAGAAGAAGACACAATCTGTCCCAAGTGGAGGAATGGGGCTTGCAAATATTACTTCAAAGTATAAGTTGTTGAATCAGTCTGAGGTGATCATCAGAAGCACAGATGATAATTTCCAGGTTAAATTGCCATTGATCAGTCCGCAAATGCCATATGATCCATTCGAAGCAGGATTATCATTAAAACGCGAAGTACCGCCAAGTTCACAACCCTCAATCCAGTTATAAAATGAGTCAGCAATTGAATATTTTATTGGTTGAAGATGAAGATCTCGCCGCGAAGAAGTTAAAAAAAATGCTTTTCGAAATTGACGCGGATATGTGTTGTATCGGAATGACCGACAGCATCGAAAGCTCAGTGGAATGGCTCAAAAGAAATGGTTGTCCTGATTTGATTTTCATGGACATTGAACTGGCCGATGGACAGAGTTTTGAAATTTTCTCCAGGGTAGATGTTCAGTGCCCGGTCATTTTTACTACGGCTTACGATGAATTCGCCTTGAAAGCGTTCAAAGTTAACAGTATTGATTATCTCCTGAAGCCCATAAAGCCTGAAGAATTGAAAGTTGCATTGGATAAATTTAAAAACCTGAGAAAACAATCTGTGGCAGAGGATAAAAAATCAGGGACTCAGCAACAAAGTATAGAGCGATTGGTTGAAACGCTCGTTGCACAGCAACACGGTGAAAAGTACCGTAACCGGTTTCTGGTAAAATCCGGACAACGACTCATGCCCATCGGATCAGAATCAATTTCTTATTTTTTTACCGAAGATAAGATTGTGTTTATGCGGACAAAGGAGAATAATAAATTCGCGATGGATTACACGCTCGATGAGCTGGAGCAGCAGCTGGATCCAAGGCATTTTTTCAGAGCCAATCGTCAGTATATTCTCAATTCAATTTGCATTGATGAAATTCATACCTGGTTCAATGGAAAGCTGAAAGTAACCATCAAACCCAAGCCGGATGAAGAAGTAATTGTAAGCCGCGAGCGTGCGGGAGATTTTAAGGAGTGGCTGGGAGAGTGACATTGATTTTAGATTGTAGCTTTTTGAATTTAGATTGATTTGATACGCAATGATAATTTGTTGTGTGGAGAAAGATAAGCCCGGATAATCTCCGCAACAATCATCAATCTAAAATCTAAAATCAACAATCAGCAATCAGCAATCCTAAATCCATCCGTTTCATCCGTCTTTTTCTACGTTTCATCTGAATTTACTTTTGTAGACATTTAGGTCTTGTCATTTTTGGGGAATAAATTATTAACCCCTAAAAAGAAGACAAATGACAAATTTCTCTCGTCCGGATGTTTACCGGAACATTCACAAAGCGATTCGTAAAGCAATGTTTGATTTTGCCTATACGCTTGGCCGTTTGGACATTGAACAGGCACCCTCCCGGAAAGTAATGAAAGACAGGTTTGATGAATTGGTACATCTCCTCGACATGCATGGCCACATGGAGGATGTATATTCTTTGCCTTTGCTTGAAATGAAAAAACCGGGTTCTACCAGACATAATGAGGAAGAGCATGTTCAAATTCATGGAGAAATCGAAGGATTAAAGCTGCAGCTAAGTTCACTATTAGATGCAACTCCTGAAATTCGCAGAGATATTTACTGGAACTTTTATTATGCCATTAATAAATTCATCAGTGGTTACCTGATGCATATGCAAATGGAAGAGATTGTTATGACCAATTTGTTTTATGAGTTGTGTTCTGATGATGAAATCATGGGTATGACCGCGGCAATTATCGGAAGTCTTACTCCTGCTGACTCAATGCTTGTTGCGCGTTTTATGATTCCTTCCATAGAGCCATTTGAACGTTTGCATATGATGTCCCAAATCCAGGTCACTGCACCGCCGCAGGCATTTGAGGCGCTTTTAAATCTTTGCCGTGAAATTCTATCAGCGGAGGAATTTGAAGCTTTACAGAACGGTTTGTTTGCTGATTCATCTCTTTAATCGGATTGGTATTTCTGAAATTATGTTAACAAACCCGTGGCAAATCATAATTAAATGTTAAGGCTGTAGTAATCCCAACGTTTCATCCGTCTAAATCTACAGTTGAGCAACATTGCTGAACCAAAAGCGTTTCCGTCGCCGTTAATTTGCATACGTAATTCAAGAAATAAATTATACACCTCTCACCCGGAAATAACTCATAACCCCAAAGAGTTAAATCCACAAAACCTGATAAAATGAAACATGTAAAAAGACTATTCGCAATTGTTGCCGGGTTCGTTATGCCTGCACTTTCTTTTGCTTCTGATTCTTCAGCAATCATTACTGAAGTTCGTACTTCTCAGCCATATCACGCCATTGTGATGGAGGGCAATGCTAAAATTACGCTTGTTCAGGATGAAGCACCCGGTTTGTCGCTTACCGGTACAAAGGATCAGCTGTTGAATATGACTACATATCTTCGCAACGACACTTTGTACATTTTGCAAACCAACAATTATGATGTGGACGGCAAGAGAACAGAAATCCTGATCAATGTGGATGATCTTACCTTACTGTATGTTAAAGGGAATTCGCTTGTCGAAGCTTATGGATACATCAATACGGATATTCTCAGTATTAAAGTAGACAAAGGCGCGATTGTGAATCTCGACGTTCGTGCTTTAAAAATTAAATCGGAGGTTCTGGGATGTGGTTCTATTCACCTGAGCGGAACTGCAGGTTCTTTTCTGAGTGATTGCGAAGGTTGTGGATTACTTGACATGCATGATCTCAGTGTACTGGATACGAAGAGTTGAAAAGAGTTGTTTATTGTTGAATGCCCCCGTGAATTGTTTTGGTTAAGTAAAATGAGGTTTCATTGTGGTAGATGAACCTCGTCCCGCACCGGTAACGGTGCGGGATTTTTTTTAGTGAAGGGTGAAGAGTAAATAGTGAATAATGCTGGATATGTGGTATCGGTAGCTGTTGATAGTGGATTTTAAATTTATCAGCTAATCGCAACTTTCAGAAAATTCAGCATAGGAGCCATGATTTTTGCGCCCTTACCGATTTCTTTTACAAAATTTTTATTGAGCACTTCGGTGTCCTTGAAAGGATGCCAAACAATGAAGCTTGTTAATTTTAGCAATTCAATGTCTTTGTGTTCTTTGGGATACCCTTTGGGAGTCGTTTTTAATTTATAGGACTGATCAAAAGTTCCATAGTATTTTTTAAAAGCAGGATTGCTGATCACTTTATTAATATCCTTGCCATTATAATCGATTTCCTGTCGTATTTTTTTCAACTGATCACCCGGGGGCATCCAGAGTCCGCCTGCCAGAAAAGAATTACCTGGTTCCAGATGCAGATAATATCCGGGCATCATTACTTTTTTTCCTCCCGCATTGATACTTGCACCCATGTTTGTTTTGTATGGGCGTTTATCTTTTGAAAATCTGACATCCCTGTAAATTCTGAAAACGCAATCCTTGGCTGACAGTCCGGCCAGCGTTTTGTCGAATTTTACCAATTCGGCGATCACTTCATTTACCAGAGTGCCAACATCGTCTTTAGCAGCCAGGTATGCATCCTTATTTTTGTCGAACCAGTCTTTATTATTATTTTTTTTAATTGATTTCAAAAATCGGAATGTAGCAGGACTCAGCATATTTGTAGGATTTGAATTGTATTTTCTCTTGCCCTAAAAATACAAAATTTGTAATTGTATTTTGCCAAATGAACTATTGAAGGAAATTGTACTTTTGAGCGGTATAGTATTTGCTCTGGCAAATAACCATTCTATTTTATGAAAAAACTCCTCGCTTCTTCTTTATTATTTTTCATGCTGTATAGCCTTCAGGGCCAGCCAAGAGTCATTTACAGGGAACAAAAACATTTGACTTATACGTTTCGGTATCAGCAATCAGGATCTGCGGAGGTAAATCAGGTACTTGCTTTACTGGCCCAGGCTCAAGGTATGCGGCCCGGTTCCTACAGTGAAATACCCCTGGAATATGACCTATTAAAAGAAATCTCGCGCATAGGAAGAACAGAATGTATTGCAAGTGCAACTTTTTCGGGTATCCGTATCACCCGGGAATTAAAAAACAGGGGATTTGATTTAACGGAAATGCTCATGCCTGTAACGGTAAAAATGGCAATTCATGTTCCAATAAACTTAGGCGGTGACGCTGCTCCCGGAATCCGAAAAGAGCTTGCAATCCAAAGTGGAAAAACAGGTGACGCTTCTTTTGCCTATGCAGACTCAGGATCGAATACTCTAAAAGTGGATGTGACTCAGGTTGAATTTTTATTTGCTCCAAATACATTTGGAAAACTCAGGGATCGCCTTGCGATGATTCAAAATTACTATTCAGCTGATGCAACATTACAACAGCTTTATCTGAACTTAGCATCAATCCACCCTGAGGATATCGGTCAATTGGATGCCAGCCTTGGGATGCTCGGAAATGTTGATCAACAAATTGTAAACCTCGACGTCTACAATTTTCCCGGTCAGTTGGATCTTTTCACTACAGATCCGATTCATTTTGTGGACAGGATGCAGGATCTGAAGCGCAAAGCCGATGACATGAGGATACGATTGATGAATACCAAGGCTAACCTTTATATTCATTTTTATAATATCGGAATTGATTTGCTCTCAAGGGGCCGCAAGGAATCCGCAAAATCAGCTTTTAGAAGATCGCTAATGGAGAACCCTCGTTTTGCTCCTGCAGCATACCAATTAGCTGAGATAGATTATGAAGACGGTTATGTCAACGAAGCAGAGTGCCGGGTGCTGGATATTATCCGTGAAATGGATCCTGATCCGGAGACTCGCCGAATGACAACCAATCTTGCAAAATCTATATATGAGAATTATCTGAGTCAGTCCGATCGCCAGTATCAGTCACGCCATTTGAGGGAAGCACTTGATTATTTAGTCAAGGCAAATCATATGTGTGTTTCTGTTGGCGGTGTGATTTGCGATAGCCGGATTGATGAAGGATTCAGAAAGGTACGGACCGGGATTTATCAGGGCTATTTGGACGAAGCTAAATCCAGTTACCAGAATGGGGATCTTGCACAAGCGGAAAATATTTTATCGAAGGCTGTACGTTTTCAGAAGGATTATCCGAATGATGTGCTTTCCGCGAATGAAGCACTGGACATGTGGAAAGGGGTTCGTCAAAAAAGATATGACAATTTAATCCTGGAGGGAAAATCACTTTTTTCTGAACGTCAATACAATTCTGCTCTTAAAAAATATGAAGAAGCGTCTTCCTTGCAACAACAGTTTTCACTCGTACCGGTAAATGAAATCAATGAATTGAAAAGGAGTTCTGCCAAGCCACTGGTCCTTCAAATGATCAGGGAAGGACTTGACAAAGCATCTCAGAACGATCTTGCAGGAGCCCGTAAAATTTCCAATGAGGCGATTGCTTTTCAAAAGAAGTATAATCTTCAGGAAGATTCAGAAGTAGTTAAGTCATTTCAGGATCTAAAAACAGGAATATTCTCCCAGGAGTGTCAGAATGCTCAGGTTACTTACGATTCAATGTTTTCCGAGGTTAAGAATCAATTGATACTCCTCGATTATTTTAAAGCCGATGAAAAAATTCGGGAAGCCACTAAATTTTTACAGGATAATGTAATGTGCAGTCTGAATGACGGAGGTATTCAGTCCATCCGGGACAGCATTCTGCCAGCGGTTACCTATCAGACACTGATTCATCAAGTATTTGATTATCAGAGCCAAAAGCGCTACCAGGAGATGATTGACCGTTATCTTGAAGCGGGAAGCTACTTTATCCAGTTTTCGGTATCAGGATTTGGATTGAAACATGCGGGCATAGACGATTTCGCTGTTTCCAAATGCAATAATTATTTTCTGATGTTTCTGGCAGATCAATATACTTCGAAGTCGGAATATGATAAGGCTCTTGTTTTGTATCGGCAATTGTTATCCAGAGCTTATTCGTCCTCCAATTACAAAGCCGGTTTGGAGCGGTTGGGGATTCAATTGGGGCTCAAAGAAAAGGGGATTACCGGAGGGAAAGACTGGAAAACAGCAGCCCAAAAATATACTCAAGGAGATAAGCGTTTGAAATACCTGGAAAAGGGTTTCAAAAAAGGTTGGAAACAAGGCTAAAAACATCCTGTGGTCAGCATGGAATGAGGAGGCAAAAACGTATTTTTGCCTCTTCTTATATCCATTCTATGCTTCAGATCAGTGTCCTCCGTGAGAAACCGGAATTTGTCATCGAAAGACTTGCAGTCAAAAACTTTGATGCGAAAGAACTTGTGAACCTTATTTTATCCATCGATGAGGATAGAAGAAAAATCCAGAATGAACTCGATGGCCTTTTGAATCAGCAGAATGTGCTCGCCAAGCAGGTTGGAGATTTGTATAAAAGTGGAAAGAAGGCAGAAGGTGATGATCTCAAAAACAAAAGTGCGGCATTAAAAACTTCATCTCAGGAACTGAGTGAAAAGTTAAGCGCGACCGAACTTCAGTTGCAACAGGAGCTTGTGAAATTGCCGAACCTCCCATCTGAAATGGTTCCTTCCGGCAGGACACCTGAAGACAATGAAGTGGTGCATCAGGAAGGTGCTATTCCAAAATTACATGCAGATGCAAAGCCGCATTGGGAGCTGGCATCCAAATACGATATTATTGATTTTGAACTGGGCGTAAAACTTACCGGAGCAGGGTTTCCTGTTTACAAAGGAAAAGGAGCGAAATTACAGCGCGCGCTCATCAATTATTTTCTGGATAAGGCGACAGCTGCAGGATTCCGCGAAATCCAGCCACCGATCCTGGTGAACAGGGATTCAGGATATGGAACCGGACAACTTCCTGACAAAGATGCACAGATGTATCATGTACAGCTGGATGATTTTTATCTTATTCCAACAGCTGAAGTTCCGGTTACCAATATTTACAGAGATGTAATTGTAAAAGGTGAAGATCTGCCGGTCATGCTCTGCGCTTACACTCCTTGTTTCAGAAGAGAAGCAGGTAGCTATGGAAAAGATGTGCGTGGATTAAATCGTTTGCATCAATTTGATAAAGTTGAAATTGTACAGGTGCAGCACCCTGAAAAATCCTATGAAACACTGGATGCGATGGTGGAGCATGTTGCCGGATTGTTAAGGGCGTTGCAGTTGCCTTTCCGGATTTTGAGATTGTGTGGTGGAGATATGAGTTTTGCTTCCGCCCTGACTTACGATTTTGAAGTTTTTTCAGCGGCTCAGCAAAAATGGCTGGAGGTAAGCAGTGTTTCCAATTTTGAAACCTTCCAGGCCAACCGAATGAAATTGCGCTACCGTACGGGAAGTGAAAAACCGGCTCTGGCGCATACGCTGAATGGCAGCGCCCTGGCTTTACCGAGAATAGTTGCTGCACTTTTAGAAAATAATCAAAGTGCAGATGGCGTTCATATACCTGATGCGATCCGTTCTTATACGGGATTTGACATTATCAATTGAAAAACCGGAATCTAAATCTATCACGAATGATGATACTGAAAAAACAATCATGGCTATTCAACAGGTGTTTTTTACACAAAGGAATAGTTTTATTGCTATTCAGTTTCATGTTTTCGTCCGGAGCTCTCATTGCACAAACCGGAAAAGAGCGTCAACTGGCGGATCAGTATCTCAATAATGCGGAATACGACAAGGCAGCTGAGTTATACGATAAGCTATTCGATAGGGATCCTTTCGGTACTTATCCAAATTATCTCCGTTGTCTCCTTTCGATGAAGTCCTATGACAAGGCAGAAAAACTGGTACGAAAGATTTCAAAGAAACAGCCGGATAATTTAAGCTATGGTGCTGATCTTGGTTTTGTGTATTTGTCATCGGGTCAGGAACAAAAAGCGAATGATCAGTTTGAACGCACCATAAAATTACTTCGTCCGGATCAGGGAATGATTTTGTCGTTGGCAAATGCATTTTCGATGCGACAGGATTGGGATCATGCTCTTGCGACGTATATCGAAGGAAAAAAATTATTACGCGAGCGTTACAGTTTCAATTTCGAAGTCGCGGAGGTGTATTATCAGAAAGGTGATTATACCGCGATGATCAATGAGTACCTCGACGCTGTTGAAGAAAATCCGATGGTTCAGCAACAGGTTCTTAATATTCTGCAAGCCAGAGTTGGCTATGATCCTGAAAATAATCGCGGCGATCTCTTACGAACCTCACTGCTCAGAAGGATTCAAAGAAGTCCTGATCAACCTATTTTTTCAGAAATGCTCATCTGGCTTTTTGTTCAACAGAAAGATTTTGAGTCGGCCTATATTCAAGCCAAAGCTCTCGACAAAAGAATGAAGGAAGATGGTTCCCGGGTACTTTCACTCGGAAGTCTGGCCGCTTCGAATCAGAATTATTCCGCCGCGATCAATTGTTATCAGTATGTTGTTGACAAAGGGGTAATGAATCCAAACTACATTCCGGCGAAGATGGAATTGCTCAATACATACAACAAGAAGATTACAGAAGAAAATAATTTTACAAGTTCCGACTTAGAGAAACTGGAAAAGGATTACGAATCAACGTTGTCGGAATTGGGTCGTTCAGCCAGGACAGCGGGATTAGTGAGGGGTCTGGCTCACCTGCGCGCATTCTATCTGGATCGTGCGGATTCAGCGATTGCCGATCTGGAACAGACCATTGATTTCAATGGAATCTCGAAGCAAACGCAGGCAGAATGTAAGCTGGAGTTGGGTGATATACTTTTGTTTGAAGGGAATGTTTGGGATTCAGATCTTTTGTATGCTCAGGTGGATAAAGATTTTAAGCATGACGTTTTAGGTCAGGATGCAAAATTCCGGAGTGCACGTTTGGATTATTTCCGTGGAGATTTTTTATGGGCGCAGGCTCAGTTGGATGTATTGAAATCGGCCACTTCGCAACTAATCGCTAACGATGCATTATCACTTTCACTGCTCATCCAGGATAATATTGGTCTCGATTCTACTATGGATGCTTTGATGTTGTATTCTAAAGCGGACTTACTCAGCTTCAGAAATAGAAATGATGAGGCGCTGGCAATACTGGATACACTCCTGGCAAAATACCCGGATCATTCACTTACTGATGAGGCCTGGTATAAAGCGGCCAGAATTATGGATGCTAAACACGATTGGAAATCGGAAGATAGCCTCTACCAGAAAATCGTTGAAAAATATGGAGAAGATGTTCTTGCCGATGATGCATTGTTTCACCGTGCGGAATTAATGGAAAATAAATTTAAAGATTCTGCGAAAGCAATGGAATTGTATCAGGAACTTCTGACAAAATATCCCGGCAGTTTGTTTGTCGTGGAAGCACGAAAACGTTTTCGTGCTTTGCGTGGCGATGTGCTGAATTAATTTTTATTCAAGCTTACGAATCAATTCAATTATGATTATTTATAACGTTACTGTGAATATTGACAATTCAGTCGGCGAAGAATGGCTGAAATGGATGCGCGATAAACATATTCCTGATGTTCTGAAAACAGGAATGTTCAGTAAAAGTTCCATCTTGAAAGTGATGGGAGATGAAGATTCGGGCGGACAAACGTATTCGATACAATATACGTGTGAATCACTTTCCGTTTATGAACGATATGAAAAGGAGTTTGCTCCCGCGCTTCGCGACGAACACAACAAGAAGTACAAAGATAAATTTGTTGCTTTTCGCACATTGCTAGAAGTGATTCAATGACGCGTTTCTTTCTGCTTTTTTTATTCGTTTTTAAGTATTCTTATAGTCAGGCTCAGGAAAGCAGGGAGCGTCTGATCGTAAACAACATGATTGCTGCCTGTAAGTCGATGCGGACGGGTACATTTATTTTGAAATCAACGGAGCGTTTAAGGGACGGGCAATTGCATGAAAGTGAGATTTTGGTGAAACAGCAAACTCACCCACGAAATCTTTATTTGTACTGTATCTATCCAAATCCCGGAGCGGAAGCATTGTGGAGGGAAAATCTGATGGAGGAGAAGATGCTGATCAACCCGAATGGATTCCCTTATGTAAATCTGAAACTCAGTCCATATTCAGCACTGATAAGAAAGGAAACGCATCATACTGTTCATGAACTTGGATTTGACTACCTGATGAACCTGATTGGTTATTATACCAAACAACTCGGACCGGATTTTTATTCATATCTGAATATTTTAGACACTGTTACCTGGGAAAAAAGATCCTGTATCCGCTTAACATTTGATTACACAGATTACAAGACCCTCGATTATACAGTAAAAATTGGCGAAAACATAACATCGATTGCACTGAAGCTGCATCTCAATGATTTTTCAATTTTGCTTTTAAATCCTGCTGCAAAAAATTATGACGATGTACAACCCGGTCAGGTGATTCGCATCCCTAATTTTTATTGTCGGAAAATAATATTTACCATTGATCGGATCCATTGGCTCCCTTTAAAGCAGGAAGTATATGATGAATCCGGTTTGTATGAGCAATATGAGTTTTTAAGTTTTGTTCTGGATCCTGTAATTACTCCAATGGAGTTCAGTCCGGATTATGACAAGTATAAATTCTAAAGAATGTTCATGCTCAGCTATTGATTCCGTAACTTCACACCATGCATCAGGTAAGGGCTAAAAAACATCTCGGTCAGCATTTTCTGAAAGATCCCGAAATCGGAAAGAAAATTGTTGATTCTCTTGAAGGGAATTACAAGTATGTTCTGGAGATTGGTCCGGGTATGGGTATCCTTTCGCAATTTTTATTTGAGCACAAAGAATACGAAACTTACCTGATTGACATTGATCCGGAATCGATCAGTTATTTGCGTGAGCATTTTCCATTCAGACAGGACAGGATCATTGAAGGAGATTTTTTGCAATTTGATTTGCTGAAGAAGTTTGATCAGCCGGTGGCCATCATCGGGAATTTCCCTTATAATATTTCTACTCAAATTCTTTTCAGGGTTCTTGAGTTTAAGGATCACATCCCCGAAGTAGTAGGTATGTTTCAAAAAGAAGTTGCCGAAAGAATTGCCTCTGGCCCGGGAAACAGGGATTATGGAATTCTGAGTGTTTTGATGCAGATGTATTATGATGTTGAATTGTTATTTGTTCTCAATCAGGAAGATTTCCAGCCACCACCAAAAGTAAAATCAGCGATTTTACATTTTGTTTTAAAGCCCGGTTTCAAACCGGATTGTGATGAGAAGTTGTTTAAACGAGTGGTCAAAGTTGCATTCAATCAGAGAAGAAAAACTTTACGTAATGCATTGTCTGCAATGGTAGACAAAAATAAGATGTCAGACCTTCCATTCCTGGAATTAAGAGCCGAGCGACTAAGCTGGCAGGACTTTGTAGTCTTGACAAATGCAATTGCAAAAATTCAGCACACATAATTTAAAGATCTTTTTAAATGAAAGTACTGTTTATTGATACGGTTCATCCTCTATTGTGGGAATCACTCACTGCTGAGGGTTTTGACTGTGCTGAAGGATACACTTTATCTCGTGAAGAAATAATAAAGTTGATACCGGATTTCGACGGAATTGTCATTCGCAGTAGAATAATAATTGACAGGGAAGTTTTGGATGCCGCCAGGAAACTGCGTTTCATTGCCCGTGCAGGAGCAGGAATGGAAAATATAGATGTTAAATATGCAAGCTCGAAGAATATTCTTTGTCTCAATTCACCGGAAGGTAACAGGGATGCTGTAGGAGAGCATGTGATCGGGATGTTGCTGGCATTGATGAACAATCTTTTAATTGCCGACAAACAAGTTCGGGATGGATTGTGGTTGCGTGAAGAAAACCGCGGACATGAGCTGGGATCGAAAACTGTAGGGATCATAGGATACGGAAATATGGGCCGAAGTTTTGCAAAGAAATTAGCCGGATTTGGTTGCCGTGTAATTGCCTATGATAAGTACATATCAGGTTTTTCGGCAGCAGGTGTAGAGGAAGCCGACATGGACACAATCTTTAATGAAACGGATGTACTTAGTTTGCATGTACCACTTGCGTCTGACACAATGAAAATGGTGAATGATGAATATATTTCCCGTTTCAGGAAGAGTATATATATCGTCAATTCTGCCAGAGGTGGTTGTGTAGAAACAAGGGATCTTGTGAAGCATCTGAAATCCGGCAAAGTACTTGGAGCATGTCTGGATGTGTTGGAATATGAAGACAGTTCTTTTGAGAAGTTCAGGATAAGGAATTCTGAATTCGAACATTCAGATACCTGGCAATATCTCATTCATTCTGAAAAAGTGATTTTATCTCCGCATATTGCCGGCTGGACCATGGAATCCAATGAGAAATTATCCCGGGTACTTTTCGATAAAATCATGCTGATTCCGAAGTCTTAACACGGATTTGATGCATATGGCATGCATAGTTTAAGTTGAAAACCGGATTTGAATGCTCAATTGTAGTGTCATTCACATTTGAAAATATATTCTCACTTTAAGAGCGGATTTTTTTCTGATTTTTGTACTTTGCAACAATAAATTTATCCCCTAAGCCTTGTAAATTCAGTAAATATCATGTCATTCTTTTTAAAATTTGAAAAGATCCGCTTGTTTGTAATCCTGATCACATTGGGATTATTAACAAGTTCCAATATTATCGGCAAGCCGGGTAGTGAAATTCAATCAACACATGATGGAGGATGTCTTGTCACAATTACTCAATCAGACACTACAATTTGTGATGGTGCACAACTGACTCTGGGGGTAAGCGGAGTGTTTGTAGGCTATTCGTGGTCTACAGGTGAAACTACAGCAACAATTGATGTGTCGCCATCCGTACTCACTATTTATACTGTCACAGTAGATGATGGCGTGAGTACCTGTACAGATGCTGTTCAAATTACTGTTGCTCCGGTATACTCAAGCCAGGTGAATGCGTCTATTTGCCAGGGAACCACATACCAACTTCCTGACGGGCAATTTGTGAATTCAGCAGGAACTTACCCTGTAACACTCTCATCAATTCATGGTTGTGATTCGGTGATCAGTACTGTTCTGAGTATTCGGCCAACTTATTCGATTACACAAAATGCTCACATTTGCCAGGGTGCCAGCTATACATTGCCAAACGGTCAATCCGCGACTACTTCCGGATCATATGTAGTCACTTTGCCAACAGTCACCGGTTGTGATTCCACGATTACAACCAACCTTGTTGTATATCCAGTTTATAGTTCGAATGTGAATGCTTCGGTTTGCCAGGGTACAAATTACACTCTGCCCAATGGTACAATTGTAACAACAGCTGGCACTTACCCGGTTACACTCTCTACTATAAACGGATGCGATTCTCTCATTACAACCATTCTGGCGGTGAAGCCAACTTATTCGTCTACTATCAATGCATCAATTTGCCAGGGAAGCAGCTATACTTTGCCTAACAATCAGTCGGTAAGTACCGCCGGAACTTATCCGGTAACTTTACAAACTGTTGGGAATTGTGACTCAGTGATCACGACTAATTTAACAGTTAAACCTACTTATTCTATATCCAGGAATGCTGCGATATGCCAGGGAAGCAGCTATACACTTCCGAATGGTTCTGTTGTGAGTACAGCAGGAGTGTTTCCAACACTTTTACAAACCACCGGAGCTTGTGATTCGCTGATCACAACAACACTTACTGTTAACCCTACCTACAGCGTTTCCAGAAGCGCTTCTATCTGCCAGGGTTCGAGTTTTGTTTTGCCAAACGGACAATCTGTTACAACGGCGGGAATTTATCCTGTAACGCTTCCTTCTGTTTCAAATTGTGATTCGGTAGTGACCACAACACTTACGATTAACCCTACATATTCATTGTCGAGAAATGCAGTGATATGTCAGGGTGCTAGTTTTGTTTTGCCGAATGGTCAATCGGTGAATACTTCAGGTACGTATCCTGTCACCTTGCAAACTATAGACAATTGTGATTCTGTCATCACGACTACATTGGTTGTAAAACCTACTTATACTATCACACGAAACGAATCTATTTGCCAGGGTGAAAATCTTGTTTTACCAAATGGTCAGATTGTAAATACCGCCGGAAGCTACCCTGTTGTATTGTTTACAATTTTTGGTTGTGATTCTGTTATTACTACAAACCTTACAATAAATCCAGCTTATCATATTACGAGAAATGCATCCATCTGCCAGGGTGATAGCTACACTTTACCCGGTGGAACAGTTGTAACATCTGCTGGAAGTTATCCTGTGGCATTCCAAACGTTCAATGGATGTGATTCTATTGTTACGACTAACCTCACAGTGAACCCGGTCTTTACGGTCAGCTATAATGTATCCATTTGTCAGGGAAGTTCTTATACACTTCCGAACGGACAAGTAGTGACTACTGCCGGAACGTACCCGGTTATGCTTGGCACTACAGCCGGATGTGACTCGATGGTCACTGTGAACCTTTCTGTTGGACAAACCATTGTAAACACCCTGAATGCTTCGATTTGTCAGGGAGACTCATACATTTTGCCGAACGGACAGGTTGTAAGCCAGTCCGGAAATTATCCGATTACGTATCAGACCCCAACCGGATGTGATTCTACGGTGCTTACTGTTTTATCTGTTTTTCCGAACTACTCAAATTCGCAGAGTGGAGTGATCTGTCAGGGGGATTTCTTTACACTTCCGGATGGACAACAGGTTACTACATCAGGTACTTATGTGGTGACATTGGCGGCTGTAGGGGGATGTGATTCAACCATTACTACAAATCTTACTGTTTACCCAACTTTCAGAAGCAATACTTCTCAATCTATTTGCCAGGGCAAATCAGTTACACTTCCGGATGGAACAGTGGTTAGTACTCCTGGTACGTATGTCACAGCATTCCAGACAGTGAATGGTTGCGACAGTTCATATTCACTTGTACTTACAGTTATTCCGCCTCCTACGTTTTCATTCAATGTGGATGCCTGCCAGGGAGAAACATATTTACTTCCTGATGGAACACCTATTACTGTTTCAGGTACGTATATCAGTACATTGGATGATGTAAATGGATGCGATAGTCTCGTTTTCACCTTTGCTACATTTCATGGGTTTACAGCTCCCGTTATCAGTGGAAGCAGTTCGGTAAATGCCTTTGATGGAGCAGGTTATTCTGTCGCGGAGATTCCCGGACATTTTTATACCTGGACTGTAACCGGTGGAACTATTTCATCCTGGAATGGTGGAGATAGTATCTATGTAAACTGGCATGGAATGGGAACAGGTTTGGTGATCGTTACTGAATCAGATTCGCAGTGCGAATATTCAGATACACTGGTTGTAAATGTCGGTCCGGTAGGGATTCCTGATTATGCTGCAGAATATGAAATTCAGTTATTTCCAAATCCCACTTCCGGAAAATGCAAACTGACCTGGAAGGGTTCAGGTGCTGTACGTTCAATCCTTGTCCATGATATTGCTGGACAGGTGATCAGTCGTTATGATGATATTGATGGAATGGAAGCTGAATTGAACATCCTGGATATCGCAGCCGGGCTTTATTTTGTGGAGCTCACCGGACCTGCAATTCGACTTTCTTTGCCTTTAATCAGACAGTAAGAATTTATTATTTTAATTCTTTGAGAACAACCTGGGCTGTTTGCCGACTGCGTTGTTCGAGTAGAACTTTTTTTCCTTTTGTCAGTTGTTCTATAGTGGAAGGGTAATAGTGTCTTACGGTCACCAGCATCAGGTCTTCGTTGTATAGCACTCTGAAATCTTTCTGCAATTCGATCAGGAGTTCAGGGATTTTAAAAGGATCATTATCCACACAAACTGAAAAACTGATGGCTGAATTCTGCATCAGGTTAATTTTAATTTTCAGATCAGCGAACAGTCCGAATATTTTGTGAAGGCTGGCTTCTGCGATGAAGGAAAAGTCTTTCGCTGAAATTGATATCAGCAATTGAGATGGCTTATAAATGAAACAAGGTACCAGAGGTTTTGTCGCCTGGTAATTACCAACGCTGGTGCCTTTTTCATTTGGAGCCTTGAATGAACATACACGCAAAGGGATGTGTTTGTTTTCGAGTGGCTTTATGGTTTTGGGATGGATAACTGTTGCTCCGTAATAAGTCAATTCGATGGCGTCATGGTAACTCACTTGCTCAAGCTTCACTGAGTCCTGAGAATAGCGAGGATCAGCGCTGAGAACTCCGGGCACATCTTTCCAGACGATCATTTCTTTTGCATCCAGGCAATAGGAGAATATAGCCGCTGTGTAATCCGAACCTTCGCGACCAAGAGTAGTTGTGAAGTTTTCAGAAGTAGCGCCGATAAATCCCTGGGTGAGGATGATATTATTATCTGCATGCAATTGCGGTATTCTGTTTCGGATTAATTGACCAGTCAGTTCCCAGTTCACTTTCGCTTCTCTGTAAGTATTGTCTGTTTGCAAAACATCCCGTACATCCAGCCATGCATTCGCGATTCCAAAAGAGCTCAGGTATGCACTGATGATTTTTGTACTCATTAGTTCTCCCTGTGCAACAATTTGATCATAGGAGAATCCATAACCTCTGGAAGGAGGTTCTTCAGTCGCCCAATCTATTTCAACAAGACAATTTTCAAGATCGTGGCGTAGTGAATGGTTTTCCGGAAAGCCGAGATCGTCAACAATTGAAAAATGAAATTTTCTTATTTCGTCAATATAATTTTTGAGTTCAGGATCCTGATTATAATAAGCATGAACAACTTTTTCAAGCGCGTTAGTCATTTTACCCATGGCGGAAATAACCACAATGAGACGCTCTTTTTTATGAAGGGAAAGTATTGAGGCAACATTTTTTACGGACTCTGCATCTTTTACCGAAGCACCGCCGAATTTGAAAACTTTCATAGGGAGAATAAGAGAATCTTGATTTTAAATATTCTGGTAAATTAATGCATTACAAAAGCTGAAATGTTTTGCATTTCAGGGTTTGTAATTATAAATCTGTTCATCGCTCATTTTACAGTCAAGCCATTCCGCTTCAATGCTGGCGCCGACTTTTTTATAGAAATCTATTGCCGGAGTGTTCCAGTCGAGCACCTGCCAGTGAACCTGTTTCGCGTCAGCTTTTTGCGCTTCCAGCATAAAAGCGTCAAGTAATTTTTTTCCGATGCCTTTTCCTCTGAGCTTTTCTGTAACGATGAGATCGTCGAGATACAATCCTTTTCCTTTCCAGGTGGAGTATTTGATGTAATACAAAGCAATGCCGGCAATTTCCTTGTTTACTTCCGCGACATAAAATTCAAATACAGGATGGGGTCCAAAGCCATCCGTTTCCATATCCGCAATGGTGTTGGTAACGGCATCCGGAGCCTTTTCAAAATCCGCCAATTCATAAACTAACCGGAGTACATCCGATAAGTCTTCCTTTCTTCCTTTTCTGATAATGATTTCGTCCATCCTAAGCCTGTTAAATAAATTTGATGATTAATTTTAAATCAATACAATTCCCTCACCCGGATAGTGTGTTTCACCTTTTTCAATTCCTCCATCGCTTTCGCGGAAGTCTTTTTGTCGACATCCAGAACAACATAACCAATTTGGTTATTCGTCTTGAGATACTGACCGAGAATGTTCACATTCAGATGAGATAATTTTCCATTGATTTCTCCGAGTACACCGGGTACATTTTTGTGAATGTGTAATAAGCGGTGTGCATCGTACTGCACAGGTAAACTCAATGCCGGAACAGAAAGAGAACCGGTAGTGGATCCTGTTTCTAAAAAGCTGATTAATTTTCCGGCCACATCAAGGCCAATATTTTCCTGCGCTTCGGCTGTGGAACCACCTATATGCGGGGTAAGAATAACATTGCTGAGTCCCTGCAGCGGAGAAACAAATGGGTCCTTATTGCTCTTGGGTTCGCTTGGGAATACATCCACGGCAAAACCGCCGAGCTTTCCTGAATCAATTGATTTCTTCACTGCCGGAATATCCACAACATCACCGCGGCTGTAATTGATAAGGCAGGCTCCTTTTTTCATCTTCGCGAGACGCTGATCGTTGATGAGATTTTTTGTTGTCGACAGTCCTGGAACATGCAACGTAACGATATCAGACTGCTTCAATAATTCATCCAGTGTTTTTACGGAACTAGCGTTACCGAGAGAAAGTTTTGGTTCTACATCATAAAAGATCACTTTCATTCCCATATTTTCCGCCAGCACGGAAACCTGTGAACCAATATGTCCATAGCCGACGATGCCCAGTGTTTTTCCGCGTACTTCAAAACTCCCGCTGGCTTCTTTCAGCCATTCTCCACGATGAGCGGCATCATTTTTTTCAATCACTCTGCGCATCAGATTGATGCAATGCGCGATAACGAGCTCCGCGACAGAGCGGGTATTCGAAAAAGGTGAATTGAAAACAGCGATGCCATTTTCAATAGCGGAATTCATATCGATCTGGTTAGTGCCAATGCAAAACGCACCGATACCCAGTAAACGTGAGCCTGCAGCAATTATTTCTTTCGTTAGTTGTGTTTTTGAACGGATCCCGAGCAGATGAACCTGGCTGATTTTTTTCTTCAGATCAGCATCGCTCAGAGCAGCAGATATAGTCTCAATATCGGTATAGCCATGGTCCTTGAATAGTTTTAAAGAAGCAGGGTGGACACCCTCAAGCAGCAGAATTTTTATTTTTTCTTTTGGAAAAGTTGTGGATTTACTCATATTCTGGATCAGAAATTTAATTGCGGAGGAATTGCTTTTTGGGCTTTTTGCATTCCATTTCAGGGCAATTTTGAATAGATGCCCTGTGGGCGAAGATAATTGATTTCAACGGCTTAAATAATAGGTTCCTGCAATTGAAAATCAACATTTTTGAGTGATTTTAGTCACTGAAATTCAGGAAATGTCCGATCAATTCTTAGCTTTGCCCTAATCATTTCTGAAAAATATGAACAAAGTAACCACCCTCGGCCAGTTTATTATTGAACGTCAGACAGATTTCCCTTATGCAAAAGGCGAGTTATCCCGCCTCCTGAGAGATATTGGTATTGCCGCTAAAATTGTGAACCGGGAAGTGAATAAAGCCGGACTGGTGGATATTCTTGGAGAATTCGGTACCGTCAATGTGCAGGGAGAAAAAGTAAAGAAACTGGATGTGTACGCCAATGAACAATTTATCGCGGCCCTAAGTGCCGGTGGAGAAACCTGTGCAGTCGCATCTGAAGAAAATGAGGGATTGATTCACATTGATTCGGAAGTTTCTAAGAATGCAAAATATGTGGTGTGCGTGGATCCTCTTGATGGTTCATCAAACATCGATGTGAATGTTTCCATCGGAACAATATTTTCTATTTATCGTCGTACTTCATTCAGTGGCAAAGTAGAAGACAAGGATTACCTGCAAAGAGGAACTGAACAAGTTGCCGCAGGCTATATCATTTATGGTTCATCAACTATGCTTGTTTACACAACCGGAAAAGGTGTGAATGGCTTTACACTTGATCCGAGTATTGGTGAGTTTTGTCTTTCACATCCCGACATGGTTTGTCCAAAGAATGGAGTTATTTACAGCATCAACGAAGGAAACTATGTGCATTTTCCGGATGGAGTCAAGCAATATATAAAGTTTGTGCAGGTTGAAGACAGCAAAACCAATCGTCCGTATTCATCAAGATATATAGGATCACTTGTAGCTGATTTTCATCGGAATCTTTTAAAGGGCGGAATTTTCATTTATCCATCTACGTTAAAGTCGCCCAAAGGAAAACTTCGCATTTTGTACGAATGCAATCCGCTTGCCTTCATCATTGAACAGGCCGGTGGTAAAGCATCGGATGGTTTCCGCAGGATACTTGATCTACAACCGACTTCATTACATCAGCGAACTCCTTTGTTTATCGGTTCAGCCGAAATGGTTACCATGGCGGAAGAATTCATGATGAAGTACTCACCGGTGATGGCGCAGTAAGGATCTCTCTTTTATTTATATTCAGAGAGAAATATTCCAATACTATTTTATCGAATTAATTTTTTTGTTCATCCTGATCCAGGCGGATACGGAATGCATATGCAATTCTGAAAAGTGTACCGTCGGTGGTTTTAAATTCAGGATAAGTGGTATCGCCATTGATGCGCTGACCTGGTTTTATCCTGCGCAGAATAGTATGTCCTGCTTCCAGTGAAATGACATGGTTTTTGGCGATGTAAAAATCCAGGAATAATCGAAGTTGATTGTCGCTGTTTTTGAGGAATTGATGAGGCCCGCCTCGATAGCTACTGGTGATGGAACGGAACAAAGCTCCACCACGAAGAATGGATGAAAATTTATATTCAATATTCATACTTCCCGGAAGTATACCATACACTTTGACGCGATCCGAAGGTCTGTAATCAATTCCCAGCAGAGGAACAAAAAATGGTCCGAAAAACTCACTGTTATAATAGAGACCAAATTTATAGATTAGGTTTTTTTTCTTTTCATAAGCCATGATGGCCGCAGCACCGAGTTGGTACGAATCTTCTTTCCAATTATCTTTTACGTTTGCATTCGATCTTCCAACCACAAGAAAAGTGGATTTCCAGAGACTGTTTTTCCATTTGTGAACGAAAGCTACCGGCAAACGGAAACCCTGAACAGATGCGGAAGGAGTGGAATCCTGAAAACTTAAAAAATAATTTTCGTACCCCGGACTAAAAACAAGTACATCTTCTTTGAGTTTTAGTGGGATCGAAAGATCAGCGCACGTATAGGAAGAGCGAATTTCCTTTTTATTTTTTTCTGCTGATTTTACCGGAAAACTATAGGTATTTGAAACGGAAAGCACATCAAAAAAAGGTTGTGCATTTATACCTTTCGTAGCAAACAGAAAGAGTAGGAGAAGAATTACTTTGAAATGGTTCATGTCGGCACCTGATCTACAAATAAACGGAACGAGGTGGTTTTTTCCTATTCAGAAGAGATTTATTCCGCTTTCAGTGTCAGGGATTATTTTTCCATTTCGTCGAAAGTGTTTGCCTGAATTTCCTTAAATCTTCCGACCTTTGTAAAAGGGTATTTGCCCTGATTTTATGAATAAAGAGGAATTGCTGGGATTTTATACATCCCGGCCTATTGTTATTTCTATTAAATCCAGACTGTTAGAGCCGTTCGCGCACCGGATCCGGCTGGAAGGCTTATCCGGTTCTTCGGATGCTCTTATTGCCGCGGCTATTACTGCAGGAGAGCCCCGGACCCATGTGATTGTATTGAACGACCGGGAAGAAGCCGCTTATTTCCTGAACAACCTGGAAAATCTGCGCGATGAAAATCCGCCTCTATATTTTCCTTCTTCATACAAGAAATCTTTTCAAATAGAAGAGCTGGACAATGCAAATGTCCTGATGCGCGCTGAAGTACTAGGGCGTCTCAACCGTGGATCCAATACTTTGGTTGTTACCTATCCCGACGCTATCTGCGAAAAAGTAGTGACCCGTCACAACCTCGAGAAGAATTCCATCGAGATGCGTATTGGGGAGAAAATATCTGTTGAGTTCATCACTGAATTTTTACTTCATCATGAGTTTGAAAATGTCGACTTCGTTGCACAGGCAGGAGAGTTCTCTGTTCGCGGAGGTATTGTCGATATTTTTTCTTTCGCGTTTGAATTGCCTTATCGGATAGAATTTTACGGGGATGAAGTGGAGAGCATCCGCACTTTTGATCCGGGAACACAGCTGTCGGTGCAGGCGATGAACCACATTACCATCATGCCCAATGTGCAAAAGAAGCTGGTGGAGGATAGCCGCGCTTCTTTTTTTGATTTCATTCCGCCTTCCGCTGTTGTCTGGTTCAAGGACATGAATGCCGCTGTGACTTATATTGAACAACAGATTGAAAAAGTAAAAGAAAATATCCGGGAGACAAAAACATATTCTCCGGATGATTTGAATTTGATATTCGATACTCCGGCGGAATTGCTTAGCAGGTTTGAGAAATTTCCTGTTGTAGAATTCGGGCGCAGGTTTTATTATACTTCAGGTGAGTCGTTTTCTTTTCACATTTCACCACAACCATCTTTCAATAAAAATTTTGGATTACTGATCGGTAACCTGCAGAAAAATCAGGAGCAGGGAATAAAAAATATTCTATTCGCGGATTCTCCCAGGCAAATCGAAAGATTGTATGCCATCTTTGATGACCTTGAAAAAAAGAATCAACTTAAGAATAAAGTCGAATTTACAACATTGCATTTGTCCCTCCACGAGGGCTTTGTTGACCATGAAATGAAACTGGCCTGTTACACGGATCACCAGATCTTTGACAGGTATCATCGTTTTCGTTTAAAGAAAAATTACAGCAGAAGTGAAGCTTTAACGATTAAGGAATTATCCGGATTGAAACCCGGTGATTATGTAACTCACATTGATCATGGTGTCGGACGCTTTGCAGGTCTGGAGATGATTGATGTGAATGGCAAGCCACAGGAGGCTGTCAGACTGGTTTACAGAGACAATGATATTTTGTATGTGAGCATTCATTCACTGCATCGTATCGCGAAATATTCCGGGAAAGACGGAGCAGTACCTTCGCTGCACAAACTCGGATCTTCAGCGTGGTCCACTTTAAAACAGAAAACCAAGAAACGAGTCAAAGACATCGCGAAGGATCTGATCGCTTTGTACGCGAAACGAAAAGCGACACGAGGATTCGCGTTTTCACCGGATACTTATTTGCAAAATGAACTGGAAGCTAGTTTTATCTATGAAGATACCCCCGACCAGGTAAAATCCACTCGTGATGTAAAACGGGACATGGAAAAGGAATATCCCATGGATCGTCTGGTTTGTGGGGATGTAGGCTTTGGTAAAACGGAAGTCGCGATCAGAGCTGCCTTCAAAGCAGTGACGGATGGAAAGCAAGCCGCGGTATTGGTGCCGACTACCATTCTTGCCTTGCAACATTACAATACATTTAGAGACCGGCTGAAGGATTTTCCGTGTACAGTTGATTACATCAATCGTTTTAAGAGCGCCGCGAAGCAAAAGGAAACATTGGAAAAACTTGCTTCGGGTAAAATTGATATCATCATCGGAACACATCGTTTGCTTGGCAAGGATGTGAAATTTAAAGACCTCGGTTTGATGATCATTGATGAGGAACAGAAGTTTGGTGTCGCGGCCAAGGAGAAGTTAAAAGCGATTCGGGTCAATGTTGATACACTCACGCTCACCGCGACACCGATTCCGAGGACCTTGCAGTTTTCTCTCATGGGAGCCCGGGACCTTAGCATCATTACTACACCTCCTCCAAACAGATATCCTGTTACAACCGAGTTGCACACCTTCGATGAAACAATTATTCGTGAAGCGATTGATTATGAAATCAGCAGGGGAGGACAAGTGTTTTTCGTGCATAACCGTGTTCAGGATATTCACGATATGGCTGCGCTACTTGAAAAATTGGTGCCCGGAATAAAAGTAGCTGTTGGCCATGGACAAATGGACGGTGATAAGCTGGAAGAGATCCTGATGGATTTTGTAGCAGGACAATATGATGTGCTTGTAGCAACAACCATCATTGAATCCGGACTGGATATCGCGAATGCGAATACAATTATTATCAACCAGGCTCAGAATTTTGGATTGAGCGATTTGCACCAGATGCGGGGAAGGGTAGGACGTTCCAATAAAAAGGCCTTCTGTTATTTACTTGCTCCTCCAACAACTGTTCTGACTAACGAAGCACGACAGAGATTGCGAGCCATTGAAGAGTTTTCTGATCTTGGAAGCGGATTTCATGTAGCCATGCGCGACCTTGATATCCGTGGAGCCGGGAATTTACTTGGCGGAGAACAAAGCGGATTCATTTCTGAAATTGGTTTTGAGATGTATCACAAAATTCTCGACGAAGCATTGCAGGAATTGAAGGAAACAGAATTCTCCGAATTGTATCAGGAGGAAGTGAGGGAAAGGAAATTTGTAACCGATTGTCAGATTGATACTGACCTTGAAATATTATTGCCTTCCGACTACGTCAACAATGTCACTGAACGATTGGTGCTTTATAAAGATCTCGACAGTCTACAGAATGAAGAACAATTAAAAGAGTATGAAGATAAACTACGCGACCGTTTTGGGCCTTTGCCTGCGCCTGCTAGGGAATTGTTGAATACGATTCGATTGCGTTGGCTTGCGGAAAAACTGGGATTTGAAAAAATAGTTTTGAAGAATAAGAGGTTCATCGGATACTTCGTGAGCAACCAGGCTTCGCCTTTTTATCAATCTGAAATATTTACTTCTGTACTAAAATTTGTGCAGGGTAATGCTCACCGTTGTCGTTTAAAAGAAGAGAAGTCGAAATTGTCTCTCACCATGAAAGACATGGACACCGTAGATCATGCCAATGAAATGCTCCAGAAAATTCTGGGCGTTCTGGTCTGATTTTTTTAGAGAAAAAATTAGTTGTCGAGTGTAATGCGGATTTGCCCTTCGGCAAGTTCAAAAATAATCAGCTTGCCATCGACAGAATATTTGCCTCCGCCTTCTACTGCAACAGGAGTAGAACGGATTGGCAGCATGATCGCGAGGCCTTCCATCCGCTTAGGAACATTTACGATTACCACACGACGGCCACCTTCTTTGCTGATATCAAGGGTCACTTCATTACGTGCTGCCCACCATAAACCAAAATCACGGATGGTGCCATACCATGCGCGGTCGCCCATGGCTGAGATGAAAGCTTTTTCAACTTTAAGTCCGGTTGAATTCGGATGAACCTGTCCGATATAACATCCTCCATAACGGGCAATTTTCTTCGCAAGTCGAATCGCTGAAGCTGCACGATCAAAAGTATACGGCGGAATTTCATCGTCATCTGTGAGCGGGAATTCAAAAGCGTCCAGTTCGGCATCATACTCCCTGTTGTAATTCATCTGGAAGGGGAAATGTGTCAGTGAACCATTTGCGGAAACAGAGCTGCTGAAACGGTAACCTGTTGCGAGCAGACTTTGAGGATATGTGAATGGAGTATACAGATGTGTTGAACGGAAACACATGCTGTTATTTACCGGAACAAAATGATCGATGAGGAAACGGCTGACACGCATTTCACCAAAGATGCTTCCTTTGTAAGTCTTGTCCCAGGCCATCACGTATGGACGATAGTCGGGATAAACTTCTTCACCGGTTCCCTGTTCGAACTGATCAAACAAAGGAGAACCGGAGACAGAGTTACTTTGCAAATCCATTCCCGCGGCAAACAATTCTCTCAGTTTTTTGAAATCATCATTGTTGTTGAAGATGGACGCATTGCGATCGCGGATGTATTTTGTTTGAATAAAGTAAGTGGAATGTATCCCAAGCTTTTTTTCCTCTTTTGCAAAATCAAGAGATTCTTCCAAAGCTGTTCTGAAATTGATGTTGTGTGTGATGCAAACAGAAAGCTCCTTATTGTAAGGAACAGAACACAAAGTCATCGCGTCTCTGTCGCTGTTGAGGTAAATGTTTTTGAGTAATCGAAGGATCACATCAATCGTCGGCTCAAAATCATTGATTGGAGATCTGTTGAAATCCTCATGTCTCCCATTGTGTCCTTTCATAAAAAGAAAACCGATATCAAAACCGAATGCATATGCTTTGCCGAATTCATAAAAGCGTTGAGAGATGGCTGTTGATTTATCTTCATACACGGCAATAGGAGGGAGCTGTGTCTTGGAATAGCTGTAGGTTCCGATTGTTTCTTTGAAACGCTCCTTGTTGCCAAGAGAAATCTGCATTTCTTTTGGATCGGTAAATTCGCTCGTGAGCGCGTTTCCGGAATCCGGTTTGATGATAATTTCGAAATGTTGTTTGGATGGAATCGGTTCTTCGAAGCCAAACACTTCATTCAATGCACCCAGAACCTGTATACCGATCAGAGTACCACCATTTCTTGGAAATGCTGCCAGCGCCTGCAAAGCATCCGGTGAAAGCGCTGCCCCTGAGATAATCGGATACACCATCACCACTTTGTGTTCCAGCGCTTTTTTATAATCTGTGGTGATAATGAATGGAATCCCTATGCTTTTTAAACCATGAGCAACTCCAAGCCAGGAGGCAGTCGTATCAGTAACGAGGATTGCCATGCGATTCGAGGATCCACCGGAATATTTTTGCCAGGGTGTCGCCACTCTGGGAGCAAAAACCGATTTGTCTTCAGGACCACGAACATTCGGTGAAACAAAAATTTCATTTTTACGCACCTCATAAACCTCAGGGTAACTTGTATTTTTCAAAGCCCCGATCTCATCACCCTGACGATCCGAACTACATCCGGAAAAAATAATCAGGGAAATGAAGAAAAGACTCCGGAAGAATGTATTCATATAGTTACCAGGTTCAAACATATGCGCGCCTCAATTTGGTGTCATAAAGCATTCAGGCAAACTTAAAAAAAAATGAAAAGAGATATTGATTCGCAACGCTTAAGTTATGATTGTTATGAATGTGAATTAGTTATCAGACGCACTGATTATGAACTAATTGCGTGAAAATGAATGCTTGTTCAGGAAAAAGTTAAGAAGATTCCTGTTTCAGGATGCGCGAATCGCGTCAACCGGGTTCATTTGAGAGGCTTGTAAAGCTGGAATAAATCCACTGATAATTCCAATTACGGCAGAGATTAAAAGTCCCATGGTAATATTGCCGGTTGTAAGGACAAAATTGAAATCAGCAATTGATGTGGCGACCATTGAAATCAAAAAAACAAGGATCAGTCCAAATATTCCACCAAAAATGCAAAGCACGATTGATTCAACTAAAAACTGAAGCAAAATGAAATAGCTTTTGGAGCCGAGTGATTTTTGGATGCCGATGATGGGTGTTCGTTCCCTGACGGAAACAAACATGATATTCGCGATACCGAAACCTCCGACAAGAATGGAGAATCCACCCAGGATCCAGGCCGCGATGTTCAGGGTGCTGAAAAGCTCTTTCAAACCATTGGTCAGCAGGCTGGTTTCATTCAGCGCGAAATCATCTTCCTCTTTTGGTTTCAATTTGCGGATCGAACGCATACTTCCGCGCAGGTCATCTCTCAGCTCAATGGTACTGATACCTTCTTTTGCTTTCACCATGAAATAGGGGTCAACATTGTCGCTTCGCAGATTGACAAGGTTCCTGGCAAAATTTACGGGAACAATAATCTGGTTATCTGAAGAATTCCCAACCATACTGCTACCTTCCCGGTTGATGACTCCGATTATATTGATTTTAAATCCCCGGATGGTGATGGATTTTCCGACAGCATCTCCTTTTGGAAAAAGTCCTGCTTCGATATCAGCACCAATCAATGCAATGGGTTTACCGCTGTTGCTTTCACTTTCGGTGAAATACCGACCGTCTTTTAATTCCAGAGTTTTGATTTTGTCATACTGATGGGAAACACAGAGTACAAGGGCGTTTTCAATGGAATTGCTTTCGAATTTTATGGTCTGGTTCCCAAGAGTTGCCACATAGGAAAGAGCTTCGGCGGTCTCTGCTTTTCGCTGAATCTCAATCATCTCTTTAATTCCGGGAAGTGGCCTGTTGATGTATTTCCACCAGGGATATTCATCCCCTTCATTTTCAGGAACCCAAGGCCATTTTTGGATATAAATCACATTGTTGCCAAGTGTAGCAACATCTGATTTGATTTTTGTTTCCAATGCATCAGTCGCAGTGAAAACGGAAATGATTGCGAAAATTCCGATGGTAATTCCAAGTAAAGAAAGGATCGTCCGAAGTTTGTTTACCCGAAGCGCTTCAAACGCGAATAAAAAACTCTCACGGAACAAACGAAGAAAAAGCCAGAATCTTGTTGTCATATCTTGCAACAAAAGTAAGACTCTGACCGAATTGGCAATTTGTTTAACGTAAATTAACGCTGGAAAAGGAAAACGGCGGGTCAAGTCTTATTAAGCAGAAGGGCCGGTGCTCCACCGACCCTTCATGTACTAACCATCAATTCACACGCCATCCAATAAAATTCGGTCAAAGAATTTGGGGAATTTTTTCCACATCTTTCAAGTATATAAACAATCCGTGTTTAAAAAAGTTTTGAAATTTTCATTGGTCTTTCTAATCCCTACGGAGCTTGATGTTTCAACAGGTTATTTACCTTTATTCAATTCGGTTATCAGAAGAAATTTATTCCTGAAATTAATTTTCATGCTTCGCAAATCGCCACTTAAATTTTCATAAAATTGCAGTTGAATTTTTAGGGATGAAATCATTGAAAAAGATCAGTAGCGCCCTGATCTCCGTTTATCATAAAGACCATCTTGAATCCATTGTCCGCCGCCTGCATGAGTTGGGAGTGACCCTCTATGCTACTGGTGGCACGCAGGATTTTATCGAAGGACTAAAATTGCCTGTAGTAGCAGTAGAAAACGTAACGGATTATCCTTCCATTCTGGGCGGGCGTGTAAAAACCCTTCATCCCAAAATTTTTGGTGGAATCCTGAGCCGGAGAGAAAACTCTTCCGATATCACTGAAATGGAGGAATACCGGATACCTGAGATCGACCTTGTGGTTGTTGATCTTTATCCTTTCGAATCGACAGTCGCTTCAGGTTCTGACGAACAAAGCATCATAGAAAAGATCGATATCGGCGGAATCTCCCTAATCCGGGCTGCTGCAAAAAATTTCAAGGACGTCCTGATCATTCCTTCCGTGGATCAATATTCTTTTTTACTGAATATTCTTGAAAAACAGGAAGGTCAGACTTCGCTGGAAGACAGAAAACAAATGGCTCTTCAGGCTTTCGCCGTAAGCTCCCATTACGATACAGCGATTTTCAACTATTTCAATGCCGATCAGTCTGTAAATATTTTCCGCCAAAGTATACTGGAATCAAGATCCCTGCGTTATGGAGAAAACCCGCATCAGCAGGCGAGGTTTTACGGAAAGTTGGAAGACATGTTTGAGCAGCTTCATGGTAAAGAATTGTCTTACAACAATCTGCTGGACATAGATGCCGCAGTCAGCCTGATGTCAGAATTTTCCGAACCCACAGTTGCTATTCTGAAACACAACAATGCCTGCGGAATTGCCTCCAGGAATACTATTTCCGAAGCCTGGACAGATGCTCTTTCCGGAGACCCGGTTTCAGCTTTTGGAGGAATAATTATTGCCAACCGGGAAATAGAAAAAACGAGTGCTGAGGCGATGAATCAGCTCTTTTTTGAGGTATTAATTGCGCCTTCCTTTACTCCTGAGGCTCTGGAAGTGCTTAAACAAAAGAAAAACCGCATTCTTTTGGTTCAAAAAAGCAAGACCCTTCCTGCTAAACAGTTTCGTACCTTACTGAACGGTGTTGTACAACAAGACCGTGATATCCTTAGCGAGACTGCAAAGGATATGAAAACAGTAACTAAAATAGCCCCAACTGCCGTAGAAGTATCTGATTTGGAGTTTGCAAACAAAATCGTGAAGCATACCAAATCCAATACTATCGTTCTTGCCAAAAACAAACAACTGTTGGCCAGTGGTACAGGTCAGACTTCCCGAGTGGATGCTTTGCAACAAGCTATTGCAAAGGCGCGTCATTTTGGATTTGAACTGAAAGGCGCAGTGATGTCGAGTGATGCATTTTTCCCCTTTCCGGATTGTGTGGAAATAGCTGATAAGGCGGGAATAAAAACAGTCATCCAACCGGGCGGATCTATCAAAGATCAGGAGTCCATCGATTATTGCGATCAACATGGGATGTCCATGGTGCTGACAGGAGTGAGGCATTTCAAACATTAAAATTCCCGGATCGAGGCGAAAGCCGGAATCCGTCGAATCCGAAAGAATATTTATTTATCATCAACTATCCTAAATACGATTCATGGGAGTGTTCGATTTTTTAACCCAGGAAATTGCCATTGACCTCGGTACGGCAAATACCCTGATTATTCACAACGATAAAGTTGTTGTGGATGAACCGTCTATTGTCGCGATCGACCGGATGACCGGTAAAGTCATCGCTGTTGGTAAACAGGCAATGATGATGCATGGGAAAACCCATGAAAACATCAAGACGATCCGGCCATTGAAAGACGGAGTAATTGCCGACTTCGATGCCGCGGAGCACATGATCCGTGGAATGATAAAAATGATCAATCCCAAAGGCGCTTTGTTTACACCGTCTTTGAAAATGGTTATTTGTATTCCTTCCGGTATCACCGAAGTGGAAAAGCGTGCTGTGCGGGATTCCGCGGAACATGCCGGCGCCAAAGAGGTATACCTGATCCACGAACCAATGGCAGCCGCGATCGGTATTGGTATCGATGTGGAAGAGCCGATGGGAAATATGATCATCGATATCGGTGGTGGTACCAGTGAAATCGCGGTGATCGCGCTCGGTGGAATCGTTTGCGATCAGTCTATCCGTGTTGCCGGTGACGGCTTCACCAACGATATCTGGGATTACATGCGTCGTCAGCACAATATCCTCATCGGTGAACGTTCCGCTGAACGAATCAAAATAGAAGTTGGCTCCGCATTGCCTGAACTTGAAAATCCACCGCCGGATTTTGCTGTACACGGACGTGACCTCATGACCGGTATTCCAAAAGAAATCACCGTGAGCTATTCTGAAATAGCTCATGCGCTCGATAAATCCATTTCAAAAGTTGAAGAAGCGATTCTGAAAGCTCTTGAAATGACACCACCGGAATTGTCGGCGGATATTTACCGCACAGGAATCTATCTCACAGGTGGAGGAGCCCTGCTCCGTGGACTCGACCAACGCATCGCGATGAAAACAAAGCTTCCTGTTCACGTTGCCGAAGATCCTCTCCGCGCCGTAGTACGCGGAACCGGAATTGCTTTGAAGAATATTGGACGGTTTAAATTCCTCATACCTTGATTGTGTTCCGGGTTCAGAGTTCTGAGTTCCGTGTTGTTGGGTAAGCAATTGATCTTATTGTTTGATTGAATGGAAAGTCCTTGCTTAAGGAAAATAGCAAATGACATTGTGATAAATTAGTACGATAACCCGGAACCCGAAACCCGGAACCAAGAACCCGATACCCGGAATAGATGCGTAACCTCTTCCTCTTTCTCTGGAAATATAATTTCTTCATTTTTTCTGATCCTGGAGGCATTCAGCGGGTATCTTATTGTTCAGAATAATAATTTTCAGCGCGCGAGTTTTATTAATTCAACGAACAAAGTAGCCGCTGAAGTAAATACCATGGTGAGCGCGGTTACGGAATACATCAATCTCCGTGCTGCCAATGATGCTTTGTCAAGACAAAACGCTTCCCTGCGTACGCTCATTCCGGATGTATTTTATATCGACAGTGCCCTCAAACAACTGGTCGTTGATACGATCCACAAACAACAGTATACATTTCTTACAGCCAAAGTGGTGAATAATTCCATCAACAGAAGAAACAATTACCTGACATTGAACAAAGGTTCCATGCAGGGAATTAAACCTGAGATGGGTGTTGTTTCCGCTGAAGGTATTGTAGGGATTGTGAAAGATGTCTCTGAACATTATTGCTCTGTGCTCTCTTTCTTGCACAAAGACACAAGGATCAGCGCCCGTTTTAAAAAGAGCGGATACATCGGTTCCATGGTCTGGGAAGGACAGGATGCTACACATGGGATATTGACAGATATCGCGAAACATGTAAAGATTAGTCTGGGCGATACCATAGTTACAAGTTCCTTTTCTTCCATTTTTCCGGAAGGCGTAATGATTGGAACTGTAGACGAAGTTGATCCGAATACGGGAAATAATTTCCAGGACATCAGAGTGAAATTATCCACCAGTTTTGGAAACCTCACCTATGTATATATTATAAGCAACCTGTACAAGGACGAACAAAGGAAACTGGAAGAAAATCAGCCGAATGATCATTAAAATTTTAAAAAATGTATTTCGTTTCTTGTTCCTGGTCGCTATCCAGGTTCTGGTGCTGAACCATATCCAATGGAGTGGCTACTTCAATCCGTATGTCTACATCCTGTTCATTCTGATGTTGCCCATCGAAACACCAAAGTGGTTGCTTCTCGTGCTCGGATTATTCATCGGTTTAACAATTGATATGTTCGGAAATACAAGCGGAATGCATGCCGCGGCTTCCGTTTTTGTCGCCTTTGCCAGACCGGGAATTTTACGTCTCATCGCTCCACGCGACGGATACGAAGCGGAAACCAGTCTGAGCCCACAGGTCATGGGTTTCAACTGGTTTATAACTTATGTTTCCATTTTGGTCGTATTGCATCATCTCGTGTACTTTTATGTAGAAGTATTCCGGTTCAGTGAATTTTTATCACACTGTTCAGGGTCGTACTCAACGCGGCAATTACGGTTGTAATCATTCTGCTCGGACAATACCTCTTCGGAAGATCCTCAAAACGAAATGAACGTCTCATCGGGTAGACAGACAGTAATTTATTTCATCTTTTTTTCCGTCGGGTTGATTTATCTGATGCGGCTGTTCTATATCCAGGTCATTGACGACAGTTATAAAACATCCGCGGAAAATAATGTGCAGCGTCTTGTCATCGAATATCCTTCACGCGGACTCATCTACGATCGTAAAGGAAAACTGCTTGTATACAATGAACCTGTATATGATCTCATGATCATCCCGAAGCAGGCAAAACACATGGCCGATTCGCTGGAACTGTGTCAGCTCATCGGTATCACGCCTGAAGATTATACCGAGAAATACAAAAAAGCCCGGGCGTATTCGCCGGTAAAACCATCTTTGTTTGAAAAACAATTATCGGTTGAAACCTATGCGACCTTGCAGGAGAAACTTTACAAGTTCCCGGGTTTCTTCGTTCAGCCACGAACCCTGCGAAAATATCCTACGCCGATCGCGGCGCATTTGTTTGGTTACATCGGTGAGGTCGACAGCAGCATCACCAGAAAAAATCCATACTACCGCGATGGTGATTACATCGGTAAAAGTGGAATAGAACAATCCTATGAATCCAGTCTGCGCGGAGTACGTGGAAGCCGAAGGGTAATGGTCGACGTGTTCAATCGTGAGAAAGGAAGTTACATGGGCGGTAAATACGATACGGCTTCTGTAGCAGGTAAAAATCTTACGCTCTCCCTTGATCGTGATCTTCAGGAATACGGAGAAAGACTTTTCGCGAATAAAGTCGGAGCGGTAGTAGCGATAGAACCTTCCACGGGAGAAATTCTTGCCTGTGTCAGCAACCCATCCTATGATCCGAATTTATTGGTGGGTCGTGCCCGTACAAAAAATTATGCCTTGTTGTTGAAGGAGCCGACAAAGCCTCTTTTCAACCGCGCATTGATGGCCTATTATCCTCCCGGATCAACATTCAAACTCATCAATGACCTCATCGGAGAACAGGAAGGAGTGCTCAACGCTTCAACCAGTTATTATTGTGATGGAGGATATCACATGGGCAGCCAGACTGTCAAATGCGACGCGCGGCATGGTTCGCTGGCATTGGAATCAGCGATTGCTCATTCCTGTAACACCTATCACTGTTATGTTTTCAGAAGCATTGTTGATCAGAAGAAATTCAGCTCAACAGAACAAGGCTATGAAAACTGGAGAAACCATGTATTGACTTTTGGGATCGGAAAACGTTTGTTCTCGGATCTTCCGCAGGAGTTGAAGGGAAACGTGCCTACGGTTCAGTACTATGATAAATATTTCGGCAAAGGAAGATGGCGTTCATCAACAGTAGTTTCGCTTTCGATCGGTCAGGGAGAGTTGGGAATTACTCCACTACAGATGGCAAACACGATGTGCATCATCGCCAACAAAGGATACTTTACATTCCGCATATCGTAAAGAAAATCGATGAGGTAAGGACGCCCGACAAACACTTCACGGAAAAAAATTATACGGATATTGATCCGAAATATTACGAGATTGTGATCCAGGGTATGCAAAGTGTGGTGGAATCAGGAACAGCCGCGGGCTCTAAAATCAAAGGCATCACCATCTGTGGTAAAACAGGAACAGCTCAGAATCCGCACGGGAAAGATCACAGTTTGTTCGTTGGTTTCGCTCCGCGTGAGAATCCGAAAATCGCCATCGGCATCATGGTTGAAAACGGAGGCTGGGGTTCCGACTGGGGCGCGCCTATCGCGAGTTTGATGATTGAAAAATATCTCAGCGATACCATTTCACGTCCTGAATTGGAAAAACGAATGCTCGAAGGCGTGGTTCAACCTAAATTTTATTTAGAGAAACGCGCGGCCGAACAGAAGAAAGACAGTCTGAAAGCCATTGCCAAAACAGCTCAATCACCTCTCATTACACCTGTAGTGAAAAAGAACAAATAAAATTGCGTAACGAGAAAAGCATATTGCAAAATCTTGACTGGCTCATGGTCGGTATGTTCCTGCTCATGGTGGTGATGGGCTGGCTGAACATTTATGCCGCTGTGTACAATGAAGATCATCAGAGCATTTTCGACCTCAGTCAGAATTATGGTAAACAAACCATCTGGATTGCAGGCGCACTTGTGCTAGCGCTCATGATCCTGGTGATCGACGGAAAATTCTACGCCGCGTTTTCCTATCCGATTTACGGAGCGATGCTTTTGTTATTGCTCTCGACTTTCGCTTTTGCAAGGGATGTAAAAGGATCCTATGGCTGGATTGATATCGGTTCGTTCAAACTACAGCCGGCGGAATTTGCCAAGTTCGCCACCAACATGGCGCTGGCAAAATACCTCAGCACACTCGACATACGGATGCAGGACATGCGAACAAAAATCACTTCGCTGATTTTACTCGGTGTTCCCATGGCAATTATCCTGTTGCAGAACGATACCGGTTCCGCATTGGTATTCGGAGCCTTCATTTTCGTACTCTACAGGGAAGGTTTGTCCGGAAACATTTTGTTGCTGGGATTTTTAACCATCGTGCTTTTTGTGCTCACGCTGCTGGTGGAACAACTCGTTCTCTTCAGTATCATCGGTGGCGTCGCATTGGTTTTCTTTTTCCTGATCCGAAAAACACGGAAGAATATTCTCGTCATTGTTATTGGCGCTTTGCTGGCATCGAGTGTAGTGTTCAGTGTGGATTATGTATACAGAAATGTTTTGCAGGCTCACCAGAGAACACGTATTGATGTGTTGCTCGGCAAACAAACGGATCTGAAAGGAGCGGGATACAATGTGAACCAAAGTAAAATCGCGATAGGTTCCGGGGAGTTCTGGGGAAAAGGATTTCTGCAGGGTACACAAACGAAATACGATTTTGTACCGGAGCAAAGCACCGATTTTATTTTCTGTACGGTAGGAGAGGAGTGGGGTTTTATCGGATCGTCCGTAGTGATCCTGCTCTTCATGGCGCTTCTGGCACGGATCATTTATGTGGCGGAACGACAGCGATCGCAGTATTCGCGGATCTATGGTTATGGCGTAGCTTCGATATTATTTTTCCACCTCATGATCAATATCGGAATGACCATCGGCCTCGCGCCGGTGATAGGAATTCCATTGCCATTCTTCAGCTACGGAGGTTCTTCCCTGTGGTCCTTCACCATTCTGCTTTTCATCTTCATTAAGCTTGATGCTTATAGATTGCAGATTCTTCGTTGAGTTTCTATACTATGTGTTTCGCCCCATTGGGGCGAAACCTTTCAACCACTTTTCAAATACTAGTATTCCCTTTATTCGACCTCTGAAATTTGATCGTAAGAAAAGCGATAATTAAAAAAGGAAGTGTCGACAAAATGATTTTTACATTCAGGCTGAGGCAGCCGACGAAGAGCATGAATGCCAGAAGAATTCCAATGCATCCGAGGCCTATGAATGTCATGATTCTGTTGGGCTGTTTTTGAAGAAGAGTTGCCAACAGGAGAATTTGTCCTGCAAAGGGCAGGAGGATAAATGGATGCAATACTGAATCCGGGCTGGAAAAGAATTTTTTAAAGATCTCCGCTTCCGCCTGAAAAAGGAAAAGATGATTCTCTTTTCCCCATTCCAGATATCCAAACAAAGAAGAAACTACAAGAAGCAGATTGTAAATTTTGCCTTTCATCAGATCAGGTCCGGAAAATGATATCTCCCGACCTGATGCAAATGTTCTGAAAAAAAATCTAATTCAGCAATACTCAACAACCTTCATTTCCGGTGTAGAGGATAAATTCAAAATCCTGCTTGATTTTTACACCCTGGAGATTTTGTGCCGGCTTCCATTTCGGCATTTTGTTGATACGGTTCATGATCAATGTATCGGTTTCAGGATCACCGGAAGTCCTGATGACACGTGTGTTGCTGATGCTGCCATCAGGGTTCACAGTAAAACGTACTTTGCTTTGACGGATGTTCTCAGGGTTAGCAGCTGCAATGGGATTAATGACATTCTCCCGAAAATATTTTTTCATGGATCCGAATCCGCCAATAAATTCCGCTTCCGTTTCAGGAACAACTGTCATCGAATAATTCATCGAACGGATTTCTGTTTTCTCAGTAACGGCATTCATGGATTTGTAATCTACGTTGATAAAAATTTCATCTTCAATTCCGAGTCCGCGGATCATGTTTGTTTGTTCAGCAGTGAGACGATCATTCGCTGAAGTAGCCTTTTGAAATTTTCCCTGATGATTGCTTTTGATTTCCGCGGAGACATATTCTTTCAGCCAGTTTTTTGGATAGCCGGAGCTCAAATCTCCCAATGATTTCGCGGCAAGGAGCCGACTTTGTTTTACCGGGTGTAAATACGTTCCTTTTAATTCGAAATAAAATTGTGGAACAGCATTCGGTGCCGGTTTATTGTAGACGGAATCCTGTACGTAGGAAACCAATTGTTGAGAATTGATATTTTGACCCAAGGCTGTAACGATAACAAAGAGAAGCAGTACAGCGGTTGCATTGTATTTCATAGGTTTAAATTTAATGAATGTTATGAGTTTTTGTAACAGCGAGAAAGAATAAATCTTCTCATGAACAGTTAATTTATAATTCAAATGTAGCCCGTCCTCATCGCGAATCTTGTTATTCGGGAGTTATTCTGTTGTTAATGAGTTGTTAATGGGTGGTTTTCCCTCCTGAAATTGGCTATTTTTGAAACATCAAATGAAGCTCAACCGCACTACTGTTTTTATCTCCATTTCATCCGTCGCGCTTTTGATCGTTCTCATTATCCAGGTAAACTGGATGATTCATACCGCGAGAATCAAGGAGGAGATTTTTAATGAAAAGGCCAACATGGTTCTTTCCCGCACCGCGGAGGCACTTGCCGCGGATACAAACGCGTGCAGAAATATGGAAGTGTGTGTAGGCAGAAATGAAATTCACAAAACGGATTCTTTGCTCACCAATTACATGGACTTCTATAATTTTCACATCGATTATTATTTCGAAGTGAAGAAGCCGGGAGAAACGGCAGCGCAGAACAATAGCGGTTTGAAGAATAATGTTTACAAAAAACGTCTTGAAGAAGAAGCCACAAGGAACGGACTTGAATTAAATCTTTTTTTACCGGAGAAAAGACAATTCATCGTTCAGGAAATGGGACCGATGTTCATCACATCTGTCATCCTGATTCTTGTGGTGTTGATTATGTTCTGGCGAACAATTCTGTTGCTGATGAGGGAGAAAAGATTGTCGGAACATACCAATGATTTCCTGAACAACATGACGCATGAATTCAAAACTCCGCTGACCAATATCGCTCTTGCAGGGAAAATGATCACGAAGGATGCATCGAACAGGCAGGAGGAAAAGATCAAACATTATTCTGAAATCATTCTCGCGGAGAACGAGAAGCTGAGATTGCAGGTGGAGCAGGTGCTGAGCATGACAGCATTGGAGCGTGGCGAAATTCCATTGCGCAAAACTGAACTGGATGTTCACGAACTTATTCGTGAGGCGATAAAATACATCAGCATCCAGATTGAAAATAAACAAGGAGAATTAAAACTGAATCTGGATGCGGAAAACCCGGTAATATTCGGAGATAAGACGCATTTGGTAAATGCATTGTATAATCTGGTCGACAATGCCATCAAATATTCGCCGGAAAAACCGGAACTTTCCGTTCGCACTCATAATCATGAAAAACAATTCATCCTTGTGGTTTCAGACAAAGGAATCGGTATAGAAAAAGAATACCAGAAGAAAGTCTTCGAGAAATTTTTCCGTGTACCAACTGGTGATGTGCACGACGTGAAAGGATTTGGTTTGGGTTTGTCCTATATCAAAAAGATTGTAGAATTGCATCAGGGTAAGATTGATCTTGAAAGTACTCCCGGAAAGGGAACCACATTTACTGTTACATTGCCGAATGCTTAAGGAGAAAATCAGAATATTATTGGCAGAAGACGATCTGAATTTGGGCGTCTTGCTGGTAGATTATCTGGAAGCGGAAGGCTATGATGTAAAGTTGTGTAAGGATGGAGAACTTGCATTAAAAGCATTCGAAGGCGGACAGTTTGATTTGTGTCTGCTCGATGTGATGATGCCCAAGATGGACGGCTTTACTCTCGCGAAGGCGATCCGTTCAATCAATAAAACAGTACCGCTGATTTTCATCACCGCGAAATCTCTGAAGGAAGATAAATTAAAAGGCTATGATCTCGGCGCGGATGATTACATCACCAAACCTTTTGATGAAGAGGAGTTGCTTTGGAAAATCAAAGCTGTTGTGCGCCGTATGCCCGGAACAACTTCTCTTGCATCAACTGAAATAGTTCAGATCGGTAAATACACTTTTGATTATACCAATCAGTTGATTTCACTCAATGGCATCAACAGAAGAATAACAGAAAAGGAATGTGAGATACTGAATTATCTGTACGCGCAAAGAAACCGGAAGGTCAGGAGGGAAGAGCTCCTAAAGGCCATCTGGGGCGAGAACGATTATTTTTTTGGAAGAAGTATGGATGTCTTTATTTCCAAGATTCGCAAATACCTGAAAGATGATCCGAACCTGAGTATTGAAAATGTCTTCGGCGTCGGCTTTATATTTAATGTTCCTGAAGTTTAATTTTTTCCCCTTTTTACTTCCGTCCCCCGTCCCCCGTCTATAAAATAGCTTACCCTGTTTTTTCCAATTAACTTAAGGACTTTAACAAGTTTGATTTTCTAAAATCCCTGAAAACAGCTTAAAAATAGATCACCTCTGTAAGTTCTTCATCTTCAACATGAAGGCTGACAATTTTAAGACAATTGCGCAGGGGCTTCCTGTTATCTTTCGTTTACAAAAAACCAAGGACCATGAAAAACAAACTACTCTTAAGCCTTTCCATTGCAGCATTCGTATTTGCTGTTTCTTCCTGTTCACGTGAGAAAGATGATTCTCCGGGTTTATCTGACAATGCATTGATCAGTCTGGCAAACTCGAATGACCTTGTGAATGTGGATGTACACAGTACAGATTCACGTTTGTCGCAAGCCCCTGCCTTCAGGATTCGTATGAATCACATTGCTGCCGATGCGTGCAATGATTCCTTCCATTCTCTTCCTGCTGTCTTCCCTGCAAGTTCGGTCCTCGTAAAAGAATATTTAGATGCATCCGGAACTGTCACTGCACGTGATGTAATGTATAAAGCTCCGGCTGATTCAAGATCTGATGGTGGTTGGCTTTGGGCTTCTTATGATGCCGATGGACAAAATGTATACAGCGCCTCTCGTCGCGGTAGTTCCTGCAACAGCTGCCATTCAGGAGGAACAGATAAAGTAATTGGGCTTTAGAATTGTTGATTGTAGATTGTTGATTGCTGATTGAATCACAAATAAAAAAGTCCCGGCGATGAGCCGGACTTTTTTATTGATGGATTTCTGATTGAAGATTTTAGATTTCTGATTGAAAATTGATTGGATTTTGCAGAACCAATCTACAATCCTCAATCTACAATCAGCAATTAACTTGTGGATTTCTGATTGAAGATTTTAGATTTTTGATTGTAGATTGATTGGATTTTGCAGAGCCAATCTACAATCATCAATCAAAAATCATCAATTAATAAAATCTTCCACGATTATCTTCGATGTTCGCTTTTTCCTTCAGTGCATTTTGCAATTCATAATCACTGCGGGATTTACGTTGTTCGAGGACTTGTTTGATGTTGGCAGAATAATCGGTAGTAGGAGCCGGTTCAGTGAATGATTTAATAAACACTGCTGTTACTCCGTTATCTCCTTTGATTGGTTTTGAAAACTGACTGGCTTTCATTCCAAAAATGGCACCTACAATATTCAGCTCATTTCCGATTCCCGGGATGTATGGGTTTTGGAAGCTGATTTTGTCGGCATCGCCGGGAGTTACATTCAGTTTGTTCGCCATCGCGTCAACATTGGTTGCGCCGGTTGCGTTCATTTTTTCGATGAGCATAGCGGCTTTCTTTTCCTTGCGAGCTTCAGCAGTTACCTGTTCAAGAACTTCTTCCATTGGAAGGATTCCTTTTTCTTTTACATCGGTAAGATGAGCAACAACATATTTATCACCGAAAGTGAATGCTTTTGAAATATCACCTTTGTTTGCCTGATAAGCCCAACGTACCAATTCGCGTGGAGATTCAAGTCCGGGAACGCTTTTATCTGTTTCACGGATGTTATCAGCGATACGTTTATTGAGACCTTGCTTCACAACAGCGCTGTCAAAAAGTACAGCGGTATTATTTGTAGCGGCAAACTGATTTGCCTTATTGAACATATCATCGTAAGTCTTTTGTGAAGGCTCCACTTTACGTTCAACCACCGCGAACTGCATCTGACGTGAGGTAGCTCCTTTTTCCATTACTTCAATAAGGTGTACACCAAACTGTGATACAACAATTGGCATATCGCCTTTTTTGCCATCAAAACATGCATCGTTGAAAGGCTTAACCATCATGCCCGGTTTGAACCAGCCAAGATCTCCGCCTTTGGCGCCAGAACCCGGATCTTGTGAAAAACGTGTTGCCAGGTCGGCGAATTTGGAACCTTTCTTGATCGCGTTTTTCAAACTATCAGCAAGAGCCATAGCCTTTGTTGTATCGTTATTCTCGATCTTCACCAGGATGTGACGGGCTTTCACAGAATCAGCAACGAATTTTTCAGCTGTTGATCTTGCAAGTTTCAATACGCCATTCTCGTTGTAAGGTCCGATCAAAGTACCGATAGGAGAGGAGAAAAGTGTATCCAGCATAGGCTTTGTTCCTTTTGCATGGAAAGCAGAATCAAAAGGCGCATCACTGTTTTGTGCAACAAAAGCAATCGGGTTTTCACTGACAGCGAATTCATCTTTTTTCTTTGTTACCCATTCGTTGACTTTCTGCATATCGTCTGCGGAAGGCTGAACATCAAAAGCGACATATTCAACTTTGCGCATGGTTTCAGCCTGTTTGTACTTGCTCTGATTCGCGTTGTAATAATTGCGCAGATCATTTTCTTCAACAGCTACAGTAGTATCCATAATTGTATTGTAGTCAAGTCGTACAAATCGGATACTGGCAGTACGTTGTCCTTCATCGTATGCGCGTTTTGCCTCTTCAGTTGGAACAAAGAGTCCTGCTTTGATAAGGTCTTTGTATTTGGCAGCGATGCGCTCATCACGCATTGCATCTTCAAATTGTTTCCACTGGCGCTGTACGCTTTCTTCACGGTTAGGAAGATCTTTCAGGAATTTAATAACCGCGTTAGGATCGAAAACATTTGTTTTCGGATCTGTGAAAGCCTGTTTTACCTGTGGGTGAGCATTCGGTCCTGTACACATTTCGTACAGTTCTTCCGGACTGCAGGAGAGACCGAGTTTTTTATATTCTTCACCGAGCGTATTTTCATTTACAAACATCGACCAGGATTGTTCACGCAACATGTCCTGAGTGTTTTGATCAATGGTTTCTGTACGGGTGTTGAGTTTGTAATTTTCGGTCAATGTCTCTACCCGTTTTTCAAATTCCGAGTAGCGCACTTTTACACCACCGATTTCTCCAACGACATCACTGTTGCGGTGTAACAAACCTGTGTTGGATGTAACCAGGTCACCGAGGATGAAGAGGAGCATCGAAACACCGACAAACACGATGAGCAAACCAACGCGTTTCCGGATTCTGCCAATAACTGCCATAAATTATATGAGTTTGAAGTTAAATATTTGATAAGGTATCTTTCGGAAACAATGCAATGCCTTGCTAATCAGATGATTGCATAGACTTATGCATAGATTTTCCTCAAAATGAGGGGCGAATATACAATAAGCAGGGCAAATCGCCAAGTTCGGAGTGAATGTAAGTCCCTCTGCTCAAGGCGGCTAAAGCCCTGTAATTTGCTTAGAAGGCAGGCATACGATGAAGCTCCGGAAACGTTTGATTTTTGCAAAAAAAACAGCAGGTAAATTTTTCCGAAATCAGCCGGATATTTTCAGGAGATTTCAGTCCTCCGGATTGATTTTAAGCCGTACCTGTTCGATACGGTTATTATTCATTTTCACGGCAGTAAAAGTGAATGGAGGTATGACAATCTCTTCACCCGCTTCCGGAATATTTTCATGATGATGAAAAATGAAGCCGCTGAGGGTTTCATAGGATTCGGACTCGGGAATGTTGAGTTCGTATTTATTGTTCAGATAATCGATTTCCAAACGCCCAGAAAGCATGTATTCCTTGTCGTTGATTTTCTTTTCTGTTTCTTCCGGAATATCATGTTCGTCCTGAATTTCACCGAAGATTTCTTCGATGACGTCTTCAATTGTCACCATTCCTGCCGTACCTCCGAATTCATCCACTACAACAGCTACACTCCTGTGCTGGTTGGTGAATTGTTTCAGCAATTCATTCGCGCTCATCACTTCAGGAACGATGCTTACAGGTAATAAAACCTGGACGATCTCCGATGGTTTTTTGAACATCTCTGATGAGTGAACAAAACCAATAATGTTATCAATGGAATCGCGGTAGATAAGGATTTTAGAAAGTTTTGTTTCGATGAATACTTTATTCAGCGATGCAATGGATTCCGTTACATCGAGCGCGATGATTTCTTTTCGTGGAACCATACATTCACGCACTTTCACTTCTTTAAAATCCAATGCATTCTGAAAGATCCGGATTTCGGTGTCCATTTCTTCCACCTGGCTGTTTTTGCTGGTCAGTTCACGGATGTAAAAATCAAGATCCACACGTCCGAACACCGGTCGTTCTTCCACGAAATCTATCCTGAAAATGCTACGCATGATAAAACGGGACAATCCTATGATGACCCACATAACAGGATACAAGAGGTAATACATCATCAGCAAAGGAACTGCCAATACCCGAAGGATTCCATTCGGATTGATCCGGAACAGCACCTTCGGAATAAACTCCGCTGCTACAAGGATAATGAGTGTACTGAACAAAGTCTGAATGATGAGCAGCATCCCTTCGCCGTGCATTTGTCTGGGCAAAATCGACCGGAGGAGATCCAGCGTAAGAATATCTTCCGCCATGATGGTACCATATATGACAAGCGCGATGTTGTTCGCGATCAGCATTGTGGCGATAAAATTGGAAGGCAATTTGATGAAATTCCAGATGATTCGGGCTGAAAAACTGCCCTGACTGCGGTCCAGCTCGATCCGCAATTTATTTGCTGAAATAAAGGCGATTTCACTTCCCGCGGCAAATGCGGAACACAAAAGTGTGAGTAAAATAATACTCCAATTAGACATTACTGTAATTTAAACAGGGCGAATATACAAAGGAAAAAATTGATCACGGGGTTTAGAGTTCCGGGTTCCGAGTTTCGGGTTGTTCGTTCCAGGTTGAAAGAAAGTACGATTGAAAGTGTGATACCGACCACTAAGCACTAACCACTAAGCACTAACCACTACCCACTACCTCAATGGTACTGCTTCGCCTCCTTCTCCTTCTGATACTGTTCCATCCGGATCCGTTGTTTTTTCCTGACGGTATACATGAGCAAAGCTACACCCGTGATTGCGAGCATCCAGATGGCAGCCTGCCAGCCGTCGGTGAAAAACTGGTATGCGGAGATCATCCCGGTAGAAACGGAGATAATCAGCCAGGACATTTCAAGAATCCTTAACATGGGTTGAAGTATTGATAGGAATGGTTCCTCTGGTTTTGAAAATTTTGTATTTGGTAAAATCTTCGTTGGCTTCGAAACCATCACCGTAGATGATTTGATCCTTCGTTGTGATTTTTACAAATTCGTCACTGATTAATTTCTGTTTTTTCATCCCAAATGAGATGTTCCGTATTAAGCCGATCGCCTTTTGATTGACAACCACCACATTTTTCCTGGCCTCCATGCGCTGATCTCTTTCATACCTGATTCCATAATCAGCATCCAGTTTACTTTTACATTCAACTGGTTATCATAGAAAATCGCGCGTAGCCCTTACTGCATTTCAATATACGGATTTTCTGATTCATAGCGATCAAGAACCGGTGCTGTCAACTCTACCTGAACACGTGCAGAAGCGCTGTACAGGATTTTGATATTTTTGCGGTTTCTGTCGGGGTTTTTTCACCTTTTCCGTACAATTTGACCTTGTTTAGGTCATTTTCGCATGAAATGAAAAAGATACCGAGCATACCCAATAGCACTCCCTCTTTCATTTTCATAATACAAACCTAAGGCATTCCTTGAAAAAAGCCAAAGCTTAAACGAGGAATAAGCTGGATTGCTTTGTTTATTATTTGGATTCGCCCAAAATTCCATTTTGCACCAGTTTGTCTTTGAATCCTGACCTGATTCCGAGACAATGATGGTGTAAAAGATTCACGCTACTGAATTTGCCTTGTTAACAAAAGGTTAATCCTCTCCGACCTTTTAGCTTTTATTTTACTTTTGTACTGCAAAAAAATAATTTACAATTAACAGATGAAAAAACCAATTCTTGCGGTAGCCGCAACTGCGATTGCAGCTTCAGCAACCATTTACAGCTGTACACAGAGTGAAGCAAAAAAAGGAGTAGGCATTGATCTTGCGAATTTTGATACAACTGTCAGCCCGAAAAATGATTTCTTCCATTACGCGAATGGTGGATGGATCAAAGCCAATCCAATTCCTGCCGATCAGGTACGTTGGGGATCCTTCAGCATCCTCGGGGATAACAACCGCAAATACCTGCGTGATATCCAGGAAGCCGCTGCAGCAAAACAAGGTGCTGCAAAAGGAAGTCCGGAACAATTGGTAGGAGATTTCTGGTACAGTGCAATGGACACTGCGAAAATTGAAAGTCTTGGTACCACTCCGATCAAAGGAGAAATGGAGAGCATCGAGAAGATCGCTGATATAAAAGGTATAATGTCTTATACTGCAAAATTACAAATGTGGGGAGCGAACCCAATGTTTGGTTTTTACGCGGGACAGGATCCAAAAAATAGTGAAGTAGTTGTTCCTCAGATTTACCAGGGTGGATTGTCTTTACCGGATCGCGATTATTATCTGAAGAACGATGATCATTCCAAACAAATCCGTGAGGAGTTTGTGAAGCACGTGAGCAAAATGTTTGAACTCTATGGCCTCGATGCGGCAACTTCAAAAAAATACGCGGACGTTGTAATGGGTATTGAAACAAAACTCGCTTCAGCATCCATGACACGTACGGAATTGCGTGATCCTTTTAAAACCTATAACAAAGTTACCATTACGGATCTTGACGCGATTACTCCATCTATCAAATGGGCCGACATGATGGACCAAATGGCAGTTCACGGTAAATACGATTATCTGGTGCTGGGTCAGCCTGAATTTTTGAAAGAACTCGAAAACCAGGTAAAGAGCAATTCTCTCGATAACTGGAAAATCTACATGAAGTGGAATTTATTGAATCTCGCAGGTAATGTTCTGAATAATGACCTGGTGATGCAAGATTTCTATTTCAATAACCAGGTTTTGAACGGGCAAAAAGCAATTCAGCCGCGCTGGAAACGCATGACTTCACTCAGTGATGGTTTGATTGGTGATGCATTGGGACAGTTGTATGTTGCAAAATATTTCCCACCGGATGCAAAGAAAAAAGCGGATGAGCTTGTTGCCAATCTGATGGCTGTATACGACGAACGTATTCAGAAACTGGATTGGATGAGCGATGTAACCAAGAAAAAAGCTTTGGAAAAATTACACACCATCACTCCAAAGATCGGTTATCCTTCCAAATGGAAAGATTATGCCGGACTTGACATTACTCGTGATAATTTCTTCCAGAATTTAATGAATGCCACCAAATGGAATTATGAATACATGATCAACCAGATTGGTAAGCCTGTTGACAAAACACAGTGGGGAATGACACCTCCAACAGTAAATGCATATTACAATCCTTCCAATAATGAGATCGTATTCCCTGCAGGAATTCTTCAGCCACCATTCTTCAATAAAGACGCTGATGACGCTGTTAACTACGGTGGAATCGGTGCGGTAATTGGCCACGAGATTACACATGGATTCGATGATGAAGGACGTAACTTTGATGCCAAAGGAAACCTGAATAGCTGGTGGCTTCCGGAAGATTCAGCAAAATTTGTTGCAAAAGCTCAGCTGATCATTGATCAGTTCAATGGTTACAAAGTGCTGGATACACTAGCTGTAAATGGAAACCTCACACTTGGTGAAAACATCGCTGACCTTGGTGGAATTACCATCGCTTACGAAGCATTTAAACGTACTAAGCAAGGACAAGGCAATGAGAAGATTGATGGATTGACTCCGGAGCAAAGATTCTTCCTCGGTTTCGCGACCATCTGGGCCGGAAATATCCGACCGGAAGCTGCGGCGCAACGGATCATTACAGATCCACATTCTCCTGCACAGTATCGTGTAAACGGACCACTGAGCAATATCGATCAATTCTATAAAGCGTTTGGTATTCAGGAAGGTGACGCATTGTACCGTCCGGATTCATCACGCGCTAAAATCTGGTAATTTGATTTTTTTTGAAAAGCCCTGCGCATTCTGTGCAGGGCTTTTTTTTTACAATCGCCCGGAATATTTTTTTTCTTTTCATTCAACAAGTACACGTGGAAGCACGTAGCTTTGAGCCAACAATGAGTCCTGAACAATTTTCATTTTCTGATTTCAAGCTAAACAAACAATTGCTCACTGCGGTTGAGGAAGCAGGATTTCACACGCCAACCGCGATTCAGCGAAAGGCCATTCCATTGATCCTCGGCGGGAGCGATATCCTTGGTATCGCTCAGACAGGTACCGGTAAAACCGCGGCTTATCTTTTGCCTGTGTTGATGAAGATTAAGTTTGCCCAAGGAACTGACCCCAGAGCATTAATCATGGTGCCAACACGTGAACTGGCGATGCAGGTTGCCGAGCACATCCGCATGTTCGCGAAAAATACTGATTTAAGATTTCTGGCCGTTTATGGTGGAGTGGGGCTTAAGCCACAAGTGGAAGCATTGGCAAAAGGAATTGATATCCTTGTAGCCACACCGGGACGTTTGATGGACTTGTATTTGCCCGGACATCTGAACCTGAAAGATATCCGGATCTTTGTACTGGATGAAGCGGAACGATTGCTGGATATGGGATTCAAACATCAGATCGACAGAATTCTTGAAGTAGTTCCCCGAAAGCGTCAGAATCTTTTATTCACCGCGACATGGAACGACAAGATAAAACAAGTGTCTCAGAACTTCCTTGTTTCTCCTACAGAAATCCGCATCGCTCCGGAGATCAAAACAGCGAAAACTGTTTCACAGGTTGTGTATTTTGTTCCAAACCTGAGAACTAAAATCAACCTTCTCGAATTTCTGATTGAAGATCCTTCTTTTCGCAAAGTCATTGTTTTCTGTAAAACAAAAAGTACCGCGACAAATCTGTCACGATATCTGACTAGAAAATATGGAGATGAATTTGTACGAGTCGTCCATGGAAACAAAGACCAGAATACCCGATTAAATTCCATCAAAGCGTTTAAAGAAGAACAGGTTCGTTTTCTCGTAACAACGGATGTTGCCGCAAGAGGGATAGACATTGATGAAGTAAGTCATGTTATCAATTTTGATGTTCCGCTGGTGTACGAAGATTACATACATCGTATCGGTCGAACCGGTCGCGCTTTTCGCACCGGTGATTCCATTACCTTTTGCGCTCCGAACGATGAATATCATTTGAAGAAAATTCAAAAGCTTATCGGACAAAAAATCCCTGTCCAAATAATGCCTGAACATATTGAAATTACAGAAACACCTTATGAAGAACGACAGGCTATTCTTCGTGAAGTGGACATGCAAAGAAGAAAAGATAACCCGGCTTATCAGGGAGCTTTTCATGAAAAGAAAAAAAGGAGTAAATAAATTTAGAAATGTAATTAAGTCTGTTCATTTGACTGTTGAATTTGTATGACGGATTCTCCCAAAAACAAAGCATACATTCTGATAACTATTCTCGCCGTGATCTGGGGGAGTTCCTTCATCCTGATCAAACGAGGAATTGAAGTATATACACCCGGACAAGTCGGTGCATTGCGCATTTTCGTTTCAGCGCTGGCATTGATTCCTTTTGTATTTCGTTCGTTCGGAAAAATTGAACCCGGGAAATGGAAATATCTCGCTGCAACCGGATTGCTTGGCAATGGAATTCCCGCGGTCTTATTTCCTTTAGCAGAGACAAACATCAGCAGCGCTGTTGCTGGAATGATTAATTCCCTCACTCCAATTTTTACGCTCATTGCTGGAATGTTGTTTTTTGGAATGCAGGCGGGGAGAAGCAGAATCACCGGTTTATTCATTGGACTCATCGGTGCAATGCTTCTTATTTTTGGAAGAACAGGAGGTACGATAGAAGGCAATCCGAATTATGCATGGATCATCGTCGCTGCGACGGTCTGTTACGCGCTAAGTGTAAATATCATTCGATCTCACTTGTCTACCATTGGTTCAATCAACAACACCGGTTTTGCGCTCCTCATTGTTGGAATTCCAATGGGAATTTACCTGTTCAGCACTGATTTTATTGTCAGGACACAAACTGTTCCCGGCGCGGGTTTCAGTCTGATGTGTGTTGTGCTTCTGGGTTTGCTGAGTACTGCTTTGTCGACAGTATTATTCAATCAGCTCATTAAAATTTCCGGTGCATTGGTAGCTTCATCTGTAACCTATCTGATTCCAATTGTTGCCACCATCTGGGGATTGGCGGATCATGAATCACTTGGTTATTTGCATCTTGCCGGACTGGGAGGCATTCTTGGTGGAGTATACCTCATCAATAAGAAAAGCTGAACAAAAATATTTTCATAAAAAAAACTCCCGTAAGTTCTACGGGAGTTTTTTATGAATGAAAATTTATTTTTACTCAGAGTTGCAAAGTTCTCAAAGAACAATGGAATCGTTTCAATTCCTTTCAGGAAATTAAAGACACCGTAATGTTCATTCGGAGAATGAATCAAATCGCTGTCAAGTCCGAATCCCATGAGTACAGACTTCAGTCCAAGTTCTTTTTCAAATAATGCAACAATCGGAATACTTCCTCCACCGCGGGTAGGAATCGGCTTCTTGCCAAAAGTTTTTTCCATTGCCATGCTTGCCGCTTTGTAAGCGACAGAATCTGTAGGTGTCACAACTGGTTCTCCGCCATGATGAGGCCTTACTTCAACTTTCACAGATTTTGGTGCAATGCTTTTAAAATGATTGCTGAACAATTCCGTAATTTTTTCATTGGATTGATTAGGCACAAGTCGCATGCTGATTTTAGCGAAGGCTTTGGAAGGAAGAACAGTTTTGGATCCTTCGCCTGTGTATCCTCCCCAAATTCCATTTAACTCAAGTGTTGGACGAATTCCTGTTCGTTCCAGAGTAGAGTATCCTGTTTCACCATGAACATCATCTATACCGAGATCTTTTTTGTATTCATCAAGATCAAATGGTGTCTTGTTCAGTTCAGCTCTCTCTGCTGCATTAAGTTCAAGCACTGTATCGTAAAAACCGGGTATCGTAATATGATTATTTTTATCCTTCATGGATGCAATCATCTCACACAAAATGGTGATTGGATTTGCCACGGCACCTCCGTAAACACCGGAATGCAAATCACGATTCGGGCCTGTCACTTCAACTTCGACATAGCTCAATCCGCGTAAACCAACTTCCAGTGAAGGCAGGTCGTTAGCAAGGATGGATGTGTCAGAAATCAGAATGACGTCTCCTTTCAGACGGCTTTTGTTATCCCGAACCCATTGTCCAAGGTTGCTGGAGCCGACTTCTTCTTCTCCTTCAATCATGAATTTTACATTGCATGCAAGTGTTTTTGTTTGCATCATGAGCTCAAAAGCTTTCACATGCATGTATACCTGTCCTTTGTCATCACAGGATCCTCGCGCGTAAATTTTTCCATCACGGATGACCGGCTCAAAGGGTGGAGTTTCCCAGAGGTTCATCGGATCTGCGGGTTGAACATCGTAATGTCCATAGACGATAACTGTTGGCAACTTCGGGTCTACCATCTTTTCTCCATAAACAATTGGATGGCCTTTGGTCGGGCAAACTTCTACCAGATCAGCTCCGGCAGACAATAATTTTTCTTTTATATAATCAGCTGCTCTTGCAACATCTTTCGCGTATTTGCTATCCGCACTTACAGAAGGAATGCGTAGCAATTCAAAAAGTTCGTCAAGAAATCTTTTTTCATTTGACTGAATATATTCTTTCGTTGTCATAGGTCGGGATTAAATATTTATGTGAATGATTTTTCAAAGGTATGTCAAATCAGGATAGTTTTAAAAATGCGGACAAAATATTGTCACCCGATAAAATAAACCTGGTCCGTGTTACCACAATCTAAAGAACGCGAATAGTCTCCTTTTTCCGAGATAGGAAAGGTTTGATTCATGACGGTATGCTTCCTTTTCAAAAATAATATTCCTGTATGCTTTGTGGTGATTTCTATAGCGAATGAGATTGATCAAATAATTCCCCAGGTACAAAAAATAGAAGGGAAGCACCAGCAATTCCAATTGTTGACGGATGTGTATCTTTTCATGATTCAGAAGTACGGCGTCTGCCCTGAATCGCTGATCAATCAGAATAAAGGGAAAAATTGTAATTCCCGCACGTCGCATGCGGCGCATAAAGATGAGTATCAATTTCCGGAAATTAAATAGTCGCTGTTTTTTTCTCTCCTACAAGAACTTTGCCGGTCATTTCTTCAGGAATGTTCAGGCCCATCATGGTCAGGATGGTTGGTGCCAGATCCGACAAACGACCATCACTGATATTTCGGAAATCTTTATCAATGAGAAACAATGGAACTGGATTCGTAGTGTGGGCTGTATTCGGAGAGCCATCTTCATTGATCATATAATCCGCGTTTCCATGATCCGCTGTGATCAGAAATGAATATCCATTCTTTTGTCCTGTTTCAACGACACGTTTCACACAGGCGTCAACAGTTTCAACAGCTTTGACAACGGCATTGAAATCACCCGTATGGCCAACCATGTCGGCATTCGCGAAATTCAGACATACAAAATCCGGTGTGCCTTTTTCAAGCTCTGCGCAAATCGCATCAGTCACTGCTTTCGCGCTCATTTCAGGTTGAAGATCATAGGTGGCTACTTTGGGCGATGGAATCATAATCCTGTTTTCACCTGTGAAAGGTTCTTCACGTCCTCCGGAGAAAAAGAAAGTAACGTGTGGGTATTTTTCTGTTTCAGCGATACGAATCTGCGCTTTCCCTGCGTTCGCTACAATTTCGCCGAGAGTATTTTTTAAATTGTCTTTGTCGTAAATGATTTTTACATTCTGGAAAGTGTCATCATAATTCGTCATTGTCACATAGTAAAGATCCATCCTGTGCATGTTATGTTCATGGAAATCTTTTTGAGTGAGAGCGATCGTAATTTCTCTGCATCGGTCCGTTCTGAAATTAAAGCAAAGCACAGCGTCGCCCGGTTCAATTTTTGCCAGCGGATTTTTCTGTTCATCGACAATCACTATTGGTTTGATAAACTCATCCGTAACTCCTGCCGCATATGATTCCTGTATGGCAGCAGCAGCATCGGTTGAAGCATGGCCTTTTCCATTGACAAGTAAATCATACGCCGATAGAATTCTTTCCCACCGTTTATCTCTATCCATTGCATAATACCTGCCAACCACCGAAGCAATTTTACCCGTTGATTTAGCAAAATGCTGACTCAATTCATTGATAAATCCGAGCCCACTTTTTGGATCCGTATCACGACCATCCATGAATGCATGAATGAAGGTATTGTCAACATGATTCGCTTTTGCGATATCACACAAAGCTTTAAGATGATTAATATGCGAATGCACACCGCCATCAGAAACCAAACCAATCAGATGGAGTTTCTTATTGTTTTTCTTTACATAACTGAGCATGTCCAGAAGGACAGGGGTGTGTGTAATGACTTATCCTTGACAGCAAGATTTACTTTGACCAGGTCCTGGTATACAACTCGACCTGCGCCAATATTCAGGTGTCCGACTTCTGAGTTTCCCATTTGTCCATCAGGGAGCCCGACATTTTCTCCAGAAGTGAGCAGTTCTGAATTCGGAACAGTTGCAAACAATGAATTAATAAAAGGAGTTTGCGCTTTGTAAATCGCATTAGCATTTGTATGAGGACCTTTTCCCCAACCGTCCATGATGATGAGCACTACCTTTTTTTTCATTTGAAAACAGATAAGGTGAACAATTCTAAACCCAACTCAGAGGAAAAATTCCTCAGAGGCCTACAGAGTGCAAATTTACGAAAATCAGATGGGAAGTACCGGTTCCGGAAATATGATTTATGACATTTCCATTTTAAATGACGGATTCAGCTGTCTACCGGGAGTTGTTGCCGGGTTTTTGGTCGTATTCGAAGGCGTGGACGAAATCAGCAAAAGAGGTATTCAGGGTAAAATTAACTCAGGAATAAGCCGGAAATTGGATACAAAATATTGTTCCATTTGGCTTATTATCGTACACGGAAATCTGTCCATTATGCCCCTGAGCAATGTATTTGACAATAAATAAACCCAGGCCGGTTCCTTTAGTTTTGCGGGTCTCTTCGTTTCCCAGCCTGTAAAATTTTTTGAAGATTTTGTCTTTTTCAGAATCCGGGATACCCGGGCCTTTATCAAGAATACACAGGACTATTTTTTTACCATCCCTTTTCAAATCAATTCCCAAAGGTATTTCCTTAGGAGAGTATTTCCACGCATTCTCGATAAGGTTGGAGATCATGAGAATCAATGCATTTTTATCTCCTTGAATGTGCAATCCTTCTTCAATATGTGTTTCAAATTTTGGAGGATCGGGTACATTTTGCAGTTTTTGAACATGCAATCGCATCAGAGCGGAAAGGTTCATGTCTTCCATTGCAAAAGAATAACCGTTGTGGTCAATCAGATTTGCAAGCAGAGCATTTTCAACAAGGTTGTTTAGTCTTTCCGTGTCATTAATCGCGCTGTTGATAAATGATTTTTCCTTTTCCTTTTCAAGATCGTGACGGAGAATAGTCTGTAAGTATAATTTGATGGAAGCAAGTGGAGATTTAAATTCATGAGTAATGGAAAGAAGAAAGTTTTTTTGCTGGCGGGCCAATGCCATTTCTTTACGAATGGATCGGGCAGTAAGAATGCTTCCCCATGTTAGCAATGCCAGAAATACACTGCCCTCTCCAATCACCATCCAGCGCCGCTGGGTATTTTTCTTTTCAAGATCGGCAATAGCTTCCCTGGATTCTTCCGGAGTTCGGGCTTTCAATTGAACGTTTTCAATCTTGTGCTCATATACTTCGTTGTTCAGATCAACGAGGAGATATGCCCACCAGCAAAATTGAAAGAGGACATAAAAAGCAAGAATGGAGAGAATAAAAAAGGGCCGCATATGCAGCCCTAAATTAATATTTATTTCCTGAAATCCTTATTCCGGAATTGATGAGTTTTCATCGTTTTCATCAAATTTCCGGATCGACATGAATTTCCTTTTGTTGCCAATGCTGTAACTTACAAGGGCCTTGCTTTTGATAAATTCTTTCGGCCGGTCTGAAGGGTCTTTTTCCGCAGGAACTTCGGAAATGTTCAGGTTTACAATTTGTTTATTATCAAATGCTGAAACAATTGAACGTTTTTCGTCACTCAGGTGGACTTTAAATCTCTTTTCATCAATCCAGACTTCCTCGAAAATAAGTTCATCCGAAGATTTCTTTGTTTCCACCTGGATCTGATATACCACTTCTGTTCCATCGGCAGTTAAAAGCATTTTTTCATTGTTGCTTTTAGTACCTTGAAGTATCTGTATTTGAAAAATGTTCTGTAGATGTACGTTGTAAGTACGATCAATGTCATAGGCGGTGCTTGAATTTATTCCTGGTAATCGTACTGTAACTTACTGCCATCAACCTGTTTCAGAATCTGCCAATGGCCGTTCTCATCCATTTTTTCAAGAATATAATATTCAACACCTTGTTCCCATCCTTTGTAAGGAGTCCATTCCAGGTGAACTTGTCTGCCTTCGTTCATTTCACCTTTCAGGAGAACAGTAGAAGTAATCGGACTTAAATCTTCTGTGATATCACAGGTGTTGATGACCAGGATTTTGTAGAAGTAATGATTGTTTTGTACATCGACACCGTAATCCGCGTAATCTGTTTGCACAGACGGAACTGTTGCGACATAACTGAAATTCGTATTGTCGGTTGAACGATAGATATCAAATTGAGCCACCTTTTCCGGATGAACAACCGGTTCTTTCCATTCAGTAAGTACAAATTGATTATCGACAACCGTTGACCTTACCACATCCACAATCTGATTAGCAAGTGTATTTAACGGAATAGTCATAGATGTATCGCTATAGGAGATATAGGATGTTCCACATAAATCCGTTGCTTTGATTCTGTATGAATATGGATGAGGACAATCAAAAGTTGTATCGGTATAGGTCAATGAATCCGGCGGTACCGTTGCCAGGTACTGGGGCGCTTCACCACTTTCGTAGCGATAGATTTCATAGCTGCTCACCGGACAACCGCTGTAAGGTGTCCAGGAAACAAAGATGTCCTGTCCCTGACGTTGAGAAGAAACATTGATGGTAGTATGGGCTGTCAGTTGATCCAGAGGAATCGTATTTCCACAGATATCAAGAGCCTGCACTTTATAAGTATATGTGTTTCGAAGTGTATTCAATCCTGAATCAACAAAAGTATTTTCCAGAGCAAAGCCTGTATTTTGAATATTGGTTTCTGTATAGATTGATTCATAATACTGTGTATTCTGATTCAGTCGATACAAAACATAAGAAGCCAGATCAATTGCCGGATTATTTTCCCATTTGATTTCTACAGTTGTATTAGAAGTAACGGATACACTGTAAATTTTTGTTTCCTGTGGAGGAAGTGTGTCCAGTACATGAATCATTGCTGGGAATGAAATTGAATCACTGCAACCATTAGTATTCACAACAACAAGACTGACCGTGTAAAAGCCCGGTGTCTGATATGTAACGGTTGGCTGTGCATCCGTGGAGGTCTGACCATCGCCAAAATCCCAGTGATAATTAGAGCCGTTTACATTGGTTGTATAGTTGAAAAAGTTCACCTGGAACGGAGCACAACCCATGGTCGCGCCCGCTGTGAATGACACAACCGGTGAAGGAAGTACATTGAAAGGCTGATTGTTGACGAAAGTATCTTTGCAACCAAAAGCATTGGATGCTATCAATTGAACCTGGAAAATTCCGTCATCAAGGAACAGGTGAGTAGGTTGTTGCGCGGAAGATGTATCGCCATCACCAAAATTCCAGTTCCAGCTCGTACTGCCTGTTGAAGTATTGACAAATGTCGCGGTGAATGGCTGGCAACCACTGATATTACCGGTGGTGTATTGAGCATCCGGAGTAGGATGCACTATTATTTTTTGTGGCAGTTCATAATAAGAGCTGCAACCGGCTGTATCTTTTGTTACAAGTGAAACGGTAAATGTTCCTGTATCCTGGAAGGTGTGTCCCGGGTGTTGTGCATATTCTGCATATCCGTCACCAAAACTCCAGTTCCATTCTACCGCATCCTGGCTATGATCGGTGAATTGAACATCGAATGGAGCGCATCCTTCAAAAACGTTCGCGCTGAAATTTGTTATTGGTCCAAGTACACGAATGTAATCCGGCATGTGTAAAGTGTCCTGACAACCGGCATTACTGCCGACAATCAGGGACACGGAATACAATCCGGGATTGTTGTAAATATGCGAAGGGTTGCTGTTGGTAGAAGTTGTGCTGTCGCCAAAGTCCCACAAATACGTATCTGCATCAACAGATAAATCAGTAAAGTTTACCAGTGAAGGAGCACAGGCATAACGGTCAGGTGTAACAAATCCTGCCATTGGCTCACGTGCATGAATCATTGCCGGCATATGCAGAGTGTCGGTACAGCCGCCGTAAAAAGGACTAGCCTGCACAACGAGGGTTACATCGTAATCACCCGCTTGTGTGAATTCGTGATCAGGAGATAATTCGGTGGATGTTGTACCATCACCAAAATCCCAGAAGTAATTTGAAGAAGACAAAGAACTGTTGTTGAAATGAACCGTCATTGGGATACAACCTGTATCCAATGAGGCATCAAATCGGGCAAGAAGTGGAGATGGTGGCGGGCTATAAGCTGTATCCCTGCAACCATTCACGTCCACAATTGCCAGGGAAATGACCAAGCCTGAGTAGTCATTAAACGTGTATAATGGATTTTGCACGTTGGATGAGTCACCGGTTCCGAAATCCCAGGACCAACTGACAGCATTCGCGCTCAAGTCTGTGAACTGAATATCGAATGGCAAGCAAATACTATTCCCGCTGACCGAGAAATCAGCATACGCTGTATCAACACGGATGTATTGCGGATAAGTGAGCGTACTCGAGCAATTGCCTCTGAAGATTGTTAATGAGACGTCGAAATGTCCGGGATCAAGGTAACTGTGAATCGGATTTTCAAGGGAGGAAATTGTTCCGTCGCCAAAATCCCACAAATAGGAATCCGCATTTGCCGATTGATTGACAAACTGAATATTGATTCCATTACAACCCTGACGACCTGTAGTTGTTGTAAATGCAACAGAAGGAAGGCTGACTGTAATCGGTGGATTTACCTGGAAGGATTGTGTGCAACCTGCCTGGTCAGTAACCGTGAGTGTTGCAGTGAAGATTCCTTCCTGAGAATAGACGTGTTTGGGTGTTTGTTGTGTAGATGTTGTTCCGTCTCCAAAATCCCACAGATAGGAAGCATAATTCTGTAAACTTGTATAAAAGTCTACTGTATCCATACCGCAAATTTCAGTTTCACTGGCGAGCAGTGGACTGATGAAATTGGAGTAAATACTTGTTGATATAGCGCTGGAACAACCCATTGTATCTGTCACGGTTTGTGTGATGATATAATTTGGCATTCCACTGTTATATACATGTGTAGGACTGGATAAAGAAGAAGTGTCACCGTCACCGAATTCCCATTCCCAGAATACGGCATTCTGGGAAGTATCCACAAAGGTTACTTCCGTATTGCTGCAACTCGCGGTTTGAGTGACGATAAACCCCGCCCGGGGCCCGGCGACTCGAACAATGCTGTCCATCTGAAAGACCTGGACGATGCCCAATGTGTCAGTGGTTGTCAGAACAACCGTATAGATCCCCGCATTTTCGTATGTGTGATTTGGAAACTGACTTGATGAAGTATCTCCATCACCAAAGTCCCAGTGCCACACAACAGAACCCGGTATCACATTGGTGAAATTGACGGTCAATGGAGCACAACCCTGTTGTACCTCCGGAATTCCGGGGTTACCTGAAGGAACCGGTGTTGTATCCGGTGTTCCAAAATTGAAAGGTGGCGGATCATAATATAATGTACACAAACCATTCGAGATGGTAAGTGTTACATTGTAATTTCCATTTAGCTGATAAATGTGGAATGGATCCTGCAGTGTTGATGTTGTGCTGTCACCGAAATCCCACAACCAGGAAGTTGCGCCAAGTGAATTCGCATAAAATTGTACCGGCATAGGGAAAGTAGTTCCCTGTGGTACTCCATAGAAATGTGCTCCGAATGGCGCGAAATAAACGCTATTGCTTTGCATCGTTGAATAGGTACAACCATCGGCGGTTGTGATCGACAGCGATACGCTGTGATATCCCGGAGTAGCAAATACGTGATCAGGATTTTGATCTGTTGAAGTCGTACCATCACCAAAATCCCAGAACCATGAAACGGCATTCAGGGATGTATCGGTGAATGTTGCTTCGTACGGAGGACAAATGGTTTCTGAATGTGTGAATCCTGCATAGCCCCCACGTACATCAAATGTTCCGAAGGTATTGATAGTTTGAACACATCCGCCTCCCGCAGAAGTTGTCGTGAGAGATACAGTATAGAAACCGGGTGTTGAATAAGTATGTACAGGATTTTGCGATGTAGATGTAGTTCCGTCTCCGAAATTCCATAGCCATGAATTAGCACCAACTGTCGCGTCAGTAAATTGAGTTGTCAATGGCGCACAACCTACCATGGTTGGTGGTGGAATATAATTCGCTGCAGGGTTAGCGGTACGGATATAGGATACTTTTCTTAAAGTATCTGAACATCCAAGTGAATCGGTGACAATCAATGTCACATCAAAATTTCCTGTGCCGTTATAAGTATGGGATGGGTTTTGTTGAGTTGAAGTGTTTCCATCTCCAAAATCCCAATGATACGTGAGTCCTGTTCCCGGAGAAAAAGCGGTAAATGCAACATCCAGAGGAGGGCAGCCAATTCTTGGAGTCGCGGTAAACATAGCTTCCGTAGAAGTTACTTTTACGATACCACGGTATACAATGCTTTTAATACATCCGGTAGCGCTCCAGCATTTAAGGGTTACGTCGAATGTACCACTGTTGGTATATGTATGTGTTGGATTGATTGACATGGAATTGGTGCCATCACCAAAAAACCACTGACAACCGACAAAATTTTGTGATGTGTTTGTGAATTGTACGGACAAAGGTCCGCAACCAACACTATTTGTATAAATAAAACTGGCAGTTGGTTTTACACCGGCTACAATCAGGTTTGGTTTTCTGACTGTATCTGTGCAGCCGGTACTTGTAGTTACGATGAGTGTCACCGTATAGACACCGGCATTAGTATATGTATGACTTGGAGATAGTGAAGTCGAAGTTGTTCCATCTCCAAAATCCCAGAGATTGGAAACTGTGTTTGCATTCAGGTTTGTGAAATTCACAATAATCGGTGCGCAACCGCTGTCTTCATCAACTGAGAAATTGGCCCAGTTTGAAACACCTACGTTAATCTGGGTTGGACTGTCAGCAGTATCCCGGCAACCAAATGAATTCGTCACCATCAGAGAGACATTGTATTGCCCCGGCGATGTATAGGTATGCGATGGATTTTGTGCTGAAGAAGTGTTACCATCGCCAAATGTCCAGGTCCATGAAGTAATATTGCTTCCGGCGTTACTGAATTGAAAGGAGGTGGATGGATCGCAGCTGGCGGTTGTATTGGCAATAATACTCGCGTCAGGTTTTGGGAAAATGGTGATGTATTGATTTCGAATACGTACATCCTGACAACCGAAGGTATTCGTGGCGATCAGGGTAACTGTAAAACTACCCGATAGACTGTAGGAGTGTGTAGGATTTGTTTGAGTGGATGTTGTTCCGTCACCAAAGTCCCACAGATAAGTAGCCGCTCCTGTTGAGCTATTCGTAAATGTATAAGAGTTGTTGTCAAGACAGGATGAAACCTGTGAAGAAGAGAAGTGAGCTGCCGGTTTTCCAATTACAGTGATGTAATTGGTATAAGTAGCAGTATCTGAATTTCCGGCAGCATCGTAAGCAATTAAAGAAATTGTATACGATCCGGGAGTAGAATATAAGTTAGTTGGATTCGCGAGTGTGGAAGTGTTTCCATTTCCCAGGTCCCAATAAAATGAAACAGCTCCTGTTGAAGTGCTCGTAAACTGAACACTCAACGGGGTGCAACCGCTGGTCTGATCCGCTGAAAAGGAAGCGGTAGGCGCAGCAGATACCGAAAGCCCTATTCCTGTAAGGAGCAGGACCAGAATCCTTGTCAGGATCGGTACTTTTGTTCGTTTTATTCGCGTATTGGTTCCCATAATTGAAAAAAATTAATCCACATCTCATTTAAGGTCTCCGTCCCGTAAACCGGAGACCGGTGGTTCAGGCTTATTTTACCTGAACCATCCGGTTACTTTTATCCATGAATAGCGGACTACTTTCAGGAGAAACGACAGTTTTTGGTTCAGCCTGGGCGACCAGATTACCTTCGTTATTGATTTGTTTAATGCGGTATTGAACAGTTCCAGTTACAGGTTTGCTGTCAACCCAACTATAAAGGAGTTCAAGGGGTGATCCGATACCTTCTTTTAAACCAACCGGTTCGTATTCTACGCCATCAACAGATCTTTCAATTACATAAATGCAATCGTCAGAATTTGATTTAGCGACCCAATTGATATAAACCTTACCGGAATTAAATACCATGGTCTCTTTTACAAATTCCAGTTTGCCTGTTTCTTTACCAGCTTTTGCCGGTTCCTGAGCGAATGCGCTCACCGCAGCAAATACTAATACATAAAGAAGCACGAGTTCCAACGCATATACAAAGAAGCGGTTGGATGTCGCTTTCTCCTTTATGGAACGCATTGCATCTGTGGTTTGCACTCCATTAATTGTTTTTGAGATAGAAGTTTTCATTTTTGAAAGGGTTTTATGCTTTGAACAATATATACTGGAAGCACCCTTTGTAGTTAAGTCAATAATTGCAGCTTCTTACATCTGTAAGATTTTCTCCTTTTTGTGTTAAAAATTCTGCAGGGATTATTGGTAAAACTTTGTTTTTTATCTGAAAACACGAATTTTGGCCAAATAGGACTCTTTTCTTGAATGAAATATCTGCTCAAACTCTTTTTGCGAAAATTTCAAGAGACTGTATCCAAAAAAAATGAATGCTCGTTAGACTGCTCAGATAATCCTTACTAACAACCTTACGAGATTCTCATGGATACACTTAACAAGACCATTAAAAAGCTAAATGAAGGTGAATACCAGGAACTGCTTTCTGCTGTTGCCGGTAGAAAAAACAACAAACCTTACCTGGTTCTTGAAGCGGCGCGCAAAGAGAATTATGACGAAACGCAAATGATGGACCTTCTTGGAGTAAATCCAAGTACGTACTATACTTTAAAGTCTCGTCTGAATGAGCGCATCGCTCAATACCTTTCAAAAAATGTTAAGAATCCGATCAGCGCGTTAAAAGATAAGGTGGCTATGGTTCCGGCAATGCTTTTCAGCAACGACCGTGAAGTGGCAATCCGTGCATTAAAGAATCTTGAAAAACAATTGATCGAATACGATCTTTCAAATGAATTGATCGTTGTCTATAAAGTACTGGCTCGTCTCAGTATGTACAATGGCGACTTCGACTATTATGAAAAAGAATACAACCGTCATGTCGCATATTCTCTCGCGGTTGTAAAAGCTGAGGATTTGTTTTATGATTTCGTGAAACGTGCAGGAAACTATCAGCTGACACGTGATGAGCGGGATCTTGAAGCTGTGCAGGCGAGTCTTCGTGAGTTGACAAACATCTCTGAACTGTATCACGGCCACCGTTTGTTTATACTGTACAATATTGTTCGCATCTACTATCTCTGCCTTTTCACTTCACGATCAGAAAATCTGAAAGCGCTCGAACTGGAAGTAGACGGAATCCTTCAGCAGATTAAAAAGAACTTCGAGAAATTTGAACTCGATACATTCTATCAAAGCATCCGTTTCATGGTAGATTATCTCTACTTTGAATATTATCAGAAAACCGGTAATGCCGTTCGTGCGGATCATTATTACAAAATCATCAACAAAGACGTACCTGAAATTGCATTCAAACCAATCTTCAGTTTTTATGTCACTCAATTCCTTCAGTCAAAAATTGAAAGATTCATGGAGTCCGGAAATATCGCGGAGTTGAATGATCTCAATGCTGAACTGGAACCAAATTTTGATGTGGATCCGAATGAGCCTTACCCATACATTTCATTCCGTCGTTTCCTCGCTGTTTGTAAATTCTATGAAGGAGATTATTCCGGTGCAGCGCGTACAATGAATAGCCTCAGAAACGAATTGAGTATGAAGAGGTATTTATTCACGGATGTTGAATACAAACTTTTCCAGGCACTTCAGTATTGTTTCATGGGCGAAGATGGTTTGTGCAGCCAGTTGCTCCAGAGTGTGAAACGTCAGATTACAGAAGATGAAAAATTATATGAGCCTGCAACCATCTTCATCAAAATGCTGAAAACTGCCATTAAGCCGGAGGAATTCCGTAAAAAAGTTAAAAAACTCACTGAGATTTATGAGGCATTCCGCCAGGCAAATGTGGGTAACAAAAGAATGCTGTGGTATGTCAAACTGGATGAAACCCTCATTCGCAGAATGGCAAATCCGATCAAGGATTAATAAGTTTTTAAAATATAAAAAAAGCAAAGCCGGTAGATTTTTCTTCCGGCTTTGCTTTTTTTTTGTTTCAGTACAATAGTCGTCAAGGAAAAGGTCAAAAAAAAACCTGTCTGATTCAGACAGGTTTTTAAAATTTATATCCTTTAGAAATTGATGGCGTCGAGGTATTTTTCGTTCAGGGGTTTGTTGACATATTTTACAACATGAGGATTTGTGCTTGCTCTGTTGATGTCTTCCGGACTGATGGAAGAAGAGAGCACGATCACTTTGCAAAATTTGCGGATGGTGTCATCAAGCTTTTCGTACTCGGCTAAAAATCCAAAACCATCCATCACCGGCATGTTAAGGTCCAGAAAAATAACCTGTGGTAAAACCTGTGGATTGGTGGTATTATCCTTCAGAAACTGAAGCGCTGATTCAGCTGAATTTTTAACGACTACCTGTTTTGAAAACTGGTTCGTGGTGATCATCCGCTCATTGATAAAATTATCAATGTCGTTATCGTCAATCAGCAGTACCCGTTCAAATTTATACGGTTGATCAGGACTTTTCATGTTTGCTTTTGACTTTTGAGTATAAAGTGGTGGTGATGAGTGGAATCGAACCACTGACACAAGGATTTTCAGTCCTTTGCTCTACCAACTGAGCTACATCACCAGCAAAGGCGCTGCGAAGCGTGCGCAAAAGTAGAAAAAAAAACACTCCTCCAAAATAAATTATTAATTCCGGACCTTACCGGCTAAGGAGATGGAATTCATTGCAATAATATACCTTGCGGAATAAATCAGCTGATCAATGTACCTGACCATTGATATGGGAAATACGGCAACGAAACTTGTTCTTTTTGAACGGGATGTGCTTGTTTATAGCAAGATTATAAAAGCACTTTCAGTCCCTGAGATCCGGCGAATTGTGAAACGATTTGAACCAAGGGCCACCATTCTTTCAACCGTAATCAAGACTCCTGAGCCAATTATGCAGGTTCTGAAAATGCAAAAACGTTTTGTACAGCTTTCAGCGAATACCCGCTTGCCTATAAAAAACAAGTACGAAACACCAAAAACACTCGGAAAGGACAGACTGGCCGGGGTCATTGGAGCCGCCGCTCTTTTTCCTGGGAGAAATGTCCTTGTGATCGATGCAGGCACTTGTATTAAGTATGATTTCATTAATTCTAAAAAGGAATATTTTGGAGGGGCAATTTCCCCGGGACTGAATATGCGGTATCTGGCATTGCATCAATTTACTGATCAGCTTCCTTTGTTGGTTCCGGAATCAAAACCTCAATTTGTAGGAAGAAATACCAGGGATGCAATCCGTTCAGGGGTAGAAACAGGAATAGCGAATGAGATAGCGGGTTTTATTCAGTTATACCGCAAACAATATAAATCCCTGAAATTGGTTATTACCGGAGGCGATGCCTCTCGTTTTGTCAGGACGCTAAATTTACCCATCTTTGCCGCCCCGGATTTGGTGAACATCGGGCTAAAAGAAATATTGAAATTCCATGATGCTAAGGAGTAGGTCGTTTTGTTTTTTATTGTTCGTCGGTCTTTTCCTGCTTAGTTTTCAGGCAATCCAGGCTCAAAATGCTTCCAGTTCTCCCTATTCCCGCTTCGGAATCGGAGATCTTCAGTTTAATGGATTAGCAAGAAATAACGGAATGGGAGGAATCGCCCAGGGTCTGCAACACCAATACTATCTGAACCTGGGTAATCCGGCTTCATTTTCTGCCATTAGCATGACCACTTATGAAGTGGGAATGAATTTAACACTCAATCAATTTGAAACTTCTTCCATTAAACAACAAAGTCATACAACATCGCTTGGTTATTTCGCATTTGGATTTCCGGTAAAATCAAAAAAGTGGGGACTTGGTTTCGGATTATTACCTTATTCAAATGTTGGATATTCAATTACGGATAAGCGGACAAATGTTCTGAACTCCATTGAGCTCCATACTTACAAAGGTTCAGGTGGATTGAATCAATTCTTTTTTGCAAATGGATTTTCTCTATCAAAGAAATTATCAGCAGGTTTCACAGCTTCATATTTATTTGGAGTGTTGGAACAGAACAGAACTGTTGAATTTGAAGACCCGACTTATTTTAACACACAGTTGACCAATTCAACTGCAGTAGGTTGGTTTCATTTTAATCTCGGACTTCAATACACAATGGATAGCTTGCGTATTTCGCCGAGTGATTCAATTAAAATGTTTGACCACCTGCTGGAAGTCTCCAGGGATTCAATGTGTGAATTGAACCATTTGCGTAAAAACACAAGCGACAGTCTTATCAGAACAGATTGTGAACGGAAAATTTCCGAGATGACAGTTCAGAATAAAAACACGGCGAAGCTTCGTTCAAATGTTGTTCACCGTCATGACAAAGGGGACTGGGGGCTCACCTTCGGAGTAACAGTTGCGCCTTCCGCATCATTACGTGCAAGAAATTCTACCCTGGCTTATAACTTCAAGTATTTTGATTACACGACCAAAGATCAGGTCCTTGTTCGTGATACAGTTCTGAATACTGAAGGTGAAAAAGGAACGATTAAATTGCCTTTGAGTCTTGGAGTTGGAATCGCCGCAAAAAAGGGAAATCAATGGTTGATTGGCGCCGACTTTAATCTTCAAAACTGGAAAGACTATTCTGCATTTGGACAGAATGATTCGCTCTCCGACAGTTGGAGGGTAGGAGCAGGTGTTCAGTTTACGCCGAATGATCGCGCACTGAAATCCTATTTGAAAGTAGTGCAATACCGAATCGGTGTACATTACGCGCAGACATTTTTACAGCTCAATCAAACCCAATTAAATGAAACAGGAGTTTCTCTCGGACTTGGATTTCCGATTCGTCGTGCCGGTACTACTGTTCAATTCTCCGCCGAGGCAGGAAGCAGAGGGACTACCGAAAATAATCTGATCCGTGAAAAATATATTCGGTTTACTCTCGGCTTTACTCTGAATGACCGCTGGTTTCTCAAACCGAAATACGATTAATTCACACGTTTGTAAAAGAACTGTCCGCAGATTGAGCCGATAAAATCCTGTTCTGAAACATTCTTCCTCCCGGATTGTTATTTTCTGCGAATTCATGATTGAAAATTCAAAACGACGTATTGTTATCTGGCTTTTCTCCGGATGCTTCCTGATCTTCGCGATGGTCGTCATTGGCGGTATAACCCGCCTCACAGGTTCGGGACTTTCCATTACGGAATGGAATGTGATCATGGGCGCAATTCCTCCCTTAAACGATGCTGAATGGCAGGAGGCATTTCAGAAGTATCAGCAGATTCCTCAGTTCCAGAAAATCAATTCGCATTTTGTGCTGGATGATTTCAAAGCGATTTTCCTCTGGGAATATCTGCACCGTCTCATCGGCAGATTAATTGGCGTTGTTTTCATCATTCCCTTTTTATGGTTCCTGATAAAAAAGCAAATGGACAAGCCAATGATTCGAAAGGCTTTGTTCCTCTTTGCGCTGGGTGGACTTCAGGGATTTCTGGGATGGTTTATGGTGAAGAGCGGACTCACGGAAAGAACGAGTGTCAGCCATATCCGTCTGGCGATTCATTTGATGGCCGCATTTATCACTTTTGGATTCACATTCTGGTATGCTCTGGAATTGATTTATCCGCGTACAGTAAAGGCGCCGAATAGCGATAGAAAATTAATTGGAATCGTATTCGGATTGATTATTGTTCAAATTGTTTATGGCGCCTTTGTTGCAGGATTACATGCAGGGAAAATGTACAATACCTGGCCGTTGATGGATGGACAACTTGTCCCGACAGGAATTTTAAGCGCAAATTCCTTTGTGGATAACATCACCGGCAACCAGGTGATGGTTCAGTTCCTTCACAGAACATTTGCTTTTATAATATTTTTCTCAGTGATTTATCTGTGGTTCACTTACCGCAAAAAAATGTTGTCAAAAATTCAAAACAGGAGTTTGAATTTTCTTTTAGCCGCGGTTTTTATCCAGGTCATCCTCGGAATATTAACTTTGCTTACACAGGTTGAAATAACTCTTGCTTCACTGCACCAGATCGGCGCTTTCTTTTTATTCAGCGCTACGATTTTCCTGCTGTATCAATTTCGTACAACAGAAAAAAATCCCGGATAATTATTCTCCGGGTGATTTACAATGCGATCTGAAATCCGATGTCTGCCAGCCATTCAAGACAAAAGAAATGGTGATTGGCTCTTGCGTCATCTACAGTAAGTACATTGGTATAATTCGCGAAGGTTCCTTTGAAACCTGTTTCAAAGAAAAGATGTTTCCTGTATTCATATCTAAGGCTCCCCTCAACACCGAAAATATATCCGGCAACGTGATAGTAATTGTTTTGCCTTTTGCCAAACAAACTTACATCACTCTGTGGGATAACAATACCAAGACCTGGTTTTACAACACCTTGCAGTCGGTGCGATCCTGATTTACTGGCAAGGAACTGATGACGTTTTAACAAAGAAATCATTAAAAAATTTGCTCCATTTGTATGTTCAAATTTTAGAAAACGGACACCAAGTACCGTGTCCTTATCGACATATTCACCTCTGATGTTTCCTTCTACATGAGCAGTCTGATTCTGGATCATGATATATTTGGCATGATCAAACGAAAGTTCCAGGCCCAGGCTTTTATCTTTCCTGAAATAATATCCAAAACGATAAACGTACTGCGGAATGGAAAGATCGACATCAAAAATGTGGTCCAGTTTCGGAAGGTCTTTTGCCCTAACATCTTTAACGGTGAATGAATAGTTGTCAGCACCCTTGCTTTCAAAATGCAAATCACTTTTTGAAAACCAGTCCTTATTGTATCCCCAGGAAAAATAAAAAGAACCTTTTTCCTTTTTTGGTTTTTCCGGAAGAGGAGCATTTTGTGCAAGGAGAATAGTTCCTGACAGACTAAACAGAAGTGCAAGAGCAGTAATAAATCGCATGATGGAATTAATTTGGTGGCAAATGTAAACAACAAAACTTTATGACAATTCAAATTAAGTGATTGCCGCTAAGGATTTGAAGCTGGGTGGCAAAAATCGGAATACCGTTTATTTCCAGCGAAAGCTTGCAACCATGTGGTCGATGTCCGCAGAAAGAAATTCGTTCACCGGAGCCAGAGAATCGGGGTTTGGAATGGCATAAAAATAAAGAGAACCACGAAGAAAATGATTGGTGCTGTCGGTCAGGTAAAACTGTACGGAGGAAGCGGCACTGCCTTTTACATGATAAATATTGCCGAACACCCTGTTGTCCTGATCCGCGATTGCCTGCTCTTCGATTCCGGATGCCTTAGGGATGTGTTTGAATGAAAGAGACCTGCTATCTTCAATAAATTTTTCCAGATCGCCATGAACGGGTTTATAGCTTAAATAAACGGTAGCTCTGAACTGAGGATACTCAATATTCATCCAGCATGGTTCAGCGCGTGGTGACGGATCCTTTGTTACCTCAGAGTAGGAAGGAATCTCAAAGCGAAAAGGGCAGGAGGAAGGATTAAATTCTTTGTAGGTTTTTTCAGGAAGTTCAATACGGAAATATCCTCTGGGTTTTGGAACATAATCCTGATCGCATGAGCTGAGACTCAAAATAAACATGAGAGGGAAGAGAATAATCAGTCCTAAATGATTTCCTTCTTCATTGCTCTTTTCACGAAGATCAGGCAATGTGATTTTTACTCTTTTGATTCTTTTTCTGTCGGCAGACTCTATGGTGAATAAGATTCCTTCATGAGAAAACACTTCGTTACGGAATGGAATACTGCCTTTCTTTTCAAGAATGAATCCGGCAAGCGTTTCTACATCGGCATCGCCGGTATCAAATATCTCTCTGTCAAGTTCAGTGACTCGACATAGATCATTCAGAAGAGTTTTTCCTTCAAAAACGTAATTCTGCTCATCCAGTTTGGAGTAAAAAACTTCATCATCGTCAAATTCATCATTGATTTCACCAACAATTTCTTCCAGTACATCCTCCATGGTCGCTATTCCTGATGTACCGCCGTATTCATCCACGACTATAGCAAGGTGGATTTTCTTTTCCTGGAATTCCTGCAGCAGATCGTTGATCTTTTTACTTTCTGGTACAAAATATGCCGGACGGACGAGTTTTAGCCAGTTGAAGCCTGCATCATCCTGTTTGTCAAGATAAGGCAGCAGATCTTTTATGTAAAGCACACCGATAACTGTGTCAAATGATCCTTCAAAGACAGGTACACGTGAATACTTGTTCTCAACAATAATCGGAAAGATTTCAGGAAAGGTCAGGTCTTTGTCAAATGCAACAACATCCATCCTGGATTTCATAATCTGCCGCACATCAATATTTCCAAATCGTGCGATTCCTTTCAGAATTTTCTTTTCATCATCCGGAGTGTTCTTATCGGTGGTAACATCAATCGCATGCGTAAGTTCATCCATGGACACATCATAGCCTTTGTGGATCATTCTTTTGTCGACAATCGAAGTTGAAAATACCAGGAAACTACTGATAGGTCTCAGGATTTTATCTACCACAAAAACAGGGATAGCGCTGTATTGCGAAAAGGAAAGAGCGTTTTGAGTCGCGTAAACTTTAGGCATTACCTCACAAAACAGGACGATCACAAATGTTACAGCGACAACCTGGATCAAAAAACCGACAGTTTCATGATGCGTGAAGTTGAAAATCTGTGAAATCATCAGCGATGAAATCACAACAATGGCAATGTTGATGAAGTTTACTGTTATCAGCAATGTGGCAAGAAGTCGTTTGGGTTTCTCCAGCAAACGATACACAATACGCGAGGCACTGCTTTCGGCTTCTTTGAGGGTAAAAAGTTGTACCGGGTTGATTGCAAAAAATGCTGTTTCAGCGCCGGAAAAGAATCCTGAAAGTAAAAGCAGGGAAGCAAGTACAATGGATTCAATGATAAACCCGATCGATAGGGTAAAGGAAGGATTAAGATAGGAAGGCGAATCCTGCAAAAGTATCAGCAAAGGGCAACTACCAGGGTCCACAGTTTTTTTGAAGTTAAGAAATGGAGGAAATTACTAATCCGGGCGTAAAGCTACAAAAAAGCTTTACGCCCGAAAATAGTCATTCAGATCAGAATGGCAGATCGTCGGAAGGGACAGCGGTTGGAAGTGGGGTTTCGTTGGCTGCCGGCTCAGGAACTTTGCCTTCAGACTCATTACCGCGCTGGCCTCCGCCAAGCATCGTCATGTTGTCCGCGATAATTTCCGTGAACCATTTCTTGTTATTCTCCTCACCATAGCTCCGGGTTCGGATTTTCCCTTCGATGTATAATTTATTGCCTTTGCGGACCCACTTTTCAGCAACTTCCGCAAGTCCTCGCCAGAGAACAATGTTATGCCATTCAGTAGTTTCTACTTTCTGGCCTTCTTTGTTTTTATATGTTTCACTGGTCGCCAGTGGAAACCTTGCAACCGGAACGCCACCTTCAAGGTACCTTACTTCAGGGTCCTTGCCGACATTTCCAATTAAAATCACTTTGTTTACTCCGCTCATGGGATTTGTTTTTTTTAGTTAGAGATTCTTGAATTAATATATTTGGATTACCATGGTCTGAACCGGGATTCATTTTCCAAAATGAAATAGCTTCAATAAAGGAATGAATGAATTTAGTCCGACAAAGATAAGTCCTGTAATGCCTGCATAAAAACTGTTAAAGCAGGTTTCTTTTTTACCCTTAATTCATGAGAATTATTCATCCAGAAAAAGAGTAATATATTCTATAAAGATAAGTAAAAAAAATGAAAATCAGTTGGGCTTTTTCAGAGGGAAAATTGAACTTTCTGTATCACTTTTGATCAGTGAAAAGTTTCGGTTCACAATAACTCACATTCTTCGAGATATTTTTCTGTCAGTCTTGGAACAGCGTATTTATGCATGGTTCCGGAATTTACTTTTTTCCATTCTTTTAGAGGCTTGAAAGTTTTCCCCTTTTGTGGACGAAGCTGAATGAACCTTGCATAGATTGTCTGATGACTCAATAAATGTTTTTTTTCGGAACTGATACTTTCTATAAGCACCGGGTGTTTAGAAGACCACTCTTTCCACTCTTTTGATTTGAAGAAACCGGTTTCGGAGGTTTTTTTTGTTAATTCCAGCAATGGAAAATCATAAAGATGAATCCAGATATCTTTCTCCGAACGTTTGTGCAGGTAAAAGGAATTTCCCTCTTTGATGACAAGGTAATTGAAGAAACGTTTCCTTACTTTTTGTTTTTTATCTTTTACGGGAAGGTTTGAAACTTCATTGTTTTCAAATGCAAAACAGGATGTTTGCAATGGACAGGAGTTGCAGTCAGGATTCATGGGTTTGCATTGCTTTGACCCAAACTCCATAATTGCCTGATTGAAATCATGAGGCGGCAATTTTTGCATCAGATCAAAAGCAATCTTCCTGAATTCTTTTTTTGCATTTCCGGAATCTATCGGTGTGCGTATACCAAAATACCGGCTGAGTAAACGAAACACATTTCCATCCACGACAGGCTCTTTCTGGTCGAATGCAAATGAAGCAATGGCGGCAGCGGTGTAGTCGCCGATTCCTTTCAGTGTTCGAAGTTCATTGAAATCCGCCGGGAATTTCCCATTGTATTTTTCAACAATCATTGCGGCTGTGGCATGGAGATTTCTCGCTCTTGAATAATATCCCAGTCCCTGCCAGAGCTTGAGAACTTCATCCTGCGGAGCCCTGGCAAGCGAATAAACTGTAGGGTATTTCCCGGTAAAACGGAGGTAATAATTCAACCCTTGCTCAACCCTGGTTTGTTGCAAAATAATTTCGCTGAGCCAGATGAAATATGGATCGCGTGTATTTCTCCAGGGAAGATCACGCTTATTTTTTTTATACCAACTGAGCAGTGCCCTCCCGAATGTCATTCTGTGCTGTATTGAATATTCTGGTGGTTAAAACTTTCCGGCTTGTGTACAGGATTGAATTCATTCATTTAGCAGGTTTCTATGTGATCAACCGGCTAATTCAGTATCTGATTTTGAATGGTTACGAAGGTAAGATAGTTCTACAGGATCTTTACCCCGGAGGATCCCCATTCAGAATTCCATTCATTGAGTCACTGGTTTTTAGGCACATTAATGCCATGATCAGATAAATAGCATCAAATTTGCCGTTTACCTCTCTTGCGAAAATAGCTCAAAAATCAACTTTTTGGAAATTCCGAATAGGGTCAAAAATAATTGTTGATATTTTTTCTTTGGGAAAAATTCATGAAAAGCCTTGAAATTAATGCTTTTAAGCAGGATTCGGTTGGAATCTTGAAGGATTTGATCAAACTTCAGAAAAAATTGATTTTTAAGGTTTTTCTATTTCACTTGAACGCTTATCTTTGCCGCCCTAATATTCAATACATTAATACTCAAAGAAATGACAAAAGCAGAATTAGTTGCCGAAATCTCGACTAAGACCGGAATCGAAAAAACTGTTGCATTGCAAGCTGTTGAAGCAGCCATGAAAGTGATCAAGAACACTATGGCAGATGGAGAAAATGTTTACCTGCGTGGATTCGGTTCTTTTATTGTTAAAAAGAGAGCACAGAAATTAGGCCGTATTATTTCCAAGAACACAACAATCATCATCCCTGAGCATAACATCCCGGCTTTCAAACCGGCCAAGACCTTCGCTAACAAAGTGAAGAATGCTAAAATCAAAAAGAATCAGACAACAGAGGCTATCGATTAATTTGTGATGCGAATCGGTAACAAGCAAGTGTTGTTCGTCGCCGGTGCGATTCTCCTCTCTGCGATACTTTATTTTGCTCCGCGTGAGCAAAAATCTGTTGGAGAAAAGGCAAATGCAAGCCCTTCTGCATTCTCCTTCGAAGGTCTGTTGACTCAGGCGAAAAACCAATTGAAACGCCAGGAGCTTGAACCCATCAGGCAGGTAGAGGCATCTTTATCTAAGGATAGCACTAATCTGGTATTGCTTGATTCACTGGGGAAACTTTGGGATATTGCACAGTTTCCGGTAGTATCTTCTCATTATTTTGAGCAGATTGCATTGCTGAAACCGGGTGAAAAGAACTGGATAAATGCTGCCTACAGATACTTCGATGCTTTTAAAACAACAGGCGATAGTACACTGCGGAGTATTATGGTTGGAAAAGCTATCGAAAGCTATAACAAGGTTCTCGAACTGAATCCCGGAAACCTGGATGCTAAAACTGACCTTGGCGTCTGTTATACTGAAAGCAACGGTAATCCAATGCAGGGAATCCTGATGCTGCGTGAAGTGGTGAAAGAAAATCCTGAACACGAAAATGCTCAGTTTAATCTTGGAATTTTGTCGGTCCGCTCCGGACAAATGGAAAAAGCAGCGGAGCGTTTTGAAAAAGTTCTGAGCATCAACCCAAAAAGAGTGGAAGCCCGTTATATTCTGGGCCAAACTTATATGAAACTCGGAAATAATGAGAAAGCCCTTCTCAATCTTGAACAGGTGAAAAAGGAAAGCTCAGATCCGCAACTTATTGAAGAAGTAAATAGTTTAATTAGTCAAATCAATAACCACTAAACACTTTAACCATGCCAAGCGGTAAGAAAAGAAAAAGACATAAGATGGCGACGCACAAGCGTAAGAAGCGTCTTAGAAAGAACAGACATAAAAAGAAAAACCGGTAAGGCGTGGGCATCTTCGGATGCCCTCCCCTTTTTCCGTTTGTGCAAGCAGAATATTTATAAATCTGCAAATTGGCTTTTCGAATCACATTTCGTGGCTTGCGATGCGTCGCCTGCTGTAATTGCTCCAATTGTGCACAATCCTGTTCTGTGTTTTTCACATCTCCGTTATGATGGTGGGATGAGGTGTTTCAAAACATCTTTTTTTTGAACAACGAATTAGTAATCAATTCAACAGCCGGCGAAGTAACGATCGCGATGCTTGAAGACAAGCGCCTGGTTGAATTAAACAGTGAAAAGAAAGATCAGGGTTTCCAGGTCGGAGATATTTATCTCGGACGTGTGAAAAAGCTGATCCAGAGTCTGAATGCCGCTTTCGTGGATGTAGGTCACGAGAAGGATGCCTTTTTGCATTATCTGGACCTCGGCCCTCAGGTACAATCTCTGAATAAACTCATCAAGCTTACCACTACCGGAAAAGCTCCGGACCCTTTGCTGACCAATTTTCAGCTCGAAGCTGATATTAATAAAGGTGGTAAAATAACTCAGGTACTGTCACCCAATCAATGGGTACTCGTTCAGGTTGCCAAAGAACCTATTTCATCCAAAGGCCCGAGGATTACTTCCGAACTTTCCCTTGCAGGAAGGTTTGTAGTACTCGTGCCATTTTCTGAAATGGTATCGATTTCACAGAAAATTAAAAGCGCCGAAGAAAGACAAAGACTAAAAAGGCTGGCCATGAGTATCAAGCCAAAAGGCTTTGGACTCATCGTCAGAACAGTTGCTGAAGGTAAAAAGGTGGCAGAACTGGACAAAGATATCCAGGATCTCGTTGCCAAATGGAAGACAACATTTGACTTACTCATCACTTCCAAGCCTCCCACAAAAATCCTTGGTGAGCTGAACCGTACTTCAACCATTCTTCGTGACCTGTTAAATCCAAATTTCGCCAGCATTCATGTGAACGATGCTGCTTTGGCCGAGGAAATAAAATCCTATATCAACGGGATCGCTCCGGAACAGACCGATATCGTTAAATTATACAAAGGCAAGCTCCCGATTTTCGAACACTTCGGAATTGATAAACAAATCAAATCCAGTTTTGGAAAAACGGTAACCATGGCCAATGGTTCCTACCTGATTGTTGAACATACGGAAGCGATGCATGTCATCGATGTCAATAGTGGAGGACGTGTAAAATCCGATGGTGATTCCAGTCAGGAACACAACGCCCTGCAGGTAAACATGGATGCGGCCGTGGAAGTAGCGCGCTTGTTACGTATGCGTGATATGGGCGGAATTATTGTGGTCGATTTTATCGACATGCACAATCCTTTAAACCGGAAAGCGCTGTTTGAAAAACTGCGTACGGAAATGAAACGCGACCGTGCGAAACACACGATCCTTCCTCCAAGTAAATTCGGACTCATCCAGATCACACGTCAGCGTGTAAGACCGGAAACAAATATTGTTACCGTTGAGAAATGCCCTGCATGCGATGGTACCGGTGAAATCAAGGCGAGTATCCTGCTCATGGATGAAATAGAAAATAACCTGAGGTATTTCGTTCAGGAACAAAATGAGAAGCAACTGACACTTTTTGTACATCCTTATATTGAAGCTTACCTGAACAAAGGTCTGTTCTATTCTTCAGTCACACACAAATGGAGAAAGAAATACAAAGTGAAATTGAAAGTTGCCGCGAATAATGCTTATCATATCATGGAATATCATTATTTCAACAAAAACGAAGAAGAAATAAAAATTTGATTCTCCTCTCACAACTTCATTTTTCAACTCTGTGTTAATTTTATTAAGAAAATACTGAGGATTTTTGCGCTATTGATTTATCAAAATTGACCTCCGGTAAGATTAGGATTATGTTTACCTGTCCTCTTCCGGGAATCATATAGGAATAGTTTGGTTTTAAGAGTATCTTTTTTAGATTCGCAAATCAAACTCTTTTATACAACTATATGAAGATCCTGAAAAACATAGTTCTTGTCATTGTTATTCTGGTGGTTACATTGGTCATCGTTGGATTTCTGATGCCATCGGCTCGTCACATAGAACGATCACTTGTTGTCAATGCTAAGCCGGATGCGGTATTTGCTCAGGTCAACGACCTGAAGAAATGGAATTCATGGTCACCCTGGTTTAAAATGGACCCCAATAGTAAAATGGTATTCAGTGATAATAGTGTTGGTTTAGGGGCTTATTACACCTGGGAAAGTACCAATTCAAACGTCGGAAAAGGAAAGCTGACAATTGAAGAAAGTACTCCTTTCACCCTGGTAAAATCAAAACTCGAATTTGAAGGTATGTCTGAGTCTCATGCCTATTTTAAAATGGAACCTGAAGGTGAAAACACAAAGGTGACCTGGGCAATTGATTCTAATCTTGGCAATAATCCTTTCTTCCGCTTGATGGGAGTAATGATGGATAAAATGCTTGGTGATATTTTCTTGCAGGGACTTACCGATCTCAAAAAAGTAGCTGAGGAAAATCCAATTGCGCCTGCGGAAGTTGTGCCGGTAGCTGTGACTGACTCAGTAAAATAGTTTTCAAAAAGACATCTTAAAAATCCGGCATTATAATTCCATTAAAATTCCTTTGCCGGTTTTTTTTCAATCAACCAATAACACATTGTAATTCCAATCTGATGAAAATCGTAAAACGAATTCTTCTTATTCTTGCTGTTCTTCTCCTCGTAATTGCCGGTATCGGATTGATGCTATCCAGACATGTACGTGTCGAGCGATCATTGGTGATCAATTCAGATCCCAATACCCTGTTTTCATATACCGGAAATTTTGACAACTGGAACAAGTGGTCGCCATGGTATGATTTGGATACAACTGCTCAGTATACTTTTGAAGGTCCGCATTCAGGAGTCGGTGCTATTCTCAGATGGAACAGTACGAATAATGATGTTGGACAAGGCAGCATGATTATTACAGAGGTGAACTCCCCTCAATTGATTAGACAGGATTATATTTTCATGGGGACTGATACCGCGAAAGCGGAATTTCATTTCGATCCGTCTGATAAGGGTACAAAAGTTACCTGGAGTCTCGATATGGAAATGGGATTCAATCCGCTCCTGAGAATCCTGGGTAAATTTATGGATGGAATGGTGGGTAAGGATTTTGAAAAGGGTCTTGCTAAACTGAAGACAGCAGTGGAAAATATGCCTGCACCGAATAACACAGAGATGAAAGTGGAGGAAGTCAAAGTTTCAGAAATGCATTTCCTTTCCATTCGTGATACAGCCACTGTGGAAACAATTGGAATGAAATTGGGAAAAAATTATGGGATTATTGGGGAGTCGATGAAAAAGCAAAATCTGGAAATGGCCGGAGCTCCATTTGCTTTTTATTATTCTGAAAGTTCTGTTTCATTTGATTTTGATGCAGCTGTTGCCGTGAATAAACCGGGAAAAGCGGATGGATTGGTTCAGCCCGGTGTAGTGAAAGAAGGAAATGCTTTGTTGGTTAAATTTTTTGGTCCTTATGAAAAAACCGCCGATGCGCATACACTCATTCACGAATATATTGGAACCCACAACAAAAAAATAATCGGCGCACCATGGGAGGTCTACATAACGGATCCGGGGATGGAAAAGGACACCATGAAATGGGAAACTGATGTGTATTATCCGGTAGAATGAAACTCGGTATTTTTCCTTAGTCTGATTTCATTGAATTTGCCTTGTTGTTACAGCAGTTTTGGAGCGCTGTTGTCTATCGCTTTAGAATAAACAATCTGTTATTGGATTTTGTTACTTTTACGCACTCCTACAATGAGTCCGTAATGGTGTATATTCCTGTCGATTTTCAAAAAGTTTACAAAAAGATTTTAAAATACTGCACCTATCAGGAACGCAGTCAGCAGGAAGTGCGTGATAAATTGTATGCACTGGGACTTCACAGGAGAGAAGTGGAGCAGGCAATCGGAGAACTGATCTCTGAAGGATTTTTAAAAGAAGAACGTTTTGCCCACGCATTTGCAGGAGGGAAATTCCGTATTAAAAAGTGGGGCAGAGTCAAGATTAAAAATGCACTCCGTGAAAAAAAGGTTTCTGAACCACTAATAAAACAAGCACTCGCCGCGATTGATCAGCGTGATTATCTGAAAACACTTCAACAGGTGATAGCCACAAAAGCAAAAATTACGAAAGAAGAAAATCCGCTCAAACGAAAATACAAACTGGCCTCCTATGCGATTCAACGTGGATTTGAGCCGGATTTGGTTTGGGAAGTTTTGCGCGCTGAATCAGATGATTGAATTTTTATTTAAATGTTGTTGCAAAAAAAACAGGCACTGCATCAACCAGCGCCTGTTTTTTTTTGGTTGGAAAAGTTTTAACGAACAATAAATTTTCCTGTAATATCCGTCTCGCCGCCTGCGTTGGTGATCCGGTAGAAATACAGGCCTGTGGAAAAGAGATTCTTATAAATGTAAATGGGATTTTGCTGACTGTGGCCTTCCTGCAGGACTCTTCCGGTGATATCGAAAATTTGATAATCAACAGGTGATCCTTTGCTTTCAAACCTTAGCTCTGAACGATTGGTGACCGGATTAGGGATGACTGCTGCGACCTGATTTTTTAGAAGGGCTGACACTCCAACGGGAATTTGATTCACCATTGTATTCATGGTCGTGTTTGTTACAACCGGAGCATTCATATCGAATACAATGTGCGCGGTGTTGTAAATGATAGTAGGGTCCGGTATTCCTGCACGAGGTCTGACTTTATAAATCACAAAACCATTGCTGCCTGCCTGATCTACATTACTGTCGGGGAGCAGGATATTGTAAAACGTAAATTTCATGGCACCTGTGGAGTCGATTTGTAAATCAACAGGGTCACTGCTTGACATTATTTCCAGAGTGGCGGGATCGAGATTTGCGTCAAGTGTGTCAAATATGATGACGATGAACGCCGTGTCATTTCCGGTGTTCTGGAAATTGATTGTATAGTTTAATTCGGAATTTATCAGTGTGTAATGATCCGCCTGCTCTCCGGCAGGACTCACATGTTTGTCATTCGGATCAACTGAACACGATGTCACCGTTCCGAAGGAATCCACATAAACTTGCTGAAGCGTAGTAAAGCTTGCATCAAATACACTATCGATCACAACGTACCATACTGTATCGCCGGCCGGCGGGTTGTTGTAGTGGACATAAGATGAGAAAGATTGTCCGGGTGTAATATTTGAATAATTCCAATAGAGGAAAGTAGACGTGATCGACGAAGGAGGAATTCCTGCAGAGTTAAACGAGAGATTCGGTGAGTGAATAATCGAAATAGAACCAACCTGTCCTGCCGGATCACTGGAATTATTTATCGCGGTGAAACTGGAAAAGCCAAGATAAGAGCAGCGCATCGGATGTGTCCAAACAGAAAATGCCTGCGTTTGATTCCCGGAAGGAGGTGGAGCATAAAGTCCAAAATCATTTCCACTTGATGAAGGAGGGATGTTCACTGCATAAGCTGAAGGAGTAGAAGTGAGTGAAAAATTCGGTCCCGGCTGAACAGCAACTGAATAAGAACCTGTATCCAGATAAAACTTGTAGTGTCCTTGTAGATTTGTCACAGCATTATAATTTAGGGGTTGTAAATTGACGGTTTTTCCCCATAATCCCCAATCACTCGCATCACGGACTCCGTTTTGATTTGAATCAAAATACACATCACCTTCAATTGTTCCGGCGCCACCATCAACAAGAAAACCTGAGGGTAATACATTGTCTACTGGCAAATACATTCCAGACCACCAGTCATAAGTATATGTAGTGACATGAACATCGTAGTAACCATAAGGAATTCCAGGTGTAAGATCAAAACCCGCAGAAATCGAATCGTCAAAACCTTGAAAATTGGGATATAATAAAAAGTTGGTACAAGGTACAGTCGTAATCCCCATCTTTAAATAAATGTCACTATTCTGTAGTGGCGGAGAAGCCATGGTCAGAGTACTATTTGGTAAAGTGATAGTTGTGGTCAGTTGAGTACCTCTGTTTCCAAAAGCAGGCCGAATAGATGTTACCTGGGAATACAAGGTTGAATATAAAAGAATGCATGTCAGTAGAAGAAGTAGATTTCTTTTCATACTCTTGATGGTTAGATTCACCGAATGTAGAGGAATTTTAAATTCCGCTTTTAGCTTAGGGTAAAAAATTGGCGAACAGGCAATTATTCAGGCTAAGCCTAAATAAATCGTGGGTTAAAAAAGCGATAAAGTCCGGAAAGCTTCTTGTATACTGGTAGTTTCAGCTCCTTTTATTACTTTCGCAGCACTATGACTACAGACCAATTAAAAGAGATTAAGGAGCGCGTCGAAGCCCTGAGGGGGCATCTTTGACATCGATAGCAAACTCTCAGCAATAAAACAGGAAGAAGCGCAATCACACGCTCCCGGATTTTGGGATAATCCCAAAGCGGCTGAAAAGCTCCTCAAAGGAATTAAACAAAAAAAAGACTGGACCGACGCTTTTGAACAACTCCTGAGTTCTACGGAAGACCTTTCCGTACTTTTTGATTTCTATAAAGCCGGTGAAGTTTCCGAGCAGGAAATCGAGGCTGCAAGGACCCATTCAATAACACTTCTGGAAGATCTGGAATTTAAAAATATGCTCGGTGCAGAAGAGGATCACCTTGATGCTATCGTGAATATCAATTCCGGCGCGGGTGGAACTGAAAGTCAGGATTGGGCTTCTATGCTCATGCGGATGTACATCATGTGGGCGGAAAAGCATGGATACAAAGTAACTGAACTCGACCTTCAGAATGGTGATACAGCAGGAATAAAATCCTGCTCACTCGAAATCAGCGGAGATTTTGCCTATGGATACCTGAAAGGTGAGAGTGGAGTTCATCGCCTCGTCAGAATTTCTCCATATGATTCTAATGCACGCAGGCATACTTCCTTTGCTTCTGTTTTCGCCTATCCTGTAGTTGACGATACAATTGAAATTGAAATCAAAGACGCGGATATCGAAATTCAAACTTCGCGCTCCGGTGGAGCAGGAGGGCAGAACGTCAACAAGGTTGAAACAAAAGTTCAACTGACACACAAACCGACAGGAATTGTCGTTGTATGTCAGGTCGAAAGATCTCAGGGCGGAAACAGAGAGCGCGCGATGAAAATGTTGAAATCCCAACTTTATGAACTCGAGATGCGGAAACAACTTGCGGCAAAAGCGGCTACTGAAGCAACCAAACGAAAAATTGAGTGGGGATCTCAAATCAGAAATTATGTTTTGCATCCCTACAAACTCGTAAAAGATATTCGTACCGACGTTGAAACATCTGATGCGCAAGGTGTCTTGGATGGAAACCTGGATCCGTTTATCAAAGCGTATCTGATGGAGGAAAGCAAAAACTGATATGCTAAAAATCTGGTTCAAGCCCACCTGTAGTACCTGTAGGACAGCCTTAGCTTCACTGAAAGATGAAGGTGTGGAGGACATCGAGATTTATGAATATCTTAAGGAAAAACCTTCTCAAAAGGAAATCAGGGAAATTTTAAAGATGCTCGGTCTGAAAGCATTTGATCTCGTAAGGCAAAAGGAGGAATTATTCAAAACAAAATATTCCAGTAAAAAACTGAATAATGCCGAATGGATAAAAATCCTGAGTAATCATCCTGAATTGATTGAAAGACCAATTGTTGTTAAAGATGGCAAAGCTATCATTGGACGACCGGTAGAGAGGGTTCTGGATATACTTTAACAAACGAGGAGTCAATTCGGGAGCTGATAATGAGAAAGTCCGGATCATTTTGTTTTTGCCGACATTCATCATGTGCCGTGTGCGCCAACAGTATTATTTTGCTTAGCATTTTACAAGGCCTGCGGGTCTTTTCAAATAATTCAAAAAAGTAAGATTATGGAATTCCGTAAAGAAAAAGATACCATGGGTGTTGTGGAAGTTCCCGCTCATGTTTACTGGGGTGCTCAAACACAACGGTCAATCGAAAACTTTAAAATCGCGCAAGACATCAACAAGATGCCACGCGAAATCATCCGGGCTTTTGCTTATTTGAAAAAAGCGGCTGCCCTTACAAATCTGGATGCCGGAGTTTTGCCAGCGGAAAAATGTGAACTGATTTCAAAAGTGTGTGATGAAATTCTTGATGGAAAACTGTACGATCAGTTTCCTCTCGTCGTTTGGCAAACCGGTTCAGGAACGCAGTCAAATATGAACGTGAATGAAGTGGTTGCTTACCGTGCACACGTGATCAATGGTGGCAGCCTGATGGATGAAAAGAAAGTAATCCATCCGAATGATGATGTGAACAAAAGCCAGTCTTCCAACGATACTTTCCCCACAGCGATGCACATCGCGGCATATATTGTTTTGAAAGAAACAACTATTCCCGGTTTGAAAAAATTACGCGATACGCTCTCTGCCAAGTCAAAGGAGTTTATGCATATCGTGAAAATTGGTCGTACGCATTTGATGGATGCGACACCACTCACTCTCGGTCAGGAATTGTCCGGTTATGTTTCTCAGCTGGATCATGGTATCCGTGCGATCGAACATACCTTACCTCATCTGGCTGAACTCGCTCTGGGTGGGACTGCAGTTGGTACAGGAATCAATACACCAAAAGGTTATTCTGAAAATGTAGCCAAACATATCGCGAAGCTTACAGGAATTCCATTCATCACAGCGGAAAATAAATTCGAAGCACTCGCCGCGCATGACGCGATAGTTGAGTCGCATGGAGCATTGAAAACTGTTGCCTGTTCCATGATGAAAATCGCGAATGACATCCGCCTGCTTGCTTCTGGACCTCGCTGCGGAATAGGTGAGTTATTTATTCCGGATAACGAGCCGGGTTCTTCCATTATGCCGGGTAAAGTGAACCCAACTCAATGCGAAGCAATGACCATGGTTGCAGCCCAGGTACTCGGAAATGATGTAGCCATTAATATTGGAGGTGCAACCGGCCATTTTGAATTGAATGTTTTCAAACCGGTAATGATTTATAATTTCCTTCATTCGGCCCGATTGATCGGGGATGTTTGCGTTTCCTTCAATGATAAATGTGCTGTCGGTATCGCGCCTATTGAAGATAATATCCGGAAGAATCTTGAAAACTCTTTGATGCTTGTGACTTCCCTGAATACAAAAATTGGCTATTACAAAGCCGCAGAAATCGCGCAGACTGCACACAAGCAAGGCAAGACACTCAAACAAACAGCAATTGATCTGGGATATGTTACTTCAGAGCAATTCGATGAGTGGGTAAAACCTGAGGAAATGGTAGGACTTTAATTTCTAGTTGTTAGTTGTTAGATTTTAGTTGTTAGACTTTAGATCAGGAAGACGTTCTGACAACTAAAAACTAACAACTAAAATCTAAACGGGTTAAACATATTTTTCCCCTTTTTTCATCTTCACCTCGTTCACGAGGTTGCGGACTTGTTGCTCATCATCTTTAGGGCAAATCAAAAGGACATTGTCGGTTTCAACCACAATAAAATTTTCAAGTCCCTGGATCACTGCGAGTTTATCCTTCGGCATATTGATGATGCAATTGGATGTATGATCGAGCAATACATGAGGACCAACAATTGCATTGCCATCTTCATCATGTGGCAACTGCTCATAAAGAGATTTCCAGGTGCCAAGATCACTCCATCCGAATTCAGCGCTGAGCACATAAACATTTTTCGCTTTCTCCATGATGCCGTAGTCAATGGAAATGTTTGTACACAAGGTATAGGCGCGACGGATAAATTCACTTTCGTCAGGAGTATTGTATGCCTCTTTTCCTTCTTTGAAAAGCGCGGCCATATCAGGAAGATAATTTTCAAAAGCTTTCAAAATTGAATCTATATTCCAGACAAATATCCCCGCGTTCCAGAGAAACTCTCCGCTCTTGAGAAAGAACTTTGCCATTTCAAGGTTAGGTTTTTCTGTAAACGTCTTAACCTTACTGATTTTAAATTTTTCTGCTCCTTCAGCCTCTTGAAATTGTATGTAGCCATAACCGGTATCCGGTCGGCTCGGATGAATTCCTATAGTAAGCAACGAATCATTCTTAGCGGTGAATTCAAGTCCTTTTTCAATTGCTGCCTGAAAGCTTTTATCATCTTTAATTACATGATCAGAAGGAGCAATCACCATGTTGGCCTTTGGATTCAGCTGCGCAATTTTATATGCTGCATAGGCAACACATGGAGCGGTATTCCGTCTTTGTGGCTCAGACAATACCTGATTTTTAGGAAGCTCCGGAATTTGCTCATAAACAAAATCGAGATATTGTTCATTGGTGACAATGAATATGTTCTCGGCAGGACAAATCGAAAGAAACCTTTCGTAGGTCTGGCGGATCAGCGTTTTTCCGCTTCCAAGAATATCAATGAATTGTTTTGGGAAATTGTTACGACTCATAGGCCAGAAACGGCTACCAATGCCTCCAGCCATGATGATACAGTAATTGTTTTTCATCAGGATAAATTATTCGACTCTGTCGGTGTTTGCAGTAAAGTCAGTCGATAGGCGAAAATTGAATTGAATACTAAAAATATTGTGAAATGCTTGATGATGTTCTGTGTGTTTGCTTTGTTTATCTTATCGATGCTCAATCCACAGAAAGATTGCCAAGCACTTTCTTCAGAGATTGAAATACTTCAGGTATTTCAGATGATTTACATGTACCAACAGATAACCGGTACCAGGTAGAATCATCAGAAGAACCAAAGGCGGAGAATGGAACCACAGCTAATTTAGCTTCATCAAGGATGTATTGAGTGACATCCTTTTGAGTACCGAGTACTTTTCCTTCTTTTGTTTTCATCCCTTTCAGATCAAGCTGAATCGTCAGATAGATAGCTGCCTGCGGAGCAATCGCATGTACTTTGTATCCTGCTTTTTTCAATTCCATGAACCCGTCATAGAATGCATGCAGACTAGAATCAATTTGATTTTTGAATTTATCCAGGAAACTGTCAAGCGCTGTTTTTTTCTGTAAATATTTTCCGGTAGCCACCTGTTCAGCTTTTGGAGCCCAGGCTCCGACGTGTGAAAGGATGGCTCTCATTTTGTCCATAATTCTTTGTGGTCCGAATGCCCAGCCAACGCGCACACCAGTAGCTGCAAGGGATTTGGAAATTCCATCAATGAAAATTGTATAATCTCTCATTTCAGGACGCAGACTAACCGGGTTGAAATGTTCGGTTTTTCCGAATGTAAGTACCCAATAAATCTGGTCATACATCAGGTATAGTGGTTTCTCGCCCGGACCTCTTCTTCTGTTTTCTTCCAATACAAGATCGCAAATTTCAGTAAGTTGTTCCTTTTTGAAAACTGTTCCTGTAGGGTTGAGAGGAGAACACAAAGAAAGTAATGTCGCGTTTTTCAGGTGCGGACGAATTTCTTCTGCAGTAGGCATGAAATTATTTTCCGGACTTGTTTCAATCAGTCTGGATTGTGTTTCGGAAAGGTGGCAGTAGTGGTTGTTGTTCCAGGATGGCACAGGAAATACTACCGTGTCACCTTTATCCAGAAGGGTAACATAGGTTGCATAGATTAATGGACGCGCACCACCTGAAATCAGAATTTCATCCGCGGAGTAAGAAAGCCCTTCACGTTCTTTTAGAAATTCAGAAACAACTTTGCGCAGTTCAGGCATACCATTGGCTGCAGGATAATTGGTCTGATGCTCCTTGTATGCGTTGATTATTTCTTCATTGAGTTCTTCAGGAATAGGGAAGATCTTTGGATCAAAATCACCAATTGTATAATTAAAAATCCTTTCACCATTTCGTATTTTATCCTGGATTTCAGCTGCGAGTTTAATGATTTCAGAACCTATCAGGTTTTCAGCCATTTCAGATACTTGCAAAGGATGGCGATTGGCAATTAACGTCTCGGACATATAGGAACGTTTTAAGGTGCTTGGCTTCTCACAAATGTACGGAAATAGTTTTCAAAATACCTCTGAAAAGGCCAAAAATCAGGGCTTTTTTTGATCTTTTCCTAACCAGAAAAGATGCCGTCAACATGAACGAGGGAATAGCAAATGCCAGGGTAAATCCTTTAGCCCACAACAATGACTTCAGTCAGTGCATTCACGAAATAAATTCGTTTTGTTTTTAATTCCAGGCATTGAAAACGGGTGCGTCGGCGATGCCCTTTTACAAAGGTAAAATCTGCTCTTGATTGATGGATCCTGAAAACTGCTTTCTCCGGGAGTTCCTCCAGATGTGTTACAGGATCAGCCTGAGGCGCATCATGATTCTTCAAAGCACGCATCAGATTATAATCAGAACAGCTCGACGCGGCAGGATTGTGTAGATATTTGGCGAGGGCGCGTTGAATATCCTCAGGAAAGATATCTGATGATACAAATGGTGATAAAAGTGACCTGAATTCATTTTTCCATTCCTGTCCATGCGGATCATGTCTGCGCAGATATTTTTCATAGCAATGCAGATGCGCGACTTCATGAACAAAGGTGATCAGAAAAGCAAATTTGTTCAGATCATGATTGACGGTAATACGGTGTCCCTTTCCCGGACCAAGAGGAAGATAGTCGCCAAATTTGGAGGACCTCCCGCGTGTTATTTTCAGATGAATATTTTTGCGAATCACCCATTCCGTGCATTGCGGTACAGCCGCAGCAGGAAGGTACTTGGAAAGCACCGTGGATATCGTTTCTTTGGACAAGAGAAAGGCTTGATTTGTCAGGCGAAGATAAAAGATTATGGGAAAATGGAGAATTCATTCCGTTCTCTTCAAATGCCCAATCCGGTATTTTAATTCACTAAAATAATTGCTCCGGAGTCCCCGATTTTTCAGGGTTTTAAAAGCTGGAAGGCAATTAAGCTTGCTACATAAGCCATTCCGCTCATATAGACAATTTGAATTAATGGATACCTGATTTTTTTTGTCTCCCTGAATACGGTGGCGACTGTACTCATGCATTGCATCGCGAATACATAAAATAGCATCAGAGCCAGACCAACAGCGAAAGTATATCGTGGACCTCCGGTAATGGGATTGATTTCACTTTGCATTTTTTCTTTTAATGTATGCTTTGTTGAATTAGAATCTCCAACACTATATATTGTAGACATTGTTCCGACAAAGACTTCCCTTGCCGCGAAAGAAGTAATGAGAGCAATTCCAATTTTCCAATCAAAGCCCAGTGGCCTGATCACCGGCTCAATCACATGCCCGAGCATTCCGGCATATGAAGCTTCCAGTTTTTCTGATTGAATTTTTCTGTCAATCTCTTGTTGAGGAAGTACACTTGTGTAAACACCCTCACTGTATTTCTGTTCAATTCTGTCAAATTCGCCGGATGGTCCGAAAGATGAAAGTACCCACAGAATAATCGAAATGGATATGATGATTTTACCTGCATCGAAAAGAAAAATTTTCACCTTTTCCATGATGTGTAAACCAATGGATGACCATCTCGGTACACGATACATTGGTAATTCCATAACAAAAAAGCTTCTTTCTTTTGACTTCATAAAGCTTTTCATAATCCATGCGACACCAATAGCGGATATAAATCCAATGAGGTATAACAGCATCAATACCAGTCCCTGCAAATTCACACCGTAGACATAGTCTTTGGGGATTATCAATGCGATGAGAAGAGTGTATACCGGTAACCTTGCTGAACAACTCATCAATGGAGTAACCATAATGGTTATCATTCTTTCCTTCCAGTTTTGAATGGTTCTGGTTGACATGATGGCAGGAACCGCGCAGGCAACTCCGCTGATCAATGGAATTAAAGATTTACCGTTCAACCCGAATTTTCTCAAGAACCGGTCCATGATAAAACTAACCCGGGCCATGTATCCTGTATCTTCAAGTATCCCAATAAAGAAAAACAACAGGGCGATCTGAGGAATGAAAACAACAATGCCATTTAAACCTGCAAGAATACCTCCTACAATCAAATCATTTATCAATCCGGCAGGAAGGTTGTTTCTTACAAAACTACTCAGTGACTGGAATCCCTGATCTATCAGGTCCATCGGATAACTGGCCCAGGAAAAGATCGCCTGAAAAACAATGAACAGTACGATCAGGAAAATAAAGTATCCCCAAATGCGATGGGTGAGGAGACTATCAATTTTATATGAATATGTTTTTTGAATCGGTGTATCCGGAGTAACAACACAATCGTTCATCAGACTCGTGATGATTTTGTAGCGCTCCAGAGTTTCCCTTGCCTGCATTTGTTGGGAATCAAAATTATTTTCAGTGCAGGCCGCGTGAATTTTATCGCGTTTCCATTGGTGGATTTCAAAAGCTGAAATCAAATCGAGATTGTTCGCCACCAGGAACGCATTGTAATTGCTGTGCACGTGCACCACACTTCGTATAGTATCCACAACATGCGGCGAAAAGACTCTTACATCGATGAAATCATTATCAGGAATATGGAGCGGGCTGACCAGCGCTTTTTTTAGTTCGTCAATTCCTTCCAGCTTCCTGCTGTTCATTGGGATTACAGGTATTCCCAAGCGTTTCGATAGTTTTTGAAAATCTATTTCAATCTTTTTGTATCGCACCAGATCCATCATGTTAATCACAAGGATTACAGGGATCTTCAGATCGATAATCTGTGAACACAAAAAGAGATTTCTTTTCAGGTTGGTACCATCCGCAATGACTACGGTAAGATCGGGATGAGACTCATTATTGGGATCACATAAAATCTGAAACGGAATTCTCTCTTCAGGCGATTTTGGATACAGGCTGTAGGTTCCCGGAAGATCAATGTATTCAGCCTCGATCAACTCTCCTTGTGCATCTTTGAGAGTGGCAAAGCCCATTTTCTTGTCCACCGTTACGCCGGGAAAATTCGCAACCTTCTGATTCAATCCGGTCAGGCCGTTGAACACAGAGGATTTTCCACTGTTCGGATTTCCAACAAGGGCTATTTTTAATTTCCTCGCCAAATGATGCTTTCCCGAAGGAGTTTTTTAGGTTTGAAAGATGCAATTAATATTGCAAACAGGTCAATCCTTGAATTTAGTATTCTGTTTTAAAAAAATTGAATCTCTGAACTTAACCCATGCGAACTCTCACCGTTGCTGCCTCATCTTTTCTGAGACTTAACATGTATCCGGTAATCGAAATAGCTATCGGATCACCCAGCGGAGCAACCCGAATCACTTCGATTTTTTCTCCGGGTATACAACCCATCTCCAGGAGCTTTAAAGACAATTCATAGTCAGTAAACGAATCAATGATTCCGTTTTGCCCTTTTCGCAGTTCCGACAAATACTTTACTTCTAGCCCCATTTTGCTATTTAGAACGATTTTAAATAGGAATCAAAAGTAGCGAAATTTTGAATTAAAAGGATGATTTTAATCAGTGAGGGAACTAAAAAATTGTGATTGCCGGATAACTGATGTTCACCTTTTACGATGCCTTACTTTTGTGAATTCGGGACAATCGCATTTCTTTTTAGTCAAAAAGCAGCCTGAATTAGAAACTAAAACAATGAGGAGCAGATAAAGAAGTGCTTTTTTCGACAGATGAGCTATCATGTGACAAAGATAAGAGTGTTGATAATGTTGAAACGTCAATTTTATTGGAATCTTTCAACCAGTTATTAATTCTTATTTTAGCGATCTCATGAATTGGCTTTTTCACTTAGGACGATACTGGATTTTCATCAAGGAGATGATGACCAAACCCGAAAAATTCTCCATTTACTGGCGTCAGCTGGTGCGGGAACTGGATAATTTTGGGTATGGTTCCATGGGAATTGTTGCCCTGACTTCTGTGTTCATGGGAGCTGTAATTACCATTCAAACTGTATATAACCTTGTAAATCCCCTTGTTCCAATGTCTGCAGTCGGAATTGTGGCGAGGGATTCAATTATTCTTGAATTTTCCCCTACAATGATGTCTCTGGTGCTTGCCGGAAAGATAGGTTCAAGCATAGCGTCCGAAATCGGGACGATGCGTGTAACTGAACAAATTGATGCCCTTGAAATTATGGGAATTAATGCATCAGCATATCTGGTATTACCGAAGGTCGTTGCCGCCATCTTAATATTTCCTTTTGTTGTATCTATAAGTATGTTCCTTGGAATATTCGGTGGCTGGTTTGCAGGTACAATGGCCGGTGTGATCAGCTCGGCGGAATTCATCAAAGGAATACAGGATTCTTTTGTGCCTTTTAACATCACTTTCGCGATGATAAAGACACTCACTTTTGCTTACATTATTACTACTGTTTCTGCTTATCATGGCTATCATACCGAAGGCGGTGCCCTTGAAGTCGGCCAATCCAGTACAAATGCAGTGGTTTATAGTAGTATCCTGATTTTGATATTCGACTACATCTTAACTCAACTGATCCTCACATGATCGAACTGAAAAGCATTTCAAAGAGCTTTAATGGTCGTGTGATTCTCAATAACGTTTCGACCACTTTTGAAAAGGGGCACATCAATCTGGTGATCGGTGGAAGCGGATCCGGCAAAACTGTCATGATGAAATGCATGGTCGGACTAGTCGATGTAGATTCAGGAGAACTGTGGTACGACGGAAAAATATTTTCCGGCCTCGATAAAAAAGAAAGAAAACCTTTTCGTCAGGAAATCGGGATGGTATTCCAGGGAGGGGCCTTGTTTGATTCCTTAAATGTGGAACGAAACATTATGTTTCCCCTGAACATGTTTACAAAAATGACCCTCGAAGAAAAACTTGATCGGGTGAATTTTTGTCTCAACAGGGTAAACCTGGTGAATGTAAATAAACTATCACCGTCTGAATTAAGTGGAGGAATGAAAAAGCGGGTTGCTATTGCCCGTGCAATCGCTCCGAATCCAAGTTATCTTTTTTGTGATGAACCAAATTCCGGTTTGGATCCAAGAACGTCTATTGTTATTGATAATCTGATTAAAGAAATCACGGAAGAATTCAATATCACAACAATTGTGAATACACATGATATGAATTCCGTTTTGGAAATCGGAGATAAAATTCTGTACCTGCACAGAGGAGAAAAATGGTGGGAAGGTAATGTCGACGACATCCTTCGTACCGACAACAAAGAGCTGAACGAATTTATTTTCGCCAGCAAGCTGGCCAAGAATGTCAAAAAAGTTTAAGCAGTGAAGAGTGAATGGTGAAAAGAAGGAAGAGTAAGGAATGAAAGGAAGCAAACCGCTAACCCCAACTCCGTCCCTCGTCCCACGTCTCTTGACTCCTGTAAAACAAAAAAACCCTCACCAGCAAGGTGAGGGTTTTTTATTCCCGATAAAATCCGGGCTAATTATTATTTGCTTGAAACAACAACTGTTTTGTTTACAACACCGGATGCAGTGCTGATGCGAACAGTGTAAAGACCATCAGGCTGATTGCTCAGGTCGATAGATTCTTTCACAAGGTTGCTGAAGTTGTTTGTATAAACAGTCTGACCAACTGTGTTGAGTACAGAAACGGTTGCTGATTTTTCAGTAGCGCTTGTGTTTTCAACGAAGATACGGCCATTGCTTGGGTTAGGATAAACCATCATTGCTTTGTTCAGATCAGTATTTTTGATACCTGAAACCAGGTCAATGGTTATGTCATCAATACGTGTAGTATTGTCAACGTTTGTACCGAAACCACGGAATGCGATGTAGTATGTGCCGGTTGTTGGTACTGAGAAAGTCGTGTGAACATTTGTGTATGAAGTATCACCGGGTACAGGAGGTGAAGCAAGAAGTGTAGTTGCGTCAGCTGAATTTTGGCTGGTAGCGAGGTATGCTTCTACATTGAATGGTACTGCTGTGTTGTCAAATACCTTAAACCAAAAATCAAGTCCGTAAACATCATTTTGATCAAAATCAATACAGCTGGTGAAAACCCAATTGTCGGAAGATGCTGAATTTGGTAATGTATAACGCAGACAGGCAAGTCCTGTACGAACGTAAGTGGCACTGATATCTATCGTGGAACCATCTCCGTCAGCATCTTCTACACTGTATAAAGAAAAGTCATCGGTAGTTTCAAAACCCATGTTGTAATTTACATGGCTTGGTGTTCCGGAAGCGGTATTTGTATAAGCAGTATCATTGCTAAGGTCGCCATCACCAGCAGCAACACAATACACAGCTACATCATAAACACCAGGAGCAGAGAAATCAGCCAGAGTTGTGAATGTGTAGAACAAAGTATCACCGGCAAGAATGGTTGTTGTGATGTTTTCAGTTACAGGAGTACCGCCATTGATAGTGTAAGATGCGTCAAAACCAGTGATGTCAGTGGTTCCTTTGTTGATGAAAGCTGTGAAGATTTCTTCAGAAGCACCAAGAGCACAACCGTTGAATGGAACAAGTATTCCAAGAGTTGAAACGTCTGCGGATGGGTAATCGCTGATAGATACATCATCAATCATCCAAGCGTATGCGCAACCGGATGTATCAACAGCAAGTGCATTTGGACTGTAGAATTGGAAACGTACCCAAACAGTTGATTGGTTAGCAGCAATAGAGCTGATGTCAACATTCACAGTCTCAGGATTCGTAAGACTAAGGTCGTTAACGACCATGTTACCATTCACTTCAAAACGTGTCCAGTTAACGTTATCAGCACTTACAAAAACATAAGTACTGTCATAATAACGGGCATAATACTGAGAGAATGACAACTTCGCGGTTGCAATTGAACTACAGTCGATAGAGTTCGCAGTAGTCAGGTTACCCACCTGGTCATAAGAACAGATCAAGTCAGAATCAAACAACGCAAAGCCGTTCGCTGCAGTAGTTGATGCAATCGGATCAATTGCAAAAGGACCACTCGGACCTGTTGTACCAATCACCCAGTCACCGGTTGTGCCGGCCTGATGATCAATTACCCAGTTTGCACCATTGCTGAAATCATCTGACCAAACCGTAGTCGCAACGTGGTTTGTGCCTGAAGCATGGCGTGCGTTTGTCAAACCCTGAGGTTTGATTTTAGCAGTCGCAGTAGTACTAAATTTAATTTTGCCAGATGATTTCTTATCATTCTGGGCTGTAGCTGTCAGCGTCCCGATCAGAGCGATAGCTATTAACGCGTATAATTTTTTCATGATACTTTGGTTAGAGATATTTTAAGAATGGCAAATGTACCTTTTTTTTAAAATCTGTCAACTTTAGTAATGTCATTTTAACAAACATCACATGCCGTATTTCAACTGGAATTCAAGGATTTTGGAAGTATTATGAATAAAAAAAGGACACCCCGAAAAGTGTCCTTTTTTAAAATAATTGGATGAAAAATTACTTCACCACTGAAATCGCTTGCGTGTTAACGCCTGCATCTGAAATAACTTTTACAAAATACTGACCGGCAGGCATTGCGCTGAGGTCTAATGACTGATTGTTCAGACTGTTAAATTTCGATTCATAAACAACTTGTCCAACTGTATTCATTACAGAAACAAGATAAGAAGCTGATTTCAAGGAAGAATTAAGACTGAACATACCCGTGCTCGGGTTAGGATATACGGATACACTCTTCGATGTCAATTCAGAAACACCAACACCTGAAGAACCGGAGAGATTGATGTCATCAATACGGAGACTTGTGGTTGAATCAGCATTGGTAACATGGAATCCGATATAGTAAATTCCGTTTGCAGGCAAATTGAAACTAGCAAGATTCGTCAGGTAGAAGATGTTTGTGATCGTGTGTGTCGGAATGAGAGAAAGGATCATTCCTGAAGAAGATTGGTCGGTTCCCAGTTTAACTTCAAGATTTGCCTGAGTAGATGTGCTGGATGTACGATAGAAATAAGAGAGGTCGTAGTTAGTAGAGTCATTAAGCTCCAGACAAGTTGTAAACAGCCAGTCATCAGCAGGAACTGATGAATTTGGAGTCGCCATACGCGCACAAGTTGTTCCGGAATGAGCATTAGTTGTAACCAATGACCATTCATAACCATCAAAATTAGCGTCCTCTACAGCCCACGTACTGAGATCTTCGTTGTCCTCAAAACCCATTGAATAACTTACAGAAGCATTTGCAACATGTGAGCCATTGTAAATTGAGGCGGAAGCAGTATCGTTAGCTGCGATTGTATCTCCGGTGATTGTTGTGTACGCAACAATGGTATGAGTACCACCCGCAGAAAGGTCAGCGGTAGTTGTGAATGTATAAGAGAGTGAAGAACCCGGAGCGATTGTGTCTGTAACATTTTCTGTTACGGCAGTTCCATTGTCAACAACATAACTTACATCAAAACCGGAAATTTGAACACCACCGAAGTTGTTGATTTCAACAGAAATTGTTTCAGCAGCTCCAAGAAGGTTACAGGATGAAAGCGGGCCATTAATTGCGGAAACACCACCATCAGTAGAAGCAGGCTCATACAATTGTACATCATCAATCATCCACCAGAAATCATAATTCCCCTGGAAGTTAAATTTAATTTGAACAGTAGACTGACCTGCGGCCAAAGCCGTAATGTCGATGTCAACCAAATCCGGATTTGGAGTAGCGGCATATTGTGCAAGTCCGGCACTTGCATCGTAAACTTCAGTCCAGTTTGTACCGCCATCGTTTGTTACATATACACGTGCCGCTTCAGCGAAATGAACTAGAAGCTGGTTGAATGTCAGGTGTACTGAAATATTGGATGAACAATCGATAGTTTCAGTAATAAGATCTGCATCTTCTCCACCAACACCACCTGCAGAATCACTATCAAAAATCATATAACCGTTAGCCGAAGAAGTACCAAGAGTACTCAGGGAATCGAGCCCTGGTGATGCTGAATAAGCACCTGTGCTTGTCCAGGTCCAAACAAGACCATTCGGTGTATTGTCAACAACCTGCCAGGTTCCGGGAATGCCTCCGCTGAAATCCTGACTGTAGAAAGGAACAGCCTGAGTGCGTGGGGTTACAGAGTGACGAAGTGGAACCGATGTACAGTTATCGGCGTTTTGCGCAGCACGATGACGGGTAACGGCAGAAAGTCCTGACGTGACAAGTGTGAGCAGCATGAAAATAAAAATGCGCGTAGAATTTTTCATTGTTTACAGATGGTTTTGGTTGTTTTGAGGGATTCAAATGTAATAATAATCCTGACTTCTTCAAAGCCCGGCACTTGGTTAAAGCCCTTGCTGGATAAGGCTTTATACAGTTTCTTCAGCATAGCTTTCAATCGGAGGGCAGGCGCAGACAAGATTCCTGTCTCCATAAGCGTTATCTACCCTACCCACAGAAGGCCAGAATTTATGTTGAAGAATGTATGGAAGCGGGAATGCGGCTTTTTTTCGCTGATAAGTATGATTCCACTCATCCTTGGTAATTTCTGCAAGGGTATGGGGTGCATTCTTTAGAACATTGTCCTTTTTATCGGCATTGCCCTTTTCAATTTCAGCGATTTCTTTACGAATTGAAATCAAAGCATCACAAAAACGATCCAGCTCTGCTTTTGATTCACTTTCGGTAGGCTCGATCATGATGGTTCCGGGTACAGGGAATGACATGGTAGGAGCGTGAAATCCGTAATCCATCAATCGCTTGGCGATGTCTTCCACTTCAATTCCTGCTGACAATTTAAATGGCCTGCAATCTGCGATCATCTCGTGAGCAACACGATTATTTGATCCGACATACAGGATAGGGAAGTGTGCCTCCAGCCTTGCTTTGATATAATTGGCGTTCAGTATGGCATATTTGGTTGAATCAGTAACTCCTTTGCCTCCCAACATACGGATGTAAGCATAGGAAATAAGCAGAATGCTTGCACTTCCCCAGGGAGCTGCTGATACAGCAGGAATACTTCCACCCATCGTTACAACAGGATGTGAAGGAAGGAAGGGTGCAAGATGTGCCGCCACTCCGATCGGTCCCATTCCTGGCCCGCCTCCGCCATGAGGAATTGCAAATGTTTTATGCAAATTCAAATGGCAAACATCAGCTCCGATGGTTGCAGGATTGGTAAGACCAACCTGAGCATTCATATTTGCTCCGTCCATATAAACTTGTCCACCACATTCATGAACAATCTGAGTAATTTCACGAATGCCTTCTTCGAACACTCCATGTGTTGATGGATAGGTTACCATCAAAGAGGAAAGTTTTTCTTTGTTTTGTTCCGCCTTCTGACGCAAATCACTGATGTCAATATTTCCATGATCGTCACATTTCACAACCACCACTTTCATTCCGGCCATCACTGCGCTTGCCGGATTGGTGCCATGAGCAGAAGATGGAATTAATACGACATCACGATGCTGCTCATTTCTGCTGTGGTGATACGCCCTGATAACCATCAGCCCTGCATACTCTCCCTGAGCACCGGAATTCGGTTGCAATGAAACTGCTGAAAAACCGGTGATGGTACAGAGGTATTCCTCCAACTCACGGATTATTTGCTGATAACCGTCAGTCTGATCGAGCGGTGAAAACGGATGCAAGCCATTGAATTCAGGCCAGCTTACCGGAGCCATCTCACTGGTCGCATTCAGCTTCATAGTACAAGAGCCCAGTGCGATCATGGAATGGTTAAGCGAAAGATCTTTGTTTTCCAATCCGGTGATGTAACGCAGCATTTCTGTTTCAGAGTGATGCTGGTTAAAAACAGGATGAGTTAAATATGCTGAACTCCGGGCGAATGCTGATTCTGAAATCAGAAGTTTTGATGTTTTGCTCAATGCAGGAAGTGATTTTCCTTTTGCAGTGGCAAACAATGAAAGCAACCGATCTAATTCATCACCTGTTGTTGTTTCATCAAAACTGATTGCAATTTTCTTGTCGCCGATGTAACGCAGATTGATTTTTTGTTCAAGTGCCGCCTTGCGAATAGCATTTGTCAGTTCACCGGAATCAATCAATAATGTATCAAAATAAATTTTGTTCTCTTGTTTGTAACCCAACTGACCTAAAACATCAGCTGCAAGCGTTGCTGTTCCATGCACTCCTTCAGCTATATGTCTGATGCCTTCAGGGCCATGATAAACAGCGTACATACTTGCCATCACTGCCAGCAGAACCTGCGCGGTACAGATATTGGAAGTAGCTTTATCCCTGCGAATGTGTTGCTCACGGGTCTGCAAAGCCATTCGTAATGCGCGATTGCCATGTGAATCTACGGATACACCGATGATTCTTCCCGGCATTTCACGTTTGAATTCTTCCCTTGCTGCAAAAAACGCCGCATGCGGACCGCCATATCCCAGTGGAACTCCAAAGCGCTGCGAATTTCCGTACACTACATCGGCACCCCATTCTCCCGGAGGAGTAAGCAGGGTCAGCGCGAGAAGATCTGTTCCGACACCCACACGAATACCAAGATCGTGAGCTTTCTTTACCCAGTTTTTATAGTCGCCGACTTCTCCATTCATTCCGGGATACTGAAGTATCGCGCCAAAGAAGGATGCATCCGGATTAAACTGCATCGCGTTTCCAATCACCAGCTCAATACCCAGAGGCTCTGAACGTGTTTTGAGAACGTCTATCGTTTGAGGAAAACAGGATTCATCTACAAATAACTTAAGTACGTTTTGTTGTAGCTGTTCACGTGTTCTGCTTGCAAAAAATAAGTGCATCGCTTCACCCGCCGCTGTGGCTTCATCAAGCAAGGATGCATTGGCGATTTCCATTCCGGTAAGATCCAGAATCATGGATTGGTAATTCAGCAATGCTTCCAGACGACCCTGGGAAATTTCTGCCTGGTAGGGTGTGTATGCAGTATACCAACCCGGATTTTCAAGAATATTTCTAAGAATCACTCCGGGAGTGATGGTGTCATAATAGCCAAGACCGATATAGGATTTGGAAAGAATATTCCGGCTCGCGACCTTTCTGAGCTCTTTTAAAAAAGCATATTCACTTTGTGCTTCCGGCAGATTCAGAGGTTTCTTTAACCGGATGGAAGCAGGTACTGTTTCGTCAATCAATTGGTCTACCGAAGCAACACCAATTTCTTTTAACATAGCTTGTAAATCCTGTTCATCAGGACCAATATGACGGGAAGCAAAATCGAAATGTGACATACTTTTTTAGGAATAAGATTTCGGCCGCAAATGTAGTGAATATTGAATCGTTTGGGGCTGAGGAATGTACTTTCATTATTGAGAATTTTTTACAAGGATATTTTATTGTAGTTTTGGAGAATTGACACTCATGCGCATGCGTAATCTGCTTTTTTCACTATTTTTTTTCGCCCTTTGTTCGGGTACCTTACTGGCCCAGGACACATTGGTATTGATCAACGGTAAAACGATTCTGGTAAAATCTGTCGATCTGAAGGATTATACCATCGCTTATCGAAAAATGGAGCCCAAAAGCAAGCTCAAAACCATCGATCCTGAACGAGTCTTTTCTATCCGTTACAAGGATGGAACTGAACGTGTTATATATTATTCCGATTCCCTTGATCCTGTCGATTTCAAACCCGAAGAAATGAGAATGTTCATCAAAGGGGAACAGGATGCCGACAAATACTATAAAAATAACTTCAACAAAGGCACTGCCTTCGTCCTGGGAGCGGGAGGTGGATTACTTGGATTTTATGGTCTGGCTGTTCCTCCTCTTTATGCGACGATCGTAGGAGCATTTTCTCCAAAAATGGAAAAACAAAAAGTCTCTGACCCGGCTTTGCTTCAAAATAACATCTATCGTGAAGGCTATGAAAAGAAAGCCAGAGATCGCAAAATCAGAAATGCGATGATTGGCGGACTGATCGGTTTTGTAGCCGGGAGTGTTACCTTAAGTATCATTTATTAGCCACTTTTTCGGAGTGGATAATCCACCGCTAATGTGAACCGAATCATTAAGGTTTTTGACCTTCTCGTATTTGGAAATATTTTTATCGGACTTTGTTCCGTCGCACTGGTGTTTTCTACTTTTCTCCTCAATGGTATTGATCTGAAAATAACTCCCGCTGTAATCCTGGTCTTCTCATCCACCTGGTTCTATTACAATTTTCATCACCATTCTCACCATTTGGATTTTAATGGATATAACAAATTCGTCAGCTCAGTAAAAGCTCGCGATTTTTCAGCGGTCGATCTGATTTTTCTTTTTCTGCCCGCTTTGATGATTGTTTATAGTTTGACACAATTGAATTTCCCAATCATCTTATCCTTCGCCGGAATTTCTCTCTTTAGTATTCTCTACAGTATTCCTCTTGTAAAATGGAATGGTCGTCGAAGAAAACTTCGCGAATCGTTGCTCTTAAAACTGCCATTTCTTTCCTTGAGTTGGGCGGCAGTCACTGTACTGATTCCATTACTTGAACAACAACACGCGCTTGATACAGGGAAAATTCTGGGACAGGCAATTGCCAGGTCTTTTTTTATTTACGGACTTTGTATTCCATTTGAAATCCGTGATGTGGATAATGAAAAAAAGTGGGGAACAAATACTTTACCTGTAGTTTACGGAATCCGGATTACAAAGCTTACCGGGATGTTGATTTTGCTGGTTGGCATCTTGCTTCGCCACCTGGCTAAGGCTCCCATGATGATTACTCCGGCTGTTATGCTTGCCCTGGATCTTTCATTTTTTATAGCAATCTTTTTAATTTTTAAATCAAAAACCAATCCTTCAAAATATTTTTGCAAAGTTTACGTAGATGGAATGATGATTCTGCAATTTGTTTTTGTATATTTAGCTATCCGACTCGTATGAAATCATACCCTATAGAAGCATTTGAGCACCTGGTACTCTGTGTCAGGAATGATGATGAAATGGCTCAGCAATGGCTCGTTGATAATGACTACCGTGAATTGTCTGAATTCTGGGATGCATTTGAAGGAGTAGAGAAGTCATTCAAATGGCTGATGGAGAACGGATATCGTCCATTGGCAGCAACTGTCGACGCGATGGCCGGTGATGACAAGGCAAAAGTTTTTCTCATCACTTCCGGAAACAGGGAACTGGCAGCTTTCGCTGATGCCTGTGAGGGCAAAGCCCCGGCTGTAAACTGGCTGATTCAGTTTGGTCACAAAGGGTGGATTCTCCTCGCAAGAGAAATTGCCGCCCGCGAAAAGAAAAAAGATAAAAGTTTTTTCTGGAGTCTTCTAAACTTTGGAAACCCCTTCCGGTAGAGTAGCAAAAACTACATCCAGTGCCGCGCAGATTTTGTCTGCAACCTGATTCAATATTTCCGGTGTATGAGCGGCGGAAACAAACCCGACTTCATATCCTGACGGACCGAGATAAACTCCTTTCTCCAGCAACTCCGCGTGAAGCACTCTGAAAAATTTCATACTCTCGGAACTGATATCATCCGCGGATGAAATTTTTTCTTTTTCAGTGAATGCAAACCAGAATATTGATCCTATTGAGAAAACTTTGAACAGATATTTTTTAGACTGCGCGTAATTGTTCAGCTTGGTCGTGAACACTTTTGTTTTTTCTTCCAGTTGAGTGTAAAAACCGGGTTTGGAACACTCTCTCAACTGAGCAATTCCTGCTGACATCGCCACCGGATTTCCAGACAATGTCCCTGCCTGGTAAACATTTCCTTCAGGAGCGATATGTGACATCATTTCCTTGCTTGCTCCATATGCACCCACAGGCATCCCGCCACCAATGATTTTACCATAAGTGATAATATCAGGCTGGATGTCATAAAGGCCGGCAGCTCCTTCAAAACCTACTCTGAAACCGGAGATTACCTCGTCAAAAATCAGGAGGATATTATTTTCTTTCGTCACTTTCCGTAAATATTCAAGGAAAGATTTTTCCTGAAGCATCAGTCCGTTGTTGGCCGGAATCGGTTCAATGATAATGGCCGCGATATCGTGAGCAAAATCCGACAGCGCAACATCCAAAGCTCTTTTGTCATTCAATGGTAACACCAATGTGTCCTTTGCCACAGCTTCAGTCACACCCGCGGAAGAGGAAATACCAAATGTCGACAAACCGCTTCCGGCTTTCACCAGCAGGGAATCCACATGACCGTGGTAACAACCTTCAAATTTAATAATGACAGGTTTTCCGGTATATCCACGGGCAAGGCGAAGTGCCGACATCACAGCCTCCGTACCGGAACTGACAAATCTTATTTTTTCTATGTAACGGTTGTGCTGAAGAATTAATTCTGCTAACTCATTTTCTTTACGGGTCGGAGCCCCGAAAGAAGTACCCAAAGAAACAGCTTTGATAATTTCTTCACGCACTACCGGATTATTGTGACCCAGAATCAACGGCCCCCAGCTACAGCAAAAGTCAACGAATTCATTTCCATCAGCATCCTGAATGATACAACCATCGCCTTTTTCAAGAAAAAGCGGTGTTCCACCGACAGAACGAAAGGCCCTGACAGGAGAATTTACTCCTCCGGGAAAATAATTTAACGCTTTCTTATAGAGTGCTTCTGATTGTGCTCTTTTCATGATTAATTTGCTGATAAATTAAAACCAATTCTTATAACTTTGGCTTCCTTTGCCAAACGATCACGAAGGTAAGGATACCTGATAGATAGCAAAAGAATGAAGCAGAATTTCCATGGAATCTTTTTGCACATTATTTTCTGAATCTTCGGATACATGATCTTTATCATTGCCTAGAATTTGTCAATATGCCTGAATCAGTATACCAAACAATGATCAATTCCCTTGACTTTGCCAGAAAAATGGATGAGTCGGATCCATTGAGTGAATTTCGTTCCCGTTTTTATTTTCCTCAGAATAACGGGCATCCGGTGAGATATTTTACCGGAAACTCTCTGGGGTTGCAACCACGTTCTACACAGGAATATGTTTTGAATGAATTGGAAGATTGGGCAACCTGGGGTGTGGAAGGCCACTTCCACAGCCGTTTTCCATGGTTTCATTACCAGGATATTCTCACCAATCAGATCGCTTCATTATTAGGCGCCCAACCTGATGAGGTGGTGTCCATGAATTCGCTTACCACCAATTTGCATTTGTTGTTGGTTTCTTTTTACAGGCCAACAGCTTCGCGGTATAAAATCATTTGTGAATACGATGCTTTCCCTTCGGATTTATATGCTCTGCAATCTCAGGCTTATGTTCATGGCTTTAATCCGGATGAGGCTGTTATTTATTTAAAGCCACGGGAAGGGGAACATTGTTTGCAAACTGAGGATATCATTCAGGCTATCCGGGAACATGGCGACACTGTAGCGACAGTCATGCTTGGTGCAGTAAATTATTATACCGGTCAGTATTTTGAACTCGACAAAATTACAAAGGCTGCTCATGAAGTTGGCGCTACCTGTGGTTACAATCTCGCGCATGCCGCTGGCAATGTGAAATTGCAATTACACGACTGGAATGTTGACTATGCCTGCTTTTGCAGTTACAAATACCTGAATGCCGGACCGGGCGGTGTGTCTGGAATTTATGTTCATGAACGACACGGAAACAATTCTTCTCTTCCACGATTTGCAGGATGGTGGGGAAATGACCCGGATACAAGATTTTCAATGCCCCGAAAATTTATTCCTGCCAAAGGAGCCAGAGGCTGGCAACTCAGCAACGCGCCGGTGCTTTCAATGGCAGCCCTGAAAGCTTCTTTGGATATTTTTGAAAAGGCAGGATTTGACAAACTGTTGCAAAAAAGCAGGGAGCTCACTTCTTTCCTGGAGTTTATAGTAAATGAAATTAATCAGGCTTCAATATCTGAAGGAAAAGAAGCTCCCATTCAGATTATCACACCATCTGATCCCGCCCAAAGAGGTTGTCAGTTATCATTGATCGTAAAAAAATATGGGAAGGAAATTTATAAACTGCTGACAGAACACGGAGTTATTGTCGACTGGAGAGAGCCGGATGTCATCCGGGCCGCTCCTGTGCCACTTTATAATAGTTTCGAGGATGTTTATTATTTTGGACAAGTACTAAGCAAATCAATTCTTTCATTTCAGAAATAATTTCAGAAAAAAGATTTTTTTCCTGATCAATGATAAGGGATATGTAAATAGTTAAATAGTTGCATTATATTTCCGCAATTCATTTGAAATAAAGTTTACTATAGAAGTATACAGAAATCATGGCTAAATCTTCAGTAAAAAATATCACCATACTCGGGGCAGGAATGGTCGGAAGTTTACTTTCCATTTATCTCGCAAAACGCGGATACAAAGTCACCATTTTTGAACGTCGTCCGGATATGCGAAAAGAAAATATTCCTGCCGGCAGATCCATCAATCTGGCCATCAGCGACAGGGGCTGGAAAGGATTACAGGGAGTGGGTATCGAAGAAGATATCCGCAGGATTGGAATTCCCATGGGTGGAAGAATGATACACAGTATTTCCGGTGAGCTTACCTATCAGCAGTATGGTGAAAAAGATCAGGCCATTTATGCGACGTCCCGAGGAATTCTCAATTGCGAAATGATGAACCTCGCTGAAAAGAGCGGAGTAACAATTCATTTTAATGAACGATGCACAGGGCTTGATCTTGATCACAACACAGCAAAATTTGAAAATGCGGTAACGAAAATTGCAAGCTCAGTCGGTAGTGATCTGATCTTCGGAGCGGATGGCGCATTTTCTGCCGCGCGTCTGCAAATGCAACTCAGTTCTGATCGCTTCCAGTATTCTCAGAATTACCTTGAACATGGTTACAAGGAGCTGATCATTCCTCCAGGACCTGGCGGTGAATTTCAGATGGAAAAAAATGCCTTGCACATCTGGCCCCGTGGCGGATACATGATGATCGCATTGCCAAATCTTGACGGAAGTTATACGGTTACCTTGTTCTTTCCCTTCGAAGGAAAAGATTCTTTCGCTTCCATACAAACTCCCGAAGAGTGCATTTCGTTTTTCAATAGAGTCTTCCCGGATGCTTTGCCGTTAATGCCAACTCTGGCGGAAGATTTTTTCCAAAACCCTACCGGAGGACTCGTAACCGTGAAGTGTTTTCCATGGGCATTCAAAGATAAACTCGCCCTTATCGGTGATGCGGCTCATGCGATTACACCATTTTATGGACAGGGCATGAACTGTGGCTTTGAAGATTGCACCGTGTTGGATGCTTTGATTGACCGGCACGATGGTGACTGGTCAAAAATTCTTCCGGACTATCAACTGGCGCGTAAACCCAATTCGGATGCAATCGCTGATCTTGCTGTCATGAATTTTGTCGAGATGCGCGACCTGGTTGGCAGTCAGAAATTCTTATTGCAAAAGAAAATTGAAGCGAGAATACATGAAAAGCATCCTTCTAAATGGCTGCCACTTTATTCTCAGGTGACTTTCAGTTCTATTCCATATTCAGAAGCACTTGCAAACGGGCAAAGGCAACAATCCATCATGCAGAATGTGATGGCATTACCGGATATCGAAAAACAATGGGACTCTCCGGAAGTTGAAAACATGATTCTAAAAGCAATTTCCTGAAAAATATTTATTGAGATCCCAGATAATGTCCAATAGTTCCGTTGCCTGGAGAAATGCCTGGCGTCAAAAGAATTTTCGCCTGCAATTCATCATCTCATTGCTGGTACTGATTTCATTTTCCGGAATCTTCAATTGGTTTTTCGATTTTGCCGAATCCCGCAATGGGACCCGATTGGAAGATTACTTCTTGTCGATCCTCCCTGTCAGGGATGTTTCCTGGTTGGTTTTCTTTTTTCTGTACATGGGTATTTTACTCGCATTGTATTGTAATTGGCCCAAACCTAAATTACTTCTGCTTGCGCTTCAAACCTATGTGCTCGTCACGATTGTGAGGATTGGTTCAATTACACTTTTCCCACTGGAGCCGCCTCAAGGGTACCTGCCACTTCGTGAGCCCATTGTTCAGTTTTTTACAAACGGAGGGAGAATAATTTCCAAGGACCTTTTCTTTTCCGGCCATGTCTCAACCATTTGCTCAATGTATTTCGCGGTAGATCACAAACGCTGGAAACCGATACTTGGTTTTTTTTCCATTATGGTTGGCTTTCTGGTTCTCATCCAGCACGTACATTATACCATTGATGTAGTGTTCGCTCCCTTTGCAACCTGGTGCTGCTTTTACTTCAATAAAAAGTTCCTTAACAGCAGGATAGAGGATACAACCGGTGTTTAAAGAAATGGGTTGTGTTGTTTCTCGAAGCCTATCGTCGTAGACGGGCCATGTCCGGGATAAACAACCATATCATCTCCCAGGGGAAAAAGTTTTTCACGAATAGACCTGATCAGTAATTCATGGTTACCCCCGGGAAGATCGGTTCTTCCAATGCTTCCATAAAATAAGACATCTCCGACAATCGCGAATTTTTCATCACTTGAATAAAATGTAATACTTCCGGGACAATGACCGGGAGTATATAATACGTCAAGTTTAGAATTGCCAAATTTTACTTCATCACCCTCTGTCAGAAAAGCTGAAGGTTCAGGGGAGGGTTCAGGTTTTATTCCCCACATTTGACCGTAAACCGGTGCTGAGCGAAGCAAATCAGCGTCAGCTTCATGCATTTCCAGTTTCAGTCCATATTTTGCCGCAACAAAATTGTTCCCGAGTACATGATCTATATGTGCATGTGTATTCAGCAGTTTTACGGGTTTGATACCGGCATCCCGGATAAACTTTGCCAATTCTTCTTTCTCCGGTAGGGTATAGCAACCCGGATCAATAATTAATGCCTCCTTCGTTTCATCATACAGGATGTACATGTTTTCTGAGAAGGGATTGAAGGTGAAGGAGTGTATTGTAATCATCGTGTCATTTTTTATACTTGAAATCCTTTTACCATCCTGATTCGGATTAATTCAGGCACCGGAGCAAGGTGTAAATACTCTGTTAAAATTCAGGATTTACCCGAGAAGTTTGATCATTTGGGCTTCTGTATTTCTGCAAATTTAGTTACATTCGCATTGTCTGATTCCAATGTCCCGGAGTTTATTTGCCGGAAACTTTTATGAACCTGATTTCTGCTTTTCTTTCTCCAAAAAGATTTCGTTTCTACGGGTTGATTCTACTCGTTACACTTTCCATTTCCTCCTCTGCTCAGTTCTACAATGGATATGAAATGCAGTTTGGAAAAAACAGAGTGCAATATGATGAACGATTCTGGACGTTCATGAAATACAAAAATTTTGACACGTATTACTATCTCGGAGGCCTTGATCTCGCGGCATTTACAGGAAGGACAGCGGATAAAGACCTGGAAGAAATAGAACATTTATTCGATTACAAACTCGATGGACGTATTCAGTTCATCATTTATAATAAGCTTAGTGAAGCGAAGCAAACAAATATCGGATTGGAAACCGATGATTTGAATAATAATACCGGGGGTATTACCAAGATTGTTGGCAATAAAGTGTTTCTCTATTTTACCGGAGATCATGAGAAATTTCGCAGACAAATTCGCGCAGGTATTGCAAGGGTACTCATTGATCAGATCATGTATGGAGGAGATGTTAAGGAAAGAATACAGAATTCCGCGCTGCTCACCTTACCGGACTGGTATATCAATGGGCTAGTATCCTACGTTTCAAAAAACTGGGATGTTGAGATTGATAACCGTTTACGTGACGGAATTGTCAGCAAGAAATATCTGAAATTTAATCACCTTACCGGACTGGATGCACAAACCGCCGGACATTCCATCTGGAAATACATCATCGATACCTATACGGAGTCTTCTGTTTCCAATCTCCTGTACATGACCCGGGTGAACCGGAATATTGAAAGTGGTTTCATGTACGTATTGGGTCTGAATATGAAAGAACTCGCCCGCAACTGGAAAGACGCGATGCTCAGTATTTATGCTCAGAGCGATGTCAACCGTGATTCTGTAGACACTAAAGGAATTGTGCGTAAACCGAAGCAGAACATGCTCTATTCACAGCTGAAAACCAGCAGTGATGGACGATACAGTGTGTATGTGAGTAATGACCTCGGAAAATACAAAGTGAAATTGTACGATTGGGAGAGAAAGAAAACCAAACGTATACTTAAAAGTGGTTATCGTTCCTATACTCAGGAGACAGATCTGTCCTTTCCTATCCTTGCCTGGCATCCCACCGGAAAAATGTTTGCTTTGATCCGTGAACGACGCGGATTTTTATGGCTCGGGACCTATTCCATGGAATCCAGAAAGTATGAAGAAGGTAAATTGTTCAACTTTGATAAAGTTCTGGATTTCGCTTATTCAGATGATGGATTATTACTGGTGATGTCAGCGGTTCAGAAAGGACAGAGTGATATTTTTGTCTATAATCTTCGCACAAGAACCTTTGAGCAAATCACAAAGGATTTTTATGATGATCTCCATCCACGTTTTATCAATCATTCTTCAGCAATTGTTTTTTCTTCCAATCGAATCAACGATACACTTGAAGCGGACAAAAAAAATGTATTGCCTACGCGTTCAAACTATGATGTCTTCTATTACGATTACAGAGCGAAATCAACTGTGTTGAGGAGAATCACAAATACTCCTGAGTACAACGAAATTCAACCGATGCCTTATGATTCCGGACATATCGCGTATCTCAGCGATGAAAATGGAATTGTAAACCGATACCTTGCCAATCTGGATAGCGCTTTGGCTTATGTCGATACAGTTGAACATTACAGAATGATCGTAGAGAATTATCCGTTGACCAATTATTCACGCAATATTGTTTCGCAGGACGTAAATTACACAAAGTCCAAAGTGAGCCAGGTTTTTTTCAAAGACGGTCGTTTGCGGATGAAAGTAGAAAGCATTCAAAAACCCTCTTTGTCTTCCGGAACCCTTCCGAGAACACTGTATAGAAACGAGGAATCCAGGAAGTCTCAATTCCAGGCACCTGCTCCGGAAGATGGAACTCCGGAAAAAAACGGCGCTGAAGAACCTTCCATAACTCCTGCTGATTCCAATAAGATCGACATAGATAATTATGTTTTCCAAAGTGATTTCCCGAAATCAAAGAGTAAAAAGGAGAAGAGAAAGGAAGCAGAATTAAAAGAAGAACCTAAAGTTGTCACACAGCAACCTGATGTTACAAAGCAGGATTCACTTGCAAACCTGTTGCCTAAACAGAGAAATTATGAAACCGCTTTTTCTTCGACCTATTTTGTAAGTCAGCTTGACAATACACTGCTCAATCAAAGTTACCAGCTGTTTACCGGTGGCGGAGCGATTTATTATAATCCGGGACTGAATGGTTTCTTTAAGTTAGGAATCAGTGATCTGATGGAGGATTACCGGATTACCGGCGGATTCAAGCTCGCGGGAGATTTGAATTCCAACGAGTATTTTTTAAGTTATGAAAATCTGAAGAATCGCTTCGACAAACAAATTACATTTTACCGACAGGCTTTATTGTTGTCACAATACGGTGCAAAATTACATTCACACGAATTACGTTTCCAGGGTAAATGGCCATTCAGTGATGTCTCTTCTGTTCGTGGCTCAGTCGCGTACCGGAATGATCGTCTTGTAGCACTTGCTACAGATTACAATTCATTGCTTTTTCCAAATCAATATCTGCATTGGTTGAATGGTCGTCTGGAATATGTTTTTGACAATACACTTCCCACCGGAGTGAATTTGTTCAATGGTACACGATTAAAGATTTTTGGTGAGTACTACAAACAAGCGGATATTTCCAAAACAGGTATGGTTGTTCTTGGTGCTGATGTCAGACATTATCAAAAAATTCACCGCGAACTTATCTGGGCAAACCGTTTCGCCACCGGTACCAGTTTTGGTGAAGAACGCATCATCTATTACATGGGATCTACTGACAATTGGCTGGTTCCGCGCTTTAACAATGAAACGCCAATTGATTTTAGCCAGAATTATTATTTCCAGGCTTTGGCTACAAATCTTCGTGGCTTTGAGCAAAACATCAGAAATGGAAACACTTTCGCGCTCATCAATAGTGAATTGCGCGTGCCGATTTTCAGATATCTTCTCAACAGACCAATCAAATCCGATTTCGTTCGTAATTTCCAGATTGTAGGATTCGGTGATATCGGAACAGCGTGGAACGGTGCCTCTCCCTATGATTCAACCAATGCTTTGAATAAAAGAGTCATCTTCCAGCAACCCTTCCTTGTAACGATAACCAGTCAGAATGAGCCCATTGTAGGAGGTTTTGGTTTTGGCTTGCGTAGCCGGCTTCTCGGTTATTTCCTGCGTGCCGATTGGGCCTGGGGCGTAGAGAACAGAGAAATTTTACCCTACCGCTTTTACTTTTCCCTTGGATTGGATTTCTGATCCGGACTTTGGCGCTTTTTTCTTTATTTTACCCTCCTGACTTTCTAAACAAGACCCATCTAAGATGAATTCCATCGAAAAGGTTAAACTACTTGCAAAGCAATTTCATCCGGAAATTGTTTCCTGCAGAAGACATCTGCACATGTATCCTGAACTTAGCTTTAAAGAAACGGAGACACAAAAATTTGTCGAACAGAAATTAAAAGAGTTTGGTATCACAGATTTTAAGAGAATGGCAAATACAGGTGTCGTCGCTTTGATTGAAGGGAAGAATCCGCGGAAAAAAGTTGTAGCACTCCGGGCTGATATGGATGCCTTACCTATTCAGGAAACGAATAAAACAGATTATGTATCTAAGCATGCGGGAGTCATGCATGCATGTGGCCACGACGTACACACTTCTTCATTGTTAGGTGTAGCCAGAATTCTGAACCAGTTAAAAGATAGTTTCGAAGGCAGTGTGAAATTTATTTTTCAACCCGGTGAAGAAAAATTACCGGGTGGCGCTTCACTGATGATAAAAGAAGGTGTCTTGCAAAATCCCGTTCCTCATTCTGTTATCGGGCAGCATGTAATGCCGCAAATCAAAGCAGGCAAAATTGGATTCAGGAAAGGGTTATACATGGCAAGTACCGATGAGATTTATGTTCGGGTAAAAGGAAAGGGTGGACATGGAGCCATGCCTCACCTGACGATAGATCCTGTGATGATCACCGCACAAATGCTGGTCGCTTTGCAACAAATTGTAAGCAGAAATGCGAAACCCAGTCTGCCTTCAGTTCTCAGTTTTGGAAAAGTAATTGCCAATGGAGCAACCAATGTAATTCCGGATGAAGTGTATCTGGAGGGAACGTTCCGGACATTGAATGAAGAATGGCGTGACGAGGCACACCGGCGCATGAAAAAAATGGCAGAAGGTATCGCGGAAAGTATGGGAGGATCCTGTGAATTCAATATTGTTCGCGGTTATCCTTTTCTCATCAATGATGAAATTCTCACAGACCGGGCGCGTAAGTTTGCCGAAGAATTTGTAGGAAAAGAAAATGTGGAAGACCTTGAAATATGGATGGCCGCTGAAGATTTCGCTTTCTATTCACAGGAAGCATCCGCTTGTTTTTATCGTCTCGGAGTAAAAAATGAAGAGAGAGGAATTGTCTCTTCGGTTCATACTTCCACATTCGATATTGATGAATCCGCTCTTGAAACCGGAATGGGATTAATGGCCTGGATGACTTTAAGGGAACTGGAGTCCTGAAGAAATCTTGTAACAAAAAAAAGCACCGGACTCCGGTGCTTTTTTTTTGAGTTTATTTTACAGCTGTTAAGCGTCAATCTTCGCGTACTTCGCGTTCTTTTCGATGAATTCTCTGCGTGGAGGAACATCGTCGCCCATCAGCATTGAGAAAATTCTGTCAGCTTCTGCGGCACTATCGATTGTTACCTGGCGAAGAGTACGTGTCTCCGGATTCATTGTAGTTTCCCACAACTGTTCCGCATTCATTTCTCCAAGACCTTTGTATCGTTGTACGCCGACATTTTCTTCTTTACCATCACCAGCTAATCTCTTCACCGCGGCAATACGTTGCTCATCATTCCAGGCATATTGTTGTTCCTTACCTTTTTTAACGAGATAGAGTGGAGGAGTAGCGATGTAGAGATAACCTTCTTCGATCATTTCCTTCATGTGTCGGAAGAAGAAAGTTAGAATCAATGTTGTAATGTGGCTACCGTCAACGTCGGCATCGGTCATGATCACAATCTTGTGATAACGGATCTTATCCATGTTGAGCGGACGTCCTTCTTTCGTTTCATCACGAAATACACCGAGAGCGGTAAAAATGTTCCGGATTTCCTCGTTTTCGTAAATTTTGTATTCCATGGCCTTCTCCACATTCAGGATTTTACCACGTAAAGGCAGAATCGCCTGAAAACGTCTGTTTCGTCCCTGTTTGGCAGTACCACCCGCGGAATCTCCCTCAACCAGATAAAGTTCACATCCTTCCGGATCGCTGTCGGAACAATCGCTCAATTTACCGGGCAAACCTGATCCGGATAAAACATTCTTCCGTTGCACCAATTCACGCGCTTTACGGGCGGCGTGACGCGCTGTAGCGGCAAGAATTACTTTGTCCACGATCATTCTCGCTTCCCTGGGATGCTCTTCGAGGTAATTGCTAAGCATTTCGCTTACCGCCTGGTCAACCGCCCCCATCACCTCGTTATTCCCGAGTTTGGTTTTTGTCTGTCCTTCGAATTGCGGCTCCTGAACTTTTACCGAGATAATTGCGGTGAGTCCTTCGCGGAAGTCATCTCCACTGATTTCAAATTTCAATTTATCAAGCTGACCTGATTTCTCAGCATAACTTTTGAGAGTACGTGTGAGAGCGCGACGGAAACCCGCAAGATGTGTTCCACCTTCGTGTGTATTGATATTGTTTACATACGAGTGCACATTTTCGTTGAAGGAAGTGTTGTATTGCATCGCGACTTCAACGGGAATGTTGCTGCGTTCTCCCTCCATATAAATGGGGTCGGCAATCAGCTTCTCACGATTTTCATCAAGGTAAACTACGAATTCACGCAGACCACCTTCACTGTAATATGAATTGTTGCGAAACTGTCCGTCTCCGTTAGCTTCTCTCTCATCACTGATCGACAGGCGAATGCCTTTATTCAGGAATGAAAGTTCACGCAAACGGGTTGCCAGCGTATCATACTGGTAAATGGAGGTGATGAAGATTGAATTATCAGGAAGGAATGTTGTTGTTGTTCCGGTTCTGTTGGTTTCACCAACAACCTTCACATCATACAAAGGTTTTCCGCAACTATATTCCTGAACAAAGATTTTTCCTTCACGGTGAACTTCAACTTTCAAATGAGAAGACAGTGCGTTCACACAGGAAACTCCAACTCCGTGCAATCCGCCGGATACTTTGTAGGAATCCTTGTCGAATTTACCTCCGGCGTGCAACACTGTCATTACGACTTCCAGCGCGCTCTTTTTTTCCTTGCTATGATAATCCGTTGGAATACCACGTCCATCGTCCCGGACCATAATTGAATTGTCGGGACGGATAAATACTTCTATGTTCTTACAATGACCGGCCAGAGCCTCGTCAATGGAGTTGTCTACAACTTCATATACCAGGTGATGCAATCCCTTAATGCCAATGTCGCCAATGTACATGGCAGGACGTTTACGCACCGCTTCCAGACCTTCAAGGACCTGAATACTATCGGCTGAATACTCCTGGTTTTTTTTCGTCGTGTTCGTTTCGATGATCGTTTCGGTTTTATTCACGTTTTCATTAATGAACTCACTCATTCCTTTAATTTTTTTTTGAATTTCCCCCACCCCGGTAATAATTGAAAAAACTGCATTCAGACATCAAAAAAGCCGATTATTTGAATCAGCTTGCATAGGTTGTAAATTTACAAAAAAGCAACCGCTAAAACAAGCATTTTCATGCTGAAAATCAGTGATTTTCGACGAAAGAAATGAACAATTGCCTGTTTGTTAATTTATTGAAAAACAGGCAATTATTAGAGCCGAAAAAGGACTTGAAATTTTAGTTGAAAAACGATGCATATAATCAAAAAATATAGCTGTTTCCGGACCAACTTTGATCCAGATTTTAGAGGTTTTTTCAAACCATTTAAGGCAATTTCTTTTTAAAAATTTCGTCCTGAAATTTCCTGAATTCTTCCAGAAAAGCATCATCAAATAAAATGAAGAAATGTTTTCTTCTGTACAAAAAAAAATCTGAAAAAAAATGAACCTAAAATAATTTTGCAGGACTCAAATCAAAAATCAATATTCAATTTCCAGGTCAAATCTTTTTTTGAGCTCATGCATCAAAGGATTTTTTTCAGCAAGCTTTTTAAATTTTTCAGAAGGTGTATAGGGCTTGCTGTCTGCAGTATCTCCGGTTGCAATTACGATGGACAAATTCAGTTTGTAATTCGATAATTTTTTTCGCAGAAAAGCAAGTAAATCCGCCTTCTGATCGTTCAGATCTTTTTCCGCGGCTGCACTATCCACAGCGAATACCAAAGCAAAATTTTCTCTGAGTTCAGGTTTTCTTTTTGTGAGCGCAGCTGAAACAGTCATACGTCCCTGCTTCTGCAATTGATTCGCGTACTCATTCCAGACCGGTTCCAGCTCTGTCATTGAAAATGGTTCCTGAAGATCCGGGAGAATTTCAGCGACTTGCTGAGTTGCTTGTTCAGGCTCTTTGTAGAGCTTAGAACTGATAGAAATTGTTTTGCGAATGCTGCTGCCCGGCATCGGTGTTCGCTCTTTCGTCGCAGGTGCTGTAGTTGCAATTGCCGGCGCAGCGGAGGCCACATTGGTAGTGGTTTCCATCTCGGCTTTGGACAGAGCTCCGGATACTATAGTGGGAGAAGGTAATGGAATGGAGGGTGTAACACTTACTGCTGCAGTAGGAGTTGAGGATATTGCAGGTTCAGTTTTTTTTTTGAAAGCTTCGCCTGCACCGGGTTGTGGAGCAGTTGCCGAACACATTTTCAACAAAGACAATTCGATGTGAAGACGCTGGTTTTTGGATGATTTGAATCCCATATCGGCACGATTGGCGACTTCAAGTTTTTCGAGCAACCAGTTCGCCGAACAATTCCTGCTTTGGACTTTGTATTTTTCACGGACACTCGGACTCACCTCCAGCAAGGGGAGTGTGATTTCATCTTTGCAAACCAAAAGATCCCGGAAATGGGATGCCAGTCCGTTGATGAAATTATGTCCGTCAAAACCATTGTTCAGAATCTCATTATAAGCCAATAAAACGGCTGACATGTTTCCGGTAAGTAAATCATCGGTAATTCTGAAATAGTAATCGTAATCGAGGATATTGAGGTTCTCGATCACATCTTTGTACTTGAGGTTGGAGCCGGCAAAACTTACAAGCTGATCAAACAAGCTCAACGCGTCGCGTAAAGCACCATCCGCTTTCTGAGCGATGATGTGCAAAGCGTCTTCTTCAGCGACAACATTTTCTTTTTGCGCGATGGATTGCAGATGCGTCGCGATATCTTCAACAGAGATGCGGTTAAAATCAAAAATCTGACAACGTGATAAAATTGTCGGGATAATTTTATGCTTCTCAGTCGTTGCAAGAATAAATACAGCATAGGAGGGCGGCTCTTCCAGCGTTTTCAAGAAGGCATTGAACGCGGAAGTACTCAGCATGTGAACCTCATCGATGATATACACCTTGTATTTGCCAAGTTGCGGCGCATAACGCACCTGCTCTACCAAAGCCCGGATGTCATCCACAGAATTGTTGGAAGCTGCATCAAGCTCGTATATATTCAGCGAATTGCCGGAATTGAACGAAATACAGGAAGTACAAACATTACAAGCCTCTACATTCGCAGAAATGTTCTCGCAATTTATTGTCTTCGCAAGAATTCTCGCGGTGGTGGTTTTTCCAACTCCTCTTGGACCTGTGAAAAGAAATGCCTGAGCAAGATGATTATTCCTGATCGCATTTTTTAAAGTATTGGTAATAGAAGGCTGCCCAACTACCGTGTCAAAGGTAACTGGCCTGTATTTACGGGCGGAAACAATAAACTTATCCATGATGTAAGGGAGAGAAACAAAGATACAATTTGCAATTGAATGGAGGAGGGGTTTTGATAAATTGTAGTTGGGTTTTGGGTTCAAGAATTAAGCAAAGTATTTATACTCCTTTTTTCTCAGCATGAATCGTTCAACCCGGAACTCGAAACCCTGAATCAATTTGATGAATATTAATTTTATCGAATTGCCTGCAAACCTGCAACACCACTGACTTTACCTTCTTAGTTTTCAACAAACACTAGTATTTATCAACAATTCAGGGCATTTGCATTCCTGAAACTTGCAACAGGTGATGCCTCTAAGTACTTTTGATGAAGTCATTATTCCTAACCTTTAATCACTAAAAACTAAGAAGAAAATGAACAAAGCTGAACTGATTGATGCTATGGCATCAGAAGCCAAGATCACCAAAGCTGACGCTGGTCGTGCGCTGCAAGCATTTATGACTGTTACTTCCAAGACCTTGAAAAAAGGTGAGCGCGTAGCGCTGGTAGGTTTCGGTACCTTCTCTGTTGCTAAACGTGCTGCTCGTAACGGACGTAATCCACAAACAGGCAAGCCGATTAAGATTGCTGCTAAGAAAGTAGCTAAGTTCAAAGCCGGTGCGGAGCTTTCTTCCCGTATCAAGTAATTCCGCTTACCAATGCATAAAAAAACCCGCTCGAAGCGGGTTTTTTTATGCTCTTAAAATAATTATTATTCTCCTTTAAATTCCGGTTTTCTTTTTTCGAGAAATGCCTGAACACCTTCTTTGTAATCATACGTTTTTCCGGCTTCCTCCTGAAGCATTTCCTCTCTCTGCAATTGTTCTTCAAGCGTATTGGTCATCGATTCATTCAGCAATTTTTTAGTCAGCCAGATTCCACGGGTCGGCATTTGCGCAAGTGTTTCCGCGACTTTCATTGCTTCTTCTTTCAATTTCCCGTCTTCGCATACTTTGTACAACATTCCCATTTGCAAAGCTTCAGGAGCAGAAATTTTATCGCCCAGCATCATCAACGCGGAAGCTCTCTGAAATCCGATCAATCGAGGAAGAATGAAAGTGCCGCCACTGTCCGGTACCAATCCGATTTTACTGAAAGCCTGAATGAAAGACGCGCTGGCAGTAGCGAGTACAATGTCACATGCAAAAGCCAGATTCGCGCCCGCACCGGCTGCCACACCATTCACAGCACACACAACGGGCTTTTCCATCTTCCGGATCTTTAGAATGATCGGATTGTAATGCTCAGCGACTATTCTGCGTATACCCGGACCGTTAGGGTCAATTGCTTCCGCCAAATCCTGACCTGCGCAAAATGCCTTTCCTGAACCGGTGAGGAAGACAGCTCTGACTGTTTTATCCGCTGCTGCCTGATCAAGCGCTGCCTGCATAGCTAAGGCCATTTCCCTGTTAAAACTGTTGAACTTATCTGGACGGTTTAGTGTAATACTTGCGACGCCATTCCCGGCTTCGTATAGAATGAAGGAACTATTCATGGAGTGGATATTTTTTTGAGAATGGAAAATTAAACAGAGCAAGAATGAATTTCTGCTTTTTGTTCAATGGCATTTGAAATAATCAAAAGGTTCACGACAATCTTCGCAGCGATACAATGCTTTGCAGGCTGTGGAGCCAAACTGGCTCACAACCGATGTATTTGAAGAGCCACATCGCGGACAATTCACGATACGGGGCCTGCCTGTGATAAGACTCTTGTCAGGACTGCTTTTTTCGGGAGGAGCTATTCCGTACACCCGTAATCTTTCTTTGGCTTCCTCATTGATCCAGTCTGTGGTCCACACCTCATCAAATACAAGCCGTACTTCTACTTCCTCTATACCTTCTTCCTTCAGTTTGGAAACAATATCATTCTGAATAGCCATCATTGCCGGGCATCCTGAATAGGTAGGAGTAATATTGACAATTACCTTATGATCGTGAAGAATAATATCTCTGACAATTCCCAGATCTACAATACTGATCACAGGAATTTCAGGATCCGGAATCTGTTCCAGAATCTTCTCAATAATTTCTTTGGTGATAATTTTTGACATCCTTGATTTTGGCTTTACGAATATTGCAAAGCACGCTTCAATGAAACTTTACCATTCCGCACCCGGAAAAGCTCGTGGTAAAGCCTGCATTTCACTTAACAGATGTCCCAGGTGTTCGGTGTGTCTTCCCTCACGACTGCCTCGGATCATAAATACGTTATCAGGAACCTTTAGTGTAGCTGATTGAAAAACTTCCCTGACCTTCTTTTCCCAGGGTTGACGAATTAAATCAGTATTGACAGCAATACCTTGTTTGATCAAAGTTGCGTCGACCTCATCCATATCAAACATGTCACCGGTGAAATTCCACAAAGCGTCAATGGCCTGTTCCATTCGCTGATGACTTTCTTTTGTACCGTCACCGAGGCGAACCATCCATTCTGTACTGTGACGAAGATGGTAGGTTACCTCTTTCAGGGATTTGTCGGCAAGCGAAGACAGAGTTGAGTCGTTACTTTTCTTTAATTCTGAATAGTAGAAATAGTAAAATGAACTCAGCAAAAACTGACGAAGGATTGTTTGTCCAAAATCTCCATTGGGTTGCTCCGCAAGAAGAAAATTATAATACTCCCTTTCATCACGAAGGAACGCGTAATCATCTTCAGATTTTCCAGCACCTTCAATTTTGCCGGCATAGGTATAAAAAGCGCGCGCCTGACCGATCAGGTCGAGTGAAATATTCGTGAGCGCGATGTCCTCTTCAATGATTGGGCCGTGACCACACCATTCTCCAAGTCTTTGTCCAAGGACAAGGCTGGTATCACCCAGGCGAAGACAATAGGTCAGTAATGGATTTTTATGATTGGCATTCATGATTTAATTCTTATGGATGGTGAATAGGCAGTGACAGTATTTGAATTTGAAATTAGCTCAATCAAAACTGGCACCCGGTGTCTTGTAGAAATTTGGATGACGATAAATTTTATCGTTGGAAGGCTCAAAAAATGAACCCATATCTTCAGGAGTACTGGAAATAATGAATTCAGAAGGAACCACCCAGATACAAGTTGCTTCATTTCGCCTTGAATAAACATCTCTGGCATTTTGCAAAGCTAGTTCTTTGTCGGGAGCATGGATACTTCCGGCATGTTCAAATGGTAAACCGGATTTCTTTTGTGTAAACACTTCCCAAAGGGGCCATTGCGTATTGCTCATTTTATTTGTGCTTTGAGTGAATATTAATTCCTGGTACCGCGATTCAGGCAGCAACCATTTTTTCTTTTTGTTTTTGTGCATAGGACTCTGCTGCTTCTCTCACCCAGGCTCCATCAGCATGCGCTTTTCTGCGTGCTTTCATGCGCTCCTTGTTGCAGATTCCATTACCCTTGATGACATTGTAAAATTCGTCCCAATTGATCGGACCATGATCATAATGTTTGGTATCAGGATTGATTTTCAAATCCTTGTCGGGAATCACCAAACCGATATTTTCAGCCTGGGGAACAGTACGATCAATAAATCGCTGACGCAGTTCGTCGTTAGAAAAACGTTTTACTTTCCAGCGCATGAGTTCTCCGCTATTTGGTGAATCCGTGTCGGATGGGCCGAACATCATAAGTGAAGGCCACCACCAACGATTCATCGCGTCCTGTGCCATCGCCTTTTGTTCAGCAGTTCCTTTCATCAAGGTCGCAAGAATTTCATAACCTTGTTTGTGATGAAAGTTTTCCTCTTTGCAAATTCTTACCATTGCCCTGGAATAAGGACCATAAGAACACTTTGCCAATGCGGTTTGATTCACAATGGCAGCACCATCCACCAACCATCCAATAGCACCGATATCAGCCCAGGTCAAAGTCGGATAATTGAAGATGCTGGAATATTTTGCTTTTCCGCTCAGTAATTCGTCGATCATTTCTTCCCGAGACACATTCAGGGTCTCCGCTCCACAATAGATGTACAATCCATGTCCACCTTCATCCTGAACTTTTGCAAGTAAAACCGCTTTTCTGCGGAGGCTTGGAGCCCTGGTGATCCAGTTTCCTTCGGGAAGCATACCAACCACTTCAGAGTGGGCATGCTGACTCATCATACGGATCAATTGTTTGCGGTAACGTTCCGGCATCCAGTCTTTAGGTTCTATCATTTCACCACGATCAATTCGTGCCTGAAATTCAGCTTCTCGTTCCTGTTCAGTGAAGTTGTTCATTTTTATTTATCAATTAATTTTTCGAAATTATCGGTTGGTAATGGTACGAACTATGACAATAATCATATCTCTAAGCCCTGTGATAATCACCTTTCCAGCGGGTAATAGCCTTCTTGATTTCGTCCGGCGTCAGTTGTTTTTCTATGGCCTCTTTGCAGAGCAAAATAAACTCATCATCAGGAGCAAATCGTAATGCAATTACCTGTGACATCCGGATTCTCCCATCGAGTGGCTTGCCTGTTAGCAGGAAATGTCTGAAATTTTCCTCGGAACGTATCACCCGGTCCTGAACGCGAAGAGCGAAAGCCCTTACATAAATATACAGTATGCCAAGAATCAAACTAGCCAATACTAACAAATTGGCTGAAAAAAGGTTCCCTTTCTGAACTACATCCTCGTCGAGAAGGTTGAAAACATTCACTACGGATGCCGCCAGAAGGCTGATGATCAGAATCGATAAGACAAAGTGATAAACAGGCACATAGCGTCTGTGGTTCGAATAACTCTGTTTTTTCATGCGATGAAATCTTATGAAACAAAAATAACCTTTTAAAAAGAGCCCGGCAAATCGCTCTGGGAAGCACAATGGAGTCAATAATTTTCATTTACTTGCCCTGATCAATGACTATGTCAAACGCCGGGAAACGTGTAATTCTGTCTGTAATCAGTGACCTTGTTACGGATCAAAGGGTTCATCGGACTGCTTTGGCGCTCCATCGAAAGGGGCTGAAAGTCACACTAGTAGGCCGAAAATTAAAACAAAGCCCGATCCTGGAGAAACGAGAATATTCTACCAAAAGATTTAAATTATGGTGGGAGCAAGGTCCTTTGTTTTATGCGGCATTTAATGTCCGGCTTTTCTTTTACCTGCTCTGGAACAAAGCTGATGTGCTGGTTGCGAATGACCTGGATACCTTGCCGGCGAATTATCTGGCTTCCGGAATTCAGAAAAATGTACTGTATTACGACAGCCACGAATATTTTACAGAAGTGCCGGAACTGGTTTCAAGACCGCGAATCCAGGCTATCTGGAAAAGAATAGAGCGCTGGATCCTTCCGGGAATAAAACATATGTATACAGTGAATGATTCCATCGCAGGACTCTATGGAATGGAATACAAAAAGAAAGTCGGAGTCGTAAGAAATGTTCCTTTCCGAATTCAGGGAGCAATAAAATCGAATGACAGGAAGTCCCTTGGATTACCGGCAGATAAAAAAATATTTATTTTCCAGGGTTCAGGAATTAATGTTCACCGTGGCGCTGAAGAAGTATTATTAGCCATGCAACATACACAAGGTTTGTTGTTGCTGTTTGTCGGCGGAGGTGATGTTATCGATTTTTTAAAAAGCGAAACTCTTCGATTGAAGCTTTCCGACAAGGTGATGTTTGTTCCCCGTCAAAGTATGGAAAAACTGCGTGAGTATACCCGACTTGCGGATGTAGGCTTATCGCTTGACAAGGACACAAATCTGAATTATAAATATTCCCTGCCCAACAAATTATTTGATTATATCCAGGCTGAAATACCCGTGCTTGTTTCTGATTTGCCGGAATTGAGAACAATCGTCGATAAATATGCTATCGGGAAGATTGTGGATTCACATCAACCTGAAAAATTGGCCATGCAAATGATGGAAATGGTAAAAGATCCGGTACAATTTGCTCAATGGAAAGAAAATTTAAAACTTGCGGCCTCTGACCTGTGTTGGGAAAACGAAGAAGTAAAATTGCTCGAAATATTCAAAGATGTCCTCTGAGCTGCATACACATATTATCAGTTTTGATGTACCCTATCCTGCTGATTATGGTGGAGTGATTGATGTGTTTTACAAATTAAAAGCGCTTCAGGCAGCCGGAGTTAAAGTTCATTTGCATTGTTTTGAATACGGCCGTCCGCCTCAACAGGAGATCCATCGTTATTGCGAGGAAGTGTACTATTATTCCAGACAAAACGCGAAATCAATGTTGTTCAATACGCTTCCTTATATCGTGTTGAGCAGACAATCCGAAGAACTCAAGCGAAGACTGCTGAAAGATAATTTTCCAATTCTCTTTGAAGGTTTGCATTCTACTTTTTACCTGCCCGATGTGGATCTTGCAACAAGGCATAAAGTGGTCAGAACGCATAATGTTGAACATGATTACTATGAGAGCCTTGCTGCGGTGGAGAAAAATATTTTTAAGCGGTATTATTTTTTTAACGAAGCGGGGAAACTAAAAAAGTATCAGAACATTTTGAAAAATGCTCAGGGAATAGCCGCTATTTCACCGAATGATTCCCGCTATTTTTCATCGCTGTTTTCCGGAGTAAGTTTTATACCGGCTTTTCATCCCTATGATCAGGTTGACATTCGACCAGGTAAAGATGAATTCGCTTTTTATCATGGAAATCTTGGGGTGGGAGAGAATAACGAAGCAGCTTTATTTCTGGTCAGAAAAGTATTTAATGATCTTCCATTTCATTTGATCATAGCGGGTACTAAACCTTCTGAAGAATTAAGAAAAGCAGTAAAAGAATATAAAAACGTGACTTTATTTTCTGATCGTTCTCCTGAAGAAATTCGTGAACTGATTGCAACTGCTCAGTGCAATATTCTTCCGACATTTCAGGCCACTGGCATCAAATTGAAATTGCTCGCCGCCTTGTTCGGCGGGCGTTATTGTATTGTGAATTCCCCTATGGTAGTCAATACAGGATTGGAGTCACTGTGTATTATCGCTGACACTGCTGATGAAATGAAAAAGCAGGTAGAATTGGTGATGAAGAAAAAAGATTTTTCAGATCGGAAAAAGCGAGAGGAAGTACTTGCGAATTTTTCAAACGCAATGAATGCTGAAAAACTGAAAATGCTTCTGTTCCCGAAAGATCAGGATTGATCCTTTTTTCCGGAAGTATGGCAGATTTCCCGGGATGAGATCAGTTGTATACAGGATCAACGGGAACTTTTGAATCAATGATCCTCCCGTTTTCACACTTAATAATACGAGCAGGGAATTTGTCGATCATGGAATAATTGTGAGTTGCCATCAGCACCGCGCGTCCGGTGTTTCGGATATCAAATAAGAGTCGCATAATTCCCTCTGATGTTTCCGGGTCGAGGTTTCCGGTGGGTTCATCAGCCAGAATAATTTCCGGATCATTCAAGCAATGCACGTGCAATCACTACTCTTTGTTGTTCACCTCCACTCAGTTCATGCGGCATTTTGAATCCTTTTGTAACCAGCCCGACTTTTTTCAACACTTCATTGATGCGCTCTTCAATTCTGACTTTATCTTTCCATCCTGTTGCCTGCAGCACGAAAAGTAAATTCGCATGCACCGACCGGTCATTGAGTAACTGAAAATCCTGAAAAACAATTCCCAGTTTCCTGCGCAGAAATGGAATTTGATTTTCCTTTATATGATTGAGATGAAAACCTGCAACTGTCGCGTCACCCTGTTCAAGTTCCAGATCGCCATAGATCATTTTTAAAAGACTGCTTTTCCCTGTACCAGTCTTGCCAATGAGGTAGGCAAATTCTCCCTTTTCAATGTCCATGCTTACATTGGATAATACCAGATGCTTCGCCTGGAAGATATTCACATTGCGTAAAGAAATACTCATTTCGGTCGCTGTCATTGTATAAAAGGTATTTTGTAAAAACGAATTTTTGGATGCTGGATTAGCGGAGAATTACAATTCCAGTTTTTGGATTTTTCCATAAGGCATTTCATTGATGAGACGGATAATTTCACTCTCCTTATCACCAAGCCCGGCTTTCGTTAATGCCTTTTCAGGACGATCAACCCTGAAATAGGCGAGCAGTGTGAAATTGTCATCACGCAATTGCACATAATCCGGGATTTTTGCGGTGCCTTTGATTTTCAGAATGTACATGATACAAAAGTAACAAAAGAAAAAGCTGTTTGTTTTTTGCAAACAGGTAATCATGAACAATAAAGAATGGAAATCTTCCCGCTCACCTGAGCTTGATAGGGAAGGTGGTATTGTTAACGGTCAGTGTCGCGTCATCATCGCATGTACCGTTGCCATAATCGAAAACTCTCGTTGGTTTGCCGGTAGGTGTCAGTTCAAAAACGCCTTCCTTGATGTAAGCACAGTCAAGTGCGACCCAGAGTCTGGTTGTAATGTTGACACTAAATGCTGTCCCTTCAAATCCGGTTCCATTGGCACTACCGCGAATGTAATATTGATCATCCAGCCAGTTACTCATGCCAGTTGTTGATTCACCGGCAATCCATTCCCTCTCGCGCTGCGAATTCCAGGTCAGAATTTGACCATTACGATTTTCCAACTGTCCGTTCACCTGAATCGTGTACCAGAGATGATTATCGGAGTTATGGCCTTTGTTCGTCACCGTTTTTTGTCCGGTTACCTTGAACATATTCGTGGCTTCCCGGCCTACATAGTAATTGTTGAAAGTGGTGGTGATGACTGTTCCTGAATCCCGGTATGCACCTGTATATTGAATATGTATGATCCCTTTTCTGTAACGGAAATCCCGGCAAAGGCATGTATCTGACCCAAAATCTACTTCAATACTTCCTCCCGGACCTGCGCTGTCAGGTGTGATTGTAACCGTTGCACAAACACTCAGAAGTGAATTGTCATCCGCAAAACGGTATGTCGTCAACCCGCTTCCTCCATTTTCAACAGCCTGATTGGCGATATTGTTTACGTCATTGAAGGTATTTTCTGCAAGTGAATTGTCCTGTGAGGTCTGAGTATCAAATTCCAGTTCAGTGTTTTTTTCCTTTTTACAAGCCATTAATGCTAATAACAAACACAATGCATTAACGGAAAGGTGAAAAATCCATTGCTTTTTCATTCGTGTGGTTTTGGGTTAAATCTGGAAATCCTGAGATACTTCGATTAATACAGAAAATTTATACTGGGAATCAAACAGATAGGTTACTCATGTTTAAAACTATGTTGGTAACTACACTGCCTGTAAAAGGTGTTAAGCAGTGGTTTCCAATAATTTTGCTCACATCCCGTTTCAATTTCAAATTCCCTGTACATTACTATGTCAACACGACTTTTTTGGGTCTTCCTTTTATTTTCCATTCGTGCCTTTTCCCAACAAACAGCCATCTACACCGACCCGGAGCGTGGATATCAGTTGGGAATGGAATTGTTCAACAAACAGAAATATGTTGTTGCCCAAAAGGAATTTCAAAAAGTTCTGGAAAGCACTGCGCCTGTTTCGCTGGAAGTAAGAGGTAATTCAGCATTCTATGCTGCACGCTGCGCCGCGGAGTTGTTTCATCCGGATGCGGAGTACCTCATGTTTCATTTCATGACGGACTATCCGGAAAATCCGCATTATGACGAAGCGATTTACCACCTGGGTATTCTCTATTTCAAACAAAAGAAATACAAAAAAGCGGTCGAATACCTGGAAAAGCTGGATCGTAATGAGCTTAGCCAGGAGAGGAGAGACGAGGTGAATTTTAAACTCGGCTACTCTTACTACATGACTAATGATTATGATAAAGCGAGTAAATCATTTTTCGAAGTAAAAGATGGTACCAGTAAATATGCTACCGCAGCGCAGTACTACTACGCTCACATGGCTTATGTGAATGAGAATTATGAGACAGCATTGAAGTCATTTTTGAAATTGAAAGATTCGGAAGCCTTCGCTCCCGTGGTTCCATACTATATTACCCAGATCTACTACAAACAAGGCAAATATGATGAGCTCCTCAAATTCGCGCCTACGGTTTTGGATTCGGTCGGACCCAAAAACGGAATGGAGATCGGAAGAATGGTGGCGGAATCTTATTATAGAAAAGGTAATTACAAAGAAGCTTTGCCTTACCTGATCGACTATGAAAGAAACTCACCAAACGTTGGCAGGAACGATTATTACCAGCTTGCTTTTTGTTATTACAAATCCGGTGAGTATGAAAAAGCGATCCCTTATTTTCAAAAGACCTGTTCAAAGGAAGATGAGCTTTCGCAAAACGCTTATTACCATCTTGCCGATTGTTATCTGAAGACAAATGCAAAGAGGAGCGCACGGACTTCTTTTCAATCTGCTGCCAAAAGCACCTTTGATACCGAAATTCAGGAAGAAGCACAATTTAATTTTGCAAAATTATCCTACGAGTTAAATTATCAGAGTGTCGCTATCGAAGCTTTCAGGAGTTTTACAACTACTTTCTCTAAGAGTGCTCATCTGGATGAAGCCAATGAAATGTTGGTTGGTATTTACACCAATACACGCAATTACAAGGATGCTCTCACTTCCATTGAAGCCATCAAAAATAAAACCCAGCCCATTCGTGCCGCTTATCAAAAGGTGGCATATTACCGTGGTATCGAGTTTTTCATGGATAACAATCAGAAAGAAGCGATCAAGCTATTTAAGACTTCAATTTCCTATCCTGTTGATCAGGGGTTGGTAGCCAAAGCGCTCTACTGGTCAGGAGAATCCTATTATAAACTGAATGATTTTGATAATGCAGCGAAGTCTTACAGCGATTACATTTTGACTCCTGCTGCAGTTACACAGGAAGAATACAATCTTGCCAATTACAATATCGGTTATTGCAAATTCAAATCGGAGGATTACGCTTCCGCGCAAACAGCCTTTCGTAAATATGTAAAGGAAAAGTCACAAACCGATAACACCCGCTATACCGATGCTTTGCTTCGTATCGCTGACTGCTTTTTCATGCTCAAGGATCAAGCGAATGCTATTGAATATTATAACCAGGCTATTGGTGCAAATGCGAAAGCCAGCGACTATGGTATATATCAAAAGGGAGTAATTCTCGGGATCCAGGGAAGAATGGCAGAGAAAGTCACCACACTTCAAAAACTGTTTGACAAGTATCCTAAATCTGTTTATTACGATGACGCTTTGTTTGAAGCTGCACAGGCAAGTATGATTACGGGAGACAATCAGCAGGCCCTGAAATATTATCAGGAGATCATGACGAATTATCCATCCGGCAGCTATATGAAGAAGGCTGAACTTGGTGAAGCCCTGGTGTATTATAACAACAAGGAAGACGATAAAGCCATGGCAGCTTATAAGAAGGTTGTTCAGAAATATCCCAATACCACCGAATCGCACGAAGCGCTTGAACAGATCCGAAAAATTTCGGTCAGTCAGAATAAAGTGGATGATTACCTCGCTTACGCGAAAAATGTCCCCAATGCGGATGTATCGAAAGCGGCTCAGGATTCATTGATGTATGAGGCAGCAGAATTGCGCTATACACAAGGAAATTGTGATGAGGCTGTGAAAGATTTCGAAGCCTATCTCCGTCGTTTTCCGGAAGCTATTTTCCTTGTAAATGCTTCTTACTACAAATCTGATTGTTTGTATCGTGCAAAACAATATGAGAAAGCATTGGAAGGTTATGAAGTTGTAAATAGTCAGCCGAAAAATCAATTCAGCGAAAAATCATTGCTCAGTGCAGGACAAATCAATTACCGTCTGAAAAACTATGACAGAGCATTGGCGAATTTTGAAAAGCTTGAAGCCAGCGCGGAAGTGAAGGACAATATCATGGCCGCTCAAGCCGGTGAGTTGCGTTGCAGTTACAAGCTGAATGATTATGATAAGGCCATCAGCAATGCTCAGAAGGTTTTGAATTCATCAGCAACAGATAAAGACCTGATCACAGAAGCTCATTTCATTGCAGGAAAATCCTATTTCGCCAAAAATGACATGGCGAGCGCGAAATCAGAACTTACCATCGTCTCCAAACGCACCAATAGTGAGATGACAGCGGAGAGTAAATATCATCTCGCCCTGATTGAATTCAGAATGGATAATTATAAGGAAAGTCAGAAACTCATTTTTGAAATTCAAAACCAGGTTCCTTCCTATGATTTCTGGATCGCGAAAGGATTCATTTTGCTCGGGGATAATTACCTCGCGCAGAAAGATACTTTCCAGGCTCGTGAAACCTACAAAAGTATCGTCGATAATTTCCAAAAAGATCCAAACGATCCTGAAGATTTGAAAGAAGTTGCAAAACAAAAGCTGGATGCCATTACTGCAGCTGAAAGTAAGAGAGATAAAGAAATAATGGAACGCAAACTGACTCCGGAAACTGTTGAACCGGATTCTACCGATGATGCAGGAAATAAATAATTTTTGAAACGACGCAGCCACACCATGTATAAGCACCTGTTAATTGCACTCGCATTATTTTCCACAACCTCTGTTTTTGGACAAGAGGGGAAAGAAAAGGAAGATCTTGGAGACAAGGAATACATCATTGTAAAGGACTATAAACCGGTTCTTGCGGAGTCATATAAGATTTCGGATGTTCCGGAAGGAGACACTACTACAGTGAATCCTCCGGCGATGAAATACAATGCCGTTTCAAAAAAGGTAGAAACCAATTACGAAACCGCTACCATCAAAGCAGTGAAGGTGATGGATGAGAAACTGGCTAAGTTGTATCGAAACCTGGTGAAGTTGGGAATCGGCAATTACACAACATACAATGGTGAAGCCTATATCAATTCTCTTCGTTCTAAAAAAGGAGCGCTGGGATTGGCGGTACGACACTTCTCAGGCTCTCCCAGTCTGAAAGACGCCGGAGAAGCGGATTTCAGCCAGAACAAAGCCGGGTTGACCGGAAAGTATTTTTTAAGCAATGCTACCTTTAGCGGAGACCTTGGTTACGACAGAAATGTTGTTCACTATTATGGGTACAACTCAGCTGATACTATTATTGATAAGAAGAATACTAAACAAAGATTCAGTGAATTTAATATCAATGCGGGATTGGCCAGCAATTATCTGAACAAAGGTCATATGGATTATGGTGTGCGTTTTGGCTACACTACTTTTAATGATTTGTTCTCCGTAACAGAAAACGATTTCCTTGCTGTGGCAAATGCGGGCAAACAATTGGAAAATTTTTATCTACGGGTTGACGCCGCTTTCAATTATTTCAAAAAGACAGATGCGGATTATGAAATCCTTTCATTGAACAGCAACCTCAATAGAAATATTATTCGTATTTCTCCTACTTTCAATTTTGATAAAGAAAACATTCATCTTGTCCTTGGTGGCCGATTGGAAATTGAAAAGAATCTTGGCTCTGATGTTCACTTGTATCCAAGAGTCGATTTCTCACTTCCAATTGCTGAACATATCCTTTCAGTCTTTGCTAATGTGGACGGAAACCTCTCAAAGAATAGTTTCAGAACACTTGCCTATGAGAATCCTTTCATTACATCTTCAATCAGACCTTTCAATACCAATAATAAGCTGATGCTTACGGGAGGATTAAAAGGAAATTTCTCCAGCACTGTTTCATTTACAGTCTGGGCGAGATATTCAAAAGTTGAGGATTTGCTGATGTATGTAAACGACACAATCCATTTCAATAAATTCAATCTCTTGAGAGATGATGGAACTGTTTTTAATCTGCACGCGGAACTTGGATTTTTGTCGGATGAAAAATTAAATCTCTCCCTGCATCTTGATCAGAACTCCTACAAACTTGATTTGTATGAAAAAGCCTGGCATATGCCTGCAACAGTTGTGACCTTTGTTGCTAAATACAATCTCCGGGATAAAATTCTGGTGAATGCTTCACTCTTTGCTAGAGGAGTGACTTATGCCGCGGTAAGAGAAGGTAATGGATACAAGTCAGAAAAAATCAACGCTTATCTTGATGGCAACCTCGGACTGGAATACCGTTATTCGAAAATTTTATCTGTGTTTGTTAACCTGAACAATCTGGGTTTTGCAAAATACTACAACTGGTATCAGTACCCGTCCGAACGTTTCAATGTACTTGGTGGAATTTCCTATTCTTTCTAAACGATCAACCTCGAACTTCAAACCTTGAACCTCGAACTTCGAACCCCAATCATCTTGCGCCTGCTTTAAACTTGGCGATCGCATTCCTGGTAAATTCAGACAGAACCAATCTTCCGCTAATTGCGGCACGATCTGCAAGTAAAGTGTCCCAATTTTCAGTGCCTTCCCAACAAACTTTTTTCAGATCCTTCATGGCATCAGGATTGCTGGCAGCTAATCTTTGAGCAAGAGCATGCAGTGCCTGATCCATTTCCTGAATAGTAGGGTAGAGGGAAGCATACATTCCTTTTTCACAGGCCCATTGAGCCGTTTGCCATTCCGTTGCATTAATCGATAACATCGAAAAAGCCGCTGTTCCGATTTTTCGTTCTACAGCAGGACCAACGACAAATGGACCGATACCTACTGCCAGTTCACTGAGTTTGACGGAAGCATTATCTGTCGCGAATGTATAATCTGCAGCACAGGCGATTCCGACACCTCCTCCAACCGCTTTACCCTGTACTCTTGCGATCACAAATTTTGGAGCTTTTCGCATCGCGTTGATAACCGCTGCAAACCCTGAAAAAAAATACGTTCCTTTTTCCAATGAATCAATTGAAACCAATTCATCAAAAGAAGCACCTGCACAAAATGATTTTTCGCCTTCGCTTTTTAGTACAATCACTTTCGCTTCCGGATTTTTTCCGGCATTCTCTATTTCCGTCGCAAGTTGCCGAAGCAATGTGCCGGGCATTGAATTACTCTGCGGATGAAAAAATGTGATGCTTGCAATTCCTTCTGCAATTTTGCTTTGAATGGATCCGTTGGACATGGTATTAATTTGTGACCGAAAATAAATATTATTTGTGGTTAAGAGAAATTGAAGATGGGAGACTATTGTAATACAAAAGCCGTTCGCATAATACATGCAAACGGCTTCTGTTGAATATGAATTCAATTAATTCTTACCGTACGCAGGTAATTTGCCTTCGGTAATCATTTGTTGAGTTTTCACTTTGTGTGCCTCGTAATCACCGAAGCAGAGAGCAGACAAAATTTCGTCACGCGACATAGCGGGGTTGCCCAGTTGCTTCTTGATTTCCAGGCTGCATCTGTCTACGAAATGTTCGAAACGTTCAGGAGCCCAGATGTAATCTACCTTTTGCCAGTCGGGACGCGTTCTGTCAATTTTAAATTCCATTGGAAGATCACCATGAATAATGGCTTTTACATCCAATCCTTCGAAAGTTTTTGGGAGCAGACGATTGTCAAAGACAAGCGGACGACTCACATCGATCACATGCTTTTTACGTTTAGGGTCAACCATTTTGAGCCCGTTTATGCGAAGACCTTTTTTCTTAAGGTGTCCGAATTTTTTCTCGAATCTTTCGAGTGTGTCATAGAGTAACATGGCTGGTTGGTTTTTTTATGTGTTGGAGTGGTTGTATTTATTATTGGATAATTTGCAATCGGTAATTGAGTTATGAGTTATAAACCTCGAACTTTGAACACTAAACTCTGCTTGCCACCAAGGTCAAAACAGTTTCAAGAGCGACAATCTCCCCGCGTTGATTGGTAACTTCAACATACCATTCTACTACGCCTTGAGGAATCTGACCTTCGCGATTTTCTTTTTTTGTTTTGCGCTGGCACGTCAGTTTTACCTGGATTGTATCACCTACATACACTGGTTGAGTGAAACGTAAGTTATCCAACCCATAATTCGCGAGCACCGGTCCTTTTTTAGGATCTACAAACAATCCTGCTGCAGCGGAGATGATGAAATATCCGTGTGCTACTCTTTTTTCAAAGACTGATCCTTCCAATGATGTTTCGTCGGTGTGCGCATAGAAGTAATCACCGCTGATACCGGCAAAATTGACAATATCCGCTTCGGTGACAGTACGTTTATGAGTAATCAACGTATCGCCAACATTTATTTCTTCAAAATATTTACGGAATGGATGGATAACATCTTCCTTCGTTTCCGCTCCGGGCAAATATGTATTCAGAATTTTTGTAAGTGTAGTTGGTGATCCTTGCAATGCGGTACGCTGCATGTAATGATGTACACCACGAATTCCACCCATCTCTTCACCACCTCCTGCTCTTCCCGGACCACCATGAACCAGGTGGGCAAGGGGAGAACCATGACCGGTAGATTCCGCGGCACAGTCTTTATTGATAATGACCATTCTTCCATGTAAGGAAGCGGCACCAAGTACAATTTCTTTTGCAAAGGAATTGTCGGCAGTGAATACTGATCCAACGAGACTACCTTTTCCCATCTTGGCCAGTTCAGCGGCCTCATCAGCGTTTTTATAGCTCATCACTGTATTCACAGGGCCGAAAGCTTCAATTGAATGTGGTTCTGTTTTATGTAAAGCATCTTTGCAATAAAGCAACACGGAAGACATAAATGCTCCACGTTCGCTGTCGGCTCCAACAACTTCCACCTTATCCAGATCGCCATAAACAACCTCACAGGAATTCATCAGTTTTCTGACGTTATCCTTTACATCCTTCACCTGGCTTTTACTTGCCAGTGGCCCCATTCGAACGCCTTCTACTGCAGGGTCGCCGATAATGTTGCCTTTCAATCTTTCGCTCACAGCCTTTATAACAGCATCCGTAAGTGATTCCGGAACTATCGTACGACGAATCGCGGTACATTTTTGTCCGGCTTTCACTGTCATTTCCCGGACTACTTCTTTAATAAATAATTTGAACTCTTCCGTATCAGGAGTTGCATCCGGACCGAGAATTGAGCAATTCAGAGAGTCCGCTTCCATGTTGAAGCGAATGGAATTTTCCAGAATAACAGGACTGCTTTTCAGCATTCTTCCTGTGTGAGCTGAACCTGTAAAGGTGACTACATCCTGACAAGTCAGGTGATCCAGCAAATTTCCGGTGGATCCGCAAATCAGTTGTAATGAGCCTTCAGGCAGAATGCCTGAATCGATGATATATTTTGTTGTGAGTTCGGTAAGATAGGATGTGGCGGAGGCTGGTTTTACAATAGCCGGAACTCCTGCAAGGAAGTTGACAGCAATCTTTTCCAACATTCCCCAAACCGGGAAATTGAATGCATTAATATGAACAGCGACTCCTTCCAGAGGAACACAGATATGATGTCCGACAAACGTCCCGGTTTTGGATATTTTCTCCATGTTACCATCGACGTAAAAAGTTTCGTCTGGCAACTCCCGACGACCTTTGCTCGCGTATACAAACAGGTTACCGATACCTCCATCGATATCGATCCATGAGTCCGTTTTGGTGGCTCCTGTCGCAGCTGATAATGCGTACAATTCCTTTTTCTTTTCACCCAGGAACAAAGCCAGAGCCTTGATCATTCGCGCTCTTTCATGGAAAGTCATTTTCCTTAGTGCTCTTCCTCCTTTGGTTCTGCCATAATCGAGCATACCCTTAAAATCAAGCCCCTCGCTGCTGACATTGAAAATTTCAGCACCTGTGACGGCATGATATAAAGGAATTCCCTTGCCGGAACCTTCCTGCCAATGACCTTGGGAATACGATTTTAATTTCGTGGACATAATGCAATAAATATGATTTTCAGGACGTCAGCGACCATTCCGGCGGATTCAGATCAAAGATCTTCCGTCAGTTAGAAGTCAAAAGGGCTAATTTTAACCAATTTCAGCCTTTTGCTGCGTTCCCGAAATCATTAAGGAGAATGAGTATGCAAAGATAACCGATCCCGCTCTCAAGTCAAGAAGTTATCAACATCTGTTGAAAATATATATGAGTATTTTAGCCGCCGACACCCCTGAACGGCCTTCTGTTGAAGATATTCTTGATTCTTTCTTGGATATCAAGGCCTTTTAATTATCTTTGCAGCCCATAAAAAAATCTCCGTAAAACCTAAAAATCAAACATGTCAAATCAGTATGAGACAGTTTTCATCATGACACCTGTTCTTTCGGAGGAACAGATGATGGACACAGTCAACAAATTCAAGAAAATCCTCACCGACAACGGTTCCGAAATTGTTCATGAGAACAACTGGGGATTGCGCAAACTGGCTTACCCGATCCAAAAGAAAAACACCGGGTTTTATTACCTCCTCGAGTTCAAGGCACCGGGAGAGCTTATTGGTAAGCTCGAAACGGAGTACAAGCGCGATGAGCGTGTAATGCGCTTCCTCACTGTGAAACTGGACAAGCACGCTGTCACTTACAATGAAAAGAAGCGCAAGAACGCCGCGCTGAAGAAAGAAGAAGAAAAAGCCTCTTAAACCCTGAACACGATGGCATCACAATCTAACGAAGTACGGTACCTCAACCCACCAACGGTTGACACCAGCAAAAAGAAATACTGCCGTTTCAAAAAGAACGGAATCAAGTATATCGACTACAAAGACGCGAACTTCTTATTGAAGCTTGTTAATGAGCAAGGGAAAATTCTTCCTCGTCGTCTTACCGGCACCTCGCTGAAATATCAGCGTCACGTCGGACAGGCAATTAAAAGGGCACGCCACCTGGCATTGATGCCTTATGTATCTGATCTTTTAAAATAAGGAGGCTGAGCAATGGAAGTTATCTTAAAACAAGACATGGACAATCTGGGCTATGCTGACGAGATCGTAAAGGTCCGCCCGGGTTATGCACGCAACTACCTTATTCCGCGTAGCCTTGCTATTATCGCTAACGAAGAGAACCGCAAGGTCCTTGCTGAAACCCAGAAACAACGTGCTCACAAAGCACAGAAAATTAAGGGTGATGCTGAATCTGTAGCTAAACAACTTGAAGCAATCACTCTTAAGATTGGTGCTAAAGTAGGTGAAAGCGGAAAGATCTATGGTTCTGTGACTGCTTTACAGCTTGCTGACGCTTTGTCTAAGCACGGTGTAAATGTTGATCGTAAAAAGATCCACCTCGATACCGAACACATTAAATCTCTCGGTACTTATACTGCAGTTGTTAACCTTCACAAAGACGTGAAAGCGAAAGTAAATTTCGAAGTTATCGCTGAGTAATAAAGCTATCAATTAAAAAGAAAAGACGTCTGTTTTGCAGACGTCTTTTTTTTGTGCTTTATTTTTTTCAGTTTTTACTGTTCCAGAAAAAGTATCACTCGTATCTCAAGGCCTCAATCGGATCCAGACGGGCCGCTTTGGAAGCAGGATAATAGCCCGAAAGAATTCCCACGACAAAACAGATCACCAGTCCGGTCGTAATCCAGAGCCAGGGAACAATAAAACCGGAATCGAGAAGTGATGACATCAGATTGCCAATAAGGATTCCAAGGATAACACCCAGAATACCTCCCATCTGACAAATCAAAATAGCTTCGAAAAGAAATTGTCTGCGAATGGCGGATGGAGTAGCGCCAATTGCCTTACGGATCCCAATCTCCCGCGTACGCTCAGTCACGCTGACAAGCATAATATTCATCAGCCCTATCGCGGCACCCAGAAGTGTAATGGCACCTACAATGAAGGCAATGTATTTCATAAAGACCAGCTGTGAAATAAAGAGGTTCGCAAGGCTGTCACTTTGTGTAATCTCAAATGAATTGTCTTCTCCGATTGGTACGCCTCGTATGATCCGGAATAAACCGGTCGCTTCACTCACCGCCGGTTCCATCATCCCAATATCTTTTACACTCACATTGATCGCGAAGGACATGTCGGGCCGGTTGAAGTTTTGTTTGACATTAAACAAAGGCAGGATACACACATTGTCGCCTCCAAATCCCATGGAAGAACCTTTCTCTTTCAATGTGCCAATGACACGGTATTTATTTACACCAACAGAAATAATTTTATCAATCGGGTCCTGATCAGGAAATAATTTATCCATTATTTCTTTTCCAATAACCACCACGTTGGCTCCGAATTGTATTTCCTGCGGAGAAAAATTTCTTCCACGATCAACGGTGTACCCTGTTGTGACAAGGTAATTTTCATTTCCACCCATGACAAGTACATTCGGGTTGGTCTTTTTGTCGTTGAATTTGATAGTGGAAATCCTTGAAGCTACAGTAGAAATAGAGACTGTTGCCGGGAAATGGTATTCGTCAGCGAAACGAATGGCCTGATGGTAATCAATCGGTTTAAACCGTTTCGGTCGCTTTCCTTTATTGCCTACTCGAATGTGCATCCCACGGTTTTGAATCGTAAAGGAGTTTGCACCCATACTCGAAAAATTATCACTGATAGATCCCATGATGGCATCAACCGCGGTGAGCATACCCACCAGAGCCATGATACCAATCGCGATAATCAGCGCGGTGAGTATTGTTCTCAGCAACTGACTGCGAATACTTCCGAATGCTACTTTTATATTTTCGCGGATATCCATTTCGAATGGGTGTGAAAGTACGAAATTGAATTCCAGTGTTGAAAATAAGATGCCGTTAAACTGTGTTAAGTTTAAAATTAATCAACGTACATTCCGTTTGAACCAGAACAACCTTCTTCAGGTAATGAAGATTCACTTACATTTCCCTTGAAACCCGGCTGCGATCCCGGTTATTGAATGGTGCATTGTGTAAAGGGAAAAGAAGAAAATGTGTCGAAATTGGACTAAATTAGCTGAAAATCAACGATTCCTGTAAGAATTCTCTTTTTAAAGCAAACTTTGATTCTTAAAATCTCGTATCTTTGCCAATAATCTTGAAATTAATCCTAAAAAAATAAATCCATTCTCATGAAAAAATTCCTCGCTATCCTTTCGTTGGTATGTTTCGTGGCTTTTGCAAGTCATGCACAAACTCCACAACCTACTGCACCTGCAGCGAAAAAAGAAGTTTCTGTTGCTAAGTCGGATGAAAGTACTGCAACTCCTGCATGCTGTTCCAAAGCAAACAAAGCTTGTTGCAAAAATAATTCAGCAGCAAAAAATTGCACACCTGAACAAAAAGCAGATTGTGCTAAAGCCGGAGCTGAAGCGAAAGTAGAAAAAGCACAAGTGAAATCTCAGCCTGCTAAAGTTCAGTCGGCACCGGATTCAAAATAATATTGATAAGCTTTCAAAAAAAACGCCTCATGTTGAGGCGTTTTTTTTTGGTTTTATTTTTTTAAAATGACATAAAAGACAAAGTCAAAACAGACGTGTCAATTCATCCAGTGATTTTATTTCGAAGGTGACGCTGTCGGTGTGAGGAATTTCAAAGGGATTAAAATAAACAGTGTCCCATCCCGCATTTCGTGCCCCTGCAATATCGACATCCAGCCCGTCACCAATCATCACACACTCATCCGCGCTCGCCCCGGCTTTTTGCATTGAATAATTGAAGATGTTGATGTCTGGTTTTTTGTATCCGGTGTGTTCACTGATAATTATTTCTGCAAAATATTTTTCCAGATCAGAGGCCTGCAATTTGATTTCCTGTGCTTCTACAAATCCATTCGTAATAATGTGCAAAGTGTATTTCGAGCAGAGATAGCTCAGTGTTTCGTGTGCATGTGGAAACAAATGGGTTTTGCGCGGACTGATGCGCAGGTACTCATCCGGTAGTTCATTTGGCGCGGTTTCCGCATCAAGACCCATATCCCAGAACGTAAGTTGAAATCGCTTGTCTCGCAGGGTGGCCTTGTCAATTTTCCCAAGTCTGTATTCATCCCACATCATCGCGTTCCGCTCTTTGTATTTTTCTAAAAAGATTTCCAGCGAACTTACTCCAAGTTTTTGCAAACTATATTTATGGTAAAGTTCTGTCAACGCTTCTGTTGAATTTCTTTCGAAATCCCAAAGCGTGTTGTCGAGATCAAAAAAAAGATGTTTGTACTTACTCATTTGATGATTTCATTGATCGAACGGACGTGCAACAGCTCAAACATCGTTGTCATTAACAGGGACCAGGAAGTGATTGAGATGAACATATAGAAAATAATTTTCCTGTTGTTCTTTTCAAGACGTGTCATGAAAAAAGTACCAAGTGGAATTGAAAACAGTATGGGCGTCAGTGCAGCAAGTCCGATAAGACCGTAATTCCGCCAAAGCTTTACCATTCTTCTGTTACGTGGAGTAAATATTTTTCGTGCGGGCAGTGATTTTTCAACGTATTGGTAATGGATTTCGATTTTTTCATCAGTGTCGGCCACCGGTGGTGAAAATAATTCATCCCGTCTTTGTTTCCTTTTGAAAAAAAACAAACGTACCCGATCCCACAATTCTATCAGCCATTCACTGAAATGCATAAAAATGATCACGCCAATCATTCCACCCAGGATGGAATACATATTCGTTTCAAACCAGGTGAAATCGTACTTCTCATTGAAATATACCATGGGAGGTCCTACCGCGAACTTTACGCTGCTGATGAGGATAAGGGAAAGTATTTTTAGGAATTCCTCCACGAAAGATTCTGGAACAACAAGGGTTTATAATCAGAGGATAACACCTGCAGTGTTACATCTTGTCCCCATAGGCAAGGTCTCCTGCATCACCCAGTCCGGGAACAATGTAGGATTGAGATGTCAATTCCTCGTCGATGGCAGAACACCAGATCGTCACATTTTCCGACATGTGTGCTTTTACATATTCTACACCTTGAGTACTGGCAAGAACACTTACAATGTGTGTATGTTTCGGAGCGCCTCTTTCCATGAGCGATTTGTATGTAGCAACCATGCTGGATCCTGTTGCAAGCATGGGATCCGAAAGAATGAGGATACGATTTTCAAGAGAAGGACTTCCGACATATTCCAGTTTGATTTCAAAGGAACCATCCTTGTGATGTTTGCGGTAGGCGCTGATGAAGGCACTATCTCCATGATCAAAATAATTCAGCAATCCTTCGTGTAAGGGCAATCCCGCACGTAGAATTGTTCCGATTACAGGCTGTTCGCTCAAGACAGGAACATTGGCAATCCCTAGTGGTGTGGTCACTTCCTTCTCGGTGTAAGGAAATGTCTTGCTGATTTCATACGCGAAAATTTCACCCAGACGAGATAAATTTCTCCTGAAACGCATACGGTCTTGTTGAATACTCGAATCCCGTAATTCGGAAATAAACTGATTAACGATGGAATTGTTCAGACTGAGATTATGTACCATACCGGTGAAACATTAATTTTTTAACCAGCGAATGAATGCCGGCAAAGTGTTTTTTCTGATTTGTAAATATACAACTTCCTGCGATCCGAAACTCTTATAGAATCGGGCCAGGCTGGGATTCATTGAACCTTCGAAATCGAGAATTTTATTTTCAGTGCAATGTTGCTCCACGAAATGGTTGATCAGGGCACTCATGGCTCCGTTTTCTCTTGCTTCAGGACTAACTGCGGAAAACAGAAATATATAACCGACATGAGTCTGCAAAAACGCAGCACCTGCAATTAGTTTACCATCAGGGGATTGTGCACCGAAGAGTTCAATGCTGTTGCGTTTAGCGCATTCCTCTGTGAGCTGAACAAGTATTTTATATTCGTCTTCGCCCAGGTTTTTTATCTCCCGGCCTCTATTATTTCTGAACAGATCAATGATTTCACTGATCCCCTTGAGATGGCTGATTTTGATACCGGCCTTTTGCGCCTTCTTCAGATTCCGTCTAAGGTTTTCGGAATATCCGGAAATAAGTTTTTCCCTGTCAGCTGATAAATCCAGGTGATGTGTGATTTTCTTTTGAACTTCGAGACCTTTTACTTTCCGCTCACAAGAATTATCTGTGTTCAATTGGATTTCAACGAGCCTGTATAGTGAAGGTATCTTTTGAATAAACTCCTGAATCGAGTTTTCGGTTATTTTATTTTTGGAGAATAATCCAAGTTGTTGAGTAAATGGCGGCTGAAATAAATAAGCAATGCCAAATTTTTTTCTTTGTGTAAGTGGGAATACAGCCGAATAATCATCTTCCACAAGAGCAGCCCAACCCGGAGAAACAATATCAAGAAACCATGAATATGCATAGGTCATTCCGTTCCCGCATTCCTTAATACAGGAATCCCATTTCTGTTTATCGATTGCCTGATGCTGAAGAAAAATAATCATTTTCCGGATTTGTTGAGCGCAGCCTTAACCACATCTTCATAGACATCCTGCCAGCCTTCCCATGGTTTTTTATTGCTGATAGTTTCATTGTGCCAAAGCGACATGAAAGTTCCGTTAACCGCTTTTACTTCCCGAATCAATGGGTTCACATAACTGAGGACTTCTGCCGGTTGAATTTTCATGTAAAATCTCAGGGTTGCATCCATCACTGCAAAAGGATGAATTCTGAGAGATGTACTTTGCTCATTATCTAAATCGTAAAATAAAAAGGAAGAACAGATGCCCGCCCGAAAACCGATCTCAGAAGAAAAGCCCATTGTGTAGTCTTCTTTGATGTCGCAATCAATCAAGTGACGGTAAGTTCCGGGGAATTGTAGTTTTAGAAAATGCTGTCGGCTCTTCGTAACATCACGACGGATAACTTTTCTAAGCCTCGACTGTTCCAGTCTGATTTTTTCAGGCTGGTAATTCGAAGCGTAAGATGGATGAATTCCAACTTCATTATAATCCGCGATAGATTTGATAAGGGATTGAAAAGCTTTCCTGCTCACAGAAACATTTTTGTCGTTTTCTCCATAATCGCCCAGCAGAAAAAAATAAATGCAGGATAAATCATATTGCTGCTGGATTCTGAATAATGATTCGTAAGTATCGTATGGGTCCTGTTGTCTGCCAATAAGGACAGACAAACGAAATGCGATATCCTTGAAGTCAAATCGTGACAAGCTTCTGAGAAATGCTCCGGTGGTTCTCATCAATCCTTTTTGTAAATGAGCCCAGGCATTGTCAATGTCGATCGTTGAAATATACTTGTATTTCTTTTCAGGAAATTTTAAATCAGGATAATGTTCCATCAGAATTTCCTGAATCTTCTTTGCATAAATATTTACGATCGGTTTATGAAGAAAACCTTTTTGCCAGGCCAGACTTTCATGCGCGTCAAACCGATCGTGAGCGTCGCGTTTGTGTGGGAGGTATTCTTCGTAGCGGCTCACCATGTAAAACGTTGCCGCGAATGGATCGAATGGTAAAATGAATTTTGGATGCGTTGCAAAAAAAGCTTTTGTGTCTTCCCAGTCGAATACTGAAAGTTGCTGATCACGGATTCCTTTCTGTGTCAGAAATCCGGTCGCATAGATAAAAATTTCATTTCCGAATGCAGCTTCACTGTAATTAATTTTCGCTCCATTGAATAAATGAAATTCATCTGCATGTACTGTAAGCTTGTAATCTATGCCAAGCAATTCCCGAAATATGAGATCGAATGTATACCGTAAGCGGGGTCCGGAGACAGGGGCGTAAATCAGCAGCATTCAAAAAGAGTGGTCGGAGGTTAGCGAAAATACAGGGTATTCTACTCCGATTTTGTAATGCAATTCTAATGAAAAAAGGCCTGATTTTTCTAATAAATATTCACATTTTCTTACCTAACATTTTAGCCATGGATTCACTCTCAGAATCATTATAAAATATGCATTGCCAACAATTCAAATCATTCCTTCATCAGCAAAACTGTAAAAACCCTTTTGGGTAATAATTACATGATCAAGGACCGATATTTCAAGAACCTTCCCGGCTTCGACAATGTTTTTTGTAAGCCGAATGTCCGCTTCACTGGGTTTTGCTGTTCCGGAAGGGTGATTATGACATAGAATAATTGCCTGAGCTTTGTGGTCCAGAGCAGCCTTAAAGATCATTCGCGGGTCCACAACAGTCCCACTCATTCCACCACTACTGAGTTGTTGTTTTGCCAGAATCTTATTGCTTCTGTTCAAATAAATCACCCAGAATTCTTCATGTATCAAATCACCAAGAATATTCTGGAAAATACCTGCAACATCTGCGCTTGAACTTATTTTTTCAAGTTCTGTCTCGGTTGTTTCTTTTCGACGTCGCGCCAGTTCGAGGGCCGCTATGATGGTAATTGCTTTCGCTTCCCCGATGCCTTTGAATTTCATCAGTTCCGAAGCATTCATTCTCCCGAGTGAATACAAACTGTTACCGGCATGAGATAAAATTTTTCTCGATAGTTCTACAGCCGTTTCTTCCAAATTTCCGGAACCAAGAAGAATCGCAAGTAGTTCGGCATCTGAAAGAGAGTGCTTCCCTTTCAGTAAAAGTTTTTCACGCGGGCGATCTTCTTCAGCCCAGGATTTTATCGACAATCGGTTTTCCATGCAGATTTTTTTTTCGGCAAGTAACTCAATTGTGCAATGCGTGTCATTCTGTATAAGCAGGTTATTATAAGGCAAAAAAAAAGCTCCCGTTTTGCGGGAGCTTTCCTTCTCTGATAATCCAGAATTATTTGATGTGATTGAGGTGAACAGCAAGTTCACTCTTCAAGTTAGCTGCTTTGTTTTTGTGGATAACGCTTTTCTTAGCCAGGCGATCCAGCATAGAAGACAAATTGCTTAATTCCGTAGCTGCAGCTTTTTTATCCGTAATAGAACGGAAAGCTTTGATCGCGTTTCTCATTGTTTTAGCCTGGTAACGGTTACGCAGACGTTTTGATTCGCTGTTACGGATTCTCTTCAGTGACGACTTATGATTTGCCATTTTGCTTTATTTCGCTTAAAATATTGATTTTTACTCAAATTTTGAGGCTTTTCGATGATCAGGAAAGCACTCAACCTGCCCTGTTTATTTTTTGGGATGGCAAATATACGATTCTGATTTTTTATTGCAAACCTTTTTGTGAATTTCTTTTCTGAGGCTTTGTCGGGTCAACATCCTAAACATCAACAAAATCCCACATTATTTGCTACCCGGGAGCGGGCCGATCGGGCTTCAAAATATTGCTACTTTTGTTCACCCGAAAATATGACAAAACTTAAGCCGACATCACCAATCGGAGTCCTGGGAGCAGGCACGATGGGAAGTGGAATAGCCCAGGTGGCTGCAATGGCAGGCCATCCAACCATTCTGTTTGACTCCAATCCAGCCATGCTGGAGAAGTCAAAGACAGATCTGAATAAAACTCTGGCAAGGCTGGTTGAAAAAGCGAAAATTACAGAACAGGCCTCAGCGGAAATTCGAGAAAGAATTACTTATGCAAATTCCATGTCGGACATGATGATGGCTGATTTGGTCATCGAAGCGATACTGGAAGATTTATCAATCAAACAAAAAGTGTTCAATGATCTTGAAGAGATTGTGAACGATAAGTGTTTGTTTGCTAGTAATACTTCCTCTTTATCCATTACATCCATAGCGGCAGCAGCAAGGATTCCTTCCAGAGTGCTTGGATTGCATTTTTTTAATCCTGCTCCATTGATGCCATTGGTTGAAATCATTCCGGGGCTGGCCACTGATCCACAGCATCTTTCTGAAATGAAGAGACTGATGCTGGATTGGGGGAAATCACCTGTGATGGTAAAAGACACACCTGGATTTATTGTAAACCGTGTGGCCAGACCATATTACGGTGAGTCCATTCGAATCCATGAAGAACGTTGGAATGATTTGCCGGAAGGAAGAACCGGACTCGCAACAATAGATTGGGCATTGAAAGAATTCGGCGGATTCAGAATGGGTCCCTTCGAATTGATGGATATGATCGGTAATGACATCAACTTCACTGTGACTGAAACGGTTTGGAAACAGTTCTTTCACGACCCGCGTTACAAACCTTCCCTCACCCAAAAACGTTTGGTTGAAGCAAAACGATTCGGACGAAAAAGTGGACAAGGATATTTTGATTATATACAGGAAGATAAATTCCCTGAGCCATTCCGGCATGAAGAGTTAGGAAAAAAAATCAGGGACCGAGTTGTCGCGATGCTGATCAATGAAGCTGTGGATGCATTGTATTTAAATGTAGCCTCACGCGATGATCTGGATCTTGCGATGACCAAAGGAGTAAATTATCCCAAAGGATTATTGAAGTGGTGCGATGAATGGGGCGCTGAAAATGTTTTGGCAGTTCTGGAAGATTTGCATCGTGAATACTCAGAAGAACGATATCGCCCGAGTGTTTTATTGAAGAGAATGGTAAGAGACAAGCAAAAGTTTTATTGAGTTGAAAAAGTTGAACCGCTTGTTGATTGATTGATGACTAAAATAGAAAAACAATGAAGTCCGCAGAAGAACTGAAATCTGAAATAGAAAAGGGATATACTTTTGAAGGAAAGAGTATCGTTCTCGGCTGTGCAATCAATGATAAAAGTCCGGTTCAGGGTGCACAAGTAAGGATTCCATTGAACACTGTGAACCGTCATGGATTGATTGCCGGAGCTACCGGAACAGGTAAAACAAAAACGATTCAACAGTATGCCGAAAGTCTTTCAGACAATGGCATTAGTGTACTGTTAATGGATATCAAAGGTGATCTTAGTGGAATAGCAAAACCGGGTACAGAAAACCCGAAGATTCAGGCAAGGCACCAGCAGATAGGAACAGAGTGGAAGTCCACTCAGTTTCCTGTTGAATTGATGTCTATCTCCAACGAAAAAGGACTTCGATTGAGAGCTACTGTTTCTGAATTCGGTCCGGTGCTTTTTTCAAAAATGCTGGAGCTTAACGAAAATCAACAGGGAGTTGTAACGATTGTGTTTAAGTATTGTGATGATAAAAAACTTCCTTTACTTGACATTAAAGATTTCAGACAGGTATTGCAGCATATTTCAAATGAAGGAAAAAATGAAGTGAGTGCTTATGGACAAGTCAGTCCGGCAACCGTCGGAGTCATCATGCGAAAATTATTGGAGCTTGAGCAACAGGGTGCCGATCGTTTCTTTGGTGAGAAGTCATTTGAAGTGGAGGATTTGTTGAGGAAAGATGGGGAGCGTGGGTACATCAATGTTGTACGTCTTTGTGACATGCAAGACAAGCCTAAATTATTTTCCACTTTCATGCTTTGTTTGCTTGCGGAGGTGTATGCGAAATTTCCTGAGATGGGCGATAAAGCTGCTCCCAAACTCGTAATTTTTATCGACGAAGCCCATTTGATTTTTAGAGAAGCTACCAAAACCTTGCTGAATCAGTTGGAGACAGTAATCAAGCTCATCCGCTCAAAAGGTGTAGGAATCTATTTTTGCACTCAGATTCCGGGAGATATTCCGGATGAAATACTCAGTCAGCTTGGTGCAAAATTCCAGCATGCCATGCGTGCCTTTACTGCCAAGGACAGAAAAGATATCAAACTTGTCGCGGAAAATTACCCTTCAACTGCATTCTACGACACTGAAACATTGCTTACCGAATTAGGAATCGGTGAAGCACTGGTAACAGTGTTGAATGAAAAAGGAGCTCCGACTCCATTAGCTCATACACTTTTATGTGCGCCCCGTTCGCGAATGGATATTCTGAGTCCCGAAGAACAAGATGCAATAGTGAAATCCTCCGATATCTATTCAGAGTATAACGAAGAGATTGATCGTGAAAGTGCATATGAAATCCTAAACAAAAAAATAAAAGGGGAGACAGAAGAGGAAGATCATCAGGAAACAAAACAAAAGGAGAATGAAAAGAAGGAAGAAAAGACTTCCACTATTGCAGATACAATCTCCGCGGTTGCAAATAATTCTACTGTACGTACGGTAGTGCGTGAAGTAACCCGTGGACTGTTGGGTGCATTGTTTGGAACAAGCACAAGAAGAAGAAGGTAAAGAAAATTCCAAGAAAGAAAATAAAACGCATGTCTGAAAAAACTCTTGCCGAACGGGTAGTTGGCAGAATGTATGAAAACGATTGGTTCAGTCAATGGCTGGGAATCGAAAGGGTGGAAGTAAAGCCCGGCAGATCTGTACTCAAGATGAAAATCAGGAAAGAAATGCTCAATGGCTTTTCTATCGCGCATGGCGGCATTACATATTCCCTGGCGGATAGTGCTCTTGCTTTTGCTTCCAACAGTCACGGACGAAAAAGCGTGTCTGTTGAAACATCCATATCACATACTGTCGCCTTACGTGAAGGTGATGAAATTACCGCTGTCGCTGAAGAGGTTTCACTGACGGATAAAATCGGAGTTTATTATATTACCATTACCAATCATTTGGGGAAAACAGTTGCTCTTTTTAAGGGAACTGTTTACCGAACAAGCAGAGATTGGGAAGTGTGATATTGATTGTAGATTTTAGATTGTAGATTGATCGTAAATTCTAACAACTAACAACTAACAACTAACCACTAACCACTAACAACTAACCACCAAAAATAAATGAAAGAAGTTTATATCATAGACACCATTCGTACCGCAATAGGAAGTTTTGGAGGAAGTTTAGGGCCCGTACGGACGGATGATCTCGCGGTAGTTGTATTGCGTGAATTATTAGATAGAAATCCATCTGTTGATCCTGAAGCGATCGGAGATGTGATTCTGGGTTGTGCAAATCAGTCCGGAGAAGATAATCGTAATGTTTCCAGGATGGCTTTGCTTATGGCAGGATATCCGATCAATGTGCCGGGTGAAACCGTGAACCGCTTGTGTGCATCCGGACTTTCCGCTGCTATTTCTGCTGCTCGCGCTATTCAGGTCGGAGATATGGAAATTGCCGTAGCCGGTGGAGTTGAGAATATGACGCGTGGTCCATGGGTAATTTCCAAAACTTCCACAGCCTTTGGACGCGATGCGCAAATGTTTGATTCCAGTTTTGGCTGGAGATTTATTAATCCCAAAATGAAAGAAATGTTTGGTACTGACGCGATGGGAGAAACAGCGGAAAATCTTTCTGACAGGGATCATATTTCCAGAGAAGATCAGGATAAGTTTTCACTGTGGAGTCAGCAAAAAGCAAAAGCTGCACGTGATCGCGGTCGATTTGCAAGGGAAATTGTAGCGGTTGAAATTCCCGGAAAAAAAGGTGAAGTAAAGCGATTCGATCAGGATGAATTTATGAAACCTGAAACTTCACTGGAAGGCTTGTCAAAGTTGAAGCCTTCATTCAGGAAGGAAGGAACGGTTACTGCAGGTAATGCTTCTGGTCTGAACGACGGAGCTGCAGCTTTGTTATTAGCTTCCGGTGATGCAGTGAAAAAGTATAATCTCAAGCCACTTGCCAGAATTCTTTCATCAGCAGTTGTTGGTGTTGAACCGCGAATTATGGGTATTGGTCCTGTCGAAGCATCCAATAGGGCTATTCAAAAAGCCGGACTTACATGGAAGGATATTGATGTGATCGAGTTGAATGAAGCCTTCGCGGCACAATCACTTGCATGTGTACGTTCATGGGGTTTGCAGGACAACGATGCACGAATTAATCCGAATGGTGGTGCAATTGCCTTAGGTCATCCTCTTGGAATGAGCGGTGCAAGAATTCTTGGATCAGCTGCTATAGAATTGAATGAGCAAAACAAAAGATATGCCCTTGTAACAATGTGCATCGGTGTAGGACAAGGCTACGCCGCTGTCATCGAAAGAGTAGTCTGACACTGAATTATTTTTTTGAATCAGATGCTTTCTGTAAAGTAGTGATCTACGAAATTTAATATTATATCTATGAATTGAAGGATGGAACCAGGTACCATGTATTTTGTACTCAATCAACAATCAACAATCAACAATCTACAATCTACAATCAGCAATCTACAATCAGCAATCTACAATCTACAATCAGTAATTTCACTTCTCAATGATCTACTCCTTCAACAGCTACATTCCGGTTATTCATGAATCTTCCTTTGTCCATCCTCTTGCCGCGGTTACAGGGAATGTAGTGATTGGAAAGAATGTTTATATCGGTCCGGGTGCTGCCATTCGTGGAGATTGGGGAGGAATAATTATTGAAGACGGTTGCAATGTTCAGGAGAATTGTACTGTACATATGTTCCCCGGAATTACAATTACTTTGAAAGAAGGCGCGCATATAGGACATGGAGCAATAGTTCACGGCGCAGCCATTGGTAAAAATGTTTTGATTGGAATGAATGCAGTTGTAATGGATCATGTTGTTGTAGGAGATAACTCGATCATTGGTGCTTTGACTTTCGTTCCTGAAGGTATGCAGATACCTGAACGTAAAATAGTAGTCGGAAATCCCGCAAAAATTTTAAAAGATGTCAGTGATGAGATGATAGAGTGGAAGACCAAAGGCACTTCCCTTTATCAGCAGTTGCCTACGCAATTGCATGCAACCTTACACGCATGCGAGCCATTACGAGAAATGCCCGCGAACAGACCAACCCAACAGGATATTTACAAATCCTGGAAAAAGCAGTGAGAGAATCAACATTTTAAAACAAAATCTAATTCGTGATTTTAATTTATTTGAAGAGTAAAAAGAAGTTTAGCTGATTTTTATCTCGATTTCTAACAACTAACAACCAACAACCAACAACCAACAACCACGATGTGCGGCCGTTACGTAGTAGTTTCCAATGTTGAAGTCATTGAAAAACGTTTTCAGGTGAAAGCGCCTGAGATTGTGCCTTCGCTTTTTCCGAATTACAATGTAGGCCCCGGTGCGCTTGCTCCGGTTATTTGCAGTGACAAACCAAACGAGTTGCAGTTTATTCAGTTTGGCCTGACTCCCTTTTGGGCGAAAAAGAAAATGTATTTGTTCAATGCACGGAGTGAAGGTGATTCAAATAAAGAAAATGATCCTAATTACAACGGTGGAAAAGGAATCATCAATAAACCTTCTTTTCGTAAACCGATCCGTTCACAGCGTTGCCTGATTATTGCAGATGCATTTATTGAAGGAAGTACAAATGAAGGACTGGACAAACCTTATGTTGTTTATTTAAAAGCGCGTCGTCCGTTTGCTCTTGCCGGAATCTGGGATACATGGACGGATCCTGAAAGTGGGGAAGTGTCGCGGTCATTCGCGATCATCACCACAGTTCCAAACAAACTTTTGCAAATGATCCCGCATCATCGTTCACCGGTTATTTTGCACGAAAGTGATGAACGCCGATGGTTAAGAGCAGAACATTTGAACGAAATCACCGGAATGCTGGAACCATATCCTGCAGATGAAATGAATGCCTATCCTATTTCTCCGAGAATTAAAAACCCACGTTCAAACGGTAGAGAATTACTGGATCCGGTAGGCGACCGTCTCACTCCTGAAACAGAAACGCGGATAAATTCTGAAATTAAATTACAGGGAATGGGTTCTGGGAAACGGGATGAAAAAAAGTGATTGGTTTGTTTTTTATTAAGTTGTTTTATTACAGCAGTTTCTAATAATTACTTCATTTTTGTATTTTAGTTTAAGATTCAAAGAAGGACGTTTTTACAAAATTTTAACCTGTGCTGTGAATCAATCAATTTTGGACGCTTACTTCTATTCAATTGAAAGTTCGGCTCCGGAGGAGCCCAAGCATTGTAGCCTGAATGTAATTAGGTTGACAGCGCTCCGTAGGAGCGCAAGTTGTCGCAAATATAGTAGGATTTGGCAGGATGCATTAGTTGCTTGTTAAATATTACGTTGTCCAAAATATTTATTCGAAAAAATCAAATTCAGTTGACTTGGGGTTTTTAGTAATATTGAATTTTATCAACATCTCATCCCATTCTGATTTAAAGGTTCTGTTCTTGTGATGTTTTTCCTGACACTTTATATACTTAATAACCTTGTCTATCTGCGATCTTGAATATGAAAATGCACCATAACCGTTCTGCCACCTGAACTTGTTCAAGGATAATTTGTTGTCATTAATGAATTTGGCAGAATCAGATTTTATAATTCTGACTAAATCAGATATTGATTGATTGGGATTCATTCCAATTAGAATATGAATGTGATCCTCGACTCCATCTATTGCCAGGCATGCATGCTTATTATTTCGAATGATACCGCCGATATAATCAAATGCGCGCTCTCTCCACTTTTTATCCAAAAGAGCTTGTCTGTATTTTACTGCAAAAACGAGATGTATATAAAGTTGGGTATATGTGTCAGACATTTTTTCTGACAAAGAAAGGTAATCTCATTATTGAATTCAATCACTATTGTATGGTTATTTAATGAGGAGTTTTTTGTTCTAATATTTGTTTTGCTAGAAAAATATTACTAAGTACTACCTACAATAGCTATTAATTAAAAATTGAGCACAAATAGATTTCATTAAATATTTATGTTGTAGATTCTAAAGGTTGAATCCCATTGGTTGTTTTTAAAATTGATATGATGGAGAAAATGATGTCGTAAAGTAAATCATATAGCAAATATTTCTTAAAATGGGATTGTTTGGCAGGTAGTATTATTCTTGTGAAAAGGCATATAATTATTTATTTAGATTTATAAAACGAAGATTTATTCTGGTGAATGTCGTCTCAACTTCCGCTCCTCCGGAGCGGGTTTAGTTCACTGCATATTTCTACAATGCTTTGGCCCCTCCGGGGCCGGAATATCAATTTGAGTATTCTTAGTGAATTGGAATAGTTACTTTAATTGAAAATCAGGATCATACTGGGAATTTCGAATCGTAGAAAAACCACATTGTTATTTATCACTATTTAGATTTTGGAAGATCAGGCCAATTTAAATGTAAATAAACGACGGTCTTTTGCTACTTGGAGTTAATGAACTCCGGCTAAATGAAAGGGTGAAAATATTAAATGTAGGATTAAGTCCTAAAGATGAAATGTATTCGGTTATTACTTTTCGTACAATTCAATCGGCAAACCATCGGGATCAGAAATAAATGAAAAACGTTTCCCGGTTTGTTCATCAAGACGAATAGGTTCTGCCTCAACACCTTTTTTTAGAAGCTGTTCAATTGTTTCTTCAAGATTATTTACTTCAAATGCAAGATGTCGCAGACCGCAAGCTTCCGGACGAGTTAGTCTTGGCTGTGGATCCGGGAATGAAAATAACTCAAGGACATAAATTCCGTTCAGTGATAAATCGAGCTTATGGGATTTTCTCTCTTCACGAAAAACTTCGCGAATTATCTCCAATTCTAAAATTTCTGTATAAAAGCTTTTTGATCGTTCGTAATCGGAACAGATCACAGATATATGATGAATCCGATTGAACATTTTTGGGATTTTTGATTTAAGATTTATGATTTTTGATTTACTTTAATCAACAACCAACAACCAACAACCAACAACCAACAACCAAAAATCAGTACCCCAACACCTTCTCCATAGCCTTAGCCACCTTATCGGCATTCGGAATCATGGTGAATTCAAGGATGGAGTTTAAAGGAATCGCCGGTAGATCTTCAGATCCGATTACTTCCACAGCGGCGTCCAGGGATTCAAAACAGTTTTTTGAAATTAACCCTGCCAAAGCTTGTGCGAATGTATTGTGAATGGGTTCTTCTGTCACCACCAAACAACGGTTGTGTTTTCTTACAGCTGCAAAAACCGCATCCTCATCAAGAGGAAGAATGGTGCGCAGATCTACAATTTCGATTTTTCCCGGAAAGTTTTTTGCTGCATTTTTGGCCCAATAAACTCCCATTCCGTAGGTGATGACAGCAAGCGTTGGTTCTTTACTTGAATCAGCGGATTGAACAGTTCTTGCTTTCCCAAAAGGAAGTATATAATCTTCATCCGGTTCAATAGTTTTCGCGTCTTCTGTTCCTTTGATCTTTGACCAGTACAATCCTTTGTGTTCAAGAATGACACATGGATTTGGATCATAATAGGCCGACTTCAGCAAACCTTTCAGATCTGCTCCGGTTGATGGGTATGCGATTTTTATTCCACGGATATTCGTAAGCACACTTTCAACGCTTGAAGAATGGAATGGTCCGCCACTGCCATAAGCACCAATCGGGACACGCAGGATACAGCTGACAGGCCATTTACCATTACTTAGATAGTAGGAGCGACTGACTTCTGTGAACAATTGATTCAGTCCGGGCCAGATGTAATCGGCAAACTGCACTTCAACAATTGGTTTCAAACCAACCGCGCTCATTCCAACAGTACTTCCAACAATAAATGCTTCCTGAATGGGTGTATTGAAGACACGAAGTTCTCCGAATTTTTCAGCGAGTGTCGCGGCTTCACGAAATACTCCTCCCAATCTTCCTCCAACATCCTGTCCATATAATAAACACTCTTTGTGTTTCGTCATGAGTTCCTGAACAGCAAAGAGAGCGCAATCCACCATCACGGTTTTTTCTTTTCCCTGTGGTTCGCGCTGACCTTTTTCTTCCGTTACAGGAGTAGGTGCGTAGTCGTAATTAAATAAATCTTCAGGACGGGGATCTTCAGCCTTTAATGCTTTTTCGAAATCTGATCGAACAAGAATGGAAGCCCTTTCATTGATAGCATTCAACTCTTTTTCATCAAAGCCCTGTTGTATGAGTGTTTTCCTGAATTTTGGAAATGGATCCCGCTTCTGGTGTTCTTCCAGATCCGGGCGATACCATTCTCTTCTGACACCGGAAGTGTGATGTCCGAGCAAAGGAACTTTTGCGTGAATCATGAAAGGCCTGCGTTCCTTACGGATAATATCAAGAACTTCTCTGACGGTTTCATACGAAGTTTGAAAATCTGTTCCGTCAATCGAACGCACTTCAAGTCCTTTGAATCCTTTCGCGTAATCCGGTGCGTCCATCGCACGGATTTCTTTGGCACTTGCAGAGATATCCCATTCATTGTCCTGAATGAAATACAGAATCGGCAATTTTTTGAGCACCGCCATCTGAAATGCTTCAGCAACTTCTCCTTCTGTAATCGAACCATCACCAAGCGAACAAACAACAACCCCCTTATCTTTTGCATCAGGATTGTTCAGACCAGTATTCTCTCGATACTGAAGTCCCATCGCGATTCCTGTTGTAGGAATTGCCTGCATACCGGTAGCTGAACTTTGATGCGGAATTTTGGGCATGTCATCGCGACGCAAACTGGGATGACAATAATATGTGCGTCCGCCTGAAAAAGGATCATCGCGTTTGGCGAGCAATTGCAGCATTAACTCATAAGGTTGTAAACCGATCCCAAGCAGAATACTGTCATCACGGTAATACGCCGATAAATAGTCCTGCGGTTTTAATTGTAAGCCAAGGGCGAGCTGTATAGCTTCATGACCTCTTGAAGTCGCATGCACATATTTTTGGGTAATCTGGGATTTTTCCTCGTACAAATCTGACATTGCTCTTGCTGTACACATCAATTCATAAGCCTTTAAAAGGGTTTTTTGATCGATGTCGGGAGATGCCATTTTCCTGGTTTCAGTTAACATTCAACAAACCTAAAGAATTGAGACGAATACACCAATTCCGGATTGCTAAAGCCCTGAAATACTGAGGTTTTGAAGGGAGGCTGGTTTTCCGTAAAAGCAATTTAAAGGGGAATTCCGGACAACAATTGAGTATTTGATTCCGGGCGGTTTGTGGAGCGCTTTTTAACCTATTTTAAAACTTCGCATTGAAATTGAGCCCATCAATGTTTTGGCTGCAAAAAATGCGGCATGTTCATTTTTTTCCTGTAGGGCCAGCGTATACAACATGGGCAAATAATGTTCGTTGGATGGAATAGCAAGCTGTGCCGATTTACCCAGGTCTTTATAGTTAATAAGCGATTTGTGATTGCCTTCTTCTATAAATTTTGCAGCCATTGCATCAAATTCAATTGCCCAGTCATAAGACTTTTCTGACCATTGCATCATACCAAGATTGTGTACAATGTTGCCACTTCCAATAATAAGGACACCCTTTCTTCTCAATGCAGCAAGTTCCTTGGCAAGTTCATAATGATATTGCGGACCTTGGGTGTAATCGAGTGAGAATTGATAAACCGGAATTTTTGCATCCGGAAACATTGGAGCAAGTACCGACCATGTTCCATGATCAAGGCCCCATTCCAGATCCAATTCCACATTCGTTTTTTTGACAAGTGATTTTGTTTCAGCAGCCATTTCCGGACTACCGGGAGCCGGATATTGTTTGTCAAATAATTCCTGTGGAAATCCGCCAAAGTCATGAATCGTTTTTGGCATCTGCATCGCTGTCACTTTGGTACCTTTCGTTTCCCAATGTGCACTGACACACAATATCGCTTTCGGAGCAGGAAGTTGTCGTGCTATAGATTTCCATGCTCTGCTGAATTCATTGTCATCAAGCGCATTCATTGGAGATCCATGGCCAATAAACAAGACCGGCATTTTATCGGATGTGCCGAGAGCATCCATCTCGTTTCGAAAAGAGGATAGTGTCATCATAGCAATGGAGCCCATTGAAAGTTGTGTGAGAAATGATCTTCTGTCCATGAAAGATCTGATTGATTCTCCAACTAAGTTAGAGATTAATTATTTCATTTCTTATCTGGAAAATTCCAGATTTTTCTTCGGGATATGAAAATAATCTATACTAATTTGAATTTAACTTCTTATGCAACACCTTCTTTCAGGCGTTCAGAATTTTCAGCAACCTGGAGCGCATCAATCATTTCGTAAATATCTCCTTCCATGAATGAGCCGAGGTTGTACATCGTCAGACCAATACGATGATCGGTAATGCGACTCTGAGGATAATTGTATGTTCTGATTTTCGCCGACCGGTCGCCGCTTGAAACCATGGTCTTACGTTTCTTTGCTTCCTCTTCCATGCGTTTGTTGTATTCCAGTTCATAGATACGTGAACGCAGAACGGCAAGTGCTTTGTCATAATTCTTCAATTGGGATTTCTGATCCTGGCATTGCGCGACGATACCTGTTGGAATATGCGTCAAACGCACTGCGGAATAAGTTGTATTTACCGATTGTCCACCGGGTCCTGATGAACAGAAAAGATCTTTACGAATATCGTTGGTTTTAATGTCTACATCGAATTCGTCAGCTTCTGGCAACACAACAACAGTAGCGGCGGAAGTGTGAACACGACCCTGCGTTTCTGTTTGCGGAACACGCTGTACACGGTGCACACCGCTTTCATATTTCATTACTCCATAAGCCCCATCTCCGGATACATTGAAAATAACTTCTTTAAAACCTCCCGCGGTTCCTTCAGTCATATCTACAAGCTCGATCTTGTATCCTTTACGTTCACAAAATTTGGTATACATGCGGAACAGATCTCCCGCGAAAATACTGGCTTCATCACCACCGGTTCCTGCACGAATTTCCATAATCGCGTTTTTACCGTCTTCCGGATCCGCAGGTACGAGAAGGAATTTTATTTCTTCTTCCAGCTTTTCATTTTCTTTTTGAAGTGAATCAAATTCAGTTTTCGCTAATTCGCGGAACTCTTCATCCTTTTCATTGGCAACAAGTTTTTTCGCGTTCTCAAGGTTGCTTTGTACATTTTTATATACATGATAACGCTCTACGATTTTTTGTAATTCTTTATACTCGCGATTCAGTTGAGCAAAACGTTTCATGTCGCTCATCACACTGGGTGAACTCAGCTGCATTTCAACATCTTCAAACCGTTGTTTAATCGCTTCTAATTTATCTAAGAGCATAATCTTGTTTATTGTTTATTTTTTTAGTAATAATTGGCAGGTAAAATCATTCCTGTTTTATTCGTAATGAAATTCTCCTGCTTCCGATTTGATGGTAAGTTTTTTCCCTTCATGAGATTCACACCGACCAATGATTTGCGCATCTACATTGAATGATTTTGAGATTTGAATAATCTCTGCTGCAAGTCCTGCATCACAATACACTTCCATCCGATGACCCATGTTGAATACCTGGTACATCTCTTTCCAGTCTGTTTTACTTTCCTCCTGAATCATTTTGAATAGGGGAGGTGCAGGAAAAAGATTGTCCTTGATTATATGAAGATTATTTACAAAATGCAGAACCTTCGTTTGTCCTCCGCCACTATTGTGCACCAGACCATGAATTGAATCCCGATGCAGGTCAAGTATTTTTTTTAGAATTGGTGCATAAGTGCGTGTTGGACTAAGTACCAGTTTTCCTGCAGTCACGGATTTCGAATTACTTTCCGGGATTTGGATTTCATCCGTTAGTGATTTACTTCCTGAATACACAACGGAACTATCCAACTGAGTGTCGTATGTTTCGGGATATTTCTGTGCAACTTTTTTGTTGAATACGTCGTGTCTTGCAGAAGTAAGACCGTTGCTGCCCATGCCACCATTGTATTGATCTTCATAGGAAGCTTGTCCATAGGAAGCAAGTCCAACAATGACATCTCCCGGTTGTATCCGATCATTCGAGATCACATCTTTTCTTTTCATCCTGCATGTGACAGTAGAGTCAACAATGACGGTTCTGACCAAATCTCCCACATCAGCTGTTTCGCCTCCTGTGGAATAGATACTGATGCCGTATTCCCGCATCGTCGAAAGGAATTCTTCCGTTCCTTCAATCAATGCTGTAATGACTTCACCGGGAATCAGTTTTTTATTTCTGCCAATCGTAGAGGAAAGAAGGATATTATCGGTTGCACCTACACACAAGAGATCGTCCGTATTCATCACAATGGCATCCTGTGCTATTCCTTTCCATACACTCATGTCACCGGTTTCTTTCCAATAAGCATAAGCCAATGAAGATTTAGTACCGGCTCCATCCGCATGCATCACGATACAGTAATCTTCATCGCCCGACAAGGTATCCGGAACAATTTTGCAAAACGCTTTCGGAAAAAGTCCTTTGTCGAGTTTCTGGATGGCTTTGTGTACATCTTCCTTACTCGCGGATACTCCACGACTGCTGTATTTTGATTCCTTATTCATGGTGAGGAATAATTGAGACTTTGAGGATTTTTCTTCAATACAATTTATTCAGGCAGGTATAAAAACAAAGGCGTCTCGCCACACGGGGTGCGAGACGCCTTCGTTCTTAAGCAAAGCTACTTCGCGATGCGAATCTTCTTACCGGTGCGGAATTCGTCCTCACCAACTCCTTTGTTCAGTTTCTTCAGATCAGCGGGTTTCATTTCGAGTTTCTTCGCGATATCCGCCCACTTCTTATCATCCTTGGTGAGTGTATAGAATTTTTTATTGTAATCTGTATAATCTCCTTTCAGATCGACACGGAGTTCCATTCCTTCGTCGATAGGTTCACCTTTCAGGCTGTTCAATTCTTTCAGTTCTTTCACAGTCATGCCGTACTTCTTAGCAATAGCAGTGAACGTGTCAGCCTTTTTGCAAACATAAATTTCACCGGGACCTGATTTCTCAGCCACAGCGGAAGGAACAGAATCAGTTTTTGCAGCCGGAGTCGCAGGAGCTTCTTTCACTTCAACTTTCGTAGCGACAGTAGCATCTTCAACCGGTTTCACATTCAGGCTACTGGAATCAACGAGGGTTTTAGCCGGAGCTTCATTGATGTTATCAATCGCTGATTGTCCCTTCACATAGTTCGTGCGAAGTACTTTGAATTCCGTACGACGATTCAACTGATGTGCTTCTTCTTTGACTTTGGTTGATTTCAATTTACTGATGAACTCATCCGTCATTACATCCCCGGATTTAAAGTTGCCGATTTCTCTATCGAGAACACGTGGTTCACGTGCGCCATAACCTTTGGCATACAAACGATCAGCTTCGATTCCATGCTGGATAAGGTATTTTACAACGGATTCCGCACGACGTTGGGAAAGTGTATCATTTGTCATTGGAATAGGACGGGAGTCAGTGTGTGATCCCAACTCAATTACAATAGTAGGATTGTCTTTCATGGTTTCAACCAGTCCGTCGAGAGCTTTCTTTGACTCAGGACGAAGATCCCATTTCGCGAGATCATAATAAATGTCCGGAAGTTCAATAGAGCGTAACATAGAGCGCAAAGCAAAATCAAAATCTCCGATGAAATCCTTGCTTTGCTCTAGTCCGATGGTTGAAACTTCAAGATATTTGTTCAGATAGTTTTTATTGGTTGCGGAAAGCTTGTAGGTAGTTTCCGGTTTCAAATCAAATTTGTAAGTGCCGGTCGCGTCAGTTTTGAATGGAATTGATGTGCCATCACTACCGAACAACTCGATATTCGCGCCTTCAATATTGGCTTTTGTATCGGCATCAAATACACGACCAGAAACAGTAAAGATCAGTGGTGGTAAATACCATGTGTAAATATCATCTCCGCCTTTTCCACCCTCACGGTTTGAGCTGAGGAATCCTTTATCTCCTGTAAGTTCATCAACAATAAATGCAAAATCATCTGCAGATGTATTTACAGGGTAACGAAGATTGACAGGAGTTTCCCAACCGCTTCCTGAAATTTTGGTCTGGAAAATGTCCAAGCCACCCATTCCCGGATGACCTTTAGAAGCGAAGTATAAAGTTCCATCACTGGTAATGGACGGGAACATTTCATCAAGTTCTGTATTTACTTTGTTCCCGAGATTTGACGGTTCTCCCCAGGATTTTTTCTTTTTGTCATACACAGTCATCCAGATGTCTTTTCCACCTTGTCCGCCCGGCATGTCCGAAACGAAATAAAGTGTTTGTTCATCGGGTGATAAGCTGGGTTGTCCAACGGTGAAACTGTCACCGGAAAGAGGAATCAATTTTGGTTCATCCCAGGTTTGACCTTTACGTTTTGTAAAATATATTTCACAACCGCCCATTTTACCACGCTCAACATCGCAACGAGTAAAGAACATGTCAACACCTTTCGAGTTGATTGATGCGCTACCATCATTTCCACCGGAATTGATAGGTTCGAGAAGTGGTTTTGGTGAACTCCATTTTCCTTTTTTGTCTACAGAAGCTTCGAAAAGATCCTGGAATTTTTCTCCTGTACCACCGTCTTCATTTTTTCCCATTGATTCCTGGCGTGCTGAAGTATAAATGATATGGCGGTGATCTTTATTCGAGTAGTTTGTTCCGAAATCTGAATACTTGGTATTGATGGCAGGAACATTTTCAACTTTGTAACGAGTGGGTTTATCCTTCCACTTTTGTGCCTGCTGGCAGGAACTGATTCCTAAATCGCCACGAGGATCAGCAGGATTTGCTTTTTTGAAATTGGTATACTGTACGATTGCTTCATCATACTTGCCGTTGAATTTCAAAGCGTCCGCATAATGCACAATTGCTTCCGGATCCTTAAAGTTTGCTTTTAATGCCTTGGCATACCATACTTCCTGATTTTTGAAATCGTTTGTGAGTCGGTAGGATTCGGCAACCTTATAAATGATCTCAGCTCTTTTTACCTTGTTTTTTTCCTTAGTGAATGCTTTTTTATACAAAGCCGCTGCATCATAATAGTCACCCTTGTTGAATGCTTGTTCCGCCTGGAAACTCGGGCCACGTTGTGCAAATGAAATCTGGAATGCGCTTAGCAGCAGGAACAGTAAAAAGAATCTTTTGGATAGTCTCATCGAACGATTGGATTAATGGATGGAAGGAGAAGCGAAAATCCCCTTCTCTGGCAAAGAAAACAAGTTTTTTTGGGATAACAAAGGTAGAAATTGATGCTATATTTCAACTATTTAACAACAAGAATCTGGTGTCTGGGGTTATTGACAAAGTTTTGAGCATTCACCTCAGTCTGAAACCTTGTTTTTAGCTCAAGTCTCAGCTAACTGCCTGTTTATGAGATGTTCTTGTTTTGAGTATAAAATATTGAAGGTGAACTCATCAAATGCTATAGTTAGACTTCCCATTACTCCAGGATTATAGGAAGGAATTTTAAGAGAAAAGGATCAGCTAAAATGTGATTGATGTCTGCCTGAATCTTATAAATTGTAAAAATGAAAGAGGTGGCCAATTGACCACCTCTTTCATTTTTATTTTCAGTAAATCTCTAAATCTAAGCCTTAGCGAATCTGAACGAGTTCTCTGTATTTTGCCAATGGCCAGAGTTCATCGTCAACCATAATTTCGAGTTTGTCCACGTGGTAACGGATTGTTTCAAAGTAATTTTTTACATCGTCACAGTACGCTACAGCTTTCGCACGGGCATTCTCTATTTTGTTCGCTTTCTTCCTCGCTTCAATCATTTTGTCGACATTCGATTTGATCATACCGATGTGCTCGGAAATTTCCTTGATCATTTCGATTTGTGTCGACATAGCATCCGGTTTCATGCCGATGTTTTTCAGTCCTTCGACATTTTTTGCAAGGATAGTCTGATAGCGTATAGCAGCAGGAATGATGTGATTGATCGCGAGATCACCCATGACGCGACTTTCAATCTGGATTTTCTTGATGTAAGTCTCAAGCATAATCTCATGACGCGCTTCCACTTCACGGTGATTAAAGATTCCCATTTCTTCAAACAGCTTCATTGAGCTTTTGCTGATATAGGCATCAAGAGCCGGTGGTGTAGTCGTTATGTTTGACAATCCACGACGTTTCGCTTCCTTCACCCACTCATCGCTGTAGCCATTTCCTTCGAAACGGATGGTTTTTGAGTCCACGATATACTGACGCAAAACCTTGAGAATTGCTTCGTCTTTTTTGGTGCCTTTGTCAATCAGTGTATCTACTTCAGCTTTGAACTTGCGCAATTGGTTGGCCATAATGGTATTCAGTACCATCATCGCGCTGGAACTGTTTGCGGAAGATCCAACAGCACGGAATTCGAATTTATTACCTGTGAATGCAAAGGGAGATGTACGGTTACGATCTGTATTATCCAGAAGGATTTCCGGAATCTTGCCGATATCAAGTTTCAGAGCTGTCTTTTCATCAGCAGTCATTTTTTTCTCATTCACCTTTTGTTCGATTTCATCCAACACATTGCTGAGCTGAGTACCGAGGAAAATGGACATGATTGCAGGAGGTGCTTCGTTCGCTCCCAAACGGTGATCGTTGCTCGCAGAGGCGATACTTGCACGCATCAGATCAGCGTGTTCGTAAACCGCCTTGATCGTGTTTACGAAGAAGGTAAGGAACATCAGGTTGCTCTTCGGAGTACTTCCCGGACTGAGCAAATTCTTTCCGGTGTTGGTACTCATACTCCAGTTGTTGTGCTTTCCACTACCGTTGATGCCGGCATATGGTTTTTCATGCAACAACACTTTGAAGTTGTGACGACGAGCAACTTTTTCCATCAGATCCATCAACAATGCATTGTGATCCACAGCAAGGTTGATTTCTTCGAAAACAGGAGCACACTCAAACTGGCTTGGAGCCACTTCATTGTGTCGAGTTTTCAGAGGAATACCAAGTTTGTATGCTTCGGTTTCCATGTCTTGCATAAATGCGTAAACACGTTCAGGTATAGAACCAAAATAGTGGTCCTCCAATTGCTGACCTTTCGCCGGAGAGTGGCCGAACAATGTACGACCGGTAGTCAACAGGTCCGGGCGTGAATTCAGCAGGGCTGTATCTACAAGGAAATATTCCTGTTCAACACCAAGTGTTGCGATTACTTTGGTTACATCTTTATCGAAGTACTGACAAACATCCACCGCTGCTTTATCAAGTGCATGCAATGCTTTCAGCAAAGGTGCTTTGTTGTCGAGTGTTTCACCTGTATAAGAAACGAAGATGGTCGGAATGCAAAGTGTTTTACCGCTTGCGCTTTCCATGATGAATGCCGGTGAGCTTGGATCCCATGCAGTATAACCTCTCGCTTCGAATGTATTGCGAATACCACCGCTCGGGAAGCTGGAAGCATCCGGTTCTTGCTGTGCAAGTGCATTCCCTGAGAAATGTTCAATCGCTTTGCCATCACTTAATTCAAAGAAGCTGTCGTGCTTCTCCGCGGTAAGTCCTGTGAGCGGCTGGAACCAGTGAGTATAAGAAGTACAGCCTTTGCTGCTGGCCCAGTCTTTCATGCCAAGGGCAATCAGATCAGCCATTTTACGATCAACCGGTTCTCCATGTTCGATAGCTGCCATCACTGCTTTGTATGCATCACGTGGCAGGTACTTTTGCATGGCTTCACGGTTAAAAACGTTTACACCATAAAAATCGCTGACTTTCCCGGCGGGAGGTACAACTTTCACTGGCAATCGGCCCAGGGTTGTTTCAAGGGCTCTGAAACGGATGTTGCTCATGGTTAAATCTCGAATAAATAGGTTTAAGAGTCTGTTTCTGTGAAACCTGAATGAAATCCAAAAGGTTCCACTTTTTTTAATTTTATTTTGCAAACATATCTAAAAAATAGGGGGTATGTCAAGAAAAAAGATATATTTTTTAACAACATGTGTTTAAAAACAAGGGGTGTGTTCAAAAAAAGTATATATTTTTCAAAAATATTCACATTTCTTACACTTTATTTTATTTTACAAGGCTCCTTTTTCTCCGGAACGCCTCATTTCTTGCGTTTTTTGCTAAAAAGACTGTTTTGAAAACCTAAAATCCTTACAATTTTGGTTTATAGCCATTTTTCTAACCCTTCAATCTTATTTCCAGAGTCCGAAATTCAATTTTGATCGAACAATACTCCGGTTCCCGGTTAAAGCTCATTTTCCGGATGGAACTTGATTCTTCTTTATCTTTGAGTCATAATTCTTCCAAATGAAAAAGCGCTATTCAATTCTGTTGGTTTCAGTTTTAATGTTTGCATGTACTTCCAAATCCGTAAAGGAAAATATTAATAAAGCAGGTGATGTAACCGGACAAGCGATTGGAGAATTTACAGAAGGAGTTTCTTCCGGTGTGGAGAAAGCATTTGATACAAAGGTTGAAATATCAGAGAGTCTGAAAGCAAAAGGTATTGACTGTGGAAAGACAACAGTAACCAGTGATACAAATGCGACTGATAATGTTCTTATTCTTTATGTGATTTTTAACCAGGATTTCTCCGGAGAAATTACCGCAAAAGCATTCGATAAACAGAATAATGAGATGGGAAGAATGAAGCTTTCTGCGGAAGGAAAAAAGGATGAATCGAGATATCTGGAGTTCCATTTTGATCCGCACACAAATATTGATCACGATAGTAAGTTGACTATTGAGTAATTTCATTGTGATTGATAAAGTACTTTTCATTTAATGCGTGATTGAAGATGATAATGTGCAATCACTTCATCTGTGATAAGAGCAAAAAAAAAGTGCCGGTATTCTCCGGCACTTTTTAAATATTTGAATCAAATTTTATCCTCTTCCCATATCCTTCAGGAAACGGATGTGCGATACAATCGCTCCGGTTACTGTTGCTTGTTCGTGATAAGGCAGATTGTATTTTTCACAAACTTCCTTTACAATTTTACTCAAAGCAGGATAGTGTACGTGGGCGATTTTTGGAAATAAGTGGTGTTCTACCTGGAAGTTTAGTCCGCCAACAGCCCAAGTCACAAATTTATTGCGTGTTGCAAAATTAGCGGTGGTTTTCACCTGGTGAGTAGCCCAATCCGTTGGGATAATGTACATTTCACTGCTGGTATTGTCAGGATAAAGAAATTCGGTTTCTTCAACTGTGTGCGCAAGCTGGAAAACTACGCTTGTAGTAAGTCCGGTAGTGAATGAGTAAATAAAGTAACCTAACAAATAGGCCGGCAATGAATAGAACTGAAGTGGTAAAACAACAAACAGGAATACATAAGAAAGCTTGGTTGCCCAAAAACCGATGTGCTGTGATACGGTTAATTTAATATCACCTCTGTCAGCAATTCTCCTCTGGAAGTATTTTTTGAAATCCAGAAAAAACACCCAGGACATGTACATCAAACCATACGCCAATGGGAAATACAAATGCTGGTATTTGTGAGCGCCTAATTTTGGTTGACGTTTCGTCATCCGGAAAAAAGGTTCGTTCAGAATATCGTCATCGTGATCATCCACATTCGTGAATGAGTGATGAATCACATTGTGTTTGATGTTCCAGAGGAAAGAGCTGGCCCCAAGCATGTTCAGACTCAGCGCTGCAAGTTTGTTGACCAGCGGGCTTTTGGACAAACTTCCGTGTGCTCCATCGTGCATAATGTTGAATCCAATCGCCGCGGTTACCAGCCCCAGCAGAATGCAAACCAGCAGTGGCCAGATCCCAGGCAAGAGATGGAATGCAAGAACCGGGTAACAACCCAGAAACAAAGTCATCAATACAATCGCTTTGATAAGACTGCGGTGATCACCATGAGTACTGATTCGTTTATCTTTAAAATAAGTATTGACGCGGTTTTTCAGATCACTGTAAAATGCTGAACTATTACCGCTGAATTTGATGGTTGGCATGTTTTTTTTTATTGTTTTCAATCCGGATACTCTTTAGAAAAGGCTGTCATGAATTGTGTCAGACTGATCTGAAGATGCTTTCGCATATTCCCCGAATAAACGGAATTGCAAGTATAGTTATTCGTCCTGAACAACAAAAGTGCCCCGCTTTTAAGTAATTGACCTGGAGTTGTTCAATAGTAGAGATAAACTTTGATTAGAAGGCAATTATGCCTTTATCTCACCACGAAGATTTATATTTCTTTTTTTTGCCGTCTGTCCGATTGGCAGGTTTTTCTCCCCAGCCTTTTTTATCTTTCTTTTCCATCTGTTCGCGATTCTCTTGTTTAAAATCGCGCTTAAAATCCTTTTTATAATCTTTTTTAAATTCTTTTTTGTCTTTTTCGCCCGAACGGTCAACGCGAACTTTTCTGCCATTGTAGAATTCACCGTCAAATGCATTCAGTGTTTTTTCGAGAGATTCCTCATCTTCGAATTCAATAAATGAATAAACGGGTTTCATGTCAATCTTGCCGACTTTCGATTTATCCAATTTGGTACCATCTAGCAAATAGCCCAGCATGCTTCCTTTGTCTAAACCATCCGCTGTTCCAAGATTGATAAACATGCGTGGTCCTGCATTGCGGTATCTCTCCTGGGTGGATTTTCCCGGGTGAGCAAGATCTACATTGATATCCGGAGCGTTTCTGTAATCTTCGAGGAAACGACTAAATTCAAGAGTGACAATACGTTTGATGATATCTTCTTTGGTGAGATCTTCAAGTTCCTTGAAAACAGGAGCGATGAATTTATCGATTGCTTTCTCGTTCACCTGTACATCGTGAATTTTTTTCACAAAGTGGAGCAACTGTTGCTCTCCGATGTCTCCGGCATCCGGAACTTTTGATAGATGGAATTTTCTATTGATTTTTTTCTCAATCTGACGAATTTTATCCTTCTCACGAATATTTACTAACGCGATAGAAATACCGGATTTACCGGCACGAGCGGTTCGTCCGCTACGATGGGTGTAATTTTCAACTTCATCAGGCAGATGATAATGAATTACGTGTGTAATGTCACGAACGTCAATTCCCCGGGCAGCTACGTCAGTAGCAACAAGCACCTGGAGGTTGCGGTTACGGTAACGCGCCATTACTTTGTCGCGTTGCTGCTGGCTCAAATCACCATGGATCGAGTCGGCATTGTATCCGTCTTTCACCAGATTTTCCGCGATGCGTTGTGTATCTAATTTTGTACGGCAGAAAACAACACCAAAAATTTCTGGTGTAGAATCCAGAATTCTTTTCAATGCATTGTAACGATCACGCTCGTGAACAACATAGTAATGGTGTTCAATATTATCGGCACCTGAATTTTGTTTTCCGACGGTCAGTTCCTTCGGATTCTTCATATAATTCGAAGAGATCCGTTTCACTTCTGCAGGCATCGTTGCTGAAAACAGCCAGACATTTTTATCAGCAGGTGTATTCGAAAGGATATCATCGATATCTTCCTGGAAACCCATATTCAGCATTTCGTCAGCTTCATCCAGTACAACATAGCGTACAGTTTGCAGCGTGATAGCTTTTCGGGTAATAAGGTCAATCAAACGTCCGGGAGTCGCGACAACAATTTGGGCTCCTCTTTTAATCTGGCGGATCTGTGTAGAGATCGAGGCTCCACCATAGACCGCGACGATATTCGCGCCGTTTGTAAATTTGGAATAACGAACAAGGTCGTCAGTAATCTGAACACATAGCTCACGGGTCGGAGCCAGTATCAGGGCTTGGGTATCTCTGGAAGAGAAATCAACTTTTTCAATAAGCGGCAAGCCGAAGGCTGCCGTTTTACCGGTGCCGGTTTGTGCTAGTCCAATAAAGTCAGAATGATCAGCTAAAAGGAGGGGAATGGCTTGTTCTTGAATCGGAGTGGGCTGCTGAAAACCGAGTGCTTCGATAGCCTTTAGCACTTTTTCGCCCAGCCCCAATTCGGGGAATGATAACATGATAAGTATTTAGAAATTAAGCCGCAAAGGTACACCAAATCCGCACGGTATCCTTGTGATTTTGTCAATTAAATCGAAAAAGGTCTAAAAAACCATAAAAACAGAACTGAGATTTTATTTATAACCTCATTCCTAAAATCATTACATGCTGAATATCGATAAATCGTCTAAACCAGATACATTACTTCCTTCACAGCCTTGATAACTCTGGCAGGATTTGGCAGGTATGCTTCAATCAGGGTAGGTGCATACGGTAATGGAACATCTCCGCCCATTACCCTTACAACAGGTGCGTCAAGATAATCAAAAGCCCGTTTTTGAACCATAAACGCTATTTCACTGGCAATTGATGCCAATGGCCAGGATTCTTCTACAACAACCAGTCTGTTTGTCTTTTTTACGGATTCGATAACAGTATTGTAATCGATTGGACGTACGCTTCTTAAATCAATGACTTCCGCATTGATGCTCTCTTTGGCCAGTTCCTCAGCTGCTTTCAATGCTATTTTCATCATTTTGCCAAATGACACTATGGTCACATCGGTACCCACTTTTTTCACATCTGCCACACCAATTGGAATGAGATATTCTCCATCCGGAATCATGCCCTTGTCGCCATACATCTGTTCGCTTTCCATGAAAATGACTGGATCGTTATCACGGATGGATGACTTGAGCAATCCCTTTGCATCTGCAGGATTTGAAGGGACCACCACTTTTAAACCCGGGCAGTTCGCATACCAGTTTTCAAAGGCTTGTGAGTGCTGAGAGCTCAGCATTCCGGCAGAAGCTGTAGGGCCACGGAAAACAATTGGAACAGTATACTGACCGCCGCTCATACTCATCATTTTTGCAGCGGAGTTAATAACCTGATCAATGGCAACAAGCGAGAAATTGAAGGTCATAAATTCGATGATCGGTCTCAGGCCATTCATTGCCGCACCAACACCAATTCCTGCAAAACCAAGTTCGGCAATTGGAGTATCGATCACACGTTTGGGTCCGAATTCATCCAGCATGCCCTGGCTTACTTTATAGGCTCCATTGTACTGAGCGACTTCTTCTCCCATTAAAAAAACACGTTCGTCACGACGCATTTCTTCGGTCATGGCTTCACGTAATGCTTCACGAAATTGAACTTCTCTCATATTTGGTCGTTTCTTCTGCGATCAATTTATCGGACCAGCGGAAATACCCGCTGACTGAGCTTTTATTAAAATTAACCGGGTTGCAAATGTAGGAAAATCCCTTTCATTCCTCTTCTTCCGGATCCCCTTTGATCTGCTTTAGAGCAGTATCTAACTCGCTGAATGTGTGATGATTCTTTTGAGAGCGGGCCACAAGCATCCCTTTTTCATACACCGAAACAGCTTCTTCAGTGAGTTGGAGACTTTCATAAACTTTTCCGAGCTGGTAATAAGCAGCCAGATAATCAGGGTCTTTTCTGTTGAGTTCAACCAGAATGGATTTAGCTTGCTGATAATCCTTTAACCGAATGTATTCCAGGGATAAAGCATAGGATGTAAAAGAATCATCAGGATCCTCCTGCAGGTATCTTTTCAATAATTCAATTCTATCCATGAGAGGTTATAAACAAGCTAATTTAGGGAGCATAATTTCTTTATCTTCGCGCCAAAATCAACAATTTTGGTCCTGGCGAAGATACAAAGACGGAGTTTGCGGAGCATCACATTTTCCGATGCGTTTTTATCAGATGTCTTCAATCCGTTTCTTTTAATCCACATGTTTCCGACCGGGAAATTTTTAAATCACTCAAAGAATATTGCTATTAATCCGGATAAATTATGAAGATCTTAGTTTGTATCGCTAACGTTCCCGACACAACAGCGAAGATTAATTTTACACCTGACAACAAAGAATTTGTTTCGGCTGGTGTCACATTTATTCTTAATCCATACGATGAAATTGCGCTTTCAAAAGCAGTCGACCTGACTGCAGGCGGAGGTTCTGTAACCGTTATTAATATAGGCGATGCAAGCACTGAACCAACCATTCGCAAAGCACTGGCGATCGGTGCAACCGATGCAGTGCGTATCAATGCCAAACCGCGTGATGGTTATTTTGTCGCAAGACAAATTGCTGATTATGTAAAAAAGAATCCTTTCGACCTGATCCTCTGTGGAAGAGAATCAAGTGATACCAATGGATCCTCTGTTCCTGCAATGATCGCGGAACTTCTGGACATTCCTTGTGTACTTTTTGCAAAAAGTCTGACAATCGATGGAAGCACTGCTACACTCGAACAGGAAATCGAAGGCGGGAAAGAAATTTTATCTGCTCCACTTCCTCTTGTTGCAGGAGCTTCAGAAGGAATGGCGGAATGGAAAATTCCGAATATGCGAGGCATCATGTCTGCACGGACAAAACCTCTCGTAGTGGTTGAGCCTATTGAAGTACCGCAGTATACCGCTGTTCAAAGTTATGATAAACCGGTTCCAAGGAGCTCAGTAAAAATGATTGCAGCTGAAGATGCGGCAAAACTTTTTGAAATGCTTCGCGAAGAGAAAAAAGTAATTTAATCAGACCTTTCAATTTACACTACCAAAAGAATCACAATATGTCAGTTCTTGTTTATTTAGAAAATATTGAGGGAAAATTCAAGAAATCTACTTTTGAAGTAATTTCATTTGCATCAGCTATCGCGCAAAAACAAAATCTTCCGCTCGTTGCACTTTCTATTGGTGAAGTGTCGGATGAAGAACTCGGGAAGGCCGGTAAATACGGCGTTTCAAAAATTCTGAAAGCGGGTGGAGACAATCTGAAATCCATGAATGTTCAGTCTTATGCAACCGTGATTGCCCAGGCAGCTAAAGCCGAAAACGCGAAAGTGGTTGTTATGTCTGCAAGTTTTTCCGGTAAGGGAATCGCTCCTCGTGTAGCGATAAAACTTGATGCCGGTCTGGCTGATAATGTAATTGACCTTCCAGTTATGGATGGAAAATTCCTGGTAAAAAAAGGTGCCTATTCAGGTAAGGCTTTTGCTTTCGTTGAAATTACTTCTGATGTGAAAGTCATCAGCATGATTCCGAATTCATATAAGGTTATAGAGACTCCTGCTTCTCCCTCCATTTCGGTTTTTGAAACTCAATTGGGTGCAAAAGATCTCGCGGTTACTGTGAAAGAAACCAAAAGATCAACAGATAAAGTATCCCTTCCGGATGCGGAATTGGTTGTATCGGCAGGCCGGGGAATGAAAGGTCCTGAGAACTGGGGAATGATAGAAGAACTTGCCAATGTCCTGGGTGCTGCAACCGCTTGTAGTAAACCTGTTTCTGATGCAGGCTGGAGACCTCATTCCGAACACGTAGGTCAGACAGGAATCGCGATCAGCCCGAACTTGTACATTGCTATTGGAATATCTGGTGCAATTCAGCACCTTGCAGGAGTTAGCAGCTCAAAAGTAATTGTTGTGGTCAATAAAGATCCGGAAGCTCCGTTTTTCAAAGCGGCAGATTATGGTATTGTTGGCGATGCTTTTGAAATAGTGCCTCAGTTGATTGCCGCAGCTAAGGCATTTAAGTCCAGCCAAAACGGTTAAATTAATAGTAAGCGAAACAATATTTTTTTATTTTCGATAAAGAAACGGATTAGGACGGAAGCCAGGTTCCCGGAATTGAATATGAAAAAGATTAAACTTGAAATTATTGGCCTCTCTTACAGCCAGACTCAATCCGGTGCTTATGCACTCGTACTTGGTGAAGAAAAAGGGAAACGCAGACTGCCGATTATCATTGGTGCTTTTGAAGCTCAGGCAATTGCCATTGAGCTTGAAAATATGACACCAACCCGTCCCTTAACGCATGATCTTTTCAAAAGCCTGGCTCAGTCTTTTGATATCGAAGTGGAGGAAGTAATCATTTTCAATCTCCTCGAAGGAGTTTTCTATGCAAAACTTGTTTGCAATAATGGCGACAAGAAAATGGAAATTGATGCACGCACAAGTGATGCAATCGCCATAGCCGTGAGGTTTGGTTGTCCGATTTATACCTACGAATTCATTCTGTCTACTGCCGGTATTGTACTTGAAGAAAATGCTCCTATTGAAGGAATCGAAGAGCATGTTGAAAAACAAGTGCCGACTTCAGCTACAAAATTATCGGAAAATGAATTGTCAACAGCGAGCACTGATGAGCTTAAAGAGATGCTGAAAAAAGCCCTCGACGAAGAAGCCTATGAACGTGCTTCCCGTATCCGCGACGAACTGAACAAGAGAAAGAGTAATTGATTTTTTTGGCGAGACTTGATTAAATAGGATACCAGGCACTTAGTACCAGGTATCAGTTACCAAGTGTTTGATTTTGTTTTTCGTATTCTCACGCCCAAACTTCAAACCTCAGACTTCGAACCCGAAACCAAATTAGTGTTTAACCGCCACCATCGCCGGTTTGTGGTCGTATTTGAACATGAATGGGAACAGGATTCCTAACACAAGTGCATAAGCGGAAAATGCGAACCAGATATTTGGCCAGTTACTGATGCCGTCTACTGTGTAATGATCCACAACCAAACCACTGCAGTATCCTCCAATCATTGCACCAAGTCCATTGGTCATGAACATGAATAATCCCTGTGCACTTGCACGGATATTCGATGCGACTTCCTGTTCGACAAATAGTGATCCTGAAATATTGAAAAAGTCAAAAGCCATTCCGTAGATGATCATGGACAAAACGAGCAATGGCAATCCGGTTCCGGGATCTCCTATGGCGAATAAACCAAACCGGAAAACCCATGCAAAAATACTGATGAGCATTACCTTCTTGATGCCAAACTTGTGAAGGAAGAATGGGATAGTCAGGATAAAGAGAGTTTCCGAAATCTGTGAAATGGAAAGCAAAAGTATCGGATGCCTTACTCCAAAGGAATCAGGATGTGTTGTTTTAAAACTTTCCAGGAAAGAGCCTCCGAATGCATTGGTGATTTGGAGAGCCGCGCCAAGAAACATAGCAAAGAGGAAAAAAATAAACATCTTTCTTTGCTTCAGCAAAACAAATGCATCAAGTCCAAGTGAAACGAAGATTGATTTTTCTTTTACTGATTTTACCGGTTTACATTGAGGAATGGTAAATGAGTACAATCCTAAAACCAGTGCTGAAACACTGCTAAAAATCAATTGCATATTGTTGGATTTCCAGCCGAAGAGATCTACTGTCCACATCGCTACAATGAATCCTATTGTTCCCCATACACGAATAGGAGGGAAGTCTTTTACGATATTGTAATTACTTTCTTCCAGTACAATGTAAGACACTGTATTATTCAACGCGATGGTTGGCATGTAAAACATGGAATTGAGCAACATCGCCCAGAAAAATAAATTCGGATCGCTGATGGTGGAAGCCCAAAATAACATACCGGCACCAACAAGATGACAAAGTCCTAAAACACGTTCCGCATTCAGCCATTTATCAGCAATAATTCCCATGATAGCAGGCATAAACAAGGATGCTATACCCAGGGTGGAAAATACAGCTCCGATTTGTTCTCCGCTGAAATGTAGTGTCCCCCACAGGTATCCGCCAATTGAAATCAGCCAAGACCCCCAGACAAAAAATTGCAGAAAATTCAACACTATCAAACGGAACCTGATGCTCATATAGTTTTATTTGAAGGATTCAGAACGAAAGATAAGTGAAAAGTCCTTGAATTTACAAACTTGTTTTTTTCAACAAGATAAGGGGGTTGTCAACACTGCGGAAATCGTAGACTTTTTCGGTTAACTTTACAGCATCAACAGATTTTAGATGAAACAATACCACGAACTGCTTCGCCATGTGATGGAACATGGTGTCGATAAAAGTGACCGGACCGGTACAGGAACCAGGAGCGTCTTCGGATACCAGATGCGTTTTGATTTGCAGAAAGGTTTTCCTTTACTCACAACAAAAAAGCTCCATACGAAATCGATATTTCATGAACTCCTTTGGTTTTTAAAAGGAGAAACCAATACCCGTTACCTGAAAGAAAATGGTGTCTCCATCTGGGACGAATGGGCTGACGAAAATGGAAATCTCGGTCCGGTCTATGGTTCACAGTGGAGAAGCTGGCCAACACCCGATGGCGGACATATTGATCAGATCACTCAAGTGATTGATCAAATAAAAAAGAATCCTGATTCAAGGAGATTGATTGTCAGCGCATGGAACGTTGCCGAAATCAACAAAATGAAATTACCACCCTGTCACGCATTTTTTCAATTTTATGTCAGTGACGGAAAGTTATCGTGTCAGTTGTACCAAAGAAGCGCGGATATCTTTCTGGGTGTTCCATTTAATATTGCTTCCTATGCCGCGCTGACAATGATGGTTGCTCAGGTTTGTGACCTTCAGCCCGGTGATTTCGTACACACCTTTGGGGATGCTCATATTTATTCCAATCATTTCGAGCAGGTAGCTTTACAATTATCCCGCGACTTCAGACCATTGCCGGTGCTCAAACTTAATCCGGCCGTAAAAAATATTTTTGATTTCAAATTCGAAGACCTTGTGATCGAAAATTACGATCCTCATCCACATATCAAGGCGGCAGTAGCGGTTTAATTTTACTCTTCGAATCAGCAATAAGATCTATTTTATCCATGACGATTTCCATCATAGTTGCCCTGTCAGAAAATAATGTTGTTGGCATCAATAACCAGCTCCCATGGAAACTCAGCGCGGATCTGAAACGGGTTCGCGGTTTAACCATGGGTCATCACATCATCATGGGTAGAAAAACGTATGAGAGTATTGGAAGACCTCTTCCGGGCAGAGTGAATGTAGTCATCACCCGAAATACTGATTTTAAGGCTGATGGTTGCATCATCGTAAGCTCTCTCATTGAAGCATTGAAGATTTCGAAATCGGATCCCGAAGTGTTTATTTTTGGCGGAGGAGAAATTTTCCGTGAAGCCTTACCTCAGGTTTCAAAAATATACATGACAAAAGTACATCACAGCCTTGAAGGGGATACTCATTTCCCAATCTTGAATTCTCAGGAATGGAAAGAACTTGAACGTACAGAATTCAAAGCAGACGAAAAAAATGAATACGACTATTCTTTCCTCACACTCGAACGAAAAAGTAATTGAAATCGATCCTTAAAATATTACACATAAAAAAACCTTCCATAGTGGAAGGTTTTTTTATGCATGGTATTTTTACATGGTACCTAATACCTAATACCATTTATTTCTTACAGCATTCTTTCTCTTTCCCTTCGCAATTCATTCCATTGGCTTTGCATTTCTCCATGCATTCTTTGGAACAGCCCATAGAACAATCGTGATTTGCTTCTTGCATTTTGCAGCAGGAACTGCCCATTGATGGACACGCTTTTCCGTTTCCACATTCAATGCCTTTTTCTTTACAGGCTTTCATGCAGGCTTCTGAACATGCTCCATCTCCTTTGCAATCCATGCCTTTCATTTTGCACTGTTCCATACAGGCATGATCACAGCCTTTTGCGCAATCGTGTCCACCGCCCATCTGGCAATGACCCATTCCCATTCCGGAACATTTCATGCCGGCTTCGTGACGAATGGTACACATACCATTTTCCATCTTGATGCAATCCGCGCTGTCACATTTGCCTTCAGCCATCCATTGAGCGCAGGTAGCGGAATCAACAAGGCAATTGCCTGCAGAATCCATCGTACAGCCCATGCCTGCACCCATCATGCATTCCATATTCTCACCGCCTTTGCAACAGTCTTTTCCCATCATGCCACCCTCTGCATCTCCGGGATGCAATGCAATCAACGGAGCAATGGTAAGACCTACAAGAGAAGATAATTTAATAAGGATATTCATGGATGGACCTGAAGTGTCTTTGAACGGATCACCAACAGTATCTCCAACAACAGCGGCTTTGTGAGGTTCTGATTTTTTGTAATATGTTTCACCATTGATTTCAACACCTTTTTCAAAAGATTTTTTAGCGTTGTCCCAAGCACCACCGGCATTGTTCTGGAAAATTGCCCAAAGCACACCACTCACTGTGACACCTGCCATGTAAGCACCAAGTGCTTCAGCGCCCATCACCAAACCGATGATGATTGGAGTGACAATCGTAATGATACCCGGAAGAATCATTTCACGCAATGCAGCTTTCGTAGAAATCTCAACACAACGGCTGTAGTCCGGTTTTCCTGTTCCTTCCATGATTCCAGGAATTTCGCGGAACTGGCGACGAACTTCATTCACCATATCCATGGCCGCTTTACCAACGGAATTCATTGCAAGCGCGGAGAACACAACCGGAACCATTCCACCGATAAACAAAGCTGCCAGAACTTTCGCGTCGAAAATGTTGATTCCCTGAATTCCGGTAAGAGTGACATATGCTGCAAATAATGCAAGCGCAGTAAGTGCCGCGGATGCAATTGCAAATCCTTTACCAATGGCTGCTGTTGTATTTCCAACTGAATCGAGGATATCTGTTTTCTCACGTACTTCTGCAGGTAGTTCACTCATCTCTGCGATACCACCAGCGTTGTCAGCGATCGGTCCGAAAGCATCAATCGCAAGTTGCATAGCTGTTGTCGCCATCATCGCAGAAGCCGCGATACCTACACCATAGAAACCTGCAAGTGTATAAGCACCCCAGATAGCACCGGCGAATAAAATTACCGGTAATGCAGTTGACATCATTCCTGTGCCAAGACCTGCAATGATATTGGTGGCGGCACCGGTTGCTGATTTTTGAACGATAGACATAACCGGTCTTTTACCAAGTCCGGTGAAATATTCTGTGATATAAGAAATGGCTGCTCCAACAAACATCCCGATACATACTGCCCAGAATACATTCATTGAAGAAGTAGTAAGATCGCTGAATTGTCCTGCATGGAAAATACTCATTGTAATTGTTGCAGGAAGCATCATCTGAATGAGGAAATAAGATGCTACAAGAGCAAGCAAAATTGAAAACCAGTTACCACGGTTCAACGCTTTTTGAACGGAATCAGTATTCGCCTTATCAGTGTCTTTTACATTTACAAGGAATGAACCGAATATTGAAGCGATCACTCCAAAACCTGCAATTGCAAGAGGCAGCAAAATCGGACCGATGCCACCAAATGCATCATCAATTCCACCCATATCACGAATGATATAATTACCCAATACCATGGATGCGAGTACAGTCGCGACATATGAACCGAATAAATCGGCGCCCATCCCGGCAACATCACCAACGTTATCGCCAACGTTATCGGCGATAGTGGCAGGATTACGTGGATCATCTTCAGGAATACCTGCTTCAACTTTACCAACAAGATCAGCACCCACGTCAGCAGCTTTTGTGTAGATACCACCGCCCACACGCGCAAACAACGCGATGGATTCAGCTCCTACAGAAAATCCTGCCAGTACTTCCAATACTCTTGTCATATGCTGGTAGCCATCCATATGTCCTCCCATGAAAAACTGGAAAAGGAAAATGAACAAAAGGCTCAGACCTAATACTGCGAGACCAGCAACACCAAGTCCCATCACCAGACCTCCATTGAAAGAAACCTTTAGTGCTTTTGCGAGTGAAGTACGCGCAGCTTGTGTTGTGCGCACATTCGCTTTCGTTGCGATACGCATCCCGCTGAATCCTGCAATCGCGCTGAAAAAGCAACCCAATACAAAGGATACAACGATTAGTATATGTGAATCAGGTACAATCTGAGAAAGGATGCCCAGGCCGGTTCCTGCCAACACCATGTAAATGGCCAGGATTCTGTATTCTGATTTTAAAAAGGCCATTGCGCCTTCAGCGATTGCTGATGCAATGCCTTGCATTTTTGAATCACCGGCATCTTGTTTTACAACCCATGCTGATTTCACAAACATGAACAGCAACCCGATGAGGCCCAATACCGGTATTACATAAATGAAATTTTCCATATCAATCTGATTTTTCGAGGGCTGCAAAGGTAAACGAAACCCTTAAAAATGCAAATTCTGAAGAGATTTTGAAGAAAATGCCCTTTCAGGCATTTATAAGCTTGGTTTCAACGTAAAATGAATCAAAATTCAAACAGCCACTCTTTATCTTAAGTGAAAGAGTGGCTGTTCAAAATGCATTTGGCGAAATATTCCCTGGAAATCAGGGATCCGCTCTAATATTATTTGATAAAGGATACCCTTTTCCGGATGGCTTTATCGGGGGATAATAAAGAAATGAAATAGATCCCTTTATTGAGATTCAATTCATTGAAATTGAGCTGGTAATGATGGCTTCCCATGTTCAGGACGTTATTCTCAGGCTGTAGAATAACCCTGCCAAGCGCATCCATTACTTCAATTTTTACCGAAGATTTTTCGGACAGATTAAAATCAATATTCACCACATCTTTAGTCGGGTTTGGGTAAATTTTAAAGCCAAATAAATCTTCCGTCTCAGTTTTAGAAATTCCTGTCAGTGTAAGGGTAAAGCTTTGCACTTGTTGATGGAATCCACAACGATTGTACGCAGTGAGAATAACATCGTAAGTTCCAGTTGAAGCATAGATATGTACAGGATTCTCCAGAGTACTTGAATCTCCATCACCAAAATCCCAAACCAATGAATCGAAATCAGTTGAAGTATTCGTAAAGGTCACGGTGTTTGCATTCGAAGAATAAGTGAAATTTACAGTAGGGAAGGGGAGATTCAACTGTTGCGTGAGAGTCCATGGAACTGCTGCCCAGTTATTGCTGTCGTTCATTTCAAGAATCCAGTTGTTCGGATCTGTAAATGAGACAACGTAATAATCACCATTGCAAACACTGTCGAGTGTGATCCATTGTCCGTAGAGAGCAGCTGAATAAATATCAAGATAACCAACATAAATTCCCTGGTCAGTTGTGCATCCGGTAACAGTCCCTAAACCATAATTCGGGAAACTGTCACGTCCAAGAATATTCCCCGTAGTGTCCACGCAATATCCGTTTCCGTTTGTGCATGTTCCAAGGTTGACAAGGCAATAGCTTTGTTTGTTACCTGTTCCAACCACCGGCCATTCATATGGCTGTTTTCCAATCATGGGTTGTCTTAGTGTGTATTCGGCCCATCCATCCAAATGAATGTGTCCATGCTGCGGATGATAGGTCATAGTTCCCGCAGGTCTGTTGAATGATGTGAGGGTCCCGTTTGTTTTATGATAAATGGTTTGTTCGACCAGCTGTTTGGGTGGTTGTCCATTCGGACAAACCGGAGTATTGCATGGAACAAGAGTTGTGTCACAATAACAGGTGTTGATTCCATGAATCTCCAAAGGCCCCCAACCAATATTCGGAGTTGCATTGTTTACATACAAAGTATCTGTTGCTTCATAAGAGCCATCCAGTATGGCTTGAGCAGAGGCGGTCATATCGGGAATCAAATCACAATCTTGTGTTCCGTCCGGACATTGGCAACGTGTAGCATCTTGTACACTGCAAGGCATTATTGAGTGGGTGGTCGGACTGTTTCCAAAAGTCAGCGAAAAGGTATTCACATCACCTGAATCGGCACCGGCAAGATCAGTTACAACCAGGTACCACGTACCATTCGGATCTCTGCCGTTGTTGTACAATGCAAGATCACCGTCAGGATCAAATTCACCTGTGTAGGGAGGAAGGTTTCCGAGATCGCTCAATAATGCATTTGCACTATGGCCACGAAAACATGTGTTGGTAAAATTGTCACCACCATCTCCATTGCGATTAGATAGCATTACAACGAAACTATCCGGGCTCATCAGTTCAATTTGCAAATCCCTGTCATAAGTATGAGTGATATCGATGCAAATTCTCTCCAGACCGAAAGTAACTGAATCAATGCTGTTGGGAAGGCCACTAACTATACAAGGGAAATATTGTGAAACCGCTACACCTGAATAATCATGGATCACACCACCTGTACCGGTAAACGTTTGAGCCTTCGATATAGTAAAGAGAAAGGCAAGCAAGATTGCCAGGTAAATTTTTCGCATGTGTTCGGGATTTGAATGCGAAATATAATAATTCATTTCAAGGAAATATGATTTAGTATAAAATACGATTTCATAATTGAGTAATTCATTGAATAAAAATCTTTTCTTGAGTGACATTGAAAATGTTTCACTCCATACCATTCAATCTTCAATCTACAATCCACAATCCACAATCTACAATCCTCAATCCTCAATCTACAATCCACAATCCACAATCCACAATCTACATTCTTCATTCAATCTCCAAACTCTTTCACATTTGGTTTTATTTTCAATTGCCTTTGGACTTACGAGGTTTTATCACTTTAAAAACGTATCTTTGCGCCCGCTTTCGGAACCTCCTCGAAATGCACTAACTATATGGAAATCAGAAATATTGCGATTATTGCTCACGTTGACCATGGTAAAACAACATTGGTTGACAAGATGCTTCATCAAGCCAAATTGTTCAGGGACAATCAGCACACAGGCGACTTGATCCTTGACAACAACGACCTTGAACGTGAACGTGGAATCACTATTGTGGCCAAAAACGTTTCGATTCGTTACAAAGGGATAAAAATTAACATCATTGATACTCCTGGTCACGCCGATTTCGGAGGAGAAGTGGAACGCGTGCTCACCATGGCAGATGGCGTATTGTTGCTCGTTGATGCATTCGAAGGCCCAATGCCTCAGACGCGTTTTGTAACTCAAAAAGCGTTGAGTCTTGGTTTAAAACCAATTGTTGTAATTAATAAAGTCGACAAAGAAAATTGCCGTCCGGATGAAGTACACGAGCAGATCTTTGATTTGTTCTTCAATCTGAGCGCGACAGAAGATCAGCTTAATTTTCCAACATTGTATGGATCATCCAAACAAGGTTGGATGAGTACCGATTGGAATCATCCGACAGATAATATCACAGCTTTGCTGGATGCGATTGTTGAGCACATTCCACCTGCGAATGTAAAAGTTGGTACTCCGCAAATGCTAATCACCTCTCTTGATTATTCATCCTTTGTTGGTCGTATTGCGATTGGTCGTGTTACGCGCGGTTCCATGCGTGAAAGCATGCCGGTATCATTGGTAAAAAGAGATGGTACTATTGTTAAATCACGCGTCAAAGAACTGCACAGTTTCGAAGGACTTGGACGGAGTAAACAGGAAACAGTAAATGCAGGAGATATCTGCGCGATTGTCGGGCTTGAAAATTTTGACATTGGCGATACTATAGCGGATTTTGAAAATCCCGAAGCACTTCCGACGATTGCAGTTGATGAACCAACAATGAGTATGTTGTTTACCATTAACAACTCACCATTTTTTGGCAAAGAAGGAAAGTTTGTCACCTCTCGTCACCTTCGCGACAGATTGTATAAGGAAATTGAAAAAAATCTTGCCCTTCGTGTAGAAGATACAGGATCACCGGATGCATACAATGTCTATGGACGAGGAATTCTCCATTTGTCTATTCTCATTGAAACCATGAGAAGAGAAGGTTATGAATTACAGGTTGGACAACCTCAGGTGATCATCAAGCACATTGATGGTGTGAAATGTGAACCGATCGAAATGCTCACAGTAAATGTTCCTGAACAATTTTCAGGTTCTGTGATTGATCAGGTCACTCAACGAAAAGGTGAGTTGCTGATCATGGAACCAAAAGGAGATGTTCTTCATTTAGAGTTCGGAATTCCGGCTCGTGGAATTATCGGTCTGAGAAACAATCTTTTAACTGCTACTCAGGGAGAAGCTGTCATTGCTCACCGTTTCAAATCCTATGAACCATGGAAAGGAGAAATTCCCGCCCGTATTAACGGAGTGCTTCTTTCGATGGATAAAGGCAAATCAACAGCTTATTCCATTGATAAATTGCAAGACCGTGGTCGTTTCTTTGTAGAACCCGGTGAAGAAGTGTACGCCGGACAAGTGATTGGTGAGAGTATTCGCCCTGGCGACCTTGTCATCAATGTCACGCGGGCAAAGCAATTGACCAATATGCGTGCTTCAGGAAGTGATGAAAATGTCAGGATCACCCCTAAAATCAATTTTTCCCTTGAAGAAGCAATGGAATACATCGAGAAAGACGAGTATCTGGAGGTTACACCAAAGGCTCTGCGTATGCGAAAGATATTGTTGGACGAAAATGAACGAAAAAGAGCTGCAAAAAATTAATTAACAACCCTTTTGCATCAAAAAAATTATCATAATATTGCGCCTTAAAATTCACCTAAACAACTTTTATCCTCACACGCAAATGAATAAGTTTAGAACATTGTCCTACATCCTGCTCGCCATCGCGGTAGCGGGTTGTAATGGTCTCGGTAAAATGGCTAAGAACTTCAACACAGTTAAATACGAAGTTACGCCGAATCCACTTGAATTGCATGGTGACAGCGTTGCCATTGCGATCAAAGGAACCTATCCTGCAAAATATTTTGCAAAGAAAGTGGACGCTACTGTGACTCCATCCATCAAATCAGCAACAGCTGAACACCCTTACAAGTCAGTAACAAATGTTGGTGAAAAATCAACAACTGCCGGTAACAAGGTGAATTACAAAACTGGTGGAAGTTTTACCTATAGTGATAAAATTGCCTATACACCTGACATGAAGTCTGCAGATGTAATGGTAAAAGCCAGCGGTTCAAAAGGCAAGACAACAAAAGATCTTGGCTCAATGAAAATTGCTGACGGTACTATCGTTACTCCATTGCTTGTAAAAGCAGATGAGAAAGTGATTTCAGGAAAAGATCAGTTCCAGCGAATCACTCCTGCAACTTTTGAAGGTACAATGTACTACCTCATTAACACTTCAAACGTGAATGCTGGCTTCAAAGTGAAGCAGTGCAACATCAGCAACAAAGTTGAATTCGCTAAACTTGACAGCGCCGTTAAAGCAATGAGTGTTGCTCCTTACAGCCTGAAAGGTATCAGCATCATGGGTTATGCATCTCCGGATGGTACTGAAAAGATCAATGCTGATCTTTCTGTAAACCGTAGCAAAGCTTCTGCAAAATACCTGAGCGGAATTTTCAACAAAATGAAAATGAAGATCAGTGCTGACAGTTCATTCTTTACAAAGAACAATACCAATGAAGACTGGGCAGGTTTCCAACAGTTGATGTCTGCTTCTGATATGGCTCAGAAAGATATGATTTTGCGTATCGTTTCTTCAAATTCTGATGCTGAAGCACGTGAAATGGAAATCAAGAAAATGGGTAAAGCATATACTGAAATCGCTGAAGGCGTATTGCCAAAATTGCGTCGTTCCGCAATCACATTGAATGGCGAAAAGACCGGCCGTTCTGATGAGCAGATAACTGCACTTGCAAAATCCAGCACACCGGATTCCCTTAGCGTGGAGGAGATTCTGTATGCGGCTACATTAACACAGGACAATGCTGAAAAACTGAGCATCTACAAAACAGCTGAGCGTTTGTACCCACAAGAATGGAGAGCTGCTAACAATGCAGGTACTATGCTCTTCATGACTGGTGACATTGATGGCGCGATGACTGAATTCAACAAAGCTGACCAATTGTCTGCAGGAAATACTACAGTTAAAAACAACCTTGGTGCTTGCTACAGCCGTAAAGGTGATCGCGCAAATGCTACCATGATGTACGCTGCCGCTGCCGGTGCAGGTCCTGAAGTAAACCAAAATCAGGGTATCCTTGATATCAAAAATGGTAACTATGGAATGGCTGTTAGCAATTATTCAAACACAAGCAGTTTCAATGCAGCGCTTGCGAAACTTCTTTCCGGTGATAAAGACGGAGCGATGTCTACAATCGATGCTTCACCTGATAAAGAAACAGCTTCCGGTTACTACCTCAAAGCAGTTATTTCTGCACGTAAAGGCGATGCAGCCGGTGTTGCAAGCAACCTGAAGAGCTCATGTGAAAAAGACGCTTCCATGAAAGCTATGGCTGCTGAAGATCGTGAATTCATTAAATGGTTCAACGACGCTTCTTTCAAATCAGCTATTCAATAATTGAAATAGAATTTTGATTGCGGTCATGTGTCTATGACCACTATCCAAATCGCCTCTGTCAAAACTGAATTACTCATCAGAGTAAACAGTTTAAAACAGAGGCGATTTTTTTTGTAGATTTGATTTATTAAACAAATCTGAGTAAATTTCAAATACCAATCATTTCTTAGTTGAATAGATAGTGCAATGCCTTTCGATCCAGGAATACTTTTTTCAAGGTGTTTTTTATCTTGGAATTGATCATATCAAATCATCACTCAGCCATGTCACACTTCCAGGAATCTAGTTATAAAGTACATCAGGATGGTCGCAAGTTTGTGGGTAAGGCTATTGAAGCCGTCATGAATAAGAACTCTGTTGATTACTGGCGACACGAGCGAATGTACAGCACCTTATTGCCATTGTTAAACAGTTACCCGAATGCATCTTGGCTGACTGTTGGCGATGGTAATTTCGGGAAGGATGCAAATTACATTCTGAGTAAGGGTGGAAATGCTTTAGCTACCGATCTGAACAATCCGTCTTTTGAATCTGCCCAGGAACAAGGGTTTATTAAGGAATTCAAGCTGGAGAATGCTGAAAAGCTGAGTTTTAATGATGGTAGTTTTGAATTTGCATTGTGTAAAGAAGCTTATCATCATTTTCCCAGACCTTATATCGCGATTTATGAGATGCTCAGAGTTACTTCTAAGGCAATTGTGCTCATAGAGCCGAATGATCAGGATACTTTATCGCTTCCCGACATGACCCTTGGAAACGGCATCTTTTGGTTCCTGAGAGCATTCGTAAAGACAATAAAAAATCTCTTTCGCAAACCGGTAAAACCCGCGCTTGATTATACCTTGTTTTATGAACCCGCGGGAAATTTTATATTCACTCTCAATTACCATGAGATGAAAAAAGTAGCGGTCGCATTAAACTTTCCTGCTATCGCCTACAAAGGATTTAATGATACTTATATCGAAGGAACAGGAGATGAAATGCTTGCGGATAAAGGCCCGATATACCGACATGTAGCCAAAGGAATCAGTAAGCGTGACAGACAAGTTAGTTTAGGATCCAATTTTCCAACCATGATCACCTTTATTATTTTTAAAACAGATCCCTCCAATACATGTGTGGAGTCCTTGAAGTCGAGCGGGTTTGTTTTTGAAAAATTGCCACGTAATCCTGTCATTGGCTGATTCTGTTCTCCATCGTTATCATAAAAAGAAAGCCGGAAATTAATTCCCGGCTTTCTTTTTATATTCTAAACCAAATAAAGTTCAGTTCAGATTTTTTAATTCTCTGTTTATGATGATGGTCAGACCAACTATGGATGCTTCTTCTCCGCTATTCCCTTTTTTATTTCTGTTCAGTAAAGCATCTGTTCTTTGTTGAGCAATGCCAAGAATATTTTTTTTAAAACTCATGTACATGGATGTGTTATTGCTTCTGGACTCCGTAACAAGTTCATCTACATCAATTCCAAGTTTCTCTGCGATCGCTTCAATTTTTTTAAAATAGCTTGACAATTTCGCCAGCTCCGGGTGTTTTTCAATGGTGAGTCTCATGTAACAAAGAATAAAAGCGTTGATGGGCTATTTATTACGCAGACAAGGAAATGAAAATTTTAACAACAGTCAATATTAATTTTGCCAAAACTCACGGATCATTTAATAAACGAAGTATATATTTCTAAAATGCAATTAACTAATTCATAATTGAGAATACATCAAATTTCTACTTAACATAATGTTGTCTTGATAATAATAAACTAACCTTCATGAATTTGGGGGAGAGCTAATTTCTTTTTCTGAATTTGTAAAAAAATCAAGGTTGATTAAATACATATTGCAGAAGATTAGCTCCCATTCTCAGAGCTTTCTGGTGCAACTCGGGTGAGTCTTTATGTACATCATAATCTTCCCAACCATCACCGAGGTCACATTCGTATGAATAAAAACATACAAGGCGGCCTTCGTAGATCAGTCCGAAACCCTGAGCAGGTTTTCCATCGTGTTCGTGAATTTTTGGCAAGCCTTCAGGGAATTCATACTTCTGGTGATAGATCGGATGCGAAAATGGAAGCTCAACAAAATCCAATTCAGGAAAAACTTTTTTCATTTGTGGCCTGACATAAGGATCAATTCCAAAATTGTCATCGATGTGAAGAAACCCTCCGCCAATAAGATATTTTCTCAAATTGTCGGCTTCAGCATTTGAAAGTACCCAATTGCCGTGACCGGTCATGTGTACTAATGGGTAATCAAATAATTCAGGACTTCCCGCTTCGACAATTGCCTGCTCAGTTTGGATGTTCGTTCCCAAATTCTGATTACAAAATTGAATGAGATTGGGAAGAGACGTTTCGAGGTTTGCATACCAGTCACCACCTCCATTGTATTTAAGCAGACCAATTTTAAAAGAAGGATCGCTTGCATTTGATGAAATGCCGGAGAGAATAAACAGAAGAAGGAGTAATCTTTTCATGAACTTGAACAGATACTATAATTATTTTGTAACGGCATTCATTGTTGCCAGTACAGCAGATGCCATGAGTCCGGCAGTTTCAGTTCGCAAACGTGAATTACCCAAAGATACAGGAATAAATCCTGATTTTTTTGCAAGTTCGATTTCCTCTTCATGGAAGTCACCTTCAGGCCCGATGAGTATCAATGCATCTTTCCCTGGTATATAAACATCCGCAAGGGATTGATCTGCGTCCATAGTACAGATGAATCGTGATCCATTGGCTTGATTTTCCATGAACTTTTTAAAATCGGTCATTGGATGCAGAATTGGAAGTTTGCCGTTCCACGATTGTTTTAACGCTGAAATCAGAATTTTATTCATTCTGTCCGGCTTCAATTCTTTTCTTTCCGAACGTCGGCAATTCAAAGGTGTTATTTCATCAATTCCAATTTCAGTTGTCTTTTCAAGAAACCACTCGAAACGTTCATTGTTTTTTGGAGGCGCTATGGCAATGTGCAGATGATAAGTTCGATCCGCTTGTTTGCCATAAATTCCTGTCACTTTTACCTGGCAATGCCTTGGGTCTGTGTTTTCAATTTCGGCCGTGTAGAATTTTCCCGATCCGTCAGTGAGGGCAATTTTGTCGCCTGAGCCATAACGTAGCACTTTAATGAGATGTTTGGATTCATCTTCAGGAAGAGTGAATGATGCAACTGGATCAATGTTGCTGGTAAAAAATAATTCCATTGTAGGCACCGGTTTCTTTTTCGAAATTACGTTAAGGGTATCAAATAAAAAAACCTTCTCTGTCAGAGAAGGTTTTTAATTCTTGTGAATTTTGCTCAGGCATTCACCACAAGTTTTGGTGCAGCATTGAGGATTTCCTCATTTGCATACTCCGCATACTGTGCAAAATTTTTCACGAAAGAAGCGGCAAGTGTTTGAGCTTTCGCATCGAATTCATTCTTGTCGTTCCAGGTATTACGTGGATTGAGAATTTCGTTTGGAACACCCGGGCAGGTTTTTGGCATAGCCAAACCGAAAACCGGCATTGTTTCAAACTGAACATTGTCTAACTCACCGTTCAGCGCCGCACTAATCATGGCGCGTGTGAATGATAATTTCATTCGTGAACCTACACCATATGATCCGCCTGACCAGCCGGTATTCACAAGCCATACGTTTACTTTGTGTTTTTTCAATTTTTCACCAAGAAGTTCAGCATATTTTGTCGGATGGAGTGGGAGGAAAGCTTTTCCAAAACATGCCGAGAATGTAGTTGTCGGTTCTGTAATTCCGACTTCTGTTCCGGCAACTTTAGCGGTGTACCCTGAGATAAAGTGATACATCGCTTGTCCTGCATCCAGTTTTGAAATCGGAGGCAACACACCAAAAGCATCGCAAGTAAGGAAGAAAATATTCTTTGGAATGCCGGCAATGGAGGGTTCCACAGCGTTTTCAATGTGATCAATTGGATAAGCAACACGGGTGTTCTCTGTCTTGCTTATATTTTCATAATCCACTTTTGTTGTGCCTTCGTAGAATTCAATATTTTCAACGAGTGCGCCAAAACGAATCGCATTGAAAATCTGAGGTTCTTTTTCTTTTGTAAGGTTTACACATTTCGCGTAACATCCTCCTTCAAAATTGAAAACGGTATTTTCCGCCCATCCATGTTCATCATCACCAATCAACCCGCGATTCGGATCTGCAGACAAAGTAGTTTTTCCTGTACCGGACAAACCAAAGAAAATTGCTGTATCGCCGGTTGGTCCGATATTGGCGGAGCAATGCATGGAGAGTACATTTTTTTCATGAGGTAAAACAAAATTGAGAACAGAAAAGATTCCCTTTTTGATTTCTCCTGTATAACCGGTACCTCCGATGAGAATTATTTTTTTTGCGAAATTGACAATAGCGAAATTACTCTGGCGGGTTCCATCGAGTTTCGGATCCGCATGAAAACCGGGTGCACATAAGATTGTCCATTCCGCTTTTGTTGTTTTCAAAATTTCTTCATTCGTAGGACGAAGGAAGAGATTATTCGCAAACAAATTTTGCCATGGTGACTCGGTGACAACACGAATGTTCAGTCTGTATTTTGGGTCAGCACAAGCATAAGCATCACGCACGTAAAGTGTTTTACTCTGGAAATAAGCAGTGACTTTTTCGTAGAGTCTGTCAAATTTTTCAGGATCGAATTTTATATTGATATCGCCCCACCAAACTGCTTTTTCTGTTTTTTCATCGCATACGATAAATTTATCTTTTGGTGAACGCCCGGTAAATTTTCCGGTGTCAACAGCAAGTGCTCCGGTATCGGTGAGCATACCTTCACCGCGGATAATTGTTTCTTCAACCAATTCTGCAGGACTTAAATTCCAGTAAGCATCAGAAAAATGCTTCAAGCCCAGATCAGCGATGGTTGCATCCTTCGCTTTTAATCCGAATTCATTCATGATCAAGTGATTTGTAGGTTGGGATTTTATTGGACAAAGTAAGGGAAAATTTATGAATTTGCCGAATTTCAGCGTCTGCGTTTGTGCTGGCAAGGGCGGTTTTCATAAATATTTACCCATTTTGCCGTTTTGAGTAATTCCTTTGTTCGGGCCACAAATTCAGCCTGTTGGGAAACATTCAATTCGTTCAATCGAAGACAAAAATCCGTTTCGCCTTCACGGCCCCAATTGGTTCTTTCATAATCAATAGTTTTCCCTATTTCCCCGGCATATTTTCCGATACTCTCCTCAAATTTCAAAAGATTGGGCCCGTCTGTACCCATTCCTATAGAAAAGAACACCACTGTTAATCTATAATTATCGGCATTTGAGCTATCGGTTGGAGCCGGCTCTGTTGCTTTTGTAACAGGAGGAGTAGAGGTTTCTGTATCCGCCTTTGCAGCAGTTGTTTCGGGAGCTTTTGTTGTTTCTTTGTGATTCTTACAAGAAGCAATCACAATAAGTGATGCAATCAAAAGAGATTGAGCCTTTTTCATCATGGAGAATTGTTTTCTTTACTTACTAATTTGAAATGTACAACAATATAGTATGGACTTAATCATATTCAGCTTGATTTTTTTAACATCCTGTTCCGGACTAATGAAATTTCTAAAAATCATGATTTACATCATGTGATTTTATTCATTATTTTTTTAAGGCCGCAAGGAGCAACAATACCCATCCACTGACAAAACAAAGTCCTCCGAGTGGTGTAATCGGGCCAAGGAATGATTTCCAACTGTCGATGCCAAGTATCTCCCGGGTTGCAAGTAGATAGATGGAGCCTGAAAATAAAATTACACCTGCAATAAAAAAGTAACCGGAATAATTCATTGCAGAAGAATTCATTTTTTCTGAAAGCAGAGCTACCAACAAAAGAGCCAATGCATGATAAAACTGATAGCGTACACCCGTTTCGAAGATTTGTAATGATTCCGGGCTTAATTTTGCTTTCAGAGCATGGGCGCCAAAAGCTCCGAGAAGTACAGCAAGTCCGCCAAGTAGCGCGCCAGAAATTAAAAATATTTTTTGCATAATGGGATATAAAAAAAGAGCTCTCCGAAGAGAGCTCCTGATGTAAATGTTTATTTACTGATGAATTTATTCAAGTCGTCAACAGAACTTTCGAATTCAAAAGCATCGTTGACTTTGTAATAATTCCCGATATCGTAAGTGTGACTGTACGCATATTTTGCATAATCCAGTCTTGTGTTTTCGAAATCAAAGAGTCCGAGTACTTCACGAACCTGTGCTGAAGTCAGGCAATTATTCTGTAAGACTTGTTTGGCAATGGTAAGTTTGGTATTTTCAAAATCCTTTGACTTGATTGTTTGCTTCATGCCTTCAAAATCACCGGGTGCCATCGGAACCGGACAACCATAAGGACCACTGTAGCCGGTAACATAAACAACTTGGGCAGGAGGAGGGTTAGAAACTACAACTGTATTTGCAGGAGTAATGTTGGAGGAGCTGTTGGTGGTAGTTACTGAATGAGTTGTAGTAGTTGTAGTGGTCGTGGAAGAAGTTCCGCTTTCCATTCCATCCATACCCATTCCGGATGCATTGATACTGATATTTCCACCCTGATCACCCATATTGATTCCCATGTTCAGACTTACATTATCAGAACCGGTGCCGGTTGTGGTTGTAGTTTGTGATTGCTGTACAGTTGTGGTTGTAACAGCGGCAGGAGGTGGAGTTGTTGAATACACTACAACCGTTTGGGTAGGGGCACTTGGTGGAGCCTGTGCAAGAGGAACAGCGCTGACATAACGGGTTACATATTCACCTTTTTTGTTTTGTTTAATATTCCATGTAACCTCGTTTCCCATTTCATTGAAATACATGTTCCAGTCGAGATAACCTAATTTAGTATCAGCGAACATAATGCGGCATTTGTAGTTTGGAGCATTTAATCCGGTGAGTTTTACGTTGGTTTCAGGTGTAGCATTTTGCAAAACGCCATTTAAAATTACCTGGAATTTTTCTCCGTTTTCTGCAAATAAAATTGCATTGTTGGATTGTGCAAAGGCAGTCATTGAAAACAATAGGACCAGGCCCAACAGGTAGATTGTTCTTTTCATAAGGGTAGTGTTGATATAAATGATTGTAGATTTTTGTGTTGTTTTTTGACCGAAACCAACATCGTGCCAAATATGCGTCAAAGATAATAATTTGATTCCTCGGGCATCCTGCCGGTGAGGAAAGAATACAATAACCGGTTGTTAATTAATTAATCTGTTCAAAATTCAAGGAATGCAGGGAAAGACGCATTAATTCAGGCCGGAAATGTACCTTCGCCACAAAAATTAGCATACATGCGAAATGTGCTTTTGATCGGTGCCGGCCGGTCTTCTTCTTATCTGATTCAGTACCTGTTGGAACATGCCGCGACCGAAGGCTGGACCCTTACCGTCGCGGATGTGACGGAACAGAATGCGAAAATGAAAATTGGCAATCATCCTTCCGGAAAAGCGATTCGTTTTGATATTCAGGATGAAAAGTTGCTTCAGTCAGAAGTTGGCAAATCGGAATTGGTAATATCCATGTTACCGGCTCATATGCATCTTCCTGTAGCGGTGGAATGTGTGAAACAGAAAAAAAATCTTGTAACGGCATCCTATGTTTCCAAAGAAATGCAGGAGCTTGATGCGGACGCTAAATCGAACGGAGTAATATTGTTGAATGAATGCGGACTCGATCCGGGCATTGACCACATGAGCGCGATGCAAATCATCCATGATCTTCAGTCTAAAGGAGCTGTCCTCGATTCTTTTAAATCTTTCACGGGCGGATTGGTCGCACCTGAATCAAATGATAACCCATGGGGCTATAAATTTTCCTGGAATCCCCGAAATGTTATTCTCGCCGGACAGGGTACTGCGCGTTATATTGAAAAAGGAAAATATAAGTACATCCCATACAACAGGCTTTTTGCCATGTCGGAGTCTTTTCATGTTGAAGGTCACGGTTCCTTCGATGGTTATGCGAACAGAGATTCACTTGCATACCGAAAAATTTACGGACTGAATAATATTCCTACTTTATTGCGCGGAACATTACGTCAGGAAGGTTTCTGCAAACGATGGAATGTTTTTGTTCAGCTGGGTCTTACCGATGATACTTATCAGATAGAAGACTCGGAACACCTTACGTATGCTGACTGGGTAGATGCTTACATTCCATCCAGGTTCACAGGGAAAACTGTGCGTGAACGTTTAGCTGCATTCCTTCAATGTTCTCCACTTGATCCGGTAGTAGAAGATATTGTATGGACAGGTATCCTCGAGCAACGTGTCATCAACCTGAAGAACGCAAGCCCTGCACAAATTTTACAGCAGCTGCTGGAAGAAAAATGGGTGCTGAGAGAATCTGACAAAGATCTGATCGTGATGCAACATTTGTTTGAATACAAATTAAACGGAAAAAATTATCTGCACACATCCTCGCTTGTCGTAAAAGGTGAAAATTCAGTTTATACCGCAATGGCACGTACAGTTGGAATTCCTGTGGCAATTGCGGCACGGTTTATATTGAATGGAACAATAAAAATGTCGGGAGTTCAGGTTCCTGTACACAAGGAAATATATGGTCCATTGCTGGAAGAATTAGCACGTACCGGTATTCATTTTACTGAGAAGACGAAGGAGTTGACTTGAGATTCAGGTAATACTCCTTTGTGAGTTTGATATAATTTTCTGTAAAGGAATTATCTTCTTCCTGTATAATAAGTTCTTCCTCCGTCAGCAATCCGAAGTGATAGCCGAATTCCATCATCAAACGTTTTTCTGCTTTTGATGCTTTTGTCTTAACTCTGATCAGGTGGTGACAAAACAATCCTTCGGAGTGAGCCTGGTCCATAAATTCCATACCTTCTTTAAAAGGGAGAATAACACAAAACCTTCCGGCAGGTGAAAGTATTTTTTTTACACCCTTAATCAATTCTCCAAAGGATAAACTGTCGTTGTGTCTGGCGTTGATTCGGGATTCATGGGAAGGTTTCGAAGCGTGTTGGAAATAGGGAGGGTTCGAAACAATGAGATCGTATTGCCCGGGGTTTTCGCTCACAAAATCCTGAAAAGACTTGTGAAAGATGTGTAAACGGTCGAACCAGGGAGAGATTCTGAAGTTTTCTTTTGCCTGCAGAAATGCGCCTTCGTCAATATCTATAGCATCTATTTGAGCAAGGGATTTTTGCGCGAGCATCAGCGCAATCAGGCCTGTTCCGGTACCAATATCAAGAATGCGTAATGCAGTGTAGGGCTGAACCCAGGAGCCCAGTAACACAGCGTCGGTGCCAACTTTCATGGCACATTTTTCCTGATGCACGGTAAATTGTCGAAACCGAAAAGTTGTATCGCTCATACATTTCTTACCTCCAAGATAGGTAAAAATAATGAACCGTAAATTACAATGGTATTAACGACAATTTACAGAATTCGCAGGGTCAGATGTCAAGATAAACCTGAATGAGGCCTTCCGGTAAATTCAAAAGAATTTGTTTCTTTTCTTCATCTACTTCTAAGAGCACCTGTTCGTTCAGGGGAAATAAAATCTCTTTGCCGTTTACTGTACAATGTGCCACCCATTGCATTGGTAATTCCTCCACTTCTTCGATAATTCCAAGTGCTCCGAATGCATTATCCACCGCGTTAAAACCTACAAGATCGGGCCAGTCGAGTGTCAGATCTTCCCGGATCTTTAGTTTCTCCGCATACACGGTTTGCTGAACCAGTTTTTTTGCATGTACTTCATTATCGACCTGCTCGAATTTCACAATCAGATCATCTCCTTTGCCGGAAAATTCAACAATAGCGAAAGGAACCGGGAGACCGTCAAGATCTATAAAAAGATAGCTGGCATTCTTCAGGGCAGATGCGTCAATATGTTCAAGGGCCAGGATTACCTGTCCTTTGTATCCGTGAACCTTACTGATAAACCCGACTTTGGTTAGTTTGGGCGCTTTCATGCTCTTCATTGACCTGAAATAAAAAATCCGTCCGGTAGATTTCCGGACGGATTTATAAGATTGAGTAGCTTATGCTTCAGCGGATGGTTCTCCTGCTTCAGCTTCACTTTCACCTTCAGCGGCAGCTTCAACCGGTGGAGGAGTATTCTTAACGCGAATTGATTCGAGTTTTGCTTCTTTCTTTTTAGCTTCATCAGCAAGACGAGCTTCACGTTCTTTCACCGTTTCATTTTTCAAACGGGAACGTTTCTCTTCGATCTTGTTGTTTTTGGATTCAAGCCATGCGGTATATTTCGCATCAGCGGCATCCTGTGTGATTGCACCTTTTGCAATACCTCTGTCGAGGTGACTGCGGAGCAATACACCTTTATAAGAAAGGATCGCACGACATGTGTCAGTAGGCTGAGCACCGTTTTTAAGCCACGTCAGGGCTTTGTCGTTGTCGATTTGAATGGTCGCGGGATTCGTGTTTGGATTGTAGTTACCGATAACTTCGATGAACTTACCATCTCTGGGAGCACGACTATCCGCTACCACGATGTGGTAATAAGCCTGGTGCTTTTTACCATGACGTGATAATCTGATTTTTACTGGCATCTTTAGAACTATTTGATGGTTTTTGGGTATCCTTACCGCCGACCAAGGCGGTTGAGCGTTCTCCTTACACTCTTTTAAAAGGAGCGCAAAGATGCATCATTTTCCCGAGAAAAACAAAATGATTTACAAGCTTTTAGCAAGTTTTGGCAGCCCTTATTTGCCTATAAATCAGCATTGTGTGTTTTTTATTAATTTTCGTGGTTGAATGAACTGGAAAATATCCGGAATCATTTTTAAGGGTGACGCGGACCAAGATTCTTCAAAATGGCAGTTTAATATTCTCGTTTAATTTCTATTCATGGTGTTGTCCAATATTTATTGCAAAAAAGCTCTTCAACAGAATCAAAATAAGCCAACCGATACTCCTCTCAAAATAATGACCATCAGATGAGGTGTTTTAACACAGTGGACATCATGATTTGAAAAAAACCTGAAGAAGGGCAAGACCTTGATTTCACTTTTGGTTTCTTTAAGAATTCGTTGAAAAGAACCCGGCAGGAACAAACTCTCTTGATTTAAAAAAAGTATTTTTGAGGAATCTAATTCTTGGCATCAGGGAATCTGTTCCCGTTGCCGTTCAAACTGAGTCAATGAAGTCGAATTACCTGGAACAGTTAAATGAAGCGCAAAGAGCCGCGGTGGTGCAAACCGACGGACCTGTAATGATTATTGCCGGTGCAGGGTCTGGGAAAACAAGGGTATTGACTTACAGGATTGCCCACCTGTTGGAAAAGGGAGTGGATGCATTCCATATTTTATCATTGACATTTACCAACAAGGCGGCACGTGAAATGCGTGAACGTATTGAACGAATAGCGGGAAATGAAGCGAAGAATTTATGGATGGGAACATTTCACGCGGTCTTTGCAAAAATCCTCCGTATTGAAGCTGAGAAGTTAGGTTTTCCATCAAACTTTACAATTTACGACACAGACGATTCGAAAAGCCTGCTGAAAGATATTGTGAAAGAGCAGGGGCTGGATGATAAGATTTACAAACCGGATGTTGTGCTTCACAGAATTTCCGCGGCAAAAAATAATTTGTACTCGTGGAAAGAATATCAGGACAATGCGAGTTTTGTGAGTGATGATCATAGCAGTGGTCGTCCTAAGATTGGGCACCTCTACGAATTGTATGTGAAACGCTGTTTCAAAGCGTCCGGAATGGATTTCGACGATTTGCTTTTCAACATGCATATCCTCTTATCCAGATATCCCGACATTCTCCACAAATACCAGCACAAGTTCAGATATATTCTTGTCGATGAGTTTCAGGATACAAATTTCGCGCAATACTCTGTATTGAAGAAGTTATCCGCCGCGTTCGAAAATATTTGCGTTGTAGGTGATGATGCACAATCGATTTATGCATTCCGTGGTGCGAATATTCAGAACATTCTTTCTTTCGAAAGGGATTTTCCGGATCTGAATGTTTTCAAACTGGAACAAAATTATCGTTCAACAAAAAATATTGTACACGCTGCCAATAGTGTGATTGATAAAAACAAAGGGCAGCTGAAAAAGAATGTCTGGACGGAGAATGATCTGGGTGAAAAAATTTCACTCATGCGGGCTTTGAGTGATAATGAAGAAGGTGTAATGGTTGCCAATTCCATCTTTGAAACGAAGGTGAACAGGCAATGGAGAAATAAGGACTTTGCAATTCTTTACCGAACCAACGCGCAATCGAGGGCAATGGAAGAAGCTCTCCGGAAGATGAACATTCATTACCGTATTTACGGTGGATTGTCTTTTTACAAAAGGAAAGAAATTAAAGATCTTCTCGCATATTTTCGTCTGGTTATTAATCCGCACGATGAAGAAGCTTTGAAACGGATCATCAATGTTCCTGCGAGGGGAATCGGTAAAACGACTATTGAAAAAATGACTGTGGTGAGTTCTGAGAAGGACAAAAGTCTGTGGCAATTGATAGAAGATCCTTTTCAAAATCCGTGTGCTTTCAACAGCGGTACATTGGGAAGGATTCAGGATTTTGTGACCATGATCAAAAGTTTCGCGGTTCGTCTGAAAACTGAAAATGCATTTGATCTGGCATCGGGAATTTCCACTTCAACGGGTTTGCTTCGTGAATTGTATTCCGACAAAACACCGGAAGGACTGAGCAGGTATGAAAACGTTCAGGAGTTATTGAATGGTATTAAGGAATTTGTTGAAACAGGAAGAAGCATCACTCCTCGAGGTGATGAAGAGTTGAATCAGGATCCGGAAGCTATTCGTACACTGGATCAGTTTATGCAAGATATCTCTTTGCTAACTGATGCGGATGATGAAGATCCGGAGAATGATGATAAAGTGAGTCTGATGACAATTCATGCAGCAAAAGGTCTGGAGTTCCCTGCTGTGTTTATTGTAGGACTGGAGGAAAACTTATTTCCATCTCAGATGTCCATGGATTCAAGGGAGGATTTGGAAGAAGAACGCCGGCTTTTTTATGTTGCGATCACCCGTGCTGAAAAGAAGTTGACTATCTCATTTGCGAATTCACGATACAAATGGGGAAATCTCATCAATTGTGAACCCAGTCGTTTTATCGAAGAGATCGATCCGGATTTTGTTGAAGAAGTCGGAGGTCAAAATCACAAGCATCATGGCAATTTGTTCTTCGATCAGCACATGGAAGAAAGGTGGGATCCGCGACCTGTAAAAAAGGATACTCCCCTGGTGAAAAAGCCGGTACAGCATCTCAAGAAAATTGACTCTTCCGAAGTAGAAAATTTTGTTTCCGATGATGCCAATCTGATCCAGGCAGGTATGCAGGTTGAACATCAGCGTTTTGGCCCCGGAAAGGTATTATTGGTCGAAGGAAAGGCATCTGACCTGAAGGCGACGATATTTTTTCAGGGATTTGGCCAAAAACAGCTGCTTTTGAAGTATGCAAAACTGAAGATCATTGGAAGTTGAGTTTGTTTTGAATATATTTGTTCGCGAGACGAAAATTCCTCCACCGGGTTATTTATCAAATTAGTTCATTACACCGGGAAGGATTCGCTTAATTTCCCTTTATTTTTTATACATGTCAAAAACACAAAAGAAAAGTTCATTCGTGGACTGGAGTGCTGGTATGGATTACAACAGCCAGCGTGAATTACTTCCAATTTCAGAGTATGGAAGAAGTATTCGCAACATGGTTACCTACGCCGTTACCATTGAAGACCGCGACGCGAGAAACAAAGCTGCTCAGGCAATAGTTACAGCCATGGCTTGTCTGAACCCACAGGTTCGGGAGCTGGTTGATTATAAACACAAACTGTGGGATCATTTGTTTATTCTCTCTGATTTCAAACTGGACGTTGATTCTCCATTTCCGATTCCTTCGAAAGAAGTGGTAAAAGCAAAACCTCGTCAGCTTCATTATCCTACCAGTGATATTCGTTACAAGTATTATGGTAAGGTCATGGAAGCCATGATCCGCAAAATTGCAGAAATGGAAGAAGGTCCGAGAAAAGAACAGATTACTCAGAACCTGGCCAATTTCATGAAGATGTCATACCTGACATGGAATAAGGATACTGTAGATGATTCCACAATCCTGAAACATCTCGAAGAGTTATCCGCAGGAAATCTCCGCTTGCATGAATCGGCCAAGCTGAATCATACCGCAGAAATACTCGCGATGAACAAGGAGAAGATGCAAAGAGAAAACGCTTTGAAGAACAAGAATAAACGAATGATCAAAGGAAAAGGAAAGAGAAAATAATCCGGGTCTTTTAATCCGGAATTTTCCCCTCAGTAATTTATTATTCATTTCTGAAATTCAACAATGAGCTCTAACAAATCTTTCAGTTATTCCGATGAACCGGAACCACATAAACAACGCACGAAACAAATTCTTGCGAGTCACCCGGATGTAAGACAATTGATCGGAAAAAATCCGTACACAATTCTGGCGATTCTTTTCTGTGTCGGTTCAATGATTTTTTTGGCATGGTATCTCCGCGACTCACCCTGGTGGGCAATGTTGCTGGTCGCATACCTGGTGGGTGCATTCTTCAACCACGCATTGTTTGTACTCATTCACGAGTGTTCGCACAACCTTCTGTTTAGGAAAAAATTCTGGAATTACGTCGCGTCGATTGTCGCGAATCTTCCACATGGTTTACCAAGCGCAGTATCCTTTACCCGCTATCACCTGATGCATCATTCCTACCAGGGGCATCACGATTGGGATGCGGATCTTCCGGATTTCTGGGAGGCGCGTTTGTTTGGAAATAATTTTTTCAGCAAAGCCTTATGGTTGTTTCTCTTCCCGTTTTTCCAGTTGATCAGGACTTTCCGTTTGAAAACAATAAAACCAATTGATGGCTGGATTGTAACAAACTGGGTTGTTCAATTTGCATTCGATGCGGCGATATGGATATTGTGGGGACCTCAGGCATTTTTGTTTCTGTTGCTTAGTTTTTTCTTCTCCGTAGGGTTGCATCCATTAGGAGCGCGCTGGATCCAGGAGCATTATCTTACCCTGGATGAGAAGCAGGAAACTTACAGTTATTATGGTCCTCTCAATATCGTTGCCTTCAATGTTGGTTTTCACAATGAACATCACGATTTTCCCAGCGTACCGTGGAACAAATTGCCTGAAATAAAAAGCAAAGCGCCGGAATATTATAATCCGCTGAAGCACCATCGCTCCTGGACAGCTTTATTCTTTCGATTTTTATTTGACAATAAAATCACACTGCATTCCCGAATGGTTCGTAAAGAGAAGGCGAGGGCACCAGTGACGGAACAGAACAATTGATTAAAGAGAACTACCAACTTAAATGAACGCCGGAATAGCCGGCGTTTTTCATTTGGTAATGTTCAAAACTTTTAAACGCAGGTCATTCTCTTTCACTTCGCCTCTCTTATTTCGTAGTGTAATTCAAGGGTAAATTTACCCATGGAACAATTCATCGAAAATCTATCTTAATCCGGTAAAACACAGTGTGATGGGAAATAGTTTTGAAGTAGTAGGCGGTTTGGAATTGCATGGGGAGATCACTCCTCAGGGAGCGAAGAATGAGGCTTTACAAATTATCTGCGCCACACTGCTGACGCCGGAAAAAGTTCTGATCCGCAACATTCCCGATATCCGTGATGTAAATAAACTCATCGAATTGTTGCAGCACATGGGTGTTCATGTTGAACAAACAGGTGTACTCAAAGGTGAATTTACATTTGAAGCGAAGAATATTAATCTGGACTATCTGGATACTTCCGAATTCAAAAAGCAGGCTGCTGCTTTAAGAGGATCCATCATGATTGTTGGCCCATTACTGGCAAGGTTTGGCAAAGCACGTATTCCAAAGCCGGGTGGTGACAAGATTGGCAGAAGACGTTTGGATACTCACTTCATCGGTTTCCAAAAACTGGGCGCGGAATTCGAATACAACGACAAGGACAGTTTTTACAATGTCCACGCGAAGAAGTTGAAGGGATGCTACATGTTGCTTGATGAAGCTTCAGTAACCGGAACAGCCAATATTGTGATGGCGGCTGTGCTTGCAGAGGGAAAGACTACGATTTACAATGCCGCTTGTGAGCCTTACCTCCAACAGTTGTGTAAAATGCTGAACAGGATGGGAGCAAAGATTCATGGCATCGGCTCAAATCTCCTGGAAATAGAAGGAGTTGCAAGTCTGAAGGGAACAGAACACAAACTGCTGCCGGATATGATTGAGATTGGCTCATTCATCGGTCTGGCAGCTATGACCAAATCTGAAATCACTATCAAGGATGTAAGCTTTGAAAATCTGGGAGTAATACCCGGAGTTTTTGAAAGGATGGGAATCAGGATGGAACTTCGGGGTGATGATTTGTTTATTCCAAGACAGGAGCATTACGAAATAGAAACATTCATCGATGGATCCATACTTACAGTAGCGGACGCGATATGGCCGGGATTTACTCCGGACTTATTGAGTGTCATTCTCGTTACGGCTACACAAGCAAATGGAACAGTACTCATTCATCAGAAGATGTTTGAAAGCCGTTTGTTCTTTGTCGATAAACTGATTGATATGGGAGCTCAGATCATTCTTTGTGATCCGCACAGGGCAACAGTGATTGGATTGAACCGGAAGTTCCCATTGCGTGCAATCCAAATGACATCGCCGGATATACGGGCAGGGGTAGCCTTATTGATCGCCGCAATGTCTGCTAAAGGAAAAAGCGTAATTCACAATATCGAACAGATCGACCGGGGTTATCAACGGATCGACGAACGACTGAATGCCCTGGGTGCCAGTATTACAAGGGTTTAGGCTTCAGTTTTTCTGGTTTAATAACTATATTTGCAGACTGATTGGCAGGATTCTTGACCAATTGTAGCCTTCAAAACCTATAAAATGAAAAAAATAGCAATTTTAGCATTTATCGTTCTTGTAAAATCTTGGTTTTCAGGAGTTTCTGCTCAGCAATTACCTGTTGGAACCGAGATTGGGAACATAGCTCCGGATATTAAGTTGAACACACCGGACGGAAAACCACTTCCACTTTCTTCCCTCCGCGGTAAAATTGTATTGATTGATTTCTGGGCTTCCTGGTGCGGTCCATGCAGAATGGAAAACCCTAATGTTGTAAAAGCATACCAAAAATATAAAGCCGCAAAATATCAAAAAGCCAAGGGTTTTACTGTTTATAGTGTTTCCCTTGACAAAGCAAAGGATCCCTGGATGAACGCCATCAAACAGGATGGTTTGGAATGGCCGAACCACGTAAGTGATCTGAAATGGTGGTATTCTGATGCAGCTAAAATGTATGGTGTTCAGGCTATACCAACCAATTGGCTGATTGATGAAAAAGGAGTAATCATTGCCAAAGACCTGAGGGGGGCAACTCTCGAGCAACAGCTTGAAAAACTGATTGTTAAGTAATCCAATAATTTCTTCAAAAAAAGACAGAAGGACCTGTGTTCTTCTGTCTTTTCATTTATACGCTGACAAATTGGCTTTTATACACGCATGGCAAAATCCTTGAGAAAGCAGAAAGCCTTTAGTTTTAGAAAAATATTTAACCGGGAAAAGGAAATGAAGTCAAAGCAGGATATGAACGAGACAATAGACCAGAATTCAGAAGGAAAAACCAGCAATTTTGATGAGAATGCAACCAGCAAAGTAACAGAGGAAGGTGCATTGCCTGCAGCAGAAGAAGCGGAAGCAGATCCGGTTGCAAAACTGGAAGCAGAATTATCGGAAACCAAGGATCGTCTTCTGCGGATGTTCTCGGAATTTGATAATTACAAAAAACGGGTAGCGCGCGATCGTATAGAGCAGAATAAAATGGCCGGTGCGGAAATTTTTCTTTCCATTCTTCCGGTGATTGATGACATGGAGCGTGCAATGAAATCTTTTCCACAAACACAGGAAGTGGAATCTATCCGTGAAGGAATTCAACTTATCTACAATAAAATCAAATCAACCACTGAGGCTAAGGGATTAAAAGCAATGGAATCTGTGGGAAAAGTATTTGATGCTGATCTGCACGATGCGATTACCAATGTTGCGGCTCCTTCGGCAGATTTAAAAGGAAAAGTGATTGAAGAAGTTGAAAAAGGATATTATCTCAATGATAAAGTTATCCGTCATGCGAAAGTTATCGTGGGGAATTAATTTCTCTGTCCGATGATGCTCATTTTTTTTTAGAATAGACCTGTTACAGCTGAATAAAGAATTATGTCCAAAAGAGATTATTACGAAGTACTGGGAGTACAAAAAAGTGCGTCTGAAGCTGAAATCAAAAAGGCTTACAGGCAAATGGCTTTGAAGTATCACCCTGATAAAAATCCCGGTAATAAGGAAGCGGAGGATAAATTCAAAGAAGCAGCGGAAGCCTATGAAGTTCTGAGCAACGCAGAGAAAAAGCAACGCTACGATCAGTACGGACATCAGGGTGTTGGAGGAAATGGTGGATTTGGTGGCGGTGGTGGAATGAATATGGAAGATATTTTCTCTCATTTCGGGGATATCTTCGGATCTGAAGGAAGTCCTTTTGAAAGTTTTTTTGGAGGAGGCAGAAGTGGAGGAGGCAGAAGAGTTAACCGGGGAACAAATCTTCGCATCAAAGTGAAGTTAACCCTTGAGGAAATCGCTCACGGTGTTGAGAAGAAAATAAAAGTTAACAAACAAGTTGCCTGCTCAACCTGTAAAGGTTCAGGAGCGCAGGATGGTGGTTCTTTTAACCGTTGTACAACTTGCGCAGGAACAGGACAGGTACACAGGGTTACAAATACCTTCATCGGACAGATGAGGACTACAACGACTTGTCCTACCTGTCATGGCGAAGGCCAGACAATTACTGATAAATGTAAATCCTGTTCTGGATCCGGGGTTCAGAGAGGAGAGGAAGTAATTTCCATCAATATCCCGGCTGGTGTGGGTGAAGGTATGCAGCTCACTGTGAGTGGCAAAGGTAATGCTGCTGAACGCGGAGGAATCCCCGGTGATTTACTTATTGTAATTGAAGAGGCACATCATCCGCATTTTCACCGCGATGGAAACCACCTCCTGCACGATTTGTATCTGAACTTTGCCGATGCCGCTCTTGGAATATCCGTTGAGATTCCTACACTTGAGGGTAAAGCAAAGGTCAAGATCGACGCCGGTACTCAGGCAGGGAAAGTTCTCCGTTTGAAAGGCAAAGGGCTCCCGTCTGTGAATAGTTATGGAAGAGGAGATTTGCTTGTTAACATCAATGTATGGACACCTCAGCATTTGTCATCTGAGGAAAAGAAACTTTTGGATCAGCTTCGGAACTCTCCGAATTTTAAACCCAATCCCGGAAAAGGAGATAAAAGTTTCTATGATAAAATGAAGGAGTTTTTTCATTCCTGATTCTAAAATTTAATTTTGATCCCCGGCTTTTTTGAGCCGGGGATTCTTATTTTTGATGAATTATATTCACTATGAACATCATTGAAATTGAAAATGTAACCAAGCGATATGCCGGTCATGTTGCTTTGCGGGATGTGACACTTCATATTCCGGACCAAAGTGTGTATGGACTGTTGGGTCCTAATGGAGCGGGAAAAACTTCGCTGATCAGAATCGTTACACAAATAACAGCTCCGGATTCCGGCCGAATACTTTTCAAAGGACAGCCGCTAACAGAAAAGCATATTGGGCACATGGGATACTTGCCTGAAGAACGCGGATTGTATAAGAAAATGGAAGTCGGAGAACAGGCACTCTATCTGGCTCAGCTGAAAGGACTGTCAAGGGCTGAAGCGATGAAGAAATTGAAATACTGGTTCGAAAAATTTGAGATTCAAACCTGGTGGAAAAAGAAAGTGGAGGAATTATCCAAAGGGATGGCACAGAAAGTTCAATTCATAACAACAATTCTTCACGATCCTGATTTTTTAATTCTGGATGAACCGTTTACCGGTTTCGACCCGATCAATGCTGAATTGATAAAGAATGAATTGCTTGAACTTAAAAACAAAGGAGTAACGATTGTGCTTTCCACTCACCGTATGGAAAGTGTGGAAGAGTTGTGCAGTCACATTGCTTTGATCAATAACGCGGAAGTCATTCTGGAGGGAGCAGTGAAAGACGTTAGAAAACAGCATAAGTCCAACTCTTTTGAAATTCAATATGTCGGAAATAAAATAGCTTTTACAAATGCATTGTGGACAGGATTTGAATTGCTCGATCTGAAGGAAGATTCGGATCATCAGTTGGCGAAGATCAGAATGTTGGGGAAACATACTACCAATGAACTTCTGCAATTGCTGATTCCTAATGTTGAGATCCTTGGGTTCAGGGAAATAATTCCGAGCATGAATGATATTTTTATTCAGAAAGTAAATGAAGCTACGGAATTGTCCTCCAGGGGAGCTGTTGTAAACGTTTAATATTAATTGGTTCAGATTAAAGTTATTTTCATTACTTATTTCCATGAATAAAATTCTGCTTGTCATTCGCCGGGAGTATCTTACCCGCATCCGGAAGAAATCATTCCTGCTGATGACCATCCTGGGTCCAGTACTCATGGGAGGTATCTTCGTTGTCGCGTTTATGCTGGATCGGGTCGACACCGAAGTCAAGACGATCGCGGTCATTGATGATTCGCATCTTTTCGATGGTAAATTCAAAGACAATGAGCGTCTGCATTTCATGTACACACAGGATCCTGTCGACTCTGTGAGAAAAAGAAGTAAGACCAATGGGATTTTTGGTGTGCTGTACATTCCTGCCACACCAAACGTGGCATTGCTTGAAAAAGCGGTTACTTTTTATTCTGAATCACAACCCGGACTGGATGTGATTTCAAAGATAAAATTCACTATCGAAAAAGAAATCAATACCTATAAATACATTGAAGCGGGAATTGATGAAGAGAAATTAAAATCCATTCGTACGGATGTGGATATCCGAACGCGTGATATGAAAAATCAGGAGACGAGTACTCCTCTCACCTCCGGCCTTGGTTTTGCCGGTGGCTTGCTGATCTATCTCTTTATATTCATTTATGGCGCAATGGTGATGCGAGGGGTGATGGAAGAAAAAACAAGCCGTATTGTTGAAGTGATTATTTCTTCTGTGAAACCCTTTCAGTTAATGATGGGAAAAATTGTGGGTGTAGCTTTGGTTGGTCTTACTCAGTTTTTGCTTTGGGTTGTCTTGAGTTTTGTGGTCTACGGTGGAGTGACTTCCGTGATGATGAATGGAAAAACTGAGAAGGAAAAAATCGAGACCATGATGAAAGTACAACCCGGAATGTCAGGCAATCCTGCATTGCAACAGCAGCTGATGCAACCTGAAGGAGAAACCGGAGCTAAAATATCGGAGATGATGTCATCGATTAATTTTCCACTGCTGATCGCAATGTTTATTTTCTATTTTCTCGCCGGTTACCTGCTCTACAGTGCCTTGTTCGCGGCAATTGGCGCGGCTGTTGATTCGGAAACAGATACCCAGCAATTTATGTTACCGGTGACGATACCTTTGATTATAGCGTATGTAGCGGCAATAAATGTGATCAATAACCCTCAGGGGAATGTCGCCTTCTGGTTTTCTATAATTCCATTTACTTCTCCGATTGTAATGATGGTCAGAATACCTTTTGGGGTTCCTGCTTACCAGATCATTTTGTCTATGGTATTGCTGATCATCGGATTTATCTTTACTACCTGGATAGCAGGCAAGATTTATCGTACCGGAATTCTCATGTACGGTAAAAAGGTCTCGTATAAAGAAATGTGGAAATGGTTACGTTACCACAATTGAGATTTTTTCCGGGATTGATCCTAATGGATTGTTGAAATTAACCCGGACACCCTGCTCTATGAAGCACGCTATTCTTGATCTTGGTACAAATACTTTTCTTCTGCTTATTGTGGAAGCGGAATCGGATTTGACATTTAAAATTCTTCATCAGTCAAAAAGAGTTGTGAAACTTGGTGAGGGCGGCATAGGGAAAAACCATATACAGAAACCGGCATTTAAAAGAGGAGTTCGGGCACTTCTCTCACTTCAAAATACGATCAGGAAATTTGAAGTCAGAGAAGTTCATGCATTTGCTACATCAGCGATTCGGAGCGCGGATAACGGGATAGATTTTGTGAAAGACGTGTATGCAGCTACAGGAATCGAAATACAGGTTATCAAAGGTGCTGAGGAAGCGGAACTGATTTATTATGGAGTTCGTCAGTGTGTAATTCTGGATGAAAAGCCTGTCCTCATTATGGATATTGGCGGAGGAAGTATAGAATTTATCCTTTGTAATGAAAGTGGTTTGATTTGGAAACACAGTTATAATATCGGAGTAGCACGATTGCTGGAACACTTTTCACCTTCTGATCCGATCACCGGAAGTCAAATTCATGAAATAGAGACTTACCTGGATGATCAATTATCAGGCTTATCGGAAATGATGAGTAAGTACCCTGTTAGAAGAGTCATCGGTTCTGCCGGGTCATTTGAATCTTACACAGATATTGTCGGATACAAGAATTTTGGGAAAGCGCTCAGCAATAGTTCGTTAAGTTATGAATTTGATTTGAAGCAGTATTTTGATCTGCACAATTATTTGATTCAATCTACAAGAAGTCAGCGACTGAGCTTAAAAGGATTGTTGCGGATGCGTGTAGACATGATTGTTCTGGCCAGTATCGTTACCAATTTTGTGATGAAGAAATATTCGATTTCGAGAATGGAATATTCGGCTTATTCATTGAAGGAAGGCGCATTGTTGAACAGGTTACAAATAAAGAGCTGAGTTTTAATTCATCATTTTCCTTTTCATTCCGACCGCCTTAATTTGAGTGTATATTAATCCGAATCGCTGCGAAAACTGCTTCAGGGAAATCACGTTGTTTTTGTATTTTAGCAGAACGAAAACAGAGATATCCTTCCCTCCATGCCCAGAATTCTGATTATTGATGATGAAAAAGCGATCCGCAACACTTTGCGGGAAATTTTGCAGTATGAAAAATTTGAAGTGGATGAAGCAGGTGATGGCGCCGAAGGCTTGAAAAAGGTAGAAAGCAGTTCGTTCGATCTTGTACTTTGCGATATTAAAATGCCCAAGATGGATGGACTGGAGGTGCTTGCTAAATTGCAGGAACTCAACCCGGACTTGCCTGTTGTTATGATCAGCGGTCATGGTACGATTGAAACAGCTGTGGATGCTATCAAAAGTGGAGCATTTGATTATATCGCCAAACCGCCTGATCTAAACCGCTTGCTTGTTACGGTCCGAAACGCGCTTGACAGATCTTCACTGATCAGTGAAACCAAGACTTTAAAACGAAAAGTTTTCAAAACCCGGGAGATGATTGGGAAGTCAGAGCAAATTTCACAGATCAAATCCATGATCGACAAAGTAGCTCCTACAGATGCTCGAGTGTTGATAACAGGAAGTAACGGTACGGGTAAGGAACTTGTTGCTCGCTGGATTCATGAAAAAAGTCAGCGTGCTACCGGACCACTCATTGAAGTGAATTGCGCCGCAATCCCGTCTGAATTGATCGAGAGCGAATTGTTTGGTCACGAAAAAGGCGCGTTTACTTCCGCGATAAAGCAAAGGATCGGAAAATTTGAACAGGCGAATAATGGAACACTTTTTCTGGATGAAATCGGTGATATGAGTCTTTCCGCGCAGGCGAAAGTTTTGCGTGCTTTGCAGGAAAATAAAATCACCAGGGTTGGAGGGGAGAAGGAAATCCAGGTGAGTCCGCGTGTATTAGCCGCAACCAATAAAGACCTGAAAGCTGAAATTGAAAAAGGAAATTTCCGTGAAGATTTGTATCATCGTTTAAGCGTGATTGTAATTCATGTACCTTCCCTCAAAGAAAGAAAGGATGATATTCCGATCCTTGCCGAACATTTTGTGAAGGAAATATGTGAAGATTACGGGATGCCACTGAAAAGTTTTTCAGCGGATGCTTTGAACGCTCTTCAATCGAAAGCCTGGACAGGAAATATCCGGGAACTGAGGAATGTTATCGAACGACTGGTGATTTTATCAGATAAAAAAATTACTGAAAAGGAAGTGAATACATTTGCATAATCATTCAATACAAATAATTTATGTCAGCAAAAATTAAAACAGTTCGCAGATTTACCCAGCGGTATAAAAATTACAGCTTTTCAGAATTGATGAACAAAGCTGATGAAGAGTTCCTGGAATTGGTTGTTGAAATGGATGATCAGGGTAATATCCTTTCAGAATCAAAATTTGATAATGACGGTGAACTTGAAGAGCGGAATACCTATGTGTATTCGAAATTGGGTAAACTTCAGGAGCATATTTTATTGTATGCCATAGACGATGTGACCGAGCGGAGAGTACTCAAACGTGATGAGAAAGGACTGTTGCTGGAAGAGACGAAATATTATGGAGATGACGCGGGTGAACGTGCGGAATATGCTTATGATGAAAAGGAAAACATTATTAGCGTCAAACGTTTTGATGAAGAAGGAGATTTCGATGTTCGTGAAGAAATGAAATACGATGACAAAGGCAGCCTTATTGAAAGAACCAAATACGATAAGGATGAAAAAGTTGTAGAACGATTGTCGTTTGCTTTGGATTCTGCTTCCAATGAAGTAGAAGAAATGGAGTATTTCCCGGATGGAAAAATCAAAACGAAAACATTGATTAAGCTTAACGAGAAAGGAAAAGAGATCTCCTCTGTTCAGACAACGCCTGACGGTAAATTAATTTCCGCTGTGAAAACAGTTTATGATGATCGCGATAATGTTATTGAACGTCATTACAAGGATTTTTATTCCAAGTCAATCCGCTACTCTTATGATGAACAGGATCGTTTAATTACCCAGGAGCTGTACGATGGAAGCGGAATGTTGTTGAAGAAAAATATTTATGAGTATGACGATGCCGGTAATATTATTGCTGAACAAACTTTTGAAATCGATACATCCCGCGGCGGAGGCGACAAACACTTCGGAACGCGTTATGAATATGATATGTATTGAGGGGAGTTGGGGTGGGAGATAAATTGGTTGTTGGTTGTCGGTTGTTGGTGGTTGGTTGTTAGGTGTTAGTTGTTAGTTATAAATACTGAGAGTGCAGTATAACTCATAATTCATAACTCATAACTCATAATTCACAACTCTCAACTCAGGCCTAAAACCAGACTTCTCCCTTTTTCCAGGGCCTTTTCAATTCCATCCGGATTTTTTCCACCTGCTGTCGCATAGAAAGGTTGTCCACCACCGCCACCCTGAATTTCTTTACTGAGTTCACGAATGATGTTCATCGCGTTCAGGTTTTTATCCTTGATCAGAGTGTCGGAAATAATGAGCGACAAATGAGCTTTGCCGTCGATCTCAGCACCTGCTAAGAAAAACAAGTTGTTAACCTGATTTTTTAATTCGAAAGAAATATTCTTGATAGCTTCAGCCGTAGGTAAATCGAGTTTGTCGACGATGAGATTGATGCCGTTTATTTCTTTGGCTTTCAAAATCAATTCGTTTTTGATTCCCTGCGCTTTCTGAGAAACAAACTGATTCATTTTCTCCTGTAAAGCGGAATTTTCCTCCAGCAATTGTTTGACTCTTTCCGTAAGATCTTTCGGGTTTTTCAAAAGCTCATTGAGCTGATTTAATTTTTCTTCCTGTTGTTTAAAATACTCATCGGCTTTGTCGGCAGTAATTGCTTCGATTCGTCGAACTCCGGCTGCGACTGCTCCCTCAGAAACGATTTTAAACAATCCGATTTGTCCGGTTGAGGCCACGTGTGTTCCTCCGCAGAGTTCACGGGAGTATTCCTGATCAAACGTAATCACACGAACATATTCCCCGTATTTTTCTCCAAACAGAGCAGTAGCACCCATGTCCAGCGCTTTTTGTACGGGTACGTTTCTTTGTTCCTCCAGGCGGATATTTTCTCTGATTTTTTCATTCACCATTCGCTCGATCTGTGCAATTTCATCATCAGTTACTTTGCTGAAATGTGAAAAGTCAAAACGGGTTTGCTCCGCATTTACAAGTGATCCTTTTTGATTCACATGTTCGCCAAGAACACGTTTCAGAGCGGAATGCATCAGGTGTGTCGCGGAGTGATTGTTGGTGATCATTCTTCTGCTTTCTTTATCAATACTTGCATGAAATTTTGCAAGCAAATCTTCCGGTAACCGATCGCAGAAATGAATGATCAGGTTATTTTCTTTTTGTGTATCGGTAATGATAATTTTCTCATTTGCCGAAACCAATGAACCTGTATCTCCGATCTGGCCGCCGCTTTCAGCATAGAATGGAGTCTTGTTCAGCACAAGCTGATATTGAACCTTGTTTTTCGATTTGACTTTACGGTATTTGAGAATAACACAATCACATTCGAATTCGTCATAGCCTACAAATTCAACACCACTTTCATCACGGAGTACCACCCAATCATCCGTGTCCATACTTCCTGCAGCACGGGATCTTTCTTTTTGTTGTTCGAGACATTTGTGAAAACCATCCATATCGACATCCTTGCCGGATTCTCTTGCCATCAGTTGTGTCAGGTCGATCGGGAAGCCGAAGGTGTCGTATAGTTCAAATGCAAATTCTCCGGTAATGTTTTTGTTTTTATTCTCTTCAAATTTCCGGATACCTGTTTCAAGTGTACGAAGGAAGCCCTGCTCTTCTTCATGGATGACACGCTGGATAAAATCCTGTTGTGATTTTACTTCCGGGAATACATCCCTGAATTGATCAGCAAGCAGCGGAACGAGTTTATTGAGGAAGGGTTCCTTGAAATTCAGGAAGGTGAAAGCATAACGAACAGCACGACGAAGAATTCGTCGGATTACATAACCGGCTTTGTTATTACTTGGCAACTGTCCGTCTCCGATTGCAAAGGTGATTGCACGGATGTGATCAACCATAACTCGCATAGCGATATCCGTTTTTTCATCGGAGCCATATTTGATTCCTGAACGAGTCGCGATAAACTGGATGAGCGGTTGGAATACGTCGGTATCATAGTTGGAAGTTTTACCCTGCAAAGCCATACACAAACGTTCGAAACCCATTCCTGTGTCAACATGTCGTGCCGGAAGTGGCTCCAGGCTGCTGTCCGCTTTACGATTGAATTCCATGAATACATTGTTCCAGATTTCAATCACCTGTGGGTGGCTTGCATTGACCAACGATTTTCCATCCAGCTTCTTTCTTTCTTCTTCGGAACGCAGGTCCACATGTATTTCCGTACAGGGTCCACAAGGTCCCTGATCTCCCATTTCCCAGAAATTATCTTTTTTGTTCCCACGAAGGATCCGGTCTTCAGCGATAAGCGCTTTCCAGCAATCGTAACTTTCCTGATCGAAAGCCAGATTTTCTTTTGCATCACCTTCAAAAACGGTGACGTATAATCGGTCTTTAGGCAACTTATAAATTTCGGTGAGTAGTTCCCAGCTCCAGGAAATGGCTTCTTTTTTAAAATAATCTCCGAAGGACCAGTTCCCCAGCATTTCGAACATCGTATGATGGTAGGTATCAATACCAACTTCTTCGAGATCATTGTGTTTGCCTGAAACTCGGAGACACTTTTGAGTATTGGCGATTCGTTTGTACTTTACAGGACTATTGCCAAGGAACATGTCTTTGAACTGATTCATTCCTGCATTTGTAAACATCAGGGTGGGGTCGTTTTTAACGACCATGGGTGCGGATGGGACAATCTGGTGTCCCTTACTGCGGAAAAATTCCAGAAATGCGGTTCTGATCTCAGCGGAAGTCATCATTGGAGTATTGTGATAAATGCCTCAAGGGCTTATATTTGCATGAAATTTATAATCCTGCGAAGATAATCAGGAAACCTGTACCTGCGAAAAAATGGCAAACGTAAAGTATCATTTCAACACGCACAGCCTCAAGTATGAGCGCGTTGTCGTCACCTGGAGGAAGCGTCTGTTGCGCGTTCTGGGTTGGCTGGCAACAGCTGTAGTGTTTGGTGCTTTGATCATGCTTTTCGCTTACAACTTTTTTGATTCACCGAAAGAAAAACGATTGCGCAGACAGCTTGATGAAACCACCTATCAGCTTGAATTGCTGAAACAGCGCTCGGAGCAAATTGATGCTGTGCTGAGTGATATCCAGGAACGCGACAATACAATTTACAGGGTTATCTTTGAAGCGGAACCGATTCCATCTTCGATACGTGAAGCAGGATATGGTGGTATCGACCGGTACAAAGCTTTGCGTGACAATTACGATTCAGATTTGATTATTGATGTCACCAAAAAGATAGACAAGCTTTCCAAGCAACTTTATGTACAGTCTAAGTCTTATGATGAAGTCTGGGAACTTGTGAAGAACAAGGCCACTATGCTTGCTTCCATTCCTGCCATTCAGCCTGTAGCGAACAAAGACCTGACTCGCGTAGCTTCCGGTTATGGTATGAGGGTGCATCCGATTTACAAGACGGTGAAAATGCATACCGGCATGGATTTTACAGCTCCTGTCGGAACCGAAATACATGCAACCGGTACAGGTACTGTAACCAAAGTAGAATATGATGGAAGAGGTTATGGGAATAATGTGATCATCAATCACGGTTACGGATATGAGACGTTGTACGGTCACATGAGTCGTGTCACAGTAAGGCCGGGACAAAAAATCAGCCGTGGTGATTTGATTGGATACGTGGGGAATTCCGGAACTTCTACCGGTCCCCATTTGCATTATGAAGTCAGGAAAAATAACAATCCGGTGAATCCGGTGAACTTCTATTACAGTGATCTTACTCCGGAGGAATACGAGAGAATGCTGGAAATTTCTGCCAGAGCCGGACAATCCTTCGACTAATCATGCAGCCCTCTGGCTTTTGATTTCGGCCGGAAGCATGATCCTGGTTTCATTTTTTTTTTTCAACTTACTGATACTCACCGACACCTGTTTATAACCACGGTACCGGTACTTTCGGATGTTTGAATAAATTGCTATATTCGTACACTACCTTATATTTCAAAGTTATGCCGTATAAAGAGAAAGAAATAGAGAAATTGTATTACACCATCGGTGAAGTAGCTTCCATGTTTGATGTAAATACTTCCCACATTCGTTTTTGGTCAAAAGAGTTTGATATCATCAAGCCTGCGACCAACAAAAAAGGAAATCGTCTTTATACGCACAGCGATATTGAAAATTTCAAAAAGATCTATCATTTGGTGAAAGAGAAAGGTTTTACTCTCAAAGGAGCGAAAACTGAATTAAAGGAAATGAAAGGTCGTCCGAAGGAAGAAGAAGTAGTTGCTGTGAGTGAAATTGAAACAGACAAGCTGAGTGATAATCCGGTACATGTTCCTTTTTCGACGCTTGAGATTCCATTTGGAGATGATTTCGTTGACAAGATGGCAATGAAAAGCTCATTGGAAAAGATCAAGTCAACACTGATGGATATCCAGAGAGAACTCACCGTACTTGAAGAAAGATAAAAAAAACTAAAATGATTTAAAAGCCTGCCGTAAGGCGGGCTTTTTTATTGGGTATTTTTGTTCATACATTTCACAAGATCATGGGTGCATTCAGAAAAATTATCCTGCCGATTCTGATTTTTTTTACAATTCTTTCTTCAGCGAAGGAAGGTATGTGGCTTCCAAATCTGTTGGAAGAAATGAATGAAAAGGATATGCAAGCGCTCGGAATGAAAATTTCCGCGGAGGATATATACAGTATAAATCATAGCAGTATCAAAGATGCAGTTGTGCAATTTGGCGGCGGATGTACAGGAGAAATAGTTTCGAATGAAGGTCTTCTGATAACCAATCATCATTGCGGATTCAGCCAGATCCAGTCTATTAGTTCCCTTGAAGTTAATTTTCTGAAAGATGGTTTTTGGGCTAAAACAAGAGAAGATGAAATTCCCTGTCCCGGACTAACAGCTACATTTATTATTGAGATCAGGGATGTAACACTAAACATATTGCCATTTCTTTCAGATTCATTGACTGAAAAAGATAGAACTAATCTGGTTAAACAAATTGCGGACAGTCTGGAAAGAAGTGCAGTGGATGGGACACATTACAAAGCATCCACGAAATCATTCTTCCATGGGAATAAATACTACATGTTCATTACTGAAGTCTTTCGTGACATCCGTTATGTGGGTGCGCCTCCCCTGGACATCGCAAAATTCGGTGGTGAGTCCGACAATTGGTTATGGCCAAGAGAGCAGGCTGATTTTTCATTATGGCGAATTTATGCCGGAAGTGATAATAAGCCGGCTGATTATTCAAAGGATAATAAACCGTTTCGTCCCCGGTACTTTTTCCCGGTGAACATTGGTGGAGTGAGATCCGGTGATTTCACAATGGTTCTTGGATTTCCGGGCAAGACAAATTTGTATGCAACGAGTGATGCACTTGGGATGATTTATTCCCAGACAAATCCTGACAAAGTCAATATCCGAGATGTGAAATTGAAAATCTGGGAGCAGGCGATGGCTCAGAATGATACAGTGCAATTGCAATATTCCAGTAAGTATAAAACTGTGGTTAATTATTATAAAAAGTGGAAGTACGAAAATGCGGGAATTGAAAAATTCGATGTGATTTCGAAACGGCAAAAGCTCGAGGATGAGTTTATTTCCTGGACAAAATCCAATCCTGAAAGATCAAAGGAATATGGCCATGTGTTGGAGGATTACCGGTCAGTGCTTGTTCGGGGAAAAGCATACAGCTTCTTAAATGATTATACAACGGAAGCATTGATGGGAATCGAGCTGGTGAATTATGTAAATACTTTTCGCGGGCTTATTGAAGGCAATTTCAGAGACAGTTTGGGTCTTCAAAAAGTAAATATGCTGGCGGAAAAATTGAAAAAAGGAATTTCTGGCTCCTTTAAAAATTATGCTCCCGCCCTTGATGAAAAGATGTGTGCGGCAATGCTTGAATTGTGCTGGAAAAATCTGCCGGACACATCTCGTCCCGCAATTTTTGATAAAATCAAGCAAGAGTATTCTCTGGATTTTAAGCGCTATGCTCATGATGTATATTCAACATCAATTTTTCTACAGCGGAGTAAGCTGGCGGATGTGCTCGAAAATTTTGATTCCACAAAAGCCATTTTACTCAGCAAAGATCCAGCGTGGATACTTTCCGCTGATATTTTGAGTTATCAGAAAATGAAAGTTCAGCCGGGCTATGACTTATACATGGAAGAGTCTTCTGCTATCCAACGGAAATTTATGAAAGGAATTCTGGAGATGAAAAAGGGAGAGAAATTATCTCCGGATGCAAATTCCACATTGAGGCTTTCCTACGGAACAGTGCAGGGTTTTACAAAATCAAAGAAGTATAAAACATACCTGACGACCCTTGATGATATACTTAAAAATGAAGGGAAGAATGCTACGGAATATCATGTTTCAGATCAATTGAAAGCGCTCATTTCAAAAAAAGATTTCGGACGATATGCCTTTCATGGAACTGTACCGGTGAATTTTCTTTCATCCAATCATACTACCAATGGAAACTCTGGGAGTCCGGTATTGAATGCAAAAGGAGAATTAATTGGTGTCAATTTTGACCGGGCATCAGAAGGAATGGTTAGTGACCTGATGTATGATGAAAATTCCGGGAGAAATATCTCTGTGGATATCCGTTATGTTTTATTTCTGATAGAAAAAGTTGGCAAACTTGATCGCCTGATTTCAGAAATGAAAATTGTCAACGATTGAGGGTCGGAAAGAACGATTTTCTAGAGATAACGATTCGGTTCCAGATAATTCACAACGTAGTCACGAATTCCTTCTTCAAGAGTGTAAAATGGTTTTTCGTACCCAATGCTGATTAATTTTCGCATATCGGCTTCAGTGTAATATTGGTATTTATCACGGATGTCGGCTGGCGTATCGATGAATTCAATATTCTCCTCTTTTCCCATCGCGGCAAATGTGTTTTTGGCAAGGGAAAGAAATGTTCTGGCCTTTCCTGAACCCAGATTATAAATGCCGGAATTTTTTCGGTGGTTGAGAAGAAAAAGGCAAACACTGCAAACATCTTTGACATACACGAAATCTCTGAGTTGTTCTCCATCCCGGTATTCAGATTTGTGAGAACGGAAGAGTTTCATTTTTCCATTTTTCAGAATTTGCTGAAAGGCATGAAAAATTACTGAAGCCATTCGGCCTTTGTGATATTCATTTGGTCCGTATACATTGAAAAATTTCAGTCCGGCCCAGAAAAATGGTTTCTTTTCCTGCTTCAGCGCCCATTTGTCAAAATCGTTTTTAGAATCTCCATAGGGATTCAAGGGCACGAGTTTTTCTATGATGTCGTGATCGTCTTTGTAACCAAATTCTCCGTTTCCATATGTTGCGGCAGACGAAGCATACACCAATGGCAATCCGAATTCCACACAGGCATTCCAGACTTCTTTTGAATAATTAAGATTGAGCTCATCGAAAATTGCTTTGTTGAACTCGGTTGTATCCGTTCTGGCGCCGATGTGAAAAATCATTTGAACAAAGCGGTGATTGTTTTTTAGCCAGGAATGAAATTCCGACCGTTCAACTATAGCAGAAACTTTTTTATTGGAAAGATTGGCGTCCTTTTCGTGTTTGCTGAAATCGTCAACAATGACAATGTCATTATAACCTTCTTCTAAAAGACGTCCTACAAGACAACTGCCGATAAAACCTGCTGCTCCGGTAACGATGATCATAACTGAATTTTATTATTCGTTCGCAAGGTAAGCACAATGTAGTATTTCCCCAATAAAGCGTGCTGCTAAATCGATCAGCTTACAAAGAGGTCCTTCAATTCAGCTTTCAGCATTCCTGTTTCTTTCCCTTTGCTGAAGAGAAGACGGATAGCATCTTTTCCTTTTTCACCCAGGTCGATGGAATATTGATTTACATACAAGTCAATGTGTTTTTGTCTCACCGAAGGATCCATTTCCTGCGCATGGGCGCAAACGTAATCCACGCTTTCGTCAGGATGTTTGAATGCGAATTCAACACTTTCTTTCACGAGTTGATTGATCTGAGATTTTATTTCTGAAGGAAAATTTCTTCTCACAGCTATTCCGCCAAGGGGAATTGCCTGTCCGGTTGATTTTTCCCAGAGCTCACCCAGATCCGCGATTTTCACCAGACCTTTTTGCTCATAGGTAAATCTGTTTTCGTGGATGATCACTCCCGCATCAGTTTCTCCGGAAATGACAGCATTTTCAATCGCGGAAAAAATCATCTCCTTCTTTACTTTAACATTAGGATAGAAGATACTAAAAAGAAAATTCGCTGTCGTATTTTTTCCCGGTATCGCGACTGATGTAAAATCCAATTCAGGATGTGAGCTGCTCTGTCTTGCAATGAACAAAGGACCGACACCATTTCCAAGAGCGCTACCGGCGGTGAGCAATTGATAGTCGCTGTTCACCTGTGCATAGGCATGGAAGCTAAGTTTGGTTACATCCAGTTCATTGCGGAAAGCCATCTGGTTGAGTTTTTCCACATCTTCAAGGACAGGTTCAAATTGAAAACCACGGGTATCAATCTTGTTATGTACAAGTGCATCGAAAATGAACGTGTCATTCGGGCAAGGGGAGTACCCGATTTTTATTATTTTTTCTTTGGACAAAATCCGGTTCCTTTTCAGTTTAAATTTTTTCCAGTAATTCCGCGACAGTGGCATTTAGTTTACCGAGAGCCAGCGGAATATCCCATGCATCTTTATTTCTCTTTTCAACATAATTCGAAATTGATCGAAGTTGCAGAGCCGGGATATTTTCTTTTCCGCAAACATAAAAGAATGCGGCACCTTCCATTGTTTCAATTTGTGGATGCAATCGTTTGCAGATGTTTGCAATAGAATTTTCATTCCCATGCACAGTATTTACTGTGATTGCCCTGACTTTCCGGAATGAGCTAAATAAGGGATTTTCATTTTCATCAAGATTTATGAAAATATCGATTCCTTCCAGGCCCATTTCTTTCAGGCTAAGAAAATGGTTGTCATCTTCAGCGCCAAGTTCTGAGAACAAGTCTTCTGTCACCCGAACGATTTCGCCAATCTGAATGCCGCGGTCAAAACTGCCGGCCAGGCCAATATTGATAGCAAGGTCGTAGGTTTTGTCCTGTAATTTTCGTGTTAATGCATGCGTGGTGGCAACCATTCCTACACCGGTGATAAGGGTATCCACCTGGTTTTTTCGAAACCAGGTCGTTTCCAGGGAGCCCATTTCATTTTCGGTGGCAGAAACCAGCAAAATTTTCATATTGCAAAGATAGGACACACTTTTCCGATCCTGTGTATTGAAAATGTATCTTTGTAAACATTTTACACATTCGATGGTTTATATAACTAGAAAAGAATCTTTTAGCGCGGCACATAAACTGGCGCGTCCCGACTGGAGTGTTGAGAAAAACGAAGACGTTTTTGGCAAATGTTCGAACCCAAACTGGCATGGTCACAATTATCAGTTATGGGTTACTGTTAAGGGTGAAGTGAATCCTGAAACAGGGTTTGTCGCCAATCTTGCAGAGATCAGTGTGCTTTTGAAAAAATATGTCCTTGACAAAGTGGATCATAAAAATCTGAATATTGATGTTGATTTCATGCAGGGAAAACTAAGTTCCACAGAGGTCCTTGCTATCGAAATCTGGAAACAGCTTGAACAACCCATCAATGCTCTGGGATGTGCTTTACATTGTATCAAGGTACAGGAGACGGATAAAAATTATGTGGAGTATTTTGGAAATTAAAACCCCTATCACTTATGGCAATAGACAAAAATATGCTTGAAGAAAATGAGATGGACGGTTACGCGAAGATTGATCAATACAATCCCCAGCTCGTTGAAAAAATTTCAAAAAATTACGCATCAACGATTGAGTTAATAGGGGAGGATGTTAGTCGTGATGGTTTGATGAAAACACCAGAGCGCGCCGCTAAAGCAATCCAGTTTCTCACTCACGGTTACGATCTGGATCCTGCCGGAATATTGAAATCCGCGCTTTTTCATGACGATTATAAGCAAATGGTCATTGTGAAAGATATCGAGATTTATTCCATGTGTGAACATCATCTTCTGCCATTTTTCGGCAAGGCTCATGTAGCTTATATACCGAATGGTTGCATAGTTGGTTTGAGCAAAATTCCCAGGATTGTTGACGCTTTTGCGCGTCGTTTACAGGTTCAGGAAAGGCTGACTACTGAAATCAGGGATTGCATTCAGGATACGCTGAAACCCCTCGGTGTTGCTGTCGTTATAGAGGCGAAACATTTGTGCATGTTGATGCGAGGGATTCAGAAGCAGAATTCTGTCGCAACGACCTCCGCTTTTACCGGTGAATTTGAAAATGAAAAGACCAGGGCAGAGTTTATCCGTCTGATTTCTGCCAATCTTTCATGAATTGACAAAAGGCAGGGTTTTTGAGTAAAAAGCCTGACAAAATCATTTAAAAATTGCATTAAAAACCGGAATGAAGTTTCCGGACTGAAATCAGTATATTTGTATTCTCAAAATCAAAATTGAAATATGGAAAACAACAATAGTAATTGGAATTTTAACACTGTACAGCAAACTCAGGTTGGACAACAACCGATTGCGAAAACCTTTATGGCCAGTGTATTTTCCTGGATGGGCATCGCGCTTGCGATTTCGGCGATTACATCTTATGTTTTTGGTACGAATGAAAGTTACATGAGCTACCTCATCAGCGCTGAAGGAAGAGGTCTTTCAGGTTTAGGTTATGTGGTTATGTTTGCGCCACTTGGTTTTGTGCTGTTGATGGGTCTTGGTTTTAACCGCATGTCATCCACTGCGCTCACAGGAGTGTTCCTGATTTATTCGGTAATCATGGGAATCAGTCTTAGCTTTATATTCCTTGCTTATACTCACGGAATGATATTCCAGGTCTTTTTTATTAGTGCCGCAATGTTTGGTACAATGGCAGTTCTGGGATATACTACCAAAACTGATCTCACCAAACTTGGAAACATTCTAATCATGGCTTTGATTGGAATTGTAATTGCCGGTCTGGTAAATATGTTCATGAGAAGTGATGCATTGGGATATGCGATTAGTTTTATCGCGGTGATTGTATTCACAGGACTGACAGCTTATGATGTTCAAAAGCTTAAGAATATCGGAGCGAATGTTGAAAGCGGATCAGAAAGTGCTGCGAAACTGAGCATTCTTGGAGCATTAACTTTGTATCTTGATTTCATCAACCTGTTTCTTGCTCTGCTCCGAATTTTCGGTGGTAGAAGAAATTAAAATAACATTTATCTGATTATCAGGCTCCGGATTATTCCGGAGCTTTTTTTTTCTCCTGCAATGGAATTTGGTTATTTTTGAAAAGGAACTTTTACTTATATTGGTGAAAAATAGATCAACATTAAGCATCCATAAATAATTCATTAAAAATTATCTTATACCTGTATGAAGCGCGCATATCTTTTTCCGGGCCAGGGCTCACAATTTGTGGGGATGGGCAAAGACTTATACGATTCCGGCAATGAAGCCATGGAGATGTTTGAGCAAGCCAACGAAATCCTCGGTTTTCGAATCACAGATTTAATGTTTTCCGGAACTGATGAGGACCTGAAGCAGACCCGTGTGACACAACCATCGATATTTTTACATTCTGTTATTCTTTCCCGGAGTATGGGAAATACATTTTTGCCTGACATGGTTGCCGGTCATTCCCTTGGAGAGTTTTCGTCACTTGTTGCAAACAGAGCATTAACATTTGAAGACGGACTTCGCCTTGTGAAGGCTCGTGCTTTCGCGATGCAGAAGGCTTGTGAGGTACAGCCATCCACTATGGCAGCGATCCTGAATCTTGATGATAAAGTTGTAGAAGATATTTGCGCTGAAATTTCCGCAGGAGGACATGTTGTTGTTGCCGCGAATTACAATTGTCCGGGGCAATTGGTCATTTCCGGTTCTATTGAAGGTGTCAACATTGCTTGTGAAAAGATGAAAGCTGCCGGAGCAAAACGAGCTTTGGTTTTACCTGTTGGGGGAGCTTTTCACTCGCCTCTGATGGAACCCGCGCGCGCCGAACTTGCGGAAGCAATTCGCAGCACACATTTTTCAAGTCCGATTTGTCCGGTTTATCAAAATGTGAATGCCATGCCTGTGACAAATCCGGATGAAATTCGCAGCAATCTTGTGGCGCAACTAACCGGTCCGGTTCGTTGGACTCAAACCATCCAGAATATGATTGTGGATGGTGCTACCCATTTTGTAGAGGTTGGGCCGGGAAAAGTTTTACAGGGACTCGTAAAGAAAATCAATAAGGATATGGATGCTGTTTCAGCCTGAAAAGTAAATTTCATTCCCTGTAAGAATTGACAAATAAACCATCGCATGCCCATTTTAAATTCCATACTTAGCTGGTTGATGAAACAACGGATCCATCAGATCGAGTTGTTCATGAAGTATCCTCACGAGGTACAGCAAGACTGGTTTAATAAACTAATCGAATCCGCCAGAAATACGGAATGGGGGCTTAGTTTTGATTACAAATCCATTCGTACTATATCCGATTTTAAAAATCGAGTACCTGTTCAGAACTACGAAACACTAAATCCTTTCATTCAACGTTTAATGAAAGGCGAGCAGAATATTCTCTGGCCCACGGATGTGAAATGGTTTGCGAAATCTTCAGGTACAACAGCCGGGAAGAGCAAATTTATTCCTGTAAGCCAGGAAGCGATGGAGGAATGTCATTTCAAGGGTGGAAAAGATTTACTCGCGATTTATTGCAACAATAATCCTGAGACATTGATGTTTTCAGGCAAGGGACTTGCATTGGGAGGAAGTCACCAATTAAACATTGACAGGAACGATTCCTTTCATGGTGATATTTCCGCCATCCTTTTGCAGAACCTTCCATTCTGGGTACAATGGATCAGAACTCCTGATTTATCCATTGCATTAATGGATAATTGGGAAGAAAAGATTGAAAAGATGGTGAAGGCAACCTTGCCTGAGAATGTGACCAATATCAGTGGAGTACCAACCTGGACTCTCGTTCTCGCCAGAAGGATTCTTGAAGTGACCGGTAAGAAAAATTTGCTGGAAGTGTGGCCCAATCTTGAATTGTTTGTTCATGGTGCCGTGAGTTTTACTCCTTACAAGGATCAGTTTCAGCAATTGATTCCATCCGGTACATTTAATTATTTGGAAACATATAATGCATCAGAAGGTTTTTTTGGAATTCAGGATCGATTGCGTTCTGATGAAATGCTCCTGATGCTGGATTATGGCGTATTCTATGAATTCATGCCTTTGTCGGAATATGGTAAGGAGGATCCAATTACAATTCAACTTGACGAAGTCGAATTGAACAAGAATTACGCTGTGGTAATTTCAACCAATGCAGGTTTGTGGAGATATATTATCGGTGACACGATTAAATTCACATGTAAAGATCCTTATCGAATAAAGATCACCGGTAGAACAAAATTATTCATCAATGCTTTTGGGGAAGAGGTGATTATTGAAAATTCTGACAATGCAATCCGTGTGGCTTGTGAAAAAACGGGAGCGCTTGTGAGAGATTATACTGTTGCACCGGTTTATTTTTCGGATGGTGAAAATGGCGCTCACGAATGGATGATTGAATTTGAAAAAGCTCCGCTGAGCCTGGAGTACTTTGTAGATGTTTTGGATACTGCATTGAAATCGCTGAATTCCGATTATGAAGCGAAGCGTTACAAGGATATGGCTTTGAGGTTCCCGATTGTTCATCAGGTACCTCAGGGGACATTTTACAATTGGCTAAAATTCAAAGGAAAGCTTGGTGGTCAGCATAAAGTTCCACGATTGTGCAATGACCGTGTGTTCATTGATGAAATCGCGGAAGTTATGCGACAGATGAAATCTGTACACAACTCATGAAGCAATTCATTCTCATTATTTATTTATTCTTTGCTGCTTCCCGGACTTCCGAAGATTATGTCCTGATACATCAGATTCCATTCGAGCATGTAAAATGCATTACTACGGATAATCTTGGGAATGCATTTGTAATTGTAGGCAATCAGTTGCTGCAATTTGATGGGGGAGGAAAGCCGAAAGCAAATTTCATGGAGAAAAATCTTGGAGAGTTGCGTTCAGTGGATGCTTCGAACCCAATGAAAATAGAACTTTTTTATCCTGATTTCGGACAAATTATTTTATTAAACTCCAATCTGGCTGTTCAATCTACGATCAATTTACGAAATCTGGGAATTATTCAGCCCGTACTTTCTTGTCATTCAATGGTTGATGGTTACTGGATTTTTGATTTGCAGGATTATCAATTGAAGAAAGTCAGCCTGGATCTGCAAGTATCGTTTCAGAGTGGAGATATCCGGAAATGGGGGCAAGGCAAGATGTCTCCAAACTTTATGCTGGAAGCGGAGGGATTTGTTTATTTGAACGATCCCTTGAATGGAATCTTAGTATTCGACCGATATGGAACGTTTTATAAAACCATCCCGATTCCCGGTTTAAAATCATTTCAGATAATTGAAAACGAACTGCTCTATCTGAAAGAAGGACGTTGTAACGCGTTTCATCTGAAAAAACTTGAAGATCGGCCGATACTATTGCCAGCAGCTGATTCGGTACTGAGCGTAAGAATTGAACAGCGGGAACTTTATTTATTAACAAGTGACTCTTTGAGTTTTTATTCTTTTTAGATTCGCATCAATTGTATCAACAAATAAAATTACATAAAAAGACATGGCTTCAAAACCCGTCACCCTTAAGAAAAGCGCTTCAAAATCTACTGTGAAAGCTACGGATAAAACTCCCGCACCAAAAACCACCACGGTGAAGTCCACTGAAAAATATTCGCCAACGAAAAAACAACTGGCACCGTTGCACATCGCGATTGCCGGAAACATTGGCGCAGGCAAAACTACACTGGCAACTTTGCTTGCAAAGAATTTGAAATGGGAACCCCATTATGAAGATGTGGATGACAATCCTTATCTGAACGATTTTTATGATGACATGCAACGCTGGTCATTCAACCTTCAGATTTACTTCCTCAATTCCCGTTTTGAACAAATCACAAAAATTCGTCAAAGCGGAAAAACAGTTATCCAGGATCGTACTATTTACGAGGATGCTAACATATTTGCACCAAACCTGCATGCTATGGGTTTGATGACAACAAGGGATTTCAATAACTATCAGAGTTTGTTCAATCTGATGAATAAGTTTGTTTCACCTCCGGATTTATTGATCTATCTGCGAGGCAGTGTTCCGACACTGGTTAATCAAATTGCCCGTCGCGGCCGTGATTATGAGAATTCTATCCGTATTGACTACTTGAAAAGACTCAACGAGCGTTACGAAGCATGGATTTCTACTTATGACCAGGGTAAGTTATTGGTGATTGATATTGATGATCTGAACTTTGCTGATAATCCGGAAGATCTGGGAAAAATCATCAACCGGATCAATGCAGAAATTAACGGTCTGTTTTAAACGATTATAAAAAATTAAAAAAATCCTCCGATACCGGGGGATTTTTTTTTGGATGATTGCCTGATGCGGAATTTCGGGGTCTTGAATATTGCTCTGAATTTACCTGCAGAAACAGATCCGTGGTAAGGGCTTGAGTTGTTCAGCAGGTGAAACTTAAATCGGAGGAAGCACTGCCCACAAGGCTACGGCAGAAAGCACATTTCCTAATGCCAGAGGGATGAATGATTTTTTTACTTCGATCCTGAAGATAGCGCTTGTCAGAAAAACCTCGGTAAGTGTAGAACCAATCAGAACAAACATCATTAAAAAGGATATGCTTACCGTTGTAAACGCGGAACTTAGAATGAGTGTTGATACAAGGGCGATGATATTTCCTACAAGCGAAATCAGGAATGCTTTAGAGAAGGAAAAGTGAAGGAAGAATCGGATCATGATCCATTCCAGTAAGAAAACGGTGAAAGGAATGTACCAGTGCTGCTGGAGAACGGTAGCGATAATTTTGGGCGCGAAACTCATTCGGAGGATTGGTTGTTTTCAGTGTTGGCCAAATATACAAATATATTATTCCAAATTAAGTCCGGCTAACAGCACCTTCCAGGCTTCTTCTACATGACCCTTGTCAAGTAAAGTTTTCGCAAGTTCATGAATCTTCAAAATGAATATTTCCGGATGGTGTCCAAATCTTTGTTTTAGTTCTTTCATGAAATCCCTGTGAGAGAATTCAATGATTGATTCTTTGTCAGGCAGTTGATGAACATTGCCAAGTTGCCCGAGATTGTTTCCGGTGAGAATTGTACTCAGTCGAATGGATTCCGGTATTTGATCTACGCCGATTCCCAGAGCACTGTTCGGTTTTGCCACTTCGAAAATGGAAGAGCCGGAAGCCCTGCAATAGTAGTCGCCACCCATTCGTGCAACCAGATCAATTTTATGGATATCGATTTTATTTTCCGGTGTAAGTACACTTTCGGAAATGTGCATTCTCAGAATTTCACAAATGATCAGGTTTGCCGCGCCACCTTCATTACCTGTTTCTTTTACTTCCAATACTTTGCATTCCATCTGCACAGGAGATTCTTTCACCCTGAAAGGACGTATCAACTCTGATGGGATCGGTGTAAATCCGGATTTAACGAATTCATTTACACCTTTCGGATATTCAGTACTGGAAAGAGACATTTGCTGGACCATGGCATAGTTGACCACATTGATCACCACCTCCATGGTCTCATAGATATTTTCAAGGGTGTGTTTGATGGTATTGTCACGAACCCGACGTGCAGGTGAAAAAACAATCACAGGTGGATTGCTTCCAAATGCATTGAAAAAACTAAAGGGGGATAAATTGGGGACTCCATTTTTATCTACTGTACTGGCAAAAGCAATTGGCCTTGGGGCAATTGCTCCCAGCATGTAACTATGAAAAATACTGGTCTTTATTTCTTTTGGATTGATCGTCAGCATGGCTCAGATTCTGTCCGGCAAATGTAACAATCTGTATTTGCATTACAGGAGCTTATATTCATCTATGCTTTTTTATGATTTGCCAAAAAAAATGAATAATTCCTTGTCCGGCTGATCTTTTCAGGTCGAAGCAATACATATTTATATAAATTTATACTCAGGTTGCAATTGCTTTCCTTGTTGTTCTTCTCAATATAAACCAATGAAAAAAGACTTCCTTTCCTTAGTGTTGATGATGTTCTGGATTTACTCGTCCGCTCAAATTAATCCTGCCTTATTATCCAGACAAGTATATCATCCACAGGTTTCCCAGGTTAGGTTACTGGGTTTGACAAAACCTTTACGTGACACAAAACCGGTTCTCAGCAATCCTTCCGGAAATAAATTGAAACAGGCGAAGGAGGTTTTTAATGAGAAAGAATACAATCCGACTTTAAATCCTCAGGCGCTGCCAAAAGGTGCGGATCCATTACTGGATCGAAGGGTACATCGTACAGCGTCGGATATAGATACTATTTTTACAATTGAAGGTCTCAGTGATCCTAATATCTATCCACCGGATCCTTGTGGTGAAATTGGTAAAAACGAATTCATACAAATGACCAATGGAGGGAATGGTACCCTTTTTCAAATCTTCGATAAACAAGGTGCTTCCATATATGGCCCTGCATTTTGCAATACATTCTGGACTCAGTTTGGAACAACCGGATTGGGAGATCCGATTGTTATGTATGATCAGGCAGCGGATCGATGGATGCTTTCGGAACTCTCGAATTCATTTTCTGATGTTTTGATTGCAATTTCTCAAACCAGTGATCCTCTGGGATCTTATTACGTGTATGATTTTCAAACACCGGGGCTGCCGGATTATCCTAAATATTTCATTTGGAATGATGGTTATTATTTTTGTTCAAATGAAGGAAGTGGCGGATCACCTATATATGCCTTGAATCGTAATGATATGATCAATGGAGTGCAGTCTACTCAATTGCTCAGATGGACAGTTCCCGGTTTTAGTGCAATAGGTTTCCAACTTGCATCCGGCGCTGATTGGGATGGTTCAAATCCACCACCTATCGGCAGTCCTGCTTATGTACTCAGAGTTTATGACGATGCATGGGGTGGGGGAACAGATCATCTTGAAGTTTGGGAACTTGCTGTGAACTGGAGCAGTCCCGGGAGTTCAACACTTACCGGACCGACTGATTTGAATGTTACTTCATTCGACAGTGAACTTTGTCCGGGATTTGGGTATTGTGTTACTCAACCTTCAGGAGGTAATCTGGATGTATTGCAACAAGTTTTAATGCATAGAGTTCAATACCGGAATTTCGGTTCCTATGAAAGCATGCTTTGCAATCATGTAGTCGATGTCGACGGAACAGGAAATACATCCGGTGTGAGATGGTATGAGTTGCGCAAGTCAGGTGCAAATCCATGGAGTTTGTACCAGGAAGGAACTGTTAGTCCTGATGCGGAACATCGGTTTATGGGTAGTATAGCTCAGGATGCTTTCGGGAACATAGCTCTGGGTTATAGTGTTTCGAGTACAACAACTAATCCATCACTGCGAATCATTGCACGAAGTGCGGGTGACCCTCCCGGTCAAATGACATTTAATGAAATGCAAATTGCAAGTGGTCAGGGAAGTTTCCAAGGCGGGCGTTGGGGAGATTATTCCGAAATGTCGGTTGATCCTATTGAGAATGGCACATTCTGGTTTACCGGTGAATACATGGGGAACAATGACTGGACAACCAGGATTGTAAAATTTGTTCTCGCAAAGGATTCAAATGATTTGGCGGTAACATCTTTGCTCACGCCTGTCACTGCCGGAGGACTTGGCAATTCTGAAATAGTAAAAATAAATGTTCGTAATACAGGTATTGTAGCACAATCCAATTTCCAGGTGCATTACCAGGTGGATCAGGGAACCATAGTAACCGAAACTTATACAGGAACATTGCTTCCGGATAGTTCTGTCGATTATTCCTTTGCAGCAAGCACTGATCTTTCTGTTATAGGTCAATCCTACAATTTTACTGTGTATACATCTTTGGCCAATGATGCAAACCGCAACAACGATACTCTTCGTGCTGAGGTAACGCATCTTGTAGATCTTGATGTTAATTTGCTTGGGCTCAGAGGCGTGTCCGGGCTGGCTTGTGGCAGTTCACGTGATGCAGGCTACATCATCAGAAATGACGGAGCGAGCCCATTAAGTTCTGTTGTATTAAATTATATTTTGAATGGCAATCCGGTTGTCAGTTCTGTTGCAAACGTTTCTTTGAGCGCCGGACAACAGGATACTTTATATGTAAGCATAACAGGATTGTTGAATGGATCCAATTCCGTGATGTGTTATGTTTCATCCCCCAATGGACAACCGGATCAAAATACAAGCAATGATACTCTGCAGGCTGTATTTACCAACGTCATGCCCGGAATCGATGTGACACTGGAATTGAAGACTGACGATTTTCCGGAAGAAACTTCATGGGATTTGTATGATTCACACGGAAACCTAATGTTTAGCGGCGGAAATTATACTCAGTCGCAAACTGTTACTACACAGGTTTTTTGCCTGGAGGATTCCTGTTATGAATTTGTGATTCGCGACAGTTATGGCGACGGATTTGATTTTGGTGTTCCCGGTTATTTCAGACTGGTACGATGGGATGGAGTAGTGCTCACTACTAATACACTAACAAACTTCGGTTATTCCGAGTCGCATACATTCTGCGCGGATTACCAATGTTCACTTGGATTGAGCTCAACAATTACTGACGCGACAAGCTCAGTTGCAACTAATGGTGTAATTCTCGTAAGTGTGAATGGAGGTTCCGGACCTTATACATTTAGTCTGAATGGAGGGCCTGTACAGAACAATGGATTGTTTACATCCTTGTCAGCCGGCAACTACACAATTGTGGTAACAGACATCAATCAATGCAGTGACACGATACTCGCAACAGTTGGTATTCAAGTGGGTCTCGCTGAAATTTCTTCGAATGACGTTCAGGTTTCTTTGCAGCCTAATCCCGTCAATGAATTTCTGCATCTTGAAATTAAAGGGTTAAAAGGGCCATCTTACCTGGAAATTCAAGTTTACAATGTTGCCGGGAAGGTTGTCCGTCATGCAAAAATTCCTGCTTACGGAGATGTATATACAGGTACCGTTATTTTTGCAGACCAACCTGCCGGTATATATTTTATCAGGGTTATAAACGCGAATTACAAAAAGCTGATCAGAGTTGTGAAAAGCTGATTTAAAATTCAACACAAGAAAATCTATTTGGTTTGAATCTATGGTTTGTTGAAGTAATACAAACCGATAAATACAATCAGCATCAGCATCATCAAAATCAGGATGATCGAAATTAACTGAACGTGAGGGATAATCCTTTTGCGTTCAGTTTTTTTTCTGAGGTTACTGGCTTGTAATTCGTGTGTAATTCTCACCAGTTTCAGAGGGTCATTCATTTGCGACACACCTTTCAGTGCATCCGCGCAAAGTTGGCAATGCGTAAGATGCAAATCGATCCTGTGCCTTTCCGCTAGGATCAATCTGCCGCTGGTGTAATCCTGCAGATCTTCGAGGCTCAGATGTTTGTCGGCCTCAGTGATATGGGAATTATATTTTCTCATTAGATCTTTTCTCCAGGTAAATTTTCAGGTTTCTTTTTCCGTTTTGAATAAAGGTTTTAACCTGATTGTAGTCGTATCCGGTAAGCTCACTGATTTCGCGATAACTTTTTTCTTCCAAAAAGAATAAATGTATGCAAGTTCTTTGTTCCGTGTTCAGATTCTTCAGGGCTTCCGGTAAGTATGTTAAATGTACTTCTGTTGAGTCGTCCTTTTCGTTTTCCGGCTCATCAGCCATGATTTTATCTTCTCCGGAAAGACGGATTTTTGTTTTTTTGATTTTTTCTTCCTTCAGACAATAATTGCGGGTCACCGTATGCAGCCATGCGGAGAATTTCCGTATGTGATAGTGTTGAAGATCTGACGCCAGTTTTTCAAAGATAGCCAGAACAGCATCTTTGCTTTCTTCTTCATTTTTCAAATAATTCATGCTTACAGCGAAAACAAGGTGGCTGTAACGTTCAAAAAGTATGGCGAGGAGGTCCGGATTAGCCTCATGTCGGTATGATTCGATGATTTCTTCATCCGACAGGTGGACTTTTCGATTCGACCTTAAAAAACGCATATCTTAACGGGAAACGTACATCCATGATCCTGAATTGTATGAAATTCCATAATCTGTCCTTTGGGCAGCAGGGAAATTTATACTATCTTCGCACTCCCAAAAATTGATTCGTTCTTTGATTTTTGGAAATTGAAGGGTATTTTCTGAAAATGAGCATATTCTTCATCCGTTAATAAGCGCATGTGGCGTAATTGGCAGCCGCGCCAGACTTAGGATCTGGTGCCGAAAGGCGTGGGGGTTCGAGTCCCTCCATGCGCACTTATTTTAACCCGGAAATTTCAGGTCAGCTGTATTTGCAGACCTGAAACATCACGAGTACTTCTTCCGGGCAATTCAATCAGAACTATTTTAGAGAAATTGCTATGAATATCACGAAACAACAGTTGGATGATTTGAATGCGGTTGTAAAGATCGAGTTACAGCCGGCGGATTATCAGGACCGCGTAAGCCAGGTAATACGTCAGTATCAAAAAACAGCGAGTGTACCGGGATTTCGTCCTGGTAAAGTCCCTGCCGGAATTATTAAAAAAATGTATGGTAAAGCGGTTCTGGTTGACGAGTTGAATAAACTTCTTTCGGAATCACTGGGCAAATACATCTATGAAAATAAACTCGATGTAATCGGAACACCATTGCCAAAGCAAAGTGAGAAAGAACAGGCTTTTGAAGAAGGAAAAGAATTCGAATTCATGTATGAATTGGGAATCGCTCCGGCAATTGAAGTAAGTATGCCGAAGAAAAAAGTTCCTTATTACCTGGTAAAGATTGACGAGAAGATGATTGAAGACGATATCGCGGATATTCGTCGTCGTTATGGTAAATTCTCGAATCCGGAAGTATCTGAAGAAACAAATATCCTCTACGGAGAATTTAACGAGTTGGATGAAGAAGGAAATCTTCGTGAAGGTGGAAATAAAACCACAACTACGCTTTCTATTGAGATGATTAAAGATGTTCAGGAAAGAAAGCAATTCGTGGGTTTGAAGAAAGCTGATATCGTTCGATTCAATCCCCGTAAAGTAATTTCCAGCGAAGCGGAACTCACTGCTCTTTTAAAACTGGAAAAAGGTTCACCTTCACTTGAATCGGATTATCAGTTCACAGTGATGACGATCAACCAGATTGAGAAAGCTGAAATGAACCAGGAGCTTTTTGATAAAGTTTATGGCGAAGGAATTGTAACTACTGAAGAAGAATTCCGAGCTAAAATTAAAGAGGGAATCGCGGGCTATTTTGAACGTGAAAGTGACCGTAAGCTGAAAAAAGATTTACGCAATGTATTTCTGGAAGAAATGAATATTCCATTGCCGGATGCTTTCCTGAAGCGTATGCTGAAAGCAAACCAGGAGAAGGCAATGGATGAACATTCATTTGAACATGAATATTTTCATGTTTCAGAAGATCTTCGCTGGAATCTTGTTCAAAGCAAGTTCGCCGCGATAAACAACATTGAAGTTACTGAAGATGAAGTTAAAGATTTGTCGCGCCAGGTTATCCGTCAGCAATTTGCTCAATATGGATATTATGAAATGGAACCGGAACGTCTGGAAGACATTGCAACAAGATATCTGAACGAAGAAGGAAATTATGATAAGCTCGAAAGATCCATTCGTGAAAATAAAGTGTTTGATGTTTTGAAAAAAGAAGTGAAGCTCGATATGATTGAGCTTCCTTATGCTGACTTTGTAACTAAGCTGAATGAGAAAACAACTCACGAGCTGGAGCATCATCACGACTAAAAACCACTCCGTACTAAGTCCGGAATTTTATGAAAATAATAATAAGCCAGTCAATCAGACTGGCTTTTTTATTTATAACGTTTCCTGGAATTTTAGACTAGACTTTACTGCTATTGAGTTGTTGTATGAATGAAGTCGGAGTGAGGGCATAAGTTAAAAGATCTTCCGATTTTTAATTACCTTGTTGTTGCTTTAGTAGATTTTTTACCAATGAATCATTCAAAAATTTTCATTTTAATATTGCTGATGATATTGCCCTGCCGCAGTTATTGTCAGGATATTTCACAGGATAATTCAGTGCCGTCCCTAAGATTACCGGGTTGCCATACACCGGCACCATTCTACCCTTACATTTCACCTCCGCTTGGTTGGCTTGGTGACATTGCATTCGTAGGTCAGGATATATGGGTTGGCGGGAGTACCGGATGGATTTATAAAATAAAATCCCAAACAGGTCAGTTGCTGGATTCCATGGATACTCATCTCAATGTAGCTATTGATGGAATTACCTATGGAAATAATTCTTTGTGGGTTGCACAAAGTTATAATGGCAATTCCATTCTCAAGATTGACCCGGTTACTAAAACCATCCTTCAAACATTAACAAACCCCGTTGCTTCCCAGTTTACCCATGGGATGTTGTTCCATAATAATCAGTTATGGATAAATATGTTTTGGTCCGGCACTACGGATACAACTTTTGTGCTCGATACACTCTGCCACATTGTAACCAGGTTTCCGAACCATGCATACTACAGTCATGGTATTGCCTTTGACGGAACCAATTTCTGGATCACGGTGAATCAACAGCCTCCCAACCAGGACGAATATTTATTCAAGTATGATCAAAATTTTCAATTGCTTGACTCAATGCCGATTCCGGGAGGAGAATTCCCCAATGGGCTGGCTTATTATGGAGGTTGTCTCTGGCTTGCAAATGCGGATTCTCTTAATATCTATATCATGTGCGAAATAACATCGGGTATTTCTCATTCAGCATCAACAAAGGAGACGGTGGATATTTTCCCGGTTCCTGTTAAAGGTGAAATGAATGTTCGTTTTTCAGATCCTGAGGAAGTAAAGAGAGTGGAATTTTTTAATCCGTCAGGATATTTATTGTTGTGTAAGGAAAATGATGGCAGGGATGTGATCACGATACCTGCCTCTAATTTCAATTGCTCTTTTCTATTGGTTCGAATAGTCAGAAGGGATGAAAGCTATGATATTCGGAAAGTTATCGTAATGCAATGAGTTGATGTTCCGGATTCCCCAAAAATTACCTGTACATAATTGAACCTTTCGACCATTAATTTCGTTGAGGTTGTGGAATTGCTTTAAATGGATTGGTTTTCGTTGTTGAAAACTATTTCCAGTGGAAGGAAGTCCGGTGCAGGAGGGGAGTAATTTTGGTATGCTGAAAATATTTTTCGGCATGATGCGTCTACTAGTACAATAATATACCTCATAAACTTTAAGGAGAACTATGAATTATTCAGATGAATTTAGAAAGTATGCTGTGAAACACCGTGGAATCAGCAGCTTATCGGTCGACTCATTTGTTTCGGCTGTAAGAGCTGATTACATATCACCAACAATTATTGAAGAACGTCAGCTCAATATCGCGACCATGGATGTGTTTTCCCGTCTGATGATGGACCGGATTATCTTCCTCGGCGTAGGTATTAATGACTATGTATCCAATATCATCCAGGCTCAATTGCTGTTTCTTGAATCGGTGGATGCAAAGAAGGATATTCAGATTTACATGAATAGTCCGGGCGGATCAGTGTATGCCGGTTTGGGCATTTACGATACGATGCAATTTGTTCAACCCGCGATCGCTACGATTTGTACAGGCATGGCGGCTTCCATGGCAGCTGTGCTGATGTGCGCGGGAACAAAAGGCAAGCGGGCAGCTTTGAAACATGCCCGTATCATGATACACCAGCCAATGGGTGGAGCAGAGGGACAAGCTTCCGATATTGAAATCACAGCTCGTGAAATTCAAAAATTGAAGAAAGAACTGTACGAAATCATTGCCACTCATTCCGGACAGGAATACGATAGGGTTTGGAAAGATTCAGATCGTGATTACTGGATGACTGCGGAGGAATCCAAGGCCTATGGAATGATCGATGAAATTCTTACCAGGAAGAAATAAGAAAGAGCATTTCTTACGATTTTGATTTAAAACGCAAGCTTGAAGACCAAATAGTTTAAGAATTTGAACTATTTTCTTTAGCTTGCGTTTAAATTTTCTAATCCTTCGCTGTTTTTTATGAAAAATCAGAAAGAAATCAAGTGTTCATTTTGCGGACGTGATAAAAGCGAGACTTACGTATTAATCGCCGGTATCACAGGTCATATCTGTGATCAGTGTATTCAGCAAGCACAAAACATTCTCAATGATGAGATGAACAGTAAGCTGAAAAACACCATAAACGGACACCTGACCCTTTTAAAACCTACAGAAATCAAGAAATTTCTGGATCAATATGTAATTGGTCAGGATGAAGCTAAGAAAGTACTCGCTGTTGCGGTTTACAATCATTACAAAAGGATTTCCTCGAAAATTAAGAAGCAGGATGAGGTTGAAATTGAAAAATCGAACATCATCCTTGTAGGTGAAACGGGTACAGGAAAAACGCTGCTGGCACGTACCATTGCGAAGATGCTGAATGTTCCATTTTGCATTGCTGATGCAACAGTTCTCACTGAGGCAGGATATGTTGGGGAAGATGTAGAAAGCATTCTTACCCGTTTGTTACAGTCGGCTGATTACGATGTAGCCTCTGCGGAAAGAGGTATCGTTTATATTGACGAAATTGATAAAATCGCCCGTAAGAGTGATAATCCATCTATCACGCGTGATGTTAGTGGAGAAGGCGTACAGCAAGCATTACTCAAATTGCTAGAGGGTTCCATGGTTAATGTTCCTCCTCAAGGGGGAAGGAAGCATCCGGAACAAAAGATGATCACCATGGATACTCAGAATATCCTGTTCATTTGTGGTGGGGCGTTTGACGGAATCGATAAAAAGATCGCGAAACGTCTACAGGCGAATGCGATTGGATTCAAAGCCGGCAAGGATAATGACCAGATTGATAAGGCGAATTATTTACAATACATCTCACCAGTTGATTTGAAAGCTTTTGGAATCATTCCCGAGCTGATAGGCAGATTGCCGGTCTTGGCACATTTGGATCCGCTTGACAAGGTAACTTTAAGGGCTATTTTGTCTGAGCCGAAGAATGCATTGATGAAACAATACGAGAAATTGTTCCAAATTGAGGGAATTACCCTGAATGTAGACAAGGCAGTATTGGATTTCATTGTAGAAAAGGCTTTTGAATTCAAACTTGGAGCCAGGGGATTGAGATCCATCTGTGAGGCTATTCTATTAGATGCCATGTTTGAACTCCCGACCAGTAAGCAGGGGATTAAGGACTTTCATGTTACGCTGAGTTATGCCAAAGAGAAATTCGCGAAATCGAATGTTAATAAACTGAAAGTAGCCTGATCGAGGCTTTTCAAAATAATCCGTGCTGCCATCTTTATTGATGGCAGCTTTTTTTGTGCCATTTTATGAATTGAACAGCCTGAAGGCAAATATTTTAGGATACTTCGATTTTAGAATAAAATTCAGGAATTCTGTTCATAAAATTTTAATTTACTAATTTTTAATAATCATTTATCCCTGCTTTCCGGCCTTTTCCTTCTTTCGTCCAGATTTTCAGTCGATTTGTTGAAAATATTTTATCAACAGGATTTGGTAAATAAAAAAGATCGTGTACCTTTGCATTCCCTAAAAATAGGGTAAAAACGCATAATTACCTGAATCTTAACCCGAAAGAAACGATTAAGAATGCCTACAATACAGCAGTTAGTTCGCAAGGGACGTGAAAAATTGATTGATAAGAGCAAATCACCGGCTCTTGCATCTTGTCCTCAGCGTCGTGGTGTTTGTACACGTGTGTACACGACAACTCCAAAGAAGCCGAATTCGGCGATGCGTAAGGTTGCCCGTGTACGTTTGACCAACAAATACGAGGTTACAGCATACATTCCGGGTGAAGGGCACAATCTTCAGGAGCACTCTATCGTGATGATTCGTGGAGGCCGGGTAAAAGATCTTCCGGGAGTACGTTACCACATCATTCGTGGAACACTCGATACAGCCGGAGTTGAGGGTCGTAAACAACAACGTAGTAAATACGGCACAAAGCGTCCAAAAGCGGGTGCTCCAGCTGCTAAGAAATAATTAAAAAATTAAGAACGAAAGTTCGCAATCAACAGGACTGAAATACGATGCGTAAGTCGAAACCAAAAAAGAGAATTCTGTTACCAGATCCGAAATTCAACGATACACTGGTTACCCGTTTTGTGAATAACCTGATGTACGGCGGAAACAAGAGTACCGCTTATGGTATTTTTTACGATGCTGTTACACGTGTTGAAGAAAAGACCAAAGAAAATGGTCTGGATATGTGGAAAAAAGCAATGACCAACGTGATGCCAACCGTAGAGGTAAAGAGCCGTCGTGTAGGTGGAGCGACTTTCCAGATTCCGAGTGAAATTCGTCCGGATCGCAGAATTGCATTGACAATAAAATGGTTGATTTCATATTCACGCAGTCGTAATGAGAAATCAATGGCAGAACGTCTGGCTGGTGAAATCATCGCAGCTTCAAAAGGTGAAGGTGCTGCAGTAAAGAAAAAAGAAGATACGCACAGGATGGCAGAGGCGAACAAAGCGTTCTCTCACTTCAAAGCATAAATAAAAGAGTGCAGCACGAGACTATAGAAAGGGTCGCTTGCTGAAAATTGAATAAACGACGAGCAATCGTCACCCATAATAAGTAGTTCTTTCTTTTCAGGATAACCACTGACTTGCCGCAGAAAACGAGCAAGGGAAACTACAGGATAACTGAGTCGGACGCTGGAAACAGCGGAAGAGAATACCGGTTCAAAGTGTCCCGTTATCGCGAAAAAAGAAATAACTATCGTTATGATTAACGGATAACTAATCAGATGAGCAAAGAATTATCACATACTCGCAACATTGGGATCTCTGCACACATTGATGCAGGAAAGACGACCACGACCGAACGTGTCCTTTACTATACTGGTAAGGTTCATAAAATCGGTGAAGTACACGAAGGTGCTGCTACCATGGACTGGATGGTTCAGGAGCAGGAGCGTGGAATCACCATTACATCGGCGGCTACAACTACTTATTGGAATTACCTCAACGAAGTTTATAAAATTAACATCATTGATACTCCGGGACACGTTGACTTCACTGTAGAAGTTGAGCGTTCACTGCGTGTACTCGATGGTGCTGTCGCGCTTTTCTGTGCGGTTGGTGGTGTTGAACCTCAATCTGAAACAGTATGGCGTCAGATGAACAAATATCACGTTCCGCGTATAGGTTTTGTCAACAAGATGGACCGTGCCGGAGCGAACTTTTTGAATGTTGTTCAGCAGGTAAAAGAGCGTCTTCACGGAAATCCGGTTCCACTTCAGCTTCCTATTGGTGCTGAGGATATGTTCAAAGGTGTTGTTGATTTGATTTCAAACAAAGCCATTATCTGGCATGATGAAACGAAAGGAGCAACCTTTGATGAAGTTCCTATTCCGATCGATATGCAGGCAGAAGTGAATCACTGGCGTGCAAACCTGGTGGAAGCTGTTGCTGAATTTGACGATCACCTGATGGAGAAATTTTTCGAGAACCCGAATTCCATCACTGAAGATGAATTGCGTATTGCTATCCGTAAGGCTACTATCGCGATGAAGATTACTCCTTTGATGTGTGGTTCAGCCTTCAAGAACAAAGGTGTTCAGGCGATGCTTGACGGAGTGATCCAGTATCTTCCTGCACCAACAGATGTTGCTGCAGTAAAAGGAATCAATCCTGAGACAGATAAAGAAGAAGAACGCAGACCTGATCCAAAAGATAAATTTGCTGCTCTTGCATTTAAAATCATGACGGATCCTTTCGTGGGTCGTCTGGCTTTCTTCCGTGTATATTCCGGAAGACTGGATGCAGGTAGTTATGTGCTCAATGCACGTTCCAATAAGAATGAGCGTATCTCACGTATCATCCGTATGCACGCGAACAAACAAAGTCCGATCGACTTTATTGAAGCGGGTGACATCGGTGCTGCAGTTGGTTTCAAAGAAATCAAAACAGGAGATACACTTTGTGATCCAAACAATCCAATTGTACTTGAGTCCATGAGCTTCCCGGTACCGGTTATCGGTCTTGCGGTTGAGCCAAAGACTCAGGCGGACATGGACAAAATGGGTATGGCTCTCGCGAAACTCGCGGAAGAGGATCCTACATTCCGTGTACATACTGATGAAGAAACAGGACAAACTGTAATCTCCGGAATGGGAGAGTTGCACCTTGAGATCATCGTGGATCGTCTGAAGCGTGAATTTAAAGTTGAATGTAACCAGGGTGCTCCTCAGGTTAACTATAAAGAAGCTCTTACAGCAGGCACCAATCACCGTGAAGTTTACAAAAAGCAAACCGGTGGTCGTGGTAAATTCGCTGACATTCAGTTCGAGATTTCTCCTGCTGATAAAGAGTGGCTGGAAAAAGGTCATACCGGTCTTCAGTTTGTGAATGAAATTACCGGTGGTAATATCCCACGTGAATTCGTTCCTTCTGTTCAGAAAGGTTTTGAGCAGGCAATGAACAATGGTCCATTGGCCGGTTATCACCTCGACAGTATGAAAGTTCGTCTGTTCGACGGTTCTTACCACAGTGTTGACTCTGATGCTTTGTCATTCGAAATCTGTGCCAAGATCGGTTTCCGTGAAGCGGCAAGCAAAGCGAAGCCGGTGTTGATGGAGCCTATCATGAAGGTAGAAGTAGTTACTCCTGATCTGTACATGGGAGACGTAATGGGTGATTTGAACAAACGTCGTGGTCACCTTGAAGGTATGGACACACGTGCGGGAGCTCAGGTTATCAAAGCAAAAGTTCCGCTGTCTGAAATGTTTGGTTATGTAACTTCTTTGCGTACCATCACTTCCGGTCGCGCTTCTTCTACAATGGAATTCTCTCACTACGCTGAATGCCCACGCAGCCTTGCTGAAGAAGTAATTGCAAAAGCAAAAGGTAAAGCGAAAGCTGAAAAAGTATAATTGTAAAAATATTAGTACCGAATCTATATAAACGTTCTTTCATCATGTCTCAGCGAATCCGCATCAAATTAAAATCCTACGATCACAACCTGGTTGACAAATCAGCAGAGAAGATCGTGAAAACTGTGAAGATCACAGGTGCTGTAGTGAACGGACCAATTCCGTTACCAACAGACAAAAAGATCTTTACTGTTCTCCGTTCCCCTCACGTGAACAAGAAGGCACGTGAACAATTCCAATTGTGTTCATACAAGCGTCTTCTCGACATCTACAATTCCTCAGCGAAAACAGTGGATGCCTTAATGAAACTGGAGTTGCCGAGTGGTGTGGAAGTAGAAATCAAAGCGAGTTAATCAATTACAATAAATAAAATGGCGAATGTTTGAAGCAAAACTTCAAACCGCTGGCCCAAAAACGAAAAACCATGTCTGGAATTATCGGAAAGAAAATCGGAATGACAAGTGTCTTCGGAGCTGAGGGGAAATACATCCCCTGCACCGTGATTCTTGCCGGACCGTGTGTTGTTACGCAAGTGCGGACAAAAGAAAACGACGGTTATGAAGCTGTGCAGCTTGCTTTCGAAGACAAGAAGGACAAGCACACAACCAATGCAATGAAAGGTCATTTCAAAAAGACCAACACAACTCCAAAACGCAAAGTCATCGAGTTTCGTGAATTTCCGGAGCAACCGGCTCTGGGTTCAGAAGTGAAAGTGGATTTGTTTGTTGAAGGAGAATATGTGAATGTAGTAGGTACAAGCAAGGGAAAAGGTTTCCAGGGTGTTGTTCGCCGTCACCACTTTAGTGGTGTGGGTGGTCAGACTCACGGACAGCACAACCGTTTGCGTGCGCCGGGTTCATTGGGTGCCTCCTCAGATCCTTCCCGTGTAATGAAGGGTATGCGTGCTGCCGGTCACATGGGCGCGGCTCGCATTAAAATTCAAAATCTTGAAGTATTAAAAGTAATCCCTGAGCAAAATTTGTTGATCATTAAAGGAGCGGTCCCGGGGCATAAAGGTTCATATGTAATCGTTGAGAAATAACATGGAATTAGCAGTTGTCAATACATCCGGTAAAGAGACCGGCAAAAAGGTAAAGCTCAGTGACCAGATTTTCGGTATCGAGCCAAACGACCACGCGATTTATCTTGACGTGAAGCAGTTTCTGGCTAACCAGCGCCAGGGTACGCACAAATCCAAGGAGCGTGCTGAAATTGCACGCACAACCAAGAAACTGAAGCGTCAGAAAGGTACAGGCGGAGCCCGTGCAGGTTCAATGAAATCTCCTTTGTTCGTTGGTGGTGGCCGTGTATTTGGTCCTCGTCCGCGTGATTATTCTTTTAAGCTGAACAAGAAACTCAAGCACCTTGCTTGTCTTTCAGCGCTCACTTATAAGGCAAAAGAAAACGGCATTGCTGTACTTGAAAATTTCAAGTTGGATGCACCAAAAACAAAGGGCTATACTGAGATCATGAAAAATCTCAATCTGTCTAAGAAAAAGACTCTTGTTGTATTGGCACAATACGACTCGAACATTTACCTGTCGTCAAGAAATTTACAAAGAAACAAAGTCACTACAGCGGCTGAATTGAATACATACGATGTGATGAATGCGCAAACTATCGTATTGGTTGAAGGTTCTGTTCCTGTATTGGAAAATAGATTTTTAGCAAAATGAGCATCCTGAAGAAGCCCCTCATCACTGAGAAGATGACCAAAGCAGGTGAAAAGCTGGGTCAATACGGATTTGTTGTGAATATTAAAGCAAACAAAATCCAGATTAAACAGGCCATCGAAAAGATGTATAACGTGACTGTTGAAGATGTCAACACGATGCGTTATGCAGGAAAACGTAAAACACGTTATTCCAAAACCGGTGTGCAGGTTGGAAATACAGGTTCATTCAAGAAAGCTGTGGTTACCCTGAAGAAGGGTGAGACCATTGACTTCTACAGCAACATTTAATTTTAGGAGAGAAGCAAAATGGCAGTTAGAAAACTTCGCCCCACAACACCGAGCAACCGTCATACAACGGTTGACTCCTATGACGATATCACCGCATCAAGTCCTGAACCAACTCTTGTTGTCCGCATCAAGAGTCATGGTGGCCGTAATGCTGATGGTAAAATGACGATGCGTTACATTGGTGGAGGACACCGTAAGATGTACCGTATGGTTGATTTCAAACGTGAGAAGCACGGTGTTGAAGGTCTTGTAAAAACAGTAGAATACGATCCAAACCGTACTGCACGAATTGCATTGGTGCATTACAAAGACGGAGAGAAGCGATACATCATTGCACCGAACGGGATAAAAGTCGGTCAAAAGATCATGTCTGGTCCTGAGGCAACTCCGGAAATCGGAAACGCGATGTTTTTGAAAGACATTCCACTGGGTACGTTGATTCACAACATTGAATTACGTCCTGGTCAGGGTGGTGAAATTGCCCGTAGCGCCGGTACCTATGCACAGCTTGCTGCGCGTGATGGTAAATACGCTGTATTGAAAATGCCTTCCGGTGAGACCCGCATGATTTTGACTGCATGTCTTGCTACTATTGGAACAGTATCCAATGCAGATCACATCCAGGAAAGTCTTGGTAAAGCCGGTCGTTCCCGTTGGATGGGCCGTCGCCCACGAGTTCGTGGTGTTGCGATGAACCCGGTTGATCACCCGATGGGTGGAGGTGAAGGTCGTGCATCCGGAGGACATCCGCGTTCACGTAAGGGATTACTTGCAAAAGGTTACAAGACCCGCAAGAATAAGACCACTGACAAATACATCATCGAGAAACGCAAAAAGTAATCAATGGATGAACTAAAGGATGAATGCTTAAAACAGTTCACCGGAAGTTCTAAAATCAAATAAGAAAAATGGCTCGTTCACTTAAAAAAGGTCCGTATATCGCCCATCATCTTGAGCAGAAAGTTGTGAAGATGAATGAAAGCAAAAAGAAGACCGTGATCAAAACATGGTCCCGTGCTTCGATGATCGCTCCGGAATTCGTTGGTCATACCTTTGCAGTTCATAACGGAAATAAATTCATCCCTGTATATATTACGGAAAACATGGTAGGTCACAAACTCGGAGAATTTGCACCGACACGTACGTTCCGTGGCCACAGTGGTAACCGTAATGCATAATTAAAATTCAATTAATCATTTAATCCATCATGGGAGTCAGAAAGAGATTAGCTGCTGAAAAGCGCAAAGAAGACTTGAAGTCGACCTCTATCGCAAAGTTGGTTAACGTACCCACATCACCACGTAAGATGCGTGTTGTTGCTGACCTGGTGCGCGGTAAGGAAGTGATGCAGGCACTCAATATTTTGAAATATAATGCCAAAGCACCTGCTGCTCGTCTGGAGAAGTTGTTGCAATCGGCTATCGTGAACTGGGAAACCAAGAGCGGTGATAAAATTGACGAAGGCAAAGTGTATGTAAAGCTGATCCAGGTGGACAGCGCGCGTATGTTAAAGCGTCTTCGTCCGGCACCACAAGGTCGTGGTTACCGTGTACGTAAGCGTTCCAATCACGTGACTATTGTGTTGGACAGCGTAGCCAACAAACCACAATCGGCGAAAGCAGAACCAGCAGCAACCGAAGAAGCAAAATAATTAATCAACCAGAAACCCGATTCAACCCTCAGGGGTGAAAATAAAAAGATACAATGGGACAAAAAGCAAACCCGATAGGTAACCGACTGGGAATTATCAGAGGATGGGATTCCAACTGGTATGGTGGCAAAAATTATGCTGACAAACTGGTGGAAGATGAGAAGATCCGCAAATACCTTCTTGCCCGTCTTGCAAAGGGCGGCGTAGCGAAGATTGTGATCGAGCGCACCATGAAACTGATTACTGTAACGATTCACACTGCTCGTCCGGGCATTGTTATCGGAAAAGGTGGTCAGGAAGTAGATAAACTGAAAGAGGAGTTGAAGAAACTCACCCACAAGGATGTTCAGATAAATATTTACGAAATCAAACGTCCGGAACTGGATGCTCAATTGGTGGCTGACGGTGTTGCCCGCCAGATTGAAGCTCGTATTTCTTTCCGTCGCGCAGCGAAGATGTCTATCGCTTCGACAATGAGAATGGGAGCTGAAGGAATTCGTATCAAAGTTGGTGGTCGTTTGGGCGGAGCAGAAATTGCACGTTCCGAGCAGTACAAAGAAGGACGTATTCCACTGCACACTTTGCGTGCGGATATTGATTTCGCGATTGCAGAAGCTCAAACCTCTTATGGTAAAATTGGAGTGAAAGTTTGGATTTGCAAAGGTGAGATTTACGGTAAGCGTGATTTGTCTCCGAACATTGGAGCGAGCGCAACCGGCACAGCAGCGAAGACAATGGGTGGCGGAGAACGTCGTGAGCGTGGAGATCGTGGTGGTGACCGTGGCGGCCGTGGTGGTCGTGGTGGAAACCGTGGCGGTGGAAACCGTGGTGGTGGCGGCGGACGCGGACCGAAAAAAGACTAATTATTGCGATTAATATAACTGATTAAACTTCTTTGAAGCATGTTACAGCCGAAGAAAACGAAATTTAGAAAGCAGCATAAAATGAAAGCAAAGGGTAATGCCACTCGTGGACATTCCCTGGCGTTTGGATCGTTCGGAATCAAATCTCTGGAGACCGGCTGGTTGCCCAGTAAGCAGATCGAAGCAGCCCGTGTGGCTGTGACACGTTATATGAAGCGTGAAGGACAAATCTGGTGCCGTATTTTCCCTGACAAGCCAATTACCCGCAAACCCGCGGAGGTGCGTATGGGTAAAGGAAAAGGTAACCCTGAATTCTGGGTTGCTGTTGTGAAGCCGGGTACCATCATTTTCGAAGCTGAAGGAGTTCCGGAAGCTACAGCACGTGAGGCTTTACGTCTTGCAGCACAGAAGTTGTCTGTGAACACCAAGTTTATTATGCGCCGTGATTACGATCAGGCTTCATAAAATAGAGAATTACAAACCTGAAGCGAAATGAAACAAGAGGATATCAAAGAATTAACAACAGACGAGCTTCGTCTTCGATTGGCAGAAGAGAAAGCGCTGTATACAAAAATGAAAATGAATCATGCCGTATCGCCCATCGAGAATCCGATGAAGATCCGTACGATCCGTCGCGGTATTGCCATGATCAACACGGAGCTGACCAAGCGCGTGATAGCTGAAAAAAACAACTCATAACCTGGAGTCCCAACCATGGAAAATACAACGATTGAAAAGCGAGGCTTACGGAAAGAACGGATTGGCGTTGTGGTAAGCAACAAAATGAACAAGAGTATTGTGGTCGCAGTAGAGCGTAAAGTAAAGCATGCGAAATACGGAAAGTTCATCAAGATGACGACCAAATTTATGGCGCATGATGAGAAGAACGAAAGTGGTGTTGGCGATCTTGTGAAGATCTCTGAAACACGTCCGATGAGCAAGAACAAATGCTGGCGCCTGACCCAGATCCTCGAGAAAGCAAAATAAATAAGCCGGCTGATTTCGAAATTCCGGGGTATCCCGGTCGAAGCTCAGTCAATAAAAATAGTGCAAACGTTTAATTACCGATAAACGATGATACAGCAAGAATCCAGATGTGTGGTAGCCGACAACAGCGGGGCGAAAGAAGTCCTTTGTATCCGCGTGTTGGGTGGAACCCGTAAGAAATATGCCAGCCTGGGCGACAAGATCGTTGTGACTGTGAAGCATGCATTGCCATCAGGGAACATCAAAAAAGGCACCGTGACGAAAGCCGTAGTGGTTCGTACGAAGAAAGAAGTGAAGCGTGCAGACGGTTCCTACATTCGCTTTGACGACAATGCCGTAGTATTACTGAATGCCCAGGATGAACTCCGTGGCACACGTATCTTCGGACCGGTTGCCCGTGAGCTTCGTGAGAAGCAGTTCATGAAAATTGTTTCACTGGCTCCTGAAGTTCTTTAATCAACAGTAAAAAGTTCCTATTCCCATGGAAAGAAAATATAATAAGCAGCCAAAACTGCACATCCGCAAGGGTGACATTGTGAAAGTGATTGCCGGAGATTCCAAAGGATCTCAGGGTCGTGTGCTGGAAGTGCTCAGCGCTACGCGGAAGGTATTGGTTGAAGGGGTGAACCTGGTGAGCAAGCACACCAAGCCGAACGCGAAGAACACCCAGGGCGGCATCATTAAAAAAGAAGCTCCGATTCATTTGTCCAATGTGATGTTGGTAGATGGCAAAGGCAACGCTACACGTGTTGGCCGTAAAGAGGAGAACGGAAAATTAGTTCGTTATTCTAAAAAATCAGGGGAGGTAATCAAGTAATGTCTTACGTACCACGTTTAAAAGAGAAGTACAAGAAAGAAATTGTACCGGCTCTCACAAAGAAATTTGAATACAAGAGCGTCATGCAGGTTCCACGCCTGACAAAAATCTGCGTGAACCAGGGTGTTGGCGATGCGGTGAGCGATAAAAAGCTGATCGAATACGCGATCACTGAAATGACCAATGTAACCGGTCAGAAAGCTGTTCCGACGAAATCGAAAAAGGATATTTCCAATTTCAAACTTCGTGTGAATGTCGCGATCGGTGTACGTGTCACGTTGCGTGATGTCAACATGTACGAATTTCTGGATCGTCTGGTATCGGTATCTCTGCCGCGTATCCGTGACTTCCGCGGAATCAATCCAAAGGGTTTTGACGGCAATGGTAACTTCACTCTTGGAGTTACTGAGCAGATCATTTTCCCTGAAATTGATATCGACAAAGTGAATAAAATCACCGGGATGGATATCACCTTCGTAACTACGGCTCAAACCGATGAAGAAGCGATGGAACTATTGAAAGAATTTGGAATTCCTTTCCGTACCAATTAATTCATTTCCGAAATCGAAAGAAAATATCATGGCAAAAGAATCAATGAAGGCAAGAGAAGTGAAGCGCGCAAGGCTTTCCGCACGTTACGCGGCGAAGCGTGAAGCGTTGAAAGCATCAGGCGATTACCTGGCACTCGATAAACTTCCGAAAAATGCCTCCCCCGTGCGCAAGCACAACCGCTGTAAACTCACCGGTCGTCCGCGTGGTTATATGCGGACCTTCGGAATCTCCCGGAACGTTTTCCGTAAGATGGCTCTTGAAGGAAAGATACCAGGTGTTACAAAAGCCAGCTGGTAATTAAGAAATAGTATTTAAGAAACGCAACAACGTTATACCAATGACAGATCCTATTGCAGACTTCATTACCCGGATTCGTAATGCAGTGAAAGCGAACCACCGCATTGTGCAGGTGCCTGCATCGAATCTCAAGAAAGAGATGACCAAGATCCTGAAGGAAAAAGGTTACATCCTTGATTACAAATTCGATGAAGACGATAAGCAAGGCCTTATCAAGATCGCGTTGAAATATCATCCGGTTACGAAAGCTCCGGCGATCCGCAACCTGACGCGTATTTCAAAACCTGGTCTTCGTAAGTACTCGGGTGTGGATACCATGCCGCGTGTATTGAACGGGCTTGGCATCGCTATCCTTTCTACTTCGAAAGGGGTAATGACCGATAAAGAAGCGAAGAAAGAAAAAGTAGGCGGAGAAGTTCTTTGCTATGTATATTAATCGATAAAGAAAAACGAACAATGTCACGTATTGGAAAATTGCCGATCACAATCCCTGCGAAAGTAGAGATCAAGATCTCCGATGATACAGTCCAGGTGAAAGGACCGAAAGGGGAACTCAAGCAAAAGCTTGCAGGAGGAATTTCAGTCAACATCGACGAAAGCACACTCACAGTAGTGCGTGCAACGGATGGAAAACAACACCGCGCATTGCACGGTTTGTACCGCTCCCTGATCAACAACATGATCATCGGAGTATCCCAGGGCTTCACAAAACAACAAGAACTGATTGGTGTCGGTTACAAAGCGAGTACACAAGGACAATTGCTTGACCTGGTACTTGGGTATTCCCACCACTTCATTTTTGAAATACCTGCAGAGGTAAAAGTTAGCGCGAAGCAGGACAAAGGTCAGCCGCCGATGATAATGCTTGAGAGTGCCGACAAGCAATTGCTTGGCGCGGTAGCCGCGAAGATTCGTTCGCTCCGTGTTCCTGAGCCATACAAAGGCAAGGGTATTAAATTCACCAATGAAGTACTGAGAAGAAAAGCTGGTAAATCAGCTGCTAAAAAATAATTAAGTCATGTTACGTAAACAGCTTAGAAGAAACAGCATTCGTACCCGTATCCGCAGAACGGTGAAAGGTACAGCAGAACGTCCGCGTCTTTCGGTGTTCCGCAGCAACAAGCAGATCTCTGCTCAGTTGATTGATGATATTGCAGGAGTGACGCTGGTAGCAGCATCCTCTGCAGCAAAAGATATGCAAGGCGTCAAAGCCAAGAAAGTGGATCTGGCAAAAGAAGTAGGCAAAGCGCTTGCGGTAAAGGCACAGAGCAGTGGTATCAAATCGGTTGTATTCGACCGTGGAGGTTACCTCTACCATGGACGGGTGAAAGCCCTTGCCGAAGGAGCTCGTGAAGGAGGCCTCGAATTTTAATTCAACACAAACATTCTGATCGAAGATTACTATGTCAGCAACAAATGTAAAGCGCGTTAAGTCGAGCGAAATTGAACTGAAGGACCGTTTGGTCACAGTCAACCGGGTTACCAAAGTTACCAAAGGTGGACGTGCATTCCGTTTCGCCGCCATCGTTGTGGTAGGTGATGAATCCGGTGTAGTCGGTCATGGACTTGGTAAAGCCAAGGAAGTAACAGACGCGGTTCAAAAAGGAATTGACGATGCAAAGAAAAACCTCGTGAAAGTACCGGTTCTGAAAGGAACGGTTCCTCATGAATCATACGGTAAATTCGGTGGTGCACTTGTGTATCTCAAACCGGCAGCTCCCGGAACCGGTGTTATCGCGGGTGGTGCGATGCGTGCTGTGCTTGAGAGCGTAGGTATTCACGATGTATTGGCAAAATCAAAAGGAAGCTCGAATCCGCACAACGTGGTAAAGGCAACGATTGATGCATTGCTTCAGATGCGTGATCCTGCGACTGTGGCTCAACAGCGTGGCATTAAAATGACCAAAGTATTTAACGGATAATTTGCTTAATCAGGCAATCAACACAAACAAAGACCATGGCAAAAGTGAAAATCACACTCGTGAAGAGCGGAATTGATCGCCCGGAGCGCCAGAAACGCACACTGGTGGCACTTGGACTTACCAAGATGAACCGTAGTGTGGAAGTGGAAGCCACTCCGCAAATCAAAGGAATGATCCACAAGGTGCAACACCTTGTAGAGACTCAGGACATTTAATTTATTCAGCAATTCGTGCAATAACAAATAAGAACGATTAACCCATGAATTTATCCTCACTCAAACCAGCGAAGGGTTCAGTAAAAACCAACAAGCGCCTTGGCCGTGGTACCGGTTCCGGTGCAGGTGGCACAGCTTCCCGTGGACACAAAGGTGCTCAGTCGCGTTCCGGTTACAGTTCGAAGCGTGGTTTTGAAGGTGGCCAGATGCCCCTTCAGCGTCGTGTTCCGAAATTCGGATTCACTAACCTTTTCCGTGTGGAGTACCATGGAATCAACCTGGATACCATTCAGGCACTCGTGGATTCAAAAAAGATCAATTCAATTGATAAAGATATTTTAGTAGCAAACGGATTGGCATCAAAGCATGATCGCATTAAAATCCTTGGCCGTGGTGAACTGAAGGCTAAGATTGAAGTAAAAGCACATGCATTTTCTGCAACAGCAAAAGCAGCTATTGAAGCACAAGGCGGAACCACAGCTATCCTCTAAGTATGAAAAATCTGATCCAGACAATTAGAAACATCTTCAAGATTGAAGACCTGAGAGTTCGAATTCTCAATACACTCTTCTTTCTTTTGATTTACCGTCTCGGTACCCACATTGTGCTTCCTGGTGTTGATCCGCAACAATTGGCGAATCTTCAAAACCAGACTGCCGGTGGAGTATTGGGTCTGTTGGATATGTTCTCCGGTGGAGCATTCTCTCACTCCTCAATTTTTGCGTTGGGAATCATGCCTTACATCTCTGCATCCATCGTGATTCAGTTGATGAGTATCGCGATTCCTTACTTCCAAAAATTGCAGAAGGAAGGCGAAAGCGGTCGTAAGCGTATCAATCAGATCACCCGTTTCCTGACAGTTGCCATCACCGCGCTGCAGGCTCCAGGTTATATTGTTAACCTTCGTTCACAGGTTCCAAGCGCGATTATTTCAGTAACGAATCCTGAAATCGTTTCTCCGTTCCAGTTTTGGTTTACTTCGATTGTTATCCTCGTAGCCGGAACATTGTTTGTTATGTGGCTCGGTGAAAAAATCACGGACAAAGGAATTGGTAATGGTATTTCTCTCATCATCATGATTGGAATTATCGCCCGACTCCCCGCAGCCTTCAAGGATGAATTGATGAGCCGTATGAACCAGGGTGGAGGTTTGGTGGTATTGTTGATTGAACTCGTCGCACTGGCTGCAGTGATCGCATTCGTGATTCTGCTTGTTCAGGGAACACGAAGAATCCCTGTCAACTTCGCTAAAAAGATTGTTGGAAATAAACAGTACGGTGGAGTACGTCAGTACATTCCGTTGAAAGTAAACGCTGCAGGTGTAATGCCAATCATCTTTGCTCAGGCAATCATGTTCATCCCTGCAACAATTGCTCAGTTCTTTCCTGAATCCAATGCTTCACAGGGAATTCTCACCACGTTTGGAAACTATACTTCCTTCTGGTACAACTTTGTATTCGCTACGTTGATTATTTTGTTCACATACTTCTATACCGCGATCGCGGTGAATCCGAATCAAATGGCGGATGATATGAAACGGAACAATGGATTTATTCCAGGTGTAAAGCCAGGACGTAGTACAGCTGAATTTATTGATGATGTGATGTCAAGGATTACTTTGCCGGGAGCTATTTTCCTCGCATTGATTGCGATCCTTCCGACCTTCGCGTTACTCCTGAATATTAACAACAACTTCGCGCATTTCTACGGTGGAACTTCCCTGTTGATTATGGTCGGTGTTGTGTTGGATACGTTGCAACAGATAGAAAGTCATTTGTTGATGCGTCATTACGATGGACTGATGAAGAGTGGCAGAATTAAAGGAAGAGCCACTCAGGTCGCATCTGCTGTGTAAGTAAGATTCAGGATGCTTTAAATGAATTTGCGGAATTAACTATTAACAAGCATACTGAATCGCCAAAGTCCTGAACGGATGTTGTATTACAAAACACAGGAAGAAATAGAGTTAATCCGCGAGAGTTCTTTACTTGTTGCGAAAACCCTGGCTGAAGTAGCCAAATCGATCCGTCCCGGGATTAGTACACTGGAACTGGACCGGTTGGCTGAAACCTTCATCCGAGATCATGGTGCAGTACCTGCATTTCTGAATTACAATGGATTTCCAAATTCATTGTGTATTTCAGTTAACTCGCAGGTTGTGCACGGGATCCCGAACAAAAGCGAGTTGCAGGACGGAGACATCTGTTCTGTAGATTGTGGAGTTCTGAAGAATGGTTTTTACGGTGATTCCGCGTATACTTTCGCCATCGGTGAGGTAGATGATGAAACAGTGCAACTCCTTCGTATCACGAAAGAAAGTTTGTACAAAGGCATCGAAAAAGCGGTGGCCGGAAATCGATTGGGGGATGTGAGTCATGCCATTCAAGAGCATGCTGAAACATCCGGCTATTCGGTAGTCAGGGAATTGGTTGGTCATGGTATCGGAAGACATCTTCATGAGAAGCCGGAAGTTCCGAATTACGGCAAACGTGGTTCAGGACTGGTACTCCGGGAAGGATTGGTGATAGCGATTGAACCGATGATCAACATGGGAGGAAAGGCAGTGGTTCATGAGAGAGATGGATGGACGATTCGAACAGCTGATAACAAACCTTCCACTCACTTCGAACACACAGTAGCGATCCGGAAAGGCGCTCCGGATATTCTGAGTTCGTTCAAGTTCATTGAAGAATTACAAAAGGAAACAATTAAATAATAGTGAATTCAAGACGTGTCTAAACAGGCGAATATAGAACAGGACGGAGTAATCACAGAAGCATTGTCAAATGCGATGTTCCGTGTTGAATTGGAAAATGGTCACGAGATCATTGCCCATATCTCCGGTAAAATGCGGATGAATTACATTAAGATTCTACCCGGCGACAAAGTAAAAGTTGAAATGTCACCATACGATTTAACAAAAGGAAGAATAACATACAGATATAAATAAGTTACGGGTTTGGCGTTTGACGAATTGTCAAAAAGCAAACGTCAAGCTAAAACCTAAAACTGGCACCGGTTATGAAAGTAAAACCCGCTATCAAAAAAAGAAGTGTTGACTGCAAAATTGTCCGCAGAAAAGGACGTCTCTATGTCATCAACAAAAAGAATCCTCGTTTTAAACAACGTCAGGGTTAATTCTGAATTAATTGAAAAAAAGCTAACGCATAAATAAGCATCATAAATGGCTCGTATTGCTGGTATTGACCTACCTAAACACAAAAGAGGCGTCATCGGACTGACCTACATCTTCGGTATCGGACCGTCGACTGCTGCGCGTATTCTCACTGAGTCTGGTGTTGATTTCGACACCAAGGTTGAAGAGTGGAACGACGATCAGCTGAATAAAATCCGTAGCATCATTAACGAACTACGTGTAGAAGGATCTCTTCGTTCGGAGGTTCAGTTGAACATCAAGCGCCTGGTTGACATCAATTGTTACCGTGGAATGCGTCACCGGAATGGACTTCCTGTACGCGGACAGCGCACGAAGACGAACACTCGTACACGAAAAGGTAAACGTAAAACTGTTGCCAACAAGAAGAAGGCAACCAAAATGTAATTGATCATCATGGCAACGCAACAACAAGCTTCTGGTAAAGGAGGAACTAAGGCCGCTAAGAAAAAAGTGGTTAAGGTTGACGCACAAGGTAAAGCCTTCATCAATGCGACCTTTAACAACATCATCATTTCACTGACTAACGATGCAGGACAAGTAATTTCCTGGGCATCTGCAGGAAAAATGGGATTCAAAGGTTCGAAGAAAAACACTCCATATGCCGCTCAGTTGGCAGCTGGTGACTGCGCGAAAGTGGCTCATGATATGGGTCTTCGCAAAGTAAAAGTGTTTGTAAAAGGACCTGGCGCCGGTCGTGAATCTGCTATCCGTACCCTTCACCAAAGCGGTATCGAGGTTTCTGAAATCATCGATCTTACTCCGATTCCACACAATGGATGTCGTCCTCCGGGCAAACGCAGAGTTTAATCCTACCTGCATTCATTCTATTCATTCTAAAGAAATACATTACCCATGGCAAGATATATTGGCCCTTCTACAAAAATTGCACGAAAGTTCCGTGAGCCTATTTTCGGACCCGACAAGTCGTTCGAACGTAAGACTTATCCTCCGGGACAGCATGGCCAGACCAAGAAACGCGCGAAGCAGTCTGAATATTCCATTCAGCTTCAGGAAAAGCAAAAAGTGAAATACATGTACGGTATTCTTGAGCGTCAGTTCGCCAAGATTTTCGACCGCGCATCCCGTCGTACCGGTATCACCGGTGAAAACCTGCTTCAGTTGATTGAAGCTCGTCTCGACAATATCGTTTACCGTCTTGGAATTGCTCCGACACGTATGGCTGCCCGCCAGCTCGTTGGTCACCGTCACATCACAGTAAATGGAAAAGTAGTGAACATCTCGTCCTACACTTGCAAAGCAGGTGATGTGATTGGTGTTCGTGAACGTTCAAAAGCTCTGGAAGTAATTACCGGCGCTGTTACAGGTCACTCTAACAAACACGCATGGTTGGAATGGGACAAATCTTCCCTCACAGGAAAGATACTGAACCTTCCTGCACGTGATCAGATTCCTGAGAATATCAAGGAACAACTGATTGTCGAATTGTACTCTAAGTAATCCCTGAGTGCATTTGAAGAGGTGAGTGTGTCCTCTGTTTCAACACACACTATAGCATTAAATATAACCCTTAAACAACAAACGATACAATGGCCATCCTAGCATTTCAGCGTCCGGACAAAGTGATCATGATCAGCTCAGACGACAAACATGGAGTCTTTGAGTTCCGTCCCCTTGAGCCTGGATACGGAATCACAATCGGGAATGCCCTTCGCAGAATTCTGCTTTCTTCTTTGGAAGGACACGCGATTACTTCTGTAAAGATTGCAAGTGTGGATCACGAATTTTCCACAATCAAAGGTGTTGCAGAAGATGTAACTGAGATCATTCTGAACCTGAAACAAGTTCGTTTCAAACAGCAGATCCAGGGTACTGATTCTGAAAAAGTAACAGTTAACGTTAGTGGTAAAACACAATTTACTGCAGGTGATATCAGCAAATTTACTACAGCATTCCAGGTGTTAAATCCTGATATGGTAATTTGCAACATGGAGCCTTCTGTGAAATTATCACTCGATATCCATATTGATAAAGGTCGCGGATATGTTCCTTCTGAAGAGAACAAATCGAATAGCGCGCCAATCGGCACCATCGCTGTTGATTCTATTTTCACACCCATTCGCAACGTGAAATATTCTGTTGAGAATTACCGTGTGGAACAGAAGACTGACTATGAGAAACTGGTAATGGAAATTTCCAGTGACGGATCGATTCATCCAAAAGAAGCTTTGAAGGAAGCTGCTGAAATCCTGATCCACCATTTCATGCTGTTCTCTGATGAGAAGATCACTCTTGAAACCAAAGAGAAAACTCCGACTGAAGAACTGGATGAAAATACACTTCACATGCGTCAGTTGCTGAACACTAAACTCGTGGATATGGATCTTTCCGTTCGCGCGTTGAACTGTCTCAAAGCTGCGGATGTGGAAACACTTGGTGACCTGGTTTCTTACAACAAGGCTGACCTGTTGAAGTTCCGTAACTTCGGTAAGAAATCCCTGACTGAACTTGAAGAGTTGGTACGTTCGAAAAACCTGACATTCGGAATGAATGTGTCGAAATACCTCGATAAAAAATAATTAGAAGGATTCAATAAAACCCCGGCGATCTGTATAGAAAGATAAAGACAGAAGGTCCGGTACAAGCGAATTAATCAAATGAGACACGGTAAGAAAATTAATCACCTCGGAAGAACATACAGCCATCGCCAGGCTCTTCTATCCAACATGGCTTCATCCCTGATTTTGCACAAGCGTATCAATACTACACTTGCCAAAGCAAAAGCACTGCGGAAATATGTAGAGCCTATCATCACACGTTCAAAGGATGACAGTACGCATTCCCGTCGTATGGTGTTCAGCTACCTGCAAAACAAAGAAGCGGTTGTTGAATTGTTCCGCGAAGTTGGCCCAAGAGTAGGGGATCGTCCGGGTGGATATACACGGATCATTAAAATGGGCAATCGTCCGGGCGATAACGCTGAAGTGTGTATGATGGAACTTGTTGACTTCAATACGCTCATGGGTGGTGGATCTGCAGGTAAAGAAGCTCCGGCTAAGAAAGCTGCTAAGACTACCCGTCGTGGTGGTAAGAAGAAAGCTGCAGAGGGCGAAGAAACTGCCGCTGAGCCAAAAGCGAAAGCAGAAAAGAAAACAACTGCTAAAGCTGAAAAAGGTGAAGCTGCTCCGAAAAAGCCTGCTGCCCGTAAAAAGAAGTCTGACGATAAAGAAAAAGGAGAATAATGTTCCTTATGAACATATCAAAAAAGGATAAAACGAACGTTTTATCCTTTTTTTTTGGCCTCTGGGTTGTTGAAAACCCCAAAGTTTTAAACAGTGGAAGACGAAAAAAATGAAAACCGTACCTTTGATTTCCGGCATCCATGAAATACACTGAAAAGAAACCAGCAATACTTTTATTAGCAGATGGTACCGTTTTCCACGGGAAAGCTGCAGGAGCTATCGGCACCACTTCCGGGGAAATTTGTTTTAATACCGGAATGACAGGCTACCAGGAAATTTTTACTGATCCGTCCTATTTCGGGCAAATCCTTGTGGCAACTCATGTTCACATCGGAAATTATGGAATTCATTCGGATGAAATTGAGAGCGAAAATATCAAGATTGCCGGTCTGGTTTGCAGGTCTTTCAATGTGCAATATTCCAGAAAGAGTGCGGCATCTTCAATCCAGGATTACTTCATTCAGCAAAATAAAGTAGCGATTGATGACATCGATACCCGGGCTGTGGTAAGACATATCCGTAACAAGGGTGCCATGAATTGCATTGTGTCTTCTGAAATTTCAGACATCGCAGAACTGAAAAAACTGTTGGATAAAGTTCCTTCCATGGAAGGGCTGGAGTTGTCATCAAAAGTAAGTACAGAGAAAGCTTATTTCCTTGGAAACCCATCCGCCCGAAAGAAAGTAGCGGTAATCGATTTCGGAGTAAAGAAAAATATCCTACGCAATCTCATCAATCGGGATTGTTATCTCAGGGTATTTCCTTTCAATACTCAATTTGAAGAGATCAAAGCCTGGAATCCTGATGGCATTTTATTATCCAATGGACCTGGTGATCCTTCCGTAATGCCTGAAGCGGTACAGACAATCAAAAATATTCTGAGTGATCATATTCCGGTTTTTGGTATTTGTTTGGGACATCAGCTATTAGCGGAAGCCTGCGGTATAAGTACCTATAAAATGTTTAATGGTCACAGAGGAATAAATCATCCGGTGAAAAACCTGATTACAGGAAGATGTGAAATCACTTCTCAAAATCACGGCTTCGCGATTAAAGCTGAAGATGTCAAAAACTCCGATCGTGTACAGATCACACACGTGAATTTAAACGATGGAACGATTGAAGGAATCAGGGTAAAAGACGCTGTTGCCTTTAGCGTACAGTATCATCCTGAATCCGCACCGGGACCTCATGATAGCGTGTATTTGTTTGATGATTTTATCGCCTCACTTAATTCTGTGGAAGTAAGCAGTATTTAAAACAGAGTTTTTTCCCGGAATTGAAAAGATCTGGCGAAATCAGATTGCTGAATTCATGACACCCTGAGAAACCAGCTTTGCAAGATATTTTTCTTTCACTGTTTTTTGCAATGCATCCAAATGTCTCTCACCGTGTAAGTCGCTACCAATAAAATCGATCATGTGTTCATCGATCATTCGTTCAGCTATTTTTTTTGCTCCGAGTCCGTAATATCCTACCAATGAATTTGTGTTCAATTGAAAAAGAGCGCCGGATTCTTTTAGTTTATAATACTCTTCAAACTTTGAATAATAAAAAGGATAACGTTCAGGATGAGCAAGGATGGGTTTGTATCCCTTGATGTTCAATTCAAAAATTACATTGTATAAATTATCGGGTGGATTCACATAGGAAATTTCAAACAAGACATATTTGTTCCCAATGGTGAGGAGTTTTTCCGTCTGAATTTTTTTCATCAGCACTTCATCGAGATAATATTCAGCAGCGGCATCAATCGTGATAGGAATCCCTTCCGCAAGAATCGCTTCACGAACCGTATCAAGACCACCTAGAATTATATCAGGGGTGTTCCTGTAAAAATCACTCATGATGTGTGGGGTAGTGACCAGCTTTTTAAAACCAAGCGCCGAGAATCCGCGAATCATCGCAAGTGATTCTTCGAGAGTCTTTACACCATCATCGATGCCGGGAATAAGATGAGAATGGATATCCGTAATGATTCCTGAATAGTCGGGAAGGAGTGGGAAATCCGGTTCCTTAGGTTTTCCTGAAAACAGGTTTCCGAAAAGTCCCATTATCCTTTGGAGTTTATTCCTGATGTCCTGAACCAGTCAAAAGTAATCTTCAATCCTTCTCCAATACGAACTGTAGGATTGTATCCAATCAATTCTTTTGCTTTTGAAATATCCGCCAGTGAATCACGAATATCACCCGCTCTGGTTTCACGATAGGTTGGTTTCAGATCGGAGTTGGTGAGCTTTGCGATCAGACTGAACAATTCATTTACAGATGCTTTTTCTCCAACAGCGACATTGTAAACCTGATTCATCGCATTTTTGTTGGTGCTGAGCATCGCGCAAATATTTGCCTGAACAGCATTTTCCACAAAAGTAAAATCGCGGGTTTGTTCACCGTCACCATCAATAAAAGGTGATTTGTGATCGAGTACGGCTTGCATGAACAGAGGAATCACAGCAGCATATGGACCTTCAGGGCTCTGATTGGGCCCGAAGACATTGAAATACCTGAGCCCCGCGATTTCCATGTTGTAAGTAGTCGCAAAAACTTTCGCGTACAATTCGTTTGTCTTTTTACTTACCGCGTAAGGTGACAATGGATTTCCGGTCTCGTTTTCCTTTTTAGGTAGTACGGGATGATCACCATACACAGAAGATGAGCTGGCATATACAAAACGTTTCACACCGGCATCACGCGCTGCAACAAGCATGTTGAGAAAACCTGTTGAGTTGATGGAATGTGTTGCCTGAGGATCCTTTACAGAACGTGGAACTGAACCCAGAGCTGCCTGGTGTGAAACAAGATCAATGCCCTTGCAGGCTTTTTCACATGTCGCGGTATCCCTGATATCTCCTTCGATAAATTCAAAATTTGGTAAGCCCAGAAAGGGTTTAATATTTTCAATGGAACTGGTCAGGAGGTTGTCGAGCACTCTGACTTTTCCGGCATTGTATTTTAAAAGATAAGTTACCAGATTGGAACCAATAAAGCCGGAACCACCTGTAACCAAAAAGGAGAATTTACTCAGATCCTGTGAATGAAAAGGGGTTTCGTACATTTTCGGTAATGGAATGGTTAGAAGTACAAATCAAAAGGTTCAACGATGTGTATACTGATTTTCGTAATAATGCAGGTATTCGCCTGAAGTCAGTCGTTTCAGCCAGTCTTCATTCGAAAGATACCAGTCAACAGTTTTTTCAAGACCTTCTTCAAACTGTAATGATGGTGCCCAGCCGAGTTCGCGTTTTATTTTGGATGCATCAATAGCATAACGCAGATCATGCCCGGCCCTGTCTTTCACGAAGGTGATTAGTTTCGCGGAAGTTCCTTCTTGTCGGTTTAATTTCTTATCCATGATTTTGCAAAGAGCATGAATGAGGTCAATATTTTTCCATTCGTTATGGCCACCGATATTATAAGTGGAACCGGTTTTTGCTTTATGGAAAATAACATCAATTGCTGTTGCATGATCTTCAACGAATAACCAGTCGCGTATATTTTCACCTTTTCCATAAACCGGAACGGAACGCATATTCCGGATATTATTTATTGCAAGTGGAATTAATTTTTCTGGAAACTGGAAGGATCCGTAATTATTGGAACAATTGGAAATGACGGAAGGAAGTCCATAAGTATCAAAATAAGATCTGACCATGTGGTCTGAACTCGCTTTGGAAGCAGAGTAGGGGCTATGCGGATCATAAGGAGTTTCTTCGGTAAATAATCCGGTCTCTCCCAAAGTTCCGTAAACTTCATCCGTAGAAACATGGTAGAATAAATTATTTCCGGGCGCATTATTCTTTTCACTATTCGTGATCCAATGTTTTTTTGCCGCATTTAAAAGATTGACTGTGCCAATTACATTCGTCATCACGAATTCCATTGGATTGGAGATACTTCTGTCGACATGTGATTCAGCTGCAAGGTGTATGACCGCGTCAATCCTGATTTGATCAAAAAGCTGATGAATGAACTCTCCGTCAACAATATCTCCTTTGATGAATTCATAATTCGGGAGATGCTCAATGTCTTTGAGGTTTTCAAGGTTACCGGCATAAGTCAGCTTATCCAGATTAATGATTCTGTATTCAGGATATTTTGTGACGAACAATCTCACCACATGGGATCCGATAAATCCTGCTCCGCCGGTAATAAGAATGGTTTTATTATTGACTGTCATGGTTTAAGTTAAAAATCAGGGATGAGATGGTACATTTTCGGAGAGATGTAATTCCCAATTCCAGGCTGATTTCATGATCGATTCTAGAGTATTTTCCGGTACCCAGCCCAATTCTTTTGTGGCAAAAGATATATCTGCCCAAACTTTCTCAACATCTCCCGCTCTTCTTGGTCCGAGTAAATAGTTTAATTTTTTTCCGGATGCTTTTTCAAAGGTCTGAATGGCCTCTAAAACGGAATGACCTTTTCCAGAGCCGAGATTAATGATTGTGAGTGGTTGTTTGTATTTCTTCTGCGCGAGATAGTCAATAGCTGCTACGTGGGCTCTCGCGATATCTACTACATGAACATAGTCGCGAATACATGTTCCGTCAGGTGTAGTATAGTCGTGGCCAAAAACGGTCATTGATTCTCTTTTGCCGATTGCTGTTTGCGTGATCACCGGTACCAGGTTGTTCGGTGGTTGAAGAGGATATTCGCCGATCAGTCCACTTTCATGCGCACCTGCAGGGTTAAAATATCGCAACGCAATGGCGTGAAAGTTATTTGCTTTCAATACATCTGAAAGGATCTCTTCGCCAATTTGTTTGGTGTTTCCATAGGGAGACTCAGCTTTTTGCAGAGTTGTATTTTCTGTTACAGGCTGAATTTCCGCTTGACCATAGACTGAACAGGAGGATGAGAAAACAAAATTGTCGAGTTTTTTCTCCTGGTAAATTTCCAGCAGGTTAATGAGTGAAAGCAGGTTGTTTCGATAATATTTTAATGGATCGCCTACGGATTCTCCTACAGCTTTGTATGCAGCGAAATGAATCGTCGCGTCAATCTTGTAGACAGAAAAGAATTTTTCCAGTGTTTTTTTTCGGCAAAGATCAATATTGAAAAAGTCAACTCTCTTGCCTGTAATTTCTTCAATGGATTGAATTACATCCTCTCTTGAATTGCTGAGATTATCTATCAGGATGGGATTATATCCTTTGTTCAGTAACTCTACGACTGTGTGGGAACCAATGTATCCGGTTCCGCCGGTTACGAGTACGTTCATGATTTAGAGGCTCCAGTAAGCAATGTCTTTGATTTTACCTTTGTAGACACCTTTGATATCGACAATCAATCCATCCTTGCTCAGGATTTTTTTGAACCAGGCTTCGTCAAGGTTTTTATATTCTGCATGATTCACAGCGATGATCACTGCATCATAATCAGTTCCGGTTTCTTTTACTAATTCAAAACCGTATTCGTGTTTAAGTTCAGCGGAATTCGCTTTTGGGTCAGTCACCTCTACAGTAACACCATAGGAACTGAGTTCCTTTACAACATCAGCGACTTTTGAGTTCCGGATATCTTCCACGTTCTCTTTGAAAGTAGCGCCCATCACCAGTACCTTGGATTTAGAAACGTCCTTTCCTGCCGCGATAATTTTCTTTACGGTCTGTTTTGAAACATAAAAGCCCATACTGTCATTCACATATCTCCCGCTGTTGATCACTTGTGCATGATAACCCAATTCCTGTGCTTTATATGTGAGATAGTAAGGATCTACGCCAATGCAGTGTCCACCAACAAGACCGGGTTGGAACTTGATAAAATTCCATTTTGTACCAGCGGCTTCAAGGACATCATACGTATTGATGCCCATCTTATTGAAGATAATCGACAATTCATTCATGAGCGCGATGTTTACATCACGCTGTGTATTTTCAATAATCTTAGCAGCTTCTGCTACTTTGATGGAACTTGCTTTGTATACACCAGCCTTAACAATGATTTCGTAGGTCTTCGCGATCTCTTCGAGAGATTCAGCATCACATCCGGAAACTACTTTCAGGATTTTAGAAATGGTATGTTCTTTATCTCCGGGATTGATTCGTTCCGGTGAATAGCCGACTTTAAAATCAGTCTTAAATTTTAAACCTGAGAGTTCTTCCAGAATTGGAATGCAATCTTCTTCAGTACATCCGGGATAGACAGTTGATTCGTACACAACATAATCCCCTTTTTTCAGTGCCTTTCCGATAAATTTGGTTGCACCGAGAATAGGTTTCAAATCCGGAAGATTGTGCTCGTCGATAGGAGTAGGGACGGTAACAATAAAAAAATTGGCTTCTTTCAGTTTGTCAACGGAAGAAGTGAATTCGATATCACAGCCAAAGAAAGAAGCAGTATCAAGTTCTCCACTGGGATCTTCTCCTTCCTTCATTTTCTGAAGCCGCTCCTCATTAATGTCGAAGCCAATGACTTTAATTTTTTTCGCGAATTCAAGTGCGATCGGAAGTCCTACGTACCCGAGTCCCAACACCGCAAGTTTTTTCTTTTTATCAATCAACTCCTGCTGCATAGTGCTTTTCTTCAGAATAATTTAACTTTTTAATTTTTTTAATTTCCGGAGGGCGTAAATACGTTCGATGATATCCACCACTTTTAATCCTTCCAGCGCGTTTGTTGTTGCAATTGTCCGGCCCTTTAATGTATCGATTACATTTTCGATGATGAAGTGATGATTGGCCGCCGAGCCCTTGTAGTGGCCGTAATCGTTTGCAGGGTTAGCGGGTGGCAGTACCGGCATTGTATAATTCTGAATGTGGCAATATTCTACTTCATTCATGTATTGCCCGCCGATTTTAATGCTGCCTTTTTCCCCGATGATGGTAATACTGCTTTCAAGATTTTTATCCCAGACACTTGTAGAATAATTAATGGAACCCATTCCTCCGTTAACAAAACTGAAGTTAACGAATCCGGAATCTTCAAAGGCAGTTAATTTTTCGTGATTAAAATCATTGAATTGTCCCTGAATGTTGGTGATATCTCCGAACAACCAGTACATAATATCAATGAAGTGCGAGAATTGTGTAAACAAAGTTCCGCCGTCGAGATCCGCGCTTCCTTTCCAGTTTTTTCCGTTGTAATATCTTTCATCACGGTTCCAGTAGCAATTCAACTGGACCATGTAAATATTTCCAAGAAGATTTCTTTCCACGACATCCTTGATCCAGACAGAAGGGGGAGAGTACCGGTTTTGCATCACGCAGAAAGCCTGTCGTGATACTTGTAGTGCCTTGAAGATTACTTTTTCGCAATCGGCAACGGTAAGTCCCATCGGCTTTTCGATAACGACATGTTTTTTGTGGTCGAGAGCAACCAGTGTGTGTTCGGCGTGCAAGCCATTTGGAGAGCACACATTCACTACATCGAATTCCAACCCGGCCTGAAATAATTCTTCGATGGAATTGAAAAACGGAACTTCGAGATCGTTCAGACCCAAATCAGCTTTAGGTTTAATATCACACATCGCAACAAGTTCCGCTTCCGAATTGCGCCGGATCATTTCAGCATGCCTTTTTCCTATGTGACCACTACCAACAACCGCGAATTTTATTTTTCTTTTTTCTTCCATCATAAGATTTACTTAATGCGGCGGACTTTATTTCCTTCCAGTTTGTATTCTTGTTTGCTTTCCGGGCAGATTGCGACATTGTTCGCGTCAAATTTCAGACGGTGTCCATATTCGCTCATCCAACCCAAATGCTTTGCAGGGTTTCCTACAACCAGGGCGTAAGCAGGGACATTTTTTGTAACTACAGCGCCGGCGCCAATGAATGCATATTCGCCAATATTGTGCCCGCAAACAATAGTCGCGTTCGCTCCAATGGTAGCACCTTTGCCAACATGTGTACGCAGATATTGATTTTTACGGACAATTGCACTCCGGGGATTGTTCACATTTGTAAACACCATAGATGGTCCGAGGAAAACATCATCATCACAGATGACACCTGTGAAGATGGAAACGTTGTTCTGAACTTTTACGTTTTTACCCAGCACAACATCCGGTGAGATCACAACATTTTGCCCGATATTACAATTTTCGCCAATAGAACAGCCTGACATGATATGCGAAAAATGCCAGATTTTCGTCCCCTTTCCGATCTGAGCACCGTCATCGATGATGGCAGAATCGTGTACAAAATATTCCTTTTCCATTTGAACTTCTTTTTTTAGGTCGAACAAAGATACGAATTGCTTTCCTCTGCCATCTAATATACTGGCTGTTAATTAGTTGAACAGCTACAACCAGCTTTAATTAAATCGATGTGCTGTATTATACAGCTCTTCGGGAGAAAGGTTTTTAAAATATTCATAGGTTCTTTTCAATCCTTCCGCACGGTTAATTTTAGGCTCCCATTTAAGAATGGCTTTTGCGCGGGTGATATCGGGCTGACGTTGTTTCGGATCGTCTGTAGGCAGCGGGTGAAATGCTATTTTTTGTTTTGTACCCGTAAGTTTGATGATTTCTTCCGCGAATTCTTTAATGGTTATTTCGTCGGGGTTTCCAATGTTCACAGGTAAATGATAGTCACTCAGGAGCAGGCGATAAATCCCTTCGATCAGATCGTCCACATAACAGAATGAGCGTGTCTGGTTTCCATTCCCGAAGACACTCAGATCTTCTCCGCGGAGTGCCTGTCCGATGAATGCAGGTAATACTCTTCCGTCATTCAGTCGCATTCTTGGTCCATAGGTATTAAAAATTCTCACGATCCTTGTTTCTACCTGGTGGATGTTGTGGTAGGCCATTGTAATTGCTTCCTGGAAGCGTTTTGCTTCATCATAAACACCTCTCGGTCCGATCGGATTTACATGTCCCCAGTAATCTTCATTTTGTGGATGAACAAGAGGATCTCCGTATACTTCGGAAGTAGAAGCCACGAGTATTCTCGCTTTTTTAGCGCGCGCAAGCCCAAGCAGGTTATGTGTTCCGAGTGATCCGACTTTCAAAGTCTGGATAGGAATTTTCAGATAATCTATCGGGCTGGCCGGAGAAGCAAAATGCAGAATGTAGTCGAGTTCACCAGGGACGAAGACAAATTTTGAAACATCGTGGTGATAAAATTCAAATTCCTTTTTGCTAAAAAGATGTTCGATGTTTTTGAGATCACCGGTAATCAGGTTATCCATGCCGATGACATTGTATCCTTCACTGATAAAACGATCGCATAAGTGTGACCCGAGAAAGCCGGCAGCGCCGGTAATAAGAATACGTTTCATATTTTCATTCCTTATAAACGGAAATCCGAAGACGTCCGGATTAATTCACTTTACTTCTGCCTACGCTGTAGTATGTGAAACCAAGTTCTTTCATTTGGTTGAGGTCATACAAATTTCTTCCATCAAAGATGAGTTTACTCTTCATCAGAGAGGCGATCCTGTCGAATTCAGGAGTTCTGAAAACAGACCATTCCGTAGCAATGATCAATGCATCCGCATCTTTCAGAATATCGTATTCATCATTTCCAAAATAGATTTTATTGTCGAGCAGTGCTTTAACATTGTTCATCGCTTCAGGATCATACGCGCTGATCTGGCTTCCTTCTTTGAGAAGGGTGTTGATGATTTCAACTGCAGGAGCTTCACGGATATCGTCTGTGTCAGGTTTAAACGCAAGCCCCCAAAAAGCGATTTTCTTTCCTTTCAGATCATTTCCAAAATGCTTTTTCATTTTTTCAACGATTGTCACTTTCTGGGCGGCATTCACTTTCATTACCGATTCCAGAATCTTGAAATCGTAATTAAAATCTTTGGAAGTTTTTGCTAGTGCAGCTACGTCTTTCGGAAAACAACTGCCGCCATATCCAATTCCGGCGAAGAGAAAACGCTTTCCGATTCTGTCGTCCGATCCGATTCCGATTCTTACTGCATCTACATTCGCGCCGGCTCTTTCGCAGAGGTTGGCAATCTCATTCATGAAAGAAATTTTTGTTGCCAGAAACGCATTGGCCGCATACTTGGTCAATTCAGCGCTCCTTTCATCCATGAAATAGATAGGATTCCCTTGTCTGACGAATGGTGCATACAATTCGTTCATGATTTTTTTAGCACGTTCAGAATGGGTGCCGATTACAACTCTGTCGGGTTTCATGAAATCATCCACAGCAAATCCTTCCCGTAAAAATTCCGGATTTGAAATGACATCAAATTCTGTTTTGCAGTTTTCTGCAACCACTTGTCTGACCCGTTCTGCCGTACCAACCGGAACGGTACTTTTGTTGACAATGATTTTATAATCCTTGATCAGGTGACCCAGTTGTCCGGCAACCTGCAATACATATTTTAAATCCGCGGAGCCATCTTCTCCCGGAGGAGTTGGCAAAGCGAGAAAGATGATTTGCGCTTCCTCGATACCTTTCGCAAGATCTGTTGTGAACAACAATCGGCCTTGCTTGATGTTGCGTTCAAAAAGCACATCCAGGTGAGGTTCGTATATTGGAATTTCGCCATTCTTAAGACGTTCCACTTTTTTGGCGTCAATATCCACACAGAGAACATGATTACCTGTTTCCGCAAAACAAGTTCCGGTTACTAGCCCTACATAACCGGTACCTACTACAGCAATTTTCATTTATGATAATTTTGGTGCATGAAAATATTCTCGAACTATTGAATTCGCTTTACTTCAGGAATTCAAGCACTTTGGAAGTGATTAATCGCAGCACTTCTTCCGATAGTTCTGTATGAATTGGCAGGGAGATTACATTGGCGCAAAGCCATTCTGTAACAGGAAAACTTCCTTCCTTGTAACGTGGGTCACGATATGCTTTTTGGAGATGCAAAGGAACAGGATAATAAATCATTGATGGGATTTCCAGTTCCGCGAGAAATTCACGGAGCTTGTTTCTGTCGGCTCCTTTAAGTACGAGAGTATATTGATGGAACACATGTTCAGAAGAGGCGAATCTGACTGGTGTTACAATTTTTGGATGATTCGCGAATGCTTTGTCATAATAGTCCGCGACCTTTTGTCTCGCGGCAGCATATTCATCAAGGTGACGTAATTTAATTCTGAGGATAGCAGCCTGAATGCTGTCCAGTCGTGAATTCACGCCAATCTCATCATGATAATACTGTACGCTTTGACCATGATTGGCCATCATGCGGATTTTTTTCGCGAGAATATCGTCGTTTGTGTACAAGGCACCACCATCGCCATAGCATCCCAGATTTTTTGATGGAAAAAAGGAAGTACATCCAACAGTACCGATCGTCCCTGCTTTTTTAACCTCACCGGATTTCAGTCTGTAATTGGCGCCAATTGCCTGCGCGGTATCTTCGAGTACAAATAATTTGTGACGGGTGGCTATGTCCATGATTGCATCCATATCGGCACACTGACCGAATAAATGCACCGGAACAATCGCTTTTGTTTTAGGTGTGATCGCGGCTTCAATTGCTTTTGGATCGATGGTGAATGTTTCAGGATTCACGTCTACCAACACCGGTTTTAATTTCAACAAAGCAATTACTTCTGCAGTCGCTACGTAGGTAAAATCAGCAGTGATGACTTCATCACCGGGTTGGAAATCCAGTGCCATCATCGCGATTTGCAGCGCATCTGTGCCATTTGCACAAGGGATCACATGTTTTACACCGAGATATTTTTCGAGTTCTGCCTGGAAAGATTTCACTTCAGGGCCATTGATAAAAGCAGCGGAATGGATGACATCTAAAACTGCTTTGTCGATTTCCGGCTGTATTTTCTGATATTGACCGATCAGGTCAACCATTTGAATTTTTCTCATTCCTTAGATTTGAAAGCATGCGAAGATAGGTATTTATTTGGCTCCTTTGGGGCACATTTCAAGGGGAATTTTGAAAAATTCAGCTCTATAATATGTTGATAAAAAGGATTTTACGTTGATTCGCTTCAGGGCTCTTTAGTCCCTCCCATCAGACCCAATATCTTTGAACAGAAAGGCTATCTTTGTCAACTTTAAAGATTGTATATGGCCAAAACAAAATTTACAAAACAGCATTATCTGAAATGGTACGAAGACATGTTGCTCATGCGAAAATTTGAGGAACGTGCAGGGCAGTTGTATGGTATGCAAAAAATTAAAGGGTTTTGTCATTTGTATATCGGACAAGAAGCACTGGTAGCCGGTGCAATGACTGTTTTGAAACCCGAAGACAACATGATTACTGCTTATCGTGATCATGCTCATGCTTTAGGGAAAGGCACGTCAGCACGGGCAGTCATGGCGGAATTATATGGTAAAGCTACAGGTTGTTCCAAAGGCAAAGGCGGCTCGATGCATATGTTTGATAGTAAGAACAGATTTTTCGGCGGACATGGGATTGTTGGCGGACAAATTCCACTTGGTGCAGGTATTGCATTTGCTGAAAAATACCTCGGAACAAAAAGTGTAACGCTTTGTTACATGGGCGATGGTGCCACTCGTCAGGGTGCATTGCACGAAACATTCAACATGGCCATGACCTGGCAGATTCCTGTTATTTTTATTATTGAAAATAACAACTATGCAATGGGAACATCTGTGGAACGCACCAGTAATGTTACGGACCTTTATAAACTCGGATTATCCTATGATATGCCATCCGAACCGGTAGACGGGATGAGTGTGGAAGCAGTGCATGAAGCGGTTGAAAAAGCTGCTGAACATGTTCGATCAGGAAAAGGACCATATTTACTTGAAATGAATACCTATCGTTACAAAGGACATTCCATGAGTGATCCCGCGAAGTATCGTACCAAGGAAGAAGTGGAAGCTTACAAAGCGAAAGATCCTGTTGAAATGGTTTTGAAAACTATTTTGGAAAAGAAATATGCAACAGCTCAGGAGTTGGAAGCTATTCAAAACAGAGTAAAAGATATTGTTGAAGACTCTGTAAAATTTTCTGAAGAATCTCCTTATCCGGATCCAAGTGAATTGTTCCAGGATGTTTATGTACAATCGGATTATCCGTATATTCTAGAATAGAAATCAAGATCATCAGCAATTATTTAAATTTTAAATTTAAAAAAAAACAGAAGAATGGCTGAAATTGTCAGGATGCCAAAAATGAGCGATACAATGACCGAAGGTGTTGTCGCGAAATGGCATAAGAAAGTTGGAGATAATATTAAAAGTGGTGAGTTGGTCGCTGAGATTGAAACCGACAAAGCCACAATGGAATTTGAATCTTACCAGGAAGGTGTTTTGCTATATCGTGGTGTTGAGGAAGGCAAATCAGCTCCTGTAGATGGCATTCTGGCCATTCTTGGAAAAGCCGGTGAAGATTTCAAAGCGCTTCTCAGCGCTGAGCAAAGTAAACCTGCAGCAAAGCCTGCGGAACCTGCTGCTTCAACTCCAGCACCCAAAGCAGCACCTGCACCTGTGGTTGCGCCTGTCGTAGCGGAGAAACCTAAGCCTGCACCTGCGCCTGCTCCTGTTGTGAACACGGATGGCAGAATGAAGGCATCTCCTCTGGCCAAGAAACTTGCAAATGAAAAAGGCATCGACATCACACAAGTGATGGGCAGTGGAGAAAAGGGAAGAATTGTAAAACGTGATATCGACTGGTTCAAGCCTGGAATGATTTCAGCGTCTTCCGGAAGTTATGTTCCTGCCGCAGCGGTGACAACTGAAAGTTTTGATGAGATTCCGGTTTCTCAAATGCGTAAAACCATCGCGAAACGTTTGAGTGAAAGTAAATTCAGTGCTCCACATTTTTATCTGACCATGGAGCTCGATATGGACAGCGCTATCTCCGCAAGGGAATCCATCAATGCTGTAACCGGGTCAAAGATATCGTTCAACGATTTGGTGATAAAAGCCGCGGCATCCGCATTGCGTCAGCATCCGAAAGTGAATTCTTCCTGGTTGGGGGATAAGATCCGTACGAATCATCACATTCATATTGGTGTTGCTGTTTCTGTTGAAGAAGGTCTTCTCGTTCCGGTAGTTAAATTTGCTGATTCAAAAACACTTCGTCAGATCAATGCTGAAGTGAAAACATACGCGCAAAAAGCGAAGGATAAGAAACTCCAACCCTCAGATTGGGAAGGAAATACTTTTACAATTTCTAACCTGGGTATGTTTGGTATTGATGAATTTACTGCCATTATTAATCCACCGGATGCATGTATTCTTGCGGTGGGAGGTATTCAGCAAAAACCTGTTGTTAAAAACGGACAAGTTGTTCCCGGAAATGTGATGAAGGTAACATTGAGCTGTGACCATAGAGTGGTGGATGGTGTCGCCGGGTCTGAATTTTTACGAACGTTCAAAGGATTGCTGGAGAATCCGGTCATCTTGCTTGGTGAATCGTCTATTTGAAATAACACTAATGATATACAAAAGAAAAGGCCGGACATTCCGGCCTTTTCTTTTGTATATCATTAGTATAAATTTCAATGCGTGTAATTTACTTTGAGTGTAAAATTATATTCTTCAGACACACCTTTGATAATGTAGATTCCATTTGAACAACCGGACAATACTATTTTTTCAATCTCTCCCGGGATTAAGTTCAGAGGTAGACTTAGTATGATTCTTCCTGCTACATCATACATGCTTATGTTACCTGAAAAGGCTTTTGAACTATTCAAATACAATGATTCTCCTCTGATAAATCCAAAAATTTTATCCTGAGAATGATTGACATTGACGATCGAAGTCGTATTGTCCGGGCCATAAACAACAATCTCTTCTGTCTGAAAAGTATTGCCCTGATATGCTGCAACAAATCCCTTTCCATTTTGATCAATGATCAATTGCCCGTTATAAATATCCTGAGTGCTTAACAATGTGCCGGCATTCCATCCTGAATTCTCATCAGAATAGATCAGATTACCGGTATAAAAATTTCCGCTTACTTCATTTAAAACACAAGACGCGTTATTGTTTGAAATGAATAAGCTTCCTACTTCGGCACTGAAACCATTTGCGACATCCATAGCATTGCCAAAGGCGATTGCGCCCGGTGCTTTTTCCAGGTAATAAGCATGCACAGGAAATCCAAAGCCATCGTTACCGGAAACAAGCAGATGTACCGTAGAATCCGGAGTAACCACCATACTCGAAGAAAGGTCCTCTGCATTTGGAGAGCTTGGAAAATCAAAATTCCAATTTGAGCCTCCAAGACTGTCGTTGTACGCATGGTGAATTCGATAAGAACCAAAATTTCCTCCACGATAGACAATGTGTGCTACACCACCCGGTTGGATTGCGATTTGGGGAGCGGCGCCACTACCGAATGGTCCCAGCTGACTATTCACCAGTGTTTGAATATTCCAGGTTCCATTCCTGTTGTTCGCGTAATTAATTTTGTAGGTCCCGGCAGGATCTTCCAGGATCCAGGCCAGGTGAACGAATCCGACCTCGTCTAATGCTATTGATGGACTGAAATCATTTGTGAGGTTGTTGGTCACCTGTTCACGTGTCCAGCTGGTTCCGGTTTTGTGATAGAGAATGATTTCATTAATGGAATCTTCTGAGCAGGCGATGTAAGGAATTCCGTCCTGACCGGAAACAGCAAGGGTTGGTTCCGCGCTTGGGCCGATGCTGGCAGTGTCTTCAACTGACCAGGAACCATTTGCGGGATGTTTGAAATACAAAATCATCCATCCTGAAACGCTTTCCCGGACAGAAATCAAATGAATGTTATTCCCCGCGTCGATTGCAAATGACTGTCGGGAAATTTCATCACGTTCAACATTGTGTGTCAAAGTGTCCATTCTTGCACCGGACCATTGTGCGGAGCAAGTAATAGTAAATAGTAATAGTGCGAGGAGTAAACTTTTTTTCATGGGGTTGATTTAGGGGTGTATCAAAGTTATAAAAAAAAATCCCGCTACCGAAGCAGCGGGATTTTTCAAATCAATCCAGTAATATTAATCAACAATAAATCGGTGCATGCTTGTTCCGGATTCAGAACTCAAACGCATGAAATAAACACCTTTCGCGAAATGTGTTAAATCATAGCTGCGTTGTTGAATTCCGTTCACATTGCGAAGCATGTCGGTCTTCAGGATACGTCCTTGTGCATCCATGAATTCCAGGTTTACATTCGTTGAACGAGAAGCTGAAAGTTCAACAGAAACTTTGTTGTGAACAGGATTCGGGAAGATACTCACGTGATCAACCGCGGATACCGGGTTAATTCCAACATTGATAGTCACGTTAATAGTATCGGAATTAAAACAGCCATTCGCATCCTGAACAGTAACGAAATACACACCGTTTGCTGTAACAGTAATTGTTTGTGTGGTTTGTCCGTTGGGACCCCATGCATACAATACAAAACCTGCGCCGGCATCAAGTGTAGTGGAATCAGACGCAACTACATCCGGACCAAGATCTACGATCGGAAGGTCAGCAATAGCTGCTACTACCGGAGTACGTGTCTGACCTGTACAAACGTTTCCTGTTTGAGCATAGTAAGTAGTGGTCACAGAAAGGAATGGAATGCTGAATGTATTTCCAACAAACAGAAGATTTCCTCCACTTGCTGCATCAAACCAATAGATAGTATCGCTGCCAACCGCGCTGATAACAATTGGTCCGGGACCGCAACGCTGTCCGCCCAAACCGGATGGCGGGTTGGGTACGATGATGATATCATCGGAAGCGTTTATTGTATCATTATTGTTGTCGAGGTCGGCGCTGTAACCTGTGTATGCACTGATATTCAATGTTCCACCACCGAGAGTGTTTATAGTACCAAGAACGATAGTAACAGAACCACCAACAGGAATTGCAGATTGGATTGTATCCGTGAAAGTGTTGGTGATCATGCCGCTCAATTCAACTGTTACCGGAATGACGCTTGCAGGATTTGATCCATAATTTGTCACTTCAATCTCTACCTGTGCGGTTGCATTCTCGCAATCACCGTCATTTGGAGTGATGATCGCAGAAACGCCAACATCAAAAGGCTGGATGATTGAAAGACAAACTTCATCCGAAGCTGAGCAACCGAAAGTATTGGTTACTGTGACTGTAAAACAACCGGCAGTATCGGATGTGAATGTTTGTGTTGTGGTGTTTCCCGGAGTCCATAAATAAGAGCTAAAACCACTTCCCGCATCGAATGTGTAGGAGTCGCCCAAAACAACTGCTGTGTCATTTCCAAGACTCACTACAGGAACAGGAAGAACTGTTGCAACAGCAGCTGATCTTGATCCTTCGCAATTTCCTTTTGCAGAAACATAGTAAGTTGTTGTGCTGTTCAAAACAGGAGTGATAAATGGATTTCCGGTTCCAAGCAAAGTTCCGCCCGTTGCGGCATCATACCACTGAAGAGTATCAGAAGATACTGCAGAAAGACTTGCGGTTCCACCGGCGCAAATACTATCACCTGTCGCAACCGGTGCTGCAGGAATTGCCAACTGTACAATGGAAACATTGAGAGTGTCATTTGAATGAATGTCGTCAGTACTCAATGAAGTGTAGGATTTGAAGTTGTAAACACCACCTGCAGTTGTATTTAATGTAAATGTATAGGTGAGGGTATCGTTTGCGCCTGACTGAATAGTATCTGTATACTGCTGAGTAAAGCTGGTTGTAGCAGCTCCGGTGACTTCAGTAACAATATCGAAATGTGTTTCAGAATTGTCTCCAATGTTGTTAATGATCACGGTAACCTGAACGCTATCCGCACCACAAGCACCGTCAACCGGTGAAAGAATTGAAGCAACCAGCAAGTCGTGTCCGATTCCAATGTATTCATCAGCGCCGATATCCGGTGTTGTGCCATTGCGGGCTTCGCCATCGATATCATCTGTAACGGATGCAAGTGGAGTTCCATGATTATCCATTGCGACAGAGGAGGAGTGCAGATCGCTTGGAGAAAGGAAATTTGGATTCACACTCAATGAGTGTGTGTCTTTGGAAAATGCTGCGATCCAGTTTGACAACAATGCTTTAGATGCTCCATTGAATGATCCGACATTACTACCAGTAGTATAAAGGTTGTTGTAATCGGAAGCAGTAATCATGAAGGAAGCAGAGTCCGCAATCACATAGGCGAAACCACCACCTGTATTTGCAAGAATATTATTTTTTACGATCATTCCTGTACCGGCACCGTGCACAGATAAAGCAGTAGAAACAGAATTTGTTCCAGTCATGTTTAAGCTGTTATTCACGATATCATTGTAATCCATGTTAATGATGGAAATACAAGCGGAATCAGAAACCTGGATAAAGTTGTTGGATACGATACCATGAACTCCTGCCAGACCAGTACAGTCAATCATGTAAATACCTGTACCCGGTACGCCTGAAATCCTGTTTTTAGTGATCAACTGATTGCGTTGGCAACGATCAAGGTATATCGCCGAGTAACCAAGATAAGCAGTGGAGGATAAGAAAGTGTTTGCTTCAATATGCAAAACACCCTGATTGCTCATCTGGATACCTTTTGAATATTGATTCACAAATGAGTTGTTACTGATATTCAATCCATGCTCGAGGGAAACGGTATTGATTCCGTTCATGTAAATTCCAAGTGAACCATTTTTGATTACGTTATACGTGAAAGTATTCAGTGAATCATTGGTAGGGGAACTTGTGGTTGAATATACAATAGCCGACAAACTATTGGTTTGTGTATTTGCAGGACCTTCGAGAACACAATTGCTGATGGTATTGTTTGTTGCAGTATTGATGAATTCAATAACACGGCCGTAGGGCTGAATTCCACTTCTGCTCATAGTCAATTGACGGAAGGTGATATAATCAGCCCCGTTTAAACGGATCAGGTAATTGGTAGTTGTAAATGCAGGTTGGGAAGGATAAACCAGGGTGACAGCGGAACTATCACCGGATTCGGACTGGAATACAATGGTGTTAATGTCGCTGGCGCCATACACTTCGTCGATGACCGCCTGAGTAGTGTCAATACCATCGCGGATATTGAAGACCACCGGACCGCAAACACCGAACGAATTAAGAGCAGTGACTGCATCTGCAAAGTTTGCGAAATCAGGACTGGTTCCTCCAATGGTGTAGGTTCCACTGAGTTGAACACTCAATCCTCCATTCAGTGTAGAGTCATTGCTTGCGTCAGCATCAGCAGCTCCGTTAGGATCAGCAGTGTAAGCCTGCAAATCATAGGTATTTCCGGAAAGGAAAGTAAATGATCCAAGGTCTACAGTGTCAATGGCAGCGCTCAAAAGTGTGTCAGAGTAAGTAACAGATGCCTGGGCACTGCCATTCACTTTCCAGCCAACAGTGACCGAAAAAATGGTATCGGAACCATAATTCTGGATGACGGCTCTGACATTTTGAGAGCCGGGGCAAATCGGGCTGGTAGGTGTCGGGATTGAAATGGCACCGGCATCAGCTTGCGCGAATACAGATGGTCCCGAAAACAATCCCGCGACAATCATCAGGAAGGAGATTGCCTTGGAGGTAAAACGTTTTCTCATAGGTTATTTTTTTGGTTGATTTATTACTTGGATATAGAAAAAGCAAAGGTACACCACAAGCATACCTTACTCCCTTAAAAAACGGTAAAACTTATCAGGAAAGGAATGTTGAAAAACCTCTATGAAAAGTGAGTGTCAGGAAGGTCTGGAATCCTTTTCTGCTCCTGCATTTTGTTCCTTTTCTTTGTATTCATAGGTGATTTTCAAAGGCGGATTCTCAGTTTGCGACGGCAAATTTGTATTCTCAAAAGGACCATATTCAGGTTCATCCGCTTTTCCGTTTTCTTCATCAATTTCCCACTGAGATTTGGGACGTTGAGGACCTTCTTTACGATAATAAATTGCAGTGAACAATCCGGCAACGGAACCAAAGAAATGTGATTCCCAGGAAATACTCTGATCTATTGGTAAAATTCCCCAAACCATACTGCCGTATAGAAATGTTACCAGCATCGAAATTGCCATGAGTCTTGTGTCTCTTCGAAGTAAACCACTGAAAAAAAGAAATACCACAAAGCCGTAAATTAATCCACTGGCACCAATATGAGGTTCCGGTCTGGCTCCCAACCAAACCCAGAATCCCGTGAACAGCCAGATCATAACAATTACCCTTTGGGCAATACTACGATAGAAATACAATAATCCGGTGCCTACTACGATCAAGGGTAAGGAGTTGCTGAGCAAATGGTCTACACCGGCATGAATAAAGGGTGCTGTGAAAATACCCAGAAGTCCGTCGAATGTCCTCGGTATAATTCCCAATTCCACCGGTCTGAATTTAAAATAAGTTTCAAGTCCTTCAAGTAGCCACAGAAAGGCGACAAAAAGCAAAGGAAACAAAATGGCATGTCGGGTTGTAGTGCCTTTTGAATGATCCTCCATTACAGGAGTGAGGGGAATATTTTCCGGTATGTTCAAGTGAATGGTTTCTGTTTGTCAGTTTACCCTCGTTTGAAAAATATCAAAGATATTCAATCGCGGGGTTCATTTTCCTGCTTTCGTGCAGTTCTGGCATTGGATCACAAAGTGTATTTTTGTCAGCAAATGCATTCGGATTTCCTCGATACTTCCATTGAATTCCTCAAAGGAGTAGGTCCTCAAAGGGCTGAAGCACTCAAAAAGGAATTGGGCATCTTCACTTTTGGTGATTTGCTCCAGCATTTTCCTTTTCGATACGTCGACCGTACCAAGTTTTATACCGTCAGGGAAGTATCTGCCGAATTGCCATACATTCAGCTGAAAGGACAGATTAAAAGTCTCCTGATGAAGGGTGATAAACGAAGAAAATATCTCACCGGAAAATTCGAAGACGGAACAGGAAGTATTGAACTCAAATGGTTCCAGGGGGCAAAATGGATACTTTCTTCGGTAAAGTTGAATACGGATTATATCCTTTTTGGAAAGCCTTCTGAATTTAACGGACAATTCAACATCATTCATCCTGAGTTGGAATTAGCTTCTGAAGCCGCAACATCTGTCGCGTCTACTTTACAGGCTGTATATAATTCTACTGAAAAGCTAAAAGCAAAAGGACTTGACAGTAAAGCCATTCTTCGGTTGCAAAAAAACCTTCAGCTCATGTTTCCAAGCACTTTGCCTGAAACATTATCAGCAGATATTTTGCATCATCATCATTTGATGAGTCGAAAGGATGCCTATTCAAACATTCATTTTCCCGGAAATACTCAACTACAAAAAAAGGCGGAAGTCAGAATAAAATTTGAAGAATTGTTTTATCTGCAGTTGAAATTGCTCTCTCAGAAATTATTGCGAACAGAAAAATACAAAGGTTTTTCATTCGGAACAGTTGGCGACTATTTTAATAAATTTTATAAAGAATTGCTTCCATTTCCTCTTACTGAGGCGCAAAAGAGAGTGATCCGTGAAATACGACAGGATTGTGGCACTGGCAAGCAAATGAACCGATTGCTTCAGGGTGATGTAGGTTCGGGAAAAACAATGGTTGCACTCATGTGCATGCTCATCGCCATCGACAACGGCTACCAGGCGAGTCTCATGGCTCCGACAGAAATCCTTGCCAACCAGCATGCCGAAAGTCTTTCCTCGCTTTTGGGAGAATTGGGCATTCAGATCGCCTTACTTACCGGGTCCACAAAAACGGCTCAAAGAAGAAAAATTCATGAGCAGTTAAAAAACGGTACCATTCAGATTCTGATCGGCACACATGCGCTCATTGAAGATCAGGTCCAATTCAAAAAACTTGGATTCGTGGTTATCGATGAGCAGCATCGTTTTGGAGTAGAACAAAGATCCCGATTATGGACAAAAAGTCATCAGCCACCGCATGTTTTGGTGATGACAGCGACTCCCATTCCTCGTACACTTGCAATGACCCTTTATGGCGACCTCGATGTTTCTGTGATCGATGAAATGCCACCCGGAAGAAAACCAGTAAAAACGGTTCATCGTACGGACTCCCACCGTTTGCAGGTCTGGGGATTTTTGAAAAAGGAAATCGAAATGGGCCGACAAGTCTATGTCGTTTATCCATTGATTGAAGAATCGGAAAAGATGGATCTGAAAAATCTGCAGGATGGATACGATGCTATTTGCAAAGATTTTCCTGCACCGAAATACAGGGTCAGTATTGTCCATGGAAAAATGAAAGCTGCCGATAAGGATTTTGAAATGCAGCGCTTTCTCCGAAAGGAAACACATATCATGGTTGCTACTTCCGTAATCGAAGTTGGCGTAAATGTTCCAAATGCTTCGGTCATGGTAATCGAAAATGCAGAACGATTCGGGCTCTCACAACTTCATCAATTGCGTGGCCGCGTCGGGAGAGGAGCTGATCAATCCTATTGTATTCTAATGACCGGAAATAAACTGGGAAATGATGGCCGTCTCCGGATCAAAACCATGTGTGACACCAATGACGGTTTCAAAATTGCCGAAACGGATTTGCAGCTTCGGGGACCCGGCGATACTGAAGGTACCCGACAGAGCGGTATGCTGGATCTGAAACTTGCGGATATCTCAAAAGACCAGCAGATTGTAATGATGGCAAGGGATGCCGGAATCCAATTACTAAAAGAAGACCCTCATTTTCAGGCTCCCGGAAACCAGATGATTAGGGAAAAGCTGCATATGATCATGAAACGCTCCGGCAATTGGAGCCGCATCAGCTGATTCATTCGGGTTCTGTTATTTCATTCATAACTCTATCTTTGTGCCGGCCGCAGACCGGCTGCTGAATTTCTATGAAAATATCCTATAACTGGCTTAAAGAATATCTTCCGGTTACAAATTCCGTTGAAGAAACTTCTTATTTGTTGACACATTGCGGACTCGAAGTGGAGAATGTCGAGGCATTTCAATCCATGAAAGGCGGATTGGAAGGACTTTTTGTTGGTGAAGTTAAAACTTGCACTAAGCACCCCAATGCGGATAAACTCAGCCTGACTACTGTTGATACCGGTGACGGTGTTTTGCTGCCGATTGTTTGTGGCGCTCCAAACATCGCATCCGGACAGAAAGTGATTGTTGCAAAAGTAGGAGCAAAGCTTTTTCCTGTCAGCAGTGAACCGTTTGAAATAAAAAAGTCAAAAATCCGAGGAGAAGTTTCAGAAGGAATGATTTGTGCCGAAGATGAAATCGGTCTCGGAACTTCACATGCAGGTGTAATGGTCTTACCTGAAAACACCAGAGTTGGTATGACTGCAGCTGAGTTTTTCAAGGTGGAAAATGATCTTGTTCTGGAAATCGGACTTACTCCCAATCGCGCGGATGCTGCTTCACATTTTGGTGTTGCACGCGATCTGCATGCTGTGTTAATGAATAAGGCGATTGATACGAAACAAAGTGTTCCGGATATCATACGTCCTACTGTTAATCAATTTTCGATCGACAATAAAAATCTTCCCATCGCTGTTGAAGTCGCGGATGCGGAGGCTTGCCCGCGTTATTCCGGAATCACCATTAGTGGCGTGAAGGTGCAGGAAAGTCCTGACTGGCTAAAGAACAGATTAAAGTCAATAGGTGTTGGTCCGATCAACAACATCGTGGACATCACAAATTATGTGCTACACGAATGCGGGCAACCATTGCACGCATTTGATGCTGCTGAAATCAAAGGAGGAAAAGTAATTGTTCGTTCCGCAAAGGAAGGGGAGAAGTTTGTTACCCTTGATAACGTGGAACGAACTCTTGTTCCGGGAAACCTGATGATATGTAATGCTGAAAATGCAATGTGTATTGCCGGTGTGTTCGGAGGAATCGGTTCGGGTATCAAAGAGTCTACCACTTCGGTGTTTCTTGAAAGTGCGTATTTCAATCCTGCATCGGTGAGAAAAACAAGCAAGCATCATGGTTTGAAAACCGATGCTTCTTTCCGTTTTGAACGAGGTACTGATCCGGAAATAACCATTTATGCATTGAAACGTGCAGCCTTATTAATCAAAGAAATTGCCGGTGGAAAGATCAGTTCTGATATCGTGGATATTTACCCGACTCCGGTGAAGCCACATGAAATTAATCTCAACCTGGATTATCTGGATCGTTTTTCCGGTGATTCATTGGACAAGAGCAGAGTGAAAAAAATACTTACTGCTTTGGGTCTTGAGATTATTTCTGAAAATGAAAAGGAATTGTTGCTTCGTGTTCCAACTTACAAAGTGGATGTCACCAGACCTGTAGATGTAGTGGAAGAGATTCTCCGAGTGTACGGATACAACAACATTCCAATTCCTTCCAAGCTCAACATGTCTCTCCCGGCAATCGTCGATTTTGATCGCGACAGACTGATAAATAAAGTCAGCGATTACCTTGCCGGAAATGGTTTTAATGAAATTCTTTCCAATTCGCTTTCAAAATCACGCTACACGGAATTAGCAGGATGGAATCATGAGGAAAATGTAAAAATCATGAACCCGCTCAGTCAGGATCTTGAAATTCTGAGAAGGAACATGCTGTATACCGGTCTTGAAGCCATCGAATACAATCGTAACCGTAAGCATGCGGATTTGCAGTTGTTTGAATTCGGCAAATCGTATTCCAAAACGGAGACCGGATATTCCGAAACTTATCATCTCTCCTTATTTGCCACAGGTAAAAAAACTGAAGAAAGATGGAATGGAACTAATACGGCGCTGAGCTTTTATTTCCTTAAAGCTTATGTTGAAAATATTCTGGCTATCTGTGGAATTAAAGAGGGCAATCTGACTTCAGAGTTGTATTCAGATTCATTCTTGTCAAGCGGACTTACTTTCAGATCCGGAAATAAAACACTTGTTACTTTCGGTTCAATCCGGAAAAATCAGCTTAAGCCTTTCGATATTTCCAACGAAGTATTTTACGCTGATTTTGACTGGGATCGTTTGGTGAAACTAGCCGCGAAAAAACCGGTACAGTACACGGAGGTTTCAAAATTCCCTGTAGTCAGAAGAGATTTGTCAATGCTCATAGACAGACAAATGACGTATGCGCAGATTGAAGCCATAGCTTACAAAACCGAAAGAAAACTGCTGCGCGAGCTTCGTTTGTTCGACGTTTATCAGGGAGATAAAATCGAAGCCGGAAAGAAATCTTATGCCGTGACTTTTTTATTGAATGATGATGAACAGACGCTTACCGAAAAACAAATCGATAAGACGATGGAGAAATTGATGTCTGCTTTGGAAAAAGAAGCGGGAGCGATTATACGCAAGGCGTGATAAAATGAATTTGGTAGTTTCTTTGAATATATCTTTTATAAAATATTTCATCGATAATTATCAAACTGCAAAGGAATTCCCACAGGGGATTTCTCCATCAGCGCGATGACCTCCTGTAAATCGTCGATCTTTTTTCCGGTTACACGCACCTGTTCATCCATGATGGACGCCTGAACTTTTTTTCCGCTGTCTTTGATGATTTTTACGATCTTCTTTGCTGTGTCTTTATCGATACCCTGTTTTACCTTGATATCTTTTTTTACCATGTTGCCCGAGGCATAGATCTCTTTTCCGAAATCCAATGCCTGCGTATCCAAGCCTTGCTTCACCATGCGCGCGATGATAATGCCTTCGACTGTTTTCATGCGCATATCATTTTCTGTCAGCACATGAATCATCATTGTTTTTTTGTCCAGCTCAATGGTTGTTTTGCTATGATTAAAATCAAAACGTGTGGTTATTTCCTTGCTGGCAACATTAATTGCATTGTCGAGTTTTTGAACATCCGTTTTACTGACGATATCGAAGGAGGGCATTGTTGTAGAGTTTAGAGTTTAGAATTTAGAATTTAGAATAGCCTTCTGTGTGGACGAGTATGATTTTGTAAAGCTAATGTAAAATATTTTTCAGGAAGGAGAGTGGATCGTTTGGACTGAAAAATTAAATAATTCAGTGAGACTCATGGTCAGTTGTGTAAGGATTAATCTATTCAAATTCATTATCTTTGAAGTATGAAAAAAGTCTTACTGTTTCTCCTTGCATTTACTGCCGGATTTTTGCAATTATCGGCACAGTATCGTTTTGACAGGAATGATTCAATTCCGGTTCGGGTTGGGTCGTCACAGTTATTAAATCCCTGGACTGGTGGTATCAATTTTCCTTTGATGAGTGAAATTGATTTAAACGGAGATGGATTGCATGATATCTTCATGTATGAGCGAGACAATAATCGCGTTCTCACATACCTGAATAATGGTGATACATCGGTTGCAGCCTGGATTTATGCTCCTCAGTATGCAAAACAATTTCCTCCTATTAATAAGTGGGCTTTTTTATACGACTACAACTGCGACGGCAAAGCTGATTTGATGACTTTGTCTTCCGTATTGCCTTCGGGAATTGCTGTTTATCGGAATGATTTTACCATAGGCACCGGTTTGCAATGGACACTTGTGGATCCGTTTTTGGAGGAGCAGTTCGGGAGTATTACAACGAATGTATTTGCAAGTGGTGTGTCGTTACCTGCATTTTCTGATCTTGACAACGATGGGGATATGGACATTCTCGGGTACAATTCTGTACCTGATGGAAGAATCGTCTACCATCAGAATATGTCCATGGAGACCTATGGGAATTGTGATTCACTCAAATTTGTTTATGGATCAGGATGCTGGGGTAATTTCGCTTTGTTGATTGGCGGAACAAATTCTGTCGGTTGTTTTCATTGTCCCTGCCGTACTGCCGGTCCTCATGTTGAACCGGATGGCGCTGATCCGCTGGAATACAATCCTTCCGATGCGGCAAGAAGGGACGATACTATTTCCAGTATATTTCCGATAGATCTTGATGGTGACGGTGACAAGGAGTTGCTTGTAGGAGACATCTCTTCGCAGAACACTTTGATGGTTCATAACGGAGGAACACCATCCTCAGCCGAGATGGATACAGAGGATATTGATTTTCCCTCAACAGATGTATCTGCATTTTTTAACGGCTTTCATTTTCACGCTTACATTGATCTGAACAATGATGGTAAAAAAGATTTAATCGTTATGCCTGATGAATATGAAAATCTTCACGGCTTGTGGTGGTACAAAAATTCAGGAACAAATTCAAGTCCTGTTTTTCATTTTCAGGGCGCTTCGTTTTTGCAGGACAATACCATCGATGTAGGTGAGAATGCAAGTCCTGTATTGGTTGATTACGATAATGATGGATTGTTGGACATTGTCATGGGCTCCAGTGCGTATGAGAATACATCGCTCTCTTATAAAACAAGTTTGTATTTGTATAAAAATTCAGGAACAACTACGCACCCTTCTTTCGATTTGATTACAAATGATGTGGCGAACATCAGCTCCCTGAATTATACCGCTCCATTGTATCCGGCATTCGGTGATTTGGATAATGATGGCGACAAGGACATGATACTTGGAACAGATGACGGAAAACTGCAGTACTTCAACAATGCCGGTGGTGCAGGCAATCCTTCTAATTTCCAGTTGGCCGTTCCAAACTATATGGGAATTGATGTCGGTGGTTCAAGTACGCCGCAAATTGTCGATCTCGACCGCGACGGAAAACTTGATCTCGTTATAGGAGAGAAAAATGGTTTCGTCAATTATTATCAGAATATTGGTACAATTACCAGCGCGTTTTTTTCAAACCTACCCACCAACGATACATTGGGATGTATCATTCGCCAGGCTTCAGGTTTCCCGGATGGGTATACTACGCCATATGTTTATGATACTTCCGGAAAGTACAGACTCATGGTTTCCAACATGGCAGGGAATGTATATATGTATGGAAACATTGACAATAATCTCAATGGTTGTTTTACACTTCTTGATTCAGTATATCATCCGGCAGAATCCAACCGGATCAAATACAACCTCACAGTGAGTGGAGGAGATCTCAACGGTGATAACCTTTCCGATCTGATTATCGGTCATGCCACCGGCGGAGCACATGTTTTCTATATGCACGATCCGTTTGTTTCTGTTCAGGAAGTAAAAAATGTTCGTCCATCATTCGAGGTATTTCCAAACCCGGCTACTTCTGAAATACGTTTGCGGTTTTATCACCTCAATCCTGATGAGAATTCAAGTGTTCGAATTTTCAATAGTCTTGGAAAAGAAGTTTATTTCTCCAGTGCGCTCAATGGAGATCTTGTTGTGGAAATTTCTTCCTGGTCGGCAGGAATGTATCTGCTCCAACTGAACAGTAAGGACGCGAGTATCAGCAGGAAATTGTTTGTGACAGGAAACCGGTAAGCAGTTTAGTTTTCGCTGAGAAGAATAGCGGCTAGATTTTTCGACTGTTTGCGCAATTCAGGTACAGCTGTGCTTTCCCACAATTTTCCTTTTAACAAAGAACCAAGCACGAACAACTGTGATGACGGAGTATTGTCTTTTTGAATGATCTGACCCTCTGAAGTTGCGTGTACGCCGAGAAACATTTCATCAGGAGAAATGATTTCCTTTTTCAGAAGATTTTTGAAAAGTTGTGAATCAAATTTGCGGATATCCGTTTGAGGTCCGGTGCAATTGATGACACGCGCGACACGAAGCGTTTCTTCTGTCTGGCTCTTTCTGCGTTTTATTTTAATAGCGAGCTGGTTGTTTTCATCATACACTTCCAGAATCCTTCCTGCGATAATTTCCAATCGTCCTTCTTTGATCAGATCCTGGACCTGGTTATGAATATGTCCGGGTAAACGGTGACGCGCGACGCCCCAAAGATGGCGTACATGGGACATGAAGCGTTGTTTATCTTTCAGGTCTAATGATTGCCAGATCTCCTGCGTTTTTGAACGAACAGCATCCACAACAGTTTCTCCGCTTTCTCCGTGTTTCCAGGCTTTGCGTACATATTTGCGAAACAGTTGTACGAGTTTTTCAAGTTCATAGGGTGGGGCGAGTTCATCCAGGATTTCACGCTGAGGATGATGCGGACGATGAGCAAGGATATTAAATCCCTTCGGTGAAAGCGCGTAAATTTTATTACTGAATTTTTTTTCCTGCAATCCAATCACAACGTCCACCATAGTGAGACCTGTTCCGATAATGAAAACAGGTGCGGAACCATCCAGACCAAGAACAGCATTTTCCGTCCAGGGGTTTGGAAAATACTTTGGATTCGAAACAATGGTTTTGTCGTTCAACGCGCTGTGACCGGGCAAGTGGTTACCTGTTGCAATCACAACTTTGTGCGCAAGTACAGAAGTTCCGTCGCTGCAAAAAATCCGGTAATGATCACCTTCTTTTTGCATGTCCGTCGCTTCCGCGTGAGTGAAATATAAATTTACCTGATTCGGAATGTGCAGTAAAGCATCATGATACACCTGCGATAGATATTTGCCATAAATATTCCTTGGCAGATACAGAAATGGAAGCTGCTCTTTTGGATAGGAGGAACAGAGATCGGATTGTTTGCACCAGTTGACAAAATGATCAGGCTCATCCGGAAAAGCACTCATATTCCTTGCTTCTACATTCAGTACATGCTCGTCGGAATAAGTATCGTATGCAATTCCTTTGGCGAGCAGATCCGTATGATGGACCAGTGTGATGTGTAAAGGAGATCTGGCTGTTTTTAATAAATGAATCAATGTCATTACACCGCAGAAGCCTCCGCCGATAATCGCGACGTGAAGTGCATGGTGTGCCGGGTTTTGGTTTGTTGAAGGGCTCATAAGCTCAAAAAAAATCGGTAAAATGTCCTTTAATTATTTTTTTTACTTTTTGGCCTTTTTACCGTTGGGTTGAGTGATGACGAATGTACTAATTTATTGTGGGGCGCTTATTTTTTTTCCATTAAATTTAATGATATGCAACCTGAAGAATCACTTCATTTGACAATGAGAAAAATCAGTTTCCTGAAATAAAAACTGAATTCTGAATTAATCGTGTAGAAATCAAATAAAAAGTTCAAAAAAAAAGCTGCCTGTAAGGGCAGCTTTTTTACAATTCAAATTATTATGCATTTACCTGCGAACGGATGATATTCAATGCTCCTCCTGCTTTGAACCATTCGATCTGGTTTTCATTGTAGGTGTGATTCACATTGAATTGTTCACTCGTTCCGTCTTTGTGATTCAAACGGATGCTTAATTGTTTTCCGGGAGCGAAAGAAGTGAGGCCAACAATATCGATGCTATCGTCTTCGCGGATTTTATCATAATCAGATTTGTCAGCGAAGGTAAGCGCGAGCATACCTTGTTTCTTTAGATTTGTTTCGTGAATCCGGGCAAATGATTTTACGAGGATTGCACGTACACCGAGATGTCGCGGTTCCATGGCAGCATGTTCACGTGAAGAACCTTCGCCATAGTTTTCATCTCCGACAACGATAGTTCCGATACCGGCTGCTTTGTACGCACGTTGAACAGCAGGAACCGAACCATACTCTCCGGACAGTTGATTTTTAACTGAATCTGTTTTTTCATTAAAGGAATTCATCGCTCCGATCAACATATTGTTGGAGATGTTGTCGAGGTGACCGCGGAATTTCAACCATGGTCCTGCCATGGAGATATGATCTGTAGTACACTTTCCTTTTACTTTTATCAGAAGCTTTAATCCGTTCAGGTCCGTTCCTTCCCATGGACGGAAAGCGTCCAGTAATTGCAAACGTTCAGAAGTAGGGGAGACCAGCACCTGAACTTTACTTCCGTCGCGTGCGGGTTCCTGATAACCGGCATCTTCAACCGCATAACCATTGGCAGGAGCTTCCAAACCTTCAGGAGCTTTCAGTTTTATTTTTTCTCCCTTTGCATTTGTAAGTGAATCGGTCATCGGATTGAAAGTAAGATCTCCGGCGATCGCGAGTGCGGTGACAATTTCAGGGGAAGCAACAAAGGCATGTGTATTCGCATTTCCATCATTACGTTTTGCAAAATTCCTGTTGAAGGAAGTGATGATGGAATTTTTTCTGTTCGGATCAGAAGTATGTCGTGCCCATTGTCCGATGCATGGACCACATGCATTTGCAAGTACAACACCACCCATTTTTTCAAACGTTCCGAGGAAACCATCGCGCTCAACAGTAAATCGTACCTGTTCGGAGCCCGGTGTAATGGTGAATTCCGATTTTGCTTTGATACCCGCGTCAACTGCCTGCTTTGCAAGTGAAGCTGCACGCATGATGTCTTCGTAGGATGAATTCGTGCAAGAACCAATAAGACCAACTTCAAGGGTAGCAGGCCATCCGTTGTCTCTCACTGCCTGCGCGAATTTTGAAAGCGGCCAGGCCAGATCGGGAGTAAATGGACCATTGATATGCGGTTCGAGTTCATCGAGATTTATTTCAATGACTTCATCAAAATATTTTTCCGGATTTTCATAAACTTCTTTATCCCCGCGAAGATGTTCGGCCACAGCGTTTGCAGCAGTTGCGATTTCAGCTCTTCCTGTTCCGCTGAGATAATCAGCCATTTTTTTATCGTAACAGAAAATGGAAGTAGTCGCTCCGATTTCAGCACCCATGTTGCAAATAGTTCCTTTTCCTGTACAGGAAAGACTGTCGGCACCCGGACCAAAATATTCAAGGATTTTATCGGTACCACCTTTTACAGTGAGTACACCGGCTACTTTCAGAATAACATCTTTCGCGGAAGCCCATCCGTTCAATTTGCCTGTGAGTTTTACTCCGATCAATTTAGGAAATTTCAATTCCCATGGAAGTCCTGCCATCACGTCGCATGCATCCGCACCACCAACTCCGATCGCGATCATTCCAAGCCCACCCGCGTTCACGGTGTGAGAATCAGTTCCGATCATCATTCCACCCGGGAAAGCATAATTTTCGAGGATTACCTGGTGTATAATTCCTGCACCCGGTTTCCAGAATCCGATTCCGTATTTATTCGAAACGGAAGCGAGAAAATCATAGACTTCCTTATTCTTGTCAAGAGCTGTATTTAAATCTTCAACGGCACCGGTTTTAGCCTGAATGAGGTGATCGCAGTGCACCGTGGAAGGTACAGCGACTTTCATTCTTCCGGCTTGCATAAATTGTAACAAAGCCATTTGAGCGGTTGCATCCTGCATGGCAACACGATCAGGGTTAAAATCAACGTATGATTTACCGCGTTCAAACGGTTTGGCTGGCATCCCTTCAGAAAGATGGGAGTAGAGAATTTTTTCGGTCAGCGTCAAAGGACGTCCTGTCAATTTTCTTGCTGCTGCGATGCGCTCACCCAGGTGAGCATATACAGCTTTTACCATGTCAACATCAAAAGCCATTTTTTTCTTGTTTTTATGGCTGCAAGTTACAAAATATGGAAGGGATTAGACTGATTATTTTATCGGGAAATTTTGTGTCGGTAAATGTGGAGGAATTAACTCATTGATTTTCCATCGTTCCAAATAACCTTCCGGCTTTGTTTTAATAAAATCTTTCGATCTGTTTTGTAAGGAATCGTTTCATATTTCAAACCAAATCTTTCCTGGCAGACTAATTTTGTATTGTTCATGAAGGAAGATCCGATGCCACAACGATACTTAAGGAAATACTATCAAATGCGCGGAAAGGTTTTCACGGTTACTTTCCTCTTGTTCCAGCTGGTATTTTGCTCTATTCTGCTTTACTATATTCTTAAAAAACAGCAAGTGAATCTTGACTTCCTTGGTCAGATTTTCAATTAATTACTGAAAATATCTGCATTCAGGCATTTCGGAATAATATCCAGAAACTTACAGTTTCCTTTGTAGCCAATTTAGCCGACAAAGCCGTTTTATGTTCAATTTGACCCTGTTTTTCCTGATGTTGAATAAACAAATTCACCGGTTCTTACTTCTGCAACAAAAGAGAACATCTTGAGGGATCGTCCAAATCGGATGAAACGTATCCAAGAGAAAATATTTTCATGCAAGAAAATTACTCTTCCTCTTCTTTTTTTCAGGAAAAACCCCGCAAAATATTCGGGATCCCGGAAAAAACTGTTTACCGTATCGGTGTATTCGTTTTTTATATCCTGTTGTTTTTTGCAATCAGCTTATTCTCAAAGAAAGTGCAATTGCCACAAAATGAGCCTTATAGCACTAGCCTGAGTACGGATAAACACTGATTTTTTGGTTTTTCGAGGTTTTTAAAGGACGGTAGAAAATACCGTCAACCCTTTTTATAGGCAATTTTAGACCCTAAATGCGTTTTTAGCTTAAATTGGAAATTACGCTGCTTATTCTATCTTTGCACGCTCAAAAAAATTACCTGTTTACTTATTAATTAAACTACTTCATTATCCATGCAAAGCAAAGGCGCTGTAAAGTTATTTGCGATTCTTCTGGCTCTGGTCTGTTTGTACCAGCTTTCGTTCACGTTTATTACACGGGGAGTTGAGAATGACGCAAGAGAATACGCAAACGGAGATCCGGCGAAGGAAAAAGCCTACCTCGATTCGATCAACACCCAGCCGGTGTACCCGCTACTCGGTCTCACTTACAAGAAATGTAAGGAAAACGAAATCAACCTCGGTCTTGACCTGAAGGGTGGTATGAACGTAACGATGGAAGTTTCCCTCGTTGACCTCATCCGTTCAATGGCCAACAACAGCAATGACGGTACTTTCAACAAAGCACTCGCGAATGCTCAGGCCGCTCAGGCGAATAGTCAAAAAGATTTCGTGTCCTTGTTTGTGGATGAATTTCAGAAACTCGATCCGAACGGAAAACTTGCCGCCATCTTCGCGACAAAAGAACTTCAGGATCGTATCAATTTCAATTCGACAAATGCTGAGGTAAAAGCAGTGATTCAGAAAGAAGCTAACGCCGCTTTCGATCGTACTTACCAGATCCTCAAAACACGTATCGATAAATTCGGTGTAACACAACCGAACGTACAAAAACTTGGCAATGGACGTATCCTCGTCGAATTGCCTGGTATCAAAGAACCGGATCGTGTACGTAAACTTCTTCAGGGAACAGCGAAACTTGAATTCTGGGAAACATACGACAACCGTGATTTGTATCCGATACTGGAGCAGGCGAACAATGCGCTCAAAGCAATTGTAAGCGCTGATTCGGCTTCCCTCGCCAACGCTAAACCAATTATCACTGATTCACTGAATCTGAACACAGATACATTGAAATCAGCTAGTCTTACCAACGATACCGCAGCAGCTGATACAACGAAAAAAGATCTGATGTCGCAGCTTTCTGCTGACAAAAAAGATTCTGCTTCGCAGGACACAACTAAGGCCGGACAATCATTTGAACAGTTCGCTAAAGACAACCCTCTGTTTGCTGTTCTTTCTCCTGCGGTTCAGCCGAACGAAAAAAATCAGAACGAATTACGCAAAGGTCCGGTTATCGGTTCCTCTTTTGTAAAAGATACTGCTACCGTGAATCACTATCTCCAGATGGAGCAGGTGCGTTCTAAATTCCCTCGTGAATTTAAAGCGCTTTGGTCAGTTAAGCCAATCGATAAAGAAGGCAAGGTTGTTCAGTTGGTTGCGATCCGCATGCCCACCCGTGATTTCCAGGCTCCACTCGACGGTTCTGCTGTTGTGGATGCACGTAAACAAAAAGGTCAGTTCACCGACAACTGGGAAATCAGTATGACGATGAATGCGGAAGGTGCACGTGTGTGGAAGCGTTTGACGCATGACAACGTAAATAAATCCATCGCGATCGTTCTTGATGAATATGTATATTCATTCCCGAATGTAATCCAGGAAATCGCCGGAGGTAGTTCAAGTATTACCGGAAACTTTACACTGGAAGAAGCGGATGACTTATCGAATATTCTGAAAGTAGGTAAACTGCCTGCACCTGCACGTATAGTAGAGGACACTGTTGTTGGACCGACTCTCGGACAGGAAGCGATTAATTCAGGATTGTTATCCTTCGTGATCGCCCTCATCCTTGTGTTGCTGTTCATGGTATCTTATTACAGCAATGCGGGTCTTATCGCCGACGTAGCACTTTTCGCCAACGTATTCTTCATCATGGGTATCCTTGCTTCACTCGGAGCGGTACTCACACTGCCGGGTATCGCGGGTATTGTACTTACGATCGGTCTCTCCGTGGATGCGAACATCCTGATCTTTGAACGTGTTCGGGAAGAGCTTGCACTTGGTAAGGGTATCCGACTCGCGATCAGCGACGGATTCAAACACGCGTATTCTTCCATCATCGACTCCAACATCACAACACTTATCCTTGGTATTATCCTTTACGTATTTGGTACAGGTCCGATCCAGGGATTCGCAACGACGTTGATTGTAGGTATCCTTACCTCACTTTTCAGTGCGATCTTTATCAGCCGTCTGATCTTTGACTGGATGCTTGGAAGAAACAAAGAAGTTCGTTTCTGGAACAACGCGACAAAAGGTGCTTTCAAAAACATCCACATCAATTTCGTTGAAAAGAGAAAGATTTATTATGTGATTTCAAGTTCTATCATCATTCTCGGTATCGTAGCCTTCATGATGAAGGGTCTCAATTTCGGGGTGGATTTCCAGGGAGGTCGTACTTATGTGGTGCGTTTCGATAAGGAAATTCCTACTGTACAGGTGATCGACGCTTTGAAAGGACCACTGGCAAAATCACCGGAAGTGAAAACATTCGGTGCATCCAGCCAGGTGAAAATCACCACTACTTATCTGATCGATGATCAATCTATTGATGCTGAACAAAAAGTAAGTGATAAACTCAATGAAGGACTGAAGGCCATTCCGGGTTATACCTACAAGATTCTGAGTTCTCAGAAAGTAGGACCAACAATTGCCGATGATATCAAGTCTTCCGCGGTGTGGGCCATACTCGTAGCATCTATCCTTATGTTTATCTACATCCGGATCCGGTTCAAAAAATGGCAATATGGTTTGGGTGCGGTAGTCGCTCTCTTGCATGATGCGATTGTGGTACTGTCCTTCTTCGCTATTTTCAATGGAGTTCTTCCATTCTCACTCGAAATAGACCAGGCATTCATCGCCGCGATTCTGACGGTAATGGGGTATTCCATGACAGATACTGTCGTGGTGTTTGACCGGATACGAGAATTCGTAGGTGTACACCACCATGCGGCCGATCAGAAGAAAGTCATCAATGATGCCTTGAACGCAACCCTCAGCCGTACTATCAATACTTCCCTTACGATCTTCTTCGTACTGCTTGCGATCTTCATTTTTGGTGGAGAAGTAATCAGAGGATTTACCTTTGCATTGTTGATCGGTATCGTCATCGGAACTTATTCCTCTATTTGCATTGCGACTCCGATTGTGGTTGATTTCAGCAAGAAAGAGCCCAAGGCTTAATCAATAAAATTCGATAATACCTGAGGCCCGTAAGCGTAAGCATACGGGCCTCATTGTTTTTAAGGAGGTTTCTGAGGGTAATTGTTAAAGGTTTTTAGAAATCATTGATTTCTCAGCCGAATCACGAATTATCCCCTTTTAAATTCATTCTGAAAACATCCTTGCTTCATCATTTTGAAATATCTTTGTACAAAATAAAAAGCCATGACACTCTTATTCCTCAACCTCGGCGGTGGTGAAATTTTCGTAATCCTGCTGGTAGTCCTTTTGTTTTTTGGATCCAAGAGAATTCCTGAACTGGCAAAAGGTCTTGGAAAAGGGATGCGTGAATTCAAAGACGCTATGAGCGGAATTGAAAGTGAAGTGAGAAATGCTGCCAATGATGCGCCTCCTGCAAAAACTCCTGCTGTTACTCCACCTGCAACGACTACACCGGAAGAACCTAAGAAAATTCAGGAATAAAATTTCCCTGTACTGATTCTTCCTATCGTAAAGAAAATTGTTTGTATTCTTATCTGCTTCCTTTTTTTGCGAGGAAGCGCTTTTCGATTTCTTCCAATGAAAAAGCGTTAAATGTAGAGGACTTTGTCAAGCCTCCTTTTCTTGCCACGCAAACACCATAATGCATATCGTGGTAACCTTCAGTACGGTGTGCATCCGGATTAATAGAAATCATGACATTCTTATCTAATGCATAAGGAATGTATCTCCAGTCAAGATCCAATCGATAGGGGTTTGCGTTCAATTCAATGATAACTCCATTGGCTGCGCAAGCATCAATGATCTTCTGATGATCGATTGGATAACCTTCCCGCGCGAGTAACAAACGTCCGGTGGGATGACCCAGAATGGTGGTGTAAGGATTTTCAATTGCTTTTAACAGGCGCTGCGTCGCTTTTTCCTTATCCATTCTTAATCCTGAATGAATGGAAGCGACAATGAAATCAAAACTATTTAAAATTTCATCAGGATAATCCAGTGAGCCATCGTTCAGGATATCGGATTCAATTCCTTTGAAAATTTTGAATGGACCAAGTTTTGAATTCAGGACATCAATTTCTTCTTGTTGCTTTAAAATCCGTTCAGGCTGCAAACCATTCGCGTAAAATGCGCTTTTGCTGTGATCACAAATACCGAGATACTGGTAACCCAGTCCTTTGCAATACACCGCCATTTCTTCCAGCGTATGAGCTCCATCGCTATAAGTAGTATGGTTATGCAGAATTCCTTTCAGATCTTTTTCCTCAATGAGTGTAGGCAGCTTTCCATTTTCAATCAATGAAAATTCTGAGCGTCCTTCACGCAATTCCGGTTCAAAGTAGGGGAGGTTTGCAAGGGCATAAATATCATTTTCCGATTCAGAAATTTCCGGAATCGTTAGTTTGTATTTTTCCAGGAGCAGTTCAAGATGTTCCGGATTTGCTGTTGTCCGAAAGAGGAGGGAAGCATAATGGTCATGATCAGAGATGAAAATAATCAAAGGTAATTTCCCTGCAATCACAGCGGCAATTTCAATTTCATTAGACCTGATGGAATCTTTATCAATAAGTGGATGAGAGGAAATGAAATCCAATACAGCAGAAATTTCTTTTGGGACCAGTACAAGCTCGATCTTTTCCTGTATTTCCAGTTTTCTTCTGAATTCACCGGTATAGGAGCATTCTTCAGCGATTCCGCTATTGCGGATGTCCTGCAAGATTTGCTGAGCGATTGGTTCAATGACAGCGAAAAGATATTTTCCCTGGTTCGCTTCCATGTATTCAATTGCCTGTTTGATTTGCAACTGAGTTTTGGATCCGAAACCTTTCAATTCAACCAACCTGTTCTCATTACAGGCATAAAGTAGTTCGCCTGTAGATTCAATACCCAGTTCTTTCCAGAGTGTTCTTACTTTTTTGGGCCCGATACCTTTGATGGAAAGCATGTCAATCACTCCTTTGGGAGTGAGTTTGAGCATTTCATCCATTTCAGGAAAGGAATTTTTTGTCAGTAAATCAGTGATTTTTGTTTGAATACTTTTTCCAACTCCTTCAATACTTCCAATTTCATTTGGATCCAAAGTTTCTATAGGAACAGGATGACGTTCCAGCTTGAATGCAGCATTCTGAATCGACCGGATCTTGAAAGGATTCTCGTCATGCAGCTCCATCAGCTGTGCTGTGAGCTTAAATGCTTTGGCGAGTTCTTTGTTTGACATAATCAATGAAATTCTAGGGGTGAAATTTCTTTAAATCGAAAAATATCAGAGCATGTTTAGTTCACTTTATTCGATCTCCAACCCAACCTGCATCCTGGCCATGATGCCATTCTGGCGAACAAGGTCTTTCAGATTATTGTAATAGCGATAGCTGTCGCCCAGTTCTTCTTTCACTATTCCACTTCGTACCTCTGTATTCATGTCTTCCAGAAGTTTGTCAAGGAATTCCTTTTGTTCAGGTAAAGCGATCGTCCTGTAATTATCCAGGTGTGCTTTTTTTGCCGCGATGTTGATCGCCGTTTCAATTCCACCTATAACATCAACCAGACCGAGACGTTTTGCATCGGTGCCGCTCCAAACGCGACCCTGGCCAATACTGTCCACTTGCGCTTTGCTGATTTTTCTACCTTCAGAAACGTGAGTAATAAAGTCGTCATAAATGTTTTCTACCTGATCCTGAATAATGCTTCGTTCATCATCGCGCATTGCACGGGTACCCGATCCGATGTCAGCGAAACGAGCTGTTTTTATTGTATCAAAAGTGATTCCCAGTTTGTTGTTGAATAATTTCTGTGCATTAAACATCAGTCCGAATACACCGATAGATCCGGTAATCGTATTGGACTCGGCCACGATGGTGTCAGCGGCGCAGGAGATGTAATAGCCTCCGGAAGCGGCGTAATCACCCATCGAAACTATAAATGGTTTCACTTTTTTGGCAAGTACTGTTTCTCTCCAGATTACATCAGAAGCGAGCGCGCTTCCTCCGGGTGAATTCACACGCAGGACAATTGCCTTGATCGAAGAATCTTCTCTTGCTTTACGGATGGCATCGGCGAGACGCTCTGAACCTATTTCATCTTCCTGTCCTTTTCCACTCACAATATCACCGGCTGCGTAAATGACCGCGATTTTTTGGTTGGACCATTCTTTATCGGATTTTACAAATGCTTTGTTGTATTTGCGCAGGGTGATGAATCTTTCTTTTTCTTTTTCACCGCGACCGGAAGCTTTTTTCAAATCACTCAGCACTTCGTCGTAATAAGCGATCTTATCAATCATGCCTGCAGCCAAAGCGCCTTTAGCGGAACGACTTGAAAACTGATCCGCGATTTCCTGGAGTTGATCGGTACTCATTTTACGTGCGACAGCAAGATTGGTCAGAACATCAGACCATATTGAGGTCATTAATGCGTCAATTTGTTCCCTGTTTTCCGGGCTCATTTTATCAAGGAGAAATGGTTCAACCGCGCTTTTGAATTTTCCATGCCGTATAATCTGCGGTTCGATTTCCAGTTTTTCCAATGCACCTTTAAAAAACATCAGCTCCGCATGTAATCCTTTGAAGTCGACACTTCCTTGCGGGTTGAGGTAAATGCGATCAGCGACGGAAGCAATGTAATAAGCTCCCTGGCTGAGTTCTTCACCATAGGCGTAAATGAATTTTTTGCTCTCCTTGAATTCAAGGAGCACATTACGGATTTCTTCTACTGTGGCGAGACCGGTCTGAACGCCGGAGAGGTTTAGAAAGATCCCTTTGATCTTCGGATCATTTTTTGCTTTACGGATGTTTTTTAATACATCGTCAAGACCCATATCGCGCTCCGGAATTAAATTTCCGAAGCTAAATCCTTCGAATGGATTGTTAGCGGATCGTTCCCGTATCGGATAGTTGAGGGTAATTTCCAGAATAGAATTGTCGTCGATGGAAATTTCAGTATCGCTTTTTACTGCGGATAATATGCCTGCGATCAAAAACAGTGAGATCACGAAGATCACCATGATTGAAAGAAAAAAACCAAGCATTGAAGCAAACATGAATTTGAAGAACTCTTTCATCTTTTGTATTTTAGTTTGGATTACATTTTTCCTTTAAAACCGGACCGGGAATGAAAATTATTTTCACACTACTTTCGAAATTGTTGTGATTTTAAATTCGAGTGAAAGTTTTACCTTTTGTTGACGCTTACAAGTTACGTAAAATGTCTGTTTGGAACATCTTTAGGGCAACTGATAATTTGCAATTGTTCAGTTTATGAGCCTGAGTCAATAAAATATTCAATTGAATAAAGGCTCTTGTTCGGGATTTCCGATTTCTTTTCTCTCTGGTTCAAAAAATAACTGTAAGGGAATCAAAGGCTTCTGTTTATAGGAGAAAAACGGTTGGCAGATCCTGAGAATTCCTTAGGTTTGAAGCCAAATCTCATGCACAAGACGTTGCTCTTATTGGGGACCAATTTAGGCGACAGGAATTTAAACCTGGATACAGCCATGCGGATGATTTCGCGGGAAATCGGTCTGTTAGAGCAGAAATCTTCAGTGTATGAAACACAAGCCTGGGGAAAGGAAGATCAGGGACCTTATCTGAACCAGGTTTTGTTGGTTTCGACATCTCTATCGGCAGAAGTATTGATGCGAAAGATTCTTGAGGTTGAATCGGATATGGGACGTGTAAGAGCAGGAAAATGGGAGCCCAGAATTATTGACATTGATATTTTGTTCTTCGACAATGACGTGATTCATGTTCCCGGATTGGATGTTCCGCATCCACATTTGCATGAACGAAAATTTACCCTGGTGCCTTTGGCAGAACTGATCCCTCATTATATTCACCCGGAAATCGGAAAAAGTGTGGGACAACTTTTGCGTGAGGTGGATGATCCACTGGATGTTCATCAGAAATAAATCGGGGGAAGAATTAATTGAAAATAACAGAGTCTGAAATTGAGATTTTTATTCAAGGAAATATTTTAATCCATTGCAAGAGCGTCTGAAATACGATTACATCGTAATCGAGGGAAATATTGGAACGGGTAAAACTTCACTGGCGACAAAAATCGCAGGGCAATTTAATACCCGCCTGATTCTGGAGCGTTTTGCCGACAATCCATTTCTTCCTTTGTTTTATGAAAATTCGCAGCGTTATGCTTTTCCATTGGAATTGTCTTTTCTCGCGGATCGGTATCAGCAACTAAATGATGAATTGGCTCCTCAGGAATTGTTCAGACAGCAGACTATTTCGGATTATATACTGAGCAAGTCCCTGATTTTTGCAAATATTACCCTAAAGGATGATGAGTACCAGTTGTATCAACGTCTTTTTCACATCATCAATCCACATCTTCCAAAGCCTGATTTGCTCGTTTATTTGCACAAGGATGTCTCGAATTTGAAGGCAAATATCCGTAAGAGAGGACGCGATTATGAGCAAAATATTGCCGATGATTACCTTTTTAGCTTAGAAAAGGGGTATTGGGAGTTTTTCAAGCAACAAACCGGAATCCGGATACTTGTACTCGATACAAATGAGGTTGATTTTGTTGGAAATCCGATTGATTATCAGGAAATTCTGAATTTAATCAATGCTGATTACAGCCCCGGAATTCACCGTGTAATCCTCCGTTCCTGACTCTCGGAATCCCGCTACCATAGCCATTTTTAGCTTGTTTTGTAAGGTAGAAATGATAATTTTGCAACATGTGTCTCGCTCTAACCGTAAGGATGCATACTGGTATCTAAAAAATTCAAATATGAGAATCTTTACACGCTTGTGGATGCTTGTTGTATGCCTTGTATTGAGCAAGCATACACTCGCACAAACTGTTCATAGCGACAGCATTCGCGTTGACATTAAAAGTGGCAAAATGCCGCGTTCCCGTGATTTCAATACATGGGACCTTACCCTTCACGGAGGTATTTGTATTCCAAACACGGATATTGCTTCCAGCGATATCAACGGTAGCAATACAAAACAACATCTGGGCTACGGAGTAAGTGTGACGAAATTCTTTTCACACACCTTCGCTTTACAAGCTCAATTTATCCGTGCTAAACTCGAAGGGGAAGACAGCAATAAACCATTGTATCGTTTCAATACTGACATTGATTATGATGTTACCCTGAACGCATTGTTTCAATTTGGTAACGTTGCTTTCCTTAAGCGTACTCCGAATCTGGCTATTTACGGTTATGTAGGTATCGGTATGATTAAATTCTCTCCGACTACTTCAAAAGATGGAGGTTTGACTTACGGTAATTACTATGTTCAGGACGGCCGTCTGGATAATGTCGATTATAAAAATACTTCCGAAGTTGTCATTCCGGTGGGTGTTGGTTTGAAATACAGACTCACCAAGAGCTTCTCTATGCATGCTGAATACAGTCTGCGTACAACCAATTCCGACAAGCTTGACGGTTGGTACCGTTTGTTATCAGAAAATGATAATTACAACTATTTCAATCTGGGATTGACTTATCATTTCGGTGCGAAAGAAAAAGTGATCGAATGGGTGAACCCGCTCTCTACTATTTATGCTGATCTCTACGACATGAAAGATCGTGTGGATATGCTGAGTGGTGATAAGGATAAAGACGGTGTAGCCGATATGTTCGACCGCGAACCCGATACTCCGGAAGGAGCAAAAGTATATGGTGATGGTACATCAGTGGATACAGATGGTGATGGAGTTCCGGATGTAAACGACACTGAACCATTCTCTGCTAAAGGAGCCAAAGTTGATGCCAACGGTCACGAAATTGATACTGATGGTGACGGTATTCCTGACAGTCATGACATGGAACCTTCTACTGCAAAAGGCAGTCTGGTTACAAACACAGGTGTGACTATTCCTACCGGCCCTGCTAACAAAGGCGGAGCATCTTCAGTACTTGCGGCTAATGGTTACCTGCCTTCAATCTTCTTTGATCTAAACAGCGCGATCATAGCTCCGAAATACAATGAAACACTTGCTTCCATTGCTCTCGTAATGCGCAATAACCCGGATATCAAATTTGAAATCAGTGGTAACTGCGACTCACGTGCAAGTGATGATTACAACGTGAAACTCGGTAAACGCCGTGCTGAAGCCGTGAAGAGTCACCTCGTGAAAAAATATGGTATCGACGCAAGCCGTCTGACCATCATGTCTCTTGGTAAAAAAGACCCAATCACCAAAGATCATCCGATGAATCGTCGTGTTGATTTTAAGGTGGGCGAGTAAGATCTTTATGCTATTAAAAAGAATGGGAGTCTCTTTTAGGGGCTCCCATTTTATTTTGGGTTTCGGTATAAGGTATAAAGTATAAAGTATAAGGTACTGCCCTCGTACTTTATACTTTATACCTTCTACTTTATACTTTATACCTTCAAAACAAAGTCCCACACCACAATCCCAGCACAAACGGCAACGTTAATTGAGTGCTTCGTGCCTTGCTGTGGTATTTCCAGAGCCAGGTCACAGATAGCGAGCGCTTTTTCACTGACTCCGTTTACTTCATGACCCAGCACATAAGCGTATTTCTTTTTCGCTTCAGGTTGAAATTCTTTGAGGGAAATTCCGCCTTCCGCCTGTTCGATTGCCACGATTGTGAATCCGTTTGATTTCAAATCCTTTAAAGCATCCGCGCAATTTTCAAAGTACTTCCAGTTCACGGAATCCTCAGCGCCCAGAGCGGTTTTATGGATTTCCCTGTGCGGTGGACATGCTGTAATACCACAGAGGTATACAGCTTCACACAGGAAGGCATCAGCGGTTCTCAGAATGGAGCCGATATTGTTCAGGCTGCGTACATCGTCGAGAACCAGGATTAGGGGGCGTTTTGGAGCTTGTTTGAATTCCTCAACAGACTTACGTCCCAGCTCATCATTTCGTATCTTGCGCATTCTTTTTTAAATTAACCGGCTACAAAGAAGCAAAATCTTGTTGAAGGAAGAAACTAAATCCGGCGTGGTGGAGACACCTTTAATGAAACAGTATTTCACCATTAAGGCGAAATATCCTGATGCTGTATTGCTTTTTCGCGTGGGTGACTTTTATGAAACCTTCGGGGAGGATGCAATTAAAGCAGCGGGAATACTCGGTATAGTATTAACAAGAAGGGCGAATGGTGCCGCGTCTTTTGTTGAATTGGCGGGCTTTCCTCACCATTCTCTGGATACATATTTGCCAAAACTTGTCCGTGCGGGACTGCGTGTCGCTATTTGTGATCAGCTGGAAGATCCGAAACTCACGAAGAAAATAGTGAAAAGGGGAGTGACAGAACTCGTTACTCCGGGAGTTTCTTACAACGATAAAATTCTTGAACACAAGAAAAATAATTTTCTGGCAGCATACCATACCGATGGTAAAATCGCGGGTGTTGCTTTCATCGATATTTCAACCGGAGAATTTCTTGTAGGGCAGGGAAATCTTGCTTATGCGGAAAAACTACTTCAGAATTTCAATCCATCTGAAGTAGTGTATTCACGATCCAGGAAAAAAGAATTCATGGATCAGTACGGTCCGCGTTTTTATACCTATGGATTGGAAGAATGGGTTTTTCAAGGCGACTATTCCAGTGAAATTCTTTTGCGTCACTTTGGAACCAAGTCTTTAAAAGGTTTCGGTATTGAAGAAATGTCTGCCGCTATTGTCGCCGCCGGTGCTGCCTTGCATTATGTTTCCGATACACGTCAGGAGCAACTAAAACACATCAGCGGGATTTCAAGGATCGAAGAGGATAAATATGTATGGCTGGACAAATTCACCGTTCGCAATCTTGAACTGGTGGGTTCTTCCAATGAACAGGCAGTGACCCTTCTCGACGTACTTGATCATACACTCACCCCGATGGGTGGTCGTCTGCTCAAACGATGGGTGATGTTACCACTGAAAGACATTGCCGCGATAGAAGAGCGGCAGGAAGCGGTAAATTATTTTCTGCACCATCCTGAGTTTTCTTCCATCATCGCCGGTCATCTGAAGCAGGTAGGAGACCTCGAGCGACTGATTTCAAAAGTAGCGCTTGGAAAAATATCTCCCCGTGAAGTGGTGCAGTTGAAACGATCTCTCGACATGGTGCAGCTGATTAAAGACAGCTGTGCCCACACCGATAATCCAGCCATCCGCGTTATTGCTGATCAGCTAAATCCTTGTACCCTGATCAACACAAGGATCTCCAATGAACTTCATCCGGAAGCGCCTGCCATGGTGAATAAGGGAGGCGCCATTCGCGAAGGAGTAAATGCGGAGCTTGATGAATTGCGAAGTATCGCCTATCACGGAAAAGATTATTTATTGAAAATTCAGCAACGTGAAGCCGAAAGAACCGGAATCACATCACTCAAAGTTGGTTTCAACAATGTCTTTGGATATTACATCGAAGTCACGCATACTCACAAAGACAAAGTACCTGCTGATTGGACACGTAAACAAACGCTCACAAATGCTGAGAGATACATTACAGAAGAGCTAAAACAATACGAAGAAAAAATTCTTGGAGCGGAGGAAAAGATTCTCGCACTGGAATCGCGACTGTTTACAGAACTCGTTCAGTCCGTTGTTGAGTACATTCGGCCAATTCAACTCAATGCGGGATTGATTGGCCGACTGGATGTGCTGATGTCCTTTTCAGATGTCGCTTTGAAGAATGAATATGTTCGCCCCGTAGTGAATGACTCAACCATCATCGACATCAAAAACGGTCGTCATCCGGTGATCGAAAAACAATTGCCTCAGGGTGAAAAATTTATTGCCAACGATATTTACCTCGATAACGATACACAGCAAATTCTGATGATTACCGGTCCGAATATGTCCGGTAAATCAGCTTTGTTGCGTCAAACGGCATTGATCACATTGCTGGCACAGACAGGCAGTTTTGTCCCCGCTGCTTCAGCGACTATTGGTGTAGTCGATAAAATTTTTACAAGAGTAGGAGCTTCGGATAATATTTCCTCAGGCGAATCTACTTTCATGGTGGAGATGAATGAGACCGCAAGTATTCTTCACAATTTATCAAACCGCAGTTTAATTTTACTTGATGAAATTGGCAGGGGGACTGCTACCTATGATGGTGTAAGTATTGCCTGGGCAATCGCGGAATACCTCCACAATCATCCAACAGCTCGCGCAAAAACTCTTTTCGCGACACATTATCATGAAATGAATGAAATGGCGGAATCACTTCCGCGTATTCGTAATTTTCATGTATCGGTAAAAGAATTGGAAAATAAAGTTCTCTTTTTACGCAAACTCGTTCCCGGTGGAAGTGAACACAGTTTTGGTATTCACGTCGCGAGAATGGCGGGTATACCAGCGAAGGTTGTCAGCCGTGCGGATGAAATCCTGAGTCAGCTCGAACGCAGTCGCGGTGGCACAGGAATGGGGAAGAAGGAGGGAAAGAAAAACGCGGATGAAATGCAATTGAGTTTTTTTCAGCTCGATGATCCTGTTCTTGAACAGATCCGCGAAGAGATTCTCCGTGTAGATATCAATAACCTCACTCCAATGGAAGCGTTGAATAAGTTGAATGATATCAAGAAGCTTCTTGGGAAGTAGATTTTAGTTTTTAGTGGTTAGAGCTTAGTGGTTAGTGCTTAGTACGATGTATTAATTGAAATGAAAGTTCGCGATTAACATCGTACAATCTACAATCTACAATCTAAAATCTACAATCTAAAATCTACAATCTACCTTATACCCCTTTCACAAAATGACAAAATACTTTCTATTCCTCTACTTATTCATTCCTTTCAAATTATTCTCCTCGGGAAAACTATTTCTGCAACCTGATTCTGTTTGTGGTAAGGATGCGACGGTGTGGAATGCTCCGGGTTTCCCGAATGGGATGACAAATTACGGTTCCGGGGATTTTCTTGGTGCTCATTCCTGGACAAATAGCGGTACGCCCGATACAAGTCGTTCGCTCATTGAATTTGATCTTGATCAGATTGCGTCAGGTTCTCACATCGTATCCGCTTATCTTTCCTTGTATAATAATCCAACTACCAACTTTGCAGGCGGGGAACATTCAACTTTGAGTGGACTGAACTCGGCTTACATCCGGCGAATTGTAGAGCCATGGGATGAAAGCACAGTCAATTGGTTTACACAACCGGCTGTAACGAATTTACATCAAACCAGTATTCCTGCAAGTAGCGGCCCTCACGATGATTATATCAATATCGATGTAACGCAGCTTGTGCAGGACATGGTCGATAGCGCTGTAACGAGTTTTGGTTTTGAAATCAGTCTTGTGAGAGAGCAATATTATCGTGCGCTTGTTTTTGCATCGAGTGATTGTGCAGATCCGAATTTACGGCCGCGATTGATTATTTCTTATGATGAACCCCTTTCAGGTTGCTGGACATTGCAGCCTCACGATGGTTGCGGAAAAGATGCATTGGTATGGAATGCTCCGGGGTTTTCAAACGGTACGACCAACTATGGTTCCAGTGATGCAATAGGTGCGCACGCCTGGACAAATACCGGGATCCCGGATACAGGAAGAACACTGCTGGAATTTGATCTTGGTTTTATTCCTTCCAATGCTGCAGTTACTGCCGCATATTTGTCATTCTGGAGTAACCCAAGTAGTGCTTATGCTGGTGGACAAAGTTCTTCTTTAAGCGGCCCGAATAATAGTATACTAAACAGGATTACCTCTCCTTGGGATGAGTCGACTGTCACCTGGTTTACGAGACCATCGGTAACAACACAGAACCAGGTCAGTATTCCGATGACTCCAGGAGTATATTCCGACATGTTGAATATCGATGTAACTACATTGGTGCAGGACATGCTTCAAAATCCTGCTAACAGTTATGGTTTCGAGTTGCAACTTGCGAATGAAGCGTATTATCGTTCCCTTGTTTTCAGCTCGAGTGACGTGGATGATGAAACCAGGACACCAAGATTGGAGATCTGTTATTCTACGACAACAGGTATTACCTCTTTGAATGGTTCGGCTTTGCATATTTTCCCAAATCCAACATCAAATCTTGTATCAATACAGGCAAAGTTGCCAATTAATGAACCAATTCAACTCCTGATTAGAGATGCATTGGGGCATATCGTTCTTGCCAAATCATACTCAATTTCAGGGTACGGGATTCAGGAGAATATCGATGTATCCGGTTGGTCGGCAGGGGTGTACTTTATTGAATTACACGGGAAAGCCGCTTCCCTCACCGGTAAATTGGTTAAATATTGAGAATAAGGCCTTTAATGAGCCGATTTTTTTCATTGAAAAAGACACATTTTTTTTCATTTTCCCTAGATTTTTTCAAAAAATCCTTATTTTTGCGATCCCAAAGAAAGCCAGTAGATTTTCTGGTGTTTTTTGGAAAGGCGGAAGTAGCTCATTTGGTAGAGCACGACCTTGCCAAGGTCGGGGTGGCCGGTTCGAGCCCGGTCTTCCGCTCAAACGGAAAGTCCCTCTAAATGGAGGGATTTTTTTTTGCATGCAGGAGTTGATTACTTTAGCAGCATTAATAGAGTGAAGAATCAGAAATCAGGTAGAGTGAAATCTATCCAGAGTTCATGATTCATTGAACGGAATTGTATAGTGGGGTAAATTGTGTTAGTGGAAGAGTAAGAGTAAGTGTAAGAGTAAGTTGAAAGATTACTCTCAACAAAGGGTCCAACCCGAAACACGGAACTCGGAACCCGAAACACAAAAAATGCCCGGGTGGTGGAATTGGTAGACACGCAGGACTTAAAATCCTGTGGTCATTGCGACCGTGCGGGTTCGATTCCCGCCCCGGGTACTTTACAGAGGAAGTGGAAGTGTAAGAGTAAGTTTTAAGATCTTAAAACTTACTCTTACACTTCCACTTCCTCTTTTTTGGGCATTAGTCATTTCTCAAGTTAATAGGTTTTTTTTCACCATAGAATACAGCTTTAATTTCAAGATTTTTTATCCTTGTTAGAAGCTAAAACAAATCTATGTTCGATTTTTTAAAATTATTGGTGTACAAGAAAACAACAATTTTCAAATCAAAAATTTATACTTTTCTTTTTAGCGACTATAGCAATAGGTTCAGCTTTCGCGTGCGTTGCAATCCTTGATCAGTTGAAAGAAATCAACTTATTGTCAGATCAGGTTCATAAGGAATTGTATTCTATCGCTCTTGAAATGTCAAAAATGTTGTTTGGATTGGAAAAAGCTTTAAGTTGAAATCTCGACTGCTTGAAACCTTCGCAATTTATTTGAAGTGTAACGCAAGAAGTTTTGCATAAAATTCCTGTTAGTTTGCCATGGAATTATTTTGCCATGAAGAAATATTCATTGCTCCCCTCCATCACATCCTCTGCATATACCAATTCAATTCTTTCTCCATTTTTTTGTAATGTAAGAAAGTTGTAATGTTTTTTTTGAGGCGGATGAAGGCAGTTTCGCTTTTGACTACGTAGTCAAATGCTTTGTGATGCATACAACTAACCGCGACTTCGATGCTGTCTTGCGAAGAAAGCATCACAACGGCAACATCATCTTTGATGGCCTTAATTTTGTCTAGTGTTTCAATGCCATTCATGGCATCTTTTTCAATTCCATTCAAATGGTAGTCGAGAATAATCACATCGGGGTTATTTCCTAAGTTTTCAATACACAACTCTCCTGTAGCATAAGTCTCCACATTGAAATCGGGATGATGCATAAATTCAATTTCAAGCGCTTTTAAAAATACGGCATCGTCATCAACCAGAAAAAGTTTGATTTTTTCGTTTGTCATTTTGGGAAGTTTTTTAGCCTGGTGTATTCTTCTTCGAGCTCCTTGCAAGCTTGTATGCAAACATTCTCAAGTTTGAGCACCATATCTGAGATATCTTCCGACTCTTTTTGTATGGAAGCATGTTCCTGGATTTTTTTGGCCATATTTTCAAAATCTACACTCATTCCCATAATTGCAAAGGAAGGAATGATTTTGTGTGCGCTTGAATAAAGGGATTCCCAATCCTGGTTGTGCAAGCTTTGCTTCATGACCTGAATCAAAGGCGGGGTTTGTTTCAGATAAATGGAAATCATTTCCATCATTAGGTTCCTGTCCGATTTGGTCCGGTTCATCAAATAGCCCAGATCCACGCATTTGAATAATTTTGTTTCTGCCTCTTTGAATATTTTCTTTTGATTTTTGGTTGCACTCAGATTTACAAAATCAATTATTTTGTTATACAATATCTTTTCATCAACAGGCTTCGCGATGTAATCATTCATGCCTACGGATTTGCACTTTGCTAAATCTACAGTGGTCACATCCGCCGTAAGGGCAATAATTGGGAGAGTTAAATGCAGCGTGTTTCTTATGTATTCAGTTGCTTCAAAACCATTCATTTCCGGCATTTGCAAATCCATCAGGATGATGTCGTAAGTTTTGGTTTTAAGTTTTTCAATGGCGATTTTTCCGTTTGCAACGATATCTTGTTTGAATCCAAAGTCGTCCAATAACGTTTTCATCAGGAGTTGATTGAGGGCAATATCTTCTACAACCAATACGCTGATGTTATTGATATCTTTATTCACTTCAATAGTTTCCGTGACACTTTCCGCTTCTGTGGTAGTTTTTTGAAATGTCAAAATAAAACTAAAAGTAGAGCCGACATCTGTTTTACTCTTAACGGTAATGTTTCCACCCTGCGATTCCACAAGTTTTTTTACTATAGCTAGTCCCAGTCCTGTTCCTCCATATAACCTGGATGTAACACTTGAAGCTTGTTGGAAATTTTCAAAAATCTTATCTAATTTTGATTCAGTGATTCCAATTCCTGTATCACTTATAGCGAATTCAATGGTTGCATTTTCATCGTCTTCAGAGAGCAGGCGTGTGCTCATTTTGATGGTTCCACTGGTTGTGAATTTGACAGCATTGCTGACCAAATTGAGGATGATCTGGTGCAGCCTTACCGGGTCTCCTAATAAGGTACGAGGTATTTTTGCATCATATTCTTTGATCAGACTTAAGTTTTTCTCCTGAATCTTCGTTTCGAAGAGATGTAACATCGCCGAAATAGAAGCTTGCATTTTGAATGGAGTATTTTCAAAAGTCATTTTTCCGGCATCCACTTTCGCGAGATCAAGAATGTCGTTGATCAAAACGATAAGTGAATCACCGCTCATTTTGATAGCGGTCAGATATTCTTTTTGTTTTGCAGTGAGATCGGTTTTGAGAAGCACTTTTGTAAATCCGATGATGGCATTCATTGGAGTACGGATTTCATGACTCATATTCGATAAAAACTGTTGTTTAGCCCTTACCGCGTCTTCCGCAATTTTTGTCGCGCTTTCAGCCTTGATTTTCGCTGCTTCGGCTATAGTGGTTGCCAGTTCTGCGAAAATCATCGATTCTGTAAGTTCTTTTTCTATTCTTTTTTGTTCAGTAATTACCCGCGCTACGACAACTGCTCCAATGACATTTCCCCGCTCATCTTTGTACACAGAACCATTGAATAAAACGTCAGTCAATTTTCCGTCCTTCATGGTGAGTGGATAATCTTCCACAAAACCATTTTCAAAAACACGCTGATAGCCTTCCCTTGCTTTTTCGGGTTCAGTGAAGTAATTATAAAAATCGGACCCGATCAGTAGTTCTCTTGAGACTTCGGTGATTTTAACTGAGGCATTGTTTGTGTCGGTTATTTTACCTGCAGGGCTGATGGTGAATAATGGATCCCGGCTTGCTTCGATGAGGCTCAGTGAATAATTGGATAGAAGTTTCTGAGCGGTTATATCACGTGCTACAATAACTACTCCTACAACATTGCCCGTAGTATCTTTGAAAGCGGAACCATTAAATAGTACATCCGTTAATTTGCCTGTTTTATTTCTGAGTGTGAGTTGTGAGTCAATAACAAATCCTTTAGAAAAACCTTCCCTGTAAACTTCGCTTGCTTTTATTGGATCTGTGAAATAATCAATAAAGTTCGTACCGTTTAGTTCAGGGCGCGACAAACCTGTAATTTTAACAGTTGCTTCATTGATGTCTGTAATTTTCCCATCATGATCAATAACCAAAAGCGGATCCGGACTTGCTTCCAGTAAACTGCTGGCATATTGAGGCTCGTGTGTTCTGCTTCTTTCCATGATAATTTTATGCAGGAATAGATTTCTCCTTACTGACGATAGTAGTATTCATTGGTTGAACACCAATTTCTTCCGCTTGTTGATCTCTTTTGTTTCGCATTTTTATAAAATGCGACGGACTTAATCCCGTAATTTTTTTAAATTGATTCGAAAGATGAGCTGTGCTACTATAGTTTAATTTTATCGCGATTTCGGAGATCTTTAATTCCTGATAGATCAGCATTTCTTTCGCTCGTTCAATTTTTTGAGTGATGATATATTTCTCAATCGTTATTCCTTGAATATCAGAAAAGTGATGCGATAAGATGGTGTAATCCAGATTGAGTTGAGCACTCAGGTATTCTGTAAATGAAAATTTATTGTTTTCATCAATTTGCCATACCATTTCTAAAATAGTGGTTTTTATTTTATTCGTTAGTTCTCCCTTTTTATCATCAATTAATTCCAGGCCGGAATTTTGCAAACCTTGTTTAAGTTGCAGGCGCTGGGATTGACTTAATTCTTCCATTATTTCAACCTCCCCTAAATCAACAATGATGAAATGTAAGCCCAGCGCTTTTAACTCAGCCTTCACTGCGAGTTTGCAGCGATTGCTGAGCATGTATTTGATATATAATTTCAGAAGAGTCGTGCTTTGGATTCAGTTTATACAAAGATGATGAATATCGACCCCTGAAATGTTACACAACTTTGTTGAAAAGTTACACAATTCACGTATTCTGACTTCATTTCTTTTGATATTTGAATTAAATCCAATAAAATGAAAAAGATGAGAATGCCTTGATGAAAGGATGCGCATCTCATTTGCGTCACTTGAATCACCACTCCCAATTTCTGAAATTGTTCTGCACAGCTCAATTTGGAAATTTAAAGTGCAAATTTCTTTAGAGGTATACTATAGGAAAGATTGAGCTTTTATACTTAAAAATAAAAGAAGGCGGATTTATTCAAGCCCTGGATAAATTATATTATTTGTACAAAAAGTATTTGTGGACAAGGTAATTCAACTACTTGTTTGAAATCGGCAGCAAAATTACAATTTGATAAATTTTCCTCCGATTATGTTGTCTTTCATTTTGATAGAATAAAAGTAAATTCCTTTTTTCAGAGAGCAAAGATCAATAGGATATCGATGGGTTCCGTTAAGTCCTTTCGTTTTTAATTCCTGAATAACATTATTTCCTAATGCATCCCAAATATTTAAAAGCATATCTGAATTGTCCTTTAGCTGAATTTCTAATACGGAGTTTTCAGAAATGGGATTTGGAAAGATGAATGATGAAGAATTGTTACTCTCCGTGCTACTTTTTATTCCTACCGGGACTTGCACCTGTGCGAAGACTATCTCGTTGGGCTTTTTTATAGGATGACAAATAAAATTACTTACTACAGTTCCGGGTAGTGAATCTCTTTGATAAAGTATGGATGGACCTTCTGAGGCTATTACTTTTCTTGCCATACTTCCGTATGCGGCATCCTGATATTCTCCTGAACCTCCTGCTGAATTTCCCGGAACTATGTCTATAGGACTGGTCCATGTTTGACCTTCATCAGATGACCCAATTACAAAAACATGAGTGTGCAATTCATGCCACAAGGTTGTATCGGCGAAATTGCCTTCCACCAGGGACATGTAGGAAACATAAATAGAATTATTTTCATCCACACCGGCTGACGGTCGGGTTGTCATTCCAAAACTATCACCATAATCTCCCCATGGATAATTGCATTGAGCCGCGGGATAATCAATTTGTCCGTTTCCATTCAGATCCTGAATCTGTGCAATCAATTTTGAAGAGTCGGTTGGCATATTTTCATTCCAATAATACAAGCCATCGGATAAATAGACGAAAGGTCGGTAAAAACCCGGTGCAGTTGAGCTATCTCTTGTCCAGCGACAGGTTCCATACCATACATGACAAAGCCCGTTGTTATCTATGAGCAATGTCGCGTCTCCGTAATTCGAAAGCATCGTATCCAAAGCGGGACCGGTACCGGGCAGGTATGTGAAATCATTGTGAAAATCGAACCTTGGAATCGGAAAGGTTTTTACAATCGTTTTGGTCCAGGTATTTCCGTAATCATAAGATTTCAAAATTCCCAGATCAGTAATCAAATTGCCAAATACAATGGCAACAATGCTGTCTTTTGCATCAATAAAGTAATTTCCGGGGCCAAAACCATTGTACTGACTTGAATCGATAAGTGCCAAAGACTGGCGTAAAACCGGCCATGTTTGACCTGCATCATCCGAACGTGAGAATAATATTGGACCATCTTGTCCATACAGGCTGGTTCCTGTATTTCCTGTACCATGGGCTAATACGTACACAGTGTTACCAGCAGAACAAGCTTTGGCCCAGGTATCATCGTTAGCCGAGGTTCCTAGTGCATTTGGTTGCTGTATCCATGGTGAACCTGGGCCTTTTGTAGCACGCCAGTTTAAAAACAAACGGTTTGTGCCCAGACTTGTGCAATTTGCAATGGTCATTTCAGAACCATTGTCTGTGACGACAATATTTGTAAAACCAGTTCTGTAATTTCCTTCTGTTCTGGCAGATGGATAAACTCCTGCAACGCCATCAGGATGATAATACCATTTTGAAATTGTTGTTGCACCCGGATCGTAGTAATTGTATGCGGTTCCACGATTAGGATATTGAGATTGTGAATCAGGAGAGTATGTCCACGCTGCTGAAAACGAACCATCCTGATTTCTTACCAGATTCATCCCTACGGACCCTTCTGACTGAATATCATAATATGTGTAGCCAATGATTGATTCAGTTATGACTGATTGTGATTGGATAAAAAAAGAATTTGTCTGGCCGATAGAAGAAATTAAAGGAAGTAAAAATAAGGCGAGTGTAAAGTTTATTTTCATCTTTTTTGTTTTTAAAATCAAATCAAATGATATCCGGTTTGATGATGAATTGAAAAATGAAAAACTGTATTTCAAAATTCTAAGAAACTGAAAAACGAAATGAGAAACAAATTTAAAGGTGAGTTCCTTTGTCTAAATTATACAATTAAGTCAAGAATTGTTCTAAACCTGTGAAAAATTACAAAATCATTACAGACAAAAGAATTTAGGGATGCAGTACTAAATACCCAAAATTGTTTTCAACCAAACTGTAATCAACGGCTTCAACGACCAGATCACCATTGAGATCCGTTGCCAAGTATCCTGTAGAAAATAGAGCAGCTTTTGTTTCAATAGCACTGAGGTCAGTTGTATTGATAGCTCCATTTTTATCGACATCGCCTGAGATCATTCCGTAAATTCCTGTAGACAGCAATTTTTGGTTACTTCCAAATGCTTTGTTGATGGCGTCAGAAAAATTATAAATGATAGTTGCGGCATTCATCAAAACCGGTGATGCGCTCCAGGTGTCAAGTGAATTTCGATGTTTGACAACAATGTAATATGAATAGGCTCGTGCCGTTGGAAATGAAAAACTGCCGTTTCCGTTGATGTCAATTGTTTTCTTGTCACTGAAAAGTAATCCGAACGGGCTTACAGTTGAATGCAATTCCACAGTTATAGTGTCACATATAGTTGGAAATGATGTAGGATTAGCAACGGCAGCCATCGTCGTGCCGGATTTGTAAAAACCTTCAATGTAAACTTTTAAACTTAGTGTTACCGGACAGGATTCGTCAATCAGACCGTTACAATTATCGTCAATTCCATTGCCACAAATTTCTGTCGCAGGTATATGATACACACCTGTCAGAGGATCACATCCGTCAATAGTACATGGGTTTCCGTCATTTACATTGACGGCAGTATGAGTGACAGTTCCTGTAAGTAAATTTACTGAATCGGTCGTGCACAAACTATTATCGCTCGCGTTCACAAGAATCAATGTAGTAACAATACTGCTGTCACAACCCGCTGTTGTCAACAAGGAAGTAGTGTAAGTGCCTGCGGTTGTCACAGTCTGACCATTTGGTAGTGTATAACCGGAACCCTGGGCAATATATCTGGTGAGAGGAATATTGTAAACAGGATTCACACTTACAGAAACGGGACCTGCAGAAGCGGTACATCCAATTGCATTGGTCAGAATCACAGAATAGTTGCCGGAATTAACTGCAGTAACAGATTGTGTGGTTTCTCCATTCGACCAGAGGTATGATGCTGCGTTTGTGGAAGTGAGAGAGACATTTCCGCCCTGACAAAAAGTTGTGTTTCCTACAACGGATATTGAAGGTGAAGTTACGTGTTCAACAAGAAGCAGATCATCAATTCGGAACTGAACACTTGAAGAAGTTTGAGTAAATTTCAGTCTGAGATTTGCAGTTGCCGGTATACTTCCTGTTGTGGTGATATAGGTCCATGCATTTGCTGTAGTAGGAGACGAGTAAGTCAGATTAGTGAAATTGGTTCCATCTGTACTTACCTGAATCGATAATTCATTTTGTGCAGTCACTGTGGATTTCAACATTCCCAGATACAATTGAAGATTACTGTAACCCATTGTATTGATTCCTGAAATAAGAAAGAAACGACCACTTGTATTGGTAAAGAAAACATTGGCGCCACCAGATGAGGTTGAGTAAGTTGAAGATGGTACAGTTAACCTCACATCCGCTGTACCGGACATGGTAAGATTTACATTCGCAAATCCGTTATTGGTTTCATGAACAGGAATGGTAGTTGTGGCTGATACAATTCCAATATCTTCACTCAAAACAGCGATATCGGACTGAAACCCCGGTCCAATATTTATGGTGTCTGCAACCATCGCATTATTTGTTGAAAGGGCATCGCCGGTCATGGAAGTGGATGCATTGAAAATATAATCGCCTGAAAGCAACATGTTGTAAACGGAGGAAAAGGTAACATCCACTGTGGATCCTGCAGTAAAGGTGCCACTATTCATGATTTGTGTAAATGTTTCTGTAACAGCAGAAGGATTTTTTGCAGTAAGAGTAATCGTTATTGGCGTACTCGTCAGATTGATATTTGAAGTACCATAATTTTTTACCTGCACCTGTATTGGCACAGCGGATGCCGGACAATTCATGGAAGCCGGACTCAGTAAGGCAAGTACTCCTGCATCAGTAGTTGCGCAGGATCCGCTGACATTAATGTAATCTGTTCGCGTCATGGTGTTGGATCCATTTGAATTCGAAACTGTCAGTGTAACAGTTTTTAATCCGGAAGTGGAATAGGAAACAGTATGCGGACCGGCAGTTGTGGCAGAAGAAGGAGTTGCACCGCTGCCAAAATTCCAGGCATATGAATTCACCGTTCCGGAGGAGGTGTTTGTAAAAATGGTTGATTGACCCGGACACAAACTTGTATTGCTCGCATTGAACCCTGCAACCGGAACTGATGTCCCACTTGTTGTAGCGAGCCAGATCACCATGTTCATCAGTAATTTTTTGTGATTGCCGGAGGCATCGCCTGTATAACCGTTAAAGAGTACATCATTCGGATCTCCGGTACCATCATCGCATGGCGAGCTGTCGCCAATTGCCGCGACTTTTCCGTTCCCAAACCGTGCATAAGCAGCCATCACATTCGTATTTCCAAATGATGATCCGGTTTTGTAAATCACACCCTTCACCGTGGAGTTAGCCGTTGGGTTGAGCGTCATGGATGTACCATTACTCCATTGTGCCTGAGTTACCGTTCCCGCGGGTCCCTGTAAAATTGAATCCGATGGGAGTGAAGGAATATTGCTCGTTGTTTGAGAAAAATCAACCAGATCGAATGTGATTCCAAATGGATTTGCCTGAACGGTATTGTTGCTCATCAGGTCATTCCAGATAAATGGAGAATCTTCTCCGTCATTATTACGATCTGAAATCGTATGATCTGAAATCATCATCAATCCGCCTCCATTGAGAACAAAATTCAGAATCGCGGTTTTTTCAGAAGCCGAAAAAAGAATATTGGGCTCGCAAACTACAAATACTTTGTAGTTGGACAGATCCTGTGTATTGGAGGAATTCCCATACGTAATTTGTCCATTGTATGGAAGAGATTCAACAATGTAATTCCGCTTTGCGCAATCTATTGCCCAATAAGAAAGCGCGCCCGACCAGAAGGTTTCAGATGTAGATGCCGTTACTCCCGATTGATTTGAGGTAGGAATTTTCTGAGCATTTGATTCTGTTCCGTTGTTTAATATAGCCGGACCTGAAGAATAACCCAGGTTATGTGCATCCGCATCCACAATCCAGTCGGCATTTCCGGCTGCTTCCGCTTTGGAAGCATCAAAAAGAATTTTTACTGTCTGCCCAAAAGTGAGTGAAGTAAAAAATGTAAGAAGAAGAATAAGGGTGATGTAAACTCTTTGCATACAATAACAGTATGCGCATCGTTGTGCTGTCTTAATGGATGTTATTTCTGAGCAAGTAAACAAATTAAGTCTACTTACATTAATCATCAGTCAAGACGCAGAATAGATATTTCCGGAAGCGCAGGAATTTTCATTCAAATATAGTCCAAACCTCCAAAAGGGGCAACCATGGCTGCTTTTCAATAGAAATCCAAAGCCTCATTTTCGCTAACAATTGAGGCATATTCTGTACTTAAAATGAATCTTCGGGAGGGCGCAGGCTATATTTTAATCAGGATCATTTGGCTACAACAATATGCTTCCGTCCTAATTCCTGATTGTTTCCGGACCTGAGTACCACAACATAGGATCCCGGTGAAAGTTTTAATTTCTTCGTTTCATGAGCAGGAACAGAAGTTTTATCAATGATAATATGCCCACTGATATCGTAAACGTAAACCTGGTAAGCAACCTTTTGACCTGCTATGGAAATTTCATTGACTCCGGGATTCGGGTAAATATTGATGGAGTTATATTTTTCTTCAGCAATTCCTGTGCATGTTTCAAAAATTACCATGATGGTATCGTTTCCTGTAAGTCCATTCGCGTTTCTCACAGTCACCCCAATATAAATTGTATCGGGAGAGTTTGACTGAAGGGAAACAGTAGGATTGTTTGATCCATCAGACCAGGCATAACTTGAATAATTTGAACCTGCATCGAGATTCAGTGTATTTCCTGTACACAGGACTGTATCGTTACCCAAAGAGTAGTTCAATTGAATTGAATCATAAATCGCAGTGAAAATAGTATCATTCACAGGGATAGTGAATGTTTGTGAATTGGTTCCACCATTACTCCATGCTGTAAAAACAAGCGGAGTTGATCCGTAGGATTGTGATACAGGTGCATCAATCATTCTGTACATTCCTTCCACGCTCAATACTGTATGTGGAGTTGTGAATGGCTGGCCATCGAGATTAATAGTTAAACCAGAAGGCTGGGAGGTGATAGTAAGTGTTGACACTCTTGGGTATAAATCCACATAAGCGGAATCAACCATGCCGTTTGAATCGTGCACGATCAGGTACAATCGGTAAAATACATTGGTTGATTTTTCGCCAACGTTACCAATGGTGAATGTTCCGGAACTTACACCGCTCATCGCTGTTGGGCCCGGATGCACATGTGTATCGTGATGAAAAACTACAACCCATTCCAACATACTATCCGGAACGGTCCCATCTTCCGGGTCAGTAGCACTGCCATGGTAATGAATGATGTCACCAGCAGTATAGAAACTTGCAGTTGCAGGTGTGTCAATCACCGCTTGTGGTGGTTGGTTGGAAGTGATGGTCAGGTACGCATCGTTGCTCACAGTATTCCCGAATGAATTGGTTACAGTAACATGATAGTAACCTGAGTCACTGAACGCGGTAACAGGAATTGTATAGCTGCTCCCGATTGCTCCCTGGATATGCGTAGTGTCTTTGTACCACTGATAAGCCAATGTAGGCGCACCACTTGCGGTAACAGACATCGTTGCAGGATAACCCACAGAAACCATCTGGCTCAAGGGTTGATTTACAACTATCGGTGTGTTGGTAGAAGAGTAGGTGATTTTATATAAAGCTTCATTGTTTCTTGACAGAAAATACAAATTTCCATCATGTCCCGTGAGCATCCCAACTGCATAATTCGCGATACCTGTTCCGAAGTTCGACCAAACAGGGGTACTGTCCAGTGTGATCATGTCTATCCAATTTCCACAGTAATCAATAAAAAAGTACTTGTCGAGATATGATGCCGGATAATTCGTGGTGTCAGGGTTAAAGAATGTTCCACCTGTAATTGCACATCCTGTACCCAATGTTACTCCATGCAAATAAGTATATACAGGATTAACAAATGCCGGGTTGGTGCTGTTACCTTCAGCTGCAGGCCAACCATAATTTCCACCACCAAGAGTGGCTTCATTGATTTCTTCATAGGTTACTTCGCCTACATCGTTGATAAACATGCGGCCTGTTCCGGGTTGAAATGAAAATGTGAATGGGTTACGAAAGCCGCATGCCCATACCCTTTGTCTTTTTGCAGGTCCGGGAAAAGGATTATCAACAGGAGTACTACCATCCGGATTTATGCGCAGGATTTTACCAAGATAACTATCCAGGTCCTGAGAAAAATTAGGTCTTCCATTTTCTCCTGTAGCGATATATAATTTTCCATCCGGACCAAAATCCAGATGTCCACCACCATGATAATTCGCGATCAGTGTATCCAGGTCAAGAATTACCACTTCGCTGCCGGGAACTACTGTGTCACCACTCGCGGTGAATCGACTGACTCTGTTGAAGAGCCCGCTTGAAACAGTATAGCAGAGGTAGATATAGTGATTCGTAAGATACAGAGGATCTATGGCAACTCCCAGCAGTCCGCGCTCGCCGTCGATGTTTACATTCAGACTGATGAAAGGCTGGTTTAGTAAAGTGTCATTTTTTACAACGCGTAACTGCCCGTATTGTTGAGCAATGAAAAATCTCCCGTCTGGAGCCAGAGCCATGGTTGTCGGAGCGGAAATGCCGGGTGCAACAAGAACCTGGTTAAAACCGGTAGGGAAGGATTGGGCATTGATGAGATTTGATAGCGCCAGGAATAATATCGCAGTAACTCCTAATTGTTTGATTCGCATAGAGATTTTTAATACAGCCTGCAAATTTAGGAGCGATTACTGGAGCGATTATGAGTTTATATGCACTAAAATCTAAAACGAAGCTAAAAAATACGGTTAATTTAGTTTATGTGAAATTGTAATTTTGACTCTTTTTTTGGATCTCGGGGTAGTTAAAATTTTGAAACTGGAAATTTCTTTTATGGTGCTTCTCGGCTATTTTGGTGTTTTCAAGTCAGAATTTCAATCAGGGGTAAAATGATATATGTCATTCTTTAATCCGGAACATAAAAATACTTTTATAGGAATATGCTGAAATGGAATTTGAATCGGTCAATCTTTAGAATTTTAAAATATGCTTACTGAGCAGGTTGAAAAACAACTGATCATGGATGGGTCAGAGCTGATTGTTGAATCCTTGGCCCGGTCGGGTGCGGATGTGTTTATTGGCTATCCCATCACTCCGGCGAATTTATTGTATGTGTATTCACACGAACGATTTCCCTCTTTCTTCGCTGCGCCGGATGAAATCTCCACATTGCAATGGATGTGTGGTTTTGCGTGTACAGGAAAATTTCCTGTTACCGCATCAGCATTTCCGGGATTCGCGTTGATGCTGGAATCTGTGAACATGGCTTACATGATGGAGTTGCCAATGCTCATCATTCTTGTACAAAGGCTTGGTCCGGCGACAGGTACTGCCACCTGTGGCGCTCAGGGAGATCTTGCTTTGTTGCATGGTGCGATATCCGGTGGATATACATTGCCTGTAATCGGTTTGAGCAGTATGAAAGATTGCTGGGAGATTTCCCACAAGGCAATGCAAATGGCAATCGAACTCAGAACTCCTGTGGTATTGCTCACTTCGAAAGAAGAAATCATGACCTTGTCGACTTTCGCGATTGATCATTTGCCCGAGATTTTGCCTATCGTTCGCAAACGCTATTCAGGGGAATCCACTTATGTTCCATATAAGACCGATGAAACATTGGTGCCGGAATTTTTAGAAGTTGGAAATCCAAAACATCAGGTACGCTTTACCGCGTCTACGCACGATCAGAAAGGAATAATTCAAAATACTTCAAAGGAAGCAATTGACAATACCAAAAGACTGGAATACAAACACCATTTGAATCCGGAGCGTTATATGTTTTATGATTATGATGAACAATCCGGTGCTGATGTTCTTTTAGTATCCTATGGAATTACTGCTTCTGCATGCAGGGAAGCGGTGAAGAGTCTGCGGAAATCAGGACAAAAAGTTTCGCTCTTTGTTCCCAAAACATTATTACCTGTGCCTCCGAAATATTTTGAAATCATGAATAAATATGAACGGGTCATTATCGCTGAAGAGAATTTAAACGGGCAATACCGGCAGATACTTTTTGGCGATGCAGGTAACGAAAAAGTCAGTGGTGTAAACGGGATTGCGGAAATGATCACACCTGACCGCATTATTGAAGCTGTAAATAAAATTTAAAATTCAAATCAAAGAAATATTATGATGAAGGATTTTTTAGCTGATGCGCCATTGCCATTCTGTAAAGGATGTGGACATAATCATGTCGCGGTGAATACAGAAAAGCTTTCCAGCTTCTGAACTATGATCCGATGGATGTGATCCTGGTTACTGATATCGGTTGCCATGGAATAATTGACAAATCTTTTCTGACTCATACTGTACATGGATTGCATGGCCGCTCAATTGCTCTGGCGACAGGTATTTCAGCTGCTCTGAATAATCCTTCAAAAAAAGTGATTGTGTTTATAGGAGATGGTGGAGCAACAATAGGGATGCAACATCTGATTGATGCCGCGCACAACCGTTTCAACATGACGGTAGTAATTCACAACAACATGCTTTATGGTATGACAGGCGGTCAGCCAAGCGAGTTTACTCCTTATGGTTTCAAAACACCTACACTTCCGGAAGGCGGACAAAAGACCGGTTATGATATTTGCAAACTGATTTCTTCGATTGATGGAGTTTCTTATGTGGCACGCTTGGAAGGTGTTTCGGATTTTTCTGAGCAACTGGCAGAAGCATTTTCAAAAAAAGGATTTTCAATGATTGAAGTAATGGAGATTTGTCCGAGCTATGGGGTAAAAGCGAATCCGGGAATGAAGCTTTCGAAGATTGTTGAAAGCGCTGGATTGTCGATAAAGAAGTTTGTAGATAATGAGACGGAAGGATACCATACGGTAGTTCATGCGGATCGGAAATCATTGTTTAGCAATGATGACGCGATCCAGCCAGGATTTTCTTCCACGCTGAACGAACCCTTGCGTTTGATGTTTTGTGGATCAGCCGGAGAAGGTGTTCAGGCAGCAGCTGAATTTTTATTGAAAGCTGGTGTTAATTCCGGATTGCATGGAACAAAAAAAGGAAGCTACCCGGTAACAGTCGGTGTTGGTTTTTCCGCGGCGGAAGTGATACTTTCTCCTGAAGAAATTTTATACACCGGTTCGCCGAATCCGGATGTAATTTGCGTGACTTCGGCGGATGGATTGCAATACGCGAAGAAAACACTTGCAGGAATGAAGGGTGGAAAATTATTTATTGACAGTTCACTCGACGTTCCAGAAACAAAAGCTGAAATTTTCAGATTTCCATTCAGAGAGCAGGGTGGAGCAAAAAATTCATCTCTCTATAGCTTGTTTTATTTCTTGAAGGTTACTGAAATCCTTCCTATGGATGCCTTGCTTAGTGTCTTTAATGAAAATAAAATCGCGAAGAAATTTGATTTGGATAAGATGTTCCTTGCATTTGCCTGATTATTTTCGAAGGTTCTTACGTTGTTTTGAATCGTTGTTTAACTTGATGCGAATCTTGTTTGAATAACCATCTTTATTTTTCAACGACATAGGTATTTTCCTCAAGTGTATCTTTGGGATGAATTATCGTGTTTGAAGAGGAATTAATTTTTACTGGATTAATTTCTCCCTTTTACATCCAAAATTCATATGTTCGCATAAATCCGGTATTAGCGGATTTCTTATTCAATACTTTCGAAGTCTAAATTAGCTGCTATGAAAAAGTTCTTGAACCTTTGTTTTATTTTATTGATGCTGTTTATTGTTTCTGGAAAAGTCGGTGCTCAGGTTGTAAGTAATGTAGTCGCATATGATAGTACCAATTCTAAATTCACGGCATTGGATTTTGATGGTCAGGGTAATATTTATTTTAGCGGTTATATCCGGCCAACTACTACTTCGAATCAATTTGGAAACCTGTCTTACCAGGGATATTGGTATGAAGACGGACTTTCCTGCAAATCCAACGCTTCGGGTTTGCTTGACTGGATGACAGTTTCTGGTAATTCAAATGGATTGGAAGATTCAAAAGCAATCAAGGTATTTGGCACTTCTGTTTATTCGATTGGGAAATTTATCTCGAATACAACTTCCATATTTGTAAATCAGGCTACTTATCCTTATCCTTATGGATGTTGTCATGGCGGTTATGTTTTAAAACAATCGACAACCGGTGCATTCGAATGGATTTTTCCACTGCCTGCTTATGCTCTGGATATGACTGTGGATAATGTCGGAAATTGTTATGTTATAACTGAAAATCAAATGAAGAAAATTTCACCTCTTGGTGTTGAGATCTGGAATGTTGACATAGGTGATTTGATTGAATCAAAGCTTTTGTTGAATCAGGATACCTTATGTGTGAGTGCAACTTTTCAAAGTGCTTTGGTCCTGAATGGGAATGTTCTTGAGCCTTATGGCCCCGCAAATGATGTTGATGGATTGCTTGCCAGATTTACATCTTCCGGAAATTTAATTTCCGTTACTCAGATTGGCAGCCCTGGTTACGACCGCATCCATGATATAACATCAGATCAAAATGGACAATTGTGGATTTCCGGTCAGTGTGCTGACAGTGCTTTTTTTGGGAATCAGGCCTTGTGTGACAGCGGAAACCGGATCTATTTTCTCAGATTAAATTCATTTCTGCAGATTGAACATTGCGATGTAATTCCTTTCGATACAATTATTCACTGGCCGGATATTACCGGCGAAGTAGTTTTTGTTGCAGGAAATGAACGTGTAGCTGCATTGAATATCAGCAATGATTTGATAATTTTTGGTGACACCTTGCATGTGAACATCGCTGGAGGATATGAAGGGACCTGCATTCTTGTTAAATGGGATGCAAATGGAAATATCGTTTGGTACAGATATCTGGCTGAATCGGTTTCATCACCGGGAAGTGCTGCATGGGTAAGTGCTCACTTGAAAAAGGGTCTGAATGGTAACCTTGTCCTGGCAGGTCAAATGCGTGAACCTTGTCTTATCAATGGGATCGTTTACAATCCCGGACATTATTACAATGCATTTTTTGCAAACCTCTCGGATACTACTTTTTCAACTGCGATCGCTGATAATGGACCTGACGTTGGTGTGGAATACGAAAACCCTGTTTCAACCTCGGTTAATTTTCATTTTAATGAACAAGCTGATACCGAATTAGAATTGTATGATTTGTCAGGACGAAAAGTCTTATTTATAAGGCAAAAGAACTGTTCCGGTATTTTTGTGGATTTGAATTCATATTCGAATGGACTTTATTTGTTTCATTTAAAAATTGGAAAGAAAAATTTTACAGGTAAGCTAATAAAAATGTAAACCACGCGAATTTCTTTTCAGAAAATTGCGTGGCTTAGTATGTTTTAGAAGAATGCTCTGTTTCTTTTGTTTGTTCTCCAAATTAAGGTTTGGAAAGAATGAGGAATAAATTGTAATTATTTTCAATCAGCGAGTAATCCGCTCCTTCAACGATTCCATCACCTGTAAGATCATTGGTGAGATATCCATACAAGAACAATTGAGAACTGCTCTCGATACTGTTAAAGTCGAAGCTGTCAATAATTCCATTTTGGTTTACATCACCGCTCCATACCGCGAAATTTCCATCTCCCAGATCATGTAAATTGTTCCCATAAGCCTTTGAAAGGAGATTGCTAAAATCGTAACTAACGCTGCTACTGTTACACAACAAAGGACTGCTGCTCCAGGTTTCCAATCCGTTTCTGTGTTTGATTACAATATAGTAGGATGTTCCCTGTGGCGCGGTTGGGAATGAAAATGATCCATTTCCCGAAGGGGAAATTGTTTTCTTGTCGGAGTACAAAATTGAATAAGGCGTAGTAGCCGAGGCCAGTTGGATGGTCACAGTATCAGTAACTGCTGGCGATATCACTCCGATCATCGTACCGCTTCCCAGATAGAAACCTTCAATGAACATTTTTACGTTAAGTGTAAACCCGGTTGCCGCATAGGAGAAATTTCCAGCGCTTACAGTATTTCCACAGGTTGAAGTAACAACCGTAATAGGTCCATTACCTGAAGCCGGGGCGACAGCGGTAATTTGAGTTGGGCTGTTCACGGTAAATGAAGTGGCCGCTACTCCATTGAAAAGAACATTTGTTACAGAAGCAAAATCTGTTCCTGTTATTACTACTGATGTTCCGGCACTTCCGGATATTGGGGTGAAGGAAGAGATGCCCGGTGCTGCAACAACCGAAACGGTAAGTACATTGGAAGTCGCATTTCCTGAAGAACTATTTCTTCCGATTTTCATATTTGGTCTTCTTGAACCGCTTGCTGTTGCGGTAGTTTGGGTACAAGCTCCGGCTCCACCTGAGGCATCCGCCTGGTAGTAGGCTGTAGAAACAAATGAAGATGTTGTATATGTATTTTGATAGCCTGTAACTCCGACTACCTGGTTCGAGAAGCAAATATCAATAACAATGTTAGAACTTCCATTCCAGGAGAAAGGTGTCGTAAACGTATGTGTGTTCAGCGCGTTTGTAGTAGGAGTGTAGTTGAGCGGTCCATAAACAGTTGTAAACGTCGCAGTATTAAATGTTGTGCTAAGTGTTGTTGAGGCTGTGGCTCCGAATTTAATAGTGTAGCCATTAAGTGTAACAGGATCTCCGACTGTTGCATTGGTTGTAAATCCAAGTGAGTTAATTGTACCCGCTGTAAATCCTAGAGCTGTTAATTCCGAAGCACGAATAAGATATTGTTGTCTTCCGTTACCATAATATGTAGGGTATGCGGAAGCTAATCCACTTGTAGTTGAACTCACACTTGTACCGGTTCCAAGAGTTACAACTGTGGTCAGCGGACATGTCGGTGTTGCAATGACGGAACAAGAAACTGTTTGTCCGCTCGTCAATGAAGAAGTTGAAAATGTCGGACTATTGGAGCCTGCGTTACTACCATCGACTAACCATTGGTAGGTCGGGCTGCTGCCTCCAACAAGTGTTGCGGTAAAAGTTGCATTAGCCCCTGAGCAAATTGGATTCGTACCACCTGTCTGTGCAATAGAAACTGTTGGATTTCCCTGCGGTAAGATGGACATAGTGATGCCATTTGAAGTAGCAGTCGGAATTGCAAGACATGTGGCATTCGAGGTCATCACACAGGTAATAATTTGCCCGTCTGTAATAGTGGTACTGGTGAAGGAAGCACTATTCGTTCCTGAATTTGTACCGTTCACTTTCCATTGATAAGATGGTGCTGCGCCACCGTTCACCGGAGTCGCAGTGAAAGTTACTGCTGATCCGGAGCAGGAAGGATTGCTTCCGCCCGTTAAAGCAATTGAAACAGCAGGTGTCAAATTCGGGCTGACAGTAATCGTTATGGTGTTAGAAGTTGCGGGGTTCGCGGTTACACCCGGCATATTGGATGTCATTACACAAGTAACAAGATCCCCGTTGTTCAAAGTGGATGATGTGTAAGTATTGCTATTGGTGCCTACATTTATTCCGTTAACTTTCCACTGATAGGCAGGGGTTGTTCCTCCATTGGTAGGAAGAGCCGTGAATGTTGCAGATCCACCAGGACACAGTGGAACTGTTCCACTTGTTTGAGAAATAAGAACCGATGCATCGCTGGTACAAACAGGAATCTGAAAGGAGAAAATCTGCGTCTTTGCAGCAGATCCTCCGGTTGTTCCGCCCATGTATTCACCGGTGAACCAGAATGTAACTCCATCCGGATCGAGTACTAACTGTGCATAGTCTCCATTACGGTTTGAGGTTGTTTGTGAACCTGTGCCCGCAACAACCTGTGTTTCTGCGATTGTAAAGGTACCCGGCGGGTCGCAACTTCTTCTTCCGGTATAATAGAGTCCCGGAAAGATGGATGTGGCATCTGATTTTAAATATACGAGCCCAATCGAACCATTGTTATCCATCGCAATACTTCCCATCCAGCGCGTGGCTGCATCGGGAGTGTAAATTCCTTCCTGGTATACACTCCAGGTTCCGGTTGTTTGGTCTTGTCGAAGTTCACACCATTTTATACTTCTTTGCGTCGCACTGATTTTTACTCCCCAGTTAAGAATAACAGTGTTGTAACCAGCCCATGTTTTCCATTGTGAACGATACATACAAACTCCACCGATACCATCAAGTTTTTGAGTGGTGCCAGGTTGTGATACGTCGTTCCAGCTGGGATCATAGGAGGCATCAAAAGTTGCCATCGGTACGTTTGCTGCCAGAGTAATGGCAGCAGTGGGCGTTGTTGGCACCCAATTCACGGCCATGTGGTAAATATTTACTGCATCCGAAAATCCTGCACCCCAACCATTGTCTGAATAGGAGAAGATAGGGCAGGGAGTTCCAGTCGGTGGAAGAACACCATCGGATGCATCACCCGGAAGAGGGCAGAAAAATCCTGTACTTTGAGGTGGAGAGAAACTGGTGTAAATCGCACGGGAAGCAGGATCACCAATCAACATTGCTGCTCTGTCAAACGCGAAAACTTTTTGTGCCTGGTTTGATGTCATGTAATAGCCATCTGACCAAACAGAGAATTTCAAATAATCCGGAAACGCAGGTGAAGTAAATGTGTAAGTATAATAAGCTCCTAAGGGGTCATTAGTCTGGGAAATGGCAATGTACATTTGTTTGTTTGTCGAATTACCAAACTGCGCGAGAAACCACCGGCCAGCGGCTTTATCATAGAGTACAATCGGGTCTCCATTGTTTCCGGTCGCAGGTGACCAGAGATTTCCCAATGTCGCAGTCAATGAAACAACACCCGTGACTTTATTGTACACTTTGAATGTTGTTGAGTTGATCATCTGAATGTAATACGTATCATTCGCTGCACCGGACGGATCGAATGGCCTAAAACCGGTAGCTGTTTGTCCTGGCCAGTTAGTGATCGGTGCTCTGCCTGGAACTGTTCCCATCAAGGTTTGAAGTGATGCAGGGTCATTACCGTATTCCGGACCATCCTTAACTGTTTTTGGAAACTTTTGTGGTTTTCTCCTTCCCTGTCTTCCGATTCAGACTTTTCATAAACAAAATTTTCATCTACCGGAAATTCTTTGGCAATTTCAGAAAGCGGTCTTGTGATGTGAAAATCTGAACAAGGGATGACAACTGTCTTACCCAAATCTTTGTTTGATTGCGCGAATGCAAAATTCGCAATGAGTAAGAAGGTAAACAGAAAGGAAACTTTTTTCATTCTAAGATTATTATGGTTGATATTTTAATTGTCTGTCTGAGGATACGCAAATATTATTTTTCTCATGATTTCTCATGAAATGAAAATCCAAAGGAAGCCAGAAATAAAATTGATGGGGGAGGCAATTCAATATCCGGTGATCGCAGGTTATTAAATCAATTACCGGAGGTAAGAAATTGATTTAAGAGAGTTATAAAAATAGCGATTTATCGATGAAAATCAAATCTTTTTGCCAATATTCTTCCAATTCTGCGATCAAATCCAGAATGTTAATGATTTTAGTTAAAAATGGGAATAATCCTGTTTTTTAAGAGATTCCGTAGCTTCAATTTTGTAGCAGATAAATTGAAAAACACATGGGTTTCTGTCTAAATCCACCCCGCTTATCAATAATATTTGGGTCAAAATCCGGTGCCAAAGTATGGTTCAAATCAGATTCCTTTAGAACCCGAAATTGAAAAATTTTCTTTTCAACGAAATAGGAAACAACAGCTTTTTGTATAAAAATGAAAATCAATTGATATTCTTTTCAATGTTCTCCCATGGGTGAATGAAACATTGCGCATATACCTTATTAAACCTATTTTTGAATAATTCGCCTGGAGAAAAAAACAATGACTGACCAAATAAAATGTTTCACTTTATTTCTGTTTTATGGGTCGGTGCCGGTATTTTAAACTTATATGGTCAGGAACCCAGTCCTTTGTTTCATCATTATACAACTGCGGATGGACTGGCAAGCAGCGAGGTCTACCATATCATTCAGGATGATAAAGGTGCGTTGTGGTTCGGAACAGATAAAGGGTTAGCCCGCTACAACGGTTATGAGTTTCATACTTACACTTCTAAAAATGGATTGTCTGACAATACTGTTTTCAAATTGCAGGAAGATGCAAAAGGTAGAATTTGGATGCAGACATATTCCGGACGTCTTTTCTATGTTGAAGGTGGAGTAATCCTGGGTTATAAATACAATGAAATATTGCTGGATAGTACCAAGAGCAGGGTTCCAACCGGTTTTTTTGTAGACAGCTTAGAGAATGTAATCGTTTCCATACAAGGTATAGGCGAAATGGGAATCGACAACAAAGGAAATGTTGAATGGAAATACAGTGAATCAAATTGTCCCGGAACGACTTTTTTAATTCATGAATACCAGTCAGGAGAATTGTTGCCCACATTGATGAATTCCGTGAAGAGACCATCTCCTTTTCAAAGTTTACACATAGGAAATGGAAATCATCAAAATTTCTCAGTGGATGTTCCCTTTGCTAACCGGTTCAATGCGATCAAGCTGAAGAATTCAAATATTTTATTTGCAGTCGGGAGGTATTTGTATGAAACTTCAGGTGAAACAATTCAATTGCGGCAAACTTTTTATGATCATGTGATTTCATTGTATGAAGACAGCAAACAGGTTTTGTGGATCGGTACGGAAGACGGGGTATTCCTTTACGATGAAAATAAACCGGATCAACCTGCCAGACATTATCTGAAAGGGAATTACATCACCGGAATTCTGGAAGATGATGAAGGAGGATATTGGTTTTCAACTTTGAAGAGTGGCGTATTTTATACTCCGGGATATGGAGTGTATGGTATTCAATACTCGGATGAAGCAAGGATACGTCCCTTGAGTCTTGCAAGTGATATGGATTCCACATTGTATGTTGGATTTTGGTCGGGAGCAATGATGATTCGTAAAGGAAATACAAGTAAGGTAATTCTGGATCCAACCCGTTATGTCATGGATCAACCAATGAATCGCATCACTACTTTTCCGGATGAAGGAAAAATATTTTTAAGTTGTTTTAAGCCGGGATATTTTCAGGAAGGGAAAATGCATTTCCTGAAGTCGAAATACATTCTTGGTATCAAAACCAACTACGTTCGCTCTCGTACAGGAGATTATTTTACTGCAGGCTCCGGAACAATATTTAAGTTTACGAATGATACACTTACCGCTGCATTTCCAACGGATCAGCGTATCAATTGTCTGGGTTTGTCATATCAAGGCGATGTTCTTATTGGAAGTAACAGAGGTGTCTTTCAACTGAATGAAAATACCGGGAAACTTGAATCCTTTCATTCAGGTCTTGATGATATCAGGGTTGATGATATCTGTTTGAGAAGAGACGTTTTGGTATTTGCTACAAAAGGTAGAGGAGTTTTATTCCTGAGTAAGGATACGATTCTTGAGATTGATGAGTCGAAAGGACTTTGCAGTGATCTTGTTAATAAAGTGATAGTTGATGGTAATGATGTTTGGTGCGCGACCAACAAGGGGATTGGTCACATTCGTTTTAATGGAGAAAGTATCTTAAGTTTCGGTGTCAGAAATATTCAGAATAATAATGGACTGATGAGTGATGAGATTAGTGATCTTGCCTTCATCAACGATACATTGTACGCCGCAGTGAACATGGGGATTTCATTTTTTAGTACAAAATCGGATTTTGAAAATTCAACAGTTCCGCCTGTTCATATTTCAGAATTCCGGGTGAACAATACTGTCAAATCAATTCCCGGCGAATTAAAATTCAGACACACCGAAAATACCATACAAATAAATTTTACCGGAATTTCATACAGGAGCATGGGTAAGTTGGGTTATCGCTATAAACTTATCAATGGAAAAGATACGCTGTCAGCTTACACCACCAACAGGGAAGTGCAGTTTTTGCTCTGCCTCCCGGTAAATACTCATTCGTAGTGTCCGCTGTGAATTCATCTGGAACATGGAGCAGCATACCTGCATTTTTATCCTTTACCATATTACCTGCATGGTGGCAAACAAAGTGGTTCGCCATAGTTGTCGCTTTATTGATCACTCTCTTTATCTTTTTCTCTATTATAACAGGATGCAAAAATCAGGGCGAAATTTGAGATCGAGCAACGTCAGGCCTCCTTGCAACTGACCGCAATCCGGGCACAGATGAATCCACATTTTATTTTCAATGTCATGAATTCTATCCGGAATTATATGCAAAGAATGATTCGCGTTCCGCGGAGAAATACCTAACCTCGTTTTCAAAACTTGTTCGATACACTTTGGATCATTCCGAAGCACAGGAAGTATCGCTCGAAGAAGAGTTGAGTGCATTGAAAAGTTATACTGAACTGGAAATGCAGCGTTTTGAAAATGGCTTTGAATTTGTTGTGAATGTGGAACAGGGACTGCCTTTGGATGATTATCTGATTCCTTCTTTACTGTTGCAGCCATTTGTTGAAAATTCTATCAAACATGGAATAGGAAGAATGGAAAAAGGTGGAAAAATATCACTTCATGTTTCCAGATACAATTCTGGTCTGAGGATCATCATTGAAGACAATGGAATAGGGATGGGAGCCGCGGCCGAGTGGAACAGTAAAAACAGGGGAAATCATTTATCTTTTGGAACCTCATTGACTTTTGAAAGGATACAGGCTTATAACAAAGCTTATAATAAGCATATCCAGGCTACACTTTCGGATGTGACTGATGAGGATGGCAAAATACAGGGCGCGAGGGTGGAAATTTTGATTTCCTGATGTCCCAATACACAAAATTCGACAATTCGGAAAAAAGTATTATATTGGGTAAGGAATTAAATTCCTTTCAAACCATGATTTCCGCACTGATTGTTGATGATGAAAAACAGAACCGTGAGTCACTGTTAACACTCCTGACGGAATATTGTCCGGACGTGAATGTAATAGGAGAGGCTTCGTCTGTCGAAGCTGCCATTCAGTTTTTAAGTAAACAAAAACCGGATCTTGTTTTTCTGGATGTTGAAATGCCTCAGGGTAGTGGTTTTGATCTTTTACGTCAAAGTCACGGTGCTGATTTCAAAGTGATTTTTGTGACAGCCCATTCGCATTACGCCATAAAGGCGATTCGTTTTTCAGCACTGGATTATCTCCTTAAACCTGTGGATACCGACGATCTGATTGAAGCCGTCAGGAAAGCAGTTGAACAACCTTCGCGCAATCATTCTCAACAGTACAATTCATTGATTGAAAATTTGAGTAATGCCGGATTGAGCAAACTGGCAATTCCGATCAAAGATGGATTCGCTTTTCTTGAACCTGAAGAAATAATCCGGCTGGAAGCTGATGGTACTTATACTCACATATATACGAGAGATCAGAAATATACAGGGACAAAGAACATCAAAGAGTATGAACTGATGCTTCAGGATCACAATTTTTTCAGATCCCATCATTCCCACCTCATTAATCTTCGACATGTGAAGAAATTCAGCCGGCTGGATGGATATTTTGTTCAGATGTCTGACGGTTCCGAAGTGGAGATTTCACGAAGGAAAAAAGACAACTTTCTCGAAGTGGTGAGTCTTACGGGAGTCAAATCCTGATTTATTCCCTTTCAGGCCCTTTTCGCCGCCTATTAACTTCCTTTTACCACGGGTTGCTAATTCCTGCCGTTTATTAAGTAGGTAAGGAAATCATTTATTTTCTTGACACCTTTCCCAAGGGGACTTCGGGATAACTTAATTCTGCAAAAAAAACCTGGTTTGATTCAAAGAATGTGAGGGCAATACGAATGTCTATCCGGGAAACGCAGATTGAATCCCCTTCATTTTACCCATGGCATCAATTTTCTTCTGTATTGAATTCTATGAAAAGAAAATTCTCAGACAGTTTCAAATTGCTGGTTGTTTTGGAATCCTATTCCAGTAAAACTGAATTGAAAACACTGGCAGAAAAATATGAAATAGAACTCCGCTTGCTGAAAGCCTGGAGAAAATCATATAAAGATCTCGCTGTTTCACTAGCTGAAGAACGGCATTCTCTTTCAGATTGAATTAAACAGCTTTGATCAAACTGCCAGAATGATTATATTTTGCTCCAGATTCTCCTATTTGCCTAAATGAAACACAAACGAACATGAAACACAAACTACTTCGCTTCGCGGTCATCAGATTCTTCAACGGGTCATTCCAGAGCTTTCAGCTTTTTGCCTGGATCCGACTCTTGGTGTTCTTCCTTGTTTTGGATGGCTCGCTCTCCCTGGTAACCGGGGAAGCGCACGCTCAAACGATTCGCTGTGTGCTTCATTGTCGCGACACATCTATTTGTTTCAATATTCCGGATTCTATGGTGCAGTTAACTCCACCTACGTATACTTTCCCCGGTGGTCCCAACGGTGGAACAGGAGGTGCCGGAACCGATTGTCAGTATGATTCTATCTGGAACAATGCTCCCTTGGTTTTTCCTGTAGGTACTACGGTAGTGACATGGTATGTTTGGGCTCCTCCCGGAATACTGGATTCTTGTACATCTAACGTTACAAGGAATCCTCCTTCTTCATACACAATCAGTTTCAACACTTCTCCGCCAATTGTAGGCGGGGTCATCAATATTTGTAATGGACAGTCCATCACCTTTAATGACAACTCCACCGGTATAAACGGTCTGTTGTGGAATTTTGGAAATGGTTATTACTCAAGTAATGCGACACATACAGAACCGGCATGGCACTATCCTCCGGGGACATACTACGATACACTTACTGTTTACGATGATTGTGGTACGCCTCATGATACTGCATTCATGGTTGTTGTAGATTCTGCTTCCGGTCCTGATATTTTCTGTATTTCTGTTGTCTGTCCCGGTGATACTGTAACCTATCACACCAGTGCTGTTTGTTCGAATTATACCTGGGGAGTTACCGGTGGAACTTTTCTGACACCACCTCCACCCACCTCTGACTCATGCACCATTGTATGGGGACCCGGACCATCCGGAACAATAACCCTAAGTGTTGCAGGATGTGCTCCACCATTAAATTGTCCGAATCCAACAATTAAAACAGTCAATATTGTCCCTGCAACATTACCCATTGCAGGTGATACTATTGTTTGTTCCGGTTCAACTTCTACTTATTGTGTTGAATGTATTCCCGGTAATCTTCACAATTGGGAATTGATGCCGGCGAACGCGGGAACTATCAGTGGACAAGGAACGTGTTGTGTTACCATTCAATGGACACCCGGATTTTTTGGCAATGTTACCCTCACCTTGAATTACCAAAATGTGCTCACTGGTTCCGGATGTAATCTTCCTGGTAACTGTAGTCATGATCCGGGATGCGGAGGAACAGCGACAATCAATATTACTGTGAAGCCGATCTTTGGAATTTCCGGACCAACAACTGTTTGTCCAAATACAACCAATGGTCCCTTCAATGGAATGAATCTTACCAACAACACTGTTGTTACGGGAACATCCTGGAAAGTACAGACACCCGTACCAACCACACTGACATTCGGTTCTACAGCAGCATTTAATGCCTATACATGGAACGCTGGTCCTGGCGCTTACTATGTTACTGCGTATGCGCCTGCAGGCGTATTCTGTAACGATTCAGCTTTTCTTCCTGTGAATGTTGTGAACATGATTGCACCCGATACAATCACAGGCCCGGATACTGTTTGCGCGGGAATTCCCTTCTTGTATAACACTGTTCCGAATATGGGCGGTGTGAGTTATAACTGGACAGTTACAAACGGAACAATCATTGGACCCAGTAATGGAAATAGTGTAATGATCCAATGGAATTTGGGTGGAGGAACCGTTTCTGTTTCACAGACACTCAACAATCCACCCGGTTGTACCAGTCCGCCTTCTCCGGTATTCTCTGTGTATACCTGGCCAAATTTTAGTTTGCCTGTAATAACACCGAGTGCTTCTATCGCATGTGTAAAGAGTACCATCACTTATTCGATACCACCTTCGCTGATAAACAATGGAACCTATACCTGGTCTGTGAGTCCTGCAACAGCAGGTAATATCGTTAGCGCGAACGGAACAAATCAGATTGTCATCAACTGGATTGATGCCTCCAATACTCCGATTTTTGTCAAATTAAAAATCTCCAGATGTTATACGGATTCAGTGATGTTTCCTGTGAATCTTCTTGGATTGCCACCTGTGCCTAACATCATCGCACCTGCAACTGTTTGTAAGAATAGTCTTGTCAGTTTTTCAACTTCAAGTCCCGGTCCGATCTGGAACTGGAATTTTGGTGATGCCGGTACCGCGAACACACAGTCAACTACGCATACATATCTGAATGCCGGTGACTACAATGTATCCCTTACCATTACTAATGTCAATGGCTGTTCGGATACCGCGTTTACAAAAATTCATGTCGACGATATTCCTCAGACGCCTGTAATCACCGGTCCTTCATCGGTGTGTTCAGGAAGTACTGTATCCTATACATTCTCACAGCCTGTATTCAACGGAGCAAATTATATATGGAGTGTAACTCCTCCCGGCGTAATTCAGACAGGGCAGGGGACATCTTCTATTGTGGTTAAATGGAATTCTCCTACTCTGACAGGTCTCGTTTCGCTGGTAGTTCAATCAAATTGTCCGCCTGCACCCGTTACACCTTTCCCAGTTGTTGTGAATGCACTTCCTGTTGCAGGTATTGCGATACCTTCACCGCTTTGTGTTGGTGCGCCACTCACATTTACCGGAAGTGGTGGGACAACCTATAACTGGAGTTTCCCCGGAGCTTCAAATGTAAACCTTACAAATCCTGCTGCACCTGTTGTTACGTATGGAGTTGCCGGAAACTATTCCGCTTCATTATCTATCATTGATGCAAATGGTTGTACAGCGAATAAGACTGTAAACTATACAGTAAATCCTTTGCCACTTGTTAATGTTACAGCGAATGGTGTTTGTACTTTCCCTGCAACTGTGAATATCAATACCATTAATACGGGAGGATATACTTATTTGTGGAACACGAGCGCTACAACAGCTTCCATTACACAAACCCTTACAGGCCCTACTTCATTCTCTGTGACTGTTACAAATTCTTTCGGTTGTACAAATACCGGATCAATTTTAGTAGCTGGCGGAATATGTGCACCAATTCCGGGAGTTTGTCCAGTGAATGATAGTCTTGATTTCATTGCTACTCCGCCTGTTTGTCTCACAGATTCATTTTTCAAATTGTACAACGGTAACCATACCGGATGGGATTTTGGAGATGGCGGAAATGCAGGAGCGATTAACCCTGTAGTTCACACTTTCCCGACTCCTGGCATTTACAATGTAACCATTATGGGTACTGCTTATGGTTTGGATGCGTTCGGTCAACCTTGTACCACTGCCATTGGCGCGGTTCATCCAATCACCATTCCATTTGATGCGGCCTTTAATGTTACTTACCAATGCAATGGTTTGGGACAAATGCAAACGATCATCAACAATACTTCTTTGTATTTGAACAGCGCGACTTCTTATTCATGGAAATGGTATCTGGATGGAAATTTGTCACCATTCAGTTCCGTACATTCTCCCACAAATCAATTATTCAGTGCGGGATCACACAACATCAAATTAATTATCTCCGATCCGGGAGGAACACAGGCAACTTGCACTCTGACGGTAGCGATTAATGTACCGGTTCCTGTAACCGCTGCGATGAATGCTCCTTCACCGGCACCTTTCTGTGCCGGCACTCCGGTTAATTTTTCTGATGCATCTTTTACTGCACCAACAGCATGGAACTGGGATTTCTACAACAATGGAGTCTCTACATCCAATTTGCAAAACCCACAATTTACTTATCCTTCCCCGGGTACTTTCACTTACAAGCTCACGGTTTCTGATCAGTACAGTTGTTCCAGTGTGACAACAAACAACATTACGATCAATGCGGCAGGAACAGGAACTATTACCATTGATACGACCTATTGTGATTCAATAAAACTGACTGCTTCAGGAATTGGTCCTTTCGTTTGGTCAAATGTGTTTACACAGCCTGTACCGGACAATCCTTTCTATGTTAAACAAAACGGTTACTACTCTGTTGTCGGAAACAATCCTTCCTTTGGTTGTCCATACAGAGTAACAGTTGGGCCACTCACCATTCGTCGCACTCCTAATCCTACAATCACCGGAAGGGTGCGTTATTGTCAGGGAGAAAACCTGGATTTGAAAACAAATACTGCAGGTGTTACAGTTGCATGGACACCTTATCCGACTGGTCCGGTACTGGGTACAAATCCAAATCTGACAATTGTCGCAAACACACCCGGAACATTTACTTACAAAGTCACTCTTACTTCAGCCAATGGTTGTTCCGCTTCGGATACAATCAGTGTTACTGTGGATCCGGTTCCATCCAGTGCAGTGATTGTTGCTTCTGGACCATTGACTTTCTGCGAGGGAGATTCAATTAATTTACAACTTTCTCCACCTGCAGCAACTTATCTCTGGTCAAAATCTCCAACACCACCTCTGTCTCCGCCAACCAATGCGGCTCCAATTTTGTGGGTGACACAGAGTGGGACGTACTCTCTGATCGCTCAAACACCTAACGGTTGTGCCTATCCGGCAATACCTCCTGTTACGATAACTGTTAATCCGCTTCCTGCAATAACCATCAGTGGGGATACAGTTATTTGCCAGGGAAAAACACTGAGCCTGACAGCAACTCAAATATCGGGGGCCTCCTATGTCTGGGTTGGACCTGCTACCAATACAAACACGAATCCTTTGGTGAAAACAAATATGCAATTTTCGGATGCAGGTGTTTATGTTGTCACTGTTACGAGTCCGAATGGTTGTACAATCACACGTTCAGTAAATGTGATTGTCAATCCAAGTCCTGCTCCACCATTCATAGTGTCTAATCCCGGAGGAGTATTGTGCGAAGGACAATTGTACAATCTCTTTGTGACAAATCCTGCCGGAGCTGGGCACGTTTACAATTGGAGTACCGGTCAAATGGGACTTAGCATAAATGCCGTGTTACAGGGTGATTATTCAGTCGTGGTGACCAATAACTTCGGTTGTAAAGCGAACTCGAATGTCCTCACCATTCATCCGACACCGGATCTTAGTTGTGCTCCAACCGGTTGCTATGAATTCTGCAATGAATGTGATTCCGTCACCATTCCCGGTCCTGCAGGATTAAATACATACAATTGGAATATTCTTGTAGGTAATGTATTCCTTCCATACAGTACGAATCAGAATCTCACAGTGCTTCCTCCCGGAGGGGCCTACCAACTGGTTGCAACGAATATATTTGGTTGCGCGGATTCAACAGATACGTTGAAAATTGATTTCAAAGATTGTTGCCCGGCTCCGGATCCATTTGCTTGTCTGGATACCTGTGAACATTTTGATAATAACATGCTCAATGATTTTGGCCCGCATCCAAATGCACCGAATGTAATTGTGTCTACATCAAATGTAAATTCACAGGCCGGTCCATCAGATTATTATTTATTTGTTCAGGATCAGCCCGGAAGTTCAAGAGTACTTGCCAGTTATTTATACGATGGTAAATGGTGTTGCGGAAGTTTCTGCTATGATTTCAGATTGATGAATGATGGTGGAACAGGTGCGAATGTCAACCCTTCGTTCACCATCATGAATGGAACTCTGGGCTTTACGTTTACTTCAACAGTCGTTGCCAACCAGGGTAACGGTTGGCATTCAATCTGTGCTCCGATTACCGATTGTAATCCTCCTCCTGTAAGTGGTGCTGGTATCTGGACTCCTGTAGGGGCGACTCTTCCGACGGATTGGCTGACGGTCCTCGGAAATGTTACTGAAGTTGTATTCCCGGCTGATTATACAGCCGCAACGAATGAGGTTTCCGCACTGGATAATATTTGTATTAATTCAAATGTTCCGAATATAGATGCCGGACCGGATACATCTGTTTGTATAGGTACAGTCCTTACACTTCATGTTACAGGATGTACAGGAACTCCGCAGTGGTCACAAATTTCAGGTGATACTTTGATTCCTGTTGGCAACGGTCCTATCGTTGATGTTATTCCAACTCAAAATACATGTTATGTAGTAACATGTTGTGGTATTCAGGCATGCTGCTGTGATACGGATACTATTTGTGTGAATGTATTGCCTCTCCCGATTATACAATGGAATTTTAATTACGGCCCATTGTGTCAGGGTTCTGATTCTGTATATCTCGATACAGCAAATGTGAGTGTCTATGTATACAATGTCTGGACTCCTCTTGCCAATGCGGGTGGAACCTGGACCTGGTCGGGTGTAGGTGTGATCGGAAATTATTTTTATCCAAATCTTTTAGGTCCGAATGGAGTTACATTAACCTACACCGACAGTGCAGGATGCAGCGCGTCACTGACCAAATATTTCAATGTCATTTATTGCTGTCCGGATACTTGTCAGGCCGATGCCGGTCCCGATCATGTCGTTTGTCTCGGCCAGCCATTTACTTTGAATACGAGCGGATGCGATTCATCCAAGTGGTATCAGCTTTCAGGTGATACGCTGATTCAGGTTGGAACGGGTAACATTGTCGATATCTTCCCTCAACAGGATGCATGCTATATGTTGGTGTGCTATCAGGGTTGTTGTGTGGATTCAGATACTGTTTGTGTAATTGTAAGTCCGCCACCTGTGATTCAGTGGAACTTTAGTTATAATCCTGTTTGCCAGGGATCAGACTCTATTTATCTGGATACGGCAAATGTCTCTGTGTATATTAATAATAACTGGGTTCCATTAAACAATGCTCCCGGTACATGGATCTTCTCCGGCGTACAGGTGATTGGAAATTACTTCTATCCAAATATTCTTGGACCGAATGCAATCACAATTACTTATACTGATAGTTTGGGTTGTAGTGCATCCATCACAAAATATATAGGTGTCATCTATTGTTGTCCGGATACTTGCCAGGCGGATGCAGGTCCTGACCATGTTGTTTGTCTTGGTCAACCGTTTACTTTGAATACGAGTGGATGCGATTCATCCAAGTGGTATCAGCTTTCCGGTGATACGGTGATTCAGGTTGGAACGGGAAACATTGTTGACATCTTCCCGCAACAGGATGCATGCTACATGCTGGTATGCTATCAGGGTTGCTGTGTGGATTCAGATACTGTTTGTGTAATTGTAAGCCCGCCTCCGGTTATTCAGTGGAACTGGAGTTACACTCCTGTTTGTCAGGGATCGGATTCTATTTATCTGGATACTGCAAATATTTCCGTTTACATTAATAATAACTGGGTGCCGTTAAACAATGCGCCGGGAACTTGGATATTCTCCGGTGTACAGGTAATCGGAAATTATTTCTATCCAAATATTCTGGGCCCGAATGCGATCACAATTACCTATACCGATAGTCTTGGCTGTAGCGCATCAATCACTAAATATATCGGTGTAATAAGTTGTTGTCAGGATACATGTAATGCCGATGCGGGACCTGATCATGTAGTTTGTCTGGGCCAGCCGTTTACTTTGTATACGAGCGGATGCGATTCATCTAAGTGGTATCAGATAACCAATGATTCATTGATTCAGGTAGGTACAGGTAACATTGTAGATATATTCCCACAACAAAATACATGTTACCTTCTTGTTTGTTACCAGGGCTGCTGTGTGGATTGGGATACAGTATGTGTTATGGTAAATCCACCACCAGTTATTCAATGGAACTGGAACTATACTCCTGTCTGCCAGGGTTCGGATTCCATTTATCTGGATACAACGAATATTTCTGTATACATTAATAATAACTGGATACCATTGGCCAATGCCCCGGGAACATGGAGTTTCTCCGGAGTACAGGTGATCGGAAATTATTTTCATCCGAATATAATCGGCCCGAATGCAGTTACAATTACTTATACTGACACTTTGGGTTGCAGTGCTTCTGTTACACAGTATATTGGAGTTATCTATTGCTGCCCGGATACATGTCAGGCCAATGCAGGTCCAGATCATATAGTATGTCTCGGTGAACCATTTACTCTGTATACAAACGGATGCGATTCATCGAAATGGTATCAAATACTGCAAGACACATTAGTGCAGGTAGGAACGGGAAATATCGTTGATGTGTTCCCGCAACAGAATTCTTGCTACGTCCTCGTTTGCTATCAGGGTTGTTGTGTGGATACTGATACCGTGTGTGTAATTGTGAATCCTCCTCCTGTAATTCAGTGGAACTGGAGCCATACTCCAGTCTGCATTGGTTCAGATTCTATTTATCTCGATACAGCGAATATTTCAGTTTACATAAACAATAACTGGATACCGCTCGCCAATGCTCCGGGAACGTGGACTTTCTCCGGTGTTCAGGTCATTGGTAATTATTTCTATCCGAATATTCTTGGTCCGAATGCAATCACCATAACATATACTGATAGTCTTGGTTGCAGTGCATCCATCACCAAATATATTGGTGTAATCAGTTGTTGTCAGGATACATGCAATGCCGATGCAGGACAGGATCATGTGGTTTGTCTCGGACAACCTTTCACACTCTATACAAGTGGTTGCGATTCGTCGAAATGGTATCAGATGATAGAAGATACTCTGGTGCAAGTCGGAACAGGAAATATTGTTGATGTTTTCCCGCAGCAGAATACATGTTATGTATTGGTGTGTTACCAGGGTTGTTGTGTAGACTGGGATACTGTATGTGTAATTGTAAATCCACCACCGGTTATACAATGGAATTTCAATTTCACACCGGTTTGTTTCAACGGTGATTCTGTATTACTCGATACTTCATTTATTTCTGTTTTCATAAATAATACCTGGGTACCACTTGCAAATGCTCCTGGATCATATTCATTCAACGGAGTAGGAGTAGTCGGAAATTATTTCCATCCTTCTTTGCTTGGATTGAATGCAATCACCTTCACATATACTGATAGTCTTGGATGCAGTACATCCATAACTAAGTATGTCAATGTGATCACATGTTGTATTAATACTTGTCCCGCGAATGCCGGACCTGATCAGACCATCTGCCAGGGTCAACCGGCGATTTTACAAACACAGGGTTGTGATTCTTCCGCGACGTGGTACCAAATGGGGCCTGAAGGACTCACACAAGTTGGTATCGGACAAATTGTAGACGTTATTCCTCAGCAAACTACTTGTTATGTGTTGATTTGTTGCGGAGGAAACAATTGCTGCTGCGACACAGATACAGTCTGCATCTTTGTGAATCCATTGCCGATATTACAATGGACAATGGTGTTCCCGGATGTATGCTCCAATGCTGGTCCTGTTTTGCTTGACACTGCAAATATTTTTGTCTTCATCATCAATGCATGGGTGCCGGTTGCAGGAGCAGGCGGCTCCGGAATATTTGTTGGGCCGGGAGTGACAGGCAATACATTTACACCTCCGGGATTGGGTACATTCACCATTACTTACTACTATACGGATGCTAATGGTTGCAGTGCTTCCATCAGCAAAACAATTAACGTCATCAGTTGTGGATGTGATCCGATCAGTTGCGGATGTAATAATGTGCCTCCGCCACCGGCACCGACAATCACTGTGATAAGTGTTGATCCGGATAATTGTCATAACGATGGATGTATTCACATTACCGCAACAGGTTGTTGTTTGCAATACAGCTACAGTTACTTTGATCCATGTAATCCGTTGTTGTCATACAGCGTACCACAGAGCCCGAATCCGTCCATACTTTGTAATCTGAGAGCTGGAAATTATATTATCTATGTTCAGGATGCATGTGGAAATTTTGCCCAGCAAAATGTAACCGTTCCATTGGCTTCCGGACCGCTCACTGCTTTCGTTCAGTATGGAATGTGTGGTGATTCAATCTGTGTTCAGGTAGAAGGTGGATGCCCTCCTTATTCATATGATTGGGGTGGAGGAGTGACAACACAATGTATCCATGTTACTGAACGCTGTGTAGGAATGAGCGTGACGATCACGGATAGTCGTGGTTGTTCGATTACAAAATTGCTTTCAGCACCGCAAATCAATTTCACTGATGTTGTGAATCCGGGATGTTGTTCCCCTACAGGAAGTATGTGTGTCACCGGTTGTTTTGGTCAGCCTCCTTATTCTTACTTATGGAGTAATGGCGCCACAACTCAATGTGTGTCCGGACTTCCAGCCGGTAATTATTGTGTGACAATTACCAACGGTGCAGGCGAACAATTTACCTGCTGTCATACTCTTGTGGATATGTCATTCACACCGCCAAATGTGAGCTTTAACTTCAACAATTGCGGAAGTATGGTTACCGCTGTCATTTCACAAACAGGTTGTGGTCAGTACACCTATCATTGGGAAAACAACAGCACTGAATTGTTCAGAGAAAGTGTGCATCCATGCGATTCACTCACATTTACAATTGTGGGCTGTGACGGGTCTCAAACACACTTCGGATTCAGAGTACCACAGGTGCTCGCGTCTATCAGTCCTGTGAATTGTGCCACAGGTTTTGGTACCATTTGCGCTTCTGTTGAATGCTTCCGTTGTCCTCCATATTCTTATTCATGGTCACCTTCGTTGCCATGGCAGGATAACGGCTCAGCTTGCTTCAATGCGCAGCCAGGTTTCTATAATCTGTGCGTAACGAATTCGTGTGGCGATGTCATCTGTTGTCAATTCTATTTGCCTCCGGTACTTAACTTCTCGCTGAACTTTAATGTAATTGGCGCGTGTATCGGAATTAACAATGGATCCGCGCATGCATTCGTTTCGGGAGGAACACCGCCATATTCCTATAGCTGGAGTAATGGAGGAACAACTCCTGCAATCAGCGGTTTGGCTCCGGGTGTCTATACATTAACTGTAATGGATGCAAACGGTTGTGTTACCACTTCCTCAGTAGTGGTTCCTTCACGCAGATGTGGTAAATGGATTGATGTGCATGTACTTCTCGATGGATTTTATCAAAACACAGGTTCAACTACTCCTATGGATAACCTCGGTGTAGGAGGTTGTTTGCACCTTGCCGGTGTTTCCGCGAATCCTTCGGATGTGGATACTGTTCGTGTTACACTTGTAGATCCGTTAACTCTTTCTTCTGTTGACTCCTCATTCGGTATCGTTCAAACAGATGGAAGTATGACTGTAATATTTGAAGACACCACACTTGATGGTCACAGTTATTATCTCAAACTCAATCATCGGAGCTCTTTGGAAACATGGAGTTCGGTGCCGGTGTCCATGACTGATCCTGTATACTATGACTTTACGGATGCTGCAACCAGAGCCTTCGGAGATAATCTCCGGGATCTTGGCAACGGTTTGTTCGCGGTATGGAGTGGTGATGTTGATCAGGATGGTGTAATCGGATTGACTGATTTTAGTCTTGTTGAAAGCACAAGTCAGCAATTCGTGTACGGATATGTTGTCAACGATATTACCGGTGACATCATGGTCGAATCTGCCGATTATAGTTTGATTGAAAATAATGCACAGTTATTCCTCATCAGTCTCAGACCGTAATTTTGAATGAAGACTTTCGAGCAATGAATGTTTTAGAAATTTAACAATTACCCCAACCCCGATTGTTAATTCAAAGCCTGCCAGTGTAACATTGGCAGGCTTCTTTATTGTTTTCTGTATCAGGAAAGGCAGAAATGTCAGTATTCTCCTGAAGCAGCGAATCTATGTTTATCATCTTTCACTGTTAATTATTTAATTCCCCCCAACTGAATTGGCGCAAATTGACTTTCTATATTTCGATAATTAAATATCTCCGGTCCACTCATGAAAAACAGACTTCTTGCTCTCCTGCTCCTCTCAGGAATTACCATGGTTTCCATTTTCTCCTGTAGCAAAGACGATAATACGGAACCCTCAAGTGGAGGAACTCCAAGTTCTAACCCTGAAAGAGACGCGGCACTGGCAGACTATACCAACAATTATCTCGGCAGTGCAGTCAGCTCTGCCGGTTGGACAGGTAGTACTGCTACTTGTAATGCCGGCACTGTGGCTCAGGCCACTCACGCTGCCGTGATTAAGAGGATCAATTATTTCCGCAGAATGGTTGGTTTGAATGATCACTGTACTTTGGATTCAACATTATTTCCTCAGCAACAAGAAACCGCATTGATCATGGATGCCAATCATTCCCTGAATCATAATCCACCGAATACATGGTTGTGCTGGACGGCAACTGCAGCCAACGGAGCGGGAGCAAGTAATCTTGCTTTAGGAAGTCATTCTTCCTCCGCGATTACAGCATTCATGAATGATTTTGGTTCGGGTAATGAACCTGTTGGACACCGCCGCTGGATTCTGCATTCACGTAAGCAAAAGTTCAGTTATGGATCGACTGAAGGTGCTATGGCTCTGTATGTTTTTGCAAACGATACAAATACAATTGTTCCTGATTTTATAGCCTATCCTCCAAAAGGGTATGTTCCGCAAACATTGGTATTTGGCCGCTGGTCATTCAGTATTCCGGGTGCAGATTTTTCTGCAGCGACAGTGACGATGACCGGATCGGGAAGTACTACTGTTCCGCTTAACGTTGTTTCAAGTACAGCGAATGGATATGGAGACAATACGATTGTTTGGGAACCAACCGGGATTAATTTATCCTCAACGAGTGATCAATCATATACAGTGACAGTTGCCGGTATTGGCTCAGCGGCCGCCGCATCTTATTCCTACACGGTAAAAATATTTAAACCCTAATCAAGGGAATCTTCCCGACTAAGTAGCGGGAGACCGGTTTCACCTGACAAGCGTATCGAAAGCTGCTTACCTTCCTCACTAAATGCCCAAACGTATAAATAGCGTATTGGATATTTTTTCCGGATGGCATTGATTGCATGTAAACTGAGATTCCTTGCCAGCCCTTTGTGTCTGAATTCTTCAAGAACAAGTGCAGAACAGAGATAAAGTGCCTCGTAGTTCTGACCAGGCTCAGTTTCTTCGAAAAGTTGATTTTCCGTAATTTCATTTTTCAGAAAACGGTGCATGACATCACTGGTTGTCGGTATTAGCAAAATCCAGACAACAGGACCGTCCCCATCAATTTCCTCGGAAAGAGTATTGGGATCAATGGTGTTCAGTTTTTCAAGCACATTCTGATCCACCTGCAATTGTTCCGGGTCATGTCTTACATCGAAAAAACTATCCGCGAGTGCGATCATTCGTTTCAGATTTTCAGACATAAACAGGATATTTTAATTAGTGAGATTCACATTACAAATATAGAGCATACTTTTCTGTTTCTGCAAAGTTTCAACTTGCGATCTGTTTTAAGACAGCAACAATTGAAAGTACTATTCTAAGTATTTCAGAAGAAAAATCAGGTCTAAAAAAGATAAATTGTATCTTCAGCTACGAAAAATCAAGCGGTGAAATCTATTTATATACGAAATTCTATTCGGGTAATTTTTCCACTTCTCTTTGTCTTTTTAATGGCAGGGAAAGATGTCAAAAATTCAGAGCAGGGAGTTTTTGATCAGGAGAATTGCAGAATTCAATTGATGAATAGTGTTGATAGTCTCAAACATTCACTTTCTCTACTCGAATCAATGGTCAGGCAGAAAATGCTCTCCGGTTCATCTGAATTTCGGAATGCATGGCATACATGCAGAATTTACTATCGTGCTATTTCTCCCTTTGTAAGTTTTTACAGACCGGAACTGGCTCAACTCTTGAATGGTCCTCCGGTTGCTTTGCCTGAAGAAGAAGATGAAGTTGCGGCCTTTCTTCCGCCGCATGGTTTACAATTGATTGAGGAAAAACTATTTCAGGGTTCAGGAAATTATAACCAAACGGAAGTCATTTCGGAATTAGCACTTTGTAGAACCAATCTTGAAGCGTATAAAAGTTCTGTAAAAGATACGCTGCTCCGTGAGCAGGATATATTCCATGCTCTCGAACTCGAAATGCTTCGTTATTTTCTACTGACCGTCACCAACATGGAGTCTCCCTATACACACGTTGCTTTTAAAGAGGGCGTTTCATACTATCACAATTTACCTGAGTTTTTTAGTAGCTGTTACCCTGAACTAAATGAAACAGACAGGAACGCTTGTGAATCTCTAAAGGCTGCAAGTTTGTCCTGTGCTGATTTTTTAAGCGAGCAGGATCATGTGAATCATCCCGATTATTTTCAACTCTATTCTAAATTCTACATTCCGTTGAGTGAATCTTTATCGAGATTCTTTTTTCTTCGGTGTCCGGATTATAATTTTTCATCCGGACCGGTAAATTTTATCACCCGATCAGTTTTTGATCCCGGCGCGTTTAATGTTTCCGGTTTTTTATCAGGGGCTGAAGCAAGGACAGGCACCTTGAGTGCTCAGTTGGGAAGATTGTTATTCTTTGATCCCGCGCTCTCCCAAAAAGATCAGCGAAGTTGCGCATCCTGTCACGATCCGCGAAAAGCATTTACGGATGGTTTGCAAAAAAGCATGGGAGCTCAGCACGGTCAGCAATTTCTCAGGAATGCACCGACAATAGTGAATGCTGTCTTTCAAAGAAAATTATTTCACGATGGACGCGCCTTTACTTTCGAAAATCAGGCCAGTGAAGTATTGAATAACCCGGATGAGATGCAGGTTGATTTTTCTGTGGTGCCTGACAAAATCAGAAAGTCCTCTGAATACATTCGATTATTCAAAGCATCTTTTACCGGAACTGAGGATACATTAATCAGCAATCGAAGTATTTTGAAAGCTATTGCAGCTTATGAGCAAACCTTATTTTCATTGAATTCGCGTTTCGATAAAGCAATTCGCGGAGATGAAAATATACTGGAGGCGAATGAAAAGGAAGGGTTTAATATATTTATGGGAAAAGGGAAATGTGGTACCTGTCATTTCCTTCCTTTGTTCAATGGAACCGCGCCTCCATATTATTCAGAATCTGAAATGGAAGTTCTTGGTGTGCCTGCATCGCCGGATACTGTTCATCCAAAATTGGATACTGATCCCGGAAGGGAAAAAGTTATTCCAATGCAGGAGTATCATGCAGCATTTAAAACTCCAACACTTCGAAACATTGAATTCACCGGCCCTTATATGCACAATGGAGTGTACACTTCACTGGAACAAGTTATTGAGTTTTATGAAAAAGGAGGAGGGAAGGGATTGGGATTAGAAATTAAAAACCAATCCCTGGCACATGATAGGTTGAATTTAAATCAGGATGAAAAGAGAAAATTGATTCTTTTTCTTTCGACACTCTCAGATACCAGCGGTTGTACAAATGCTCCGGTACGATTACCTGCTTTTGATTTGTCTTCTGATACGAGGGAGAGGATTGTTGGAGGGGATTACTAAGAAAGAGAGTAGTTGAATGCAACAGTTTAGTTTAATTTTGAATTTTTATCGGTATTTGAACTTGAGCTTGTAATTTATATGAATTTGGGCCTTTTTATTGTTATTTAGATTGGCTCCGACCGGATTCTCTTTTGTAAGCGGATTGTAATTCTTTATTAAAATATTGTTATTGAATATTATTTCATTAATTTTAATCTATGAAAGTTTGAGGCGCGTAGGAAGCGATACTAATCTTGATTTTTAAACAGCGATTTATCATGAAAAGCAGAATATTTTTCCTTTTAATTTTTTCATTGTTATTTTCAATATCCGCGAATTCACAGGATATTATCCGCACCAAAACTGATACAATAAAAGCCAAGGTTCTGGAAATTGGTCTTGATGAAATCAAGTATCGAAATTATAATAACCTTGACGGTCCCATAGTGGTAATTTCAAAATATGATGTTTATGAAATAAATTTTGAGAATGGAACAAAGATGCGGATCACGCCTGATCCCTATGATGTAAATATTGATGTTACTTTGAGAAATAAGTCAAGGTCAATTAAGTTTGAATTTTTTTCTCCTCTCACTAATGACATTGCATTTGGCTATGAAACGATGCTAAAAGTTGGTACGAACCTTGAATTCAAAGCAGCTGTGATTGGGCCCGGGGTCAATCAAAATACCAAGAAAACTTCTGGTTTTTTTGTAAAAGCTGGTGTTAAGTTTCTGAATAGGCCATCATACACTCAACGAGGTGTTAAGCATGTGCATCAATTAAATGGTGCTTATATTAAACCTGAAATAATTTTCAATATGTATTCTTACGATTTTGAGGATTATAATTATTCATATCCCTATACTTATCCTGTGACAAAAAAAATAGTCAGAGTGAGCTATACAAATTTAGCGGCGGATATTGTTTTTGGGAAACAACATATACTTGGCAATTTTATTACTCTTGATTATTATTTTGGTTTTGGTTATGGAATACGTTTGGCAAACAAAAAAACAAATTCACCTTATGACTATACCGGGAATTCAAGTTCCTATGAATATAGTCACGTCTTGCTAGGAAAAAACTTCCCATTAGTTTTGACTACGGGATTAACAATTGGTGTTCTATTTTAACTTGAATTTAGAAAAATTGTTAGAAGGAATGTGCATGAAAGTGGATGATTGTATACAAATCTTATGCAGGTTTCTGAAAATAATGGATGAATAACTTGCATTAGAATTGGTTATGCCGCTTCGCAAATTGAAGTGTAAGTGTATAAATTTTTCTTTTTTTTCAGGTGTGATTTGTTTTGGATTTTTTAGCTAAGTAATGATGGTATCTAATAGCTATGATTAGTGATTGTTTTTGCTAATTCTTTGATCAAGGATTTATTATAATCCATTCTGGGGATTTGGTGTTGGCTTCCATTCCGGTTCTTGGAAATATGAAAGTACTGCCTAATGGAACATATGATCTCAGTATTTTCAATCCAATTCCACTCGGATTTGAAACCACTGTTGGTGCCCGCTATTACTTTACTGACAATATCGGCACATATGTTGAAGCCGGACTTGTAAAAGTTTTATTCAGGCCTGATTAAATTTTAAATTCTTAACTTGTAAAATTCCTGAATGAAAAGCGCGGCTCTCACCGAGAGTCGCGCTTTTATTTTCTTAAAACTTTAAACCTACACTTACTCTTACTCTTACACTATATTTTTATCTCACCACCACAAATTTCTTACTTGACTTAATTTCATTTTGTAACAATTCTAAAGTATAAACACCGGCTGTCAGATCCTGAATTGCAACCCGTACATTTTCTCCTTTTATAGTTCCGGCCAATATGTTTTTTTCAATGGCTACTTTTCCATGACTATTCATCACCCTCAAACGAGTATCATTTTTTGAAAATGAATTCCAACTGATTGAAATTTCATCTCGTGCCGGACTTGGGCTTAGAATAATTTCAGTGACATTTGTATTGAATGTAACAACACTCGGATCCTCATTAATAATCAACGAATCACAGGATGTACATCCATTGGCATCTGTGACACATAGTTGATACTGGCCTGCGGGCAATCCTCCGATAGTGTCTGTACCTGTACTGATGACTGGTGGATACAAGGTATACTGATAAGGAGTAACACCTCCTTCAGCAGTAAAGGAAGTTGCTCCATCAAGGCAGCCTATACAACTTGTTGGGTATGTATTGATAGTAGTGAAGTGTACTGAATCCGAAATTGTAAAGTAAAGTGTATCCGTACAATTAAAAGCATCCTCAAAGCTGATCATATAATTATCGGGTTGCAAATTTTGAACAACGATGAGACCTGAGGAAAAGACAGTGTCAATAATATTAGCTCCAGCCTGTGTATGGATAAAAATGTGGTTTGGTATTATACCGAAAGTGTCGATCGAAATTGAATTGACAGAAGGAGTACATAAATCCTGTACAAAAATATCCGCGTTAGGCAAACAGTCGGGAGGGAAAGGCAAAGTAATTTCATACAATCCTGAGGTGCCGCCATATCCATTTTCCAATACATAAATACTATTCATGTGAATGTCGTCGTCCACGGGATGCGCAAAATCAGAAACAATCCGTGTGGCATTCAATGTATAATTTTGTAATGAAGAATTGAAAGAAAGATCCAGATGAACAAGATCCTGTGATGGATCCACAAAAGGTCCTATGGAAGTGTCAGGAACAGTTGTACATCCGCAGGAATCAAGACCTTCAGTCCAGCTGAGCATAAAACCGTCCATGCTGTAATCAGGATGGAGGATGAAAGATTTGTCAAATACTAATCCCAATGGCGAACGGTGCGCGGTGAATGTTCCCATGGATATTCCAAGATCACTTGCATCCAATACATTTCCATTGATAGTATCGCGGAATTTATCACAATCAGGACCAAAATTCTGGATAGGTTCGTCCGGAACTGTTAATGGATCTAATTGCGGGAAGTCAGGATCATTGTTCCAGAATCCATTTCTCCAGGAACGACTAAAATGTGGGATCAGCGGATCTGTGGCAGGATCAAAAGATGCATCCTGCTGTGGATTACGTGTATCTCCCATTCTCCATGGAAATCCATAGTGATGATTTCTTCTCAACCAGTTCATTTCTTCATTGTGATCACGATCACCGGAATTTTCTACACCAAATAAATTACCATCATGATCAAATGCCATATCAAAGGTGTTACGAATACCATTTGCGTAAACATAACCGCTATTCTCCAGCCATGCGCTGTCATTTTGAAGAATGATGGTGTTCGCATCATGAGTGGGAAGTTTGAAAACTCTTGCAGTGAGTGGTTCATTACGAACTCCCGGGTAGATTCCATAACGTGTCTGAATTTCACCGTGGTCTCCACGCGCTCCAGAGCAAATTACAAGACTGTCACCACTTGGATCCACTGTCATTCCACTGTATAAATGATCAAAATAATCTGCAGTCTTGTATGGGTCGGTTTCCATGAGTGTGGACCAGGTGCGTGTACCATTTGGCTCCAATACTCCACGCGCAATGATTCCGATAGTGAGTGGAGTGGAAGAACCATTGTTTCCACTGACATACATTATGCTGTCATGAATATCCATTCCCTGAATGTATTCCACTCCATGATCAGCAGTAGTATATACGAGTGAATCGTATGCAGGTCCTGATGAAGGTCGGATAACGACATAAATATTCCCCTGTGTATCCGTATAGTAAAGCTGTCCATCAACCGGATTATAGGAGACACGAATTGCGCCATCCCGTATTGTCAGAATTCTGGTTATCCCTATTCCGGGCGCCAATGCCTGAGGGTTGCTTTGAGCACAAACATCAAGAAGTACATTTTGAAATATCAAACTGAAAAGTAAAAAGAGGTAAGTAGAATGTTTATACATGATATAAATTTTTAGAATATAGAGTAAACATACAAAAAGTAAATTTGAGTTCTAAGGTTGAGTGATTGGTTGTCAATTGATATTAGATTTAATGTTGTCTATCCGGTCAATATTTTAGTAAATTTTCCTTTGACCCGTTTAGTTGTAAGAAGCTGAAATACAACTATATAGGAGGCTTTGAATAGCGCTGTTGATTGTCATGGTTGTGAATCAATTTTGTGTCAGAATTGTATCCTGAAATAAGTACCCTGAGATTAGGTTATATTTTGAATTGTCCTTATTTTTAAAAATAATATTGCTTCCTTGATTTCATGAAAAATTACCTGACACAACCTATTAATTTTGCCGGACTGACAAAAGGCGAAGAGCAGAGTACCTGTGGCTTGCATCAATCCATTGCGCAAAGAATCCACCTTTTGCTTGTAACCAATCTTGGTGAATTCAGAGTCGATCCGACCTTTGGATGCATCATTTGGGAGCATGATTTTGAAAATATGTCGAATCTCAATTTGTGGAAAGACAAAATGATGCGTTCTGTAAAGGAAGGTCTCGAGAAATTTGAAAAACGATTGTTTAATTGTCAGGTGAATATTGAATTGAGTCAGCAAGAATTTGATGGAGGAGAGGCATTAAGAAGAATAAAAAGAAGAGTGGACATTAAGGTGAATGCAAAGATCAAAAAAACAAATGAAGCATTTTTATTTGAAGAGACATTACTGATTAGTCCTGTTTGGCTGGATTAAGTTTTTATAATCTTAAAACAGCAATTATTTCTAGACTAAATTCTAAAAGCTCATTATTACTTGAATGGAGAGTAGCGAACTAACAACAGAACGCATCCGAAGCAGGATGCTTAAAAATGCGGCCAGGATCTGGGGAGCGGAGAGCGAAGATGTAGAATCTTCCTTCGACCCGCTTGTTACAATGATGATTGAGGCCTGTGCCTCTGAATTGAATAAAATCAATGGAGAAATACTGACCTCTCAATCCAGAATTTTAAACAGACTGGCGCAAATCCTGTCACCTGAAACTTTGGTTGGGCCTCAGCCTGCCCATGCGATTGCGCATGCTCGGTCTATAGAACCTTTCAGCGACCTGTCGAGAGATGTTCAGTTTTTTACCACTAAAAAAGTTCCTTCGTCGAATGCTTTACAAAAAGAAGTAAACAAGGAAATTTATTTTTCACCTGCGGATAACTTTCGAATATTTGACGCTGATATTAAGTACACGGCTTGCAATAATTTGTTGTATGAATACAAAACACCTACTTCAAGGCAACTGATTACAGAAGGTCCGGTTACTTCTTATCTCAATCCATCTGAAATGTGGATTGGGATTGAGCTTCAGTCCAGGATAACATCCATACGACAGCTTTCGTTTTATTTTGACTGGAAAAATGATCCGGAAGAAGAAAAATATTTGCACATGCTTCCGCTGACTAAATGGTCGCTCAATGGTATTCCACTGAAAGTAGAGCATGGAATTGTGCCATCTGAAGAAAAAGGAAGTCACACAAATGGAAAAATATCTGATCAATATGATGTGACCCTTCGAATCGAGGATTTCATTGGAAATTTTTACAAAAATCAATTCTATTCTCTTGAGGGTACTGAAATTCCGGATGGGAAGTTACAGGAAATGAAGACGTCTTATCCGAAGGAACTGGAAGAAGTTTTTTCCAATCAGGTTTTGTCAAAGATTCAGGGAAATTACCTGTGGCTAAAACTGCAATTTACTACTGCTTTTCCTATGAATTCTATTTCAGATTTGTATGTGTCTATTAATTCTTTCCCCATAATTAATCGTCAATTAAATAAATTTACATACCGTGTACAAAACAATCTGAATATTGTTCCTTTGGCAACAGACGATCTTTTTTTGGATCTGTTGAGTGTTCAAACTGCCGATGGAAAACCTTTCCTTTCCAATCCTCTTGGGACAGGTTTTAACAATGAAGCTGGTTATTACACTTTACGCTATGGTGGAGTAGAGAGATTCGACGATCGTCATGCAGTGGAATTATTGAACAATGTATTGGATTTGTTACGCGACGAAAGCGCAGCATTCAGCTCTCTTGGCAACGATTTCATAAGCGCGTATATTCGCCAAATCAATACGGCAATTGCAATGATTGAACACAGTATTGAGCAGAAAGGTCAGAAAGCAAGACCTGGAAATTTTCTACTCATCAATCCATACAATACGGATGAAAACATATATACGCTCTTTTGGTCTACAAATGGTTTCCTTGCAAATCAGATTAAAGCCGGAGTGAAGCTTCAGAATTACTCCGGTGTGGATGCTCGTGCCGAATCCTTGATGTTAATGTCAACAACCAGCGGCGGGAAGGATCCACTTAGTGAAAATGAAAGAATAACAGCATATAAAAAGGCATTGTTGACTCATGATCGGATTGTGACCGAACAGGATATTCGAAACATGTGTTTCCATGAATTTGGTAATCTTATTCAATCTGTTTCTGTAAGAAAAGCTTGGGAGGTTGTTGCTGATCGTAAACAGGGAATTCGCCGTGTTCTGGAAATCAATATCGTTCCTGCCAGAAACAATTCCTTAAATTCATATGAATGGAGGAATTTGGCAAAAGAATTCCAGGTAAAGTTGGATCAATATTCTGCGAATCTTATTCCACTGAAAGTTCTGGTGACCGGCCATTGATGATCTATAAAATTTGCATATGATTACTGAAGCTGAAATCAAATCATTTCTGTCGGATTTACCACTGGATCTTCGCGTCGAAGTCTTACTTACTGACTTGTCGAAGAAAGGCTATAACATTAATGACCTGCTCATTCAGCCTGTTGGTATTTTTAAAAGGAAATTCAGCAGAGATATTGCTCATGTGGAAACGATGGAAATGTCGAATTACAATGAGACAGTTGTACTGAAAGTAAATCGTGAAGGACTTTACGATGTGCTTCCCCAGTCTGTTTTTCATTATCCGGCCCAAAAGCCAAAACCTTTCAAGACAATATCTGAAATGGTGGAGGAGACAAAGCAACGGATTTTGGAAGAAGCTAATGCGAGGAAGTATTTTTTTGCATACGAGTCGGAGTTTTTTAAGCATCGCATCGCAACCGAAATACAGGAAAGAAAATTACTCGAAACCATTACCTACACGATGGATGATGAGAAAATTCTTTCTTATTGGGATCTGCCTGACTTTTTGGATGCACGTCAAAAGGGTATATTGTTTTACCTTTTCCCGATCATCTTTCGTATCCGTGGCTCCCTGGATCTCATGCGGGAAACTTATTCTATTATGCTGAGGCAAAAAGTTGTTTTTCAAAAGACTGAACCAAAATTGATTTCCAAACCTGCCGGATTGGGATTGAATAGACTTGGAGAAATGATACTTTCTGTGGATTCAATTGTTGGGGATAACGATTACTCTATATTTGAAGCCATTAAAATTTCTATTGGTCCGGTACAAAAGGAAAACCTGATTAATTTTTTACCAGGCGGAAATGGCAAGAGAATTTTAGATCATTTGAATTCAATGTTTATGCCCTTCAATGTTGAGCCTGAAATTGAAATTCTTACTGTTAAAAACACCTGGACGCTTGACAGCAAAGATAAAAAAGCCAGTCGTTTGGGCTATACTGCCTTTCTGACTGCATAGAATAAAATTTGTCCTGATAGAATGTCGGAATATTTCTTAAACCAAACCGCTTTTGAAGGCTTTGGCTACAGCTTCAGCTTTTGAATTTACCTGAAGTTTTTCGTAAATATTTTTAATGTGAAATTTGACAGTATCAATACTAAGATAACAGGCATCTGCAATTAATTTATAACTCATGCCTTTGACAAGCAGTTGCAGAATTTCTTTTTCCCTTTCGGAAAGATCAAATTCATTTTTTGTGGATACTTTTTGTATGGTAGAAAAGCGTTCAAGCACTTTTCGGGCTACAGAAGGACTCATTGGAGAACCTCCCAGATTTGCTTCGTGTATCGCTTCGAGAATGCGTGATGGGGCTGTATTCTTCAGCAAATAACCAGAAGCGCCGGCACAAATCGCGTCAAATATTTTATCGTCTTCTTCATTCGCAGTTTGCATCAACACCAGGGTATTCGGGAAGTGCGATTTAATAACCTTTACCGCTTCAATACCATTCATTCCGGGCATTTCAATATCCATTAATATGACATCTGGTAAACTCCGGTTCATTTTCTGGAGAATGTTGTTTGCATCCGGGAATGAACCGGTGCAAATTAAGCCTGGAGAACATTGAACAAGATCAGTGAGCAGTTCACGAAACATTCTGTTATCCTCGTAAATGGCGATTTTTAATGACATTCTTTAGCTTTCACTCTATGCAAAGCAATCTGTGAAATTGCTGATTTTACTTACCCAAGATAGGAAATTTATTCCAAGTATTGTGGCGCATTGACTCCCTTGAAAAGCATATAATTACTCAGTTTCATTGAACAATATTCCGGAACAATTAATTGGTTTGGTGAAGAGAGTTCAAATGATACTAATGTATGATTTTATTTTTTGGCATAGATGACTATTGATCCGGAGGCAAAATCATGAATGGCACGTTTGGATTTATTGGATGTTACAGTGAAGAAAGAAATTACTCCAAGGATTAACTTGACAACAAAGCGAACATAGGAATTTGCAAGAGATAAACGTTTCTCCTCATTTTTAAATCGTCTTACCCGTATTCCTGCGGCCAGATTTCCGACAGTAGTTCCAACACTCAGGCAAAATGGTTCGTAGATTACAAACAGTCCAAGGAATAAAAATCCACGAAGAGCACCATTGCTTTCTTCTTCTGATGTGCCAAACAAATTACTGATGATAAACATGCAAGTAATTAGTAAAACCTGGTCAACGATCAGCGACTGAAACCGTTTAATCAGCGGTGGATAATTGACTGGTTCGCTTTGAATTTCATCAAGTACATCTGGTTTCATTAGATAAATTGAAGTAGGGGATATGATAGAAATCGGAAACTGCCTGATGAATTAATCCATGGGGTAGCGAAGAAATCGAACGTTATCAAAGGGATCGAATTCATATTCTGCTTCTTCGTCAAGCAGAGTGAAGTTCTTGTCAAACACACCTTGCTCACATTTATAAAACTTGGCTTCATCAGGAAAGATCCATGCAAAAAATGCAAGACCATGCTTAGAATCCATATAAAATCCATATCCATTTTCCTCATGAAAATTATACTTACGGTTCCATTCACTATTTTGAGCGGATATTTTCTTGAACATTGCGGATGTAAATTTGAGCTTATTTTTTCTATACTATGAAAAGGAATTTTACACAACCGGTTTTCCGGTGATCTTAAAGTCGCCAACAGGGGAGACAGTTCGTCCTTCATAAGTAATACCCTGATCTATCAACTCTGCTTCTTTTTTTCTTCTCATAGAATAAGTCCGTATACTTTTTAACGTATCACGAACATTCTTCCAGTCACCTGCCAGAGCGAATTTCCACACTTTATTTACCTCATAACTTTCACTGAAGAAGTGATTCTGATATTGATGGAAGATTGAATACAATACCGTTTGGTACATGATATTCAGTTTATCGAAATTAACGGTAGAAGAACCATTGAATTTATCAGAGAGTTTTGGGAGTTTGGTACTGATTACTTTGTAATCAATTTCTTTAAGTTCTGAATGACTAAAGCTTGGTTTTTTAGATGGCGGTGGACCTGCGTAGCCCGCTGAAAAAGGAATTAATTTGTCTTCAAGATGACTATTAAATCTGAATTTACGTAAATCGTTAATGTTGTGTTTGGAAATATCAAATCCTGCGGCAATTGTAAATCCACTGTTTCCTACAGGTTTCCAGGTACGAGCCTGACTGGTTTTGCACAATGTTTCCAATCCGGGTATTTCGCCATTACGGCCTTTTCCCGGTTTCAGGCTTTGATTGTATTCACTTTTCAATTCCTGCGCCGGAACCTGGGTGGATCCTTTGGCAATGAAACATCCCATTGGGATATACAATTCTGAACGGAACCCCTCAAATTCGGCGGAACGTAATGTGCCGATGATGAAATCAATGTTATCGGTGGCGGCCATATGATGAAGTTGTATTGTAAAAATATGTGAAAATTTCAAAAAATAAAATACTTGATTTTTTCTGAATATTTAAAGCGGCACTGTAGAATGAAAATAACAATCTTTTTTCAATTTACGAAATTTTGGGAGAGATATAACGACAATTAATGTTGGGTATAGGCGAATAATTTTTACAAACCTTATAAAGATGGGAATAAATATATAATTATTGATTTCTTTAGTGATTAAATAAGGAAGCTGGCAGATAGCAAACATTCAGACGAGTAATTGATTCCGAACATTCACCTATCATGGACTGTTGCGTATCAGGTGAACCTGGGCGGCTCTCCAACAGTGACGCGGCAGGACTTACTATGAGTTCATTCACAAGACCGCTACTACTTCCGACAATCGAGGAATCCATGCCATTCACAATATATTGCCCTGCTCCGGTAATGACTCCAACCTGGAATTCCCTCATGATAGCATTGGAAATGTTGCGTTCTGTTTGTAACAAATTTTCAACTCTGGATAGATGTGCTGCAAGTGCTGCACGTCCTCGGGCATGCGCCGCAGTTCTTAATTCATCTAACAAAGATGTACGTGCGCCAGCATATGCTTCATGAAGTGAATCGGCCGCAATCCTTGAACTTGAAGCTGCAGTTCGTTCGGCGGCCTGCACATATTGCTCAAAGGCTGCACGTACCTCTCTACTTCTCGCGCCACGGCGTAAAGCTTCTGCAAGTGCTGCCCTTTGTTGACTTTGCGAAAGTCTTGCGAATTCCTGGGAACTTAACCTCATGAATCCACCACTTCTCAGAACTTCAAGAATGCCTGCAGCGCCGGCTAATATCCCTAATGCATCGATTATGCGAATAGACCAGGCATATATTGCATCATTATCCAGTTCTTGAAGACTATTGGTGTCAGGATCTGTAATTGCAACATAAAGACGACCTGCGGAAACTCCGGTTTGAATTCCACCGATTATAGCACCACCTGCTGCGATCCACCCAATCGGGCCCGAAGCAATGGCCAACAAGCCAAATCCAATAATGGTGAAAGTTACTCCCAGAGTAAGACTGGTTGCTTCTGCACTTATTCTTGAACGGTTTGTCATCGTACCATCGGGAATGTCAGGAAGCTCTGCTGTGGCGGATGTCGCCAGTGACGCACTTGGAACGTTTATAGTACTTTCTTCCACTAAAACTGCGTCCGCACGTGGAGGTATTGCATTCCTGATGATCTCACAAGTATCATCCCCATAATATCCGATAGCGCATCCCCTGATTTCAGGAATATTGTCAATTGCCCTGATGATTGCCTCCCGTCTTGCTCCAAAGATCATAATACGATAAATTGAAATTATTTAAATTAATTGATCATTACCATCGCACCTTTAACCTCTGTCATCGTTGTCCCCTGAACAGATACCATTGTTCCTTTCATTTCTGCTTTCACTGTTCCTTGTAAGGACAGATTCATGGTCGCTGAAATCTTCGTGTCCATCATTGAACTGGTAGTAAGCTTGTCCATAGTGGAAACCTTAAACTCTTTCATGGAATCCTGCTTCATGGAATCTTGCGTACTGAGAGACATTGCTTTCGTTGATTTGAGATTCAACTCACCACCAGCCTGTATATTTATGTTGTTGTCAGCTTTGATGTCAATTTCCGACGATTTAATCAGAATCTTCTTTTTGGATTTTAATTCGATTGTGTCGTCACCTTTTAAAATCAATACACTTCCTTTTGCATCCTGAATGGTAATACTGCCATCCTTATCATTCATGATGATGGTATTTCCACTTCTGGTTTTTAAGGATTTGATATCGTTGTTGTCATCACCTAATCCGGATTTAGCGGCACCGGTATACAAAGAGCCTACAATAAAAGGTTTGTCAACATCTCCGCCTTCGAAATCCACCATTACATCCTCGCCAATTTCAGGAATAAAATGCCATCCCTTTCCTTTTCCGCTATGTGGGGTGGCAATTCTTACCCATGGAGAAATTTCAGACCATGAAAATTTTATTTTTACACGATCCAGTTTGTCACTGTCCTTGTTATCCTTTACAATTGCAGGTTGCATTTCTCCTTTTCTGAAAACATGAGGATTTGTATAAGGAGGAACTTCAACTTTTGCAGGAATCGCAGTGAAACTGTTACTGTAGTTTCCCAGTCGGGCTGAACTGTGTGTTACCGAAAGGACAATATATTCAGGGCTGTTACCACCGGAACTAATTTTAAACCGATGGCCTGGTTTTAATTCCGCCTTACTGCTTTGACCCCGCACAGTAAGTGCTCTTGCCGTTGCCGCTTTACTGTCAAGGTCCTTGGTGATGTCTAGCTGTTTTTTGTTTACAACATTCAACAAATGCACTCTTCGGTTCGGATCAGTTCTTGCAAAGAGGCTTTTGGATTTTGATAATGCAGGCTGTGAAAAACCATCCCCGGATTTCAATGCCGCCATATCGCCTTCAATTTTTTCACCCTTGTGCGCGTCAGTGCCGCTGTATGAAAACTTATTCGGTTGGAGGTTGGCCTGATATGTAATGTGTTGGATGTCCACTCCATTCTGTAAAGTCAGACCGCTGTTTTTTGTTTTTCCGAAATTTAATTTTTCTCCATCATAATAAAACCACTCACCGAAACGTGTAGCCAGCCTGGAGATAAATTGAAAATCGGTTTCATTGTATTGAGCAATGTAATGCTGTTCGTCTTTATTTTCCGGATCAGCAGTAACATTAACGCCACTGTCGCCACACGATTTTTTTACAATCTGATCCAGTGGTTTTTTATAATAAGAAGTTGAACGTGGTGCATCTTCAAGCAGTATTGTATGACTCTGCCCGGAAATATGGAAAACATGACTATCATCCCGATCTTCAATACTGATTTCGGTAATTATCCCTTTGAATTTATTTTGTCCCATGGTTATGGAAACTTCCTTGCTTATGAAATTCATGACCTGAGTCTGGATATCAGAATTCGACATGAAATCCTTGTATTTCCATTGGAAGCTGAAATGATGATGTTTTGCAACGGATTGCTCCAGGACGAGATTGTTGAAGATCACTTCCTCATCAGCGATTTGAATTTTAACTTCCGGGGCATTCAGATAGGTAGTCATTTCTGGAAAATTTCAGGTGATTAATTTTTTATTGGAATGAATAGTGCTACTCGTTTGTAGGCCATAAATTTCGGTGTTCAACCACAGTGCCACCTGAGCTCGATGTACTGGTGATCGTGAGTTGGTTCGCGGAAATGATCACACGTTCAACCATAGCATTATCTCCGAAATTGCTAAAGCTGTCAACATAAGAGACCATGAAAGCTGTTTTGAATTCTATTTCTTTCAATCGCTGTTCGCCATCACGCTGGTAGAAGGTGATCTTCCCGTCTTTCACCATTGTTGGATCAAGTGTCCACTGGGCAAGCGAAAGATCTCCTGTGGATTCTACCTCCAGTTCAACTGTTCCACCGTGTACACGGGAACTTGGAAGTCCGGATGAATCAGTGGGCTGCTGAAAAGCATAGCGACAACTAAAGACCCTCCAGGTTTTTCCTTCTATGGTTAATGTGGCTTTAAATGACATGGCTCTTGATTTATTTAGTTAGTGTTATTGTTGAATTCTTGAATCAAAGATATAGGCGATGAAACCCTTCGTCAACTACCCAAAAGGGTGGAACATTCCCAGCTTATTTTTCCTTTCCAGACAATGGAACGGTAACTTCTCCTTTGGGATGATTCGTTACTTTGACAATAAATTTTGACAGCTCTCCACAATTCGGGCTGATTCCATTCTGTCTGATGAAAGAAGAAATCAATCCGCCTTGCGAAGAATTTTGTCGAGCAGGAATATGCCCGATAGCAGTGCTGCGTCCACCTTCCAGTGTGCATGCAAATGGATATTCGTCACGACTAAGTATACGTGGGACCTGGCTAGTTGTATTTCCATCGACGATCGTCATTGCCTCTTTTCTTCTCCCGGGATCAGAACCGGCATAAGTTAGTATTTGAGGATGTTCTGACATTTGTGCATGCCAGATGTTGTCGGCAAGATCAGGATATTGCAAATAATTAATTTCAAGTACAGGGTATTTTCCAGAGTTTTTCATAGGTCGTTTTAAAATTTGATTAAATAAAAAGAAACAGAATTTGATTTATTTTCATCTGAATGATTGGTTTGAGGAAATTCAATTCTCAAAAGATGCTTGTGGTCCATTAATGCAAAACAGGACTTTCGATTGAATATCTCAGGACGATAGTATTGCAGTAATTATTCTCATTTAAAAAACCAAAGCTAAGTGTGTTGTTTTTGCCATCGATTCGGTAATAGGTTGTTTGTTCTCCCATTTGCCCCGGACGAGGAGGAACAACCTGAATTGAATCTCCGAAATGTTCTTTGACATAGGCCCTGGTATAACGATTGTCTTTTGTAAGTTCGAAAATAACGAGACATTCTTTGATCGCTTTTGAATCCGCTATCGGAAGACGCAATTCTAATCCGCTGAACGGAAATTCCGATTTGTCTGAATGCCAAGAATAGACGGTAAAAAAGGCGTTTGATGTAATTGAGTCAACTTCTGTTTTCAGCGTCAGCAACTCTTCAATCTTTTCAATATCGCCGGAGCGATTCACTATCAATTTTTGAATAATCTGTTCCATTTCGTTATCGGGTAGTTGGCCTTTAATGTTGCTGAACGGTAGGGTGGTGGTCATGAGAATAGCAATTATGAAAGAGAGGTTCATGGTTTTACATTCTTGTCATAATAATCATTATAAGGCTTAGAGTAATATTCCCTATATGTTTGACCGGGTGCGGTACTGGGATGTTCTCCGTCAGCGAATATATCCGCAATCTCCTGACGTGATTTTTCTCTGTCACCGTTAACCTCGTAATCATCGTATGCTTTTTGATAATCATCCGATTTGGATCCGGCAATACCGATATCATCACCTCCATTTGTATTAATCTCATCCCTAACCTGTGCATTAGTGAGAGTGGCTTCACCTTCATCCTTCAAACCCGAATTTGCATTTTTACTTGCATAATCTGCCTTGGAAAGTTTACCGGGTGGAACGTATGGATCAGGAGTATACATTGCGTGTCCTGATTCATGTGCGAGAGACTGGGTCATTTGTACTCCGTCAGTATTGTTGGGGTCCAATACTATTTCTGATTTCGTGCGGTCGGCAAATGTGCCTTTACCGGGAGTGCCATATTTAAAAACCCATCCTTTACTTTGTAATGAAACCAAATTGTTGGCAAGGGTCGGGGACATTAAAACCAATTCCTGAACTTTTGGATTTGCCAGAGGGTTAGGTGGATTGTTGATCGCATCCATAAGCATGGCAATCAATACAGGTAAAATGGCCGGTGGAATCGAAGCAGCGCCAGGTCCCATTTCGCCGATCATTACAGTTGGAAGTCCGACAACAATAGATCCGCCGTGTGCAGTCATATCACCCATTCGGGCCGCTGGCTGTTTACCGATCATTACTCCCATACTACCGAGAATGATACTGTCAGGAGGACCTGTGCAAACGCACATACTTCCCATCGTTGCGGCAAAAACTCCTCCGATCATCACATTTGGTTTTCCCGGTGGCATAATTGGTCCGCCAACATGAGGAATTGGAGGAACTCCGGGTGTAACCATTGGGCATACATGCATATCTCCTACCCGTGCAGCTGGTTTTCCCATGGTAAAAAAATTAAGAGTTATGATTTAGAAATTAATATTCGAAAAGGAGAATTTAATAAAGGTTGATCCCTGAACTTACGGGTTCAGATGATTCACCTTTTTTATATCAGATCGGCCATTCGTTTTTGTGTTCCGCGTCGCCAACCTTGAGTTCTTTCGCGGAGATTACAAAGTGCTGACTCATTGGATTATCACCCATGTTGGTGAATGTCTCAGAGTAATTTACGATGTAACCGTTTTTGAAGGAAACTTCTTTCATTTTCTGTTCGCTGTCGCGTTTGAAAAAAGTAATCTTTCCGTCTTTGTGTTTGAAAGCATCCATCATCCAGGCTGCAAGGCCTGCATCTTCTGTGGATTCAACTTCCAGCTGGATGGTTCCGCCACGAACTTCTGAAGAAGGACGACCGGTTTTGTCTACATCCTGTTGCAAGGAATAAGAGCAATGAAATACACGATAATCTTTACCGTCTACTGTGAATTTGGCTTTGAATGACATGGTTTTTGGTTTTTAGAATTAGAAAATTATTGAAGTGTTTGGATCGGGAAATCAGATTGGCCATTCGTTTTTGTGTTCCGCATCAGCAACTTTGAGATCTTTAGCAGAGATCACCAGGTGTTCGCTCATCGGGTTTTCTCCGTGATTCGTGAAAGCTTCAGTGTAAGAAACAAGGTAGCCGTTTTTAAAACTGATCTCTTTCATTTTTTGTTCGCTGTCGCGTTTGTAGAAAGTGATCGTACCATCTTTGTGTTTAAACGCATCCATCATCCAGGCAGCGTGCGCTGAACTGTCTGTGGATTCAAGTTCCAGTTGAACAGTACCACCGCGAACTTCTGAAGAAGGGCGACCGGTTTTGTCAACATCCTGTTGCAATGAATAAGAGCAATGAAATACGCGGTAATCTTTACCGTCTACTGTGAATTTTGCTTTGAATGACATGGTTTTAATTTTTAAAGGGTGATTATTGATGTTTGAATTTGATAGATCAAATGTACAGCCCGGAGAGGGGGGGTGTCAACTACCTAAACGGGTGGAATATTTTTGTTTGGATTCCCGGGATTTAAAATTATTCCTAGGCTGAACCTGATTCAATAATTTCAAGATTTGCCCGAAGGCACAGGTCGAATTAAAAGCGTTTCAAGGTCAATCAGGAATAATTATTTAAAGGGGGTTTCAGGATGATGAATCAGCGTGTGATACTGGAGGAAAATCCGGCCGGTCAGAACCTATCTGACCGGCCGGATACTATTTTGAAAATACATTAAAGCTTTATCAGGCTTTATCGTATTTAGCAGTCCATTCCGCTGAATTAGGATCATCGCCTTTCTGACCATCCATTTTAATCATGAAGTTCTTCGCAGGGAAGTATGGCGTCATGTGAATATCCAGATAGATACGATCCTTTTGCTGAGGATCCTGTTCGAAACGCATGATCTTGAACGATTCAATCAATTTATCCGGACCGGTTACACTGTCCAGAAATTTGATGATCTGTGAACGAAGATCTTTCTCCGCTTTTGAATTCCAGTTTTCAAATGCACGGCGGTTCAGGAAGTCAATGAGCACCTTGGTGATGTAGTCGAATACACGCACTACAGAATAGGTTTGTAAACCGAGGTTATCTCCGTTGAAAAGTGTCTTCGCGGAGAACGCCATTACTTTACCATATTCATTTACCATTGGAACCAATCCGAGTTTTTCCAGGTTGGCGATTTCACTTTTCTTCAGATCAAAAGCTACACCATCCACCTCATTCATACCACCGTGTTTTTTACCGGCTGTTACCTGAGACATCAATGTAGTATACATTTTACCTGCCAGCGCACCGGAAGGAGGAACGTACAAATCTTCGTCTTCTCCAACATCCTGGAATTTACCGCGACCAACCAGCCAGTTGCAGGCCATCATCACATTCGAACGGTAAACATCACCACCGGTGAGATTAGCCGATTCAAAAAGTTCCATGACATCATCCGGATTATCCAGATGCTGAAAATCGGTTACCAGCATGACTTTGTTTTCATGGGCAAGTTTCGCCCATTTTTCAACCACTTTATTTGAGCCCAGGTAACCGGGTAACAACAAAATAGAGTAGTTGTCACGCAAATCCAGACGGTCGTAATTCGCTTTTAATTCTCCATTGACAGCATCGATGAAACGTGGATTGTCAAGGTCTTTCAGTTGCTCCGGATCGGCATTCATGATCGTGACATTTTTCAATTTGTCACTCTCTGTATTCTTATAAAATAATGCGACTGAGCGATAGGAACGTTCAAGATCACGCGTTGCTTCAACCGATTTGAGAAGGTTTTTCTTCAAAAGAGCTGCAGCGGAATCGGATTTCTGCTGAGCCTGATCAACTGCAGCGGAAATATTATCACTGTTTTGGAGCAAGTCAGCCCAAAGTTGTAGTGATTTTTTAATGGATTCGCGCTCTTGTTTTTTGTCGGATTCAGTAAGGAAGATTTTTTTCCTTGCTTTCCGTTCGGGGTTCATGTTCTGAACTCCGTCAATGACTGCTTCGAGTATATCAAATCCACCGAATTTGGCCAGTTTATTAGAGCTTTCTTCAAGGACTTGTGCCGGGTTCGCTACGCGTTCTCTTTCTTTCGCCTGGCCCTGTGATTGCTGTTGTTGTTGTGATTCTTCCATGTTGTTCTTAATTGGTTGAATAAAATTTAAAATACTAAATCAACGATTGAATTATTTAGCGTCTTCAATTTCCTGGATCAAAGCAAGCAATGCACCTACAAAAGCGCCTTTAGTATCCGGATTTTCAAGGATGGTTTTGAGCGATTTGTTGGATTTCAATTGCTTGATAATCTTCATGTATTGATCCTGCTTCTGATTCAGATCCTGAAGAAATTGGTTTTGGTTGGTAATTCCTTTTGTACCGAAATCCCCAAGATTGGAAAATGATAATGCTTCGTTAGTACTACTGCCATCTTCTTTTTCCAGTTCAACTTCAACCTTTGGCTTAAAATGAGCAAAGACTTCATCAACATTTTTTAAATCATAAACCATTTCAGGTTTTACCGGTGCTTCGTCGGTTAATTTCTCTACAACAAGTGTTCGGTTTTTTGGGATGTCCGCAATTGCCTCGCTGGCATCGGGCCGTATTTCATTGCCCCCAATTCCATAGTTAAACATAGTTTTAAAAGTTTGAGTTTGGAACAAATATACAAGTTTTGAGATTCAATCCAAATCAATTTCATCGTCAGAAAGGCCTTTTCCGGCCTGAATTTCAAGGGAAATTGAATACATAAGCCAATGCTCGGAAAATCTGAGAATTTAGAATATGCAAGGAATCAATAGCTCACCTGCCAGGGAAAGCGATGCCTTGGGTAACATCCAGTTGTTGTTCAAAATTTCTTTCCTTGCAACACATTTCCTCTGAGAGTACCATTTACCTTATATTGAAAGCCTCCATCAACGTCATCTCATCAAAAAAATCATCTAATCATAGTCCGGGTTTGAAAATTTCAGTCTTATGATTAACTTGGTCGCTAATTAAAACTTGGATTCCTTTTCTGATTGACTTCCCCTTCCCGAAGAAAGAAATCGGAGGAATATGTTCATTTATACCTGATTCAATTTAAACTAAAAAATTTTTATGGCTGATGTGATTAATTATTCAGAGGATCTGAAAAAAGCTGTTCGTATTGCACAATCTGTAGCGAAGGAATTTTCCAACCAGAATTTCTCCGCTCCACATTTATTAAAAGCTTTATTGCACAAGGATGTCGGTCTGCAACCGCTGCTCGAGAGCATGGACAAAGACATCTATTTTCTTGAAGAATGGGCAGAAGTTCGACTGGAAACGTTTCCAAAAGCCGGCAAGGTTACCGAGGACCCATCCGGCGATGATAAAATCTCAACCCTGATGGACGAAGCGGATTCTATCCGTTTGAAATTGTCCAAAGATGAAATTGACGCGACCTGCGCTCTTGCTGCATTGAGTATTCCCGGTCTCGGATTTTCTTATGATCAGCTGAAAACATTCCCGATGACGCACCATGAAATCATGACGCGGCTTCTTGAAAATGTTACACTGAAGCAGGCAGTGTCCGGTTCCGGTAATGCCGCAAATGCATCCGGTGGAAATCAGGGCGCAAAAGGTTCCGGATCAGCCTTGCTTAAATACTGTGTCGATAAAACAGAATTGGCCCGCGAAGGAAAAATTGACTCCATTGTCGGCCGCGAACGCGAAACACGTATGGTAGCGGAAATTCTTGGACGTCGTTCTAAACCAAATGTCATCATCTCCGGTGAGCCCGGCGTTGGTAAGACGGCTCTTGTGGATGGATTCGCATTGAGTATCATCAACAATCAGGTGCCTGATAATTTCAAGAACGCGAAAATATTTGAACTTGATTTCGGAGCACTCGTTGCCGGTGCTTCTTACAAAGGAGAAGTAGAAGATCGCTTAAAGAATATTGTCAAGGAAATTAAACAATTTGAAAGAGCAATCTTATTCATCGACGAAATTCATATGTTGCTGGATAAAAATGGCGGAGCCGCCGGTTCTTCCAATATCCTCAAACCTGAACTTGCAAGAGGTGAGCTCACCATTATCGGAGCAACCACGAATGATGAATACAGAAAATTCATTGAAGCCGATGAAGCTTTCAATCGTCGCTTTGAATTATTGCGCATTGAGGAGCCGGATGAAAAGACATGTCGAAAAATGCTGTCGACCATCATTCCTTACTATGAAGAACACCACGGAATAAAATTGGCTCCGGATGCTATCCCGGAAGCCATTAAACTGGCTAAACGTTATATCAAAGAACGTCGCTTGCCTGATGCCGCGATTGATCTCATCGATCGCACAATGGCTGTAGTAAAGATGACCGGAGCAACTTCAAAAGAAGAGGTTGTCGCCTTGCATGCCGGACTGGAAGAACTCCTCGCGAAACGCGAAGAATTAAAACCCGGCGAACTGGGAATGGAATTGAAATGGTTTTATACCCAGGCGAAAAACAGAATCTCCCATGTCCTCTTCAGTCAGCTCGAAGAAGAAAAAGACATTGACAAGTTTGATACGGATGAGGAGATCATCACCTACATCCGCAGTGTATTGCTTCGTTTGCAGGAACTCGCCGAGATCAAAAAAGAAATCGTAGACAAAGGAGATATTGCTTCTGTCGTTGCGCACAAGACCGGCATTCCGATGGGAAAACTTCAATCCCAGGAGAAAGAGAAGTTGATGAATATGGAGGGCATCCTCAAAAGTCGTGTGGTCGGACAAGATCACGCTGTGAAAGCAGTGGCGGAAGCGATCCTCGAATCAAGAAGCGGATTGAGCAAGCCTGGCCAGCCAATCGGTTCATTCTTCCTCCTCGGACCAACAGGAACAGGAAAAACAGAACTTGCTAAATCACTCGCCGAATTTATGTTCATGGATGAGAATTCCCTGATTCGTTTCGATATGAGTGAATTTAAAGAAGAACACTCCGCGGCATTACTTTATGGAGCGCCTCCCGGATATGTAGGGTACGAAGAAGGAGGGATGCTGGTGAATAAAATCAGACAACAACCCTACGCAGTTGTCCTCTTTGATGAAATAGAAAAAGCACATACATCGGTATTCGATCTTTTCCTTCAGATTCTGGACGAAGGAAAACTTCATGACAGATTGGGTAAAGAGGGCGATTTTTCAAATTCTGTAATTCTGTTTACCTCTAACATAGGAAGCGATTTTATTGTCGATAAAATCAACAAAGGACAAATCCCGGGAACGAATGAGATGATGGATATTATGGGCAAATATTTCCGCCCGGAATTTCTTGCCCGTCTTACTGAAATAGTACCCTTCGCTCCAATCTCAGAAGGTATCGTGTTGAACATCTTTAATATTCAGCTCAAGAGTCTTCTGGATCCGCTCACCAAACAAGGTATTGCTTTCACCATGACGGATAAGGCAAGAGAGTTTCTCGCTAAATCAGGCTTTACACCAAAATATGGTGCCCGGCCGATTAAAGGTGTAATCCGCAATCAACTGCGCAGACCAATTTCAAAAATGATTATCTCCGGTCAGGTTGGAAAAGGAGATACCATTACACTTGATATCAATGATCAAAATGAATTGCTTTGGGCGATCAATGGTAAAAGCTGATAGAAACTATAGAGAAAAAAAATGCCCCGCTGTCGGGGCATTTTTTTTGAACTGAAACTATTCAAGAGGCTTTTTCTTTTGACATTCGATCAGGTCTTTCTGTAATTCTTTATTTTCCCTGTCAAGTTTATCATTTTCAAGTTTCGTTACATCGAATTCATTCGCTTTCGGTTTGGCAGTTTTAAATTCAGAATATAAATCAAGAAAAGCTGTTGTTACTGTGGCAAACCTTGAGTACACGCTGTTCTTGAGAATTGAATCTTCGGATACCTTTACAGAAAATTGAGACACCTTTGTATTTGCAGTACCATACTTTGTATCCATTCCCGCAGGATCTTTAATGTTCAAAAGTGTTATGGCGCTCAATACACTATCTGCCATGCTGATATATTTATCATTGGCTTCCAGCTGTTTCTTCAGATTTGCATTTTCATCAATCAAAAGCCGATTGTGTTCCTTTGGATTTGCGAAATCAAAGTAGGTTACCGCGACAACAAGCCCGACTGTAACAAGGAAAAATGCCAGGAAGATGAAAAACTGCTTCATTCTGTCCTGTGAATTCAAAGGTTTCATAGATTCTTCTTAATTTATAACTACAATCAGAAAATTAGTCGGCAAGAAAACTCCAGCCTTTTTGTTTTGGTTTTTCTTCCTCTTTTTTATTCGTCTCCGCTTCGACAATTCGTTCACGAACGAATGAACCTTCTCCTTTTCGTTTGCCGATAAAGTCGAGCTGGCTGAGTTTACCAAAGAGATTGAAAAACATGCTAAGCATGCGATCTGCCGGTACAATACTTTCAGAAATATCCAGATGATTGTATTCAGTGCGAATTACATCCGTCAAAACACTCTCAAATTGTCCGGCACTTACTTCCGACCATTCGCTCAGATAATTAATCAATTCTTCTTTGTCCCGGTCCACCAGGCAATCCAGGGAAGTCTTCATCACATAAGCGAAACGGATAAAATACTCCAGCATATGTACCGGAGGTTGTTCCGCGATGATCCAGCGATAACGACTCAACTCATTTGCAGTAAAGAAAACTACTTTTTCCGCCATGAAATTGAAATTCTGGGTAAGGCTGGTATTCTGACTCTTAGTTTTTATTTTATGAATAATGCTGATTAGTGATTTACTGATTTCGCCAAGCTTATTTCCAAAATCATAATAGTAATCATACAAAAGTGAATGATTACGAACTGAACAACAAGGAGGAATGTAAGAAGTGTCAACGCTGAGACGCCCTGCAGACAAAAGAATTTTGCCTACAGGAATGAAATAATCCGGAATAGAATTGCTGTTTAGCTGATCCCCCGGTAAAATGCTCACACTATAAGCCGGAATCGTATAAGGCATACGTGGAGGCACTTCATCGGTATCCGGTTGTCCAACCGGGATACGTTCGAATGGATTGGCATTGATCAGAACATAAAACGACTTAGCCTTACTTTCGCCGGCATTGAATGAAGCATTCAACTCCTCAAATGTGAAGTGGTATTTTTGTGCAAGATTACTGCTGATTTCAATCCTTGCGCCTGAACGGGTGATGGCGCGACAGGTCAGCAAATCCGCGGAAATAAGTTTGCTCTGATCTACCTGTAATTTTACATCGAGTGATTTATCATTTTCTGTAGCGGCACTGACCAGTCCGTAATTATAATTGTTCAGTCCAACCCCGGCTGCATCACGTACATGATCAACTACCGACAATTCCAATTGCTTGAAATGGTCTTCGTTGATTTTCATCCCGTCGATCCAGTGAACAGGCAGATATTTAATTTCTTGGAACATAGTTTTTAAAATTTCCTGTTTATCGGATTAGGCAACAATGTATCGCTTTGGAGCAATAACTTCATGTTCTTTCATCTGATTTTGTTTCACTGATAAATGCGGATCAAGAATCCTGGATGTTTTCCACCAGGCGTTCGGCTTTACATAGAAAATCCACCCATAGGATTTGCTCATTCCATCCTGGTACTCAATTGGGTTTTCCCGATTCTTGTCATTGTATTCGGTAATATACATGAAGAACAGTTCTCCGAATTGCATATCCAAAGGAGCTTTGAATTTGAAATTGGAAATAGAAGTATCGTTGTATTTTTTAGGAAACTCGAAGCTCAGAATATAACTGTTTGAAAAATCTACAAGATCCAGATCAGGCATCTTAGTATTATCACTGTAGAACCAGAGTTTATACTTGCGTGAGGGAATCTGCATTGCTTTATCAAAAGTCGCGACAAAAAAGAATGGTAAAATAAATACCAGAAAGGCGGGAAGAAACAATGAAATATACTCCGGGTTTTTTCTCAGAATCAGGAATTTTGACAGTAGGAAAAAAAAGATCATACTGCACAACACAACACCAAGCGTGAATGAGAATTTTTTAAGGAAGATCATGTTTTCATTCCACTCCAATCGCGTATTGATATAATAAACATGAAAAATCGCGAAGCAAAGGGTAGTGAATTGTAATAAAACAAAAAGTTTGGAAGCCTCACCAATTCCCCCCAGGAGGATGAATCCGGGCAATGAACAAACAAAACTCAGCAGGATCAAATACCAGATGAATCGTTTGTTTGTGGAATTATTGATTCTCCCAACCGCACCCATCCCTGGTTTCGGGACCGAGCCTGCTGATTGTCCAAATAAACTCATTTCAACAAAAATTTAATAATTTAATGGCTAAAAGTAATACATTTATGAAAAGGGGTCAAATTATATAGTTCTCTAATAATCAGTTTATTAGCAAATATTTGCTTTTTTTGGATACGGATTAGAGTTATTTCAAATCAAATTGTCCTGCATTCAATTTTAACCGTTCATTCATAATTCAGCAGAGCATGTGATTCAATTGGAAATGTATGAATCATACAATTCAACCATATTGGATTCAGGAGCAAGAAAATTTGGACTCTGATAAGACTCTCAATCTGTTAACTTTTGTGACATTGTATGTTTGCATTTTCTTTATGGTGTAATTAAATAAATTCACCGACAATCTCCATGCGTTTACCGCCTTTGTGAATTCGTTGAGCCAAAAACAATGAATATTTCATTTAACAGACTAAATTTTTAGATAGCTTGCGCGTTAATTAATCTGCTGCGTCACGACCCCTGTTGGTCATAATCATGAATTTTGTGATTTCAAAGTATTCATGCAATTCATGAATCTGTGTATTAAGAAATGAATCATTTGTTTACTGTACGTATTCCTGTTTTTTGGACAGTGGTAGCTGTGGTGATTACAGCAATCCTGAGTTATTATTTTGTGAATACCATTTCCAATTCACACCGTCCCGTTCAGGTCACTTCGAACAACCCGATCCAGGTGAATTGTAATGAAATTAAATTTCACAGGAATCAACATTTCAATCTCATTCATCCACTTCTGTTTTCAGAAATAAGCGCTGAAGATGATTCGCTGATGGCAATCAAAAATGAAATTTCCCGATTCATCAATGATGAAAAAACTGCCGGAAGAGTTCAGGATGTTTCTGTTTATTTCAGAAGAATGGATACTCCTTCCTGGTTTGGAATTAATCAGGAAGAAGAGTATATTCTCGCCAGCTTGTTCAAGGTTCCAGTGATGGTCGGTATTCTGATGCAGGCGGATCGTGATCCTCGGTTCATGGATAAAGGTGTCTTTTACAAAGAGTATCCAAAAGAAGTGTTCAACCAAAATGTTCCGCCATTACCCGGAGGACATTTCTATCCCATCCGGACTCTGCTGGAAAGTATGGTTTCCAGATCTGATAACAATGCTTATGATCTTCTCTGGAAGAATATGGATAAAGCGGATTTCGATCAGTTCCTCGAAGACTTAAAATTGAAACCCTTTCATGTTACCGATACTGGCGAGTACAAATTAAATGTGATGGATTACAGCAAAATTTTTCGTGTCCTCTACAATGCAGGGTATTTAAGTCCGAAAAACAGCGAATTCGCATTGAAACTTTTGTCAAAAAGTGATTTCCAGGAAGGATTTATTACCCACATTGATAAGAAAGTCGTGGTTCCAAGAAAATTTGGATATCGTGTAAATTCAACCGAAGGAGATCTGAGTGAATTCGGTATCTTCTATGTGAATGACCATCCTTATCTGCTTGGGGTGATGACCCGTGGACTGGAATACAAAAATCTGAATAACATTCTCTCCTCAATTTCAAATATGGTTTATCAGAGAATGAAAGTTAGCCCCGCGAGTTAACAATTATATTTTCTTGGTTCTTTTTAGAGGTGCCCTTTAATTAGTGATTTCCTTTTTTCTTCTTGCACTCCATTCTACGTAAGTAATTGCAAGAATCAGCCAGGACAATCCCAATAAATATCCTCCTGCAACATCGCTCAAATAATGTACGCAGAGATAAATGCGACTGAATCCGATTCCGAAAATCAGGAATATTCCTGCAAGGAATGCATAAGACCGCATTTTTATACTCCGTTCACTTCGAATATACAGATAAGTAAGATACCCGTAAAACGCGACGGCAATGGTGGAATGACCGCTTGGGAATGAGAAGGAACCTTCAGCATAATATGCAAATTCGTCTGGCCTGTTTACCTTATAGATGTTTTTCCCCAGAACGATGGTTACTGCGCTCCCCAGAACAGTGAACAAAAGCGGAACAAGGTAATTGTACAACTTATAGTAAATAAAAATAATTGTGAGAGCCATAGTTAAACAAACTATCGTTATTTCATTCGCGATTTGTGTAAAAAGGAAAATTGATTTGGCTAAAAAATCCGTTCGAACTGAATAAAATAATCTGGCTACAAGTGAGTCAATGAGGGTTAAGCCCTGACTGTTCATCAGCTTTTCTGTGAGCTTAAATAGTAGTAATATATTCAATATAAAAACCACTGCAATAGCGCTCAGTGGTAATCCTTGAAAATGTAAAATCGAAAAACGATCCAGGATAAATTTCCAGGATTTTGGAAATTTTCTTTGCATATTGATTGCAATTCGGCTTCCCAGTAACTGGTCTCGAAGTCTGAAAAGGAATTTAATCAATCGATCCGCCATACTTTAATCTTTAAGAATAGGAATTAAGAAATTTGTTTTTGGGGATTCAGGCAGGAGGTTGAATTCTGTAATATTTCTGATTTTGATGGAAAAATTAAGCCTTTTACCCCGGATTTTATTGTGATTTTTATCATGCATTCTCACCATAATTTTAGTAAAATTGCATCTCCTAACCTAAAAAAAATCTACACATGAAAAAAGGGAATATTTTATTTCTTTCAATGTCTATCGCCGGTCTGGTGATGAGTACGCAATCATTCGCACAGGATAAGAAAGAAGAAACAGAAAAAACTGTAGCACCTGCAAAGGAAGAAATTGTCTGGAAAGAACGTTCAGATTTTCATAAAGTAATGTCAACCACATTTCATCCTATGGAAGATGGTGATTTTAAACCGATCCGTGAAAGAGTAGGGGAAATGGTAGCTAAGGCGGAAGCATGGGCCAAATCCGAAGCACCGAAAGGAATGGACAAGCCGGAAATCAAAGAGAAGTTACAACAACTGGTGAAAGAATCAGGTGAACTCAGAGATATGATCGTAGCGAAAGCAACAGATGCTGACGTGAAAACAAAATTAACGGCTTTACACGAAACCTTTCATCAGATTGCGGGGTTGTGTAAACCGGGAATGTAATCCTTTGTTTTTTCGATTAGCAGAAGCAGTATTCATTGAATAATAAAACAAGGCCTTTGAATTTTCAAAGGCCTTGTTTTATTTATGAATATCAATAGTTTTATTTCTATAGTCTCACTTTTCTGAACTTTATGGTTTTGCAAAAGCAGGATTGGAAAGAAAGTCATAATCCGTAAGTGTTTTCAAAAAAGCAATCATATCATCCATATCTTGTTGACTGAGCCGGCCTTTTTGAATCGCCTGCAGATTTGGATCCAGGTTTGCTGTGTAATGAAAATCGGTGTTGTAATGATTCAAGACCTCCTGCAATGTTTGGAAACGACCATCGTGCATGTACGGAGCTGTTACTTCAATATTTCGAAGACTTGGAGTTTTAAACTTCCCCATATCAGTACTTCTTAACGTTATCCTTGCCCGGCCACTGTCAGCAGAAATAGAATCCAGACCATTATTTCTGTATTCAAAATCTGTAAAAGTGCTTCCAAGGATATGGCAATGGTTACAATCACCTTTTGCCGGATCGGCAAAAAGGTTCATTCCTCTTGTTTCAGTTGCAGTGAGCGTAGCCTGCCCCAATTGATATTTATCATACTTTGAATTCGCGGAAAGCATGGTTCGTTCAAATTGTGCTATAGCCTTCATCACAAGTGGTGTGGTAACCGTAGATGTGCCGAATGCAACCTGGAATAAAGGGGGATAAACGGAGCTATTATTCAATTCAGAGATGCAGTTCGTAAGTTCCTCATGCATTTCTACCGGATTTTGTATCGGGCCGATTACCTGAGACTCAAGATCCGCAGCTCCTCCATCCCAGAAGAATCCATTTGCATAGCCAAGGTTAAACAATGGCATGGCGTTCCTTGTTCCCGGTACATGATCGATGCCGATACTGTACTGCAGCGTACTGTCAGCAAACCCATACGACTGCCGATGGCAGGAAGCACAGGACATCGTGTTATCACCAGAAAGGAGAGGGTCGTAAAACAGCTTCCTGCCTAATGCGATGCCCTCTACAGTCGTTGGATTGTCTGCAGGGATATTCATAGCCGGAAGCCCGGGTGGAATTGGTATGTGAATATGCGTATGCCCGTCACCGGTGGTCACAACCGGATCCTCGGTTTTGTCCTTCGTGCATCCGAAAAAAATAATGAGAAAAGAAGTAATACTGAACAGGATCTTTTTCATCTTCCTTTTTTATTCAATGTGATCAATCGAAAAAGATTGCGGGAAATTACCAAAGAGATCACTCATCCAGGGCCTGTCGTCAACCGAAGTGGATTGATGGTAATTGTTGTTATTGAAATCCACTGTAACCGGATTGGAGTACAACTGATTCAGGTTGAATTTCAAAAATACTTTTCGTGAATTACCATTGATCTCCAGATTAGTCAATGGAAGATCAACGGTCACCAAAACATTATCTGTGCCGTAATGGTACAGCAAGGAAGTATCACTTCCGGCAGTGGTTCTGAAGATTCCTTCATGTTTGAAAAAGATATACCCTGTATTCCAGGTCCAGATCATGCCATTAATCGGATCCAGATCACCTTCCTGTGCACCTGTATGATTTCGGGCGGTATCGATACCCAGATAAAAGCGCATTCGGGTATAAATGCCGTTAGGAATTCCGGATGCTGATATATGACAGGTAGTATCGATCGCGGCATTGATCAGGTCATAATTGTGTAGATTGTATTCCGTACTGTCTGCTTTAATCAGGGTAACATTTGTGAGATAGTACTTCAGCAAATCAACCTGGTACAAATTTCCGGCTGCATTCGTATAGATTTGTTGACCAAGTTGAATCGGTTGGCCATCCACTTCGTTACTGACATTGATCCGTAAACTACCTGTAGTTGAAACAGGCTCCGGTGAATCATCAACAGGGTCTTTCTTACAGGACGAAAAAAAGAGAATGGTTGCCAGCAGGCTGATTCCTGTCAGCTTCATCAGTATACTTTTGTACATTTTTCGGGTATTTCTGCTTGAATACAAATATAGGAAATTTAGGTGGATTTTAAGACGAGAAGTGATGCTCTCAGGCTGGTTTTTTCGCTGAATTCACAATTTGCAACTGACCTACATCATCATTGGCATTGACTGGAGTCATACGGAGACCGTTCGATGAAGCGCTAACTTTGTTATAAGTTAAATACCGGGAATCAATTTTGAATTCCGGTGTTTTCGATGAATGAATTGCATTCGGAAATAAACATTATTAAATTATGCCTACGCTCAATGAAAGAAGTCTGATCGGTCACAAGGAATTTCCGGCGGTATCTATTATCCTGCCATCACATCCTCAGACTCCTAAATCAAAATTGGATCGTGAATATCTCAACAGTCTTTTGTCGCAGGCGGAAGCACAACTGCTGACTCAATACAGCAGAATAAAGACAGAAAACCTGATGGATAAATTGCATCATGCAGTGAATACCATCAAACCAAATGAGATATCGAAAGGTTTAGCGATTTATGTTTCGGATACAATTGAAAAAGTCATTCACCTTCCATTTTCTGTTACCGAAAAAGTGATCGTCGACAGTTCATTCGAGATCCGGGATCTGCTGATGGCGGCAAAAATGAACAGGAATTATCTTGTTCTGATTATTTCTCAAAATAAAGTGAAATCATTCTTTGGCTATGGTTCTCACCTTATACCGGTTCACTTTGAAGGAATGCCGGATAATGTAAAGGATGTTTCAAATGAACACAGCTTTCCTGGTTGGGATTATCTGGATGCTCATGCCTATGAAGAGAAAAACATCCACAATTATCTCCGCTTTATCGACGATGTAATTGAGCAGGAAACCAAAGGCACCAACGATCCTGTCATTGTGATGGGAGATATTAAACTCATCGGTTTTCTGAAACACCACACACGAAATGCCAAAAAAATCATTGGTTTTGTAGAGGGGAATTATGAGCACGCTGATTTTAATGAAATCCGGACCAGGATAAGACCCTATTTCGATACCTTTGAAGGAAAGGAACAGGATTCAGCTTTCGAACTGTTGCAAATCGCGGTAAATTCAACAACTTATTCCGCAGGGATCTCTGAAGTATGGCGGGCAGCTGCTGAAGCGAAAGGAAGATTACTACTGGTAGAAAGAGATTACAAACAGTCAGCACGATTTGGTGATGATAGTTATTCAATACTCATTGACAAAGAAGTTGAAAGATCAAGGAGTAAAATTGTGGATGCTGTTGATGATATAATTGAAATGGTTTTGCTCAATCACGGGGATGTGGTATTTGTTGAAAATGGAAAGCTGACTTCCTTCCAGCGGATTGCATTGATCAATCGATATTGAGGAAGGAAGGAATCTGAATGTAGGATGACTTGGTTGTTGGAGAATAATATATAGAATTTAGGATTTCCTGATCATAGTTTAAATTCGTTCTAACCTTAGCAAACTCAAAGTCATGAAAAATGTACTTGTGCCAACTGATTTTTCCGGCAATGCAATGCATGCCATTCGATTTGCAATGGAATTTTGTCGCAAACAAAATTCAAAGGTTGTACTTTTTCATAGTTTCATAATTCCGGTTTACGCAACTGATATTCCTGTTTTTCCTCAGGCAGATGAAGAATTGCGCAAGGTTTCTGAAGAAGCGATTCAAAAATTGGTTTCTCAACTCAAATCAGAAAATCCTGGCGTTGAAATAGAATCACTGGTGACTCAAGGCTATGCGGAGGATGAAATTGTGGAAGCAGCTACTACTAAACATGCAGATCTTATCATTATGGGTACCCAGGGTGCTTCCGGATTGCGTGAAGCTTTGGTGGGGACCATCACCGCTTCCGTCATGGAAAATGGCCCTTGTCCTGTCATTGCTGTTCCGGAAGGAGCGTCAGTTGCTGCTTTCAGTAAAATCGTGTATGCGACCAGCTACGCTGAAGGAGATTTTCAACATGTGGAGGAAATCATTGACTTTGCCAGACCTTTTAACGCTGAAGTTGTTATTCTGCACATTTCTTCCGGTGAAATTGAAGCTACCTACGAATACGAATCTATCGAACGCTTCAAAGAGAGAATAGCCGAAGACAGTAAGTACGATAAAATTTCATTCCACCTTCTCGAAAACAAAAGTGTATACGAAGGCCTGAATAAATATCTGGATGAAGTAAACGCTGACCTGGTCGCCATGACCATGCACAAACGTTCTTTTGTACAAAAAATGTTCAACCGGTCCATCACCAGGAAAATGGCTTACCATACCCATATTCCGCTAATCGCTTTCAAAACCAACGAGCCTTTGTGAGTATCTGGTTCCTGAAAGTATTGTAATCATCTCAGAAGATATTGCACCGATCGTTTTGATATCCCGATCTCAAAAGGTAATTTTCTTCTCAAATTCTTTCCCAATGAAAAAACTATTTTCAATCCTGCTGGTTTCAGTTTGCTTCTGCAGCTTCAGTCAGGCCCAGGACCTGGCCTCTTTACGCGAAAAAATTGACGGAATTGCCGGAGAGCATTTGAAGAAAACGGATGGAATAGGTTTTGCCATTGTTATTTACAACAAAGGTCAGAAGGATTATTTTTATTATGGGATCAACGACCCTGGTACACGTGAACGTGCTGATTCATCTACCGTATTCGAAATTGGCCCGATTACAGAATCATTCACAGCTATAACATTTGCCGCTTTGACAGTGAAAGGGAACATTGGTCTGGATGATCAATTACAGAACTATCTGCCTGTTGATGTACCTGCTCCGGTTTATCAAAAAATAGTCTGTAGCCCGATGAAGGATCCTGAAAATCCATATGGAGTAGGGCAGGAAGGCACGAAGAAATTTACACCCTATGTTTGCCTGCCCGATGCATCGGAAAAACCTCAGCCAATTCTATTGTGCTATCTCGCGACACATACCAGCGGATTACCTGCCTATCCAAGTAACCTGAAATCTCCAATGGGTAAAAACGATCCGTATGTGAATTATTCAAAAAGTGATTTGTATTCTTTTTTAAAAAATTACCGACTGCTTGAGCCTGTCGGTTACGATTACCTTCATTCCCCGCTTGGAATTTCAATCCTTGGTCATGCGATTGCCTTGCATGAAAAGGATTCGTATGAAAATTTGGTTACAAAAAATCTGCTTTCTCCTCTCGGTATGAATCAGACTACCATCAACATTTCTGAAGAGGCGAAGTTTCATTTTATCAATGGATACAATGCTACAGGTAAAAAAGTTGCTCACTGGAATTATGATATCCTTGCTCCATCAGGCGCTTTTCATTCAACTCCTGCGGATATGATGCGTTTTCTGGAGGCGAATTTGTCAACCGGTAAATCTCCAATTCACGACATTCTGGATTTTACCCACAACCCTCGTATCCGCCTGAATACAAGTAATGGTAATCAGCAGGAAATTGCGTTGGGATGGAAAATCAGTCCACTTGGAATTGAAGAAAATAAGATAGTCTGGCAAGGCGGCCTCACAGGTGGTTTTGCATCTTATATTGGTTTTGTTGAAACCTCACACACCGGTGTAGTCATTTTATCCAATTGCTCGGTTCCCCTTGAAGACATGGGGCAAGCGATTCTCAAAGCGATTAATTAAAAAATGATAGAGCAATTTTTCCCAGCTTGAATTAAAACCGATTCTTCACATCTTCAAGAAAGTAAATTTGTGGGGTGGAATTAAATTACCACTTCTTGCTTTGGATTTGCAAACTTCCAAATACCGCATTTGTTTCCAGTCGTACACACGGCATTCCTTCTTTATAGGCTGAAGTTGTATAAATAGAGGTTCCAAATCCTGCTTTGTTTCTGTCTGGCGCCTGTATGCTACCAAACACGACATTCATCTCTATCCGCATCGGAATGCTGTCGTTGATGATTAGTTTGCCAGATCCGAAAACAACATTCATTTCAAGCTTCTGATCGCTGGTAGGCATTTGCATTTTAAACAAGTCGACTCTGCTGCTGCCAAATACCACATTATATTCTTTTTTGGTGCCATCGTCATCGATGTTCGCCTCATTAAATACAATATTGTTACTACCCCAGCTCCTGTTGAAACCTCCTGCAATTACTTTTACTCCCCAATAAATGAGAAGAATTCCAAAGAATACACGGAGGAAAGGGAAATGTATATCAAATACTTCACGGAGTATGATCGATAAACCGATCAATATAATTACTACACCCCAAAATACTGCTGAAGAAACAAAGCTCATGGTTCGGAGATTAGACATGTTCAGGAATTGATGGAAATAAAATTAGCAATTAATCTCAAATTCAGGAAGAATACGATGAAAAATTAAAGCTATGTAAGTGAAGAGATTCTCTATGACGTTTTCGCCGCTTATTAACCGATGGATTCACTTATTTTCTTTGGCTTTTTTCCGGAAGTACTTTTTGAAAAGAAAGTTGCTCTGAAGTGCCTTCATGTTTTCATTAAAATTCGCTGAACTTGAATCCAGATTCGCCAAAGTTTTTTTGAGATGTTCAGCAGCTACCGGATCGTTCAATAAAGTACCTGCAGGACCTTCACCGGAATTGATTTTTGCAACGGCAGTGTTAAGTTCAGATGTAATTTTGTTCAGATTTATACTCGACTGCTCAATTTCGGTCAGCGACCGATGGAAACTCAGGGAAAGATTGCTGCTGTCATTAATCAGACCTCCCAGTGTACCATGCCCTTCCTGCACACCTTTCACGACTGAGGATAATTCACCCGTGAAACTTTCCAGGTTCTGACTGATGTCTTCAATGTTTGTAAGTGTCTTTTTCAGACTGAATGCAAGAGTGGTATCCATCAGCACAGTATACAAAGTACCTCTGCTTTTGTTGATATTCCCGGTCAGAATCCTCAGATCCTCGGAAATGATGGAAACATTATCGTTGGTCTGGTTCAATGTTCTGAGCATTTGTTCTGTATCTATCCCTTTGATGGAGGGGAGAGTGGCTCCATCTGTAATAGTGGGCGCATTCGGAGTACCAGGATCTATATTGACAAGTTTGTTTCCCATCAATCCGTCGGTTCCAATACTTGTATAGGAATTCGTGCGGATGAAATTTAGAAGGTTTTCCTGTACACTCATGGTTACCCTTACGGAAGTATCGTTGATGATTTCCATTTTGTCTACTGTTCCGACATCAATCCCCCCGAAACGAACATTGTTTCCGATTTGTAATCCGCTGATATTGTAAAAAACTGAATGCACGATTATGTTTTTACCGAATAAATTTCTGTTGCTTCCGATCAGGTACAATCCGATAATCAGCAGGATTAATCCGCTGATAACGAAAAGACCGAGTCGAATACGATTAGAGGTTTCTTTCTCCATAAAAAACTGCACCTTAAATTTTGTCCAATGATTTCCTGTTCATTATTTACTGTAGTGTAATGTATTTTGTTCCGACTTATTCAAAAAATGCCTTCACTCTCAGGTCGGTATTTTTATACAATTCATCAAATGTTCCCTCCGCGTAACAGATTCCATCGATCATTACCGCCATCCTGTCCGCGGTCATCCTCGCGCAATTCATATCATGTGAAATGATGATGGATGAGGTATGGTATTTCAGTTGCATACTCAACATGAGGTTGCTGATTTCCTTGGCTGTAATTGGATCCAGTCCGGTTGTCGGTTCATCATACAACATGATTTCTGGTTTTAATACCAGGGATCTGGCCAGTCCGATTCTTTTTCTCATTCCACCTGATAATTCCGAAGGCATGAGGTTTAATGCATGATACAGTCCAACGTTATCCAGAGTTTCTTTGACAAGATCGTGAATTTCCGGCTTGCTCAGTTTTTTTCCATGTCTTCGCAATGCAAATTCAAGATTTTCGCCTACAGTCATACTGTCGTACAAGGCACTGCTCTGAAAAACAAATCCAATCTTGGCCCGCAGTTCATCCAGCTGCTTTTGATTGAGTTTATTTACCTCACCTCCATAAACCTGAATGGAGCCACCTTCGTATTTTAAAAGGCCTACTATACATTTTATTAAAACAGATTTACCACATCCGGAACGTCCCAATACAACCACATTTTCCCCCTTATGTAAGGTGAGATTAAAATCTTTTAAAACTTCGTTTTCCCCGAAGGATTTTACCAGGTGACTGATCTTTATAATCGGTTCCTGTATCACATGGCTCGCCTTGGCTTCTAATAAGGTGTTTATGTTGTTCTCTACAGTCATTTAGATCAGCCCTAAGAATTCTGTAATTTGAACGGCAATTAAATCAATGATAAAAATGAGCAAAGAGGCCACAACCACTGCGGAGTTAGCTGATTTACCCACGCCCTCTGTTCCTTTCCTTGAAAAATAACCTTTGAAACATCCAATCAGTCCGATAGCAAATCCGAAGAAAAAGGATTTGATGAATGATGGCATCACATCCGAATATTCAAGAGATTCAAATATCTGATGAAAGTATAGTGTGAAACTAACAGCGCCTTTCATCTTAACAGCAAGGAATGCTCCGTACAAGGCTATGGCATCACCAATGATGACCAATACAGGTATCATCAATGTTGTAGCGATAATTCTGCTGGAGACGATGTATTTGAATGGATTTGTTCCCGACACTTCCATCGCGTCGATTTGTTCGGTAACTCTCATTGAACCCAGTTCCGCTCCGATACTGGAACCAATTTTTCCGGCACAAATCAGAGCTGTGATTACTGGTCCTATTTCACGAATGATCGAAATTCCGACCATTGCCGGTAGCCATGACTCGGCACCAAATTCAACAAGTGTTGGCCTGGATTGCAAAGCGAGAACCAGCCCAATGATGAAAGTGGTTACTCCAACCAATCCAAGAGATTTGTTCCCGATTTGGTAACATTGTCGGATAATCTCTTTGAATTCATATGGAGGAAATAATACTTCTCTGAAAAAACGCGCAGCAAATGCGCTGATATCACCGGCTTCCTTAAAAAATGCTTTTACCTTCACCGGGAATATAGAAAATGGGTCTTTGGGTGAAACAGATGCATTCTTATGAGGCATACTCTTAAAAGTATTATATCCAAAAATACGGTTTAATCCTGATACTCCTAATGAGAGGTATCACCGTTCTTTCTGAGGATAATCATATTGTCTGATTTTCCGGAATAGCATTAAATTTTTGTATTGTTGTGTGGCATTTAATTTGAGGCAAATCCAGAGCCTGAAAATTGAATGTTATAAAATGAGTGAAAAATCAGGCAAAAGCGTTAAAAGTAAATTCCTTTCTGTCCTTGGACCGGGCCTGATCACAGGTGCCAGCGACGACGATCCTTCCGGAATTGCGACCTATTCACAAGCCGGGGCCGCTTTTGGTTTGTCCACGCTGTGGACAGCCTGGATGGTTTTCCCAATGGTTTCTTCTGTTCAGGAAATGTGCGCTAGAATCGGATTGGTCACAAGCCATGGACTTGCAGGTACGCTGAAAAGGAATTATCCAAGAATGATCGTGTATCTTATGATCATCTTTAGCTTCCCGGCCATAACGCTGAATATTGGTGCGGATATAGCAGGAATGGGTGCGGTGATGAACTTGCTGATTCCTTCCGTTCATGCCGGAATATTCTCTCTTTTCTTTACAATTTTTTTAATGGCGATGATTATTTATTTGCCCTACCGCAAAATAGCGAGGGTTATGAAATGGCTTTGCCTCACTCTGTTGTGTTATGTGATTGTCCCGTTTTTATCGGATCTTGACTGGAAGGTGATACTTCGAAGTACGGTGATTCCGGAGATTCACATGAATAAGGAATTCATTGGAATTCTCGTAGGAATTCTTGGGACAACAATTTCACCCTATTGTTTTTTCTGGCAGGCGAGCATGGAAGTGGAGGAGGTTTTACAAAAAAAAATAATTGTGGATAAAAAAATCCTCTCTGACATGAGATTGGACATCGATTTCGGAATGTTGTTTTCTAATGTTGTGATGTACTTTATTATTCTGACTTCCGGTGTGATTTTGTATTCAGGAGGGATTCATCAAATTGATACCGTTGATCAGGCAGCGCTTGCTTTGAGACCACTTGCAGGAAAATTGACTTACCTGCTTTTTGCACTCGGAATGCTGGGTACAGGTTTTCTGGCCATTCCGGTTTTGGCAGGCTCATTATCTTATATTATTTCTGAATCTTTCGGATGGGAAGAAGGGCTCAATAAAAAATTTCATGAAGCGAAAGGGTTCTACATGGTGATCATCATATCGTTGCTGGTTGCCTTGTCCATTAATTTTATTGGAATCAGCCCGGTTCAATCCTTAATCTACACCGCGATCCTTTATGGAATTACTGCACCAGTCCTGATTGCAATGATTCTGCATATTTGTAATAATAAGAAAATCATGGGTGAGTTTACCAATACAAAACGCTCAAATATTCTCGGTGCCATTACCCTGATTATTATGACTACCGCTGCGGTAACATTACTTTATTTCCAATTTGCAGGATAAAAAAGATCCGCCTTACATTTAATTTCCCGATCAAATCCTGAAAATTCTCTGAATTTTATTGCCAGCTTGGTGATAATTGTCACAATTCAGATCGTTGCCACGTGATAACTTTGGATCACAAAAAAATATTTTCTATGAAAAAGAACATGGGTACTGCCGATCGCGCGATTCGCGTAATCATTGCATTAATCGTTGCAGGTTTATATGCCGCCGGTACAATTACAGGAACTCTTGCTATTGTCCTGTTAGTATTAGCAGTTGTATTTCTGCTGACAAGTTTTGTGTCCTTTTGTCCCCTGTACACCCTCTTCGGTTTGAGTACAAAAAAGAAAGAGTAGTTCCTTCTCCGGATAATTCAGTATTAATTTCTTCTGAAAAATAAGGTGGCTACTATCTCTGAAGCAATTCTGAGAATGAGTATGCTGTATTGTTGCTTTTTGGGTAGCGGATAAGGAATGCTTTTATTCATCTTTTCCAAAAAGAAAAGACATTTGTGAAAAATTATAAGTAAGTCCAAGTACGATTCTGCAACTACTGCGAAGTTCATTCTGACTTGTTTCTTCAGAGACTGGTATTTGGAATAACATGTTCAGACCTATGTTTTTGAAATAAACATCAAGTCCGGCACCACTCATTATTTCCTGCACTTTTGTTCCTTCCTGGTATAGGTTAGAAATATACTCACCACCACTATGTTCGAAATAAGTTTGAATGGCAGGAATTAAAATCCAATTCCCTTTTTTGATTTTGTAAAATATGTTTGCTTGTGAAGAAATTGAGTTTCCGATTTTTTCACCAAAGGAATTGCTGTTGTTCAGCTTATACATTCCGTAAATACTTAATCCTGCATTTTTATAGCCGGCTATGTAATTTAAATAAGTGAAATAATCGGTACTACCTGTTCCGGGTTGCATCATTAAGTGTATGCGTTGCGATTCCTCATTGGTGATTGTAGATGAACCGGTCTCTAATTTTATTCCCAAACCTGTAATTAAACGCTGTTGAATCAAGTGGTCATCCATTCTTTGAATTGCATGGTATCCCGCGAACAAATTAAGATCTCCGGTACCACTTATTTTCATTGAAGTGCTTCCTGATCGATGGCTGTTCATCAGATAGGGGAGAACGGCGTTTAGTTCAATACGGCGATGGATAAAGTATTTTCCCCTGATTTCAACACTCCTGTAAATTTCAAAATCTTTCGTGGAATTACTGCTGATTCCCGTATGTCCTGCATGATCTATGCTTGTTCCTGGTTGACCAACACGAAGAGATCCATCGGGAAATAAACTTCTTGGCTCGCTCTGGCCCGGATATCCGCTGTAGCTTTTGTATTTGTATACAACGCCGATGGTACTTTGATTGTCGTATGGAGTGATACCCATAAAACAACCACACATCTCACATGCGAAAACCTGTGATTGCAAAAAGATAGATAGAAATATCCCTACCAAAAGGGATTGAAAAACCAATTTCATACTGTCAGTTCTGTTCTTCCTTTTCAATACGTTCAGAACCAACAGCCCCGGTTTTGCTGAATTTGTTGATGATTGATTTTACTTTGTCGAACAATTCATCAACCCAGGAATAAATCTTGCGTTCCAGATTGGTTTCTGTTTTGAAAATAAAACGTTGAAGCACGAGAGACAATCCAACCGCGATTCCGTTTTTCAGAAATTCGTTTTTGTTAATTTTTATTCCGGTAATCGATGCCAAGGCATTTATCGCCATGTTTTCCGGACGGAATTGATTTCTTACCTCACGCAATTGCTTGCGTAAATCTTCCTCCTGGTTTTTTGCCAGAGTTTCAAGACGGGAAATCTCTGCCTGTAGCTGTTCGCGTGTCTCAATCTTTTTCATGGTCCTTGAAAAAATTCCGGATAATAGAATTCGTTACTGGATTTTCAATCCAACGTTCTTTATTCAACGCAAGCAAAACGAAGACAAGGAGATAAAATCCCGCCACAATCAAAAATCCGGAAAATGCTCTTCCGATCCATTCTGAAAGAGCAAAAGCAACAGCAATGCTGACGAAGGCAAGAATGGCGAAGAACAACACCATTAGTATAATTCCGGAGGCCATACTTCCGGCCATTTTACTTCCCTTGTCTATCGCTTTTAGCTTGCTGATTTCACTACGCGTTTCTATATACTCTTTCGCGCTATCAACAAGTTCTTCAATTTCCTGCTTTTCCTCGTTTAACATAAGCTGCGAATTCAGATTAATTCTTCGGCTTCAGCTTCCACTCTTGATTTCATATCAGAAGCTGTTTTCATCGTTTGGCGAAATTTGTCTTTAGCCTTGTCACCCAGATCCCGAGCTGTATCTTTGATCTTTTTTCTTGTTTCACTTCCTTTATCAGGTGCGAGCAATACACCAATAGCAGCTCCTAGTGCAACTCCTCCAACCAATGCTAACAATATTTTTGAAGTGTTTTTCATGACAGTGAATTTTAAGATTCTTCTACAAAAATACTCCATTTTCATGAATTAAGGTCATGACGCCTATCATTTAACATTATGAGAATTTGCATTCAATCAGATACAGAAGAAAATATTTGATTAACTTGAGAACATCCATTTCTCTAAGATATGACATTTTTAACAACCCTTACTCCAAACTGAGATATTACTTTCAATCCGGTAAAGTCAGCAATGGTATGTGTGTATGAAATGCGAGAGACCGGGTATGACTTCTTTCAAAAAGATACTCCAGGAAATTATGTTTCCTGGGTAGCATTACAAGAATGTCGCTTTCAGTTTTGGCGATAAAATCATTAATAGCATCTCCCACATTCGTCATTTCTTTGAAATGATACTGGTGGTTGGTATTGATAAAACTTCTTTCCAGCTGATCGATAATTGATTCCCGTTTGTGAATATTCTCTTTTGTCAGAACAGTTAGAATGTCTATACAACTGTTAAATTGATTTGCCATCTGGAAGAGAACTTTCAAATGCGACTGCGAATGAATAGCTGAACCATCGCTTGCCAAAAGGATCTTTTTGGGAATACGAAATGGAGCATTTTCAGGTATCACCAACATTGGAATTGCTGACTGATTGATCATTCCTGTGGTAATGCTTCCAAGAATCTTTTCCCTGATTTTCCCTACTCCTCGCATTCCCATTACGATAAGGTCGGCATGAATAAAATTTGAGTAATGGTTAATTTCCTGTAAAGTGAAACCATTTTGAGATATAAAGGTGACAGGACCGCATTCTGGTCGTAGTTCTCTGAGCCTGCTGGTCATCTGTTTAAGCATGGAATCCGAATTCTCTTTCAATTCATCAGGAGTAATGATTATCTCAAGAGGAAGAGACTTCAATGGATTTGGAATGTGATACACATTCAACAAATGAACAATCGCGTTTCCTGCTTTTGCCAGGTCGATCGCATACAAAGCCGCATTAAATGAACTTTCTGAAAAATCAACAGGTACTAAAATTGTTTTCATAATCATTAAATATGTATCTGAAAGGTACTGCAACAATAGCTGGTATTGAATGACATGCGTCAGTTGACTTCAATTCGTATTATTACATCCGACTGTTTCATTCAAAACATTTGGAAAATTTCTATAGTTGTGAAGCAAGAAAAGTTGGCAGTAGATGACATTCGTTCTCCTGATTTGGACCTTCGTCATTGTTTTTCCCGATTATCCTGTTTAATTTTATAATTTAAATTCAAGATCATGAAACTAATCATTTGCCCCACTGATTTTTCATTATCAGCCACGAATGCTATTCGTTATGCATGTGGTTTAGCTGGTGAATTCAATTCCCGAATTATCCTTGTCCATACATTTGATTCAACAGTAATGTATTCGGAGGTCGTGATGACGGCTGTTCAGTATGCCGATGATCAGTTGAGATTATCTGCGGAAAAGAAATTGAACACTTTAATGAAGAAGTTGTCAAAGGAATTTAAAAAGCTAAGCTTTGAAATCCGCGTAGTGCAAGGATTGTCTCATGAAAAAATTGTTGATCTCGCTCAGGAACTTAATGCTGATATGATCATCCTTGGTACAACCGGATCATCCAAACTGGAAAGAATGTTGATAGGAAGTACCACCGCACGGGTGATTCGTGATGCACATTGCCCGGTACTTTGCATTCCAAAAAATGCGGAGTATTCATCTATTAAGAAAATTGTTTTTTCTACCGATCTTCATGAAGATAACATCAAAGCCGCAATGATGATTACACCGTTTGCGTCAAAATTCAAAGCGGAAATAATATTTCTTTTTGTGGATGATAAACACATACTTCATGCGGAAGAAGCTGTTGAAAAAATGACCGCTAAAATCAGGAAGATGGTTAAATACCCGTCTTTATCCGGATATATTTCTAAAAACACAAAAGTTGCAAAGGGAATAGAATATTTTCTTTCAAAGAAGCCGGCGGACATCCTTGTTATGTTTACACACCCGGTTCATTTTCCGTTTACTATGTTTCATAGCAGCATGACAAATCTGATGTCGCACCAGACAAAAATTCCATTACTAGCGCTGAAGCACGAAGATCGACCAATTATGGAAGCAGTTTGATTAAGTACATTTTTTCAGAGATTATTTTGCATTCAGATAATTTTCTTTTTCTTACCAAAGATTTATTTTACAATTTTATTTAGCTGGCTTAACATAATCCCGTTTCGGGTTGGGATTATTTTAATGAGAGAAGAGGAGGCGTTTTTTTTACTTCATTAATTTCAAAAAAAAATAGTCTTAAATAACAAATATCATTGCCATTTGTTTTTTTTGTTTTATCACAGGAAACGAAGTGATTGCTGTCATTGGTGTCTGGAACTCGTTCATGGTAAATTTGTATTGTTATTTTAGTAATCGTTAATAATACAAAAACCAAAGGCCATGACACTCATTAAAAAAAGTCTTGTTGACATGCCTGCCTACCGTTCTCTGCTTTCTGATTTCTTTGACACAGAGAATTTGAATTTTGATACCATTCTTCGTAAAGAATGGTTACCTCCTGTAAATGTTCTCGATAACGAGAAGTTTTATCAAATTGAAGTTGCTGCTCCCGGACTGAAAAAGGAAGATTTTAAAATCAAAATTGAAGATGGGATTTTAACAATTTCGGCAGAAACTAAATTAGAAAAAGAAGAAAAGGAAAAGAATTTCACCCGAAAGGAATTCAATTATTCTTCTTTCCTGCGTTCTTTTACCCTTCCTGAAAATGTCATCGAAAGCGACATCAAAGCGCAATATGTTGATGGTGTGCTTCGCCTTAATCTTGCGAAAAAAGCGTTGCACGTATCCAAAGCAAAAGAAATTGCTGTGATGTAAGCTTTTTGTGCTGAATGGAGGTTCGGTTCATCCGAACCTCCTTTTCTTTTAAAACAGGTAGGAGATTCCAGCGTACATATCCAAACCTGATCCATCTATTTTCGCTATCTCATCCATTATATCAGCTGGAATAATGTTAAGTGGAATATTGTATCCGTCACTTTGTACTTTTTCGATAGAGTATTTTACATTGTAATATTTGATGCCACCGATAAATGACATCTTTTTTCGGTTGCACAATTCAAACTCTATACAACCGTGCGGTCCGGATGAATTTTTGTAATCATAAATATTGTGAGCACTTCCGGAGATTCTGCTTCCATCTATATCCATTCGTCCGGCTGAATAAAATCCATATCCTGCACCAACGTTTATACTGATCCTTCGGATACTTTTCTTTAAAAAGATCAGGTATTTTGCAGTAGGGGCAACGACAAAGCGATGAAATTTTCCACTCGCATTAGACACGGGTTGATCCAAAACGCTGATTTGATACATGAATTCCGAACTGAGTTCAAAAGGATCGTAAAGCCTGTAACCAAGGTTTAATCCAACCGCCAATCCTCCACCTGCACTGATATTGATTGTGGTTCCATTCGTGGATTCAAATACCGGATGATTTTCCGTTCCACCACCGGCGCCGAGGCGAAATTCAGCCCTGATTTTTCCAACATCACCAGGATCGATACCCTGACATTTACCCAAGGTATTCAGGAGTAGAAATATCCAGGTCAGAAGTAGTAATTGTATTTTCATTCAGATAAAGTTTTGCCGGATAAATTTCATTTACACTTAATTCTGTACTTTGAAAATAGATTATGAAAAAACCGGTTTCGAGTGAAAACCGGTTTTTTTCCAAAAGAGTAGTAGAGCTTTAGTTCTTCATCCTTGTTAATTTATCCGGGTTCAGGATATAAATATTCTTATCACGGATATCAATGAGTTTTTCTTCCTTAAAATCAGAAAGCGTACGGATGACAGATTCTGTAGCTGTACCCACCATACTTGCCAGATCCTCCCTTGAAACAGAGAAAACAAGAGATTTGTCCCCATGATGCACAAATTGATTCTGCAGAGAAATCAGCGCGTCAGCGACTCGTTTCCTTACAGAGTTGTAGGCCAGGTTGATCAGTTTCTCTTCCATTTCCTGGAGGTTATTGCTGAGCAGTTTGATGAACTTCGCCGCGACATCACGGTTAGAATACAAGAGAGAGAAAAAATCCTGTTTTGGGATAATGCAGATTTCCGCCTCTTCAAGTGCTTCAGCGGATTCACGGTATTCTGTATTTTCAATCAAATCAATGTATCCGATAAAATCACCTTCATTTTGAATAGAAGTGATAAATTCCTTACCATCTTCATTTGTTTTAAAGGTTTTTACTTTTCCCTTGTTGATGAATACGATTCCATTGGGCTCATCACCTTCCATATAGATCATTTCTTTTTTCTTGAAATGATGTATTTTTCTCTCGGAAGAAAGTTTGCTCAATTCCTCGAGACCTTTGGCTTTTGCAAGGAACTCATTCAGTCCTTCGACATTTTTATTGAATTCCTTTTTGAAAATTTCATTTTTGCGTAAACGAGCTTCTACCGCATTCAGCAGCTCCATTTCTTCAAAAGGTTTCGTCAGATAATCATCAGCACCCATGCTCATACCTTTTCGCATATCCGATTTTTCGGCTTTTGCTGTAAGGAAAATAAACGGAATTCCTGATGTTGCCGGATTCTTGCTCAATAAATACAATACCCCATAACCATCCAGATCGGGCATCATGATATCGCAAATAATTAAATCAGGAGTTTCTTTACCGGCTAATTCAACCCCAATACGGCCATTTGGAGCCGTTACAACCGAGTAATTGGCAAGTTCGAGGATTTCGGAGATGTTTTCCCGCATATCCTTGTTGTCTTCTATAAGTAATATCTTTTTCATACTGCTGTGCTAGTGTTCAATGGAATTTTGACGGTAAAGGTAGTACCTTTATTGATTTCGCTGCTAAATTCTATGTTTCCTTTCAATAATTGCACATATCTGCGCACAATATTTAAGCCCAAACCGGTTCCCTGGATGGCAGTAACATTAGCAGCCCTGAAAAATCGCTCAAAAAGGTGCTCCTGGTCTTCTGCCGGAATCCCGATACCGTGATCTGTCACTTTAACAATTATTTGATCACCAATAATGGTGGTAAAATCGATTTCCTTGCCTTCCTGTGAATATTTTATGGCATTATTTAAAAGGTTAAAGCAAATATTCCGAAGTACCTGTTTGTCCAGATTTACTTCACGAATCTGGCCTTCATGCTTGTAATTGATGATTTGGCCCGGTTTTGCGACGATCTGAAGCTCTTCTTTTACGTCCTCTGAAAAATTAACCAAATCAAATTCGCTGGGGTGTGCCTCGATATTGCCTCCTTCGAGTTTCTCAAGACTCAGGAAATCATTGAGAATTTCAGTCAGGTTTTTTACAGACGATTTTACACGGTCAATGTGTTTTGCCCTTTTCTCGGATTCTTCGGGTTTATTATACTTTTCTAAAAGTGAAACAGAGGATAATATCGTACTTAATGGAGTCCGAAATTCATGCGATGCAATGGACACGAATTTGGATTTCATTTCATTAAGCGATTTCTCCTTTTCTAATGATAAGAGGATTTCTTTCTCCGCGTTTTTAAGCTCTGTAATATTTTGTACTACAATCAATGCTTCTTTTACAAAGCCTTTGGCATCTGGTAATGGCACAGAAATCATACTGTAGTTCCGTTCATTGTGTTCAAAATCAAGAGAAATACTTTCCCAGTTGAACACTTTCTGCATTTGATCTGAAACCATAGGTTCACCTTTCCAGAAGGGTAGTGATCCAACCGGCATTCCGGTGAGTTCGTCACGCTTGAGATTCAATTCCTGCAATTCCTTACCATCAATGAACACTGTTCTCATTGATTTGTCGATCACACAGATCATTCCGTTCGGAAAATTTCTCGCAATCGTACTGTACAATCGCTGGCTATCCCGCAAGGCATCTTCCACTTTTGCCCTGACCTCCATCTCCTCCTGCAAACTAGAATTCACTTCTGCCAGGGTATAATTGGCTTCCGCAAGCTCCTTCGTTCGCATTTCTACTCTTCCTTCAAGTTCCTCATTGACCTGGTTAATGATGTCTTCCTGCTTTTTTCTTTCTGTGATATCAATGATAAAACTGATGACGTAAAGTTGGTCTTTGATTTTAAAAGAACTTAAACTGATTTCAACAGGGAATTCGGTGGAATCCCTTCGTTTAGCAAACAAACTGAGACCTTTCCCCATTGGCCGGTTGTGCAATTCGTCATAATACTCATTGCGGTAATGGCCATGCCTTGGAGTGAAGCGGTCAGGAATTAGCAGCTCGATTTGTTTTCCGACCAAACCAATATCCTTATATCCGAATTGCTCAAGGGACCTGGGATTAGCCATCACGATTTCACCCTTTTTATTACTGATGATAATACCTTCAGTCGCATGCTTGAACATCGCGTCCAAATGCTGTGTGCTTTTTAGAAGCTTTTCCTGTGACTCCTTATATTTGATGATGGCAAACGTGAAGGCCCAAATAAAAAGTAAGGGCAGAATATTGGTTACAACATCTTCCGTTTCCGAAGGATTCTTTCGGAAATTGATGAAGTATCCGAGAATGATCATGCCGGAAAGCAATACGCTCGCATCAAAAGTCGTTCGGTTACCTGGCGACCAGATCGTCATGAGTACAATGAGAGAATAAACAAACTCAAGGTGAAGTGCCCGGGGCGCAAAACAAGTTAATCCGAAGATAATCAAGCTCAAAGCCAACCCGAAAAACTGAACTTTTTTAAACATAAAAGTTGTACCAATAAAACTGGTGATGGATAATTTCTTTCAAATTTAGAAATTCCTGACAAATACTAAAAGACATTCAAATGTTTGACATATTAACATTTAACGCCTGATGAAGATCAAACCTGGTAATGACTTCTGTCATATAGACATGGGAATGTTGAAGGTAGATTTGAAACATACTTCGAATTCGTATATCCATGAAAAATTTTAATATAAACCCAATTCGAAAAATTCTTGTGCCCACAGACTTTTCTTCGAATGCGAAGAATGCAACGGATTATGCATGCAACCTGGCCAAAACCCTGGATAGCAAAATAGTTTTGTTTCATTCGACACATCTTCCCGTTGTGTCAGCGAATGAAGTAATCATGGCTGTAGATCCGGTTAGCCTGGAAAAAGATTCATTAAATCATTTGAATTTACTCAAAAAAGAAATTGAAAAAAACTTTGGACAGGTTGAAATTGAAAATGTAACAACCATCGGTTTTGCTGTTGAAGAGATTATAGATGTAGTGAAGGAGCAGAAAATTGATCTGGTAGTAATGGGTACAAAAGGAGCCAGCGGAATGACCGAAATATTAATCGGCAGCAATACTGCGGATGTAATTGAAAAGTGTCATTGTCCGGTTTTAGCTATACCAGCTGAATCTCATTTTAAAGTTCCTAAAAAAGTAGTATTCGCGACCAATTATGCCGACAATGATTTTCAGTCCATCTATTTGTTGGCTGAAATAATGAAACCATTCAATGCTGAAATTGTAATTCTGCATGTAGACGATAACCAGGATAGCAAAATGGAAAGCAGGATGCTTGAATGGTTTAAAGGGCAGGTGAATACTAATATTCCGTACGATCAGTTTTTGTTTAATCTGATTTCCGGCAAAAACACAATAGAAGCTCTTGATCAGTTTATCATGGAAAATGATGTGGATATTCTTTCTGTTTCCATGCGGAAAAGAAATTTCTTTGACAAACTGACCAGTAAGAGTTTGACACGCAAGCTTGCCTACCATACTCATATCCCGCTTCTCGCATTTCATGCACACAATGTCGGCGGTACACCTTTGTTTTGAGATCGTCAAAAACCAACCTTCGGATGAAAAAGGATAGGGGAATCATTACTGCAAGTTCATTTTATCCCTGAGCAATACAACAAGAGAAATGTTCATTTTTCTTCAATCATTTTCGCGTTGGTTTTATCAGTAATTAGTGTGGTCTATCCATTCGCGGAAAGTTTCCGGAAAATTCTCTTCAACGTTGAGCTAAACTGAACAATTCTCTTCAGGATTCCTCCCGGAATCAATTGTTCATTTTTATTTAAAGGGAAAGAAATTGTGAGAATGAAGAACAAAGCGATTGTTTTATTGAGCTTATCTGTTTGTTACCTCTTGTATTCCTTATGGGTATATACGGCAGGAACCGCAGGACCCGCAATCACCATACACCCTGATGAAGCTGCTCAAAGAGGAAAGCTCGTTTATCAGAAATACAATTGTGCCGCTTGTCATCAGATTTTTGGTCTGGGTGGTTATCTCGGTCCTGAGCTTACGACAACCATGTCGCAACAAGGCAAAGGGGAAATTCTTGCAAATGCGTTCCTCATAAGTGGCAGCCCTAGAATGCCAAACCTGCACCTGCAACAGCAGGAAGTCGCTGATGTCATCGAATACCTGAAATATGTCGATCAAATCGCGCTTGCAGGAAAATACAGTGGATCCCCAATAGCTGTACGATGATAATTGCCAAATAAAATGAATCAAAATAGTTTTCAGCTTAACATTAAATATTAAACAAATTCATTGAAGAAATTAATTCCATAATGAAAAAATCAAAAAGATCCTGGGCCGAGCCCTATAAAATAAAAATGGTAGAGCTGGTGCACATGACCAGCCGTGAAGAAAGAAAAGTTGCTTTGGGAAAAGCCGGTTACAATACGTTCCTGCTCCATTCAAAAGATGTGTACATCGATTTGCTGACAGATAGCGGTACATCTGCTATGTCTGATCGCCAATGGGCGGGAATGATGACCGGTGACGAAGCCTACGCGGGTAGCGAAAATTTTTATCATCTCGAAGCAGCAATCCGGAAGTATTATGGTTACCGTCATGTAGTACCTACTCACCAGGGAAGAGGAGCAGAGAACATCATTTCAAAAATAATGATCAAACCGGGAGATATCATTCCCGGAAATATGTATTTCACCACCACTCGTCTTCACCAGGAACTTGCCGGCGGAACTTTCGCGGATATCATTATCGATGAAGCTCATGATTCACTAAGTGAACATCCATTCAAAGGAAATGTGGACATCAGTAAACTCGATGCCCTTGTTCGTCAGCACGGTGCTAAGAAAATATCTTATGTGTCGCTCGCGACTTCAGTGAATATGGCCGGCGGACAACCGGTATCGATGGCGAATCTGAAGGAACTGAGAGCTTATACAAATAAGCATAAAATAAAAATTATTCACGACATGACACGTGTCGCTGAAAACGCTTATTTCATAAAGGTCCGCGAAAAAGGATATGCGAATAAATCAGTTGCAGAGATTGTAAAAGAAATTTGTTCGCTCACAGATGGCGCGACGATGAGCGCGAAAAAAGACGCGCTGGTCAATATCGGTGGCTTCCTGGCATTGAACGATAAAAAATTGTACGACGAAGCCAGCAACCTGGTAGTGGTATATGAAGGTTTGCACACGTATGGCGGTTTAGCCGGACGCGATATGGAAGCGATGGCTATCGGTATTTCAGAATCAGTGCAAGACGATCATATTCGTGCCCGCATCGGACAGGTGGAATATCTCGGTCATCAATTGTTGGACATGGGAATTCCGATCGTTATCCCAATCGGCGGACATGGAATTTTTATCGATGCAAAAAGATTTTTGCCTCATCTGAAACAAACACAGTTTCCTGCGCAAACACTTGCTGCAGAAATTTATCTCGATTCAGGTGTGCGCACAATGGAAAGAGGGATTGTTTCCGCCGGAAGAAATAAGGAAACCGGCGACCACTATTACCCGGAACTGGAATTGGTTCGACTTACAATCCCGCGTCGTGTCTATACACAGGCACACATGGATGTTGTCGCGGAATCTGTTAATGAAGTATTCTTAAGAAGAAAAAAGATCAAAGGCTTGAAAATGACATTTGAGCCTCAGTATCTCCGTTTCTTCCAGGCGAAATTCAAGCCTTTATAGTTTAAGACGTAAGACAAATAAAATGGAAAGACAATTCAAACCCGAAAGCCTGATGATGTCATTCGGTTATAAACCGGAATGGTCAGAAGGCGCATTAAAATGCCCAATCTTTCAAACATCAACATTTGTTTTTAAGTCAGCGGAAGATGGAAAGGCGTTCTTTGAAGTGGCCTATGGTCTCCGTGAAAAAGGGAAGACTGAAAAACTCGGATTAATCTACTCGCGAATCAATAATCCGGATCTGGAAATTCTGGAGAACAGACTTACACTCTGGGATAAAGCCGATGATTGCGCTGTGTTTGAAAGCGGTCTCGCCGCAATCACCACTGTGCTGATGGAATTTTTATCACCCGGAGATCTTCTGCTTTACAGTTCTCCGCTCTATGGCGGAACGGATCATTTTATTCATCAGGTATTAAGCCGACTTGGAATTACAAGCATCGCCTTTCATGCCGGACATTCAGAGAAGGACATCGAATCCATGATTGAAAAGAGTGGAAAGAAAGACAAGCTGGGATTGGTTTACATTGAAACTCCGGCGAATCCCACCAATTCTCTTATCGATATGGAATTGTGCGCACGTATCGCCGCGAAATTTTCTACCCCTGCAAGAAAAATTCCTCTTGCTGTTGACAATACCTATATGGGTCCGCTATGGCAACATCCGTTGCAACATGGAGCCGATCTGGTATTGTATTCCGCCACAAAATACATTGGTGGGCACAGTGATGTGATTGCCGGTGCTTGCCTGGGTTCCTTTGAACTGATGAAGCGAATAAAAACTCTCAGGACTTTTCTGGGTAACATGGCCGGACCATGGACAGGCTGGCTCCTGATGCGTAGTCTTGAAACATTAAAGGTGCGAATGGAAACGCAAAGTAAGAACGCGATGAAAGTCGCTGACTTTCTCTCAAAGCATCCCAAAGTTGAAAAGGTTTATTATCTCGGTTTGATTAAAGAGAATGATCCTCAGCACGAAATCTACAAACGCCAATGCCTGAATCCCGGCGCGATGGTGTCCTTTGATATCAAAGGAGGAGAAGCGGAAGCTTTTGATTTTCTCAATCACCTTCGTCTGATCAAATTGGCGGTAAGTCTGGGCAGTACTGAATCATTAGCAGAACATCCTGCTACAATGACCCATTGCGATGTCTCCAAGGAAGACCGCGATCGCCTCGCCATCTCAGAAAAATTAATCCGCCTCTCCATCGGCGTAGAATATCCGGATGATATTATTTGGGATATACAGCAGGCACTTGAAGGAGCTTAGTTGTTAGTTATTAGTTATTAGTTATTAGTTATGAGTTATGAGTTGAACACTAGGGAAATAGCCACCGACGTAATTCTAAAATCTACAATCTACAATCTACAATCAGAAATCTACAATCAGAAATCTACAATCTAAAATCCATCCATGCATTTCAAAACCATATTCGAACCCTTCCGCATAAAAATGGTGGAACCATTATCGGTAACTACAGAAGCTCAGCGAAAGGAATTTTTGGAAGAAGCACATTACAATCCATTTCTCCTCAAGAGTGAACAAGTGCTTATCGATTTTCTGACGGATAGCGGAACATCCGCGATGAGTCAGAATCAATGGGCAGGGATGATGGCAGGAGATGAATCCTATGCGGGAGCAAGGAGCTGGACAAAATTTGAAAAAGTCGTGCATGATCTCACCGGCATGCCATACATTTTGCCAACGCATCAGGGTAGGGCAGCGGAGCGGATTTTGTATAGCCATCTCGGTGGAGAAGGAAAATATTTTATCAGCAATACCCATTTCGATACGACACGTGCCAATATTGAATTCTCCGGCGCTCTCGCGTACGATATTCCAATTCTTGAAGCAAAAGATTTTTCCGCGCATCATCCTTTCAAAGGAAATATGGATGTGGTAAAATTAAAAGAACTGATTCGAGAACTGGGAGCAAAAAATATTGCCGGAGTAATTTTGACTGTCACCAACAACAGCGGGGGAGGTCAGCCGGTGAGTATGCAAAATGCGCGGGAAGTTGGAAAGATATGTCACGAAGAAAATATTCTGTTTATCCTGGACATGTGTCGCATCGCGGAGAATGCCTACTTCATTCACGACAGGGAAGAGGGTTTTAAAGACAGAACCTTCAAAGAAATCGCGCAGGAAATGTGTTCCTATGCTGATGCCTGTATCATGAGCGCGAAAAAGGATGGACTTGTAAACATGGGCGGATTCCTTTCCCTGCGTAGTAAGGATTTATCGGATGCCTGTACGCAATTGCTCATTATTACAGAGGGATATGCAACATACGGTGGATTGTCTGGCAGAGACATGGAAGCAATCGCTATAGGTCTGGAAGAAGTCTTTGATCCCGCATACCTGCATTACCGGATCAGGAGCACAACTTATCTGGGCGAAGCATTATACAAAAAAGGTGTACCGCTGATTTATCCGGTCGGTGGACATGCTGTGTATATTGACGCGAAAGGATTTTATCCGAATATTCCAGTTGAACATTATCCCGGACAAGCACTAGTGTGTGAATTGTACAAAATGGGAGGTATCCGTTGTGTGGAGGTTGGTTCTGTCATGTTCGGGAAATACGATGACAAGGGTAAATTAATTCCTGCTCCGATGGAATTGGTACGTTTGGCTATTCCTCGTCGTGTGTATACGCAAAGTCATATCGATTTTGTTATAGAGGTTTTTGATGAAGTAATTAAGGCAAAAGATTCTGCACGAGGATTAAGAATTACTCACGAGCCGCATTTCCTCCGTCATTTCACCGCGCAATTTGAATTGATCTGATATTTGCACTAGAATCGGGACTTATTTTGATTTATGCATTTTCACAAATTTGAAAGTGAGAATTATCATGATGCTGTATAATTAATTTACGGTATTTCGCCGATTATGTCTATGGAAAAATCCGACAAGCTTGCGAAAACATTCCTCATCACAGCGATGGTTTGTTTGCTTGCCGGACTTTTGTTTGGATTGGCCGGTGGGATCCAATATGTAATACCGCTTTGGATGAAGGATTCATTTCCTTTCACACGTTTACGTCCATTGCACGTTTCACTTGTTATTACCTGGATTTTTACAGCCGCTTCGGGTGGTATTTATTATTATTTACCCAGAATTGTAAAACAACCATTGTATTCTCTCAAGCTGGGTTGGTTGCATTACAGTTTGCTGGTCATTACTATCCTCCTGATATCAGCCGGATATTTTTCCGGAATTTTTGGTGGCAGAGAATACCTGGAATTTCCTCCGGTACTTGGACTCCTCATCCTATCGTATTGGATCGTATTTCTGGTAAATTATTTCTCCACTGTCAGAAAATATATTGGCAAATGGCCAATCTATTTATGGATGTGGTCTGTCGGACTGATATTTTTCGCGTTCACTTTTCTGGAGTCCCAGCTTTGGATTATTCCTTACTTCCGTGACAATATTGTAAGGGATACGACAATACAATGGAAAGCATTGGGTTCAATGGTTGGCTCCTGGAATATGATGGTTTATGGAACGGCATTTTACCTCATGGAAAAAATAAGTGGTAAAACCAGTGTTGTATTTGCCCGAAAAACATTCTTTTTCTTCTTTCTCGGTTTGACAAATCTGATGTTCAACTGGGGACATCATACTTATATAGTACCTGCTTCTACCTGGATCAGGGATGTGTCCTATATTATAAGTATGACAGAACTTTTAATCCTTGGTAATATTATTTATCAATGGCGTAGTACAGTTTCAGAAATCAATCGTTTTGGAAATATCAATGCTTTCCGGTTTTTATCCGCGGCGGATATCTGGATTTTTCTCAACCTTATCCTGGCAATTCTGCTTTCGGTTCCCGCGATAAATTTGCACACCCACGGAACACATTTTACTGTCGCTCACGCCATGGGAACAACCATCGGAATCAATACCATGATTCTTCTGGCTTCTTTAATATATATCCGTGAAAATTATTCCGGTATTCAAAAAACATTAAAAGTATCATCCGGTTTTTGGATCTGTAATATTTCATTGATTATTTTTTGGTTTTCATTATTAATGGCAGGATTTATAAAATCACTTTCCCAGGGCCAGCTCACACACCAGGATATTCTCGCCCGCCAAATTCCATGGTTTTATGCAATTGCAATTTCTGGCTTGCTATTTTTAATTGGAATGATTCTAATTATCAAATCAGTTGTGATGACGAAGAGTAAATGATGAAGAGTGAATAGTTTGCAATCTGTTTAAATTCAAATATAAATAGACCAAACTAAACTCCTATCTAGGAGCCCAAAGCTGAAAACTCAGAACTCATAACTAAAAATTCAAAATTCAAAATTCATAATTCATACCACATAACCTGACCCCAGTCATTTACAACCTTGCATTATTATCGTTTATTTATATTCTGCGATAATTCTGTAATTATGAAAACGTATCTTCTTGTTACTCTCTCCCTGGTGCTTGTTTTTAGTTCTTGTAAGAAAGACGAAGAAACTACACCCACTCCGGAACCATCCACATTAAATATTCAGATCAGTCATGCTGTGGATGCGAATACTTTGTATTTCGATTCGCTTCTTTATACAAATGAAGCTGGTTACAATTATGCAATATCACGCGTATGGTATTATCTTTCAAATGTCCGCCTGATTAAATCAGATAGTTCAGAAGTGAAAATACTGGATTATCGGTTTATCGACGGCTCCCGACCTACACTCGGAAACCTGGATATCGGTTCAGTTGCAAAAGGATCCTACATCGGATTGGCTTATTGCATCGGACTCGATTCCGCCACCAATCAATCTTATTCATTACCGGTTACAACCGATAATCAGAATATGGAATGGCCAGATGGAATGGGAGGAGGGTATCACTTCCTGAAATTTGAAGGACATTTTGTCGACAGCGGGAGCACATTCGGCTTCGCCATGCATATCGGGACAAACAATTATCTGGTGAACGGAAAATTGTTTGCACCCATTACTATTGGAGATGGAGTCAATACTTTGAATATAGAAATGAACATGAACGAATGGTTCAAAAATCCGTCTGTTTATGATTTTAATATGGACGGAAATTATTCTATGAGCAGCATGATGGCGATGGAAAAATTAATGATGAATGGTGCAGATGTATTAAAAATTAAGTGATGAAAAAGACACTCTATTTATCCTTTGCGCTGATGTTGTTGATCGCGGGCATCAGCTCTGTTTCCTGCAAAAAAGATGCTGAGGAAACACCCACTCCGGAAACTCCTTATACTCCTACGCCTTACACCTTACGAGTTCCAACCGGTTGGACAACTCCGGTCATCCCGGATTTTAATCCAACAACCGTTGAAGGAATTCGTCTTGGGAGAATGTTGTTTTATGATGATATTCTTTCGATGAATGGAAGATCCTGTTCCTCCTGCCATCATCCTGACAAATCGTATTCCACTCCACTGTTCATCACAAGCGGAGGAGAATCTATTAGTGTACCACCGCTGATCAATCTGGCATGGAATACCGATTTTGAATGGTACGGACAAGTTGCTCATATGGATCACGTTCCACTGGGAGATTTTACCCCGGAATTTTTTGATCCGAATATGGATACAATTGTTGCAAGAATCAAAGCGCATCCTTTGTACCCTCGTTATTTTTATGAAGCATTCAATGTTAAGGATGTTGGTGCTATTTCTTCTGATGAGCTGAAATTAAAAACCTCTTACGCTATTATTCAATTTGTAAGGACCATTATTTCCGACAGCTCAAAATACGACAGAGTAATGCGTCATCAGACTGCCTTTACTCCTGAAGAAATGCACGGCAGCACAATCTATTATACTGAAGCAGGTGATTGTTTCCATTGTCACGGCACTCCATTACTCACCAACAACGTCATGACCAATAATGGTCTGGATACTGTGTTCACAGGAGAAAATCGCGGTTATATCAATGTCACTGGCCGCCCAACAGATCTCGGAAAATTCAGCGCGCCAACATTGAGAAATATTGAACTTACCGCGCCTTACATGCACGATGGAAGGTTCCAGACACTGGAAGAAGTAATCGAATTCTATAATTCCGGAGTCCATTGGAATTCTCCAAACATCGACCCCATCATGACCAAACCTTTCAAGGAATATGGACTCATGCTCAGTGCACAGGACAAGGCTGACCTAATCGCATTCCTGAAAACATTTACGGATACATCTGTGATCCACAATCCGGAATATATTAGTCCGTTTTGATCTTATAGTTATTTATTTTATTTCAAAAGGGGAGTGGTTAATACTGCTCTCCTTTCTTTATTATAAAAGGAGAAAGAGATGTTTTCTGCCGGGATATCTTAGAATAAATCATTAACTTTATTTTGAAAATAATTTAGAGCAAAAAAATATTTCATTTTTCATTAGGTTTCAACTTCGCGAATTCTATTTGAAGGATATGTTGAATTGATTATTTCACAATACAATTTCAAATACGAAAAATTACTTTTCACCAAACCTCAAATAATTTTGCACATACGATTCTGAATTACTTATTTTTCTTAATGATTTTAGTCATATGATGGCGTGTGGGAAGGGAATTTCTTCGTGGTTCAAATACTGATTACAATGAAAGAAAAAAACAAAGCTGGAAAAAACCAGTCCGACGATATGAAATCAAATTCTAAAGGCCTGAAATTTACCCGCTATTTTACTGAAGACACGGTTTCTCCTTTCGACCAGTTTGCTTATGAAAAAAGAAGTTCTGTGATTCGAAACCCGCAGGGAGATGCGGTTTTTGAAATGCATAATGTGGAAGTTCCCGGAACATGGTCGCAGGTGGCAACGGATATTCTGGCTCAGAAATATTTTCGGAAAACGGGTGTCCCCCAACAGGATGGAAGTCTGGGTGGAGAACATTCCATCAAACAGGTTGCGCACAGAATGGCGGAATGCTGGATGGAGTGGGGAAAAAACCACGGTTACTTTGAAACAGATAAAGATGCACAAGTCTTTTATGACGAATTGGTCTTTATGATCATCGGGCAATACGCCGCTCCAAATTCACCTCAATGGTTCAATACCGGATTGTTCAATACATATGGTATCAAAGGAACAAGTCAGGGTCATTATTATGTGGACCCGCAAACGGAAAAAGTTCATGTATCACATTCCGCATACGAAAGACCACAACCGCATGCATGCTTTATCCTTTCGGTGGATGATGACCTGGTGAATCCCGGAGGCATCATGGATCTTTGGGTGCGTGAAGCAAGAATCTTCAAATATGGTAGCGGAGTAGGATCGAATTTCTCATCTATCAGAGGAGAAAATGAAAAACTCAGCGGTGGTGGTTATTCATCCGGATTAATGTCATTCCTGAAAATCGGTGATCGTGCCGCCGGAGCAATCAAATCCGGTGGAACAACACGACGTGCCGCTAAGATGGTTTGTCTCGATCTGGATCATCCGGAGATAGAAAAATTCGTGCATTGGAAAGTGGAAGAGGAGAATAAAGTGGCTGCGTTGATTGCAGCAGGTTATTCTTCCGATTATGAAGGAGAAGCTTATGCGACTGTATCCGGACAAAATTCCAATAACTCTGTACGTATCCCCAACAAGTTTTTTAAAGCCGTTGATGAAAACCGCAATTGGGATCTGATCGCAAGATCGGATGGGCGTGTGACGGATTCTGTTTCAGCTCGTAAACTATGGGATGATATTGCTTACGCTGCCTGGCGCTGCGCTGATCCCGGCGTTCAGTATGATTCAACTATCAATGAATGGCATACTTGTCCGGAAGGCGGGAAAATAAGGGCTTCAAACCCGTGTTCCGAATACATGTTCCTCGATGATACTGCCTGCAATCTTGCTTCGCTGAATCTTCGTAAATTCTTTGATGAGGATACACTGCAATTCAATGTAAGCGCTTATCAGCATGCTTGCCGTCTCTGGACAGTTGTACTGGAGATCTCCGTGCTCATGGCGCAGTTCCCATCAAAAGAGGTCGCTGAAAAGAGTTATGAATACAGAACACTCGGTCTGGGTTATGCCAATCTTGGTTCTTTACTCATGTTCTCAGGGATTCCGTACGACAGTGATGAAGCACGCGCGATAGGTGCAGCAATTACAGCGATTATGACCGGTACAGCTTACAAAGCATCCGCTGAAATGGCAATGCAATTGGGCGCATTCAAACAATATGAGAAAAACCGGGAGCACATGTTGCGTGTCATCCGTAATCATCGCTACGCGGCCTATCATGCGAATGAAGCCTACGAAGGACTTGAAATCAAACCGGAAGGAATCGATGCAAAAAATTGTCCGGATTATCTTTTAAGCGCTGCCTGCAAGTCCTGGGATGAAGCGTTACAGCTGGGTGAATTGCATGGTTTCAGAAACGCGCAAGTGAGTGTGATCGCTCCAACAGGAACGATTGGTCTGGTGATGGATTGTGATACCACCGGCGTTGAACCGGATTTCGCCTTGGTGAAATTCAAAAAACTCAGTGGTGGAGGTTATTTTAAAATTGTGAATCAAAGCGTGCCCGGCGCGCTTCATAATCTCGGTTATACAAAAACACAGATTAAAGAGATTGTCAATTATGCCAAAGGAAGCGGCAGTTTCCATGGTGCTCCTACAATCAATGTAGAAACACTGAAAGCAAAGGGATTCACCAAAGAAGATATTTCAAATCTTGAAAAAGCATCCGCCGGTGCTTTTGATATTCGTTTTATTTTCAATCGCTGGACATTGGGAGAAGCCTGTATGAATCGTCTTTGCATCAACAATGAAGTCGAATCTAAACCTGGATTCAATCTCCTGCATCACCTTGGATTTACAGAGGAGCAAATTGAAGAAGCTAACGTGTATGTATGCGGTACCATGACAGTTGAAGGCGCTCCTTACCTGAAGGATAAAGATCTTCCTGTTTTTGATTGCGCGAACAGATGTGGTAATACCGGACAACGTTTCATTCAGCCATTCGGACATATTCGTATGATGGCTGCTGTTCAGCCATTCATTTCAGGAGCTATTTCAAAAACCATCAATCTTCCAAATGAGTCTACAAAAGAAGATGTAAAGAAATGTTATGATTTAAGTTGGAAGCTCGGTTTAAAAGCAACAGCTTTGTATCGTGACGGATGTAAGTTGTCTCAGCCACTGGCAACATCTTCCAAAAAGAAAGAATCTTCTACTAAGGAAGGAGCTGAAACCAAAGTGGAAAACATCATTTCCAATGAACCGCTTTCTGCCGAACAAGTCCTTGAAGCCGCAAGAAGAATTATCAATGAATCATCGGATACCAAATTCAAACGTCAGCTCAGCAACATCGTTCACCGCAAACGTTTGCCGGATAAACGTGGCGGGTTTACGCAAAAGGCAAAACTTGGCGGACATACCGTTTTTGTACGGACAGGTGAATACGGTGACGGTACTCTTGGTGAAATCTTCATCGACATGCACAAAGAAGGAGCATCCTTCCGTTCATTGATGAATTGTTTCGCGATTTCTGTTTCGATCGGTTTGCAATACGGTGTTCCGCTGGAAGAATTTGTGGAGAAATTTATTTTCACACGCTTTGAGCCATCCGGACCAGTGGATCATCCAAATATCAAGACTTCCACTTCTGTGATCGATTACATTTTCCGTTTGTTAGCGCTGGAATATCTGGGTAGGGAAGACCTTGTGCAAATTAAACCGGTAAAGAATGTTGCAAATCCGGCTCCCAATCCGGTTGTTCATACAAAGGAATCAGTTGTAAAGCATGAATTGAGTCCCGAGGTGAGTGCTGATCAAACCAATCAGTATCTCAGCAGCATGATGGGTGACGCTCCTGTTTGTTCCAATTGCGGACATATCACCATTCGTTCAGGCTCCTGCTATAAGTGCCTGAACTGTGGTACAAGTCTGGGTTGTAGTTAAAAATTGTTTGTTTGACTGAAAAATGGCCCGGACAATTTGTTTCGGGCCATTTTTTTTTGAATCAGTATTTGTTGAAGAATGAAAAGAGGTTTAACCTGAAAATTATTTTACAATGTGAAAATTGAAATTTGGTGTTTGCAGTGCGCCATACAATCGTACCCAGATTGGAAGCAGCATTTCTGTACCACGAGCCGTGGTAATATCACCAAGATCAATGATGTGTTTCCATCCGAATTCTTTTTCCAAAACCGTTCTCACTTTGGTTTTCGCGTTGTTGTCATTTCCTGAAAGAAACAAATCGTGATCTCCCGGAACCAACGCCGGATTCACCATAACTTTGCAATTGGTTGTGTTCAGTGTTTTTACCACAAATGCATCAGGATATGTGCGTTGAATTTGCTCACCAACAGAATCCATATTGCATACGGTTAGGGTAGGAGGAAAGCCTTTGGAGAAATCCAAGGGGTTTGAAATGTCAATAATGATTTTCCCTTTCAGATTCTCCGCGCCTGCAAGTTTCATGACTTCAAGACTGGCATCTCCTTTTACACAATTAAAAATGATGTCCGAGAATTTAGCTGCGTCCGCGAAAGTTCCCAATTTGCCCTTACCGCCGGCGCTTTGAACCCACGCAACACCTTTTTCATTGCTATCGGTTCTCGAACCCATCATGACCTCATGACCATTTTCGATTAATTTTCCCGCAATGGTAGTCCCCACTGCTCCTGTTCCAAATACTGAATATTTCATGTTGTATATTTTTTTTAGTTTATGAATCAATTTAAAAGTACACTATATTAAATTCGCTCCCTAAAATCTAAAATCTAAAATCTGCAATCTAAAATCTGCAATCTAAAATCTAAAATCCCACACCCACACTCATTTTCCCTACCTTTACCCCACAAAAGTACACCATACTATTGAATAGTTAATAGCTGTCAAAAATGATAGTATCTAACAGAAATAGCTGAATTCCTGATTCATAACGAATTAATTTTTTAAAAATGATAGTTAACGGAAAAGAATACGAGCTGAAGCTTCATGGACAAACATTTCACTGTGCTTTGGATGTAACCATGAATTACATCGGAGGGAAATGGAAAACAGTTGTTATCTGGTATCTCCGTAAAGACAAGAAGTGATTTGGAGAATTGAAAAAACACATTCCTGATATCACGGAAAAGATGCTGAGTTTGACATTGCGCCAACTGGAATCTGATGGATTAGTTGAACGTACTGTTTTCGCAGAAGTGCCACCCAGAGTGGAATACAGCCTGACGGCACATGGAAAATCACTGCTTCCCTTGGTAGAAGAAATGGCAGCATGGGGTCGCAAAAAGACAAAAGATGAAGGACAAATGGTAGAAGTGAATCGAAAGAAATCTCTTTCTAAAAAATGATCAGAGTTTCATTTTATCCAATTGCATGAAATATTTCTCCAGTTTTTGGGTACATTCAATGAAATTACTTTCGGATTCTCCGCTTTTACTTATTGTCCATTTCATGAAATCCTTTTTGTTTTCCTCAAGAATCCTTGTGTGAATGCTCAGGAGATAGGATAATGGAAGAAGCAATTGTTGACTGTTTTTTTCTTCCGGTGTTTTAGAAGTACTCTTTAATTCCGGACAAGCTTTATTCAGATATTTCTGAAAAGTTGATTCCGCTTCTTTTCGGTTTCCTTTGAATTTATCTCTGATCAATTGTGTAACCTGATTCCCCATTCCTTGGGCATCAAGTGGCGTTGATGCAATTTTATTTCCCGGATTGAGAGCATCCAGCCGTAAATTTGAATTCGCGAGTTTCTTCAGAGTATTCGAACTCGTTCTGTACTTTTTATCTGCAGAAATATTTTTCCATTCCGAATTGGCCAGTTCATACAGGTCATTTTGGACCGGACGAAAACCCAGTCTGTAGTAAAACCAAAACGCTCCTGACTGGATTCCTTCCGGATTGTTTTTGCCAATCTGGTAGGGTTCTGCTTCGAATACATTTGCGTTAAAGCGATGATGATACAACCTGATAATCTGAGAATAGATCCAGGCTGATTCACCTCCCCGGTAAGGTGGAAAAATATTTATTCCGATTTTAGACTTATGCCTGAAAATCCATCCGCCACCATATGCGCATGGTAATCCGTTTTTGAAAGCCATATATCCTACATATGCATCCAGAGGCAGTCGTCGGTTAGCGCGAAGAGAATACAAAGCGATGGTTAATCCTCGACCCGGTGAATATACTTCTGTTCCTTCTACATCCGCAAAAGTTACCGGGTCAGTTTCACGAAAAAGAGTACACAAAGCGATCCTTGCTGTATCAACGTATTCTTGTTTCTCCTCCGGATTCAGATATAGTTTATTGAGTGAAGTATCTTGCAGAAGTAATTTGAAATCCGGTTTTTTTATGAATTCTTCCTTTTGATAAAAATGCGTTCCTCCCTGAATGTGTCCAAATGTTCTCGAAAGTTTTTTGTCATTGTGATCAACATCAATGAATAATTTCAGGGAATCATACAAATAGTCCCGCAAATCCTGTGACATTTTCATGGAATCGAAAAGTGAAAGGATTTGTTCGAGTCTTTTATTCTCATTGCCTAAAGAAAGTGTCAGCCATTTATTAAGTGGAAGATCTTTTTTTTCCGACAAATCTGTTTCAATCGGAAGCAAACCAAACCTGAGAATTTCAGGAGCAAAAATATCTGAGTTGTCGACACCGTCAATTTTCACTGAATTTGGAAATTCTTTATTGAGCCATTGTACCAATTCAAAACTGAAGGAACCGGTCATCGCGGAACCAGAAATTCCGGATCCGCTCAGTGTCACTTTGTTTTTGTGAGAAGAAGAAGAATATACTTCCTTAACTTTTTCTGAAATTCTTTCAAGTTCTCCATAGAATTTACTACGTAATTCTTCGGACCTGGGATGTGCTAAACAAAATAAAAGCAGATCATGATATTCCATCAAAACCTTCAGCTTGGTTATACTCTTCGCTCGGAGTTTCTCAATTAGTGCTGAAAGTTGCTGATTGGTATAATTTTCAAAATTCAAATAAGAAGTTCTGAACTGAACAAGATCTTCAGATTCTAACAATGATTCAATGGTATTTGATTTTTTCATCATGGATGTACCAATCCTTAAAAAGCAGGATCTGGGCACACCCAATGTCAATTTTGGAGGCAAGCTTTATCATGATTTGTGTCAGGGTAATCAATGATAAATGTCATGATGAGAAAAAAGTGATTTAAATAAATTCGAATAATATAAAAACCTGGAAAAAATATGCCTTTTTATCATCAAATGGGAAAAATTCCTGCTAAACGCCACATTGTTTACCGTCAGGAAAATGGAAGTCTTTACCACGAGGAATTGGTAGGTACGCAGGGATTTAGCGGACTGTCTTCGCTGGTGTATCATTTGCACCCGCCAACAAGAGTTTTACGCACCGGTGAACCATATTCAGTTCAGCCAAAAGTCGCTGTTGAAAACAACATGCGCAGTTTGAGTTTCCAGGGATTTGAGATACCTGCTGAATCTGATTATTTGAAAAGCAGGAAAGTCCTGATGGTTAACAATGACATGCAGATTGGACTCGCGGCACCAAAAGGAAAGATGGAGTATTTTTTCAAAAACGCGGACGCGGATGAAATGATATTCATTCACAAGGGTGAAGGAACACTGCATACCATGTATGGTAACGTTGATTTCGAATATGGAGATTATCTGATCATTCCCAGGGGAACTGTATACCAGTTGAATTTTAAAACTGATGATAACAGATTTTTGTTTGTTGAATCGCATGGTCCGATCACAACTCCGAGGAGATATAGAAATGATTACGGACAAATGCTGGAACATTCTCCTTTCTGCGAAAGAGATATTCGCCGACCGGTAGATCTGGAAACTCATCCGGAAGAAGGAGAGTTTACAGTTTTGATCAAAAAGAAAGGAACAATTTTCCCCTACGTATATGCTTCGCATCCTTTCGATTTAGTGGGTTGGGATGGCTATCATTATCCGTATGCATTTTCAATTCATAATTTTGAACCATTGACCGGCAGAATTCATATGCCACCACCAATTCACCAGACATTCGAAGGAAATAATTTTGTGATTTGTTCATTCGTTCCTCGTTTGTACGATTATCATCCACAGGCAATTCCTGCGCCTTATCACCATAGCAATATTGATTCCGATGAAATTTTGTATTACGTGGATGGAAATTTCATGAGCAGAAACAATATTCAAAAGGGACAGTTGACTCTGCATCCTGCCGGTATTCCTCATGGACCTCATCCGGGTGCGATTGAAAGAAGTATTGGACAGAAAGAAACGAAAGAGTTAGCAGTGATGATTGATCCTTTTCATCCGGTCATGATTACTCAAACCGCGATCGAATTGCAAGTGCCGGAATATTATTTGTCATGGCTTGAAAATCCAAAAAATGTTAAAACAGAATCCATAAATTAAAAAATCATACTCATCACCAATGGAAACACAAACAACAAAAAAAGCGGAACCTAAAATTACAGAGGATTTCCTTCCCATCCAGGGAACCGATTACATCGAATTTTATGTTGGCAATGCAAAACAGGCTGCACATTATTACAAAACAGCTTTTGGATTCCAGTCACTCGCTTATGCAGGATTAGAAAGCGGTTTGCGTGACAGAACATCTTATGTGCTCCGCCAGGGAAAGATTACACTTGTACTCACCACACCTTTGAATAGTCAGTCACCTGTTTCTGAACATATCAAAAAGCATGGTGACGGTGTAAAAGTGATCGCTTTCCTGGTAGATGATGCGGAGAAATCCTTCAATGAAACTGTAAAGCGGGGCGCAAAACCTTATCTTGAACCAACTATCGAAAAGGACGATGATGGTTATGTAAAACGTGCCGGTATCTATACTTATGGTGAGACGATCCATATGTTTGTAGAAAGACGAAATTATAAAGGCTTGTTTTTGCCATCTTTTGTGAAATGGGAATCAGAATACAACCCTACAGAGATTGGATTGAAATACGTCGATCATTGTGTTGGAAATGTTGAATTGGGACAAATGAATACCTGGGCCAGATTTTATGAAGATGTTTTAGGTTTCAGAAATCTTATTACCTTCGATGATAAGGATATTTCAACGGAATATACTGCCCTGATGAGTAAGGTGATGATGAATGGGAATGGACGAATTAAATTCCCGATCAATGAACCCGCGATGGGCAAAAAGAAAAGCCAGATTGAAGAGTACCTTGATTTCTATGAAGGAGCCGGTTGTCAACACATCGCTGTTGCTACTGATAACATCATTGAAACCGTTACTCAAATGCGTCAGCGCGGCGTGGAATTCCTGTATGTACCTGGCACTTATTATGATACGGTTCCGGAACGTGTAGGAACGATAAAAGAAGACCTGGCAACATTAAAACGACTTGGCATTATGGCCGATCGTGATGACGAAGGTTATTTATTGCAGATATTTACCCGTCCGGTTGAAGATCGCCCGACTTTGTTTTATGAAATAATTCAAAGAGAAGGAGCAACCTCATTTGGAAAGGGTAACTTTCAGGCCTTGTTCGAATCTATTGAAGCGGAGCAGGCCAGAAGAGGAACTTTATAAGCCCCCTGTTTAAATGAAAAACGAGATCCCCCCCTTATCCCGAAAAACTGCAGTTTCCACGGCTGAATTTATTCACTGTGGAGATTGCAAAGTTAAAGATTGTTCTGTTTTGCGAAATTGCAGCACTGAATGCCTGGATGTTATTTCCACATCTAAAAAAATGTGCAGGTTTGTTGCAGGACAAAGAATACTGATGGAAGGTAATCAGGCCAGGGGAATCTATTTCGTTGAAGAAGGGAAAGTAAAGATTTATAAATCCGATAACAAAGGCCAGGAAATCATCCTACGTTTCGCGCGTGAAGGGGATATCATCGGGTACAATACGGTTGAAGAGAATTCAGAATATCACGTTTCCGCTATCGCGATTACTGATACAGTCACCTGCTTTCTGGATGCGGATACCTTCAAGGATCTGACTCGTAAATATCCTGAATTTGCTTATGAACTGTTGCAGTTTTATAAACTTCAATTGCAATTAACCGAACGAAAGGCGTTCAAGATGGCTACCTTGACTGTTCCTGAAAAGGTCGCTGATGCATTGCTTGCTATGTACGAAGCTTATGGAGCAAATGGAGATAGTAAGACTCTGAACCTTACACTGAGCCGACAGGATATTGCCAGTCTTGCAGGAACTACGAAAGAACAAGTGTCAAAAGCAATCTCTGATTTAAAGGTACAGGGTATTGTAGATGCTAAAGGGAAAACCATAAGTCTTTTGGACATGCGGAAATTACAGCAGATCGCGAAAGTTTGATTTACTCATTTGTTGAAATAAAAGGAGCATCATTTTAACGGTGATGCTCCTTTTTTTTGATAAATGCGGGAGTTGCCTTGGGAAGAAATTTGTCAAGTTTCAAATTTTTCTTACAAATTTATTTCATTCTTCTCAATTTATGATGTGGATCAGTTTCACTTCCTCTTACATTTTGTTCTTTTGTATAAGAAATGTATGATTTTGGAATAGGCCAGTTTCTTGATTGGAGAATTCCGGATAAAATGCAAATTCGATTTTCAATATAAAAGGATTAGAGATGTATGATAAAATGAATCCGATTGATGTTCGTATAAGAAAGTTTATAGCGCAAAATCAAACTTTAACTTTAGCCACCTGTCAGGATGGTGCTCCTTATTGTTGTTCACTTTTTTATGCCTTCGATGAATCCGCAGGCCTGTTGTATTTTATGTCTTCCCGGGATTCCAGACATTCAAGAGAAATGATCGCGAATTCCCATATATCAGGAACTATTTTAAATGGTGAACAATCTGTGTTGCGGTTACAGGGTATTCAGTTTTCTGGAGAAGCTTTTATTCTGGAAACCGAAATGCAGCAACAGGCGAGGAAAATTTATCTTCAAAAATATCCTGTTGCCCGACTTAATCCATCGGAACTTTGGTACATCCGAATTGATTGGATTAAAATGACGGACAATACCCTCGGCTTTGGTACTAAACTTATTTGGGATCGTGAAATAGCTTTTCGTCAGGCAGCTTCATAAATCGACTTTACATTCTAAAATGTAAGCGCGAAGTACAGAAATTCTATAGATTTGCCTGCTAATTTTACGGGCTATGAAGGTACTCATCGTTGAAGATAACAAAGAATTAGCTCAATCGATGGATGCGTATCTGCAATCAGAAGGATACCTGTGTGAGATTGCACCCGATTTTAATACTGCTGAAGAAAAAATCGGACTTTACGCCTACGATTGTATTTTAATAGACATCAGCCTTCCTGATGGAAGCGGACTGGATCTGGTAGAAATTCTTAAGCAATCAAAATCCCGATCCGGTATCATTATCATTTCAGCCAAAGGATCGGTAGATGACAGAGTTGCCGGCCTTGAATTGGGCAGTGATGATTACCTGCCAAAACCATTTCATCTTTCCGAATTGAGTGCCCGAATGAAAGCGCTCATTCGACGAAAAAATTTTGAAGGAAATACAGAGATCAAAATTGAGGATTTATTTATTGACCCGGCCTCTCAAGTAGTAAAAGTAAATAATAAAGATCTGGTACTTACCCGTAAAGAATACGATCTTTTACTTTATTTTGTAATGAATAAGAATCGCGTGGTTACAAAAAATTCAATCGCGGAACATCTCTGGGGTGATGACATGGATCAGGCTGATGAGTTTGATTTTATCTATACTCATATTAAAAACCTCAGAAAGAAAATTCTTGAAAAAGGAGGAAAAGATCGTTTGGAAACAGTTTACGGTATGGGTTATAAATTTTCTGTTCAATGAAGCTGCTGCAAAGAGCCACGCTCTATTATGCGGTCGTCTTCCTGGTTTTATTACTTGTCCTGACAGGACTATTTTTTGGAATCATCCAGTTTTTCTTTTTAAAAAGTCTGGATAAATCACTATTGAAGGAAAAGAACAAAGTGGAATTTACTTTGTCAAAAAAACATCTGCCTGAAGATATGATCTTTGATGCGGATGAAGAAGTTGAGATTTCCGAAGTGCCCCGGACAGAATACCGCAACGATAGTTATCATACAATTTATTATACAGATGAATGGGATAAAATATCCGGAGTGAAAGAAGAGGATGAACCCCATCGTGAGCTAATTACTTATATTCATTCCAACGGGAACCTTTATAAACTGGCAATAAGAAAATCCATGATTGAATCCGAGGATTTATTGTGGAGCGTATTGCTCATTGAAATAGTAATTCTGGTTGTCCTGATGGGTAGTTTTCTATTGGTGAATATCTGGATTTCCCGTCGTTTGTGGCAGCCATTTTACTCTGGTATTAATAAAATTAAGGCCTTTAATCTTTCCAGTGGAAATGAATTAATCATTGAGCATTCTGACATACGTGAATTTGAAGATCTGAACCAGGTGCTGCGTTCCATGTCTGTTCGCCTGAAAAAAGATTATCTCTTGCAAAAGCAGTTCACGGAAAATGCCAGTCATGAATTGCAGACTCCACTCATGGTGATTCGATCCAGAATTGAACTGCTCATCCAGCAACCGGATCTACGCGAAGAGCAGGTTAAATTACTGCAGTCAATCGATAACGCGTGTTTGAAATTAAGTCATATTAATAAAGCACTACTTCTTCTCTCCAAAATAGAAAACAAACAGTTTTCAAAGAAAGAGAAAGTGTATTTGAAACCGCTAGTACTTAAAGTCCTGGAGAGCTTTCAAGATAGAATTCTTCTGAAATCATTGACGCTGGCCACGTTTATTGATGAAGAAGCAACAATGACACACGACAGCACATTAATTGAAATACTATTTACCAACCTGATTCAAAATTCAATTCGCCACAATTTCAATGGAGGAGACATTCAAATCACCATCAGACAGGGATTTGCGTCTTTTGTGAATACTGGGGACGCCCCGGATTTTGAGCCGGAGCAAATGTTCGAGAGATTCAGAAAGTCGGGAAAAAAGGAGGAAGGTACAGGTCTTGGGCTGGCAATTGTCCGGGAAATATGCAAATCCGGTTCTGTAAATATTTCTTATCAGTATGAAACAGATAAACATACCATACAACTTGTGTGGTAGAACAGATTTCCTTTAGATTGTTCCGGTACATTTGTTTCATCATTTATTATATTAAATGAAAATGTCCAAATTTTCAAGCCATATCCTATCATGAACCAAACCCACATTCATCTGTTGTTAAACCATGTCGCAATTCTTGGTTCCGTATTTTCAATAGTTTTATTGATAGCCGGAATGGTGCTGAAATCTGATGTCTTGAAGAAAACAGCTATGATTGGATTCGTCATTGCAGCATTGGTTGCAATTCCCGTTTTCCTAACCGGTGAACCTGCAGAGGAATCTGTCGAAAATATCGCCGGCACCATCAAAGCTACTATCGAGGAACATGAGGAGTCTGCGGAAATATCCATTTGGCTGGTAGAATTTATGGGCGCAGTTTCACTTCTGACATTTTTTCTGGCAAAAAAATCAAATACCATCAATAAAGGACTTCTTTCGTTTTTGCTCCTTCTTAGTATTGTCGCTGCCGGTTCAATTTCCTATACAGGATTCCTTGGCGGTAAAATAAGACACACAGAATTATCAGGACTAAACACCAATGCTACCGGGCAACCGGACAAGGCCGCAGAAGAAGATGACGATTAATTTGTTGCTTTGTAGTCTTATCCATGACCTTTGACGGAAGGTTTTTTAGAGACATTTTTTACTGTTATTTCTGGCTGAATCCCTTATTGCAGGGTCTTTTAAAGCGCTTCCATGGTGGCTGTGCTTAGAGGTGATTACTGTTTTATTTATTCAGCCATTATCCTGACATTTGTCATCCCGGTATCCTGTGACTGGGCTACTTTTGTTTAATTAATAAGGAATTTCTGTGAAAATTAGACTTACCAAACTGTTTCCTTTTGAAATGGCTCATGCATTGTATGGTTATGATGGGCCGTGTAAAAATATTCATGGGCATTCCTATCGCCTTGAAGTTACACTCATCGGTGAGCCGGTAAATAACCCAAAGGATCCCAAAAACGGAATGGTAATTGATTTTTCTGATTTGAAGAAAATTGTAAAAGAACATATCGTTGATGTGTTTGATCATGCGCTTGTCTTGAATGGAAATTCTCCTCACCGTGATATTCCGGATCTGGAAGCAACATTTGAAAAGGTAATTTTTGTCAACTACCAGCCAACATGTGAAAATTTGCTGGCTGATTTTATGAAGAGAATTCGTCCTCTCATGCCGGATTATGTGCAACTCAAAGTGATTCGTTTACATGAAACCGCTACCTCTTACGCCGAGTGGAGAACGGAAGATAATTAAGAGAAAAATGGATATTCAACTGATCAGAAAGTACAATGTCGCCGGTCCACGGTATACCAGTTATCCGACCGTACCATACTGGGATCACTCTCCAACTGTGGAAGAATGGTTCAAACTTGTGAGAGATACTTTTATCGCGACCAACAAGGAAGGAATTAGTCTGTATATTCATTTGCCTTTTTGTGAAAGCCTCTGTACATATTGTGGATGCAATACCCGTATTACTGTGAATCATGCAGTAGAACTTCCTTACATTGAAACAGTCTTGAAAGAGTGGGCGATGTATGTGAAACAATTTCCTGATAAACCAAGGATCAAGGAAATCCATCTTGGCGGTGGCACTCCCACATTTTTCAGTTGTGAAAATCTGGAGAAACTTATTAATGGAATTTTAAAGGATTCAGAGATAGCTCCGGGTCATGAATTCGGTTTTGAAGGTCACCCGAATTATACACAGGTAGAGCAGTTGCAGAAATTGTATGACATGGGATTCCGTAGAGTAAGTTTCGGGATTCAGGATTTTGATCAAAAAGTTCAATATACAATTCACCGTACACAAACCTACGAGCAGGTAAAACTAGTTACCGAAGCTGCAAGAAAAATCGGATATGAATCTGTAAATTATGATTTGATTTATGGGTTGCCCATGCAAACAATGGCGACTATTACAGATACGATTGAGAAGGTACGCGAATTAAAACCCGACAGGATCGCGTTTTACAGTTATGCTCACGTTCCCTGGATAAAACCCGGTCAGCGTAGATTTACTGAAGATGATTTGCCACAGGGAGAAGAGAAGAGAGCGTTGTATGAAAAAGGCAGATTGATGCTGGAGGATTCCGGATACAGGGAAATTGGAATGGATCATTTCTCATTGCCGGAGGATTCATTATTTAAAGCTTATTCTGCAAAGAAACTCCACAGGAATTTTATGGGGTATACAACTACTGATACCCAATTGTTAGTAGGATTAGGAGTTTCAAGTATCGGGGATTCCTGGACCGGCTTTGCTCAGAATGTGAAAGTTTTCGAAGAGTATGTCAAAATGGTCAATGAAAATAAACTGCCGATTGTGCGCGGACATATTTTGACCGATGAAGATCTGATCATCAGAAGACATATTCTTAATCTGATGTGTCATTTTGAAACAAGCTGGGAAGAAAAATCCATGCAATGCGAAGCCTTTTACGAAGGACTTGAACGATTGCAGGAAATGGTGAAAGATGACTTACTGTTGATTTCACCCTATCGTATGGAAGTAACGGATAAAGGCAGAGCCTTTGTTCGAAATATCTGTATGGCTCTGGATGCCAGACTTTGGAGAAAACAGCCCGAATCACAGATCTTCAGCCAAACGGTTTAATTGAATTTCCAGGTAGATTTTATTGCCTCTTTCGTCAGTATCAGAGTGTTAAGCTAAGCTTTACAAACCTTGTCCTGATGCATCCCATCGCTTATCTTCGCCGTCCCGCATGGCCTGGAAACGAACCATTTTCTTGATTTTTATCTTGACTTCCGTTTTAAAGGGTTTGTCAGCTGCAGTACCGGACGATACCTTATCCGGTTCACAACAGTCACGTTTCCTCGTTTTTCCTTTTGCCATTCGTTCTCCCGAAACAAAATGGGGTTTAGGTCTGGCTACCGCATTTTTTTTCAAAGCAAATCAGAAGGAGGAGAACCTGCGCACTTCCGATGTTAGCCTGGTAGGATTGGCTACACAACGTGAACAATTATTGCTTGTCTTGAATTCCACGGTATTTTCATCCATGGAAAAAAGAATTTTCAGGATGCAGGTTTCATACAGTTATTATCCGGACAAAACCTGGGGAATAGGAAACCATTCACCCGAATCGGCTAAGGAGAATTACGATTACAAACAGTTTTATTTCAATCCGCAATTACTACACAGGATCGCAGGGAATCTTTACATAGGAGCCAGTTATGAATTCCAGGAAGTGCACGATTTTTCATTTCGCAGCAATGGCATATTCAGTCAACAATCCATTCCCGGGAATAATGGAGGAAGAACAAGCGGATTCGGACTACTCCTGACCTGGGATACCCGCAACAATGCATACAGTCCCAGCCACGGTTTTTTTTCAGAGATCAACTATACATCTTTTGACCGGGACATTGGCAGCCAGTTTTCTTTTTCGACATTTTCCCTGGATGTTCGAAAATTCTTTCCCTGGAGAACGAATAGTGTTCTTGCATTGCAGGGAATAATTAAATTGAGTGATGGCAATATTCCGATCAGAAATATGGCCATGCTTGGAGGAACTGAAATTATGAGAGGGTATTACAAAGGCCGGTACATGGACAAAGGCATGTCCTCTATTCAGGCTGAATGGAGGCAATACTTATTCTGGAAGCTTGGACTGGCAGGTTTTGTCGCTGCCGGGGAAGTGAGTCCGGATATAAAACATTTCTCATTGCCCGGAATTCATTACACTTATGGCTGTGGATTGCGTATCCTTGTAAAAGAAAAGGAAAAAGTAAACCTGCGTATTGATTATGGTTGGTCCAAAGAATCATCCGGTTTGTATGTAATGCTGAAAGAAGCTTTTTAAATTTGATTCAGGTTTAGTTTGATTATTATTATTTACAAAACACATCGTCATGGCAAAAATCAAACTTCAGAATATTTCAACACGAGCTCCGAAAAATATCGATAAGGAAAAAATAAAAAAGGAGATTCCGAAACTTCAAGCCAGATTAGAAGAATTACAGAATCTTTTGTATGCCTCATCTTCTCATGCTGTACTTGTCGTCCTGCAGGGGATGGATGCTTCCGGTAAAGATGGTGCGATCAAGGATGTTTTTACAGCTGTCAATCCTATGGGTTGCAGGGTGATTCCATTTAAGAAGCCAACAGAAATCGAGATGAAACATGATTTTCTCTGGAGAGTCCATCAGGTGGTTCCTGAAAAAGGAATGTTGTATGTTTTCAATCGATCGCATTATGAAGATGTCATCATTCAACGTGTTCACAAATGGGTAGACGAGAAAACCATTAAACAACGCTTCAGACAAATCAATAATTTTGAATCGCTTCTCACCGAAACCAATACTATCGTTTTGAAATTTTATCTCCACGTCTCAAAGGAAGAGCAAATGATTCGACTGGAAGAACGATTGCATGATCCTTCAAAGATGTGGAAACACAATGAAAACGATCTGAAAGAAAGGGAGTACTGGAATCAATACATGAAAGCATATGAAGATGCTTTTTTGCACTGCTCAGAAAATGCAGATTGGAATATCATCCCTGCGGATCAAAACTGGTATAAGGAATACCTGATTTTGAAAATTGTTGTGGATGCAATGGATAGTTTAAAACTCAGATATCCGGGCTTAAAAAAAGAGATTTGAATGGATGTGCAAGCCAATATTCTTTGTTGTCGCTAATTAGAAACCTCATTATTAAGGATTTGCCTGCTGTCAAAAGTCCTTGGTCGTTCTATCCTTCCTCTTTATCTTGCAAACCTTGTCAAAAAAATAAAAATAGATCACACTATGCTTTCTGCAATTGAAATTTCACGGAATACAAAACTGGATAACATTGTCGATGTTGCTGCAAAACTTGGAATCAATAAGGACGAAGTTATTCCTTATGGTAAGTACATCGCTAAGGTTCCGCTGACTTATATCAATGAGGAAAAAATTAAAAAAAGTAACCTGATTCTTGTTACCGCGATAACTCCTACAAAAGCAGGTATTGGAAAAACAGTGACTTCGATTTCACTTTCTCTCGGATTGAATAAAATAGGAAAGAAAGCTTCCGTTGCATTGCGGGAACCAAGCCTTGGTCCTTGTTTTGGAATGAAAGGTGGGGCTACAGGAGGCGGATACGCGCAAGTTTTACCGATGGATGCAATCAATCTTCATTTCACGGGAGATTTTCATGCGATCACATCGGCTCACAATATGATTTCCGCGTTGCTGGACAATCATCAATATCACTACCACAATAAGCCGGAGCAATTGGAGTCCATTGTCTGGAAAAGGGTACTGGATGTAAATGATCGCACACTGCGAAATATCATTACCGGACTGGGACAGGGAAGCAAGACTGATCTCGTAGAAACAGGATTTGATATCACTCCGGCTTCTGAAATCATGGCATTGTTTTGCCTTTCCACGAGCCTACTGGATCTGGAACGTCGCATCGAAAATGTTGTACTTGGTTACAAACAAGATAAATCTCCTTTTACAGTGAAAGATCTGGGCGTAGCAGGCGCAATCACAGTATTGCTTAAAGATGCACTGATGCCGAATCTGGTACAGACTACTGAAAATACTCCAGCCTTTGTACACGGTGGGCCTTTCGCGAATATCGCTCATGGTTGCAATTCACTGATCGCTACTAAAATGGCTTTGTCTGTTTCTGATTATGTAGTCACCGAGGCCGGATTTGGAAGTGATTTGGGTGCAGAAAAATTTCTGGATATAAAATGCAGACTTGCAGGATTACAACCCAAAGCAACTGTGCTGGTGCTTAGTACCCAGGCATTAAAGCTTCACGGCGGAGTACCGTATGAAGAAACGAAGAAGCCTGACCTGGATTCAATGATCAAAGGTATCCCGAATCTTGAGCGTCACGTTGAAAATCTGCGTTCGTTTGGACAAAGTGTTGTTGTTTCACTGAATCACTACCCATTCGATTCTGATAGCGAAATTGATTACATCAGAAATTGGTGCAAGGATCGTAATGTGGCATTTGTTGTGAACTATGGTTTTGAAAAAGGAGGAGAGGGTGCAAGTGATCTTGCACGTGCTGTCGTGAAAGTAATCGAAGAAACTCCTTCTTCATCAATTCGGTTCACTTATGATGATGTGGATCCGTTGAAAGTGAAAATTGAAAAGATCGCCAAGAAAATTTACCATGCTGGCCAGATTGTATTAGGGCCAAAGGCGGAAACAAAACTGAAAAAATTTGAACGCATGGGCTGGGCAAAACTTCCGGTCTGTATTGCTAAGACTCAATATTCCTTTAGCGATGATCCAAAACTGATCAATGCTCCGAAGGATTTTACACTCACCATTCAGGATGTCGTCATCAATGCGGGCGCGGGATTCATCGTTGCTATCGCGGGTGAAATCATGCGTATGCCCGGATTGCCCGAAGACCCTCAGGCAGTACGTATCAAACTTGTGGATGGTGAAATTGAAGGCTTGAGTTAATTGCTGTCACTAAAGTTCGGAACCTTTATACTTCATACCAGCTCTGGATCAGTCCTGAAGGGAAGGATTGGGATTGGATTAATTTTAATTTCTGAAAAGGGCGGCCGGGTTTGAATAATGGTACACCATTACCAAGCATCACCGGAATAGTCGATAAAATGTATCTGTCAATCAGGTTTTCCTGCATCAGGGTATTGACGAGCACTGCTCCGCCATCGATGAATACATCCTTTCCTGGTTTCAACTTAAGATTTCTGATCAAGGTGCAGGGATCTTCATTCCAGAATATCACATTCTCGTCTCTTCCTTGTTTGGTTTTTGTGATGACGTAACATTCTCTGCCTTTGTGTGGAAATTCAATTCCAAATCCAAGTACCTTATCGTAGGTTTTTCGTCCCATCACTACAGTATCTATTGTGCCTACGAAATTGAGGTAACCATAATCTTCAGGAGGACTTTCCACAACAGATAGAAAATCCAGATTGTCTTCCGGTCCTGCTATGTAGCCATCAATACTGACTGCGATATACAAAATGATTTTTCTGTTTCCCATGGGGGTCAGGGATTGATCAGTCTTATTTTTTGCGGATGTGTTGAAATGTCTGAAACCAAAAAGTAAATTCCGCCGGATAGATTTTCCAGGGAAAATTCTTTTTCTGTTTCATTGGCATTAAGGATATCAGAAAATATTTTTTTACCTGAAATATCCAGAAGATAAAATGGGATGTTCCCTGAATAATTATTTCTGCTGATTAAAAAGTGAGCAGATGAAATGGCTTCAAGAGTAAAGGGATTGTCCGGATTCTGAATTTCTTCTACTGAGTTCAACGCCGCGCATGTGACAGCCTGATACGGTTGATTTGAAAAACCGGATTGACAGGTATTGCAGAAATAGCTTTTTAAAAAGCAACTTGCTTTTTCTACCAATTGAGGCTTAGGAAATGAACAATGATTCGTGCTTAATGGTACCTGATAGTATTTTGAACAAATTCCATTTGCATTCAATTTTGAATACACCACTTCAGAACCGGCTGTCCAGTAAAAAGGCTGACAGATGCAGGAAATGACTTGTCCATATTGAGGAGGAACCACACAGTCAAATTCATCGTGAAAATTGATGACAGGAATATTTCCGTTGTTGAGTAAAAAACTATCTTTTGTAATGGATCCGCAGGAGTTTATTACAGCCCGAACCTGATACGTATCTGTCAGAGCATTACCTGCAGTATCCAGCAATCCTGCTCTGGAAATTGCGTTTGGATCAAAAGCATTCGCTTCCGTTTGATCCCAGAATGTTGAATTCAAAGCTGTGATTCCACCTGCACTTTCTCCTCCAACAAATAAATAGTTGTTGTCAATATGATACTGAGATGCATTCGCATGGATATAACGAAATGCTGCTCTTGCATCCTGAGCGGCACAATAAGTTGCAGTTATAATATCGGTAGGGTTCTGCTGACAAAGAAGGCATATGCTGAAAATGTCAGTAGCTGCACAATTCCAGCCTAGTCTGTATTCTATTGTAGCGGCAACAAATCCCCGTCTGGCATACTCCATACATTGATAATCCATATCATGTCTGCTGCCTGCGAGAAATGCTCCACCGTGAATCAACAGGATAAATGGCCGGAGAGGGAGAGAGTCAATCAAAATGTCAGGATAATAGATATCCATCTTGAGATTTTCCCTGACGTTTGTAAATGCGTGTACCGGATTAGAAAAAACAATATTGCTATCGATGCGAATTGCGGAACTGTCAAAAAAGGCAGTTTCTGAAAATCTGTTGGACAAACAATAGTTTTGACTAAAGCCAGTTTTGGGAAGAAGTGGTATGGATAGGAGTAACAGGAGTAAAATTCGAGACAGAATTCTCATTGTATTGATTTTCTAACTTTAATGATGGTTGTGTTAATCTGAAATTTTAGACTTCTGTTTTTCACAGTAGTTTTTTTTATTAAATTAACATAAATGAAAATGCACATAAGGAGAAACAAAGTTCGCGGCGGATTCTGTCATCCAATTCGCCTTCCAAGATATTAAAAAATGAATTGTTAAATTCATTCTTAGCCAGCAAATGATCAGAATCAAAGAGAAATTTGTTTGCTCAATCGTGGAATTATAAACCTTAGGGGCTCCTGTATAAGAAATTAACATTTGTTCTTTTCCTCAGTATCAATCCTGCCATTTAAATTTCGCGCTTTGATGAAGTAGAATTCAATTTTCCGCTCTTGAATGAAGAGCTTTTGACAATTGGCGCCGAACCAGCAACAACACATAGTTATTATTGGTTAAACTGACTTTGCTCATGAGAATTTTATCTTTCATTTAGCAAATTTGTATTTATAATTCCTGAGAAGCCATGGCAGTCGAATCACAAACCCGAAATGTATATTCTGTTTCCCTGGATTGGGATTCCAATTATGATTCTGCAACATTGCATGCAGGCGACAGGTCTCCGTTGATGATTGGACCTCCTCCTGAATTCAATGGGAGCAATTCGATATGGAGTCCGGAACATCTTCTTATTTCCGCGCTTTCATCTTGTTATACAACCACATTTATGCATTTTGCAAAATTGTTAAAAACTTCTGTTTCACGTTTGCATGTGGATGGTGTGGTTGAGTTCGAGAAGGAAGAGGGGACTCCAATGGAAGCAAAACGATTCATCTTACATCCGGTGATAGAATTCAGTAATAATCCTGGTGAACATGTCATCGAGAATCTTCTTGCAAAAGCCAGAAAATACTGCATCATCAGTAACTCCATCAAAGGGGAAGTCATCATTGAACCTAGTGTCCGCTTAAATTAGACCGGAGCGTATTTTATTCATTCTCTTTGTATCTTGATTCTTATTTTTAATGTATCAGAACTCAAAGAGTGTTACGCTGTTGAATCAGATTTATGAATTTCCCAAAAGCAGTTTTTCCTGTTTACTGGAGTAAGCAGCATGGAGCTTATATTACTTTAATAATTTGTTGGATGATTGGGGTGTTTCTGAGCCCTAAATTCAGCTGGCTTCAACCGGTTGTGCTTGTATTTCTTTTGTCGGGTTTTAATCTGGTTGAGTTGATACTTGAGAAATACAAGAGAAAAACGCCATTGCCTCAGGGTCGTAAAATTTGGTTGTTCATTTATTCAATCATCACTCTTCTTTTTGGACTTTTTACACTTATAAAAGTTCCTTTACTCAGGTATTTACTGCCTGTTTTTATTTGCTCTGGCGTGATTTTTATTTTGCTTGCCTTAAAAAGAAAACAAAAATCGGTTTTTGCCGAATGGCTGACTTTTGCTGTCTTTTCATTATCAGGTTTGTTGGCTTTTTCTCCCGGAGAAGTCCCTGAGCTTTCATGGATCATCCATATCACTCTCATCATGTCTCTTTATTTTGGTTTGAGTATATTTTTGGTTAAATTTTGGTTGGGGAAACTAATGTCTTATGGCGGACTGATTTATGTCATGTCCGCTATTCTTTTTATGTTCTTTTTTTACGGCGAAAGCCGGATCGTGTATGGGGTAGGGGCTTTAATGCTCCTGAAATGTATGATTCCAATTGTGGCAGGACCATGGTACAAGAATCTGCCAATTAAACGAATTGGAATGCTCGAAGCGATCTTTCATCTGATCTTTCTGATCATTCTTGTGTTGAACTTCCCGCATACGAGTGAATTTTAATTTTCAAAGAAAAATAGAAATAGAATCTCCTTAAAAACCTTCCGGAACCAGGAACAATATGCCCGTAACAGAAACTGCTCTCAAATGTTACCACTGTGGTGAAGATTGCAAAGATGAAGTCATCCGTCTTGATGATAAGGTATTTTGTTGCGATGGATGTAAATTGGTTTTTGAAATTTTGCAGGAAAACAATCTATGCTCCTATTACCAATACAATACTTCACCCGGACAATCCCCGAAAGGGAAATTTTTGGAAGAGCGCTTTGCATTTCTGGACGACGAGCAGGTGAAGAAAAAGCTTATTAATTTTACGGATGGGAAATACTCCACCATCAATTTTTACATTCCTCAGATGCACTGCAGTAGTTGTATCTGGCTGTTGGAGCATTTGAGCAGGATCAATGCTTCCGTAGTTCGTTCACAGGTGAATTTTTTGAAGCGTGAAGTAATTGTTGTTTTTGAAGAGCAAAAAATATCTCTGCGCCAGATCGTTGAAATGTTAACCACTATTGGTTATGAGCCGGTAATTAATTTGAACGACCTCGAAAATCAACGAGCCGCTCCCAAGTCGAAAACCAGAATTTATAAAATCGGTATTGCAGGGTTTGCATTTGGGAATATCATGTTGTTTAGTTTCCCTGAATATTTTTCACTCAGCGATTACATTGAACCGGGATTCAAAGGAATTTTCAGTTATATTAATCTTGCCCTTTCTCTCCCTGTTTTCTTTTATTGTTCATCTCAATTCTTCATTTCGGCTTTCGCCAGTCTGAAACAAAAATTCCTGAACATCGATGTACCGATTGCGCTGGGAATTCTGGTGATGTTCGTCCGGAGTTTAATCGAAATACTTTCCGCTTCCGGTCCGGGGTATCTGGATACGATGTCCGGTCTTGTTTTTTTCATGCTTGTCGGACGCACATTTCAGGATAAAACATATGAAACTCTTTCTTTCGAAAGGGATTATAAATCCTTTTTTCCGATTGCTGTGATGTGTCGCAGAGCGGGAAAAGAAACATCCGTTCCGGTATCGCAATTGGTTGTTGGCGACAGGATCTTAATCCGCAATGAAGAATTAGTACCTGCCGATGCGGTATTGATCAAAGGGAATGCTCAGATCGATTATTCATTTGTCACAGGAGAATCCATTCCGGTGGAAAGAAAATCCGGCGAATTGATTTATGCAGGTGGAAAACAAAAAGGTACCCTGGTGGAGCTGGAAGTAGTCAAGGAGGTTTCTCAAAGCTATCTCACACAATTGTGGAATAAAGACGCTTATTTGCAAAAGCATGAAGATGGAAAGTTTCAGCAATTGGTCAATCAGATCAGCCATTATTTCACTTTTGTAATTGTTGGTTTATCGTTATTGGCTCTTGCATTCTGGTTTATTCAGGGCGATCATTTGAGAGGATGGAATGCATTTACGGCTGTACTTATTATTGCCTGTCCTTGTGCTTTGGCAATTTCTTCTCCTTTCACCCTTGGAAATATTCTGAGAATCTTCGGCAGGAATGAGTTTTACCTGAAAAATTTTGCGGTCATAGAAAAACTTGCAAAGATTGATACTATCGTTTTTGACAAGACAGGAACACTTACACGAAACAATACCGCTTCAGTTGACTTTCACGGAGATGTCCTTACTCCTGAAATGAATCAACGCATTCGTTCGCTGGTTCATCAATCCTCACATCCCCTGAGTCAGCATATTGACAAAAATCTGATCACATCTGAATTGCTTCCTGTAAGCAACTATCAGGAAATTCCCGGCGAAGGACTTCAAGGGTTTGTTGCCGAAATGCATGTAAAGATTGGATCAGCGGCGTTTACCGGTGATGTGAAGGATAATCAGGAGCAATTGGAGCTTTCAACACGTGTTTATGTAAGTGTTGATGGAGCGGTGATCGGGTATTTTTCATTTAGAAATAATTATCGCGAAGGATTGGAAGAACTGGTGCAGTCACTTGTAAAACGCAAATTTGATCTGGTGGTGCTTTCCGGTGACAATGATTCGGAGAAGAAATATCTGCAAAAAGTATTCGGCAAGGATGCGAACATTCGTTTCCGTCAATCTCCTGCTGAAAAGCTCCACGTTATTCAGGATCTTCAAAATCAAAAGAAGCATGTTTTAATGATTGGTGATGGTTTGAATGATGCCGGTGCATTGAAGCAAAGCGATGTAGGAATTTCTATTTCTGATGACATTAATAATTTTTCTCCTGCCTGCGATGCAATTTTAAATGCAGGGAAATTTAAATGGCTGGGTAGCATTCTTGCCATTTCAAGATCCAGTCATCGGATTATCCTGGGCAGTTTTATAATTGCATTATTTTATAACGTACTGGGCTTATATTTTGCAATGCAGGGAACCCTTTCTCCGGTTATTGCTGCTATTCTGATGCCCGTTAGTTCTGTATCCATCATTGCTTTTACTACAGGCATGTCAAATCTGGTTGCAAGAAAATAAGTGAATTGAAATGGTTCCCGGACTGCATGAAATTGCTTCATTCGGCCATAAAAAAGATCTTCAGAATTATTTCTTACTAAGCTGTTTTTTCGCACTTGTGAACATTATGTTAATAAGTATAAGTGATTGAAATACATGGATATAAAACCGTGATTCTTTTAAAAAAAATTACCTGACGAATGTCACTTCTTTGCCTGATAATCATCATGAAGGGGACTATCTTTTGGGAATATTTTTGAACGCATTACAATTTATCACATGAGTGTAATCTTTCTTCTTATTCTGTTTAGTCTGCTGCTCGCAATAGGGTTTTTAATAGCCTTTATTTGGAGTGTAAGGGATGGTCAATATGAGGATGATTATACTCCATCAGTGAGAATTCTATTCGATAACGACTCAACACAACAAACCAATAACTCTACAAACGAGGATTTATGACCACCGAAAAATTCCGTTACGACAATAAGATTGTCCGAAATTTTGCCGTCGCCACCATCATTTGGGGCCTTGTCGGCATGCTCGTAGGGCTCATCGTTGCTCTGCAGTTAACGAACCCTAAGCTCAATTTAGCACCTTTCCTGACATTTGGACGGCTAAGGCCATTGCACACCAATGCGGTCATTTTCGCGTTTGTAGGTAATGGTATTTTTATGGGAGTTTACTATTCATTGCAACGCCTTCTGAAGGCAAGGATGTTTAGTGACCTCCTGAGTAAAATCCATTTCTGGGGATGGCAGCTGATCATCGTTGCCGCTGCTGTAACATTACCTCTTGGTATTACGACCAGCAAAGAATATGCTGAATTGGAATGGCCGATCGATATCATGATCGCGTTGATCTGGGTGGTATTTGCCATCAATCTATTTGGAACAATTTTCAAAAGAAGAGAACGGCATTTATATGTAGCTATTTGGTTCTACATAGCTACCATTATTACAGTGGCTGTATTGCATATTGTAAATTCACTTGCATTGCCGGTGAGCTTCCTGAAAAGCTACTCTATTTTTGCCGGAGTTCAGGACGCTTTGGTGCAGTGGTGGTATGGACATAATGCAGTTGCGTTCTTCCTGACAACTCCATACCTGGGACTGATGTATTACTTCGTTCCAAAAGCCGCTGATCGACCGGTGTATTCGTATAAATTATCGATTATCCATTTCTGGGCGCTTATCTTCCTGTATATCTGGGCAGGACCGCACCACTTGTTGTATTCAACTCTTCCTGACTGGGCACAATCGCTCGGGGTGGTCTTCTCCATCATGCTTATTGCTCCGTCCTGGGGTGGTATGATCAACGGATTGTTGACACTTCGCGGTGCCTGGGATAAGGTTCGTGAAAGTGTAGTATTGAAATTCATGGTTGTCGCGGTGACTGCTTATGGTATGTCGACTTTCGAAGGACCAATGCTTTCTATCAAGAGTGTAAATGCAATTTCTCACTTTACAGACTGGACTATCGCTCACGTACACATCGGTGCTTTGGGATGGAATGGTATGTTGACTTTTGGTATTCTGTATTTCCTGATTCCAAAACTGTATAATACTTCTTTGTTCAGTAAAAAGCTTGCCAACTTCCATTTCTGGATGTCTACTTTGGGAATTCTGTTCTATGCAATACCAATGTACTGGGCAGGATTTGCACAGTCACTGATGTGGAAAGATTTCACACCGGATGGCGTATTGCGTTACCCTAACTTCCTTGAAACAGTGGTTCAGATCATGCCAATGTACATTCTTCGTGTATTCGGTGGTTCACTCTACCTTATTGGTGTAATTGTCATGATTTACAACTTGTGGAAAACCTCTGCTGCCGGCAAGTTCATCGGTGATGAAGATGCAGAAGCGGCACCACTTGCAAAGATTGCTCCTGAGTCTCATGGACACTGGCACCGTTGGATCGAACGCAGACCGGTTCAATTCATGTTATTCGCGCTCGTTGCAATTCTGATAGGTGGTATCGTTGAAATCGTTCCGATGCTTACGATAAAATCCAATGTGCCTACCATTGCTTCTGTAAAACCATATACTCCTCTTGAATTGCAAGGACGTGATATTTATATCCGGGAAGGTTGTTACACTTGTCATAGCCAGCTCATTCGTCCGTTCCGATCAGAAACCGAGCGTTATGGTGAATACTCAAAAGCAGGTGAATTCGTATATGATCACCCGTTCCAGTGGGGTTCAAAACGTACAGGTCCTGATCTGGCCAGAGAAGGAGGCAAGTATCCGAACTCATGGCATTACAACCACATGATGGATCCTACAACCATGTCACCTGGTTCAATCATGCCGGCGTACGAGTTTATCATAGAGAAGGATCTGGATATCTCTTCCACAGCAGCGAAAATCAGGACCATGCAAAAACTTGGAGTACCGTATCCTGATGGTTTTGATGCTGAAGCAAATAATGCACTTGCAAAACAAGCAGGGGAGATTGCTGCAGACCTGGAAAAGAATGGAATCAAAGTAGATTCTCGCAAAGAGATTGTTGCCTTGATAGCTTATCTGCAACGTCTTGGAACCGATATAAAAGTGAAAGATCAACCTACTGCTCAGAAGTAATTAAACATTCAAAAAAAGGAAAGCCATGTTTAAAAACTATTTGCAAGGTATCGAAGGAATCGCCACATATCCTTTATTCTCACTGGTGGTATTCTTTCTGTTCTTTCTTATCATGGGGATTTGGGTTCTCAGGTCTAAATCATCCTCCATGCAGGAACTTGGTTCCATGCCATTAAACGATAATCCAGAAAATCAATCAGAAAAAAATTAAAACGTGCACGTATGAACACGAATAAAAATAAATTTCTACGCTTCTTTCTGTTGTCAGGAGGACTTCTCTTCGGTGCTGTTCAATCCATGGCACAACAGGTAGCCGTAGCTGATTCTACAGCCAAATCTGAACCGGTTCAGATTCCGAAAATGTTTTTTGAACCATCAACATACATCTGGCTGTTGCTCGGAATCATAGTGATAGCAGTGATTTTCACGCTAACACACACCATCAACGTCCTCACCAGGACCCTGGATGAAAAGACTGCTGCCGTATCCGGCACCACTCCACGCAGCGCTGAATATGTACATCGTCAAACCGGTTGGAATAAACTGATGCAGATGATGACACGATCAGTTCCTGTTGAAAAGGAAAAGGATGTTATGCTGGATCATGATTACGATGGAATTCGCGAATTGGACAATCAACTACCACCCTGGTGGGTATGGGGATTTTACATCACCATCATCTTTGCCTTTATCTATCTTGTCAATTATCATATCGCAGGTTCGGGCAAACTTCAATATGCCGAATACGATGAAGAAATCCAAATTGCAAATGCAGCCAAAGAGGCCAGGTTAAAAAATGATGCAAATTTTGTCACTGAGGCAAATGTGGTTCGCTTGTCTGAAGCAAACGATTTGTCACAAGGTAAAGATGTTTACGTCAAATTCTGTGTGGCTTGTCACGGAGACAAAGGGCAAGGAAATGTCGGACCAAACCTCACAGATAATTTCTGGATCCATGGTGGTGGAATAAAAAATGTATTCGCTACAATTACAAATGGTGTACCTGCAAAAGGTATGATTTCCTGGAAGAGTCAGCTTTCACCAAAGCAAATTCAATTGGTGGGCAGCTATGTACTGTCTCTTGAAGGTACCAATCCTCCGGGAGCGAAAGAACCTCAGGGAACAGTCTGGCAGGAATCAGTTGCTGCAGATAGTACCGCAGCAAAATCAGATAGTACAAGCGCTGTTGTTGATTCAACAGCAAAGAAAATTTAAGTAAAGGAACAGAATAGACATGTCAACTCAAGCGGTTCCGGGCGGAACAGATGATTTTCGCGATTCTATATCGACCATCAGCAAGGATGGTGACCGGGCCTGGATTTATCCGAAAAAGCCTAAAGGCAGACATTACAGCAAAAGGACGATCGTTAGTATCGTCCTTTTGGCGCTTATGTTTGGTGGCCCCTTCATGAAAATTTCAGGTCATCCCCTGATGTTGTTCAATGTTTTGCAAAGGAAATTTATTGTATTCGGAGTGCCTTTCTGGCCACAGGATTTTTTCCTCTTTGTGTTGGCGATGCTGACATTCTTTGTCTTTATTATTCTGTTCACAGCCATTTTCGGCAGGGTATGGTGCGGTTGGGCTTGTCCTCAGACTATCTTTATGGAAATGGTTTTTCGCAAGATCGAATACGCCATTGAAGGGGATGCTAACCAGCAGAGATTATTGAATAAATCACCCTGGACAGGAGAGAAAATTAGAAAGAAGGTCTTGAAAAATTTAATATTTTTCTTGTTAGCATTTTTGATAGCCAATACATTTTTAGCTTATATCATTGGTATTGATGAATTAAAACTTCTGGTTACCGAAGGCCCCGGAAAGCATATGGGTGGCTTTGTAGCACTTGTGATCTTTACTGCCGTGTTCTATGGAGTGTATGTCCGCTTCCGCGAACAGGTGTGTCTTATTGTTTGTCCCTATGGGCGCTTGCAAGGAGTTTTGCTGGATAGAAATTCTGTAGTCATAGCCTATGATTATGTTAGAGGTGAAACCAGAGGGAGAATTCAAAAAAGCGAAGAACGCAAAATTGGAGATTGTATCGACTGTCATCAATGTGTGCATGTCTGCCCTACAGGTATCGACATTCGAAATGGCACACAATTGGAGTGCGTGAATTGTACCGCTTGTATTGACGCATGTGATGATGTCATGGAAAAGGTAGGCTTTAAAAAAGGCCTTATCAGATATGCGAGTGAGAATAGTATCGCTAAAAAGGAAAAATTCAAAATAACCACCCGTGTTGTAGGCTATTCAATTGTATTATTGATTCTGCTCACAACTCTTACCACTTTGCTTGCATTGAGGACCGAAGTAGAATCAACTATACTTCGTACTCCCGGACAAATGTACCAGAAGATGGATGGTGGAAAAATCAGTAATTTGTACAACATACAATTGGTCAATAAAACCTTCCACAACCTTCCGATTGAAATCAAACTGAATTATCCTGCCGGTGAAATAAAATTCGTGGGACCGCCACCGACAGTATTAAATGAAGATGCCGTGGTAGAAGGAGTTTTCTTTGTTATTCTGCCGCAATCTGAAATTGTAAAAGTGAAAACACCGGTTTCAATCAATGTGATTTCAAATGGTAAGGTATTGAAGGTTGTAAAAACAAATTTCCTGGGACCAAATACAAACTAAAAAATTATGAAATTCAACTGGGGTTGGGGTATCTTCATCTTTCTTGTGATCTTCATGAGTTTTATGCTCAACATGGTTTACCGTTGCACACAACAGAGGGTAGATCTGGTAAGTGAAAAATATTATGAAAATGAATTAAAGTACCAGCAAAGAATTGATATGGAAAAAAACACCGCCGCGCTGGAAAAGAATCTTAAGATTTTAAGAGAAAGTGGGAAGGTACAGTTTGAATTCCCGCTAAGTGGGGGAGTCCGTTCCGGTCAGATTACTTTTTTTAAACCGGATGATGCCCGACAGGATTTTGTTGTCCCTGTTTCCGGAAGTAACGGAAATTTTCAAGAGGTGAATACCTCAAAAATGAAAAAAGGCTGGTGGAATGTCCAGGTTCAGTGGAGTCAGGATGGACAACCATTTTATTCAGAACAAAAGTTACTAATTGATTAGATCATGTGGTTGTATTCTGCATTTTTGGTCGGTTTTCTTGGCAGCTTTCATTGCGCAGGCATGTGTGGCCCTATTGCTCTGGCCTTACCGCTTGACAAAAAGTCGAATTGGTCATTTATCATCGGGCGGTTACTTTATAATGGAGGAAGAGTCTTTACTTATTCGGTTCTTGGCCTTCTTGTTGGACTAATCGGACATACAATTGCGATGGCTGGTTTTCAGAAGGTGTTGTCCATCGGAACAGGAGTGATGATTCTCCTGATCGCATTCCTGCCATACCTGATCAAACGTACGAGTCAGTTCAATTCATTTCTTACAGGATACACATCAAAGATCAAATCTCTATTTAAAAAACTATTTGGTCTGAAATCGAAAAGGACGCTCTTTTTAATTGGAGCTGTAAACGGCCTTCTTCCCTGCGGGTTTGTTTATCTTGCTCTCGCCGGTGCAGCTGCAACAGGAACAATGGAGGAAGGAGTTGGCTACATGATGCTGTTTGGACTTGGAACCATCCCCATGATGCTTACTCTAACCATGGCGGGGAATATTTTTAGTCCTCGTACCCGTAGTTTTATCCAGAAAATATCTCCTCTGATTGCTATTTCAGTTGCTGTATTACTCATAGCAAGAGGGATAACCATTGACAATCATTCATGTTGTAAACATCATTGATCAGGTCAGATTTCATTTTTTATCGGACGAAATTTTATACGCTGATCATAAGGTTTGGGATTTAGGGTTTTTCTTGTTGCTGAATTTGAAACAGACTCTTTTTTAGTATTGAACAGGTATCAAATTTCTTCTTATCTTCGTTATTCCTGAATTCAGTATTCTTCAGCATCTGATTATGAATCACGAATTGAATATTTCCATTGCTATTCTGATGCTTAGGCTGGTTACCGGCATTCTATTTTTCTTTCAGGGTTATGATAAGATATTCAATATAAAAATAGAAGGTGTCGTTCGCACGTTCAGTGACACTATGAAGTCAACCTGGATTCCTTTGTTACTTTTGCGACCTTTGGTTTATCTTAGTTCCTATATTGAAATGATTTGTGGAGCCTTGTTGTGTTTAGGCTTATTTCGTGAATACAGCTTGTTTATGCTTGCCGCTGACATGGTGTTTGTCGCCTTTGCTTTCAGTTCAATCAAAGCGATGTGGGACATGCATTTTTACCTTCCCCGCATTATTTTTTTAGCGGCACTGTTACTTCTTTCTCCGGAAATGGACCGGTGGTCTCTTGACCAATTTATTTTTAAATTGAAATAGAACCTTTTGCTTTTACAAAAAACAGCTTCCCATATCTGAAATCAGGATTCGCTTTAAAATAAATAAGCCGGACTAATGCCCGGCTTTTAAAATGTTTTTTTGAATTCCCTTGCCTGTCTGACAGCTTACAGGCTATCAGAACAGGAAAGGTACCAACCACATGAACACTAAAATTTTTAGCTAGCTTTGAGCGGATCGTAATTGATATCCACTGTAATTTTCGCTTCAGAAGAGACTTTATCTTTTACCAATGAAGGGACCTCGATGTTAAAGTCGGAGAGCAGAATATTGAATTTTGAAATCCCTGTGGTAATTGCACCGCCTTTTACCGTGAGTTTTCCATCCGCAGTTACTTCTTTTGTTACTCCGTGAAGAGTCATATTGCCTTTCACTTTCACGGGATAGGTACCATCTTTTGTCAGGTTTACTTCTTTAATATTGATGATATTTCCTTTGAATACCGCTTTTGGATATTTATCGGATTCTACATAGTTTTCATTGAAATGCTCCTGCATAAGCGCCTTTTCAAAAGAGAAAGCTTTCATGAGCAATGCAAATTCCATTGCGCCTGTTGAAGCGTCAATAACGCTGGTAGCTTTTTCATTTGCCCCTGCGATCTTCTCAGGTGAGGAAGGTGAAGTCGCATCAAATGTTATCTTGCCTGCTTTTGTAAAGTAACGGTTTTGTGCATAGATGCTTCCGGTACCAATAAAAAGCGCGATGATCAGGATTATTTTTTTCATGGTTATTTTGAAACGTTTGGTTTAGATTTAATGATTAAGAACTTGATCTGTTCTGTAAATTAATTTGATTCATTGGAAATTACACAGTCTACAAGAACTACATCCATAAGTATTCCTGTGCAAATTCCTTTTATCTTTACTTTTTCTCCACTTTTTAATGAAGCAGCATCGCTTTGAAAATTCTTGTCGAACTGACATCCGATACCTGCAAGGTCTCCGCCTTTGAGTGTAATATTGAGAATACCTTTTTCGTCTATTCCTTTGTCAGAAATAGTACCATTCACTTCAATTACTTTTCCGAGATACTTTGAATTCGCAGAGTTTTCATCTCCTTCATATTCTTCTACAAGTGCAGTAGCTTCTGAAACACATACAGGTGTTTCATTGATAATGCTTCCATGTGGCTTGTTGAACAGATAGTATCCAAAAGCAACAGCTGCTGTTAAGAAGATGGAGGCAGTCAGAAGGATCCTTTTCATATTATTTGTTTTGGTTTAAATATTCTCAATTGGTTATCAGAAGAAACAAAGCAAGGATAAACACGAGCCCTGCCAGTAACAAATCTGTCAGTATTGGGTTGCTACTCATTTTTGATTTTGACATCGTTTTCATTTTTCCTGTTCCAATTATACCCCAAAAGTAATGGAGGAGTTTGCAGTTTCTAAGCGGAATTTGCTGAACGGGAATAAAACGATACTGAGCTGGCAATTGTGTTTAAAATGTTCCTTTTATCAATATTTAACGGTAAATAACCCTTTAGATTCTGTATTCAATGTGAATCAGTTTAAGAGCATTGGTGTGATTTACGAGGATATTAACATAAAATCATGCCAGGAAAACCGGATCAATTCAGATTGGTCTGAAAACAACTAAAAAAGAGAAGAGACTTTAGAGAAAATTCCAGAAAGGAGGAATTATTAACAAGTAAGAAAATGTGTAGAAAGAGTCAAAAAAAATGAGTGTTTATGGGCTATTCAGACCCTCTTACTCCTTTCCTGCTAGCCATTCCTTAAATAAGGGTGATCGTTCGGTGCTTACAATAGTGTCCAGATTAATCGGAGGTTTTAAGTTGATTTTAACCCTGGACTTTGAAAAAGAGAACATTTGATCGATAGAATTGATACTGATGATGAATTGCCTGTTGATCCTGAAAAACCGCTCCGGATCGAGCATTTCTTCCAGTTTATCGAGGTTGTAATCAACATGATATGTGTGATTATCCGTCGTTCTAAGAAAGTTGATCTTCTCCTCTGTATAGAAATAAGCAATATTTTCGGCATCGATTGCTTTAATGTGTTCTCCAAATCGTATCAGGAAACGTTTTTTAAACTCAGGCTGAGGTTTTCTTAAGGTCTCTAAAAGCAGCCCGAAATCAGGCATTGGAGGATTGGGAGTTTTGATGTAAATGCTTTTGTACTTTTTAATCGCTGCAGCCAAATCTTCTTTTTTGATAGGCTTCAACAAGTAATCTACACTTGTTACTTTAAATGCCTGAACTGCATATTCATCGTATGCAGTAATAAATATTACGGGTGTTTTTACTTCTGTCAGTTTGAAAATCTCAAAACTTGATCCATCTGCAAGATGGATATCGAGGAGAATCAAATCCGGAGTTGCGTTTTTGTTCAACCATTCCACCGCGGATTTTACACTCACGATAATATCAAGCACCTGTGCATCCGGCTCCAATTCATTGAGAATCTTTTTAAGTCGTAATGCAGCGGGTTCTTCGTCTTCGATGATAAGAATGTTCATGATACGTTTTCGTTTAGCAATGGTAAAGCTACAGTAAAATGATCTGTCGCATGATCAATTTTTACAGGTAATTCCGTGAGCAATTTATACCTGCTCACGATATTTTGCAAGCCCAGGCCGGTGGATTTTTCTTTCTGTATTTTAGGATTCACATTATTACGGATAAAAAGCATACCCTGTGAAATGAATAAGTCAATAACCAATGGTGTTTCTTTGGAAACAGAATTGTGTTTGATAGCATTTTCTGCCAGCAACTGAAGTGTCAGCGGAGGAATGAGGAATTCATGCCTTGAAGATTGTTCAAGATTAATATTCAGTGTCAAAGAATTTCCATACCTTTTTCTTTGAATAAATATATAATTGTCAAGAAGATTCAATTCTTCATCGAGCTGAATCAGGTCCTTGTCCCTGTACGTGACAATATTTCTGAAAAACTCCGAGAGTCGTTCAACATATTCAACGGCTTTTGTAGGATTGTCTTCAATCACTGTGATCAGTGTATTGAAACTATTGAAGAGGAAATGAGGATTTACCTGACTTCGAAGAGTCTCAAATTGAAATTGTATTTTTTCTTTCTGCAAACGATCCACTTTTCTCAATCGATCTTCCCGTCGCCGTATGAGGAAGTAAAAAATCAATGAAGCGGTTACAAACATCAGGCTTCTGAACCACCAGCGCTGCCACAAAGGAGCATGAATCACAAGAGAATATGCCGCTTCGGGAGAATCATTTTCCAATGAATTCAGACTTCCCCGTACTCTGAACCTGTATTTCCCGGGAGGGAGTTTTGGAAATGTGACCGATCGGTCATTCGTTTCCTGCCATTTGGTTGTATATCCTTCGAGCAAATACGCATAGTGTATCCGTGTTGGGTCTGAATACCAAATGCTGGAAAAACTAAAGCGCAGATTGTTTTCGTCATAATCAAAATTTCTTTGTTTCTCCGGATCGATATCCTCCATGAACAAAGAAATACCTGTTATTTTGATCGATGGTTGTGGCCAAGCCTGATAAGCAAACGGCCGGTAAATTAAAATCCCCGCTTGCGCGCCTATCCATATATTTCCATAGCGATCTTGTGAAATGGAATTTGGATCAGGATTCAATTCTTCGAGACCTTCTTCCGGACCGTGATACAGTATTTTACCGGTCGCCGGATTAAGTACATCGATACCGTTAGTATGTAATATGCAAAGATTCCCATTTTTATCACATTGAATGGAAATCGGAGATGCATCACTTAACCCATTGGCCACTGAATAATTTTTAAATGTTTTACCATTATAGACGGATATTCCTGCGTCGGAAGTTGCCAGCCAGATATCTCCGTTCAATCCTTCGCATACAGAATGAATTGTATTGCTGGGCAGCCCATCCTTCTTAGTAAAAAATCGTAACTGGTTATTTTCAATCATTGCCAGCCCTTGCTCATCGGTTCCCATCCAGATTCTGCCTTTCCGGTCGGGTAACACGAAGTACACATAATTGTTATTCAGAATATCTATTTCAGGTGTAGCCTCGCAAATTAAAACTGCATCATCCGATTCGCCATACTTCAGGATTTTGCATTTGACAACACCATTGAAACCTGTAATCCAGATGTTGTCTCCGGTACCGTTAATGGATAAAATACTGCTGTTATCAAGATTATCCTGACCATGAACTTTTTTTATTTTACCATTCTCCGGGTTCAATCTGAATACCCCTTCTCCCATAGTGCCAATCCATATAAACCCGTAGGAATCTTCAAACAATGAAACAATGTCCGTGAGCAGTTTAGGTGCTGTTACAATGTATTTCTTAAAAATAAATCCTCCGGTTTTTGAAGGGGTTGCTTTGACTAATTGTTGGTCCGGACTGAACCATATATTGCCTTTTCGATCTGCAAGGATGCAATGATTTAAATGAAAAGGCATTGTATTCGTCCCGTATAAAAATCTGAGTTTTTCTCCACTTGAGCGGATCAGGAGGTTTCCTGAAGCTATCCAGATGTTTTGTTCAAAATCACAAAGAATATCACTCGCTTTCGAAAGTTTGATTTTGGTATCCAGGAAAACCAAGGGTAGCAAAGAGCCGGAACTGTCCACAATCTGAATTCCGTTTTCTTCGGTTGCAAGCCACACCTCATGTTCCAGCTTGACGAGACCATTCAATTGGCCGGAATTCCAGTTTTGAACACTTGGGATGAACTCCGGTTTATCAGAGTGAAGTGATACTCTGCAAATTCCCTGGTCCTGCATTCCGATCCACAATTGATTTTGATGGTCGAGCGAGAGGGTTCTGACAATGTTGTCAGGTAAACCTTGTTGGGATGTAAGTGAAGAGATTTCCTTTTTATCGTGACTGATACGAAGAAAGTTCAATCCTTTGTCTGTCCCGACGCACAATCTTCCATCCGGTAATAACAAAGCAGCATAACAGTAATTGTCACTCATTCCATCAGCAATATTGATATTGACAATGGAATCGTTTTTTAAATAAAAAATTCCTTCTCCTTTTGTTGTAAAAAAGATCTTTCCTTCTGTATCCTGAACGAAAGAGCTGATAGGTGAAGATACCGTATCGTTTGAGACCTTAAATGGAGTTAACAGATTTCTTTCGAAGGTTTCAATTTTTCCGTTTTCAAATCCAATCCATATTCTCTTTTGCTTGTCTTCAAACATGGCGGAGACCGGAGAATCAATAGTATCTGTACCCGTAACAGGGGAGAAGTCAAAACCATCAAAACGGAAAACGCCACGATCCGTGCCTACCCATAGCATTCCCCAATGATCCAGCATCAGTTTCTGGATTCTTGGTTTGAATAGTTCAGTTTTTAGTTCATAAATTTTAGAAACCGGAACAATTGCGTTCGCTGTCTGAGTAAACAGCAGGATAAAAAATAAAAAAACTATGAAGCGGTGGTTTGCTGGCTTCATAAAATCAGGATTTTGGCTTTAATTCAGCTTTTACATCAATTCCTATTTCGGAAGCGATTTTTTCATGCACAACTTTCGGAACCTTGATGCTGTGGTCGGCCAGCAGAATGTTGAATTTTGATTCAATGTAAATGATGTTATTTTTTATTGTAACACTTACTTTGACAATTCTTTCCTGTTCGATTCCGTGAATTGATAATTTTCCTTTTGCTCTCAGAGTGAAAGAACCTTCATTTTCAAAATTGACATCTTCAATAATTTTACCGGAGAAAATGACTTCGGGGTAAACTTCCGTTTCCAGAAATTTATCATTGAAATGCTCTCGTTGCAATCCGCTGTTAAATCCTTCGAACGTATTCAGTGTAACTTTAAAAACGAATACTTTTTTTGAAATATCAAGAATACCTCTTAACTGATTTGATTTCGCGCTGATAATTTCCTGTGGTGCCTCCGAACGAAAGCTGACATAACCGTTGTTTGTTGAATACAATTTTGAGCCAGGAGGTGTGGCCGATAAAAATGAAATCGCAACAAGCAGGAGTAAGAAAATACGATTTCGGCTAATGGGATTCATGTGTTTGTATTAATTCTGAAGTGAAAATACAAAATAGATTTGTCATATAGCGGAGCTTCAACATCTGAATTTCATTTATTCTTTCCATCGAGGTAGTTCAGGATTTTTGCGGTCGAGCCGGTTTGATTTTGAACGTACTCTTTCGCGATTTTCCCGGCAGCTTCAGATTTTGAGGGGTTGAAAATGAGGGTAGAAATCACATCTGAAAATTCCCGGATATTCTGAACAGGGAAAGCTCCCTGCTGTCTCACGAGTTCTTTTGCTTCCCTGAATTTTTCAAAACGGGGCCCAAAGAGTACCGGAATGCCGTATGTAGCGGCTTCAAGGATGTTGTGAATGCCTTTGCCAAAACCGCCTCCAATGTAAGCTACATTCGCGTAAGCATAAGCAGAAGAGAGCAATCCTATAGTGTCGACCAGCAGGAGATCCGCTACCTTCAAATCATTTTCTGAAGCGCTGGAAAATAACACTGTTTTCAGGTTTGGGTGAACTTTCCTGATATCGTTTTCAAGTCTATGGATTGAATCCGTGTTAACTTCATGCGGAAAGAAAATCACACGAAAACCATTTGTGATGAGGTTGTGAAGTTCAGGGATGATCAATGTTTCATCTTCCGGCCAGGTACTGCCTGCTATGAATATTTGGTGTCCTTTTGAAAATGATTCAAGTTGAGGGATTCGTTTTGCATTGGATAGAAAACCCGCGACACGATCAAAACGGGTGTCACCCGTTACGGTACATTCATTGATTCCGGCTTGCTGCAGTAATTCTTTGGAAGTGTCATCCTGAACAAAGAAATGTGTAACCATTTTCAGCATGTTTCTGAAGAACCTGCCATACCATTTGAAGAAGATTTGTGAGGGGCGAAAAATGGAGGAAACAAAATAGACAGGAATTCGTTTTTTATTAAGTAGTGCCAGATAATGGTACCAGTATTCGTATTTTATAAAAAAGACGAGGTCGGGTTGAATCGTACCAATAAAACGCGTGGCATTTCGTGCACTGTCCAATGGAAGGTACAGAACATGTTGCGCAAGCGGATAATTTTTCCTGATTTCATATCCTGAAGGAGAAAAAAATGTAAGAATGATTTCGATGTCAGGATTTCTCTTTTTTATTTCTTCAATGAGTGGCCGACCCTGTTCAAATTCCCCGAGAGAAGAACAATGCACCCAGTAACGAAGGGATTTTTTTGGTTGAAGGGTGGATAAAATGCTGAACAGATTTTTTCGGCCCTCCAGCCATAATTTTGCTTTTTTATTACCTGAGATTGCAGCCAGCCTGACACCTGTTTGGTATAAAAGAAGAGCAAGTGAATAGATGAATTTCATCCCCGGTAATTAGTCGAAATAAAATTGTTTTGGAGCGCGTTTGTAGATGGGGATTATCCATGCTACCCGAAATCCAATTAGCAAATCGGTTCGTTTACGCGTATCTCTTTCGCGTGTATCGAAATTGTAACTTCTTCTGTTTTGTGTAAACGCCTGAGTAAATTCAAATCCTCCGTAGAAATTTACAAGGCGTTTATTCCCGAAATTAACATAGCCAATAAATTCAGTGATGGAAAGTCCGTTTGTCAGCCGGTCATAACCTTTAGCATAATCCCCTTCAATCGATGGATAACTTCCGCCCTTTGTTTCAAAACGAATTTTGTGTTGCAGTATTCCGGCACCGACAGTAGCCATGATTCCTGAATTTTTATTCGGGCCTATCCATGGAAAAATTTTACCTCCTTTGATTTCAAATTTCAAACCACGTTCAACAAGTGCAATGGTCGCGAACTGTCCTTCAGCATTGATGAAATTTCCACTTTCGTCACGCAGACTGTCCAGAATTCCATTTTCTTTTACCTCCTCACTAAAAAGGAAATTTCCATCAAACCCCAGAACGATATTGTTCTTGAATTTGTATTGAAAAACACCCCCTACATTATAATTTTCGCGAAATCTTTTTGCCATATCACCACCCGGAAACTGGTAAGCAAAAGTAGCGCCGATCATCGCGAAATTTACAGAAGAGTCACGAATACTAATTTGGGCATTTGAAGATTGAACGATAAAAAAAAAGAGAATGCCGGAAATAAATTTCTTCATAGGGCGAATTTAATAAAAGCGCTGAGTTCTATATGAGCGGTTAACGTGAAGATGCCGACATTCCTTTATTGTATTCTTCTGATTTCCCCCTGGGAATTGACAAGGATTGAAATTCAGATTTGCGAATCATTTTACAAAGGAAAACAATTTGTCCGCTATGATATGCATAGTGGACCAGTTGCCTTTGAATTGCACGCAGCACGCTATGGGGTTCATTTCGGATTGTTATAGTATTAAGTAAATCCTCTCCTTTCAGACCGTTCAGTGTCGAGAATAAAGCTTCCCAGCCATTGTTCCAGTCAGCAAGGATTTCTTGTCTGTTGCCTGTTGGATTTTCAAATTCGATGTCCCTGTTTCTGTTTGGTTTTTCACCATCTGTAGTAAGGAAATCAGTGAAACGGGAGCGAAGATTGCCTGCAATGTGACGCATAATAATGGCTACACTATTGGATTCTGAATCAGGCTGAAAGTGGAGCTCTTCGTCACTGATCTGCGCGATTGCCAGCTCAGCATTTGATTTCATGCCTTTGAAGCTTTTGAGGCTTTCGAGAAGATATATTTCGGAAACACTGCTCATGAACGTTTCAAATTCAGGTCGTCGGCTGTAAACTGATAGGGGAGGAACTGGCTGATGCTATTGGACACAAGAACTTTTCCGGTTTCACCCACCATGATCAGCCGGATGTTACCGTGGTAACGATGCTCATACTCTGCAATAGCTTGCCTGCAGGCACCGCATGGGGTGATAGGCTTATCGATATGAAATAAATCTGACATGGCTGTAATAGCAATGGCTTTGATTTTGACACCCGGGTAATTTGCTCCGGCTGCGAAAATCGCGACTCTTTCGGCACACAATCCGATCGGATAACTGGCATTCTCCTGGTTATTTCCTCGCATCACAATTCCGTTTTCAAGAAGTACAGCTGCACCTACCTGGAATCTGGAATAAGGCGCATAAGCCTTGTTCACGCTTAATCTTGCCTCTACGACCAGCCGCTGATCATCATCGGGTAGTTCTGAAATATTACTGTATTCTTCAAACTCAGAAAGGATTTCTACTTTTTTCATATTTTATAAATGGAGGATAAAAGTAAACAGAAATAGCTTAATTGTGTAGAATATCCCAAGTTATGAACTAAATCCTCGATCCCTTTGAGCTATATTTGCACTCTGAAAGTAAGCCTGATTACAATCCTTACATGAGAGTCGCATAATTGTTAATTTTTAACCATAGAGAAGTAAACATTTTGCCACTTTCTGCCGTATTGAAAGGGTTGCTTCACTAAAAATACAGCCTCAGGTTTGGAATTTATTTCCATCTTTGTGGCTGCTATTCACAACTAACTGAAAATGAAATCCAAACGCATTATTTCCGGACTTATTTTGTGTACCAGCATACTTGTTGCTTTGGGGTCCTGTAAAAAAGACGCAGGAGAGGGCGGAACATCCACCATCACCGGTAAGGTTATTGTATATGATTTTGATCCCGGATTCATCAGTGTAGGGGATACCTTCCCGGCAAAGGACGAGGATGTTTACATCATTTATGGAGCGGACCATGCTACCTACGATAACGACTACAAAACATCGTATGACGGTACTTATGAATTCAAATATTTGCAAAAAGGCCAATACAAACTTTTTGCTTATTCTAAAGATTCCACAGGGGCATCAAACGGAACTGTGAACGGAGCCGCGCCCAAGATTCCGGTGTTCGTAAATGTTGAGATTACTGACAAAAATCAAACAGTGGTAGCCCCTGATATTATCATTCTAAAAAATAATCAGTAACAAAAATGAAAAGAATCCTTTTCCTTATTGTTCTTATTGTACCCGTGCTTTGCGGAACAGCATTTTCTCAAAGTAAGAAGGACATCAAGAAGAATAAGATTAAATCCGTAAAGGTTACCAATACGGTCATAAAAGATGGGAAAGATCAAACCCTCAACGAATCTTTTCAGCGTTTTGATGCTTCAGCGGAAGTAATCGAGGAAATTAATTACGATGATGATGGTGGTATTAAATCTCATTTCACTTATACTCTGAACAAGAATGGAGATAAGACGGAAGAGATAAGTTATCAGGCTGATGGAAAGATCAAGAAAAAGAAAACCATCAAGTATGATGCGAATGGAGATAAAATAGAAGAGATCCATACCGATGCGAATGGAACTTTTATTGATAAGGACGTTTTCACCTATAACGCGAATGGGGACAGGACAACTGAAATAACCCTGGACAGTAAAAATAATGTCATTCATAAAGTGATTCTTTTGTATGATAATAAAGGGATGAAAGTCAGTCGTAAGAGTTATGACGCAAAGGGTAACCTGGAGTCAGAGAAAAAATACGTTTACGAATATTAATTCGCGCTGTGAATCAACTCGATCCAATACTGGCTGAATTTGAGCCAATCACGCTCCAGCAAATGGACAACGTTAAATTGTTGGACCGGGTGGATACTAAATTCATGTTCCGTGATTCGTATTTACCCGAATTGCTGGAAAAAATGAAGGCAGATTATTACGTTCTTGAAGCAGGAAGTAAGAGATACACGCATTATGAAACGCTGTATTTTGATACTGAACATTTCGGATTGTATTTGCGACATCACAATGGCAAATTAAACCGATTCAAATTTCGTTCTCGTCGTTATGTCGAATCCAATCTTCATTTCTTTGAAGTGAAATTCAAAAACAATAAAGGCAGAACAGTCAAGGACCGGATAAAACGTCCTGAAATTGTACAACAGATTTCTGATAAATCGGAGGAACTCGTTCGGAGTATTTCACCTGTGGATCCAACAACCTTACATGCTAAACTGTGGGTCAATTATTTGCGAATTACATTTGTAAACAAAACCTCGCAGGAAAGACTTACCATTGATACGGAACTTCAATTCAAAGATGCTAATCACACTAAGGATTATACTGGTCTGGTCATAGCCGAAGTAAAGCAGGGGAGTGGCAGGGATAAAAGTCCATTCATTGATCTGATGAGGGAGAACTCCATTCTTCAGAAATCAATAAGTAAATACTGTCTTGGTGTTATCAGCCTCAATCCCCATATCAAAAAGAATAATTTTAAACCTACAATTTTATATTTATCCAAATTACTGAAATAAGCAATGAACGATCCAGCAGCATTTGAATTATTTGACAAATTATCCGATAAATTTTTTATCCGGTTATTGATCGACGTCATTTCGATGTTGATCCTTGTACGGTTAATCTATTTTAGGATTTATAAGAAGAAGGATTATCTGTTCACCTTCTTCCTTTTTAACATCATCATCTTTGTCATCACCTACCTGCTCAACAAAGTTGATTTGAGTATGGGTGCCGCATTTGGTTTGTTCGCGGTCTTTTCAATGTTGCGCTACAGAACGGAAGGTATTTCCACAAAGGATATGACCTATCTGTTCATTGTAATCGCTATGGGATTGATTTGCGCGGTGAGTAAAGCCACTTATTTTGAGCTTGGTATCATTAACGCCATTCTCATAGCATTCACTTATGCATTGGATGGAAACTGGCTGGTGAGAAATGAAATGATTAAAACAATTCAATATGAAAATATTGAAATGATTAAGCCAGAACACCATCTGGAACTGATCGCGGATCTTAAAAAGCGCACAGGACTTGATATTCACCGTGTGAGCATCAACAAGATTGATTTTTTAAAGGATATCGCCGTAATAAAAATTTATTTCTACGAAGACACCGTTTCGAAAAAGAAGTAATGTTTAAATCGGGAGTTAGAATTTCTTTATTGCTTATTGCTCTTTCCATCTCTGGCATAGCCAGGGCACAGGACGATGCGGGACTTTGGTCTAGTCTGACACTTCAGCATAAATTTACGCAGAAATGGACAGGCATCGTTAGTGAGCAGCTTCGGTTGTATGATAATATGTCAAGGATTGATCAGTATTTCACGGATCTTTCTCTGGAATATTCAATTACAAAAAAGTTTAAAGCTTCGTTGAATTACCGGCTTATGTCCAAAAACAAGGATGAATACTATAGTACACGTCATCGTTTCTATCTGGATCTTGCCTATCGGGTGAAGTTGAACCCTGTGAGTATCTCGCTGCGGCAGCGTTTTCAGGAACAGTTCACGGATCTGAATTCAAGTGATCTGGGAAAAGTTCCCGAATGGTATTCACGCACTAAACTCGGAGTAAAATTAGACCTCAACAGGAAATATGCGCCGTACCTTGCAACTGAAATGTTTTATGTCATAGACAATGCAAATGAACAGGACCAGGTTATTGATCGTTACAGATATGAAGCCGGAATTGACTACGAGTTTAACAGAAGGCACAGTGTCAACATCTTTTACCTGATTCAGCACAGCCTGGTCAGTCCGGCGAATGATTACATTGTCGGAATAGGATATACCTTCACATCATTCTGATTTATTTTCTGAAAATTAACGCGACCGCGTAGCAGTGGATACCTTCTTCACGGCCTACGTAACCAAGCTTTTCGTTGGTAGTTGCCTTGATGGATATGTCCTCTGAAGGGATGCTCATTACGGTCGAGAGCGCTTCCTGCATTTTAGGGATAAAGCCAGCTATTTTAGGCTTCTCCAGACAAAGTGTAATATCCAGATTTCCTATCTCCCAGTCTTTCTCTAAAAGGAGTTCACATACTCTTTTAAGCAAAATTTTACTGTCGATATTTTTAAATTCTGAGGAAGTATCCGGGAAGTGCTTTCCAATATCTCCAAGGTTGGCAGCACCTAATAAAGCATCGCACATAGCATGGATCATGACATCTGCATCGGAATGTCCAACCGCACCTTTTGTATGAGGAATACGAATTCCGCCGAGCCAGAATTCCCGTTCATCCCTGAGCTGATGAACATCAAAACCAAAACCGATTCTTATTTTTTTCATATCCGTTTACAAAGAAAACACAAAAAAGAAAAGCGGATGAAGAATCACCCGCTTTTCTTTTAAATAAATATTTCATGAGCTTATTCAGTACTATCCTGATTTTCCTTTTTCAAGCCTTCAAAATCAAATATGAGGGTGAAGCGGAGAGTATTTTCAAGTGGGTTTCTTTGTGTGGTAGGAATGAGGTAAGCAAAATCAAGTCCGAATACATTGTAGCGCAAGCCTGCACCGATAGTGAAGAATTTACGGTTTCCTTTTGTACTTGCCTCGTGAAAATAACCGGCACGGATTGCAAATTGTTTATCATACCAATATTCAGCACCGATAGAGTAGGTGAATTCTTTCAGTTCTTCTTTGAATCCTGCGGGAGCATCAGACCATGAACTGAACAGAGCAGCCGGCACTCCGACATTACTCGGGTCTTTACCGGCCTGAACAATTTTATTGAAGTTCGCGTCAAGGCTGTCGCGGCCATCATTGGTTTTCAAATAAACCGGCGGAGTCGGAACAAGTAATTTATTGATATCCGCTCCGAAAGCGATGGTGTTGTAGTTATCCAGATCAATTTTCAGGTTCGTTCCTAAACGGAAGTTCATCGGAATAAAATCCTTTGATTTTGTATCTGTATAAGAAATCTTGGCGCCAATATTGGAGATATTCAAACCGATTCCAAGCAGTGATTTTTTATTTGAAATTTCTACATCCTTCCTGTAATAACCTGAGATGTCGGCTGCAACAGAAGTACCGGCGTGTGTTTGAATAGTGTTGTTGGCAATGGCCACACCACCGGTAAGGTTGGAATAGATGTAACGCAATGCGAGTCCACCGGAAATATTTTCTCCCAGTTTGCGTGCATAAGCCACATCCAACGCCCACTCATTAGGATTGAAAGAGCCGACTTTCTCAGCGTTGTCATTCGTGAAGTCAATGTTTCCGAGAGAGAAGTAAAGAAGGGAAGCGGCAATTGCCTGATCGCCTTTGAGTTTTTTGTAACCGGAAATATAAGCCAGGTTGATGTCATTCACCAGGGCACGAAGCCATGGGGTGTATGAGATCGAGAATCCGAAATTTTTATCGGCGAAAGCGAGTTTCGACGGATTCCAGTGAATGGAATTCGGATCCGGAGTGGTTGCAACACCATAGTCGCCCATTCCACCGGCACGGGAGTCAGGTGCGATTTGGAGGAAAGGAACAGCGGTAGTGATAGTGTTGATCTGACCGAGAAGAGAATCTTTAAAAGAACTGATCTGTGCAGATGAAGAACCTGCTGCCAGCAGGAAGCTAAAGATAGCTATAAAGGCCTTTTTTTGAGTAAAATGCATCTTGGTTCTAAAATGTGGACGGCAAATATACGTGAATTAACAAGAATGGTTTTGTTTAATTAACGCAGAATCACGAGTTTTTCAAATTTATCAGCATAATCTCCGTCTTCTGTGCGAACACGGAGCTTGTAAACATACACACCTTTTCCGATTCGGTCACCAAAATCATCCAAACCATTCCATTCCAGTTCATCTGAACGGTAACCCTCCGAATATATTCTGCTTCCGATGGTTTTTATCAGTTTTCCGGAAACAGTGAAAATCTGAACCTGGATATCCAAATTGGTATAAGGACGATTATGTTCAAACATAAAGGTCGTATGTGTTGTAAACGGATTCGGGTAATTCAACACATGTTCAAGCGCCAGTTTCGCTGATTCAGCTACAACAAAATCAGTGCTTGCTTCACTGGAATTATTGTACACATCCCAAACTTTGAAGTTGACAGTGTGCGGACCGGCTGCAAGATCCTTAAACGGATATTTCACTTTTCCTTTTTGGTAGCTGTTCAGATCATTTTCATAGTAATCATTCAGCACATAAATCTTGCTGTTGCTATTGTCGAGTTCTGCCGTTACATCATGACCAATACCGGTACCAACAGTATTTAATCCGCTGCTGTCAGTTACAACAGCATACAATACCGGGTTCTTGTCTGTCATTCCTCCGCGAACAAATTTATCATCATTGATATACAATTTGATTGCAGGTCCTTGTGCATCCGCGGGAACAGAATTGTCATAGCCGCCAACAATAACACTATTGCTGTAACCTGCCGCGTCCATCGAACCATTCTGAGCGTAATAGCTGAGCTTACCAAAACCGTATTGGAACTGGATATCTTTTGGAACCACAAAAGAAAATGAGAAGTCACCATTGACCACACTTGATTTACCACGATAGATAATATTCTTCTGAAGATCAAATGGAGCCGCGTAGGATGGATCATTCGTTACATTCCTGTCGTTACCAAGAGTATAATAGGTGACCCATTTATCATAGACTGTAGGATAGATGATTCCGTTAAAAGATGTCGCCTTTATGCCATTCACATCCAGGATTTCACCGGTGATGGTTATACGTCTCAAAGCTTTGAGTGTATCAACCGCGGAGGTGATATTGGTGCCGTTGATTGTATTGGTTTTTACAGACATTTTCGGATATGCCATGCGTAATGCGGGATCTCCAATCAGGATAAAGTTCCTTACATATTGATCGGTATACACATCGATTTTTGTTTGCTCAAAAATATCTCCGATGGTTGGCATGCGCCCATCAATTTCGGTAAATACATGAGTATAAAATTTCTGGCAAAGATTGTAGTTGGAGCTTGAGAAAGCGAGTCGGGAAGTGGTGAACAGACAAATTCCACCTCCGTTCGGATTAAGAAAAACCAATTCACCGGCGGAGGTTCTTGCAGGGTCATCAACACGAGTGAATTCACAAGTAGCTGTAAGAAAAGCGGGAAGAGCATTGATGTTCGTCCAGTTGTTGATGTCATCAACTTCCAGGAATCGTTCATGTCCCCATCCAACTTCACCACCATGTCCGATATAGGTTAATAATAGAGAACCTTTTTGTACGCGATCAACCAATGCTGCATGACCGTCAGGATAGCGATTGCCACCAGGGGTGGATTGCTGGTTGTAAGCATCCATGTAAATTTTATCAATGTTCAGCAGTGGGTAGTCTCTGCTGAATCTGCGCGCAAGCGTATCCGCTTGTTTAAAATGTGTATTGCTATCCTGATCATCACTTACAAAGGTGACAACATTGCGCCAATCACCATAAACGGTATTGTTAGTTCCATTCGTTGTTCCGGGATTGGTAATATCACCACCTGCATAATGAATGATTTTTCTCACCATTGCTTCCGCTTCCTGAACAGATTTCACTGGCAAACGACCGACACTCAGGTCAACAATTTCACCATTGTTCCATTCTCCTTCGGAATCATCCAGCAGTCCAAAGAAGTCATCCGACATATATGTTTGAGTCTGATTGAGTGATCCGGAGGATTGGTAGGAAGTAACAAAATTTGTGTTCGAAGAAACCCTTGATTTATTGTCGTAGGAAGCATCACCAAGAATCAGTAAGTACCTTGGAAGATCACCGGGAGCATAGGCTCTGTCGTAAAACATTTTTACAAAATCCCGGATAGCGGAAACATCCTGGGCACCCGAAGAAAATTCATTAAAAATTTGTTCTGTGGTCGCTACCATCGTAGTCATGTTGTCATGTGTACGATGTAAATCTGCAAGGTCGTTTGCCTGATTAATAAAGGATGGATTAGTAACAATTAGGAGGCTCGCTTTTGGAGAAGCATGCAGATTCTGGTTATCAATTTGTCTGCCGGGAAAAGGAGTGTATGCGGCACTTTCGCTGAAAGCGATAAATTCATGAAGTGTACCGGTTTCAGTGGTGAAGCTGGTCGTACCGGAATTAAAATCGGATTGTTGTATCACCACATTCAAAGGATCAGTCACATCGAGCAGTGTTACTGAAGCATTGGTGTTACTGATTTGAAACTGGCTGACATTTCCTGTACCGACTGATCTTGCATCACGGAAGTGAAATTGATTTCCCTGGTTAAGAAAGTTCAGGTTGCAGCGAAGATTCATTTCAATAAAATTTAGCCAGCCCTGACCATTTGGATCCGCGGAGCTCATTGAAACCGCAACATTGAGTGTAGAGGAATTTGGGAACAGGTATTTTGATATATAAATAGGGGCAGCGTAATTATCTTGTGGTGAACTTCCTACTGAGGAAAATGCCTGGGTAATAAACGTTTGTCCGTTCAACGCCATGCTGAAAGAATTGCTCGCGCTGTTCTCCGCTCTGCCAAGTAATGAGGATCGCAACAACAAAGTGTCTGAAGTAATGACACTCTGGAAATTGAAAGTAAATGACTGCGTATTGTTTACGTTGTCAAAATTTTCGCCATACCATTCTCTTCCTGATTTCAGGAGATTCACCGCGTCAATTTCATGAAACCCATATTCGTCAAAAGAGGTGACGGTGTTCGTTGGAGTAGCAGTTGAAGAAGCACGGGTTGTAATCCGTTTTCCCTGTCCAAGACTGGTGGTGAGGAAATAGAATGTTGTATCCGAATACAGGTTAATGACGTGACTGAATCTGTTGGTATTTGGATCGGGTAACCATTGAGTCTGGCTCGTACCGTAGAACAAAATATAGTCTGTTTGATCGAAATGTCCATCCGATTCACCGACAACCTGGACCGCATTTTCCTGGAGGTCATCACGGCGGGATTTGGAATTTGCCATGGGCACCATTCCGCCACCATTTCCATAAATCCTGATGTTCTGCGGATCGATGTTGTCAACATCGACACCCAGATTTTTCAGATCGGTGTAGGTCATTTTATAAACACCTTTTTTAATCAGACCAAACTTGAACCAATCACCATTTGCAAGCACACTGTTGGAAGTATAATACCTGGCCGGCGATTGGCGGTTTGCATTTGCAGTTGGAGTCAGTTCAAGATCAAATGAGACAAGACGTTCATAGCCGGATCCGTTTTTGTTTTTGCGAATCGGAAGAATCCTTACTGATGCGTAAGGGACTTTTTTTCGGTATACCACCGATGTAGTGACATTGAATTCGGTTTCAATTTTTTGAGGAAAAGGAATAAGCTGAGATTCACGAAGTGGTTCTGTTTCAATATTGGTAATTCTTGCCTGGACAGAGCTTGTGTTCCCGGAAAGTTTGACGGTTTGCACATATTCAGGAAGAAAATCGGCATTATAGGAACCTCCCTCGAAACGCAGGGAATGAACAGGGGTGCCATCCGGCATGGAAGTTTCCAGAGCTGGCTGCCAGTTGATTTTTTTTCTGTCTTGAGACAAGGATCCGGTGTCAGCCGACTGAGTCAGGAAAGGAACAAAAATGAACAGGATAGTCCATAGTCTTTTTTTATACATGGATCGAAACTGCGTTTGGTTTTGGTTAAATGGAAAAAATGAATGTGTAATCCTCGTAACGAAGACCGACCTCGAATATTTTGGTAAACAAAAATATTCAAAATTGCTGAAAGAGGACTTCTTTCGTGATGTTCTTTTTGTAAATCAACACTTTCTTACCATTTCATGACCCTGAGATTAGTTAAAAATCAGGACAAGGTATCTGGAATAAATTTTTCATCGGCCAATGAATCATTTTTTTTATCTTTAGCAGGATTTTCGGAGCCATTGTATTTAAAAATCATTAAAATTGTCGTCAAATCTTACACTGGGTTTGAAAGGTGGTATTTTGATCATCAGCAACGTGCGTAACTCTATAACTTCACAAGCGTAAGACGTAACTTAAAATAAGTTCAAATGCTCAGGAAAGTATTGTTGTGGTTTTTTCTCCTGTACTCAGGTGTTGCACTTGCGCAGGATCCTGAGTTCACACAATTCTACGCGAATCCACTTTACCTGAATCCGGCTTTTGCAGGAACTGCCCGTTGTCCAAGACTGGCCCTCAATTACCGGAATCAATGGCCCGCTCTGACCGGAACCTTTGTGACATACACTGCATCGTACGATCAGCATGTCGAGGCACTGGGTGGTGGCTTGGGTTTATTGGTATTGAATGATAAGGCCGGAGAAGCTACACTGACAACAACCAATGTTTCCGGAATCTATTCCTACCAATTGAATGTAACCCGTGAATTTTCCGTAAAATTCGGATTACAAGGAACTTATGTTCAGAAAAAGGTTGACTGGGATAAGCTGACTTTCGGTGATATGATTGATCCGAGATATGGATTTATCTATGAAACCCAGGAAATTCGTCCAAATACCAACAAAAGCTTCTGGGATTTCTCGGGAGGTATTTTGGGGTACAGCAATCGGTATTACGGAGGGGTGGCAGTTCACCACATGACTGAACCTGAGGAGTTTTATATAAAATCTTCACCGGGAAGTAAGCTTCCTATGAAAATTACAGCTCATATCGGAGCAGTAATTCCGATTGCAGGTAACAGGGATGGTACAACCTATATTTCGCCTAATTTCCTGTATCAGAAACAAAGAGATTTCCAACAGTACAACATCGGTTTGTATGTAGCAAAAGCCCCGTTGGTAGGCGGTTTGTGGTACAGAGGTGGTGATGCTTTTATCGCCCTGGTTGGACTTCAACAAGGAATCTTCAAATTTGGATATAGTTATGATGTAACTGTTTCCAAACTCTATAATGCTTCAGCAGGATCACACGAATTGTCGCTCGGTCTTCAATTTGCCTGTCATCCTAAGAAGAAGCGTTTCAGAACGATAAAGTGCCCTTCATTTTAGTAATTTCAAATAAAATAAATACATTTGGCAATCGTTTAAGCCCCTAAACAACAACCAATCACCCTAATGAAAAAACTCATTTGGAATAGCTTCAGCCTGGTTGCTGTTGCATTACTTTTTTCTTCCTGCGGGAAGGAGAAATCTTCCGTTACAGGTTGGAATTATAATGATCCCAAAAACGGTGGCTTTGAAGTAGTCCCTTACGATGAACAGGAAACCGGTCCGGGTCTGGTCCTGGTAGAAGGTGGTACCTTCACCATGGGTCGTACCGAGCAGGATATCACCATGGACTGGAATAACATTCCACGCCGTGCTACGGTAAGTTCATTCTATATGGATGAAACAGAGGTTGCCAATGTTCATTACCTCGAATATCTGTACTGGATCACCCGTGTTTTTGGCGCGGATTATCCGGAAGTATATAAAAGAGCATTACCTGATACATTGGTATGGCGTGATAAATTGGCATACAACGAACCATTGGTTGAGTTGTATTTCCGTCACCCTTCCTATCAGCAGTATCCTGTTGTTGGTGTGAACTGGTTGCAGGCAAGCGACTTTTGTGCCTGGAGAACGGACCGTGTGAACGAGCAAATTCTCATCCGCGAAGGTATCCTGCGAATCAACCCGAACCAGATTAACGAAGATAACTTCAATACAGACGCTTATCTGGCAGGACAATATGAAGGTCTTGTAAAGAGTGACCTGATTGACCTCAATCCAAGTTCAGGAGCAAACGGAACACGTAAAGTTCGTATGGAAGACGGTATCCTTCTTCCGCGTTACCGCCTGCCAACCGAAGCAGAGTGGGAATATGCCGCTCTTTCACAAATTGGAAATACTATTTACGAGCGTGTAACTGATCGCCGTCAATACCCGTGGAACGGACATATCGTTCGTAATAAAGAAGAAAAATACAAAGGTCAGATGATGGCCAACTTCAAGCGTGGTCGTGGTGACAATATGGGTACCGCAGGCTTCCTGAATGATAACGCGGATATTCCTGCACCGGTACATTCTTATTGGCCAAATGACTTCGGTCTGTATAACATGGCCGGTAACGTGAACGAGTGGGTAATGGATGTGTTCCGCCCTCTTTCTCCGGAAGATAAATCCGACTTCAATCCGTATCGTGGTAACGTGTACAAAACACAACAACGTGACGAAGAAGGTGCCATCACAGAAAAAGACAGCCTTGGTCGTGTGCCAATGAAAGATACAGATGAAAGTCCGGACCGTAGAAATTACACCAAAGCGGATAATATCAATTACCTCGATTCTGATGAGCCAGAAATCAAATACGATTTCGGTATCACTTCAATGGTAAATGATCAGGCTCGTGTTTACAAAGGTGGTTCATGGAAAGATCGCGCGTATTGGATGTCTCCGGGCGCCCGTCGTTTCCTCGATCAGGTACAAAGCACTAATGATATCGGATTCCGTTGCGCAATGACGCGTGTGGGTAGTCCGGTTGGTTTAGGAGCAAAACCGAAAACCAAGTAAAATAAAAAAGCATTCATGAAAAGAGCTTCCATTTTGGAGGCTCTTTTTTTTTGTCTAAACATTCGGGAAGTGATTCGCCAGAGTGTTTATTGAAATGATAAGTACTTGCCAGAAGCGTTCTGATGGTGCTGTTTCAAATCGTACAATCAGGGCGCAAATTATTTATTGCGGATTCTCCTTTACATTCTTCTTGAAGATGAAATAGATTGGAATTCCAATCAGGATGATTACCAATCCGTACAAACTGGATGTTGTCTGGTAAATCAGCATATCAAAAGCGACCATCGCTGCCATGAAAATGTATAAGGCAGGAATTACCGGATAACCAAAAGCTTTGTATGGCCTTTCCATGTCAGGTCTTTTCTTTCTCAAAATGAAAAGCCCGGTGATGGTAAGGATGTAAAACAACATCACAGCAAACATGATGTAATTCAGAAGATCACCATAGGTTCCTGAAAAGCAGAGTAAGCAGGACCAGATGCATTGCATGGTGAGAGAATTAGCAGGAACATTATTCTTGTTGAGTTTGGCTGCCTTTGGCAGGAACAATCCATCTTTGGCCATTGCATAGTAAACCCTTGCCGCAGTAAGGATGAGTCCGTTCAGACAACCGAATGTGGAAATCATAATCATTAGTGCCATGAAAAATTTTCCGTTGGTTCCAAGTATCGTTTCCATTAACAATGTCGCTACACGGTCGTTTTCTGCATGCTGGATGGCATTGATTGGCAATACATATATATATGCAACATTGGCGAGCATATAAAGAACCATAACCGTTCCGGTTCCGATGAAGAGTGAAAGCGGCAGGTTGCGCTGTGGATTGTGTACTTCCCCGGCGGTATAGGTTATGTTGTTCCATGCATCAGCGGAAAAAAGAGAGCCTGTCATGGCGGCGCCAAAAACACCAATCGTGGTAAGCGTGATCACACTTGGAAAAGCAGGAGAGAAGTTGGACCAGTTTCCTGCACCGTTTATTCCGAAATACAAACCAAGGATAACTAGCAACAAGAGCGCGATCACTTTGGATACTGTAAAGATGTTTTGAAGATAAGCTCCGGCTTTCACATCTTTAAAATTGTAAAGAGTAAGCAGGATAATTATGGTGATGGCAAGTAATTGTTGTGTACTGATATGAAAAGAAGATAAATGGAAAATGTAATTATCACCCGAAATCACAGGAAAGAAAACTCCTGTGAACTTCGCGAAAGCCACACCCACAGCGGCAATCGTACCGGTTTGGATAACGGAAAATAATGTCCAGCCGTAAAGGAATCCATACATTTTACCATAAGCTTCTTTTAAATAAATGTATTGTCCGCCGGCACGCGGCATCGCTGCTGCAAGTTCTCCATAACTCAGGGCTCCGAAGATGGTAATGATGGCAGTGACGACCCAAGCCAGGAGCAGCATTCCGGGAGTTTCAACCTGCCTTGAAATTTCAGCGGATACAATAAAAATTCCCGAGCCGATCATGGAGCCAATAATAATGGCGGTGGAATCAAAAAGGGAGAGGCTTTTTTTCTCTGTGGACATAAGTAAAGTTTATGGTTAGTAAGATATTTACTCCCTTCTTAATCCGCAAGATGTTTCGGGCTTTCATTTCAGGTATTTATAAACGCAGGTTTTGCTGCTTGTTTCCCATCAAACCGGAATACAGGTTTTGAAGGAAAACGTATCTTCACACCCGCAATGACCAGAGAAGAATTATACCAACAGATCATTAAAAAGAGTTCCTATTTGTGTATTGGACTCGACACCGATATTACCAGGATACCTTCCTTTTTGTTAAAAGAAGAAGATCCTGTGTATGAATTTAACAAGCGCATCATTGAGGCGACCAGTGAATATTGTGTTGCATATAAACCCAATCTTGCCTTTTATGAATCCTTAGGTCCGAAAGGCTTGATTTCACTGGAGAAAACAATGAACCTGATTCCGGATAACATTTTCACGATTGCAGATGCAAAGCGCGGAGATATTGGGAACACTTCAGAAATGTATGCACGTACATTTTATGATTATTTTCATTTTGATTCTGTCACGGTTGCTCCTTATATGGGGAAGGATTCCGTTACGCCATTTCTTCGTGAAGGCAAATGGGTAATTCTTCTCGCGCTCACCAGCAATGCGGGATCTATGGATTTTCAACTTTCCGAAATTTCATCTCCCGTAAACGGAAAGGAAGAGAAATTGTACGAACATGTTCTTCGTACATCACAAAAATGGGCGGATGCGGATAACATGATGTATGTTGTTGGTGCAACTCATCCGGATTTGCTTTCTTCTATTCGTAAAATTGTACCGGATCATTTTTTGCTGGTCCCGGGAGTTGGAGCTCAGGGCGGGAATTTGCAGGAGGTCTCAGCGGCAGGTATGAATAAACAATGCGGACTGCTGGTAAATTCTTCCCGGCAAATCATTTATGCATCGAATGGTGCCGACTTTGCAGATGCTGCTAGGGCTGAAGCCTCCAAAACGCGTGATGAAATGAAAATTATTCTGGAGAAATATTTTGCCTGAATAAAGCATAGCATTTGTTCATGAGATTGCCAGATGAAGTACCACTTTTCTCACATTTTAAAATCTTGCATTCAATAATATTTTTCGAAAACTAATTCGCTTATAGTGGACGGGGAATTTCTTTCTATCCTTTTATTTTGGAAAGAAAATATATTCCGATGAATGAAGCATTTTTACATTACCTGTGGCAGTACCGATTATTTGATTCACGTGAACTGCTAACCTCCGAAGGCAATTGTGTTGAAGTCGTCAGACCCGGGAAACTCAACACAGACTCAGGTCCTGATTTTTTTAACGCCCAGCTGAGAATCGATGGAACACTCTGGGCAGGGAACGTAGAAATTCACATTCACGCTTCCGACTGGCAAAAACATGGACATCATTTTGATTCAGCTTACGACAATTGTATCCTGCATGTTGTTCATGAGAGAGATGTGAAAACACTGCGCAAAGACGGAACCTGTGTTCCAACCATTGAATTGAAAGACCGCTTTCCCGCTCATCTCTGGTCGAATTATCTGCAATTACTTGGAACAAGAGGATGGGTTCCCTGTGAACATCGCCTGAAAGAGCTGGATAGTATCACTGTCAACAGCTGGCTGGATAGAATCTGTGTGGAGCGACTGGAAGAGAAAACAAAACAGATCCGGCAATTCCTTCATTTGAGCAGGAATGATTGGGAGGAAACATTTTACCATTCTTTGGCTAAAAATTTTGGCTTCCAGGTAAATGGTTTACCCTTCGAGTTACTTGCACGGTCGTTGCCACTTCGCCTGATTCATAAACACCGCTCAAGGCTGATGGAAGTGGAGGCTTTGCTTTTTGGTCAGGCCGGGATGCTGGCTAGGGAATTCCACGACAATTATCCGATCTCTCTTGCGACAGAATTCAGGCATCTGAGCCGGACATATAATCTGAAGCCGATCAGTGCCGCTGCCTGGAAGTTTCTCCGTTTGCGACCCTCCAATTTCCCAACCATCCGAATCGCGCAGTTCGCGCAATTGCTGAAATCGACAGAAAATCTTTTTTCTAAAGTGATGCAGATAGAATCTCTGCGGGACGGATATGATTTATTCAGAATAAACACTTCGGAGTATTGGTTGAATCATTTCGTCTTTGACAAACCTGCGGATGCAATCCAGAAGAATATGGGAAAAGGCTCGGTCGAAAATATCCTTATCAATACTGTAGTACCCTTCCTTTTTGCCTGGGGCAGTGAAAATGGTTCCGAGCAACACCGGAAAAAAGCACTGGAACTTCTGGAGAAAATTCCCGCGGAGGACAATCATCTGATCCGGAGCTGGAAGGATGCCGGAATCCCTGCTCATTCGGCTTTTCAGTCCCAGGCCCTGGTTCAATTGAAAATTCAATACTGCTCCGAGAAAAAATGCTTATCTTGTGCCATAGGAAACCAGCTTATCAACTCGCTCCCATGACACTAGTTTCTTCCATCCGCGATTATTTTGAAAGACAGGCATTCGGTGTTTGCTCCTATCTGGGAGATAAACTCAGCATGCGTACTTCTGTCATTCGTTTGTTTTTTATCTATGCTTCCTTCCTTACGGTAGGATCGCCATTGATCGTGTACATGATCCTGGCCTTTTTGATCAAGATGAAGTCGTATGTGCGCAATCGCAGGACTTCAGTTTGGGATCTCTGATGTCCATCTTTTGTTGATAGAATATTTTCCTGATTTTATTTGGGGAGATAGCTTATTAATCTTTTCCGGAATTTTTTCTGCTTTGAATTTTCTTCTCTACTTTCATCATTCATAATTGTTCAATGCGGAGGATTAATTTCTATTTGGTTTTTATCAATTGCTTTTTGTTGACGCTGTTGTCTGCAGTCAATGCGGATGCTCAACATTGGACTTCACTTGGTCCGGATAGTTTTCCTGCACTAATGCGTCCGTTTGATTATTCCCTGAAAATTGCAAACGGTATTGGTCGTGTCAGCGGCGTTTATTTTGCACCGAAAAAGAAATGTTTTTTATCAAAGAAAAAGAACCAGGAGATGTTTGCCGGAACTCCCTATGGTGGATTGTGGGTTTCTTCCGATTCGGGCAATCATTGGAGTTCATCAGGTTCGGACAATTTTCCAAATCCCGGTGTTGCGTCACTTGCGATTAATCCACGTGATCCGAAAATTCAGTTTCTCGCGACAGGTGATCCGGATTGTATTTTGAATCCCAATGAACCTTCGCTTGGTTCGGAATCCTGTCAGGGCAGAGGTGTACTAAAATCAATAGATGGAGGGAAAAATTGGAGCGCGCCAATAGGCCAGTGGTTTACTTGTGAAGAAAAAGAGGATACATCCTTTTGGTCATTTCCAAGCCACAAGATTTTAAGAAAACTTGTGATTCATCCACGTCAGCGCAATGTACTTTTCGCGGTGATCCATACTTATACAAACGCGACCAAATCATTTGACGGAATGGTTTACAGAACCAGCGATGCCGGAAAAACATGGCATCCGGTTTTATGCGCGCAGGATGGATTTTTAAAAGATCTGGAATTTCAGCCCGGGAATGACGATGTAATCTATGTTTCAGGACGGACCATTTACAAAAGCAGTGATAGCGGTTTGCATTGGGAAGCATTACCGAACAGAGGTTTGCCCGCAGATTCTCTCGTCCAACGCTGTGAACTTTCTTTCAGCGCCGCGAAACCTGAGAATGTATATGCTTTATTCATCCTGAAAAATTCATATCAAAGTGATTTTTATCTGTCGGAAAATTCCGGAGTATCCTTCAAGAAAAGATTATCGCTGCCTGCGAGTCCGGAATGGAGAACAGCACTCGCCGCCGATCCATTAAACGCCGATGAAGTTTATTTTACCGCAGGCAACAGAGTCAATAAACTGATTGCTTATGCCGGGAAATGGAATTACAAAAACGCGGGCAATGGTTTGCACGATGATGTACACGATCTGAATTTTGATCCGGAGAGAAAGACCTTGTATGCTTCAACAGATGGAGGATTATACAAGACAACAGATGGCGGAGAAAATTGGACCAGAATCAGCAAAGGCTTGAATATCGCGGAATGCTGGAGTGTGGCTGTTTCTCAAAAGAAACCATATCGTGTTTTGGCAGGAATGCAGGATTGCGGAACGCTTCAGTATCGACCGACCGGTGACTCATTAAATGGTTGGTTCCAGGTTCGTGGTGGAGATGGAATGGAAGCTGCATTTGATCCGATCGATCAAAAGATTCAATACTCGAATGACGGGAATAATAATCTCTTGTCCCGCACTGAGGATGGAGGAGTAACCTGGTCCAGAAATCTTGCAGCATCCCGCAAACAACAGGGAAATTATTTGCGTCCTTTTTTGATTGATCCTGTACATCCGAATGTACTTTATACTGCTTATCACGATGTCTTCAAAAGCACGGATCGGGGAGAGACCTGGAAAGTAATTTCTGCGTTCGATGTACCGGATCCGAAAGCGACAATTGTTGCTCTGGCTGTTGCGCCATCGGATTCTCTCACCATGTATGCCGCTTTTGCAGGCTGTGCATGGACAACCAAACCGGAAAAAAAATTATTTAAAACCACCGACGGAGGAATTACCTGGACCGACATCACCGAAGGTCTCAAAGGTGTAAACTATACTCAGATTTCTTGTCTGGCTGTCCAGCCGGATGATAAAAATACAGTGTTCGTCGGTTTTCGTGGAGGATGGATTTACAAGGTGATGAAAACGGTCAGCGGTGGAACCGGAAAAAATGCCTGGGTCAATTTTTCCTCCGGATTAGCTCCGGATGATGATGTGAATGCGATTCTGTTTGACCGCGATAAATTTCATACGGTGTATATCGGAACACATACAGGCGTGTTTATGTGTCGTGATAAAATTAATGCCTGGCAATCGTTCAGCAAAGGTTTGCCCCGAGTGATGGTTTGTGATTTGGATATTCTAAGTGAAACAAAGGAACTGTATATAGGAACTCATGGCAGGGGTGTGTGGAAAAGTCCTCTTTTTGGTGAATGAAAGTTCCTTTTCCTCAATACAAAGAGCTGATTTATAAGGCCTGAACATTGGATTTCAGATCTCTGAAACATTTTCACACATTAATTAATCATCATTGATTGTTGGAAATTATTTCCCGGTTCTTCCTGCCTTACCGAACAGAATTTTACATTTATACCAAATCTCATATAGGTTTCCGAAAATAATAGATAAGAAACCTTCTTAGAATTGGTTATTCCTCCAAACCAATTTCTAAAACAGAATTAAAGGCGGCATAAACAACCTATGGAATCCTTCGATTTCCAAAATATTCTAACCAATTTCAGGTATTTCAAGAAACTGTACTATGCTATCGCGATGGTAGTGCTGGTGCTGGTTGTCGGGATTGTTGGCTATTATACCATCGAAGATTATACTTTTCTTGATTCGGTTTTCATGACAGTGATCACCGTTGCAACGGTAGGTTACAGGGAAGTTAAGGAGCTGGATGACGCGGGGAAAATATTTACATCCATTTTGATTATCTTTAGCATTGGTACTTTTGCCTATGCGGTTTCAGTGATTACACGTTACATTATTGAAGGTGAATTTCAAACGTATTTCAGACACTATCGCGTGAACAAAGAAATCCAAAAACTAAAAAATCATGTTATTGTTTGTGGTTTCGGTAGAAACGGCAGACAGGCATGTGAGCAGTTGCGTTCGGGTGACGAAAAGTTTGTCGCCATCGAAGCAAAACCTGAGCTGGTCGCGAAGATGCGTGAGGAGGACAATATCCTGTTCATCGAAGGCGACGCGACAAAAGATGAAGTGCTGATACAGGCAGGAATTGATTCAGCCAAGGCATTGATTACCGCGCTTCCGAGCGACGCGGCAAATGTATTTGTCGTACTTACGGCGAGGGACCGGAATCCAAAACTGAAAATTATTTCACGAGCCTCGGAAGACGGTTCGGAGCATAAACTCAAACGTGCCGGTGCCGACAATGTCATCATGCCGGATAAAATTGGCGGTACGCACATGGCCGCGCTGGTGACCAAGCCGGATGTTCTTGAATTCATTGATCACATCACAGGACGGATCAATATCCGTCTGGAAGAAATACATTTCAGTTCGCTGCCGGAAAATATGCGCAACAAATCCATTCGTGATCTGGAGATCCGCAATAAAACCGGCGCGAATATCATCGGTTTTAAAACCGCGGATGGTGATTATGTCATCAATCCTCCGCCGGAAACGATCATGATGCCGGATGCAAAGCTGTTTGTGCTGGGTACACAGGAACAAGTGATGCGTTTTAAAGAAATTCTAATCAACAATTAATTTCCTTTTGGTTTGAAAACAATTCTGGTAACCGGAAGCAACGGTTTGTTGGGACAAAAAATTATTTATGCACTTCTTGGAAGAAGTGATGTTCGCTGTATCAGTACATCGAAAGGCGCGAACAGAATGAAAGTGAAGGAAGGCTATGTGTATGAGGAGCTGGATATTTGTGACAAAGAGCAGGTTCTGAAGATTTTCGAAAAACACCGTCCGGATGCGGTAATCAATACTGCTGCTTTAACCAATGTGGATGCCTGCGAGAACCGCAAAGAGGAAGCCTGGCAGCTGAATGTTACCGCTGTCGAAAACCTGATTGAAGCGAGCGCAAAATACGGAACACATCTGGTTCATCTTTCTACTGATTTTGTCTTTGACGGCGAAAACGGACCGTACGTTGAAACAGATGTTCCAAATCCGCAGAGTTATTACGCGATGACAAAATATGAAGCGGAGAAAAGACTCGCCGCGAGTAATTTGTCCTGGGCAATCTTGCGGACCATTATCATTTATGGTGTAGTGGATGATAACAGCAGAAGCAATGTTGTCTTGTGGACCATCAATTCATTACGTGATAAGAAAACCATCAACGTCATCAACGACCAGTACCGTTCACCCACCCTGGCGGAAGACCTCGCGGATGCATGTATCGAAGCCTCGCTGAGAAAAGCAAAAGGAATTTTTCATGTCTCCGGCCGGGAAGTGATGTGTATTCTCGACATGGTGCGTATTGTCTCCGGATATTTCGGACTCGATCAGGAATACATCAACCCGATTTCTTCCGCTTCACTTAACCAACCTGCTAAAAGACCACCGGTAACCGGATTTATAATTCAAAAAGCAGAGCGTGACTTGGGATTTAAGCCTGTTACTTTTTTGCAAGGATTGGAAGTGGTGAGAAAGCAATTGAAGAGTTGCGGGGTTGAGGTTTGATATTGTGGATGTTTTTCTGAAATTATTTTAATCCAACAGGCACCCAAATTTCCTCCTCCGAATCCGGATGATTTTGTTTGTACTTACTCCCGAGAATTTCAAAATGAGGCCGGGCGTCGAGGTGAAATTCTGATTGAGGCAGATATGAATTGAAAATATACTGAAAAGCCTCGGCTGCATTTTTTGTATCACCAGTATAAGTAAATACCGCGTACAAGCCGGATGATAAAATAAGTGTCTCCATGCCTTCGGGAACATTGTCAAAATTCTCAACCTCGACAGTTGCCCATCGTTCAAATTCTTTTTTTGGATCGAATTGAGAATGAAAATTCAAAGGAAACACAGCGACTGAATACAGCTCCTCTCCAATTCTGTTTGCAATAGAATTCCGCAAAGGCATAAACCTTTGCCAGAGCTCGGTGACGGTGTAATTTACATAAGACAAAGTCTTGTGCATTCCGACCAGTTTCTTTTCAGGAAGCATTTTAATTTCTGGTACCGGGTTTATCGGCATGTGAAAAATATTTTTTCCAAGATAAAGAATTTGAATTTATGAAAGTGATTTAAACAAATACGCTTTGCTCTAAATCGCCTGGTTCAAATTGAAAAAAAATCACAAAATGGATTATTGCACTTTAAAAAACTTCTGAATCCACAATCCTTTATCGGTTTCCATTTGCAAAATGTACAATCCTTGTTGAAGCGAAGAAGTATTTACCTCTATGTATTCTCCGTTTTTCAAAATTGAAAAATCAGATTGAATTGTTTTCCCAAGAAGGTCAGTGATTGCGAGACTTTTCAAAGGTTCTTTTGAAAAATTTTGAATGTATAAAATATCACGAACAGGGTTTGGGAAAAGTGTGTATCGAGTGAAATGGATAGTATTTGAAGAGATGTTGGTAGGCAAGCTGTCGCAGGATGTACCACCCATAGCTCCGAGCTCATAGAAGGGTAGGTTTGGAACAGAAGCCTCGTTGTAACATGGCAATACTATGCTGTGTTGTTGTACATCGCACGCAATACCAAGACTGTCGGGATGGTTAATCACATGCATATGTTGTGCTCCACCAAATGAGGCAATATATATTTTGCCGTCTGAGCCTAATTGGGACAATGCAAAGGCATTGGCAAATGGATCAGCAAATCCATCCCAAACAGCAACGGTATCCTTACTTGCTGAAATGTTGGTAGCCTGTAAATTGTACTGGTACAAATTCTGGCGATCTGAAATATATAGCAAATTAGAATTTGGTGAAAAACAGCAGCCCGCACCAACATAAAGATGAGGCATTGAAATATGGATGTGATTACTTAGCAGTCCAGTACATCTATCAAAATCGAACAATTCAAGATCATTGTAGCTATCATAACTTGCAAATTTTAAACCGTTAGACGAAAATATTGCCTGACCTACATCATGTTTGATGATACCAATATTTTGAATAAACGGTCCAATCAAGGAATCATTGGCAATTAGATAGGAATAGAATGAATCATTGTCCTGCCCATGAAAAAAGAGCCACCAGTCCCTTCCATTTCCATGTTTAACGGCTGAAATCTCGCCTTGCATAAATTGACCGGCAATGATGAATTGATTTTTTAAAGTAACGGCACCCAGCCCGGAATTTAGTGACATATCAATTACATGGAATAATAAGGAATCTCCATTTCGGGTGGTATAATCAACGGCCATCTGAAATAAAAAATATTTATTGCTGTCAGTACTAAAAGGAATTGCAATTGCACCTTGCAGATTAGGTAAACCAAATTCATAATAATCATCTCTAAATGGACCGGGTATTAATCCACTGCCATTCATCATCGTATCTCCGCTGGCATCTGCAATGAAATCTCCATTCGTAGAAAATAACATATTGCCCCCGACATCACAAATAGAAGCGTTCAATTCGAACATGTTAATTTGTGTGGACCCTGGTTGAGGAATGAGCGTCATGCTTCCTCCTGTAAAATCCATTTGAAAAACTGTTCCTCCTCCTTGCCAATATCCTATTTGCCATGCATTTCTTCTGCCCTGAGAGTATGAAGAATGGTTTAAAATAATAAGGATGAGGAACAGGTTTCTTCTCAAGACCTTCATGGAAACGAAATTTTAATATTATTTCTTCTAGGGTTTCAAAAAGTAAACACTGATGGTCCAGTCCCAAAGTTAGTCGAAAATAAATTGTAAAAAAAGAATACTTCAAACTTCCTGTTGATGGATATTTGTTTAGTGAGAAATTCTAAAGGTTTGGATTATGACTCATGTGATTTCAAATAGAATTTCAAACCTATTCGAGCCATAGATTTATTGAAAATAATCACCCGCTTATATTGGTTGCAGTTCTTGCATAATCTTGATTCATTTGCAAGACAACATTCCAAATCATCCTTCGAAAAAAATCAAATTGAAAAAGAAGAAAAGAATACTAGATCCTGTCTGGACAGATTATTTTACTTTTTCGAAACGGGAGAGAAAAGGTTTGATAGTTCTACTGGTCATCATCATAGCCCAATGCACTGGTATTTTCTTCTTGCATTATTTTCCTTATGAAAGAGAACCTATCGATCTGACTGCATATAATTCTGAACTGGAGAGATTGATCATCCGTGATTCGCTTGCCATCAAAAAACCAGATTCCTTTTCTTCATTTGAAAAAAAAGTTGATGCTTCTGAACAAATCAGAAAACTTTTCGCATTTGATCCGAATAGCATTGGCAAAACAGAGTGGGAGCAATTGGGTTTAAGTTCAAAGCAAGTCGCGACGATAGTGAACTTTGTTTCAAAGGGTGGAAAATTCAGAATGAAAGAGGATCTGAAAAAAGTTTATGGATTTAAAAATGCTGATTACAATCGTTTGCAAACCTATATCTCTTTGCCTGATTCAGGAACCTATTATTCCGATAAAAAGGCAGCGAAAGAAAAGAAGAAGGAAGCTCTTCATGTTGATTTGGCCAAAGCTGATTCTCTTGAAATTCTCAAGCTCCCCGGAATTGGTCCGGGCTTTACTCACCGGATCATTGCCTACCGAAACAAACTGGGCGGGTTCTACTCATTGGAGCAGTTGCATGAGGTGTGGGGATTCAGCGATAGTTTGTACACTACCTTAACAGGACTGGTGTATTTATCAGACACTGTTCCCTTCAATCCCTTGCGCATCAACACTATTTCAAAGGAAGAGTTAAAATCTCATCCCTATGTCGGTTACAAACTTGCCGGCTTGCTAATCAATTACCGGGACCAGCATGGTGCTTTTAAGAGTCTGGATGACTTCCGAAACCTGCCCTTGATAACTGAAGAAAATCTCCGTAAACTTGCGCCTTACTTAAAATTCAGGGACTGAGTTGCTCCTGAGCGTTTTTTCTGTTTGATTCTTTTTACAGGAAAATCGCAAAGGAATTTCTCTTTCCGGTCGCAAAATTTTACAATTCTGATTTTCTGATGTCACAAACCATTCAACCGGTATCTACACAATTGCAGGAACGTCTGCGTACAGTGATCCGTGATGTTCCGGATTTTCCAAAGCCGGGAATTCTGTTTAAAGACATTACGCCAATTCTGCTCGACGTAGATCTTTGTAAAGATATTGTCGATGGAATGTACAGTGCCTTCGCTGATCAGAAAATCGACGGGATTGTCGGAGTGGAAAGTCGTGGTTTTCTCTTCGGCTTAATGCTCGCGCAAAAATTCAGAGTCCCTTTTATCCCGATCCGGAAAAAAGGAAAGCTTCCATACAAAACCGTTTCTTACGAATATCAGCTGGAGTATGGTTCCGCTACGATGGAAGTACACGCGGATGCGATTTCCGCCGGAAGTAATTTGCTTGTTCATGATGATTTGCTCGCAACAGGTGGAACCGCAGCTGCTGCCGCGGAACTCATCCGCGGACAGGGTGGAAGTGTAGCGGGATTTTGTTTCCTGGTTTCTCTGGGTTTTCTGAATGGTCAACAGGTGTTGAACCAGTATTCACCAAAAACGATTAGTCTTATTAACTATTAATAAATTGATTTATGGAGTTCAAGCAGACTGAAAACCAGTCAATGATTGCGGAAACCATCCGGAAATTCGCGGAGACACACATCCGTCCGGATATGATGAAATGGGATGAAGAGCAGATTTTCCCTGTGGAAACATTCAAGAAAATGGGAGAGCTCGGATTGATGGGGATTCTTGTGCCACACAAATACGGCGGCGCGGAACTGAGTTATTTCGAATACATCACCGCGATTGTGGAAGTGGCAAAAGTATGTGGCTCTGTAGGTCTTTCCATGGCCGCGCACAATTCATTGTGCACCGGACACATCATGGCATTCGGAAATGATGAGCAAAAACAAAAATACCTGAGTAAACTTTCTACCGGAGAATGGATCGGCGCCTGGGGACTCACAGAAGCAAACACAGGAAGTGATGCCTTGCGTATGCGATGTGTCGCGAAACAGGATGGAGACCATTGGGTGCTCAACGGAACCAAAAACTGGATCACTCATGGTAAAAGTGGAGATGTAGCGGTTGTCCTCGCCCGTACCGGTGAACTTTTGGATTCCCGTGGAATCACAGCATTTGTTGTAGAAAGAGGAACTCCCGGTTTTAAAGCCGGAAAAAAGGAGAATAAACTCGGGATGCGCGCTTCAGAAACAGCGGAATTGGTTTTTGAAGATTGCCGGATCCACAAAAGCCAGGTTTTGGGTGAAATAGGAGAAGGCTTTATCCAGGCTATGAAAGTCCTGGATGGAGGTCGAATCTCCATTGCTGCCCTTTCAATTGGGATTGCCAAGGGTGCTTATGAAGCTGCTTTGAAATATTCCAAAGAAAGAGAACAATTTGGCAAGCCAATCAGTGAATTTCAGGCAATTGCGTTCAAATTGGCCGACATGGCGACCCAAATCGAGGCTGCAGAATTGCTCACTTATCAGGCTGCTGATCTGAAGAATAAACACCAGAAATGTACAAAAGAGAGCGCTTTCGCCAAATATTACGCTTCGGAAGTAGCAGTAAGGGTTTCCACGGAAGCTGTCCAGATCTTCGGGGGCTACGGTTATACCAAGGATTTCCCGGTTGAGAAATTCTACAGGGACTCCAAGCTCTGTACGATCGGGGAAGGAACCTCCGAAATCCAAAAACTGGTGATTTCTAGGGAAATTTTGAAGTAGAATTTGTTGATTAGAAGGATTTCACTATTTTTGCCGTCCTTATAAAAGAATAAACATGATCATTGTACCAATTAAAGAAAACGAGTCGATCGACAAAGCCCTTAAAAAGTTCAAAAAGAAGTTTGAACGTACAGGTGTTGTTCGTGAACTTCGTCGTCGTCAGACCTTCGAAAAGCCGTCAGTAACCCGCCGTCAGCAAGTGATCCACGCGCGTTACATCGACCTCATGAAGCGTAGCAACACGCTCTGAGCCTCGTGTAGGCGGTATCAGGATATTTGATTATCTTTACTATCAACTAATTTGTTCTGTTGAACATGTCAATGGTTGTAAAGAAATCTGAAGGGAAAAAATTAATAGCAGCAATGCATTAATTTTTTCCCTTTTTTAGTTCAGAGAAATCCTGATGAATATTCAAAGTTTCCTTCAATACCTTCAATTCGAAAAACGATTTTCTCCGCATACGCTGCTGGCGTATGAATCCGATCTGGAGCAGTTTTTCACCTATCAGAAAAAAGCGTACGAAGTTTCAGAGGTTTCTGAAATCAATCATCCCATGATCCGCTCCTGGATTGTGAGTATGATGGAGCAGGGGATCACTCCACGATCCATTAACCGGAAAATAACAACACTTAAAACATATTACAAATTTCTGTTGCGGAAAGGTGAGATTCACCTGAACCCGATGCTGAAAGTGTTGTCTCCTAAAACATCCAAGCGGCTTCCCGTATATGTAGAAGAACCAAAGATGGATCTGCTTTTTGATGAAGCAAATTTTAGCGGTGATTTTGAAGCCATTCGGGACCGGCTGATCCTGGAGTTTCTTTATGCCACCGGAATGCGTTTATCGGAACTAATTGGTCTTACGGATAAAGACGTTGATCCTTTCCAGGGACAGTTAAAAGTTCTGGGAAAAAGAAACAAAGAGCGCATAATTCCGTTTACTACTAAGTTAAAAGGTCTGATCAAGGAATACCGGGATGAGCGGGATCAACACTTTTCTGCCGTTCCCTCGTTTTTCGTTACAGATAAAGGCAAAACACTGTACCCAAAATTGGTTTATAGAATCGTCACACGCAGGCTCGGAGAGGTAACAACGCTGGACAAGAAAAGTCCGCACATTCTTCGCCATACCTTCGCGACGCATATGCTCAACAACGGTGCAGACATCAATAGCGTAAAAGAATTACTTGGCCATGCGAATCTAAGCGCCACCCAAGTATACACTCACAATACAATAGAAAAGTTAAAACAAGCTCACAAACAAGCCCACCCCAGGGCCTAAATTTTAGGAGGATTTCTATGAAGATCAGAGTTCAATCCATTCATTTTGATGCAGATTCTAAATTACTGCAATTCATTCAGGGAAAAGTTGATAAGCTGTTGCAATTTTATGATCACATCATCGGTGGTGAAGTGTTTTTGAAAATTGACAAATCAAGCGATAACAAAAATAAAATAGTCCAGATCAAAATAGAGCTGCCCGGCAACCATATCCTGGCGAAGGAGCAGTGTCATACTTTTGAAGAGGCAACTGATTTGTGTATGGAAACATTGTCACGTCAGATTAAACGTCACAAAGAAAAGGAAAGAGGAATCTGATCCTTTCCGGCTTCCAAACCTGTAAGATTTACAATGATTTTTAACGAACTCCGTTCCATACGAAGCGTATTCGTATGGATTAGGAGAAAATGTCTATGAAGAGGATTCTTGTCCTGTTATGTTGTATTGCTTTTTCATCTACGATGAGAGGGGAGACCATTGGTGCTACTCAGGTCGTGGTGAAAACTGTCATTACATCTAAGGACACTCTGCGTTTACAGTTTCTTCGTGATTCATCGTTGTACAAAGAAGGCTGGGATACACTTGCACAAGCCCGCTTCTGGCGCGATGTTATTTCCATGAGCAGCGATTCCTGTATCATCAATGTGGCATCTTGTCGCAAGCCTGTCGATATCGTGAGTCGTTCCATTTGGATGAATCAAACAGAATCTGAAAAGGACTTTTTTAAAGACAGCGTATGTGTTGCCAACTGTCTCGACAGCGCTACTAATTTGTATGTCACTGCGGGTAAAGGAGAATTTTACGAAGTAAAGAAAACGCTTCAGGATATCAGCAAAGCGATCACTGTTTTTGAAGAACAGGATTGTGATCCATGGTATGCGCAGGCGATTCTTTTGATTGAAAGTCCGGGTAAAAGCAAAGCTCGTTCCTATGTCGGTGCAGGCGGACCTTTTCAGTTGATGAAAAGTGTTGCCAAACGTTATGGTTTGAGAATTACCAAGACTCATGACGATCGTTCGGATTTGGAAAAAGCAGGAAGAGTTGCAGCAAAGTTGCTGAAAGCCGGCTGTATCGCCAACGTAAAGAAATATCTTGACGAAAGAGGCATCGTTTATAAAGAAACGGATATCTGGTTTCGTTTGCTGGTGCTGCATGCTTATCATGCTGGAGCAGGTAATGTACATTGTGTGATCAACGCGCTCAATCCTTCTCAGGGTGGAGTGCAGTTGTTTCAGCAGATCTGGCAAACTACCTGTGGAGGTTTTAAAAACGAGTCACAGAATTATTCCCAGATCGCCCTGGCTTCATTGGTTAATTTTGATCAGCTTGTTCAACAGGATGGTGACACTGTGTTTTTGGTACAGGGAGATAAATATCTCAGGAAGTATCACCGAAAGGGTTTGAAGCCCTGGGAGGCTTATGAATCGCTGACCAATATTCTTCGTCATTATGAGCAGGATTTCATCGACGACATGATCTCTTACGATTATTTCATGAAACGTGTGAATGCGATTCGTAAAGAGTATACTTACATTGCTTCGTCGGTCACCAACTCAGACAAAGAAATTTCCCTGAGAAAATATCCTGCCAGCGAAGAACACCTGAATCAGTTGGCTGCAAGTCTTACAAAACGCCAGCGTTATGAAGATGCTGTCAAAATGCTGAAACTGAATCTCGACATGAACCCGGATTCTCCGGCGATTCAGGACAGTCTTGAAAAAGCGATGCGTATGTCGGGTGCCAAAAGCACTATCCGGCAATCCAATTCCAAATCAGCTTCCGTTAGCCGTAATTCCTCCAAAGGAAAACGCTAATAAATCTCTTCCCCGCTTTCAGAATTATTTTACTTTTGATTCCTCACAAAGGATCAATTGAATGAAGCGTATCCGGCTGTTGCTGTTCACATTATTTTTATTTCAATTTTCATCTGCCTTAGCCGGAAAGACTTTCCTTCAAGTTTTTACGAATCTTGAATCCGTGGAGTCAGATATTTCATGGACAAACACGGAGTCCATCATTACCGGTGATGCCTATTCCGGAACTCATTTTTGCCGAACAGATTCATTGCATCCTTATGGTTTTGGGTACAAAGGAAAATTTCCGGGAGCATCAGCATTTAAAAATCTACACATTCGTTTGGATGCGCAAGTCAGGATGAACGGTGTAAATCCGAATTGCATGCTGGTAATCAGTATTCAAAGAGGAGATTCTACCGTGTACTGGGAAAGCTATCCTATTCGTGAAGAAAAGAAAATAATTCCCGGTTCCTGGTTTTTGAATCAACAGGAATTCAGTATTCCGTCGAACCTGACAGATTCTTCCAATACACTTGCGATTTATATCTGGAATTCTTCGAAGACCTCTTTGGTGGATCTGGATGACGTCAGTTTTTTGGTAGAAGAAAAAAATCTGCCTTCTTATCTGATCCCCGGGATTCCGAAAAGCACTTTGTCTTCCTCCGCATTTTCCAAATTATATTCCGGCAAATATTTTTCACTTGATTTTGATAAGCTCAATGGAAACCTGAAAATTTTTGGAGCTGATAATGGTATTCTGTTTGATCGATTCCTGTTGTATGCTGATGTGAAAAGTGGAGAGAAAGATGAAAAGTCGGACTTGGTTTTTTTTACAAGTCAATTTAAATTTCTTTCTGATTCCAGTATTGATAAGAGCAGAGTATTAAACTTTGAAGCAAGTAACAGTTATGCCAATACCAGAATTGTATTTGAGTTTTCTGAAAATGAATCCTCATTCGCGGTTCGCACGTCTACAGTTTTCATAAAGGGCACATTTGTAAATCGAATTGCATTGCTTGCTGATTTTGTTCCTTCATTAAAGGAAGTTTATCTTCCCTCCTCACTGAGTGATACATCAGGCTTTCAGCATGAATACTGGCTGGGGAAATGCGGATTTGCCGCAGGGGAGGATGAGTCTGGTTTTCGGATTGTTTCCTGCAGACAACTTTCGTCGATACAACTCGATGTGGATTCTCAACGATGTATTTTCAACCTGGATTATAATCTTGATCATCCTTTGTTACATTTTCCATTGAGTAAAAGAAAATTGGGTGTGTACGAAGATTATTCTTCATCTTACTATCAAGCCGGAGATACATTGTTCAACAGTGTTACAATTTATGGCAATAATGCGGCCGCATGTTTTCCTCGTATCATGAAAAATCCTGAGGGAAAAACAGCCGCGATTATCTGGACTGAGCATGCCGATTATACAGATTTGATTACACACCGTGCTGTTTATTTTGGTGCTGATACAATTGAAACAAGTGAAGGTGCAAGCGGAGGGTTTATCAAAAATAAAATCCCTGTCACCAAAAGTGTTTTTTATGCGAACCCTGATAAAGTTTCCAATGCTGTTAGAACCGGCTTTCTGAAAACAGAATCAGCCTCCATGATTTCTACTCCCGGCTATACGGATTTTTTAAAGGACCTTCAGAAAAATGGCAATGAAATTTGTCTGCATACACCGGATCATTACACTTGTACCCGAAAACTCCTTCAAACTTCACTCGAAGAGACCTCTCGTTTGTTTAATTCCACTACATGGATTGATCATGGATATGACAATGCTTTAAAGAGTAACCGTGAAGATCTGGCCTGCGATGGACTGGATAGCAGCTCGAAGTTTTATTCAGCTGATTTGTGGAAGCAATATGGGCTAAAGTATTTCTGGAACAGTTTCTATGAAGATTCCGGAATGTTTGCTCCATTTCATTTTTTCTCCTTTTTAACTGTGCCTTATTCCGGTTGGGGCGAACGTTTTCCAATGTCAGATTATTGGCGACATCCTACAAGAAGTGGTGATTTGATACACTGGAGAACCGTGAATACTGTTGATTTGCCGGATGGAAGCATGTGGAATTTTATTTTTTCGGAAACAAAATTAAATGACCTTGTTCAAACGAGAGGGACATACATTTTACACGTCTACCCTGCAAGGCTGGACTCAACAACCGGATTTTACAGAAGGGAAAACAATCATTTTGTAATTGATCCGGAATTTGAGAAAGCGCTTGAACGGCAGGCTGCGCTGCGTGACCAGGGAAAACTGAACCTCACAACTATTCGGGATTATTTAGACTACCAGGTTGCTCTTGAACATGTGGAGTTAATCCCATTGTCGGGAAATAGCGCAAGGATTAAGAACGCTTCCGGCTCGGATCTGAAAGGTTTGAGTTGCTCCATTAAATCAAACGAAGTGAAAGTAGAAGGGAAGGCCTATGAATCTTACAGACAAGATGGAGATTTGGTAATTTGGTTTGATCTGTCAAAAGGTGAAAGTGTTGTGGTCACCTGGAAATAAAATAGTGCAGGGATTTCTTTGATTGAAGGAAAATGCACTCGTACATCATACTAATTAATTGAGCCATTTATGATTAAAAAAATTTTACGAATCCTTTTAAAAACTGTGTTGTGGTTTCTGGGATTGAGTGTGGCCTCTGTCATTTTATTTCGTTTTGTTCCTGTTCCTGTTACACCTTTGATGCTCATACGATGTGTGGAACAAAAGTCGGATGGTAAAAGCATGAAATTGAAAAAAGACTGGACCCCCATTGATGAAATGAGCGCGACCATGCCATTGGCGGTGATTGCTTCGGAAGACCAGAATTTTGAGGAGCATTTTGGATTTGATCTTGACGCCATCCGGAAAGCTCAGCAATACAATGAGCGTCATAAAGGCAAACGAATGAAAGGAGCGAGTACTATTTCACAGCAGACAGCCAAAAATGTTTTTTTATGGCCATCGCGCTCCTGGATCCGAAAGGGTTTTGAGGTTTATTTCACTTTCTTAATCGAAATTTTCTGGAGCAAACAACGGATCATGGAAGTTTATCTGAATGTGATTGAAATGGGTGATGGTGTTTATGGAGCGGAGGCTGCAGCTCAGGAATATTTCCACAAACCTTCGAAAAAATTATCTGTACGGGAGGCTGCTTTGATAGCAGCAGTCTTACCCAATCCCAGAAAATGGTCTCCGGCGAAACCAACGGCGTACATCCAGAGAAAATCGGGTCGGATTGTGCATTTTATGAGTCGCCTGCAATTGGAAGATTTTTAATAAGTAATGTGCAGAAAGGGATGGACGACGTTTACCATGATTATAGTTCCATTCACGAAAGCTCAGAGTCCTCCGTCAAGCCGGGATATGGATTAGCGGATTCCTCTGAACGCTTCATCAAAGAATCCTGTTCTTACTTGTTTCCTTCCAATCTTTATTTCATCTTTGAATTCAGTTTCGGAATCTGCCTGCACTCTTGAAAGACAATTTTCAGAATATCGTCTTTCCGGATTCCGTTAAATGAATACAACAGGATTCAATTGAGTTTTCAAATCCAAACGTGAACGAATATATAAAAAGCGATAAGGTGCGCTTGAGCGCCTTTGTGTTGCTTGTTTTTTTGTCCAGGCTCCCATTCCTTTCTGCCGGTTACGGTTTGGATGGGGATTCTTGGGCTGTGGCGATATCAGCCATAAAATTGCATAGTTCCGGGAATTACATTGTTTCACGTCTTCCCGGTTATCCTGTTCAGGAGTGGCTCACATCACTTGTCATTGGTGGTGGCCCGATCGTGGTTAACGGGCTGACCGCTCTTATCAGTACAATTGGATTTCTATTCTTCGCACTCACATTACGGGCACTGCGTTTTCGATCCGTTTATCTTGCAAGTTATGCTCTTGCAGCCATACCGATAATTTATATTCACAGTACCACAGCTATCGATTATAATTTCGCCCTGGCTTTTATTCTGATTGCCTTATTCTTTGTCATAAAGGACAAACCGGTCATTGCCGGAGTTTTTCTCGGGCTGGCCATTGGTTCCAGAATCACAAGTGGCGCAATGTTGATTCCATTGGCCATCATGCTTACCAAGACAAGTGGGTTCAAGGATAATCTGAATCGAATATTGAAACTTGCAATACCGGCTATAGTATTGGGTGCTGTTTTGTTTATTCCTGTGTTTCTGCAGTACAGTTGGGGCTTTTTCACTTATTACGATGTTCCATACCCATCGATTCCCAAAGTGCTGTATAAGTTCTCTATCGAAGTCTGGGGGGTGCTTGGTTTTGTTTCTTTACTTGTTGCTACAGCCTTGTTATTTCTGCCTGTTAGGGAATCATCTCAAAAATATCTTTTCCCACGCTCCGTGAATGAACGATTTGTTGTTTCCTGGCTGGTGGCTGTAGATTTATACATCATCGCTTTTTTAAAATTACCGATGGAGTCGGGATACTTAATTCCGATCATTCCTTTTGTCCTACTTATTTTTGGAAAATATCTCTACCAGCGTGCCTTTAATTTTTTGTGTATCGGACTCATTCTTTCACCATTCTTTTTCAATATCTCTCCTTCTGAACGTTTTGATGCAAGTAGCCCGTCACCGGTTTCGTTTCGGTTTAGTGCGGGAGGCGAAGAACTTGTTTTTGATGTTCTGAAGGGGCCGGTATTTTCATACAATTCCCGCAGGGAGAATGGAATGAAATTTTGTTCTGATGTGTTGACAATGACGGATACTATTTCTCAGCGATCGGTGCTGGTAGCAGGGCGTTGGTATAATCAGCTGGTATCGGAAAATGGAGATACGCTCAGGAAGAATATAGTTTTTCGCTCTTATCTGGATGAAGAGGCTGTCGTAAATTATTTTGCAAAAGGCTATGTGATTTACTTTATGCCGAGACAAGATTTTTACAATCAGGAGATGCGTGGGGTAGATTTACACGTTTATGGTGCAGTTCCTTTTTTAAAAGAAACCCGTTATTAAATTCCGATTCCGAAACCAATTCTCAGCACTGGATTCCGGTAAGGCGAATACCTGGATTCATTGACATTGTATAGAAAAAGGATGTTGGCGGAAGCTCTTTCGCCCAGCATTTGACGATAACCACCACCAAGGAAAACGCTGGTGACATTTTTTCGAACGTAGCGGTAAATTTCCGGCACTTCCATATTCAGTACTTCCACTTCGGCATGTGCAAAAAGGTTTTCGACGATAGTATGTCTGGCAAAAACGCTGCCTCCATAAATATTAGTTGAGTAATTGTAATACGAATCCTTGAATTTATAATAGAGATATTTGAATCCGACTCCCATCGCGAATTTATCGGTGATTTTATATCCGAGGATGGGTGCGAGGTCGATGATGGTTTGACTGCCGAATTGTAAACCAATATTTCCTCCTGTGAAAACATGATCCCAGAATGGAGCGCGAGCGGCAGGTGCTGCCATTGGAGTAGGGGGTTCATTTTCCTGCGCAAATGCAGGAATGGAAACAAGGCAAGAGAGCAGAAATAGGATGAGGCAGTTTTTTTTCATAGATGAGCTTGGATGTAAAGATAATGAGTTTCTCTTCTTGTGCTACTCAATGCATGACTAAGAAATGCGATGACATGTGGCAATCATGAGTGGAGAAGAATTCGATTATGAATGACGATTATCACTTGTGATGAGTACAATTTTTTTCACCTTTGGAGAACGAATTCAAATCTTGAAAAATCTGTTTTATGAATATTATTGTTACCGGCGCAAGTAGTGGAATTGGTTTTCAGGTTGCCTTACAACTATCAAAGGATTCCAGAAATAAAGTATTTGCTGCCAGCCGGAGCAGTGAGCGTCTGGATACATTGAAAGAGGAAGCCGCGCATCAAAATTCAGAGTCACAGATTATTCCTTTAGTTGGTGATATTTCGAAACCGGAGGATATTCTTCGGTGGAAGGAGGAATTGATGAATGAATGCACACACATTGATTTCCTCGTGAACAATGCAGGAGCCCTGATCAACAAACCATTTCTCGAGTTGGACGACAGAGACTGGATGGAGGTTTACGATACGAACGTATTCGGTATTGTTAAACTGGTACGTATGTTATTTCCGTTGATGGAGAGGGCACCGGGCAAAGAGCGTTCCTCAGAAGTGAAGGGAGGAAAGGAAGTGCGTGCACATATCGTTAATATCAGCAGTATGGGTGGAGTACAGGGGAGTGTAAAGTTTAAAGGGTTGAGTGCATACAGTTCGAGTAAAGCGGCGGTTATTAATCTCACGGAGTGTTTAGCGGAGGAATTTGGTGAGGTGGGAATTGCAGTGAATTGTCTGGCTTTAGGATCAGTGCAGACAGAGATGTTTTCCGCGGCGTTTCCAGAATTCAAGGCTGCAACGAGTCCTGCATCGATGGCGGCATTTGTTGCTGATTTCACGATGAACGGATATCGTTTTTTCAATGGTAAAGTAGTGCCGGTTTCGTCATCGACACCCTGAACTTTAGTTTCAGTATTTTCCGTTCAGAATCAGCAGTTATCATAGGGGCAAACTGACGTTTGATCAGGGTTGGTGGTTGTTTTGATTTTCAGGGGAAAATGGAGGGATTAGGAAGCTTCCGGACTTGTTAATAAATATTATTCATCAATATTTGGATGGGAATGAATTCTTACTACATTTGCATCCCCTTTCACACCAGTTCTTTCACACAAAGGGGCACAGAAAAGCGGTTTTTTGATTATTTGAGCGAAAGCTCGCGTAGTTTTAGAGAAAAGCAAGATTTGTGATTGATAGTGTGCAAATTATGAGAATTTGAAAAAATATTTCATAATTTGTTTGGAAAGTAAAAAGTAGTTACTACTTTTGCATCCCCAAATTGAAAACTAAGTCCTCAACCCAACGGGGTTGATAGAGATAAAGTCAACGTTCTTTGAAGATTTGAATAGGAAATAACAAGCCCTGAACTTCGCAATTTCTTTGTGATTTTCAGATTAACGTAACAATCCCACAGAGCATTTAAGAATCAACTTTACAATGGAGAGTTTGATCCTGGCTCAGGATTAACGCTAGCGGCAGGCCTAATACATGCAAGTCGAACGGCAGCGGGTGTAGCAATACATGCCGGCGAGTGGCGCACGGGTGCGTAACGCGTATGCAATCTACCTATAACTGGGGAATAGCCTTCCGAAAGGAAGATTAATACCGCATAACATCACGAAACGGCATCGTTTTGTGATCAAAACTCAGGTGGTTATAGATGAGCATGCGTGACATTAGCTAGTTGGTGAGGTAACGGCTCACCAAGGCGACGATGTCTAGGGGGTCTGAGAGGATGATCCCCCACACTGGTACTGAGACACGGACCAGACTCCTACGGGAGGCAGCAGTAAGGAATATTGGACAATGGCCGCAAGGCTGATCCAGCCATGCCGCGTGAAGGATGAAGGTGCTATGCATTGTAAACTTCTTTTGTCCCGGAATAAACCCCTGATTTCTATCGGGGCTGAATGTACGGGAAGAATAAGGGACGGCTAACTTCGTGCCAGCAGCCGCGGTAATACGAAGGTCCCAAGCGTTATCCGGATTTATTGGGTTTAAAGGGTGCGTAGGCGGGTTGTTAAGTCAGTGGTGAAAGCCTACAGCTCAACTGTAGAATTGCCATTGATACTGACGATCTTGAGTATGGTTGAGGAGGGCGGAATGTGTCATGTAGCGGTGAAATGCTTAGATATGACACAGAACACCGATTGCGAAGGCAGCTCTCTAAGCCAATACTGACGCTGATGCACGAAAGCGTGGGGAGCAAACAGGATTAGATACCCTGGTAGTCCACGCCCTAAACGATGATCACTCGATGTGTGCGATATACTGTACGCGTCTGAGCGAAAGCATTAAGTGATCCACCTGGGGAGTACGACCGCAAGGTTGAAACTCAAAGGAATTGACGGGGGCCGCACAAGCGGAGGAGCATGTGGTTTAATTCGATGATACGCGAGGAACCTTACCAGGGCTTGAAAGTTAGTGAAGGATGTGGAAACATGTCCGTCAGCAATGACACGAAACTAGGTGCTGCATGGCTGTCGTCAGCTCGTGCCGTGAGGTGTTGGGTTAAGTCCCGCAACGAGCGCAACCCCTATCATTAGTTGCCAACAGGTTAAGCTGGGGACTCTAATGAGACTGCCCGCGCAAGCGGTGAGGAAGGTGGGGATGACGTCAAGTCATCACGGCCCTTACGTCCTGGGCTACACACGTGCTACAATGGCCGATACAACGGGCAGCCACATGGTAACATGGAGCTAATCCTAAAAGTCGGTCTCAGTTCGGATCGAGGTCTGCAACCCGACCTCGTGAAGCTGGATTCGCTAGTAATCGCGCATCAGCCATGGCGCGGTGAATACGTTCCCGGGCCTTGTACACACCGCCCGTCAAGCCATGGGAGTTGGGAGTACCTGAAGTCGATCACCGCAAGGAGTCGCCTAGGGTAAAACCAATGACTGGGGCTAAGTCGTAACAAGGTAGCCGTACCGGAAGGTGCGGCTGGAACACCTCCTTTCTGGAGAGGTTTGTTACGTCCTGATTAATTTCAGGAAAATAGGCTTGTTATTTCCTTTCTTTCTTCAAACATTATTGTAACCCAAAACGGGCTTTAGGGTGGTCCCTCCATTCTGAGAAAAGGTAAAGTCCCTTGTAAAGGGAATATAGTCCCGTAGCTCAGCTTGGTTAGAGCACTACACTGATAATGTAGGGGTCAGCAGTTCAAATCTGCTCGGGACTACTATTAAATTCGTTCTTGGGGAATTAACTCAGCTGTTAGGCATCGGGTTTTCTTGGGAGGGGTTTTGGGAGAAAGGGTTTCCCCATTAAAAAAAACTTGGGGGTTAGCTCAGCTGCAGAGCACCTGCTTTGCAAGCAGGGGGTCATCGGTTCGCCCGACATTCCCCCCCAGAAAACCCCCCCCGCGGGGGGGGGGAAAAAAAAAAAAAGAAAATAAATGGTTGCTAAGAGCCGGTTAACAACCGGGAGGGTCATCGGTTCGACTCCGATATTCTCCACCAGGGTTTTCACAACGGTGAAAATTGAAATTTGATCGGGGTTTACAATTAGAAATTCCGGTTTATTGATAATACAAGATCCTTTACAACGGTAAAGGTTAATTTGATAGAATGCGGTGAAAAGCTCAATGGATGAGCGGCCTGATGTTTACATTGGGAAGGCAACGGTTCGATTCCGGGTTCTCCACTAGTTTCTCCTTCCAGAGAAACAACGTTCTTTGACATATTGAAAGAAAACACAAGAAATTGTAATTAAGATTTATCGTTGAGATAAGAAAGTTATTAAGGGCGCATGGTGAATGCCTTGGCTCTCAGAGGCGATGAAGGACGTGATAAGCTGCGAAAAGCTCCGGGGAGGTGCAAACAACCTTTGATCCGGTGATATCCGAATGGGGCAACCCGTCATACTGAAGGTATGACATCTAATAGATGCCAACCCAGGGAACTGAAACATCTAAGTACCTGGAGGAAAAGAAAACAACAGTGATTCCCCAAGTAGTGGCGAGCGAACGGGGATTAGCCCAAACCATGATTGTTAAGGCAATCATGGGGTTGTAGGACTGCAATGTGAACATATGCGTTAAGCTGAATCTTCTGGAAAGTTGATCCATAGAGGGTGATAGGCCCGTAAGCGTAAGCAATTATGTTCTAGCAGTATCCTGAGTACCGCGAGGTCGGAGACGCCTTGTGGGAATCTGCCGGCACCATCCGGTAAGGCTAAATACTCCTGAGAGACCGATAGTGTACTAGTACTGTGAAGGAAAGGTGAAAAGAACCGCGAACAGCGGAGTGAAATAGAACCTGAAACCGTGCGCTTACAAGCGGTAGGAGTCCCGTAAGGGATGACTGCGTGCCTTTTGCATAATGAGCCTACGAGTTACTCCTCACTGGCAAGGTTAAGCTCCTAAGGAGCGCAGCCGAAGCGAAAGCAAGTCTGAATAGGGCGTATAGTCAGTGGGGGTAGACGCGAAACCTTGTGATCTACACATGGGCAGGATGAAGGATGGGTAACACCATCTGGAGGTCCGAACTGGTGAGCGTTGAAAAGCTCTCGGATGACCTGTGTGTAGGGGTGAAAGGCTAATCAAACTGGGAAATAGCTCGTACTCCCCGAAATGTCTTTAGGGACAGCGTCAAATGAATTGTCATAGAGGTAGAGCTACTAATAGGGCTAGGGGGCTTCACCGCCTACCAAACCCTGATAAACTCCGAATGCTATTGACAACTATTTGGCAGTGAGGCCTGGGGTGCTAACGTCACAGGCCGAGAGGGAAAGAACCCAGACCATCAGCTAAGGTCCCCAAATCTATGTTAAGTTGATCTAACGTGGTCCGATTGCATTGACAGCTAGGATGTTGGCTTGGAAGCAGCCATTCATTTAAAGAGTGCGTAACAGCTCACTAGTCGAGCGATCGGGCGTGGATGATAAACGGGCATTAAACATAGTACCGAAGCTATGGGATCGAAAGATCGGTAGGGGAGCATTCTAACTGCACCGAAGGTGTGCTGTAAGGCATGCTGGAGCGGCTAGAAAAGCAAATGTAGGCATAAGTAACGATAAGGCAGGTGAGAAACCTGCCCACCGAAAGACTAAGGTTTCCTGATCAACGTTAATCGGATCAGGGTTAGTCGGAACCTAAGGCTAATCCGAACGGAAATGCCGATGGCAAACAGGTTAATATTCCTGTACTGGTGCAATCAGTGAAGGGACGACGAAGGAGTGAAAGGTCTGCGTACTGACGGAAATGTACGTTAAAGCCAGTAGATTCAGGTGCTGTAGGTAAATCCGCAGCGCTTATCGATGGTGACAGTACCGAGAGTCTTCGGACAATCGGATAATGACCCTAAGCATACTTCCAAGAAAACTCTCTAAACTTATGATTGTACTGCCCGTACCGTAAACCGACACAGGTAGTCGAGAAGAAGATTCTAAGGTGCTCGAGTGATTCATGGCTAAGGAACTCGGCAAATTAACCCTGTAACTTCGGGAAAAAGGGTGCCCTCTTCGGAGGGTCGCAGAGAAATGGCTCAGGCGACTGTTTAACAAAAACACATGGCTATGCTAAATCGAAAGATGATGTATATGGCCTGACACCTGCCCGGTGCTGGAAGGTTAAGAGGAGATGTCAGTCGCAAGACAAAGCATTGAATCGAAGCCCCAGTAAACGGCGGCCGTAACTATAACGGTCCTAAGGTAGCGAAATTCCTTGTCGGGTAAGTTCCGACCTGCACGAATGGTGTAACGATCTGAGCGCTGTCTCAGTCATGAGCTCGGTGAAATTGTAGTAGCGGTGAAGATGCCGCTTACCCGCAACGGGACGGAAAGACCCCGTGCACCTTCACTACAACTTTGCATTGATTCTGGATAAATGATGTGTAGGATAGGTGGGAGACTTTGAAGCGGTGGCGCTAGCCATCGTGGAGTCAACCTTGAAATACCACCCTTCATTTATTCGGGATCTAATCCCGCTCAAGTGGGTGACATTGCATGGTGGGTAGTTTGACTGGGGTGGTCGCCTCCAAAAGAGTAACGGAGGCTTTCAAAGGTACCCTCAGCACGCTTGGTAACCGTGCGCGGAGTGCAATAGCATAAGGGTGCTTGACTGTGAGACTTACAAGTCGAGCAGGTACGAAAGTAGGATATAGTGATCCGGTGGTTCCGCATGGAAGGGCCATCGCTCAAAGGATAAAAGGTACGCCGGGGATAACAGGCTGATCTCCCCCAAGAGCTCACATCGACGGGGAGGTTTGGCACCTCGATGTCGGCTCGTCACATCCTGGGGCTGGAGAAGGTCCCAAGGGTTCGGCTGTTCGCCGATTAAAGTGGCACGCGAGCTGGGTTCAGAACGTCGTGAGACAGTTCGGTCCCTATCTGTTGTGGGCGCTGGAAGTTTGAGAGGACCTGACTCTAGTACGAGAGGACCGAGTCGGACGTACCTCTAGTGTACCTGTTGTGGCGCCAGCTGCATCGCAGGGTAGCTATGTACGGTTGAGATAAGCGCTGAAAGCATCTAAGCACGAAACTCGCCTCAAGATGAGACTTCCTTTAAGGGTCGTCGAAGACTACGACGTTGATAGGTTGCAAGTGTAAAGACAGTAATGTCAAAGCTGAGCAATACTAATTGCCCGTAGACTTTAGATCTCCACCTGAATCTCAATTATAATTTAGTGTGTTTTCTTTCTCCAATATGTCAAAAGTTATTTAAGACATTTATGGTGACTTTAGCGTTGGTGTCCACCTCTTCCCATTCCGAACAGAGCAGTTAAGCCCAACCGCGCAGATGGTACTACAGTAACATGTGGGAGAGTATGTCGTTGCCGTAAATTATAAACCCGTCATTCGTAAGATTGGCGGGTTTTTTTTTGCCCTGATTTTAGCGGGGAACTAATAAATTTCAGAGAATGTTTTTCTAATCGTAAGATTCAAAACGGATGTATTGCTTTTCATACCCCAATTTCATCAATCGCTCTTTTGATTCCCTGATCATTTCTTTCCAACCACAGATGTAAAAGTAAGCAGGACGCTTATCGGAAAACAACTCTTCGTAAACAGGATGGACATATCCCTTTCTCCCTGTCCATCCCGGATTGTCTCTGGAAAGAACAGGAATGAATTTGAATTCCGGTTTTTCTGATTCAAGTTTTTCAAATTCTTTTCGAAATAAAATATCCTGCTCAAACCTGTTGCCGTAAATCAAAGTAATCTTTTTGTGAGTTTGTTGCCTGGCAAAAAGATCAAGAATCATGGACCTCAACGGTGCTATTCCTGTTCCGGTACTGATGAAACACAATTCACGATCGATACTTTCAGGTAATGCATACTTGCCTAAAGCATTCATGGATACATTGAGCTTGTCACCAATCCGGACATGTTCCCACAAATATTGCGTGCCCTTACCGTGAGGCTTGAAAGATATCACAAGCTGTATGGTATTGTCGGAGGTGGGTGCAGATGCAATTGAATACGCCCGGTTGTGGTATTTACTGTCTATCGGAAGATTCAACATCACAAACTGGCCAGGCTTAAAAACAAAATGCTCCGGACCCGGAAATTGAATGGAGAAAATTTTAACCCTGTCAGATACCTGAAAGATGTCACTAACCAAACATTCCTGAAAAGTGTGAGGCATGAGATCAGAATTTCCTTAGTACTTCTTCAATTCTATCCAGCATCACATCATGTATATCGAGATGCGTAACCATGCGGATCTGTTGCTTACCAAATTGCATGGCTTTAATATTGTTGGTCATTAAATGCTCAAGCAGTTTCTTTAGATCGGTTGCCGCTGATACACGGAAGATGATGATGTTGGTATCTATTGGTAATACCTCTTCCACCCAAGACAATGTGTTCAGTACACTTCCGATTTGTCGGGCACGGAGATGATCTTTTTTCAGAAGTGGAACGTGATGATCAAGCGCATAAATACCGGCAGCGGCAAGATAACCCGCTTGTCGCATTCCACCGCCCCAGGCTTTTCGGATTCTTCTTGCTTTGAAAATATTTTCTTTGGTTGAAAGTAACAAGGAACCAACCGGTGCTCCCAAACCTTTGGAGAGACAAAATCCCACAGTATCAAATAATTTTCCGACTGCGTCCGCTGAATCACCGGTTTCAGTCAATGCATTGAAAATTCTTGCTCCGTCGAGATGGACATTGATCTTCTGAGCCCGGCACAGGTCGGAAATCTCCTGCATTTCTTTGAGTGAATAATAACTACCTCCGCCTTTGTTTGAAGTGTTCTCAACGCAAACCAGAGTAGTTGGCGAAATGTAAGAGAGGTTCGGAGGGTTGATATTTTCTTCTATCTGTGATGCTTTCATTCGACCACGATTACCTTCAATAAAACGAAGAGATACACCTGAATTAAAAGCGACTCCACCTGCTTCATAGTAAAAAATGTGCGCGAGTTTATCACAGATGACTTCATCCTGTGGTTGTGTCAGCACCTTAATGGCCAATTGGTTTGCCATTGTTCCTGATGTCACAAAAAGCCCGGCTTCTTTACCAAAAAGTTTCGCTGCCTTGGCTTCGAGCATTTTAACAGTTGGATCTTCTTCAAACACATCATCGCCAACATCCGCACGAAACATAGCTTCAAGCATTTCCGGGCCGGGTTTGGTCACAGTATCACTCCTTAAATCAATTATTGGATAGTTGCCCATAAATGTAAAGGTGGAAAGTTTTTTTCATAGAAAAAATTCCGTGACACAGAAAAGGCAGCTCTTTGGGCTGCCTTTTCTTCTCTCCAGGTTATTATATCAATGAGCTGTTGTGTCGGCAGGTTCCGTTTGTGGAGTATTTTGCTGTTGCATGGCTCTTCTATGGTCCATCATTTTCTTTCTCCGATCATCTTTCATCTGATTGTAATGATCCATTTGCTCTTTGCTCAGTATTTTTGAAAGCGCCTGATCAGTTTCTTCACGCTGCTTTTTCATGTTCTCACGATTTTTTTCTTCTGTCGCTCCTCTTTTCAGGAATAGTTCACGAACCTGTTGGGTTTGTTCTTCAGACAGATGAAGTTGAGATTTCATTCTCAAAGTTGCCTTTTCGGCTCTTTCGGCAGGGGTAAGATCTGAACGGTTCTGGCCTCTTTGGGCTAATACTGAACTGAACACGCTAAAAACAAGCAGACTGAATATTATGGCTGATCTTTTCATTTTCTTTTTTCTTTGTGACATAAAGAAAAGCCATAGGTTTAATCCGGTACTATTTTTTTCTGAGTACCATTAATCCGTCACGGACCGGAAATAAAACATTTTCAACACGGATATCGGTATGAACCATATCGTTAAAAGATTGCAATGCCCGGGTGTCTTTATCTAGCTGATCCGGTGGTAAAACAATTTTTCCGCTCCAGAGAACATTATCTGCAATGATGAAGCCGCCTTTTCTTACCCGGTCAATCACAAGATTGTAGTAATTGGAATAATTGATTTTATCCGCGTCTATAAAAACCAAATCAAATGTTTCAGTGAGTGTAGGTATGATGTCGAGTGCATTTCCGGAATGAGTAACAATTTTATCTTTCATGCCGGATAGTTGAATATACTTGTCCACCATTGCTTTCAATTCGTCATTGATATCGATGGTATGAAGCTTTCCTTCAGGAGCCAATCCTTCGGCCAGACAAATGGCCGAATATCCTGTGTAGGTGCCGATTTCAAGAATTGCTGCGGGTCGGATCATGTGACTGAACATACTCAATACACGTCCCTGCAAATGTCCTGAAAGCATTCTGGGCATTAGTACTTTTGCATTCGTCTCATGATTCAATGCCGCCAATACATCTGATTCAGGAGTGGTGTGCGATTCGATATAATCTGTAATCGATTGATCGAGGAAGTCCATAATACACGAATTAATAATTGAGAAAAAGCATGGTCACTTTTTCCGGATAAAAAAACAGAAAAAAAACAGACAGACTTAGTTCCAGTCTTTCGCTTCACCGATTTGTACCTTCTGTACATTTTCAATTCGGTGATTTAATCCTGTATCGCCATATTTATCTACAAATGCGATAATGGAAAAGGAGGAAGAACTGATACCGGTGAGGTCAACAGTATAAGTTTTTACAAAATCATTTCCCCGGGTCATCAGAGACTGAGGAATCGGATCACCGGCCAAACCATTGTCGGAAAGGATTCTGTGTAAAACATATTTATGGCTGTAATTCCGGATTGTATCATTCTGAAGATAAAGAGAGCTCGTTGAATCAGGAGTCAATCCCTCCTGGCTGTAATCATTCAGCTGTGAATACAATGAATCATTTGTTCGGATTACATTTTGAACAAGGTATACATGTACACGATAATCACCAAACATCGCGTCGCTGAAACCTGTGTGTACTGAAAGACTCAATCTGTTTCCGCTGATATTTTTAGCATCGATCGCCAGACCGCAACGGGGAATTGCACCGTAAAGAGAGGTGAGCTTTTGCCCCCAGAAATCCGGAATAAGATCTGAAGTACCGGTAACCTGGCGATTGATCATTCCGGAAGGATAAATGCCTGTTGGGTTGAAGAGACTGTCTATGTAATTCTGTCCATTCGTAAAATTAGTAATGGATGAATCAATCATGATATCCAGGGAATGGATGTCAACGAAATAAAAACGGTCAGCATACTGAGTGATCAATGAATCCCTGAGGAGGTGAGCCTTTGGACATTGTCCGCACAAGGAAGACGTAAATTCTTCCAAAAGCATTTTCTGGTCAAACCGGCCAGGAACCGCGGAAATATCCGGGGCATTGGCAGGATCTGCAATTTCAGGAGCATCGTTCTTACATCCCCAGAAAGAGAAAATTAGCAATAGGCTGTATATCCATTTTTTCATAAATCCTGTGCTTTTACTCCCGAAAAGTAAGCATTTCTGATACTTTAAAGAAAAATATTAAGTGTATTTTTTAGAGCAATTCCCGCCTTAAATTCTTTTATATTTGGCTCCTCAAAATCAAAAAGATGAAGAATTTATCATTTATACTGAATATTGTCCTCCTGATAGCGGTAGCGGTACTGTATTATCTGCATTTTTCTGACAGCAAAAGCACTGAACAGGCTGTAAGCCCTGCTTTACAGGTCGCAAAGGATCTTCCTTCGGTTCCCGGGGGCATTGTCTTTGTGAATTCCGATTCTTTGTTGGATAACTACGCGTATTTTAAGAAAAAGAAGTCTGAGCTCGAAAGCAAACAGGAGCGAATCAAAAATGAACTGGAATCAGAAAGTGCAAATCTGCAAAAAGATGCGGCTGAGTATCAGGAAAAAGCTCCCGGAATGACGGATTTGCAACGCCAGCAAACAGAAGAACAGTTAATGGCCCGCCAGCAAAAACTCATGGACAAGAAAGACATGCTCCTTGGGCAACTGGATGAAGAGAAAAACAAATCCTCTGAAGAACTTTATACTCGTGTTGCATCATTCATCCGCTCCATGAATGTAAATAACAAGTACAATTTTGTTTTGGGATATTCAAAAGGAGGAGGAATCCTTTTCGCGAATGATTCGCTCGATATCACACACCAGGTTATCCAGGGATTGAATCAGGAATACGAAGCAGCAAACAAAACAAAGTAAGACGACTGCTTCAATTTTCTTTTTTAAAAAAATAATGCCCCGATTGAATGTAAAAAATTCTTTGGGGCATTTTTTTATCTGTATATTATCACAATAATTTAATGAATGATTTAATCAAATCTATTTCATAAAATCAAATTTGATCGTTTTCAATTCTTCTCCTCTTTCATAATAAACGATGGAAGATAATTTTCCATCTTCATTATAGTATTCCCATTTTCCCTGGTAAAAATAGTGCAGGCTTTCACCTTCGTAGACCAGGATTGCATTCCCGGAGCTTTTTCTTTTTCCTGATTCATAATAATATTTTGTGCGAATCAGCCTCTTTCCAAAGCGTTCTTTCTTCCTCAGCTTTCCATTTTCATAATAATATTTCCATTTTCCTTTTTCATGTCCATGTTTGTAATGACCATGATATTCTACCTGTTTTTTAGCGGAATCAATGTAGGCGATCCAATAACCTTCAGGTATTCCGTTTATGTATTGATTTCTTTTTTTCTTCCAAAACTGAGCAGAAGTATTCATGTGTTGAATACTGAAAATGCAGATGAGACAGGTCAAAAATTTAGTGACTTGGTTCATTTGTTGAGAAGCAGTTTGATGTAGAAGGAAGGACTTCGGAGACGCGATCGCATGTCAAGGTCTTCAAACATGCAGGTAATGGATTCTCTCAGTGTTTTGCTTTTCGAAGCCTTGTTCACCACAAAATTGAACAGCCAGGCTTGATTGGTTAGTTTTTGCAGTGTGTGGCTCAATTTTAATTCACTCCACAAAGTCTCATAGATTTTGTCATCATACGTGGATAAAAAACCGGCATCAAATCGTTGTTCATGAATCGCTTTTGAAATAACTTCAGAAGCAATCATCCCGCTGGTCATGGCATTCCCGATGCCTTCACCGGTAAAAGGATCGATCAGTGATGCGGCATCACCCACGAGGAGAAAATGTTCTCCCGACAGTTTTCTTTTTTTTGATCCAAGCGGAAGGCCCCATCCTTTTCTTTCAGATACCTGTTTCGCAAATTGAAAACGTTTTTTCAAAACAGGGTTGGACGCGATGGCTTTGTCCATCTCAGCATTCAGATTAATTTTCTTCTTAGAGATGACTTCGCTCAACATACCAACACCCACATTGGCCATTCCATCGGGCATCGGGAAGATCCACAGATAGCCGGGAAGAAAATCTTTCAGAAAATGTAATTCTATAAAATTTTGTGGATGAAGATCACTTACACCTGAATAGTATGCACGTAAACCAGCGCAATAATGTTTGTTTTCTTTTTTGTAGCCTGCAAAATGTTTCGCGACGATGGAGCGATCACCTTCCGCGCCAACGACAATTTTTGATTCTACCTGTAGCTTTTCTCCGTGATTATCCAGCAGCACGCGCACACCGTCCGCGGAATATTCCAGATCGACAATTTCGGTATTCTCAAGAACGGTTGTATAGGTTGGATCAAGTTTGCGAAACAGGAAGTGGTCGAAATCTGTTCTTCTGGAAATAAATCCCGGTGCATGTTTAAGAGTTTCCGGATTAGAAGTAAATGGAATATCCAGCACGCGTCCGTTCGGTGCTACGAATTGAACTCCGTAACTTCCAAGGAATTCCTTTCCTGAAGAAAGTTGTGGGACATAGGATTTGTCAAGCTGGTTGAGTACATGTACAACTTTTCCACTCAGTGCATCCCCGCAAATTTTATCTCTTGGAAAGGAAGCTTTATCCAGGATGATGTGGTGGATTTTCTTCTTGCTTAAAAACAGGGAGGTTGCAGTACCGGCAGGACCTGCCCCGGCAATCAGAACTTCAGCTTGTATATCGGAAAATCGCATTCGGTCTCTGGCAATTCATTCACATTTTCTGATTTGATTAAAAATGTGTGAATGGCTAAAGATATGAAAATCGTTACGATCTGGATATGGGCTTGTAAATTGTATTTTGGATGTTTTGTCTGCTGAGAAGTATATATACTTCATTGCGGAATTTGTATCTTGGTGGGAGAAATTATTGAGATCAGGTTTGATGAAAAAATTTCCTTTTGTAATTCGGGTTTACGGGTTGTATATCAATCCATCCAATGAGGTGTTGGTGAGCGATGAATTTGTTTATGGTCATCGCGTCACGAAATTTCCCGGTGGCGGACTTGAGTTTGGCGAAGGGACGATTGATTGTTTGCGTCGTGAGATGATGGAGGAAGTTGGCCACTCATTTGTGGTGCTGGAACATTTTTACACTACCGACTTTTTTGTTCCATCCGCATTTAACCCGGAAATTCAGGTGATGTCAGTCTATTATTTGATGCAACCTCTTGGCGAATTAGATCTTAAGACATCATCAAAACCCTTTGATTTTGATTCACAGAAAGAGGGTGCGCAGTCTTTCCGCTGGATAGCTTTGGAGAAAATGAATACAGAAGATTTCCATCTTGTTATTGATCGCCATGTTGCCGGACTTTTAAAGAATCGGCATTCTTCCTGATGTCCTTAAACATACGGGCAGATATAAAACCATCCGCTTTCAATTGCGAGATGAGTGAATCGCATTCGTTTTTTTCTGTAAAATTGGAAACGAGTACCTGATATTTGCGATGTTGCAGATCTCCCGCAATCCTGATTTGCGCGGCCGGCAGGTGATAATCCAGAGCAATATGACTGGCCATGTAAAACGCGTGCTTCCAGTATTCAGTTTGCCAGACAAGAACTGTTTTGCCACTAAGTTCCGTTATTCTTCCAAAGCAATCCCAGATATCATTTTCAATAAAAGTGGAGTCCTTCCAGGGCAAATGATCAAACAGGTTCATTACCTGAATTGTTACCGGGGCGACACCAAATGGAACCATTTCAAGTTTCATCGCTGCTGAGTGGCTAAGGTCGATGATCCTGCTTCGAACAAATGGTCCGCGATCGTTGATGCGTACAATCGCGTGTTTTCCGTTTTTTTTATTGTAAACGTTAACGATGGAGTTGAAGGGGAGCGTCCGGTGAGCGGCTGTAAAATCATTTTTATCGTAAAACTCGCCGTTGCTGGTTTCCTGCCCCTGGAAACTATCATGGTAAAAAGAGGCTTTGCCGGAATTGGATATGGAATCTTTTTTCTGTGCGAATGCCGGATTCAATTGCAAAAAGGCAAAGCAAAGAAATAATATTTTGATGATAAATCTCAAGACCATGTTTATTGCTTTGCCGGAAGTGATAAAATCTGATTAAATTATACCTAATCCTTAATCAAATAAAATCTTTGCCAGGAAATTAATTTTTAATTCAATCGGCGTGAAATGATATGTTCAATTTTCAGGAACAACTCGGCAGGGCTGAACATTCTCCAGTTCATTTCATCGAGTTCTCCGCCAAAAACCATATAATAATCAAGATTGAATCTTTCCATTTCTATCATTACATGAGGACGGAAATTGATGGCAGCTATCCAGCCTTCTTCAACATCCTGAAACCATTCTTCGTAATAGCAATCGTCGGAGCCATGGAAATTCAAAACATTTTCACCAATCAGTATAAATTTACTTATTCCTTCCGTCATCATTGGCTCAATCACTTCACGTTTCAGGAACATGATGTCGTTGTACAAAGCGTCGTTCCATTCACCGATAAATTCAATGACTGCATATCCGCGTTCGTAATCCGCGAATATAACTTTCAGGTAGAGTGTCGCTGAACCGAACTCATCCCATTGCGGATGGATGTAATAATTGTAAACTGTATTGGTAAATTCAAATTCACTATACACCGTGCCGTGGAAAGGCGAGAGTTCGTCTTCCGAAGCAATGTAAAGCTCTCGCCAGTTATAGAAGGGTTCGATATCCTGCACGGTAAAAGAGGATCAATTGTTGTTTAACGCGAAGATAATAATAATATTTCCTGTGATGAAGGAAGTTTACCGGAAATCACAAAATGAAAGCATTGAAATAGAAAAAAGAAAGTAAAAGAAAAATGTTATATAAAAACAGAGGAGAAGAATGCTAAATCGAATTATTTTTTTACCGCGTCAAGCGCTTTTCTGACACTTCCATATTTATTCAGAAGTTGTCCGGCTTCAATCGCAGTAATGTTGAGTTCATTCATGAGCATGGACGTACCTCTTTTGATAAGTTTGTTATTGGTCAGTTGCATGTCGACCATTTTATTTCCTTTCACACGACCGAGCTGAATCATCACCGAAGTTGAAATCATATTGAGCACAAGTTTTTGCGCGGTACCTGCTTTCATGCGTGTGCTGCCGGTGACAACCTCCGGGCCAACAACAATTTCAATAGGGTAGTGTACATTTTTTGCAAGCGGGGAATCCGGATTGCAGGTGAGGCCAATACAAAGAATATTGTTTTCTCTGCAATGTTTCATTGCTCCAACAACATAAGGTGTAGCGCCGGATGCTGCAATACCCATGACGACATCATGTTTTGAAACACCATGCGATTGCAGGTCCTTCCAGCCTTGTTCCGGATCATCTTCAGCAAATTCAACTGCTTTTCGGATGGCTGTATCACCACCCGCAATCAAACCGATCACGCGACCATGTTCGAGTCCATAGGTCGGAGGCAATTCAGAAGCATCAACAATTGCCAGCCTTCCGCTCGTTCCGGCACCAAGATAAAACAATCGTCCGCCCTGCCTTAATTTCTCACTAATCAGTACTACAACAGTTTCGATGCGGTGCAATGATTTTTCAATGACATTTGGAACTGTTTTGTCCTCCTGATTGATCGCATGCAAAAGGTCATACACGCTCATTTTCTCAAGTGAGCTGTAATTCGAATCTTTTTCAGTTGTTTTTTCTTCCATGAAATTCTTACCCGAAACAATTTGCAAGGGAATAGTTTTAAAAAATGGTCTTCATTTTGAATCCAATTTTACCGGAAACCCGGAAAATCGTTAGGATTGTATTCCTGCATGAGTCCATATGCAGCGTCTACGATATCTTCGACAGAAGGTTTGGAGAAATAATCACCATCTGACCCATAGGCAGATCGGTGAGCCTTCGCTGTGAGTGTCCTTGGTGATGCATCCAGATAGCGGAAGCCATCCTGAACTTCAAGTACTTGCTGGAGGATATAGGCGCTTGCACCTCCAGGAACATCTTCGTCCAGAATGAGTAGCTTGTTGGTTTTCTGTAAGGAAGCGGCAATAGAATGATTCAAATCAAAGGGGAGTAAGCTCTGAACATCTATGAGTTCTACGGAAATACCCAGTTCCTGTAATGACCGCATTGCTTCCTGGGCAACTCTGACGCAGGAACCATAGGTTACCAGTGTGATGTCTGACCCTTCCTGTATAGTTTCCGTTACACCAATTGGTACCCGGAACTGACCGAGGTTTGCCGGGAGCTTTTCTTTCAAACGATATCCGTTGAGACATTCCACTATCAGTCCGGGTTCATCTGCGGCCAAAAGTGTATTGTAAAATCCTGCTGCCTGTGTCATGTTTCTGGGAACCAGAATATGCATCCCACGAAGCGCGTTGATGATCATGCCCATGGGTGAACCACTATGCCAGATTCCTTCAAGGCGATGACCACGTGTACGAATAATCACAGGAGCTTTTTGTCCGCCTTTGGTGCGGTACTGCAAAGTGGAAAGGTCATCACTAAGAATTTGAACCGCGTAAAGCAGATAATCCAGGTATTGAATTTCCGCGATTGGCCTGAGACCACGTAAGGCAAGTCCGATACCTTGACCGGCAATAGTAGCTTCACGAATACCAACATCGGAAATCCGGATCTCACCATATTTTGCCTGCAATCCGGCGAACCCTTGATTTACATCACCAATTCTACCCAGATCTTCTCCGAAAGCCACAAGCCTTGGGTCGTTGTTAAAGAGCACATCAAAATTCGCCTGTAATATTTCTCTTCCGTCCATCAGTGGAGCTTCCGCATCATATTGAACAGGAACAGCGGAAACATTTAAAGCCGCTTCTTTGGATTCACTGTGCAAATAAGAATTATAACGATCGAAATTTTTTGCGGTATAATCCTGGTTCCAGTGAATCAATGAATTTCTGGCATCAGAATTTTCATTTCTTGCCAAACGTAAAACACGATGAACAGCAGCAGCAATGTCCCGTCGTGCAGGATCCATCATGGCTTCGAGTTCAGATTTTACTTTAAGGATAAATGGACTTGCACTGCTGTTTGCAGCTATTGCTTCGAAGTGAGCGGAAACAACTTTTATTTCTTCCTTGATGGGATTCATGAAATCGTCCCAGGCCTGCTTCCTGCAAGCCGATGCATATTTTTTTGCTGCGGCATCAATCTCATCACATTCTTCATTGGATGCAATGGCAGAGGAAATCATGAATTCCCGCATTTTGCGCAAACCGTCAAATTCTTCTTCCCAGGCAAGACGCTCTTTGGATTTGTAACGTTCATGAGAACCGGATGTGCTGTGTCCCTGGGGTTGAGTAACCTCCTGAACATGGAACAAGACGGGGACATGTTGTTCACGACAGATTTTTATTCCTTTCTCATACATCTCACACAAGCCGGGATAATCCCAGCCTTTACCGCGAAGGATCACATAGCCTTCGCCTTTGTCGTTACGTTCAAACCCTTTGAGAATTTCAGAAATATTTTGTTTTGTTGTCTGGTATTTTGCGGGAACAGAAATTCCATAACCATCGTCCCAAACCGATATTGCCATTGGAATCTGTAATACACCGGCAGCATTGATCGCTTCAAAAAAGACACCTTCTGATGTACTTGCGTCCCCGATGGAACCGAAGGCGACTTCATTTCCATTCACAGAAAAACCATTTACAGTTTTTAATTCCGGGTTGTTTCTGTAGAGTTTGGATGCCCATGCTAAACCGACCAGACGAGGCATTTGTCCCGCAGTAGGAGAGATGTCCGAAGAAGAATTTTTCATCCGGGTAAGATCTTTCCAACTGCCATCGGGATTCAGACTGCGTGTGGAAAAATGTCCGTTCATAGAACGTCCGGCAGAAGAAGGTTCTGCTTCCACATCCGGATTGGCATAAAGCTGAGCAAAAAATTTGGTGATGTCGGATTGCCCGATAGCAAACATGAAAGTCTGATCGCGGTAATAACCCGCACGAAAATCCCCATCTTTGAATTGTTTGGCCATCGCAATTTGCGCCAGTTCTTTTCCATCACCGAAGATGCCGAATTTTGCCTTTCCGGTGAGGACCTCTTTTCTACCCAACAAACTTGCCTGACGACTTTCTGATGCGATACGGTAATCATTCAAGACTTCCTTTCGGAAATCTTCGAAACTTAAATCTCTATTAACAGAACCTGCTGGTGACTCTTTCATAAAAAAAATCGTGTTTGGTGTCCTTACAAATATAGGAATTTTTGGAGGTTGTAATGAGGTGTTAAGCTTTGTAAATATAACTAATGGTTTTTCATTTATTTGCTTATTGGGCAGTGCTTTATTGCGCTGAAGTTTAGATTTCTAATACGGAAGCCTTTCTATCCAACGGCCATTTTGTTCACAAAATTTTATCGATAATTAACTGAATCCTAATGAATGAATCATTTTCTTTCAAAGATCACCTTTTAATCACCAAAGCATGCCGATATTGTGCTCCAATTCAATAAAACGGTAAATGAAACTGGTGATTCATTTTGTAGGCTTCCTGACATTTGTCATCATCGGAACCTCCTGCGAACAGGCTGTAAGAAAGCCTGAAAATAAAGCTGTTCCTGTTGAAAGGATGATGCAGAAAAGCGAAGGTCTGATCCGGATTGATCCATCGGTATTAGTTTCTGAAAAAGATACCATTTGTGGAATGAGTCTTCGAGATGGTATTTCTGACACCCTTCATGTTCAAGATAAAATCTATGGCTTTTGCAGTCCGGGATGCAAGGCTACATTTCAAAAACAAATTGCAGTAAAATGAAATTATTTCAATCGGTCTTCGTTCGTTTTTTTATTGTCGGTCTGATCACACTTGGGTTCATGATTTATGCCTATACTATCCTGAATCCTGAAAAAGATGAAACAGAATTATTGCCGGTTTATGGTCCGCGCAACGAAGACAGCACAGATCACAAAATAGCCTCGTTTTCATTCATTGATCAGGAAGGTAAAAAGGTAACGGAAGAAGATGTCAATGGAAAAATTTATATAGCGGATTTTTTCTTTACCACCTGCCAGGGGATTTGTCCGATTATGTCAGGACAAATGCAAAGGGTGTACGAGCATTACAAAGGGGATGAGCGCATTCATTTTTTATCTCATTCAGTGAAACCGGTGGAAGATTCAGTTCCGGTTTTGGCGGCTTATGCAAAAGAACATGGGGCGGATGCAAAGCAATGGCAATTTCTCACCGGTGACAAGAAGGAGCTCTATGAAATGGCAAGGAAATCGTATCTTGTGAGTGTAACGGAAGGCAATGGTGGTCCGGAGGATTTTGTGCATACACAGTTTTTTGCACTGGTGGATCCGGAGAGAAGGATTCGGGGATTCTATGATGGAACGGATTCAACAGAAGTGAATAAACTCATTGATGACATTCATGTATTACTCGGCGAGCCACATTAATTTCATTTTTCGAATTGCTTTAATCGCATTTTTCTCTTTTCCTTTTTCCTCGTTCGCTCAACATACGTCTGAAACCGATTTTCAACAGTTATTAGACTTAGAAAAAAAATCCGCAGGTATTCATCAACGACAAGCCGTTTCGAATTTCATTCCATTGACTTATGATGTTACCGGAGCAAGATGTGAATGGAATCTGGATCCTGAGATTCGTTACATCAGCGGAAGTGTGATGACAAAATTTATACCGGTTGGAAATTCGCTTCAACAGATGGATTTTGATTTGTCACATTTGCTTACTGTAGATTCAGTACTTTATCACGGAGCATTGATTTCATTTCAGCATACTGCGTCGGATCATCTGATAGTAAATTTTCCTGTCGTTCTTCCGGTACAACAAATCGATTCCGTTGTGATTTTTTATCATGGTGAGCCGGGTGTTTCCGGTTTTGGGTCATTTGAAATTGATGATCACCACGGTTCTCCGATTTTGTGGACACTTTCCGAGCCTTATGGATCAAAGGAATGGTGGCCTTGTCATCAGGATTTGAATGATAAAATTGATACACTGGATGTTATTGTCACGACACCTTCTCAATACAAAGTCGCGGGAAATGGTGTATTGAAAGATGAATATACAATCGGAACAAACAGGATTACACATTGGCAATCGACCTATCCCATTGCTGCTTATCTGGTAGGAGTTGCTGTAAGTAATTATTCAATTATTTCGGACACCTTACATCTCAGCGATGGCACTTTATTGCCTGTTGTTAATTATGTTTATCCGGAAGATTCCGCGAGACAACACTCGAAAATAATCAATGACCGGTTTTATGATGTGCTTTTGTATTTTGACAGTTTGTTTGGAACTTATCCATTCAGCAAAGAGAAATACGGACAGACACAGTTTGGATGGGGAGGAGGGATGGAACATCAGACCATGAGTTTCATTGGCAATTTTGATCCTTCTTTACTTGCGCATGAACTCGCTCATCAGTGGTTTGGTGATAAGATTACCTGTGGAACATGGCAGGATATCTGGTTGAATGAAGGTTTTGCAACTTATCTGCAGGGGTTAGGACGAAAAAGAATTGTTCCTTCTACTTGGGCTTCCTTTCTGACAGGACTATCAAACACGATCACTTCCAAACCTGATGGCTCTGTTTTTTGCGCGGATACTACTGATGTTGGAAGAATTTTTGATTACCGGCTAACTTACAGCAAAGGTGCTTATGTTCTGCATATGTTACGTTGGGTACTTGGAGATTCTGTTTTCTATTCTTCGATTCGCAGTTACATCAGTGACCCTGGGCTTATTTATTCGTATGCAAAAACGGATGACCTGAAAAGACATCTGGAAACTGTAAGCGGAAAAGACCTGAGTGATTTTTTGATCAATGGTTTTATGGATCAGGTTATCCATCCTATCATTTGGAATGGAACCAACAGAATAATGTTGTTGATTTGACTATTGAACAGACACAATCCGATACTTCGGTAGAATTTTTTCAGATGCCTGTTCCTGTTGAGTTTTCCGGACTTAATGAAGACACGATCATTGTATTTGATCATCTTTATCCGGGTCAGACATTTTCTTTCAATTTGAATTTTGAAATAAAAAATATTTTCTTCGACCCTGAACGTTGGATATTAAGCGCTGAAAATTCAGTCATTTCAACCCGACAGAAGAACGCATCGGAATATCCGGTATTACTTTTTCCAAATCCCGCTCAGGATCATGTCTCCGTTTATTTTAGCGAACAGGGTTTCCCGGTTTTGTCGGCCCGAATTATTGATGCAACAGGAAGAATAGTAAAGAAAGTGAATTTTGATTTTCCTTCTTCAAATGTGGATTTTGAAATTTCTTCACTAGCCGTTGGTTTCTACATTATCGAAGTCGAAACCTTCGATCGTTTGACAAATCTTCATTTTGTGAAATCACGATAATTGTTGTCGTAGTTGTCCTTTTTCACCAAGTGAATCCTTCCATTCGCCTTGAAGTATCGTTTTTATTCAGATTTCAAGTGTTTTTTCATACATGATCTTTTTCCTTTTCCTTGCATTCAGGACCTTTTCAAATTATTTTTACAATCTGCGAAAACCCCCCATTTCCTGAGTGAATAGTTATGCCCGGTACATACCTTGAAGGTATTGTGCATGCGAATATTGTAATTGATACACAATGAAAAAGAAACCGTTATTCCATTTTTCTGAAATTACCTCCAAGGTGTTCCTTCTCTTGTTTGTGATCGTGTTCTTTTTACAGAGCAAATCATTTTCTCAGGGAAGTTCAGCTTCGCTCTGGAATGTGATACCTGAATCATCCATTGAGAACGCTGATAAAAGAGAGGAGAAGCCTGTCGCTTACAAAACATATTCACTGGATTTGCAAGCTATGCAATCTCTTTTGCAAAACGCGCCGATGGAAGGGACATCAAATGGAAGGATTAGTCAAACCGTTGTTGAAATTCCCATGCCGGATGGCAAGCTTTCGAGATTTCGTGTTGTTGAATCACCGGTGATGGAACCTGCATTGGGTAGAATGTATCCTTTCATTCGTACTTTTTCCGGACAAGGAATTGATGATCCGACAGCTGTAGCCAGATTTGATTACACCTTGTTTGGTTTTCATTCGATGATTATGTCGGCAAATGGCTGGTACTTTATTGAACCATTCATTTTGGGAAATACAAAAGATTACATCGTTTACAATAAAAAGGATACCAGAAGAACCGACAATTGGATTTGTGAAGTGGATAGTACATTTCAAATTTCCGGTATACAAAATCCGCAACAATCTTCAGTTTACAGAACCAATGGAGCTTCATTGAGAACCTATCGTCTGGCACTTGCCTGTACAGGTGAATATGCGGCTACTTATGGTGGAACAGCAGGTGGTGCGATGTCCGGGATGGTAACATCAGTGAATCGTGTGTCGGGCGTTTATGAATTGGAAGTTTCCATCCGTCTTGTATTGATTGCAAACGATAATTTACTTGTTTACACAAATGCCGCTACCGATCCCTATACAAACGGATCAGGCACGACGATGTTGACTGAGAATATCAACAACATTAATGCTGTCATCGGAAGCGCGAATTACGACATCGGACATGTATTCAGCACAGGTGGAGGTGGAGTAGCGGGACTGGGTGTTGTATGCGGAACATCAAAAGCCCGCGGTGTAACAGGACGAGGTTCACCAATCGGTGATGCATTTGATATCGATTATGTCGCGCATGAAATGGGACATCAGTTTGGAGGCAATCATACATTTAACAGTGTCACCGGTTCTTGTGGCGGAGGGAACAGAGCAGCTTCAGCGGCATATGAACCGGGGTCCGGTACAACGATTATGGCTTATGCAGGAATTTGTGGTGCGGATAATATCCAGCCCAACAGTGATGCAATATTTCATACTAAGAGTTTTGATGAAATTGTGATTTACAGTACAACAGGAACAGGTAACACTTGTCCTGTCACGACTGCCAATGGAAATACCGTTCCAACCATTACAAGTGCAGGAGCGAATTATACAATTCCTTATTCAACTCCGTTCAAACTTACAGGGTCTGCCACGGATGCAAACGGTGATGCGCTTACTTATCTTTGGGAAGAATACGATGTCACTGCGACAGGAAGTGCTCCGAATAGCCCAACGGGTAACTCTCCGATTTTTCGGGTTTTTGTTCCGACAACTGACCCGACACGTGTCTTCCCTCGCATGCAGGATATTGTAAATAATACACAGACACTTGGTGAGCTTTTGCCAACTTATGCGCGTACATTGAATTTCAGATTTACTGTTCGCGACAATCGTCTCGGTGGAGGAGGAGTGAACCATCCTGATACCACAGTGAAAGTAACAGTTGCAGTTACAACAGCACCTTTTGCTGTCACTGCACCAAATACCGCGGTCACCTGGAATACAGGTACAGTACAAACTGTTACCTGGCAAGTGGGAGGAAGTAATCTGTCTCCTGTAAGTTGCGCGAATGTGAACATCCTTTTATCAACTGACGGAGGTTATACTTATCCGATTACACTACTTGCCAATACTCCGAATGACGGGTCACAGGCAATCACGGTTCCGGTTGTTCTTACTTCCCAGGCAAGGGTAAAAGTTGAAGCTGTTGGGAATATCTTTTTTGATATCTCAAATACAAACTTCAATATCATTACTTCGAACCCTGTAGTGACTGCTATTTTCACTACAGCTCTTCCTTCGTCATCTATTTGTGCAGGCGGACAGGTCAATGTTGATTTCACTACTGATGGACCGGCTAATAGCGGAAACATTTTTACCGCTTATCTGTCTGACAATACAGGTGATTTCACAAATGGAGTCAGTATCGGTACACTTGCAGGTACAAGTGCCGGTACGATCAGTGCAATCATTCCTGCAGGAACTGTTTTGGGCGGAAATTACTTTATCCGAGTCGTTAGTTCAAATCCGGTAGTGACAGGTTCGAACAATGGAGCAAATCTGATTGCAATCGCGCCACCGGCAATTCCGGGAGCTGTCAGTGGTACTGCTACCGTTTGTCAGGGGCAAAGCGGAGTAGTATATTCTGTTCCTGCGATTGCGAATGCGACGGGCTACGCATGGTCATTACCCGCAGGAGCAAGCATTACTGCAGGGTCAAATACGAATTCCATTACAGTGACTTTTTCCGCATTAGCAGTTTCAGGTTCTGTTACAGTTCAAGGAACAAATGCCGGTTGTAGCGGATCAGTGTCATCGCCCTTTGCTGTGGTTGTGAATCCTATTCCTGTTTTAAGTGCAATCACCGGTTCGAAAACAGCTTGCGCCGGGCAGAGTTCTTATGTTTATTCAGTTACAGCTACAGCAGGAACTACAGGTTTCAACTGGACACTACCTACAGGAGCAACGATCAGTGCAGGAGCGAATACGAATACCATCACAGTGAATTATGCTTCAAATGCGGTATCAGGTACACTGATTGTATACGGGTCAAATTCCTGTGGGAATAGCACAACGGTTTCTTCTTTCATCAATGTTGTTCCGCTTCCACAGACACCTGTGATCAGTGCAGGTGGTCCGACTACATTTTGTTCGGGTGGATCCGTGCAACTTTCGTATGTTCCGACAGGAAATACAGTGTACAACTGGAGACAGGACGGTGTTTTGATTCCGGGTGCAACATCCAGCACATATAGTGCAACCACTTCAGGTAATTATGATGTAATTGCTGATTCAATAAAACCTTTCAGCATCGCGCCTGCGCTGGCTATTCCTGATTTCAATGCATGCGCGAATGCTACTAGCAGTATTGTGGTATCCGGATACACCGGGACAGTTACTTCTTCCGGTATCAGTGTTCGCATCAACATCACGCATACTTACGATGCCGATTTAAGTCTGGTGCTTATTGCTCCGAATGGAATGATCCTCGGATTAGCCAATCAAATAGGAAGCAGCGGAGATAATTTTACCAATACAGTTTTCTCGGATGCAGGAACAGCACAGATCCCTGCAACCGGTGCTCCTTATACCGGAACTTACAAACCTTACACGGCTGTATTCAGCAATACTTGTGTGACAACGACTGCTACTTCTTTCGCTTCGCTTGGCGGAGGTTCGATCAATCCCAATGGAACCTGGTCGCTCATCGCATATGATTTAGCGAGTGTAGATGTTGGAACAATCAATGACTGGACCATTTCTTTCCCCGCGTCCTTAAACAGCCCTTGCCCTAAAGTTTCAGCAACAATTCCTGTTACAGTAAATCCTGCTCCTGTTATTGTTTCGCTTTCACCGTCATCCGGATCAGTTGGAACTCCGGTTGTGATCAGTGGAAGCGGATTCTCCGGCGCGACATCGGTAAGTTTCAATGGTACCAATGCTTCTTTTGTAGTTGATAATTCTTCGCAGATCACAGCTACTGTTCCTGCAGGTGCAACGAGTGGAACCATCACGGTGATTACACCTTGTGGTACAGCTGTATCTCCTGTGGCATTCACTGTCACAACTTCTCCCATCACCCTTAATCTGACAGTATTGATAGAAGGATTTTATACCGGCGGTGGATTGATGAATGGCGTATTATCTCCATCAGTTTGCGATACAGTAACAGTGAAACTTGCAAATGCAATTTCCCCTTATGCTTTTGCAGCGACACAGAAATCTACCGTTAATACATCCGGACAGGGTAGTTTTGTATTTACAGGAATCAGTTCCGGATCGTCATATTATGTAGTTGTTCAGCACAGGAATTCACTGGAAACATGGAGCGCGAGCCCGGTGGTATTCAGTGGAAGTTCGGTGAACTACGATTTCACAATCGCGTTGAATCAGGCGTTCGGATCCAATCAAATCCTTGTTTCACCCGGACTCTATGCGATTCGTAGCGGTGATGTAAATCAGGATGGTATTATTGAAAACGCGGATTTCACTTCTATCCAAAATAACTCACAGCTCTTCACCGCAGGATATTTTCCCGGAGATATCACAGGAGACAACCTGATTGAATCTGCGGATTATTCATTGATCGAAAATAATTCTCAGCTCCTGTTGATGGTCGCGCATCCTTGAAGAAGGCAGATTTATTCCTCATTTCGATTGTTGGAAGAAAATATTTTCAATGCCAGACTGAAGCTGCAACTACGAAAGTCGCGAAGACGATGCTTGCTATTCCATTCGTTGTAAAGAATGCAAGGTTTACTTTGCTCAGATCATCCGGCTTGATTAAAGTGTGCTGATAAATCACCAATGCTGTGAATAAAGCGGCACCCACCCAGTAAAGGTTTCCGAATGTACCCTCTATTCCGGCAATGACGACAAAAAGGATGCAGAGAAAATGAAGAATTGAAGAAAAAATCAAGGCGTTTTTTCTTCCAAAAAAAGTCGGGATAGAATAGAGTTTTTCTGATTTGTCGAATTCATCATCCTGCAAAGCATAGATGATATCAAATCCACTCACCCAGGTAATTACAGTAAAGGAGAAGAACAAAGGCAGCCAGTCGAAACGGCTGGTGATCGCCAGGTAAGCTCCGATTGGAGCAAGTGACAAACCGAGTCCAAGCACAAGATGACAAAGCCAGGTAAATCTTTTTGTATAGGAGTAACCCAACACAACAAGCAGGGCGACAGGAGAGAGATAAAAGCAAATCGGATTGATGAAATAAGTAGTCAGCACGAAAAGCACTGAACTGAGAATCACAAGAAATAATGCGGCGCCTGCGGAAATTGTTCCTGCGGGAATTTCTCTCACTTTCGTTCTCGCGTTTTTTGCATCGATGGCTCTGTCGGCCCAACGATTGAAAGCCATCGCGGAAGTACGAGCCAAAACCATGCAAAGAATGACTTTTAACAAGAGCCAGACATCCGGATGGCTGTCGGGTTGGATAGCTCCCAATGTATATCCTATCGCGGCGAATGGCAGTGCAAACACCGTGTGGCTGAATTTAACTAAGGAGAGATAATTTTTTAGTGTTCTGATCACGACTCTGAATTCGGAGCGCTAATGTAGGGAATTCGTAATTTATAGCAGGCCACAAATAAAAAATGATGGCCTGGCCATCATTTTCTGTTCTATGTGAAATTCTCTTTTTATAGAATAATCAGTTTGTTGATTTTAATGGGCTTACCATCGAGCAGGAGGAAGCAATTGTACATTCCAGAAGTCCAGCTGTCACTATTCAGATCAATGGTATTTGCTTTGTCTTTTATTGAGATCCTTTTGATTTCCGCACCAACAAGATCGGTGATCACGATATCCGCTTTGTGATAATTTCCAGCAGTTGTCAGATCGTAATGAAGTGTCGTAGCATGTTCAAACGGATTCGGATAAGCTCCGAAATTTACATTCGCGTATTCATCCAGTTCATCGATTCCAACAGTACAACCTTTTACCACACCGTAAGCATTCACTTTTCCATAACCCCAGCGGTTATCAGGTAAACCATTTCCGGTGAATGCATCTTTGTCGGCACAGTTGATGATGGCTTCTTTTACTTCATCATAATAGGCTGTCGGATTTTTCTGGAGATACAATGCCGCGATACCCGCCACAACAGGGGAGGACATCGAGGTTCCGCTACTGCGTTTGTGTTTTTTTCCGGCAGCGACTTTTTCCGGTTCGATAGCGGCAAGCAGGTTCAGTTCCGATTGTGTTCCACAGGAGATCAGCCATTCGCCGGTCGCGGTGATGTCAGGCTTGATACGACCGTCACGCGTAGGACCATGACTGGAGAAACCTGACAATTGTCCAACGACAAGATTTGTGTCACGAGTGATCGCGTAGTTTGCGTTGGTGTAGAAATTTCTGTTGATATAACTACCAACGGTTATCACTTTATCACTGCAGGTAAATGAACTTACGATCGTTTGATCTGTATCCGGTTTTTTGTATTTCAGAATTTGTGGATAAGAAACAGTATCGGGGAGGTTGTCGAAAACCATGTCGTAACTCCATCCGTCGAGATGTCCCTGTCCTGTACTCATAAAGCGCCACAAATACCGACTGGTATCAGTTGGTGTAATGTTCGTGATAGAATCCGGTTCAATGAGAAATTCAACAGAGTAATTTCCGTTCCAGTATTGATTCAGACTTTGGATAATTCCCAAACGGTTTCCGTTAAGACTTAAAGTATCAGTCGAGAGCACACCGAGGTTGTGCATCACTGTATTGAAAGGTAAACTGTTCAGCGTCGTATATCCGTGATTGACGCGGTCAATGCCGAGTGAAAACTGTATGTTTTCAAAATCCGCTGAGTCGCCCCAGGCCTGGATGTAAATGCTCTGACTGCTCAATTGTAACCATGTAAAATTCGTATCCGTTCCGGCATCATAACCAAGGTGGAGTGGGGCGGAGCCTGCATTGCCGGCGGAACACACTACTACGTGTCCGGGTTTAGAACTAATCAGGTTGTCGATCGCCTGTGCCTGGATGTCTTTTCCGTCATGCGAACCAAAGTAAGTTCCAAGACTCACATTGATGACTGCAGGTTCTCCAAGTTCATCGGCTCTATCAAAGATGTATTTGATCGCATCCACCAATGAAGAAAGAAATTCATTGTCGGGACGATTCAGATTCATTTTCACAATGATGATATCCGATTTTGGTGCAACACCTTTGTAATTGTTCAATGCCAGTCCGCTGCCACAGGCAATTCCTGCTACGTGTGAACCATGACTGAATGGACTGTCGTAATGTTGTGTGGATGTATCAATCTGGTTACCGATGTATTCTTTTCCATAACCATAAGGTTGCGCCTGTGTTGCCGTATCAAAATTGATGATAGCCTGATCCCAGAGAAATTTAATTCGTGTACGTCCGTATTCATCCCTGAAATCAGGATGTGTGTAGTCGATACCTTCATCGATGATTCCTACAACAACACCTTCACCGTTGTAATCCTGCGGCAGATTGAATCCCTGCTGTACTTCAGTCACGTGATTGTTCACCAGCATCTGGTTGTTCATCGGCTGAAGTTTCATGTCGTTGTCTTCGATGCGTTGGATTTTTCCGGATGAAGCGAGTTGTGGGATTTTGCTCAGCGGAATTCTAACCGCCGCAATATCACCGGCCGCGTATTTGAAAACTCCTCCGACAGATTCCGTAAGCGAACGGATTTCGTTCACATCGCCTTTTATAAAAACCGCCACCTGGTGATCAGACTGTCGGGCCTGGCTCAGTTTCTTTTGAAGCGAAAAATTCAGTTTCGAACTTTGCTGTCCTTGTGCGGAGAAAATTAACATCAGCAAGGCGGAAGAAATTGCAAGTAGTTTTTTCATCGGAATGGATACAATCAATGGTGATTCTGGTCTCTTACAGAGCTTATCTTCCAATTGTTGCATTTTCACTCTTAATTTTGTCGTGTTTTCGGGTGATAAAGCATTAATTATTAAACATTTTTGTCGAAATTCGCGGCCGGGTCGCAAAAGCTTGCCCTCTGAATTTTAAATCAAAATCATATTAATCTAAATTCCTGGAAATCAGAATAATGTGTAATTTATTCATTTGCAATAAATTACAGTGATTCCTTAGGTCCGGAAGAACAAATAAGCATCAATGGCAGACGATAAAAAGATCATCTTTTCGATGGTCGGAGTGAGTAAAATTTATCCTCCGAACAAACAGGTATTGAAAGACATATACCTGTCGTTTTATTACGGAGCAAAAATCGGGATCCTTGGTTTGAACGGCGCGGGTAAATCTACGCTCATGAAGATCATTGCCGGTCTTGAAAAATCTTTCAACGGTGAAGTGGTTTTCTCACCGGGATATTCTGTAGGATATCTTTCCCAGGAACCCGATTTCGATCACAGCAAAACTGCCCGTGAGGTGGTGATGGAAGGCGCGCAGAAAGTAGTGGATCTCCTGAAAGAATTCGAAGAGATCAACAACAAGTTCGCTGAGCCGATGGACGATGACGCGATGAACAAACTCATCGCCCGTCAGGGTGAAGTGCAGGACGCGATTGACGCGGCCGGTGGTTGGGAGATCGATAACAAAATCGAAATCGCGATGGACGCTTTGCGTTGTCCGGATCCCGAAGCATCTGTTGCAAACTTATCAGGTGGTGAAAAACGCCGGATCGCCTTGTGTCGTCTCCTGCTCCAGGAGCCGGATGTGTTGTTGCTCGACGAGCCAACGAATCACCTCGACGCTGAATCCGTGTTGTGGCTCGAGCAACATTTGCAACAATACAAAGGCACTGTCATCGCCGTAACACACGATCGTTACTTCCTCGACAATGTAGCCGGTTGGATTCTTGAACTTGATCGCGGAGAAGGAATTCCATGGAAAGGAAATTACTCTTCATGGCTGGAACAGAAATCAAATCGTTTAGCTCAGGAAGAAAAAACAGAAAGCAAACGTCAGAAAACATTGCAGCGTGAGTTGGAATGGGTGCGTTTGTCACCGAAAGGTCGGCATACAAAATCCAAAGCACGTATCGCGGCATATGATAAAATGTTGAATGAAGATGCAAAGGAGAGAGAAGACAAGTTGGAGCTTTTCATTCCACCTGGACCAAGGTTGGGTTCCGTAGTCATCGACTTCGACAATGTCTCCAAATCATTTGGCGACAAAATGTTGTTTGAAAATCTCAGCTTCTCACTTCCACCTGCAGGAATTGTTGGTGTGATCGGACCAAACGGTGCCGGTAAAACTACTTTGTTCAAGCTCATCATGGGACAGGAGCAAGCAGATACAGGCACAGTAAAAATCGGCGACACAGTAAAGATTGCCTACGTGGATCAGTCACACGATGATCTGGTTTCCGGCAAAAGTGTGTATGAAATTATTTCCGGTGGAACAGATTCGATGATGGTTGGTGGACGTGCTTTGAACTCACGTGCCTATGTTTCCAAATTTAATTTCAGCGGAACGGATCAGAGCAAAAAGCTGGAAGTACTTTCCGGTGGAGAACGCAACCGCGTGCATCTCGCGATCGCGCTGCGTGAAGGTTCGAATGTACTTTTGCTTGACGAGCCTACGAACGATATCGACATCAACACGCTTCGCGCGCTCGAAGAAGCGATTGAAAACTTTGCCGGTTGTGCTGTGATCATTTCCCACGATCGTTGGTTCCTCGATCGCGTTGCTACACACATTCTCGCCTTTGAAGGTGATTCACAGGTTTATTTCTTCGATGGTAACTTCAGTGAATACGAAGAGAACAAGAAGCAAAGACTTGGGGATACTCAGCCGCATCGGATCAGGTACAAGAATTTAGTGCGTTAATTTTTTTAAGCAAAGACGCGGAGGGCGCAAAGGATTATTTCTTTGCGCCCTCTGTGTTTTTGCGTGAAATCATGGCAATTTTTTATTTGAAATTCTGACTCCAGTCATTTGAAAATTTTCGGAAGCAGTCTATTTTAATCAATTAAAATAGATTGAAAATGAAAGCCAATATTATCAGGAATCTGCGACAATTTCTGGTTTGTCTTGTTGCAACATTATTTTTCGGACTTAATTCTTCTTCATTAAAATCGCAAAGCTGGTCGGATGTCGGTGGCGGTGTTGGTGATTTTGTGAACGCGATGACGGTTTACAATGGAGAGCTCATTGTAGGCGGGCGATTTACAAACGCCGGTGGAGTTCCCGCGAATTATATCGCGGCATGGAACGGGACGAGTTGGCATGCTTTGGGTTCCGGTACCGACGGATGGGTGAATGCGCTTGCGGTTTATAATGGTGAACTCATTGCAGGAGGCGGTTTTTCAACAGCAGGAGGAGTGTCTGCCAGCAATATCGCGAGATGGGATGGAAGTTCATGGCAGGATGTTTCCGGCGGCACAAACGCGCAGGTTGCCGCTCTTACTGTTTATAACAACCAACTCATCGCAGGAGGATATTTTACAGACGCGGAAGGTATAGCAGTGAATTACATCGGTGCCTGGGACAACAACGGCTGGTATCCTTTGGGAAGCGGTATGGGTGGTTCGCAGGGACAAGTGATGACTTTGGATGTTTATGCCGGTGAATTGATTGCCGCGGGATTTTTTACAAGCGCGGGCGGAAATCCGGCCAGCCACATCGCGAAATGGAATGGCACTTCGTGGTCTACATTGGGAACAGGAATTACCTGGATCGTATACTCTCTATGCAATTATAATAATACGCTGATTGCCGGAGGATATTACACCAATGCCGGAGGAATCAATGCGAATAGTATCGCGGCCTGGGATGGGGCTTCATGGTCGACATTAGGAAGCGGAATGGGAGCAACCGGTGTTGGTTACGATTATGTATTTGGACTTGCAACGTACAATGGAAGTTTGTTTGCCGGTGGCATGTATCTCACTGCCGGAGGTGTAACCGCGAATGGCATCGCGAAGTGGGATGGAAATCAATGGTACGATTTGAATGGAGGCGTGTGGTTTGGAGGAAGCAATGCCTATGGCGTGAACGCTCTTGCGGTGTATGGAAATGAACTCTATGCCGGAGGACTTTTTACTTCGGCCGGAACAGTTGGCGCATCACATATTGCGAGGTGGTCAGAACCGCTTGTCGGTACCAGCGAATCGAGCAGTGGAAGCAAAGAACCTGAACTCTCGATGAATCCGGTCTATCATCTTTTGCAGATAAAATTTAGTAGTAGTATTCAAAAACCTGTCGGCCTGACTTTGTACAATCTTGACGGAAAAGTTTTAAGGTCCGAAACTTTTCAATCAACAGGCAAAGATGGAAGTTTATACATTGACATTCGGAATTTAGCTCCGGCAATTTATTTGCTCAGGAGTGAAACAGGTAAAGATCAATTTGTGCAAAAGGTTTTTATTCGGAATTAAAATTGCAAGGTTATCATTGAGAGTTTTGATTTAAACACATCTTATAATTTCTTTGCGTAGTTAGCGACTTGGCGAGAAATAATCTTATTGAGTTGAAAATCAACAGAAAACAAGCCTATTTGTTCGCCCTTCAATTGTGAATATCTGTGCTTTTCAGCGGGGAATGCGAGAGACAAATGGTTATTTTTGTACTCTGAAACCGGAATTCAGCTTTTTGCCTGGTGCCGGTTTTGATGTTGTAAAATCCTTATGAAACCTTCTATTCCCAAAGGGACCCGTGACTTTTCTCCTTCAGAAATGCTGAAACGGAATTTTATTTTTGATACGATTCGTTCCGTGTATCAGCGTTATGGTTACGAGCAGATTGAAACTCCTTCGATGGAGAACCTGAATACTCTGGAAGGAAAATACGGGGAAGAAGGAGACAAATTATTATTTCGGATTCTCAATAGCGGTGACCCCTTTGAGAAATATCGTTTGGCTCATCTTGAAATTAAAAATTCTGATGTCGCTGAAAAAGGTTTGCGTTATGATCTTACCGTTCCTTTCGCGCGTTATGTGGTGATGCATCAGAATGAAATTGTGTTCCCGTTCAAACGCTACCAGATTCAGCCGGTGTGGAGAGCTGATCGTCCGCAGAAAGGACGCTACCGCGAATTTTATCAATGTGACGCGGATGTGATCGGCAGCACTTCTCTCCTCAATGAAGTAGAATTACTGCGCATCATCACCGATGTTTTTGACGCGCTGAAAATTGATGTCCTGATAAAACTGAACAATCGGAAAATTCTTTCCGGTATCGCCGAAGTGATTGGCGAAGCGGATAAAATCATTGATATCACTGTCGCGATTGATAAGCTGGATAAAATTGGACTCGAAAAAGTTAACGAAGAACTAAAAGCAAAAGGATTGTCGGAAAGCGCCGTGCAGAAATTGCAGCCGATCATTCTGCTGAAAGGATCCAACGAGAACAAACTTGAATCACTCAAGTCGGTGCTGAAGGATTCCGCGATTGGAAAAAAAGGCATCGAAGAAATCGAAACGATTTTCAATCTGCTTCAGTCGGCAAATCGTAATTCTTCGAATGTCGAACTGGACATTACCCTGGCACGCGGACTGAATTACTACACCGGCGCCATCATTGAAGTGAAAGCAAACGATCAACGCAGTTCCTTCACCAGCAGCATCTGCGGCGGCGGACGCTACGATGACCTCACCGGAATTTTCGGATTGCCCAATGTTAGCGGAGTCGGAATTTCTTTCGGAGCGGATCGCATTTACGATGTGCTCGAAGAAGTAAAAGGCTTCCCGGATTTCTCGGGAATCTCTACGAAAATACTCTTTGTGAATTTCGGTGAAGAAGAAGCGAAATATTGTCTGCACCTTGTCGATCGCATTCGCCAGGACGGCATCAACGCCGAATTGTTCCCCGATTCAGCCAAGATGAAAAAACAAATGAGTTATGCTGACGCCAAAAAGATTCCTTACGTCGCGCTCATTGGCACTGAAGAAATGAAGAATGGAATCATTACAGTCAAAAATATGAGCTCAGGTGAACAAAGCAAGGTGACGATGGATGAGCTTTTGCATTTGCTGAAGTGAGTTGGTTTTTAGTGCTTGGTGCTTGGTGCTTAGTGGTTAGTTGTTAGTTGTTAGATGTTAGTTGTTAGTTGTTAGTTGTTAGTTGTTAGTACTGTTTACTTATAAATAATCCTCGCGCTCTTTGCGTCCTCTGCTTTTTTGCGCGAAATAATACGAACTTGATATGACTACCCACAAAATATCTCTTAAAGGTCTCGATTTCGATACGATTGAAACACTCATTCGTGATGAAGTAAAACTAGCTCTCGGTGAAGACGCGAAGATCGCGATCAACAAAGGCCGGAAATATCTTGATCTGAAATTAAAGGAACACAAAGAACCGATTTACGGAATCAATACCGGTTTTGGTGCTTTGTATAATAAATCAATACCCGAGAAGGACCTCGGCAAATTGCAGACGAACTTGATGATGTCACACGCCTGCGGTGTGGGCGAACCGGTTCCGGCAGAAGTGGTGCGACTCATGCTCATCCTGAAAATTCAGGGACTGGCATTTGGAAATTCCGGTGTACAGTTGCAGACGGTTGAACGCCTCATCGACTTTTTTAATCACGATATCCTTCCTGTGGTGTATCAGCAGGGTTCACTCGGCGCTTCCGGTGACCTGGCTCCTTTGGCGCATTTGTGTTTGCCATTGATCGGAGAAGGGGAAGTCATTTTTGAAGGCAAGCAATATGCCGCGAAAGATATCCTGAAGAAATTCAAATGGAAGCCAATTGAATTGCAAAGCAAGGAAGGTCTCGCGCTGTTGAACGGAACTCAGTTCATGTCAGCCTACGGTGTGTATTGTTTGCTCAGAAGTTATCAGCTTGCATCGCTTGCAGATTTTATCGGTGTGATTTCGCTCGAGGCTTTCGATGGTCGTCCTGAGCCTTTTGATAAACTCGTTCACAAAGTTCGCCCTCACCAGGGACAAAGCGATGTCGCTGAAAATATCCGGAACATTCTGAAAGGTAGTCAGCTGATCAAACGCAAAAAAGAACACGTACAGGATCCTTATTCCTTCCGTTGCATCCCGCAGGTTCACGGTGCTTCCCGCGACGCGATCAATTATGTCGCGAATATTTTGCTGACGGAAGTAAATTCTGTTACAGATAATCCGACCATTTTCCCCGATGATGATAAAATTATTTCGGCTGGAAATTTTCACGGGCAACCACTAGCTTTGGGAATGGATTTCCTGGCAATTGCTCTGGCAGAGTTGGGAAGTATTTCCGAGAGAAGAACCTATTTGCTTATTTCCGGACAAAGAGAATTACCTCCTTTCCTTGTAGCGAATCCCGGGTTAAATTCCGGGTTTATGATTCCGCAATATACAGCAGCGTCAATTGTTAGTCAGAACAAACAGTTGTGTACACCGGCCTCTATTGATTCTATTGTTTCTTCGAACGGACAGGAAGATCATGTGAGTATGGGAGCGAATGCTGCGACAAAATTATTCCGTGTTGTGGATAATGTATATTCAATTCTTGCCATCGAATTATTTTCTGCAACACAAGCACTGGAATTCCGCAGGCCGGCAAAAAGTTCTGATATGATTGAAGATTTCGTTTCCGGATTCAGGAAGCAGGTGAAGTTTGTGGAAGAGGACAGGGTGATGTACGAGGATATCCGCGCGGCGAAGGAATTTCTTGAGGCGTTTTAAATCTTAGTGTCCTTCGGGTCTTTGCCAGAAAAAATATCTCCCTATCGGGGCGAAGGACGCAAAGATGATAGATTAAGTTCGATTTTCATTAGTCCAAATTTGCAAGCAAATGGAAACAGTAAAACTCGGACTAAAAGAAAACTGGAAACAGTTTACTTTACTGGTTATCATTAACGGATTTGTGGGTGGCATGGTAGGATTGGAACGTTCCATTCTTCCACAGATTGCTAATCAGGAATTCGCCATCGCTGCGAAAACCGCTATTCTTTCCTTCATCATTGTTTTTGGGATTGTTAAAGCGTTCACAAATTATTTTACCGGCAGGCTTTCAAATAAATTCGGTAGAAAAAATTTGCTTGTCGCCGGTTGGTTGATAGGAATTCCCGTTCCATTCATGCTCATGTATGCCAACAGTTGGAACTGGATTATCGCAGCGAATATTTTACTTGGAATTAACCAGGGATTATGCTGGAGCACAACCGTTGTAATGAAGATTGATCTGGTCGGGGAGAAGCAAAGGGGATTTGCAATGGGTTTAAATGAATTTGCAGGATACTTTGCTGTTGCGTTTGTAGCCTTTCTTACAGGATGGATTGCCTCTGAATACGGCTTAAGACCTTATCCGTTTTATATTGGAATAGCGCTTGTATTTTTAGGTTTTTTCACAAGTTTGTTTTTAGTGAAAGACACGGGAGCACATGTAGCGCATGAGAGAAGGGAAAGCGCTATTACAAGATTAAAAAATCCATTTCTGGATACTACGTGGAAAAATAAAAATCTTGGTTCTGTAACACAAGCCGGATTGGTTAATAATCTGAATGATGGAATGGCTTGGGGATTGTTTCCGATCCTGCTCGCCACGAAAGGATTTTCCCTGGCGCACATTGGGATCATCACAGCTATTTATCCGGCAGTGTGGGGGATCGGTCAGTTGTTTACAGGACGTATGGCAGATTATTTCTGTAAAAAAGACTTATTGTTTCTGGGTATGTTTCTTCAGGGATTAACGTTGATCTCATTTCCTTTTGCAGAATCAATGACTTTTTACATTGTTCTTTCTTCCTTGCTTGGATTAGGAACTGCAATGGTTTATCCAACTTTTCTTGCAACAATAGCGGTAAATACCAACCCTGTTGATCGTGCGAACAGTCTTGGAGTATTTCGGTTGTGGCGGGATATGGGGTATGCTATCGGAGCCATTCTTACCGGACTGATCGCTGATTCATTTGGGATTAATGCTTCTATTGTATTTATCGGTTTACTTACGATAGTTTCTTCAGGAATTATATTTTACAGGATGCGATGCACAGAACATGGTTCAGTTAAAATTCTGGCTAGATTTTTTGGGAAACACAAGCATTCAGGGCCTGACTGCGGTACTCATTTGCCCTTCAATTCAAAACTTGATTCTTCGGTTGCAGCGTAATAAAATTCTAATCTATTGACATTATTTTTCAGCTTGGAATTACACGGGCATTTTCCGGATGACCCGTCCGTCTAATTTACAACCTCCTTTAGCATGCTGAGGATGGTTTTTATCGATGGTTGGATCCTCCGGATCAGAATTGAAGGACGGCTTTCCCCATTGCTTAAAAATGAATAAACCATCTGACTCTTCAAGTTGTTTTTAATATTCAAACTGCAATCCTTTTTAAAGGACTTTAGCTCAATTTTAGATTATTTATTCGCGAAGTGTGATTCTGACGTAATTGAACCCTTGGAAGTAAATTGTTTTTTATACAGTACTTATTAAAGCTAGAGAAATTGAATATTCTTTAAAATCAACCCTATCTCAGGTTTTCATTCATTTTTCAGGAAACCTGTATTGAGCGAATAAACCTACATTTTAGATGATTTCCATCAGTTTCCTGAAATATAGTTCAGAAAGGATTGCAATTCCGGTTTGAATATTTGTATCTTTGTAAGTGAATACTCACTAACATTGTCAGGATGGAAAAAATATACGGGAAGAACAACATCGCAATCGGTTTTTTGGTGATGGGTTTATTTATGTTCTATGGATTCCTATTGATTTACTTCAGGGACTTTGCACCGGGAAAAGCGGAGTGGGTGGATTCTTACAGTATTGGGAAGCATTTTGAAAGCAGGCTGGCTCATGTTCACGGGAACTTGTTTGCATTTTTGAATATACTGATAGGATACCTGCTTTTGCATTTCAGGGATAAGCTGAAGCATGTTAAAATAATTTCATGGTTGGCACTTACAGGTTTACTGATGCCGCTGGGCATTTTGTCAGAAGTATATTTTGGCTTGCCTCCTGTGCTGGTGCTGGTTGGGGCTTTGGCAATGACAGCTTCTGTTATCTGGCTTGGATTTAGTTTTGTAAAAATGCAGCAGATTCATTCTTAATTTGACAGATACATAAAGATGGATCTATCAGAAAGACAACTGGAAATAATTGAAGCAGCGGGGAGAATTCTAACTTCTTCCGGTGTGAGTGGTTTGACAATAAAAAATCTAGCTGCGGAAATGAAATTTTCTGAAGGTGCAATTTACAGACATTTTAAAAGTAAAGAGGATATTATCATTGCAATGCTGAATTACCTTGCCCAAACAATGGATTCCCGTTTGACAGGAACTCTTGCAACCGAATTGTCGGTGGAAGAAAAGTTCATTGCATTGTTTCGTAATCAATTTTCGTTTTTCAAAAAGAACCCTCACTTTGTTGTTGCTGTGTTTTCTGACGGCTTAATGGAAGCAAGCCAATCCATTAATGAAACCATCCTGAAAATAATGGACGTAAAGCTGAAGCATTTGTATTCTGTGCTAGCAGAAGGGCAGAAAAAAGGAGTCTTTACGAAAAGTATATTGACCGCTGAATTGGTGCACATTGCCATGGGTGCATTCCGATTACATATGTACAAATGGCGGGTTGCCAATTTCAGCTTTGACATTCAGCAAAGCGGGGATACTATGATTCAGTCAGTGCTTACTTTAATCAGAACCAAATCGAAATGAAGAAAATATTTCTCTATTTGTTTGCCGTCATCCTTGCTGCTTTTGGATTGCTTACTTTGTTTCTCAGCAGTTCAGTGATTTTTGATTTATTCGGTATCAGGGCTAAAGAAGGAAATTATGTACTCTTCATCGTCTGGGCGAATTTTATTGCCAGCTTTATGTATCTTTTTGCTGCATATGGAATTGTTAAGTCCAAAGCCTGGACGAGTTCAATTTTAAGTATAGCTTCTGTAGTTTTGCTGGTTGCATTTCTTGGATTGATGATTTGGGTTTACAAAGGTGGAATTCATGAAACAAAAACAATAGCCGCAATGATCTTCAGGATAAGCGTCACGGTGGTTTTTACAGCACTTGCATATTATATCATCAATAAAAAAAGCATCCAAATGAAAACAAAAATTCTTCCTCTGATAGCAGGGACATTATTTTTATTTAGTTGTGGTAACGCCACAAACGATAAGACATCGGTACCAACAGATTCCACTATCCATGAACAACACCATGAAGCAGCCGTAAGTAGTGCTCTTGAGTTGAACAACGGTGAGAAATGGACCGTGAATCCGGAGATGATGGTTCATGTTCGAAACATGGAAAACGAACTGAATTCTTTTGCCGGAACCAGATTAAGCGATTACCAGGGCTTAGCAACAAAATTGCAGCAATACAATGATCTGATCATTTCAAGTTGCACCATGAAAGACAAGGCCCACGAGGAATTGCATAAATGGTTGTTGCCCTATATTGATTCAGTAAAGGAATTATCTGAAGCGAAAGATGAAAGTGTTGCTTCCGCGCAATTTCTGAATGTTAAAAATTCATTCGCACAGTTTAATGAGTATTTCCAATGAAAAATATCGTAATTATCGTTTTAGTACTGACAATTGGTTTTTTCTCCGCCTGCAACAGATCCGGCACGGAACAACAAAGCAAATCCAATGAGTCTGGTTTGCCGCTAGATGAACAAGTTATTCCGGAGCCGGTGACAGATTATCTGGCATTGGGCAAAACGATTGCAACATCAACCCAGGCAGTTCTTGCTAAAAATCTGCTGGATGCAATGAACAAAAATGGAACGGAGTATGCTTTGCAATTTTGCAATACAAAAGCGATTTCTCTTACTGATAGTATGTCTCAAGTACTGATTGCAAGTATAAAGCGGGTGACTGACAAACCGCGAAACCCGGGGAATCAGGCTAATCAGGATGAGTTGAGCTACATGGAGGAACAAAAAAACAGAATGATGAATGGCGATAGTGCTATAGCTTCATTGAGAGAACTGGATGAAAAAATGATTGGTTATTACCCGATTGTTACCAAGGCAATGTGTCTTCAGTGCCACGGAAGAAAGGATGTAAATATAAGTCCGGCGACATATTCTACTATTCGCAAACTTTACCCATCCGATAAAGCGATCGGTTACAGTGAAAATGAGCTGAGAGGTTTGTGGGTAATTGAAATGGTAAAGAAATAAAAGGGGGCAAAACGATGAATATAAAAGAACTGCATACTACTGAAAAAGAAGTTTCCGCCGTTTCATTTTTCAAGAGTGATCAGGCAAATGCGACAGCATTGCAAATTCTGAGTGGAGGGAAGTTAAACGAGCACATCACAAAAGTACCGGCCTTGTTAATTTGCCTGGAGGGCAAGGTGATTTTCAGAAATGAAAATGGAATTGAGCTGCCATTATTTTCCGGGGATTTTATCATCATTGAACCAATGGTAAAGCATTGGATCGAGGCTGAAATAACTACTCAATTGGTATTGATAAAGTAGGATACCCTTCAATTCAGAACCAGAAAAACGATTTGACAGGAAGAATTTGATTGCAAATTGGTTAAAATTATTACTTTTGGCATGTGAGTTGCCGACATCAATTTTTTGCACGAATCCTTGTCATTTATCTGATGGCATTGTTTATAATGCCTTGTCACGATTCCTGTGATGCAGATGATCATTCAATTACAGTTACGATTGAAACCGCACAAGATCACCATGAATCCGAAAGTGATTTTTGCAGTCCTTTTTGTAGTTGTGCTTGTTGTGCTACGGCGATTCAGGGATTAACTTTTGTAGAAGTGAAGGCTCCTGCACATTTTTCAATTAATAATTTTGTGTTGTTGAACCCTGATTTTTGTTTTATCAGCAATAGTTCTATCTGGCAACCTCCAAAACTTGGTTAATGAAATTTTAATGGTCCATTTGGAGCATTTTATTTTTCACTGCAAATTTTCGCTGTGAGGCTTATTGCATTTCATTAAATTCAGAAATCATGATTGAAAAAATCATTCAGTTTTCCGTAAGGAATAAACTGATTACCGGAATATTCCTGATCCTCTTCGTTGCCTGGGGTGTTTATTCCACTACACAACTTTCCATCGATGCTCTTCCGGATGTAACCAATAACCAGGTGCAGGTAATCACGACTACTCCTAATCTTGCTACGCAGGAGGTGGAACAGTTCATTACCTATCCTATAGAAATGCAGATGAAAACAATTCCTGAAGTCGTGGAGTTGCGTTCTACTTCGCGTAGCGGGTTATCGGTAGTCACCATTGTTTTCAAAGATAAAGTCCCGGTAAACATAGCGAGACAACAAGTTTCCGAGCGCTTAAAGATGGCTGAGGAAGATTTGCCAAAACAATTTGGTACTCCAGAGATTGTCCCTCCAACAACCGGATTGGGCGAAATCTATCAGTATACAATTTCCGCGAAGGAAGGATTTGAAAAGAAGTATTCGATTATGGAACTGCGTACCATCCAGGACTGGATTGTTAAGCGCCAGCTCGTCGGTACTCCGGGAGTAGTGGATGTGAGCAGCTTTGGCGGATACCTGAAGCAATATGAAGTCGCGATTGCTCCGGAAAAACTCGTGAGCATGAATATTTCCCTCACAGAAGTATTTGATGCGCTTTCGAAGAACAATGAAAATACGGGAGGAAGTTATATTGACAAAGGACCGAATATCTATTTTATCCGGGGAGAAGGCTTGATTGAGAATACTGAAGATGTCGAGAATATTGTGGTGAAAAATCTCAATGGTATTCCGATTAAAATTCATGATATCGGAAAAGTTCAGTTTGGGTTTGCTCCACGCTATGGAGCAATGACACGAAACGGAGAAGGAGAAACAGTAGGTGGTGTTGTGCTCATGCTGAAAGGTGCGAACAGCGTAAAGGTGATTGCCGATGTAAAAGAGCGGATGCTGAAGATTGAGAAGAGTCTGCCGGAAGGATTGATGATTGACGTGTTTGTGGATCGAACCAAACTTATCGAACGAACCATTGGCACTGTGAGTAAAAACCTGATCGAAGGTGCCTTGATTGTAATCTTTGTATTGGTGCTTTTGCTCGGAAACTTTCGTGCCGGATTGATTGTCGCTTCTGTGATTCCTTTGTCCATGTTGTTTGCGATCTCCTTGATGAATGTCTTCGGAGTGAGTGCGAATCTGATGAGTATGGGGGCACTCGACTTTGGTCTGATTGTGGATGGGGCAGTCATTGTCGTCGAAAGTATGCTGCATATATTTTCTAAAAACTACCGCAGCAACACACTTTCCCAGAAACAAATGGATCATGAGGTAATTGCAAATTCATCAGGGATTATGACAAGTGCTGTTTTTGGACAAGTAATTATCCTAATTGTTTATGTACCAATTTTTGCATTAACGGGAATTGAAGGAAAAATGTTTTTGCCGATGGCACAAACAGTTTCTTTTGCAATCATCGGTGCCTTGCTCTTATCGCTAACGTATGTACCCCTCATGTCTAGTTTATTCCTGAATAAGCAGATTACTCATAAGGAAAGCTGGAGTGATAAATTCATTCTTTGGGTTTTGAAATTCTATACACCTTTTTTATCCAGAGTATTGAGAAATAAAATGAAAGTCATTTTAGGTTCTGCACTCATTTGGATAGCTTCCATCTTTTTGTTTAACTCTTTGGGCGGTGAATTTATTCCGGAAATGGATGAAGGAGATTTCGCTACGAATTATACAATACGACAAGGAAGTAATCTTCAGCAAACTATTCGGACAGGAACAGAATTAGAAAATATTCTTCTTAAAAAGTTCCCGGAGGTTCTGGAAGTTGTCTCGAAGATTGGTACTTCTGAAGTGCCTACTGATCCTATGCCGATCGAAAGCGCTGACTTAATTATTATATTGAAGGATAAAAAAGAATGGACCTCAGCAAGGGACAAAGAGGAGTTAGCGGAAATGATGAATAAGGAATTGAGTGTTCTTCCCGGTGTGAATCTGTCCTTTGAACAACCGATCCAAATGCGATTCAATGAATTGATCGCCGGTGTGAAATCGGATGTGGCGATTAAAATTTTCGGAGAAGATCTGGATGTGCTGTTCAAAAATGGGAATAAAGTTGCCTCCATTATCAGCACAATACCCGGAGCTACCGATATTAAAGTGGAGCAGGTGGTAGGGATGCCACAACTTGTTGTGAAATACGATAGGGATAGAATTGCTCAATATGGATTGAACATAGTTGATGTAAATAAAATCCTCAATACTGCCCTTGCCGGCGGAAAAGCAGGTGTTGTTTATGAAGGAGAACGCAGGTTTGATTTAATTGTACGCCTTGACAAAGTTCGCGATGCTGATGAAGAAAAAGTAAAAGGCATTTTTGTTCCATTACCCAATGGCTCACAAATTCCCTTAAGTCAGATTGCGGATGTTAGCTTTCAATCTGCTCCCGCACAGATTTCAAGGGAAGATGCGGAGCGAAGAATTGTAGTGGAAGCCAATGTCAGAGGACGGGATATCCAGAGTGTAGTGGAAGATATGCAGCATAAGCTTGATACAGAGTTAAAATTACCACCTGGATATTTTCTCACTTATGGAGGTACTTTTCAGAATTTGAAAGAGGCTAAAGCTCGTTTATTTATTGCAGTGCCTATCGCTTTGTTGTTGATTTTTCTGTTGTTATTTATTAGTTTCAGAAGTATCACAGAAAGCTTGATTATTTTTTCTGCAATCCCACTTGCCGCGATAGGAGGAGTTGTTGGGATATGGATCCGCGGTATGAATTTCAGTATCAGTGCAGGAATTGGGTTTATCGCATTATTTGGGGTGGCTGTATTGAATGGTATTGTACTGATCGCTTATTTCAATAAATTGAGAGAAGAAGGTGAGACTGATGTTAAAAAACGGATTTTGAAAGGGACTGCTGCACGGTTGCGACCGGTGCTGGCAACAGCCGCAGTAGCTTCACTTGGATTTTTACCAATGGCACTTTCAACTTCAGCAGGAAGTGAAGTTCAAAAACCTTTAGCAACAGTTGTCATAGGAGGATTGATATCCTCGACATTATTAACGCTAATTGTTTTGCCGGTTTTATATGGAATGTTCATCGACAGGAAAAGGCGACCGGGTAAAATAGTGCTGAGTGTTCTCTTCTTGTTTTCGGTATGTTCAGTAAACGCTCAAACTCCCCTGAGTCTGGACAGTGCTATCCAGTGTTCTTTACGAAATCATCCGATGATGTATTCGGCTGCTTATTCTGTGCAGCAGCAAGAAGCACTGAAGAAAACAGCAATCACTCTGGAGCCGGTCAATATTACGTATACAGCCGGACAGATAAACAGCAATTTGAATGACTACAATTTGAATGTTGGGAGTGGAATTAAATTTCCAACGGAAATGTCGGCACAATGGAATTTTCAGAAGGAGCAGGTCGCTTTGGCTAAAGCGCAACAGAACGTGAATAAAGGAACATTGATCCGGAATGTTTCGGCAGCGTATGTTCAATTGCAATATGGGATGCAACATTTTGCACTTGTGGATACATTGGAAAAAATCTATGTCAATTTTGCCCGATATGCAGATGTAAAATATACTTCTGGTGAAACCACTTTGCTTGAAAAATTATCTGCAGAAAGTAAATTGAAGGAGATTCAACTCAGGAAACAGGAAGCTGAAGCAAATCTGCAAATTTGCAGAAGTGCATTGCTGCAATGGATGGGGGAACCTTCTTCAAAAGAGCTGGTCCCTGTTGAAGCGGATAGACTCCCGATGCCGGTGATTGTTGAGAATGCCGGGTTGTCAGGGACTTCGTTCTTTCTGCTTCAGCAACAACAACTGGCTGTTTCACTTGCGTCCTACAATTTGGAAAGGTCGAAATACGCCCCGTCTTTTCAATTCGGATATTTCAATCAGAGTCTGGACCGGGTAAATAATTTCAGTGGATATTCTGTTGGTGCTTATATTCCAATTTTCAAAACAGGACAACAGGGCCGTGTAAAATCAGCCCGGCTCGGTGTAAAAATTGCTGAGCAGGAACAAAAGAATTTTGAATTGAATATGAATGCAGCGTACATCGAAGCAATACAACAATTAAATACGAACAAACAGAGCCTGGATTATTTTCAAACTGAAGGCCTCAGTTTTGCAGATAAGATTCTCAGTGTGGCGAATAAGAGTTATCTCAGTGGTGACATTGGATATACGGAATACATCTATTCTTTGGATAAAGCTTTCGAGATCCGGATGAGTTATCTTCAAAAATTTGCAGCTTACAATCTGGCTATTGTACAGCTCAGGTATTTACTCAATCAGTAATAACATATTCTAAAAATGAACAAGAAGAAATCCATTATAAAACTCCACTATTTGATCCTGATAATTGCAATTCTCCTGGCGGCTTGTAGCAGTCCTGAACAGAATGCTGTCACTACTAATGAGCATACAACAGAAAGGGAAGGTCTAATTCATCTGAGTCCTGAACAACAAAAGGCCATTGGTTTGACTACCGGAGAGATTATTCAACGAAATCTTAAAACTTCACTCAAGGTCAATGGCAAACTTATGTTACCGCCACAGAACCAGGCACAGGTAAGTTTGTTGGTAGGAGGAATTGTGAAAGATATCCTTGTTCAGGAAGGCGCATTGGTGAACAAAGGTCAGGTGTTGGCAACAATTGAGAATATTGATTTCATTCAAATCCAACAGGATTATCTCCAAAGTAAATCAACTCTCGTTTATCTCAAGGCTGAATTTGAAAGGCAAAAAGAATTGCAGAAGGAAAATATCAATGCCGGCAAAACCTTTCAAAAGGCAGAATCTGATTATATTCATGAACTGTCCAATCACAATGCGTTGAAACAGAAACTTTCTTTTTACAATACGGACGCAAATATTTTAAATCCTGATAATATCCGGTCAACTTTCAATGTACTGGCTCCAATTGCAGGAAATATCCACACCATTACAATCAATATTGGAAAATTCGCAGAGCCAAACAAAGAACTTTTCGACATTGTAGACAATCGTTATTTGCATATAGACCTGACCGTTTTTGAAAAGGATATATCTAAGATACACGAAGGACAAAAGCTGACATTTACAGATGCCAATGATCCAGGGCATCTTCACAATGCTACTATTTTCAGTGTTAACAAAGCATTTGAAGACGATCAGCAAGCAGTCATTGCACATGCAAAAATTGATCATGTGAGTGAAACACTTTTACCTGGAATGTTTATTGAGGCTCGAATCAATATTGACAGCAATACAACTGCAACACTTCCTTCGATTGCTATAGTAAATAATGGGGATGAACATTATATTTTCGTTGAAACAAAATCTGGTGAGTACAAACAAGTTGCAATCCGGATGGGTGCCAGTGATCAGGACTGGACAGAAGTCATTCCATTGCAAACATTGGATGAAAAGAGTAGAGTCGTGATGACCGGGGCTTATTATTTATTGAGTGAATTGACAAAAGGGGAGGGAGAGCATCATGATTAACTAAAAAAAACATTTCTGAGCAATTTTCGATCAGGATGACCAACATCACATTTCGATGGTTGGCTTGTACAATTCAAGCAGGAAAAAAGTGAGAAGGGTGATTTTAACATATGCTTTCAGTGATTTCAAGTTTTGTTACATGTTATCGTGATTCCGATCATAGGTAATCTTTTGTTTCGGTGGTAAATTCAGTGGTTTATTTATAGTTAACGATATAATTCTACAAAATCATGAAACAAAAATTTACTCTGCAATTAGTATTAATGATTGGAATGCTTGTCAGTTTCCAGAAGTCAAATGCACAATGCAATACAGCCGGAAGCGGAACGAACGGAAACGTTCATTGTTTGTATACTGATTCAATGAACAACTGTATGTATCTCGGCGGCGGATTTCAAACCTCCGGTATGGATTCAATGAACCATTGCGGATATTGGAATGATTCAACCTATCATCCTATGAATATGATGGGACACAATGGTTGCAATGATTCTGTATGGTGCTTTGTCATGTTTAATGGAGATTTGTATGTTGGAGGAAATTTTACTATGGCCGGCGGAGTACCGTGTAATCACATAGCACGTTGGGATGGAAATTCGTGGTACGCGGTTGGGAATGGCTTTAACGAAGCTGTTCATGCTTTAGCGGTATATAACAACGAACTATATGCCGGCGGAGAATTTACCTCATCAGGAGTTACACCAATTAATTACATTGCCAATTGGAATGGTTCGCAATGGAACCAGGTGGACGGTGGCGTAAATGATGATGTTGAAGCTATGTGTGTTTGGGATAGTGTCCTGTGTATCGGTGGCGATTTTACCATGGCAGGAAGCATTACCATGAACCGTATTTGTACATGGGATGGAGTTAATTTTGCAGCAATCGGCTCTGGATTTACTACTGGTATGATGGGTTCCTGTATGGTACATTCGCTTTGTGTATACAATGGAAATTTGTATGCAGGTGGGATGTTTGAACATGCGAGTAGTCAGGATATGCACAATATCGGAATGTGGAATGGTTCCAACTGGGTTTCTATTGGACATGTGGAAGGTTCAATGCATGGCGAAAATGGAGTGAATGCGATGTGTGTGTACAATGGTCAAATGTATGTTGGTGGTAATTTCGGTTCATGCGGTTCACAGGTTGCAAATAATCTGGGATGTTGGAATGGATCAACATGGTCCACCATTGGAACAGGAATGAATGGCGAAGTAAATGCCCTTTCTGTATTCCATAACGAATTGTACATGGCAGGCGATTTTACCAGTGCTGCCGGAACAGCTGCTAACAATATCGCAAGATATTCTGCAAATACTGGAATTCAATCATTCAATTATGATGAGACAAATCTTTCTACTTATCCGAATCCGTCTACTGATTTCATTCAGGTAAAATGGGTGAATAAGACGCTTTCTGCAGGAACACTGGATATTTTGGATATCAAGGGTAAAGTTGTCCTTAAGCTGGAAGTTGGTATGATGACAACTGGCAGCCATTCAAAAACTATTTCTGTAAAGGATTTAAGTGAAGGAATCTATTTTCTGAGATTGATTTCAGGTGCTTCAGTTTCACAAGTGCAATTTGAAAAAGTCAGATAGGCGTTTTATTGAAAAGTATAAAAACAAGAAGGAATGATCGGTATTTTGATCATTCCTTCTTGTTTTTATTTATGTGTGCATTTCGTTTATTTTCAGTATCCGGAATTTTAGTCATCCTCATGTTCATTCTTTCCTGACTGATTTTCATTGCCTTTATTCTTCTTTGTTTCTTTTTCTCTCCGATTCAAATCGCCAGTATTGACATTACTCCCCGCTTCATTGTTCATCCGTATATCATGCTCATTCGCGCTTTTGTGACAGTTGGTACATTTGCTGAAGTTTGAGATACCTTCTTCAACGTGCTCCTGCCTGATTTTATCGACGGAATGTTCATGACAACCATAACAAGTGTAAGCACTGAAATTTCCGGAGCTGTGACAGGTGTTGCACTCAACATTGTGATCTTTGTCGAGCTGGAAATATTCTGAATGATTGAATGTTGAAGGCTTCCATTTTTCTGTTCCGTGACATTTTGAACAGTTGTCCTTGAAGTTCCTATGATAAGCGTCATCCGGAGTCTTATGGCAGGAGGAACAATTGTTTTTTGCATCACTTGCAATCATGTCGTGATTGAAGATCACATCTTTTTTCCAGTCATTAGTGTTGTGACAGTTTTTGCAGGCGTTTGACAATTGCTTGTGGAGATTGTCAATTGGTTGTGTATGACAACTTGTGCAGTTGTTGATTATTTCGGCGCTTAGAAGTTCATGATTGAACAGTAATGTAGCTGATTTTGGATTGATCCCTTTGTGATCAGTATGGCATGCTGTACATTCCTGGTTTTTGAGTTGCTCGTGGAACAGTATTTTCTCCTGAACTGCCTGGATCCCCGGATGCAGCGTAACTTTTCCGATGTCGCTCAGCTTGTGACAGGCAATACATTTTTCTGAATCCGTTCCGCGAAATGGTGTATGACATGAAGCGCATTTGTTATTTAAATCCTGATGACCTTGTATCAGTTCACCAGGGTTCAGCATGAAGTGTGGATACTGTACCATCAGCCATACACACAAAAGAAGAGATCCGGTTACGATTAGCTTTTTCATTTGCTGTACATCAGAATGGTGACAATATGAAAAATGGACAGCACAAGCAGGATCAATGTGATCGGTAAATGGACCACTCTCCATTTTTTCATCAGGTCCACGGTGATGGAATCGAAGAAGAGCTTTTTATCCGCTTCGATTGGTTTCATTCCTGAAGTAATGAGAGCCTGTCTTCTTTCTTTCAGCGATTCATTCGCTTTCTTAAGCAGAAATTTTCCAATCAGTCCACTTGCCACAGCAATGAGTAACATCAGGATGGCGAGCCAGGGAAGGATGGCATTGAAATGAATTCCTGCATGAACCAGCAACATCACTGAACCTATCCATGCAAGGTATTCGTGTAATTCAAGGAGCTTTTTCGGAGAGCCGGATTCAATTATTTTCCGCTTTCGCAAAGAATAAATGAAAGAAAGTAAAATTACCAGTGTCCCGCCTAAACCAAAGTAGCGTCCAACAAAAACAAGGTTGAATCGGTGCAATAAATAATCAATAGCAATGGTCAGAAAAATCATCAAAGCGTACCATTGAAAAAAAGGTACAACGTATTTGAAAAAAATGGGTTGTTTCATCAGGGATGTATTTTCTTTCCGTGTAAAATTAAGTAATCCGGATTGAATGGGGGATGAGGAATGTCAGGGCGACTGTTTGGATTTTAGATTTTGGATTTTAGATTTTAGATTTGGGTGATTGGTGCTTAGTTTTGGTGTCTGGTATAGTGAATATTGGGGTTTGAGGGTTTTTAGGTGATGAAATGGCTTGTTTTAACAATTCTGATCCAGGTAACGAGTTTTTAACTCATATCTCATAACTCATAACTCATAACTCAGGACAAACGTCCCCCGTCCCTTCTTAAATTTGAATAAGCAGGTATTTTAAGCTAAATTTGCATAGATTCTAAACCCTTCAGGGGTCTGATTTCGTATTGATTGTAAAGGAATGATTCGAAGCCTGATTTTTTTCTGTAGTTTATTGATTCTGTCGGTTTCCGTTCGCGGGCAATTGGCCAGGATCGATGATTTGAATCTGTCGGCTTTTTCAAAAAGGAGCAGGGTAGAGGCACGTGAACTGCAACTCGTTCCTGAGAAATACAAAACGCATCCTGATTACGGTTTTATTCCTTTTTCCGGTCCGCCTTCAAAGAATTGTGTGGAGATGATCGATAAACGTGATGCTTCATCACGCTACTTTGTTGAGATCGGTAGTAATGGAAAACATTTTTACCAGCAAAGCGCTTATGGTGCGATCAATTACAAAGATGAAAACGGATGGTGGAGAGAAATCAATTATCGTTTGAGACCGGATGAAATTGTTGCCGGTAAGTTTCATGCGAAACACCAGCCAACCCCTTTATCCATTGACCTAAACAATCATTACACTGAATTTCTCATCGACGGAACGCTGATACAGTTCAATCGTGATTTGGATCTCGTTCATGTGGATGAAAACGGACATCAAAGCAGTCTGGGTACACCTGATTGGTCGCATTACACAGCCGGTGATGATGGTGTGCGGATCAATAATTTTTACCCCGGAATGGATGTTGTTTTCATGGTGAGACAAGGAATGCTGGAAACCTCAGTGATCCTTACGTCGAGACCAAATTTCAGTTCAGGTTATGTTGTACTGAAACAAAAGTTCGAAATGCCGGCTGATTGGAAAATGGAGATGGAACAATATTCCTCTTCCGTTATCGGTGATCCTGCTGAAGTGAGGATCCTCGATGAAAACAGAATTGAAAAGCTCAGCGTGGAGCGTTGTTATGCATTCGATAATCATGCTAATCCCACACGTTATGATCTTACCTCCAAGATTCAGAATGCAAATGAGTTGTTGGTGTTTACTCCGGTGAGTTGGCTGAACAATGCAGCTACTGCTTATCCTGTTGTCATTGATCCGGCTGTGATTACACAGAATACTTTCGCGTTGGGCGCGATTACCGGAACTCAGTTCAGCGCAGTATGCTGGACCAACAGTTGTGATTACAACCTGGCAGTGCCAACTCCTGCGAACACAACAGTGACAAATATTTACACCTCTTTTGAATATTTCGCGACAGGCGCATGTTTTGGGCAGGATGGAGGATTCAGTATTGATTACGGTGCCTGCCATTTTCCGAATGCCGCTCCGGGCGTAATCACATGTCCGATTCCACTGACGAATGTAAACTGCGGTGTAGTAAACAATACAACGCTTCCTGATTTTCAGGCTTGTTTGCCCACACCTTCCTGTGTGGCTCAGAATTTAAATTTCACCCTGCATTTCTATCGTTGCAATAACGATCCAAGTGCGGTGTGTGGAAGCGCATGTGTTCGTGCTTCGCAGCCCTGGATCATGTTTATCGAAGGCCGTACGCTTGAACTTAATAACATCACACCGCCTCAACAGATTTGCGGCGGGGATTCTATTTTGGTTTCCGGAGATCCATTGTATGGTGTAGGTCCTTATCAATTCACCTGGAATCCTGCCGCGGCTAACAACGATTCAATTTATGTACGACCACCATCTACAACTACCTATACGCTTACCGTTACAGATGCCTGTGGAACCACTGCCAGTGGCAGTTCGACTGTTACAGTAACTCCGAATGTGAATCCGGGATTTTCTTTTAGTCAGAATCCTGTTTGTATCAATCAGCCTGTTACCTTGTTTGGTGCAGGAGGTGGAGCAGTAGCAAGCTATGACTGGACATTGCCGGGATCGAGTGCGCCGGGTGGAGCGATTCAGAATAATAAACAACCCATTCTCACTTATGCAATTCAGGGTTCTTACCCGGTGACGCTGAATTTCAGCAATGCCGGTTGTGTTTTTGATTCTACTCTAACGCTGACAGTCGATGGCTTGAATGCCGCGACGGTTGCTTTGTCAACAGTTCCGGCAAGCGCGATTTGTCCGGGTGATACGATGCATTTTTATGCGGCACCGACAAACGGAGGATCCGCGCCGACATATACCTGGTATGTCGACGGAACACAGGTGCAAAGCGGCAGCGCGGATTCATTGGCTTATCACAACTTAAATAACGGAAGCCTGGTGCAGGTAGTGATGAATTCAAATTCTTCCTGTGCATCACCGACCATTGATACCGCTTCTGTATTTGTGAATGTGACCAATGCTGTTTCTCCTTCGGTGAGTATTTCTCCGGATACGACAGTTTGTCCCGGATCTTCGGTTACTTTTTCAACCACTCAATTTAATGGCGGTTCAACACCAACGTATCAATGGAGTGTGAACGGAGCGAATATCGGTGGAGCGAATGCCTCTACGTTTACGACAACCATCACCGCTACGGATACAGTAATTGGTGTGGTGATGACTTCTTCCCTCGGTTGTGTCGCGACTCCTACAGGTGCTGACACCGTGCATGTCGCCTTGACGACTCCTGCAACTCCGCTGGTAACTATTTCGGCCAATCCATCCGGTGCGATTTGCCAGGGTGATTCTGTTCGTTATACAGCTACTTCAACATACGGTGGAAGTAATCCTTCCTTCCAATGGTTTGTGAATGGAATCCCTGCGGGAGCAGCTTCATCGGATTCTACATTTTCCTTCCTGCATCCTGCAAATGGAGATTCTGTAAGTGTCGCGCTTACATCCACGGCTCCTTGTATAAGCACAAGCAATGCTTCATCTTATTCGATCATCAGTGTGAGTCCTGCCGCCTCACCATCGGTAGTTGTTTCAGCTGCACCTTCCGCTTCGGTGTGTCAGGGTGATTTGATTTCATTCACTGCCAGTTCCACCGGGACAGGAAGTGCTCCGGTTTTCTCCTGGTACATCAATGGTGTAGTGCAATCGGATACAGACAGTTTGTTTTCATCGTCTACATTGAGTGATCATGATTCGGTCAGCGTGATTGTTCAATCGTCTCTCAGTTGCGCGATTGTTACATCGGATACTGCGAATGTGGTAGTGAATGTAAACGCGACTGTTGCGCCAACAATTTCCGTAGTTCCGGCGACAGCCGGTTTGTGTGTCGGTGATATCATACAGTTGGTTGCGTCATTCTCGAATGGAGGATCTGCGCCGGTGATCAGCTGGACACAGAACGGAACGGCAGTGGGAACCAACAATGATACTATTTCTCTCGCTTTACAAAACGGGGATATCATCGTGGCCACGCTTACTTCCAACAGTGCATGCGCGACTGTTGCCGTTGTACAATCGAACAATTACATTGCTGCCTTATCCGCCTATGTTACACCGGCCGTAAGTATTTCCGCATCACCCGGAACAACCATCTGTCAGGGACAAACGGTGAACATCACCGCGCAGCCTTTGGATGGTGGTACCAATCCGGTTTACGACTGGCAGGTAAATGGAAGTTCTGTCGGTAGCGGAAGTTCTTATCAATCCAATACCTTTCAGCAGGGTGACCTGGTGAGTGTGGTGATGACATCATCATCGCCTTGTGTAACACAGACTACAGCGAATTCCAATGTCGTACAGATCTCAACCTTCCCCGCGCTTTCGGTGCAGGTGAATGGTGCGAATAATATTTGTCCGGGTACACCGGTTACACTCACTGCACTTCCTTCGGGAGGTGACGGTGGTCCTTACAGTTATATTTGGGAGGAGAGTATTCAGGATACTAATTCCATTTTTATTTTCCCGCAGAGTACTGCTTATCACAGTGTGACCATTACGGATCAGTGTGGTTCAACTCCAAGAACAGATTCACTGTTGGTCCAGGTCTTGCCCGGTCCGAATGCTGATTTTGTTTTTTCTCCTGAAGATCCAACCACCTTCAACAATACCGTTCAGTTTCTGAACCAGAGTACATTCGCGACTTCTCATACCTGGTATTTCAGCGATGGAGACACAACGAATGTGTTGAATCCAGTACACACTTTCCAGACACCGGGAACATACGATGTAATGCTCGTAACCAAGAGCCCTACGGGTTGTTATGATACTTTGCGTTACAGAATCATTGTGCAAGAAGATATTTCCGTTTTTTATCCGAACTCATTTACTCCGAACGGAGATCTCGTGAATGAAACCTGGTCACCGATAGGAGCGAGTCTGGGTGATTATGAATTCAGCATCTGGGACCGCTGGGGTGAGAAAATTTTTGACGGAAATAAAAATAAGCCCTGGGACGGAAGTGTTAACGGTTCCACTCATCCTGCACATGATGGGGTTTATGTATACAGAGTCGATCTGAAAGACCCGAAATTTGAAAAACAAGTCGTTACAGGGCGTGTGACGATTGTGCGATAAGATTTTAACATTTCATCAGTTTAATTGAATACCTGCGTTTTATTGCATGAGATTTTCATGAAATCATAAAAATCATCTAAATCCAGGTCTCCACTTGTTTTTTTTGGTGCTTTTACCTTAATTTTGCTTACCCTCTTCCCAATCATGGCTAAGAATTTTGTCAGTAACAAAGACGAAACAGTGCGGATGTTTGAACATCCCGTACTCGAATCATTGACGCGGATTCATTTTACGGTACCGCTGTTCATTTTCGTTCCGGTGATCCTGTATTTTGGTTACCAAAGTATTTTTAGTTACCAGCTAGCATTCATATCCATTGCCGCTTATATTTTGCTGGGTCTCACTGTGTGGACATTGACGGAATATGTCTTGCACCGTTTTGTTTTTCACTGGATGCCTCCTGGTAAAATAGGAGAGAGGATGCATTTTATTTTTCATGGTGTTCATCACGATTATCCCAGCGATAGTAAGCGTTTGGTGATGGTACCTACGGTGAGCATACCTTTGTCAGCATTATTTTATTTTCTATTTCGATTGATGTTAGGAGCAGCTCATGCAGCCCCATTTTTTATCGGTTTCATTGCCGGCTATTTGTTTTACGACATGACGCATTATGCCATTCATCATTTTAATTTTAAAAGTAAATTCTGGCTGAATCTCAAGCATCATCACATGTTGCATCATTACAAAGACATGAATAATGGTTATGGTGTGAGTTCCAAGATCTGGGATTATATTTTCCGGACTACTTTCCCTGAAAAGCATTCCTGATCTCTGCACTCTTTACGTTAAATATTTGGCGAAAAACTTGTCTCATCCTTTAACGGGAGGCGCAAAGGACGCAGAGATTTTTTTGGTTTTTTTAATTGGGTCTGATTATTTTCGACTCAACCGTGCTATGCTCGTACATGGTTTACAATTTTACAAGAAAAGATATTACCAAATAAACTAAAAGATCTCTTCGAGATGACAGCCGCTCATTCTGATGAGTGTCGTCCTTTCCCGCCGAACAAAATTGTTTCATTTTACTGAATTTATTTGGCGGGAAAGGACGACACAATCGTACACCATTCGATCGTCATCTCGCAGAGAACTTTTAGGTCAATTGAAAAAAAACGGTTACTTGTCTTTATGACCATGTCCTCAATTTTTCTTAGCTAGAAATCTTGATTTTGTTTTAGAAAAAGTACCGATAATATTGCTATCGTTCATTTGTCATTGGCTAGATAAGGGGCCAAGTCCGCCATCGCACAGGCTTTCGTTAAAGACTTGTCCCAGCAGGAGTATATTGAACAACACTTGGTAAGCTAACCCTGGGCGCAGCGAGGGACGAGCGAAGCACAGGCGGGGCGTGAGTGAGGAGGGTGAACTCGTCGTTCCAAAAAATCTATGTATCCTCCCATTGAAGGACGGGAGGCGCAAAGGACGTAAAGGTTATTCTTTGATAAATCGTAGATTGAATGAACGACTTGAAGTGGTAAGGGAAAGCAAATAGATTCCGGGTTGTGCGTGGAAGTCTGTGATTTTGTTTTTGCCGGCGGTGAGATTTTGATGCGAAGTGTAAATTATTTTTCCGCAAAGATCGAAAATCTGGATCAGTACTTTTTCATTGATGGTTTCGCTTACTGCAAGATTCAATTCGTTGTTTACCGGATTTGGGAAGACTGAAATTTCAGAACCTGATAAAATATTTTGAGAAAATCCGGTCGTTACATCCTGACGACAAACGGTGAAACCTGTTCCGCTCAAGAAGCGATCGCGTGCGGGAATGTTTCCACTGCTGATGGCATTTGGATAACCGATAGATGGCCATGTTCCGCTGTTGATCCAGAAGGATGGTTGTGAAGTTAAATAGTAAGAAGAATCATTGAGAGAAGATGTTCCTGACGGAGTAGTAGTTCCTTTTACGTTGTTGCCGTATTCAAAATGTCCGCTGCCTGTGAGCGCGTAATTGCCGAGGAAGGCTCCTGTATTTGTAATTTCATTACCTACGAAATTTTGTGAATCGGATTCAACGGTTCCGGAAGACATCAGTATTCCATATAAATCTACACGGTTGCGGAAAAATGTATTACGCGGTCCGGTTGGTCCCCAGGTCTGATCGATCTGGAGATTCTGAACGATATTGCTTTCAAATAGATTCGCGAAGGTGTAATGTCCGTGCATGGAAATGTCGGCTCCGTAATTCGCGGGAAATTCAGAACGGTTGGGTTCGAGACTATAATTGTATGCGATCACATTTCCATTCGCGCCACACTGCATTGAAAAACTATGACGAAGATGACGCATGATGTTGTTCTCAACTTTGCATTGTCCGGTATGTCTGAACAATGTGATTCCGTAACCGTGTGTTGAAGTGCCGTCATATTCGAAACAATGATGAATGTAACATCCGGTGATTTCGATATTGGAACAACCATCCAGCATAATGTGGCTTCCAATACTTTTTGAACTTTCTACTCCGCGTACCCAGCAATTTACGGCGTTCATGAAAAAAATATTGTAACAGGTGCCGGTATGAACACTATCCGCTCGTGAGATTTTCAGACATTCAATGCCAACTTCACGCTTGGGATCGAGGTTGTTCATACGAACATGCAAGGTGGAATCGTAACTGATACGAAGTGGTTTGTCAAAAAACAAAGTGTCTCCTGAAATGTTGGTGATGTGCAAGATTTGCCCAACGGAATTGTCGGCCCATGAAATCGGCTGTGTATCCCAGCTGCCGTTGTCCTCTAAAAAGTTGGCATAATCACCGGGTGCAAATTGTGTCGGGTCGCTGACGACGATAGAAGTACTTCCCTGAGTATAGCCGGATATAACAGGTGGATAAAGTCCGGAAGGATTACCGATCACATCGATGCAGTTTGTGGGAGAACCGTTCAGATTAAACAGAAGATGTGTTGAGTCCGCTGATGCTCCGCGCAGGATAATACTATCCGGAAGTCCGATCGTAGAGCCAATTAAATATGTTCCCGCCGGAAAATAAATTACAGCCCGTGATCCGCTTGCCGCACTGATGGCCTGATAAATCGCTGGGAAATCATTCGTGACTCCGTCACCTACGGCACCAAATGTTGTCACGTCAATTATTACCTGTGAATCCGGAATCGAATCTGGATAACCGGCACCGGTCCAGTCTGTGAATCGTTCAGCGGGAATGACCTGAGCAAATGATGCCTGAGAAAAAAGGAAGAATAAGAAAAACTTCAGGATGGGGGAGTAGAGATTCTTTTTCATGCGAGAAAAGATAATATCTTTTCCTCAATCCACGGCGGGGAGCATGAAAAAAATCAACTCAGGTGTTGGGTTTGTAAGAATAGGTAATGACTTCTCCCGGTTTTTTATTTTCTGTGTACTGGTATTTTACTGTTTGCTCCGGTTCCGGAAGTTTGGTCACCTCCGTCAGCCTGAAATGAATATTGATATTCTTGTGAAAGATGACACGCAGGCCTTTGTAAATTTTCTTTTCGTACTTCAGGAGTTTGACAAGGCGAATGGCTTCTTCATCGCAGCCATAACCGATGCCATGTTTTAATCTCGCGTCCGTAACCTGGCCATAAGCATCCAAATCGAATTCAACGGAAACTGTTCCTTCGATTTTGTTTTTGACAGCTTCTTCAGGATAGCGAAGATTCTCTTTGATGAACTGATCAATCGCTTTGTTCCCGCCGGGATAATTGGGCTGGCGGACAAAACTCTCAGGTTTGCGGTATTTATCTTTTTTCAAAGTCGTGTGTTGGGAAAGCTAAGATAGTCAGGGAAGGGCATTCAAGCATTTTATTTTGGCGAGAATCTTTCAAAACGTGGCAAAAAAAAACCTGTCCGGATGGGACAGGTTTCATATTTCTTCAAGAAAAATTATTTCACCTTACCGGAATAGCTCCAGTCACGTGTATCTATTTTAATGATTTCACCGGTGTTCACGAACAAAGGAACCTGAACAATAGCCCCGGTTTCAACGGTAGCAGGTTTAAGGGTGTTGGTGGCGGTATCGCCTTTGAGACCGGGCTCGGTGTAAGTTACTTCGAGTTCAACGAATGTAGGAGGTTCCGCGATGAGTGGCTGATCGTTTTCGAAAGCGATTTTTACGGTCATGCCTTCTTTCAGAAGTTTCGCGTTATCACCGAACATATCGGCAGGGATATGCATTTGTTCATAGGTTTCATTATCCATTACCACGATGTGTTCGCCTTCAGGATATATGAACTGCATTTCTTTGTATTCTACACGAGCGATTTCAACTTCTTCACCTGCACGGAAACGGTTTTCTACCACTTTTCCGGTCTTGAGATTCTTCATTTTAGCCTGGTAAAATGCCCGGAGATTGCCGGGTGTACGGTGCTGGAATTCGGTCACCTGACAAAGTTCTCCATTGTAACGCAGGATGCTCCCGACTTTCACATCTCCAGTATTAGCCATTTTATTGAAAATTAAAGGGTTTTGATTAATAAGGTTTGCAAAAATAGGATTTTTAGGCTCTGAAATCAAGTGAAAAGCCTCAATTTTCTGTGCTTTGTACGTATTATACAAAAATGACCGAAAAGTATGCTTAGGTGGGCAAAGCGGCCTCTTTAACCAGCAGATCCCGGTAATGTGAATAGATAGCGGATTTAGAGACAAAGCCGATGTATTTTCCATCTTCCACCACCGGCAGGTTCCATGCTCCGCATTGTTCGAAGGTTTGCATGACTTCATGCATGCTGTCCTTTATGTCCAGGATAGCGGGAGGAGAAATCATAAGGTCTTTGAGAAAGGTGACCGGATATTTTTCTTCCGAAAACATAATGCTTCGGATATCATCAAGCAGGATGACTCCGGCGAGAGATCCGTCTTCGTTGATGACGGGAAAAATATTTCGCTTCGAAACGGAAATGGCTTTTATTAAATCGCCGAGTGTTTGATCAGGATGAACGGCATTAAAATTTTTTTCGATGTAATGGGAAAGTTTCATGTGATTCAAAACGACATTGTCTTTGTTTGCTTCCGGAAGATTTCCCTGCTGAACAAGTTTTTTTGTGTAGACAGAATATGGATTGTAAAAACGTGTGATGAGAAAAGAGATGGATGATACGATCATTAATGGAACGAGCAAAGCATAACCGCTGGTGATTTCAGCGATGAGAAATATCGCGGTGAGTGGAGCATGGATGATTCCGCTCATGAGTGCAGCCATTCCGATTACGATGAAATTTATTTCGTTCAGTTCGGCAAAACCAAGTAAATTGATGGCTCTTGAATATGCGAAGCCGAACATTGCTCCCATAAAGAGTGAGGAGCCGAACATGCCTCCATTTCCGCCGCTGCCCATGGTGATTGACGTCGCGGTGACTTTGAGAAAGACCAGCAGGAAAGCGAGGACAACCATCAGCCATGGACCAATCGCTCCGGGGAGAAGCCAGTTTGGCCTAAGGAACTCCGCGTGATTCTGCAGCAGTTGTTGAACGCTGTCGTATCCTTCTCCGAAAAGTGGTGGCACGAGGAAAATAAAAATTCCGAGCAGTAATCCTCCTGCAATTGCTTTGGTGTAGGGTGCTTTGTATTTATTTGATAAATCTTCGAAAGCAAAATATATTTTCTTTCCGATGATGGAGATGAATGCGCAGAGCACCGCGAAGAGGAGATAATAAAATATATGCGATGCATTCCACGAATTGGTGATGAGTACGAAGGGTTGTCCGGAGAAAATAAATCGTGAGAAGAGTGCGGCTGTCGCGGATGAGATGAGCAAAGGTACAACGACCGGCAAGGGCATATCGACCAGCAAAATTTCGAGCGCGAAAATAACTCCGGCTATCGGAGCATTAAAGATCGCGGAGATCCCGGCTGCTGCACCGCAAGCGAGAAGTAGAATACGTTCCTTTGTTCCAAATCCAAATCGACGCGCGACGACACTTCCAATTGCTGATCCGGTAGATGCAATAGGAGCTTCCAATCCCGCAGATCCTCCAAAGCCAACGGTGAGAATACTCGTGATCATCTGGGAATAGACTTTGTCCTGAGGGATATTTCCTGAACGACGGGAAATGTTGAAGAGTATATTCGAAACACCTCGCCCCATATTTCCTTTCAGGAATGTCTGTACATAATACGTAGTGAGTACGATTCCAATTGCCGGTAACAGAATGTACAAAAACTCCAGACTGAAATGATAGACCACGAGCTGAATAAACAGGCGAATCAGGTGAATCCCGTTTTTCAAAACCACCGCACTCATCGCGGAGAGCAATCCAATGAGGATGCTACACATGATTAGCAGACGTTTGGTATTCGCGTACTTTTTCATGATGGTTTCATGAACCTGTGGCAGATGGTTATAAGAATCGAAATTACTGATTTCTTTTGAAGAATGTGCCCTACCGGAAAATAGAGGATTCCGGGAATGTTTCTATTTTTACGCCGGATAATGAAAGCCGGATGTTTGAACCTTTCTGTACAAGAAAATATCGATTTCTTCGTTTGCTTTCATTCCGGTTTTAAATCAAATTTCAGACGATGGCTTTTCAAAAGTTAATGAAATATGGACTTGTGTTTGTTTGTCTTCTGACTTTTCAGCAGATACGAGCTCAGGACAGCGTTCAGGTGATGATCTATGGAAAAGCCTATCAGAAAGGACATCCTGAGATTCGTCTTGATGATCTGATGATCATAAATCTTCGAACTTCGCAGGGAACATTTGGAAAGGCGGATGGATCATTTCAGGCCAGCGCGATGAAATCAGATACATTGCTGGTCGCGTCAACAGGATATGAATACAAACGGATTACGTTCAGAGATTCTGTTCTCAAGCCAGATTATACCATCGAAGTCCCCCTGGTGAAACTAAATGTAAAACTGAAAGAAGTAGTCATTTTCGCTCCACGTGATCTGGAGAATATTTACAAGGACATCGAAAAGCTTGGTTATAACAAACGTGATTTTCAGATTGGCGGTATTCCGGCATTGCAAAGTCCGATCACATTTTTGTACCAGGAATTCAACCGGCTGGAACGACTGAAACGTCACAACGCGGAAAGGATCAATAATGATAAACGCAGGGAATTACTCAAAGAATTGCTTGCCAACTATGTCGCAGCTGATATCATCAATCTCGACAATTCAGAGTTTGATTACTTCGTCGACTTCTGCAACGTCCCCGAAGAATACATGAAAACCGCGACACAGTATGATTTTTGTATTTATGTCAAGCAGAAGTTTGAGATTTATAATATGATGAAGCGAGGGCGGTAGTGAGTTCCGGGTTAGATGTTCAAAGTTCGAAGTTCAAAGTTTGTGGTATGAATTAGTAGTAACCACTAAGCACTAACCACTAACCTCTAAGCACTAACCACTAAGCACCAACCACCAAGCACTAACCACTAAAAACTAACAACTAACAACTAGTCTGCGCCTTCCCATTTGCTTACGACAGCCGTCGCGACGGCGTTGCCCATGACGTTAGTAGCGGAACGGCCCATATCAAGGAGCCAGTCGATGGCGAGCAAAAGTGTTAGTCCTTCCTGGGGAATATTAAAGGTTTGCAGCATACCCGCGATAACAACAAGCGAAGCACGCGGCACTCCGGCCATTCCTTTGCTCGTTACGAGCAGAATCAACATCATTGTAATTTGCTGCGCGACGGAAAGATGCATGCCATAAGCCTGAGCGATGGACATAGTCGCAAAAGTCATGTACATGATAGATCCGTCGAGGTTGAAGGAGTATCCAAGCGGCAATACGAAGCTGATTATTTTGTCCGGACAACCAAAGCGTTCCAGTCCTAGGATGGTTTTAGGCATCGCGGCTTCGCTGCTTGCAGTCGAGAAGGCAAGCAGCATAGGTTCTTTCACATGTTCGAGTAGTCGGAAGAAATTGATTTTAAACAATGCGCAGATTCCAAGCAGGATCACAAATACAAAGAAGATCAGTCCGCCAAAGAAGCATAGAATAATTTTTACATATCCTCCCAGTACATCCAGACCTTTACTCGCGATGACTGCTGTCATGGCTCCGAAAACCGCCAGTGGCGCGATTTTCATGACATAGGATGTTACTTTCAGCATGATGTGCGCGATGGAATCAAAAAAATCAATGACGATTTTTCCTTTTTCATGCAGAGAAGCAGTGGCCATTCCAAAAAAGAGTACGAAGATGATGATTGGCAGAATCTGGTTGCGCGACATTGCATCTGCGATACTTTCCGGAAAAATATGCGAGACAAATTCCCGTGCTTCAAATGGTTTTGGTTGGACGGGAACCAGACTGTGTGCATCCGGTTGTAACAATGCTGTTCCCGGTTCAAAGATGTTTACGATGATCAAACCGAGGACCAATGCGATGAGCGTAGCGCCTGTAAAATAGATCAGTGTTTTGAGCCCGATTCTTCCAACAGTTTTGAAGTCGCCTACTTTGGCGATGCCGGTGAGTAAGAGAGAAAAGACCAGCGGAGCGATAATCATTTTAATGAGTCGCAGAAAAATATCGCTGAGTACCTGCATGTTCTCCGCGAAAGGTTTGATATTCTCAGGATCAGGCCAGTTGTGTCGGTACCAGGCTCCCAAAGCTATTCCAAGCAGGAGTCCGATGATGATTTGTCCGGTTAAGGTTATTTTTCGCATGAACAGGTTCTGATTGAGTTCGATAATTAAAACGTTTAATCTGTCATTGTTTTCAAAGCTAAGATATTTCTATTATTCAGCCTGCGCTGAAATATTTTAATTCTTCACAAGGGATTCTGTACTTTGCAGGATGCAAAATTGGCCACAGCCCTTTTTAGAGCGGATGAAATCGGAGTTGGGAGATGAGTACCAGGCTTTTCTGGAATCGCTTTCAACTGTACCGCCTGTGAGTATTCGTCTCAATCCGTTCAAGCCGGGTTTTAATGTGGAAGGACTGAGTCCTGTTCCCTGGTGTAATTCAGGGTATTATTTACCACAGCGGCCTGCATTTATTTTTGATCCGCTTTTTCATGCCGGAACTTATTATGTTCAGGAGGCGAGTTCCATGTTTTTGGAAACTGTTTACCGGCAGGTATTTCCGGATGAAAGTCCAAAGCTTGCACTCGATATGTGCGCCGCGCCGGGAGGGAAGTCTACGCATCTTCTTGCATTGTTGTCATCTGAAAGTTTGTTGTTGAGTAATGAAATCATTCCGAAACGCAATGCCATTCTCCGGCAAAATCTGGTGAAGTGGGGAAATGCGAATGTTTTTGTAACGCAAAATAATCCGGAAGACTTCAGTAAACTTGGTTCTCTCTTTGATCTGGTTGTAGTGGATGCACCTTGCAGTGGGGAAGGCTTGTTCCGTCGTGATCCGGAAGCGGCAGAGGAATGGTCGGAAGAGGCAGTACAACATTGTGCTGTGCGACAAACGGATATTCTGCAACAGGCGATGTCCGCTTTGAAACGAGGAGGGATTTTAATTTACAGCACCTGTACCTTTGAAAAAGCTGAAGATGAAGATCAGATCCAATCGCTGATTGATTCAGGTGAAGCGGAATTGATTGAATTGGGAAAAACATTTGAAGGTATTGTGCAGACTTCATTTGGTCTGCGTTTTTATCCTCATAAAATCCTGGGTGAAGGATTTTTCATCTCCGCGCTTCGTAAAACCGGGAATGATGAGCATGCCAAAAAAGTGAAGAAAACATTTTTGCTCCAGAGAGTACCTGAAGCGATAGCAGGATATTTCCGTGACGCTTCCAACTTCCGGATTTTTGTACATGAAGAGCGTGTGTATGCAATACCTGTTCCCTTTGTGGATACATTTCTGCATCTTAGTGAGACTTTGTTTATTCGTCAGGCCGGAATTTTTGCAGGGACGGTAAAAGGGAAGGATTTCATTCCATCTCATGATCTTGCCTTGAATGTACAGGTGAATTCTGATAACAGAGTTGTTGATTTGGAAGAAGACAAAGCATTACTTTTTCTCAAAGGCGAGCCGGTTCCCGTTGATTCAGTTGAAAAAGGCTGGCATCTTGCCTCTTACAAAGGTCTTCCTCTGGGATGGATCAAAGTTTTGCAGGGAAGGGTGAATAATTATTTACCGAAAGAATGGAGAATTCACAAGGACCTGCCTGAGGAGTACCGTTGAACTGAAATCATGTTTTTTCAAAACCTGCATGTATATCTTTGTACTATGTTTAATTCCATTAGGAATAGGTTATTCGTAGCTGTATTTTTTATTATTGGAATTTCTTTCATCATTTCTTGTAGTGAAAATGCAAACAGAAATGAAGCAAATAATCATACAGAGATCGATACAAGCGGAAGTTTTCGATTACATCTGACAGATTTTTTTACGGATAGCTCCGGGATAGATTCTTTCATCAGCCGGCATCCGGAGTGTTATTCTGATTCTGGTTTACTTATTGAATTTTACAAACGCAGAAATTTTCGTTTCGCATGGATCAATAAGGATGGTATCATCGAACATTCCGCCCATTTGATCAACCTGATTTCGGGTTCAACAAGAACAGCGATGATGGACACTTCCATTGCCGCAAGACTGCAAATTTTATTTGATTCAGTGAAAGCTGTTCCTCTAATGGAATTACACGAAAGCGGAATAGCGGAAGAAATGGAGTTAAATTTCACGGCCGCCTTTTTTGCTTTTGCACGCAGTGAATATGTGGGTGTAGAGGATAGCGTTTTCCGAAATCTTGATTGGTTTATTCCAAGGAAAAAAATTGATTTCGATGGACTGCTGGATTCTATCCTGAATAAATCGCCGCAGGAGATGGTGAATAGTGAGCCTGTGTATTACATGTATAGCAGACTGAAAAGCTATTTGAATTTGTATACGGAATTAGCCTGTAACGAAACCTGGGATAGCTTGACTCAACCCTCGAATGATTTAAAGCCCGGCAGCAGGGATTCGATCATTCCTGTCATGAAGCATCGTCTGCATTTACTGGGAGACATGGGGATTCTTGATACATCCGATGTTTATTCTGATTCTCTCAGTATTGCCGTCAGACATTTTCAGTCCAGATATGGTTTGAAAACAAGCGGCATAGCGGATAAGGAATTTTTCGAAGCACTCAATGTTAAGCCGGAGGTACGTCTCCGGCAATTGCTCGTTAATATGGAACGCTGTCGCTGGCTTCCGATGCGACCGAAGGGAGAGTTTATTGTGATCAATTTGCCGGAATATAAAATGTATGTGAATTCGGATGAGACAACATTATGGGAATGCAATGTCATAGTTGGAAAAGCATCGAATAACACCGTGATTTTTACTGATAGTCTGGAGTATATTGTATTCAATCCATACTGGAATGTTCCGGATAAAATTATTTTTGACGAGATCGCACCGGAGATGGTCAGGGAGCCTTCGTATTTGAAAAATCATCACATGGAGTTGGTAAGTTATTCTAATCCTTCACGAGTGGTAGATCCCAAATCAGTTGACTGGAAAAATCCCGGACTGAAGAGATTTCCATATTTACTCCGGCAAAAACCGGGGCCATGGAACGCGTTGGGTAGTATCAAATTTTTGTTCCCGAATAATTATAGTATTTATCTTCATGATACACCGGAAAAGAAATTGTTTGATCAACACGAGCGATCCTTTAGTCATGGCTGCATACGTGTGCAGAAACCTTTAAAGCTTGCAGAGTTCTTATTGAAAGATGATTCACTTTGGAATAAGAAAAAAATACAATCTGCCTTAAAAAAAGGGAAAGAAAAATTCGTCAAACTTATTCACAAAGTTCCTGTTTCAATTTTATATTTCACAGCCTGGGTAGACGATGCCGGAGTATTGAATTTCAGAAAAGACGTGTATGGACATGATGTGAAAATGGAGAAAGCGGTGTTTGAATTTTAGATTTTAGATTTTTGATTGTAGATTTTCATGTTCATAAAACAATATTTTTTTTAATTACAATCTACAATCTACAATCTACAATCTACAATCTACAATCTACAATCTACAATCTACAATCTACAATCTACAATCCACAATCTACAATCTACAATCACCAATCAGCAATCTACAATCAAAAATCTTCAATCCAAATCCTCACTCATACGCCTTCATATCCACATTCTTCCCTCTAGTCCCTTTAAATCGTTTCCAGAATTTTTCTCTCTCCATGATGGATTTGAAATTTGGGTTGTAGGCACTTTGTGGATCTATTTTCGGGTCTGTTTTTACAGGATATGCGGCATTGAGAGAATCTATGACCATGGGAATTAAGCCTACAGAAGGTTCCAAAACTTTTCTTGAATAGCGTTTCAACATTCTGGTTTGAAATGGATCAGATGCTAATGCGATGCGTTTGAAACCAAGTTGTTTTGACTTCTTATAAGAATAGAAAATATTCTCGGTGCTGTGTTCGGCTTTTGTTTCAAAAAAGATATGTTCTTTCGGGATACCAAGTTTTTCGGCATAAAGCGCCATGATGATACCTTCATAATAGGGTGAATACACTGAGGAGCCGGAGTACATGACGTTTTTAGCAATGCCTTTATCATACAGGTATTTTGACCAATAGACTCTTCCTTTCATGGTTGAATCCCATTTAGCGTTGTTAAACGGAACTCCTGGAATAACAATGATGTCGTAAGGTTCTGAAGCAGCTTTACTCAGCAGATTGCGTGAAGCTTTTTGTGAGAAAGAACAGGAGTAGAGTGAAAATAAGATGGATATTAAAAATAACCCTGTGGATGTAGATTTCATGTTCAAGGAAAGGAATGTTTTGTGTTTCATCTTTATCTAAAGGCGGGAATAGAGTGATAAACAAGCTTTTCGCTAAAATGTTCAGACTTGTAGCAAAATTACCATTTCTGCGGAATCAGGCTATGAACCTTTGAAGAATCCTGCTTAACCTGACGTGCGTCAATTTCCGGACTCCCGGTCTGGCTTATCTTGTCCGCTTCTATCATCTTTTTGAATTACAGATTATGATTACAGAAGCATTGATTTCTCCTAAAAGTATAGTCATTGTTGGTGCCTCAAATGATACCTCGAAGCCGGGGGGGAAGGTTCTCAGGAATATTCTCGATCACAATTACAGCGGACAACTTTTTGGTGTAAATCCAAAAGAAAGTAATGTTCAGGGTGTACATTGTTTTCACACATGTAGCGAATTGCCGGAAGTCGACCTTGCAATTATCGCAATTTCAGCCACGCATGTGGAGGAAACAGTACGAATACTTGCTTATGAAAAGAAGTGTAAAGCGTATATCATATTTTCTTCAGGCTTTGGTGAAATCGGAGCGGAAGGTAAAGCGTTAGAGAAACGATGCGTTGATATTGTAGAGTCCGTTGGAGGTACACTTATCGGACCGAATTGTATAGGAGTGCTTACACCGACCTACAAGGGAGTATTCGCCGGACCGATTCCAAAGTTTAGTCCGCAGGGATGTGATTGTGTTTCCGCTTCAGGCGCTACTCTCGTTTTCATTCTGGAACAGGCGATACCGAGAGGACTTACCTTTTCTTCTCTATTCTCTGTCGGAAACAGTGCCCAGGTCGGTGTTGAAGAAATTCTTGAGTATTGGGATCAGACTTTTGACCCGGAAAAAAGTTCCAGGATCAAATTGTTGTACATGGAAGAAGTTTCCAATCCGGAAAAATTTCTCAGGCATGCTTTGTCACTTGTACGAAAAGGATGTCGGATTGCCGCGATAAAAGCAGGGACTACAGAGGCAGGATCCAGAGCGGTTTCTTCGCATACGGGGTCTTTAGCCGGATCTGATACTGCTGTGGGTGCATTGTTTAGAAAAGCGGGTATTGTTCGTTGTTACAGCAGAGTGGAGCTTGTTTATGTTGCCGCAATCTTTGCTCATCAACAGTTGAAGGGAAATCGTCTGGCAGTAATCACACATGCGGGTGGCCCGGGTGTGATGCTCACGGACATTCTGATCAAGGGTGGTATGAAAGTTCCCAAACTGGAAGGTCCGGCTGCGCAATCTTTGCTTGGTAAATTGCATCACGGTTCGTCGGTATCAAATCCTATTGATTTTCTTGCCACGGGTACTGCTGAGCAATTGGGAGCCATTCTTGATACAGTTGAAAATGATTTTGATGAAATAGATGGTTCTGTCGTGGTATTCGGTACAACGGGAATGTGGAGTGTCAATAATGTTTACGAAGTGCTGCATGAGAAAATGAAGACGTGTAAGAAACCGATTTTTCCCATTCTTCCTTCCGTGATTCAGGCGGCTGATGAAGTGAGTTTGTTTCAATCAAAAGGCGGTGTGAATTTTACTGACGAAGTGAGTTTTGGTTATGTGCTTTCGCGTGTTTACAGAACGCATGAAGCATTTCCTGAAGCTAAATTGCCGGAAGTTGATTTGTCAACGATCAGATCCGTTATTGATTCAGCAGATAAAGGTTATTTGCATGCGGGTGAATGTGTTCGTTTGCTAAAAGCTGTTGGCCTAGAACAAGCTCCCCAATATTTTGCAAGGAATGCTGAGGAGTTGCAGGATGCCGCAAATCTGCTGGGCTTTCCGCTTGCGATGAAAGTTTCTGGTCCCTTGCACAAAACAGATGTGGGAGGCGTGAAACTGTCTATCCGAACACATGAAGAAGCATTGATGAGTTTTGATAAGCTGATGCTCATTCAGGGAGCGGATGGTGTGATTGTTCAGCCCATGTTGTCGGGGCAGGAATTATTTCTTGGAGCTAGAAAAGAAGATAAGTTTGGACACATTATACTGTGCGGACTGGGTGGAATTTTTGTGGAAATCTTCAGGGATATTTCATCGGGATTATCGCCAATAAGTCGTGATGAAGCTTACGCTATGATCCAAAGATTACGTTCTTATCCTTTGATAAAAGGAGCGAGAGGAAAAGCGGGAGTAAATGAAAATATATTTGCGGAATCAATACTCCGCTTGTCTGCTTTGTTGGAAGCTGCCCCTGAAATTGTTGAACTGGATATCAATCCACTTCTTGGAACGATGGATTACCTGAAAGCTGTGGATGTACGAATCGCGATTGAAAAATAAGATTCGATTTTTTTTATTTATTCCTGATACAACTGATTGTTGTTGTATTCAAGTTCTTTTATTTCCACTTTAAACCAGGTGAAATCCCCATCCTTCAATTTCCAGGTAACCTCACTTTTCGAAGGGATGATGATTCCTGAAAAGGTTCTATAGTTGGAACAGCTGATGTGCCAGGGTTCAACAGAGTATTTCCCATTGAATTCTCCATAACGCATTCCGTCGAATGATTTTATATTTCCAAATTCATCGAAGGTAAAAACACCTGTGACCGATTGTCCATAGCAGGTCATGATTGCCCGCGCTGAAATAGAATCAATGGCTTCCCATTTCATATATTTTTCAAGCGCGCCTGATGGGAACCATGTCATTTCAGCAAGGTAACGCATCATGGAACCTTTGTCGATTTCTTCACCCTGACTATTCACGATATTGATCAGAGAATAGGCTTTGATGTTCATGCTACCTTTTCCATCTACATATTTATCACATCCGGCGACAGGCATGAATGCGGACATATCCATACGGACAGTCCATACAAATCCGGGATTTTGGACTGTAAAATATTGAAAGGCACTGGCAGGAGACCATTTTCCTCCCGGTGCAGTTAACATGGAGCAGGATTGTTGTAATCTGATTGATTTAATTTTTTCCCTTCCGACAACGCCCGAATGAATCAGCCATTTCTTCACCGGGGCAGGGAGTGAATCCAGATTTTCAGGACGGATGATTTGTTCTTCATTTGTGGATTGAAGTGAAAATAAATGAACAATATCCTCACGACTTTCTTTCTGAAAATTCCAATCAGACATCGCGATAATTGCAAAAGGCAGAATAATGATGTTGGCGATGGTTCCGGCTTTTGCATCTTTCCAGTAGAGTATGATCAGTAGTTGCGATAAAATAATGGCCGCTATTCCTGTTATCCACCAGGTGTTTGTTTCCAGGAGAAATGAAATTCCGGTGATGATGAAAAGTAAACAAGTTAGTCCCCAGAAGTAACCGGCAATTTTTGCGAAAGCAGGGGAGAGTGGTGCAATTGTTTTTCCACTGAACTTTGGAATTTCAGCAAGACGCAGTTCTCTTATAAAGCCAATGAGATGGATGAATCCATGAATAATAAGAATGATAATAAAAAGGATTCGGAGCATAGCCTGTCAGACTCAAATCTCCTTTCTCATACGATCTATAGAAGCGTGGTAAATAAGTGCGAAACTTTCTTCTTTCATGTATTCGGTCAGCTTCGGTTGCCATTCCTGTGCCTTGTCCGATAATTCCATCATCTTTTTATTGTTGAGGACATCATCCGGATAAGTTTTTTGTATAGCGATGACTTCAATGAATTCATCCATCCATTGTCCATATCTAAGCATGAATTCCTGTTGTTCCGGATTCAATTTGTGAATTGCCTGATGGTCTATAATCTTTGCCAAAGCTCCGGTGCTAACTAATCCGGCTCCGGCTGTAATGCCGAGAATTTTTAAGAATTTTCTACGGGTTGAATCTTGATCAGTCATGGGGTAAATTCTAAAATTTAAGAGAGTAAAATATATTGGATCATCAAATATCGCGACACTAAAATGTTAAATTATATCTGAATTTGCAAGACCCTTGAAGATTTATTTGCAGATCGATGTTGATTTGCCATTGGAAAAGCTGCTGTAAGGAGGCTCTTATTTGACGAGATTCATATGATGAATGTCATGATTTGATTTTGTGAAAATTCGACATTTGATACTTATGAGAAAAGTAATATTTTTCCTTAGCAGTTTTATGCTTTTGTTCCTGAATATGCCCGGAGCTGTTGCGCAGGATGTATCGATGAGTGATTCTATGGTTGTCAGTTGTCAGGCTAATTTTTTTGACAGCGGTACATCAGGCGCGGCATACTCTCCAAATGAAAATTACACTCTAACTTTTCAGTCGGCAAGTAACTGTATTTTGGACATTGTTTGGACTAATTTTGATTTGGGTGCGGGGGATACGCTGTTTATCTATGATGGATGTGATCTTTCGGCCTTACTTATTGGAACATTCACTCAGACGTCTTTACCTCTTGCTATTCAATCTACCGGAAATTGTCTGACATTTCATTTTACTTCTGATGGTACAGATGAGGGATCAGGTTGGGCGGCGGAAGTATCTTGTCCAACTACTCCGGTTGCAGGCATTCTCACTGACGGTCCAACGGAATTCTGTGGGGGAGACAGTGTGCATCTGATTGCAAGCGGAACAGGTACCGTTCATTGGAATACACTTTCAAATGAAGATACTATTACCGTCAGTTTTCCCGGTACCTACGTCCTTACAATTACCAGTGCAGGCGGATGTTCCGATACAGCGGTGCAGGAAATTACTGTATACCCATTACCACCGGTTGGATTCATTCTGGATCAGGATACTTTTTGCACACAAGACCCTGCTTATCCAATGACAGGGGGATTTCCTGTCGGAGGGGCCTATAGTGGAACAGGAGTGGTCAATAATACATTTTTTCCATCACAAGCCGGGCAGGGAGTTGTAACTGTGTATTATACCTACACCGACAGCAATGGCTGCAGCAGGACCATTCCGCAGTCGATCACTGTATTAATTTGTCAGGGAGTAAAACAGTTTCAAGTAATTCCGCTTGTACAATTAATGCCTAATCCTGTCCATGATAATCTGAATATTGAAATCCAAAGTTCAGATGAATTTGAGATGTTGGTGGTGACGGATATCCATGGAAGATGTATTCAAACAACTTCGCTGAATCATCTTTCCAATGAATTTCAAATGGATGTTCATGATTGGATTCCCGGATTTTACTTTTTCAGATTCGTTGGGAAGAATCAGGCATGCTTTAAAGTGGTAAAAACTGAATAATGTTGATAAACCTGTTCATTTTCCAGGATTTCTAATTATAAAAAAATCATCTTTAGTACAAATTTTAAGGATACTTTGTTGCCCATACTTAATCCAATATCTATGAGAAAATTGCTACTTCTGATTTCAGTAATGTTTTCAATTCAGTCACAGGCACAGACCATCAAGATATTATTTGATGCTTCGAGTGCGCAAATGGCAGCTAATGCTGATTGGGTGATTGACGCAGACACCAGAAATTTAAAAACAGGTTCAGGTGGGTTGATGGTGACAGGTGGCAATGAATCGAATCCTCAGCGAATTCCTACTCCGGCTCAATCCGGAATTACGGCAAATACATCTGAAACTTATTGGGCCGGTGCATTATCGGCATGGGCTGTTGATTGTGCCAAGAAGGGATATATTGTTGAGACTCTTCCTTATAATGGTTTGATTACATACGGTGTGACTACTAATGCACAGGACTTGAGTAATTATAAAATCTTTATTATAGACGAACCGAATATCCGATTCACCACTGCTGAGAAAACTGCGATGTTGAATTTTGTAAACAATGGTGGTGGATTGTTCATGATTGCAGATCATACTGTGAGTGACCGGAATAATGATGGATGGGATTCACCTGCAATCTTTAATGATTTCATGACCAATAATGGTTCCGTCAGCAATCCTTTCGGGATTGCCTTTGACCTGGCAAATTTTTCACAGACTTCTTCCAATATTCTGAATTCTGCTACTGATCCGATCCTGCATGGAGTAATGGGGAATGTAACAGGATTGCAGTTCAATAACGGCACAACCATGACCCTGAATCGTACAAAGAATTCTACTGTGAAGGGATTGATTTTCAAAACCGGCTCGTCAACAACCGGAACGACAAATTCCATTTTTGCTGCTGCAAATTATGGCAGCGGAAAAGTTTGTGGAATTGGAGATAGCTCTCCAATGGATGATGGAACCGGAGATCCGAATGACGCATTGTATTCCTCTTATAAAACAGCCCTTAGCGGTTCACATCAGAAGTTAATGATGAATGCTACAATTTGGCTTGCAACTCCCGGAACAGCACCAAGATTGTCCGCCACTGATTTGTCCGAAGCGCCTTCTATCGGTATGAAATTGTATCCAAATCCGGCTGATAATCAAATTCATTTGTCTTATGTTTCAAATGAGGAGAATGCTTCTATTGTGACTGTAATTGATTTGACCGGACATATTGTTTTTAGCCAGGTTCTTGATCAGACAGGAAGCGAGGGCGAACTTGTTTTGGATCTGTCAGGTTATTCTGAAGGAATGTACGTGGTTACACTTCAGAATGGAAAAGATCTGATAACCCAGAGATTTATTCGTCAGTAAACTAAAAGAATTGTATGAAAAACGGCGTTGTAGATTCTACAACGCCGTTTTTATTTTAGATGCGCCCTTAAGATAAAATTAATTCAGGATTTATATAATCAGTTTTTTTACCGGAATATTTTCATCCGGAAATTGAAGGAAATAAACTCCTGAAGAGAGTTCATTCAGCGGTATCTTTTCAGGAGATCCTGTTACGATAAAAAATTCCTTTGCAATTTGTCCCTGGCTGGTTAAAATTAATGTCCTGATTCTGCCGGAATTTCTGTTATTTAAAACAATCTCCAGGTTCAGACCATCTTGAGTATACTGAAAATTAATTTCAATTTGCTTCCGCTGGAATTCAACAGGAACAATTGAACTGAATTCGTATTTTCCATCATAATCTACTTGTCTTAATCGGTAAAAAAAGATTCCGGAATGCAGATCCGGATCGATGAAAGTATACCGATGAATCTGACTGCTGGTTCCTGCACCGGTGACTCTTCCAATTTCTTCGAATGCAGAAGCATCTTCTGATTTTTCGATCACGAAATAATCATTATTGAGTTCAGTCGCGGTGGTCCATTCAAGTGAAACATTATTGTTATTCACCAAGGCGTTAAAGGATAATAATTCAACGGGAAGAGGAAGTGAAAGGCTTACAGTAACGTCATCGACAAAATAATATGCAGCATTCGGTGACCCGCCGGAAGCCAGAACTCTTGTTGTCAATGCGTCCGCATAGAAGTTGCCTATGGTCATTGTCGTATAACTCACGGAAGGAATTATGGTAAATGAATACAATTGCCAGACTGAATCATTCGCAACCGTAGTAATGTTGCATTGAGGAATTACATTAATCGGATTTGATCCGGTCTGACTCAAAGGAGAAGCAGAAAAATAGATTCCTACGTTGTTGGATCGGTAGGAATAATATGTTGCTTTTCCGGTTGTGAGCCAAAATGAAACTGTGTATTGTTGACCAACAATCATGGGTGATGAAAGTGTTGTTGAAACATATTCTCTATAGTTGGCGATCAAAGCAGACCATGTACCGAATCCTATCATTGCGTTTCCGGTGTGTGCAGCACAAACTCCGAATATTGAATTGGGAATACTTACAGGATAGGTGCCGAGGGTGTGTAAAAAATCAGGGCTCCCTGTTCCCGCTACCATCGTACAGGAACCATTTGGATTCGACCATCCCAATGAACGGCATGGTTGACCGTAATTGTTTGGAACGGCACTATAAGTTTCGAAACTACTGTTTGTGACCAGATTTTGAGCAGATAAAGGGATTATCCCTGCTGAGAAAAACAGCATGATTAAAAACAGACTACCAATTACTCCCTTTGAGCAAGTCATGGACCTTTATCTTTTTGCTCATCAAATCTGCAAACTTTCGAATGATTCTGCAGACAAAACTTCCTGAATGGGAAAAATGTGCTTCTGAACTGGAGGAAAATAAAATCAGGGACTTATTATCCTGCCAGAAGTGAAATTTGACGGGGGTAGATATTGACATTCATAATGAATACCGCTGTTCATTTGTAGGATTAGCACTTGTCACTGAATCAAATTTTATTACTGTTTTTTGGTGAATATTAATCTTTTATCACCGGATTGATTAAGGATGTACACTAAGTATAAGGAGTCCGATATTATTTTCAAGCAGACTATAATCCGAAGATTCTACGAGACCGTCACCGGTAAGGTCGCCGATGTCATATCCGGAGGAAATTGAATTCACGGCAGATTCCAACAATGAAAAGTCGTTATCATTAATGCCACCATCTTGTATTCCATAGTTGATTCCATCGCCAATATCTCCGCTCCAGAAAGCCCATATTCCCGTACTTACTTCCACCATGTTATTTCCATAAGCCTGTGAGCTATTGGTGCTGAAATCATAACTTACAGCAGCATTCATGCTTACCGGATTGGCGCTCCAGGTTTCAATTGCATTCCTGTGTTTTACCCGGATATAATAACTGTTTCCAAAAACAGCAGGAGGGAATACGCAGGAGGTTTCTCCATTTGCATTTAATACTACTTCCATACATTCAACAGGAAGTAATGTTGCTGAGTCAATCAGGCATACCTGAATAGTATCACAGTCAGCAGGATTACCGCTGATGCCGGAATTGTAAAGAGCGGCATTCATGGTAAGTCCGGAATTGAAGTAACCCTGTATGTAGAGTTTAAGATTCAGCGTATCATGTAAAGGAAGTACGGTTACAACTTGTGTGCAGGAAGAGAAATTTCCGGAGGCATCAGTAATTGTCCAAACGACACTGGTATTACCATATGGATAAACAGATGGAGCGTTGTTTACTACAGAATAACCGCCGCAATTATCGGAAACAATTGGTGTTCCGAGAGCGGGTGTTGTACTATAACTTATCACAGGAGAAGGACAGGTAATTGAAGGAACTTCTGTATCTGTGACGATGACATTCTGATTGCAGTTTGTCGTGTTGCCATTTGCATCCGTAGCAGTCCAGGTGACGACAGTAGTTCCCACAGGGTATGGTCCTGCTGGCGTTGCAACAAGAGAGCTAACTGAACAATTGTCGGTTGCGGTAGCCGTACCAATAGAACCTGTTGAACTACACAGTCCAAGATCAGCTGTCAATGTTATTGTTACAGGACAAGTAATTTCCGGAACTACAGAATCAACAACAAGAATGTTAAATGAGCATTGCGCATTACCACATGCATTGGTTGCAGTCAGGGTTACGACGGTTGTTCCTGAATTAAAATACGAACCGCTTCCGGAACCTGAACCGCTTCCGGAAGTACTTCCGCTAAACGAATAGCTGAGTGAAGGTGATGTTCCCGAAAGAACAGGGTTGGAGTAATTCAAATCAATTCCGCAAGATGTTGCAGCCGTATTGCTGGACAGATCCTGGATGCAGGTAATTTGAGGAGCGGTACATGCAGGATAAAATGTTGCATGAATAGTGTGATTAGTTCCTACGATTGTGAAACTATAAGTAGAAAGTGCTCCAACACTGATTCCATCTACAATTACATCCTGAATCAGATATGCTGAATCAGGTGTGATGGTAAATGTCTGACTTCCTCCGCAAGTAACATTTGAAATACCCAATGGAGAAACAGTGCCACCTGATCCGGCACTCGCGGTGATTGTATAAACAGGTTGTGAGAATATAACATGAATCGTATGTGACGCTGTTACATTGAGAAAACTGTATGTTGTCATGGCACCGGAAGACAGGCCATCCACTATTACATCCTGAATAAAATAACAGGAGTCCGGAAGTATTGTATATGTGATAGAATCACCACAGAGAACACTGGAACTTCCATTTGGTGATATAGTCCCTCCAACTGATGTTGTGGCTACAATCGGGAATTCATCCCGTGTAAAATTAGCGTGGATGGTATGTGTCGAACTGATATTTGTGAATGTGTAAGAGCTGACAGCACCTTGAGAAATTCCATCGACAAGAACATCCGCGATACTGAAGCAGGGATCAGCCTGAATTGAATACGATAATGAATCACCACAAAGTGAGGATGTCGTTCCATTTGGGCTAACACTTCCATGCAAACCGGAACTTGCAACGATTGGATACGAAATCTGAACAAATGTTGCCTCAATAGTGTGCGAGGTGGTGATAGAAGTAAATGTATAAGCGGAGACAGGCCCAATGGAAACACCATCAACCAGAACATCTTCAATAGCAAAGCATGAAGCCGGTGTAATGGTATAGGATTGATTACTACCGCAAGCTAATGTTAATGTTCCGGGGTCTGAAATACTTCCATTTGCTCCGGATGAAGCGGTGATTGTATAATTCAGCAATGTGAAGGTAGCGCTGATGGAATGTGCCGTTGTGACATTTGTAAATGTGTAGGAGCTAACCGGGCCTTGAGAGACACCGTCAACAATAACATCTTCTATAGTATAACAAGGGTCAGTTATAATTGGCAAAGTAAGACTATCACCACAATAGGCGATTGTATCGTTGCCGGTGGAGATTTGTCCATGTGGACCTGCAGCTACCGTGACAGGATAATTGAGTTGCTCAACAACCACATGAATACTCATAGGTCTTTCAACATCTGTAAAAGTAAAGGAGGTCAACGGACCGTAAGAATCTCCATTGACAATAACATCTGTAATCATGTAGCATGAATCAGCGGTCATCGTATAAGACTGATCCTGTCCACAAATTACACTAGTAATTCCAGCGGGTGAAATAGTACCGTGTGGATCAGAACTTGAGGTGATATCGAAAGTTTGTTGAACAAAAGTTGCGGATATGGTATGCGGACTATCAATATCCGTGAACATGTATGAGGCAATGGGTCCCTGAGATATTCCATCTATCAACACATCGGCAATGGAATAACAAGGGTCGGGTGTAATAAAATATTCCTGATTGTTGCCACATCCGTAAGCGTTGGTCCCTGCAGGGGATACATTACCATTTGGACCTGAACTCGACGTAATTTGATATGAAAATTGAGTGAATACTGCACTGATTGTATGAGGAGCAGTGACATTTGTAAAAGAATACGAAGCTAAGGGGCCTTGAGAAACACCATCCACAATCACATCTCCTATAAAATAGCAGGCATCCGGAGCAATTGTGATGGTAAGATTTTGTCCACAAGTAATGATATTGCTGCCGGAAGGGCTCAAGGATCCATGTGTACCGCTATTTACCGTCACTGTATAGTTCAATTGAACAAAATCGACATGAATAGTATGAGAGGTGTTGATATTTGTAAATGTATAACTTGAAATTACACCTGCGGAAATACCGTCGATCAGAACATCGGATATCGCATAACACGGATCAGGTGTGAATGTATAAGTTTGATTATTTCCGCATAAAATATTCTGAATTCCTGAAGGTGAAATATTTCCATTTGCGCCTGAACTGGCAGTTATTGAATATGAAATTTGACTGAATGTAGCAGAGAGAGTATGTGATGTCTGGATATTTGTAAAAGTGTAGGAAGAAACCGGGCCCTGTGAAATTCCATCTACCAGGACATCTGCAATGACATAGCATGGGTCAGGAGTAATTGTATAGGTCTGGTTGCTGCCGCAGGGTAGAGATCCTGATCCAGCCGGACTAACATTTCCACCGGTTCCACTCGTGGTGGAAATAGAATAGGTTATTTGGATAAAGCTTGCACTGATTGTATGGGGTGCATTAATATTTACAAATGAAAAAGATGATACAGCGCCTTGTGATACACCGTCAACCAAAACATCTTGTATCATGTAACAGGTATTTGGAGTGATCGAAAATGTAATTCCTGACCCACAATTTACTATCGAGGTTCCTGAAGGAGAAATGCTTCCATTGGGTCCGGCAGTGGCAGTGACAGAATAGGTTAATTGTTGGAAAGAAGCTGTAATTGTATGTGGGGCTGTAGTATTAACGAAAGTGTAGCTGTTAACCGGTCCTTGTGAAATGCCATCTACTACAACATCCAGAATTGTGTAGCATGGATCAGGACTGATGGTAAACGTAGAATTTGTTCCACATAAAACCGATGTTACACCTGATGGTGAAATAGAACCATTGGAACCGGCAGTGGCAGTAATGTTAAACGATTGCTGAATAAAACTTGCACTGATTGTATGGTTGGCGCTGATATTTGTAAATGTGTAAGAACTGACAGGACCAACAGAAATTCCATCGACCAGTACATCGTTGATTTGATAGCACGCATCCGGAGTGATGTTGTAAGTAAGATTTGATCCTGAATTTACTGTACTGTTACCGGAAGGAGAAATAGTTCCGTGCGAACCGGCACTTGCGGAGATTGTAAATTGAAGAGTACCTGCAGCAGTCCACCAATTGTTCACATCTGAAAGTGAATTCGCCTGAACACCGAGCACCTGTGTAGTTTGTGTGCCCGGTGGAGGGTTTGTCCAAACCGAAGTAGAAGATAACCAACGTATGGCGCGAAAATCAGCTATACTTCCGGCTTCCGCAGCGGTACATTTAAACAGCACGTTCATCACCGGTGATGAGGTAGTTTTTAAATACCAAAAGCGATCGATTGTGCTTGAACTCATGTCGAAACCGGAAGGATTATTCAGATGAAGAACTCCGGGAGGGTAGGGTGTATTGGTTCCAGCGGAATGATAAGTGCCTGCATAGAAATTTCCTGCAGTTCCACTGCTCACCGTTGCTGTGAGTGGAATGTAATTGGTTGAATTGTATCCGAATGGAATCACATGGTTAGAAGTATTCGAGCCAATGATCCATTTGACAAGCCCGTTTCCATTTTCGGTCTCACTTCTGATGTAACCGGAAGTACGTGAAAGAGCTGCCGAGCTTGGTGATTCAAGGACAATCCATCTGCCTCCACCATTGGATGGGTTGTGATCATCATCAAGATTAAGTTCACCTGAAAGAAGAGAAAGCGTATTCCTCACCATCACAGCTGAATCATTCGGATTGTTGGTGGGGTATACATATTCAAGATCCGCAGTTCCTGTGAAATTAATCGCCAGGTTGAAATATTTGTGTGAAGTGGTTAGCGCTTTGCCTAAACCAATTCCGGAAATAATCTGGTTGTCTGTACCGTTGTATTCAATAGTTGATCCGGACGAAAGAAAATAATCCAGACTGTCCGCCAGAGTTGTGGAAAAGGCGGCATTCACCGTTCCATTGTAGAGTCCATTCGGGTGCTGCAGTTTTACTCTGCCCAATACCGTGATCCCTGAATACGTATTCAGACGGTTACTTTGCAAATGATTTGTTCGCATGTTCAAGGTACCGAGAGACATCACAGTACACCAATCGGGAAGTGTTGGTCGTTTCGTATTGTTGGATGCAATGATCAGATCGCCTGTGATGAGGTCTAGTGTACAATTGTCCTGAATTGTTTGTAATACCTGCTGGATCACATAGGAACCTGTTCTGTTGTATAGGATGGTTCCATTTCTGGAAAAGGTGAGGTTGGCATAAACTGCTCCTGTTCCTGCATTTGACATGGTCATCAGACCAGTCCCACCAAGAGTGTAATTCGGACTTTTTATATTTAAAGAGAGATTCAGAGTAGATGGTGTTGTGGCAGCATTGTCAAAATAAAATGTTCCACCTGTATGTGAAAAATCACCTGCATTATCCGCATTGGAGTTTACTGTCATGGTAATGCTTGCGCCGGAGTTGAGCTCATCAGTCGGGGCATTGTGAAAATAAAAATCACCATTACTTTGAGAGTATCCACCAAGTATATTCAATGCAGATGCTGTTGAATTGTCGCCGCCTTTCATAGATACAGTTCCTCCTGACAATGTAAAATCTCCATTCACAGTCATCGTGATTGCCTGTGTTGCCGCGGAGAAATAAGTACTTCCTCCTGAAACAAGTACATTGCCGGTTACCGTGAAATTGACAATGTGGCCGTTACCAAGAGTTGATCCTGGAACAGTGTTGAAGCTGTTGTTTCCCGTTCCTATGGATATTGAACCCATAGAAATGGTCTCTTGTCCGAGGGCCAGACTGGAAATGAATGTGCCATTAGCACCACTTATTGTAAACGCTCCGCCAATAGTGATGGAAGCGATCAGGTTATTGATATCAAAACCTGTTTTTGCGACACCTACAAATGAAAACTGGTCAGATATGGAAGCAAAGTTAACCTTGCAATTGCCCGTAATATTAAATACTCCGTTACTGTTTGCATTGTTACATGCATTGTAAACACTGAAAAACCCGCCGTCATAATCAATACTATTTACAGTAAATGTGATGTTACCGGGAATTGAAGATGTTGAGTTTGAAGTACAGGTAAAGTTTCCTGCATTTACGTCAAGCATTCCTGTCGTAGTGAATGTTACATTACCACTTCCATTTTGATTTCCACAAAACCTTCCTCCGTTTTGAACAAAACTTCCTCCGACCGTAAAAGTCATATTGGAAGCGGATGAATCAACTCCGATAACACCCTGGTTGTTTAAAGAACCCGAATTCTGTACAGTGAAACTTCCGGTAGTTTTAAAAATCAGATTTCCCTGTCCGCGATTGCCTTTGAAAAAATCTGATGCTGTAACCGAATTAAATAGGAAATTTCCTCCAACGATGACAGAATCCACATCTGCGTTCTGATCGAAATCCTGGGCGATCAGTTTGCCATTTGTGTGTGTGTAATTTCTTGTGGCTTTAAATGTCAGCTGACCATTGGTATGCCCAACAATAAATTGCGCATCGGCACTCATGAAGACATCCCTGCCAACATTGAATTTTATTGCATTGGAATTGGAGTCTGACCAGGCTGCGTAAGTGGTAGAAACCCCATTCACCGTGAGGTCATTGGTAACGGTAAATGTTCCCGCCCCTTTGCAGTACATGATCGAAGATGGACTTCCGAAAAGATAATTATTTGTCCCGCCGGAAATAATCATGTTTGCAGTGGTCACCGTGAGACCGAAATTTCCTCCATCGAGAAAAGAAACCTTCCCGCCGGGAGTGCTGTTGTTCAAAGTAGTTGTACCATTGACGGTGACACGCAATGGAGCGTCCACACGGGTGATAAAATTGAAATCTCCACCGGTAACAGATAAATTTCCGGAGACTGTGATTCGCCCATCACTTCCCAGCTGACCCACGGATCCGCGTATACCTGTGAAACTCGAATTCGCGATGAAATTTCCGCCAACATTGAATGTAAGGATTCCCATCGAAGAGTCCATCATGATTGTTGGCTGGGCAGACAAACTATTGACCGTGAAATTGGCTGTTGTAATAGCGAGATTCCTGTCATAACCTTTTTGGAAAATGATATTTCCGGTTCCATTTACGAGGACTTCAGCAAGAAATATCTGCGTAGAGTTTCCGGTTCCGTCATCCATCACAATTGTGCCGGTTGAAACTGTCAGTTTTCCCCTGATACGATTTAATGCCGGGAATGCGAAATAACCATCCTGGTCCCAGACCCCTCCCGGTACATTTGCATTCAGTGTGAGGTTCCCAAAAAAGCTGCTCGCAATACGACTTTGATCACCAAGCGGTATGGATCCGTCATTCCATTTGAGGATAGTGAGATTGCTGGAGGTGGAAAAAGTTTCTATTGAATTATAAAAGATACTCTCGTCCACCGAATCACTCAATAAAGGATTATGGATATAGGTTGCAGTACCATTCATTAAAAAGATCTGCCTAGCGTTACGAATTCTATTCGGCCATTATTTTCCAGTGAAGCTCCTGTACTAACTGTAATGTTTCCTCCGGCGATCAAATCAGCCTGTGAAGTATTATTGACCACTACACGGCCGTTGATAATCAGATCACCGGTTTGAGGTGTGATACTGTCAATCGTGAGAGTTACTCCGGCATTTACTGTTATAAATTGTCCTGCAACCGGAGCTGCTGGCGACCAGATGGAAGGTGAAGTGAAGTTGCCGGATGCAATACAGGTGACTTGTGCCGAACAATCAGTACGGAATAAGAACACTATGAATGTGATAATAATTATCAGTGGCTTGACAGAGTGCCGGATCGCAGAAAGCATAAGGTAATATTTTCCCGATTGGGGTGTTGTTTTAATAAAATAGAGGGATACGAAATGTAAACAAAATATCTCAAAGGTCATAGTTGAAAAAAGTTGAAAAAATGAAAAAAAACGTACGTTTGGACTGACCAGAGCTTTTGAAACTGTCTTGATTAAACCTCCGGAGGCCTTGTTTTACGTGGATTCCCGAGGTTTTTGCATTGCAGGAAAATACAACCAAACAGAATTTGATTCGAATATGAACCTCTTTGAAGAATAAAAATTCTAATGGAAAGCTGATTTCTATTTAAAACAGAAACTTAAGGTTAAATGTAAATTGAACAATTCCAACTTCTATCATTCTTCGAATGTGAAAAAAAAGAATTGTTGAAAAAACAAACAGGAGTACTTCCTTGACGATCCATTGAGCACATAGTTCTGTTGATGTTTAGTATAAATTTCATCGCTTAAATCTCCTCCCTTTTTTGTACGTTTGCCGATAGAAACAGCCCTTTTTATGATGGAAATCCCCAAAACATACGATCCCTCACAAGTTGAAGACAAATGGTACAAGCACTGGATGAAGCAAGGCTTTTTCAGAAGTGTGCCGGATGAGCGCGAGCCTTATACCATTGTGATTCCCCCGCCTAATGTAACGGGTGTGCTGCACATGGGTCATATGTTAAACAATACCATTCAGGATGTGTTGATTCGCCGGGCAAGAATGCAGGGAAAAAATGCCTGCTGGGTGCCGGGAACGGATCATGCTTCCATCGCAACGGAAGCTAAAGTGGTTGCTTTGCTAAGGGAAAAAGGAATTAAAAAGAGTGATCTGACCCGCGAAGATTTTCTCAAACATGCCTGGGAATGGAAAGAGAAATACGGAGGCATCATCCTCGAGCAATTGAAAAAACTCGGTGCATCCTGTGATTGGGACCGTACCCGTTTTACCATGGAAGATGATCTCAGTGACGCGGTTATTTCTGTGTTTATTGATTTACACAAAAAAGGATATATCTATCGAGGAGTACGCATGGTGAACTGGGATCCGGTTGGAAAAACCGCGCTCAGCGATGAAGAAGTAATTCACAAAGAAGTAAATTCAAAACTGACTCACGTTCGTTATGCTTTGATTGATGCTGCACTTGCATCCGTTTTGAAAGATGCAAAATCAGAGTGGAGCATTTCGAATGATACCTGGACAGTAACCGTGAATGGTAAAACACAGAGCGGAAATCAGTTTATTACTGTCGCTACAGTTCGTCCGGAAACGATACTTGGTGATACAGGTGTTTGTGTGCATCCCAATGATCCACGTTATACAAAACTGAAAGGAATGTTCGCGGTGATTCCAATGGTGAACCGTCCTGTCCCAATCATTTTTGACGAGTATATCGATATGGAATTTGGTACCGGAGCATTGAAAGTGACCCCGGCTCATGATATCAATGACTACAATCTTGGACAAAAACACGGTTTGCCTGTTGTTGATACGATCAATGACGATGGAACGATGAGTAAAGCCGCGCAGTTTTACATTGGTGAAGATCGTTTCATTGTTCGAAAAAAGATCACCAAAGATCTGGAAGCGATGGGCAATGTGGTGAAGATCGAAGATTATAAAAATAAAGTTGGCTTTTCTGAACGAACGGATGCTGTGATCGAACCAAAACTTTCCATGCAATGGTTTTTAAAGATGGATACCATCTCCAAACCTGCGCTGGAAAATGTATTGAACGGTACCATCAAACTCATTCCGGAGAAATTCATCAATACTTATAAGCACTGGATGGAGAATGTACACGACTGGTGTATTTCCCGACAGTTATGGTGGGGACAGCAGATTCCTGCCTGGTATTCTCCGGATGGTAAATATGTTGTAGCTAAAACATCAGCAGGAGCTGTTGAACTTTTTAAACAACAAGGAACTTCAGTAAAAGAAAATGATCTGAAGCAGGATGAAGACGTACTCGATACCTGGTTCAGTTCCTGGCTGTGGCCCATCAGTGTTTTTGATGGTTTCAAAGATCCGGGTAACAAGGACATCAAATATTATTATCCGACAAATGATCTGATCACAGCTCCTGAGATTTTATTTTTCTGGGTAGCAAGAATGATTATTGCCGGTTATGAATACATGGATGAAAAGCCTTTCACCAATGTTTATCTAACCGGAATTGTCCGTGATAAACTGGGCAGAAAAATGTCCAAGTCGTTGGGGAATTCTCCTGATCCGCTGGACCTGATTAAAAAATACAGCGCGGATGGAGTGAGAGTAGGGATGTTGCTCAGTTCTCCTGCCGGTAATGATTTGCTTTTTGACGAATCATTGTGCGAGCAGGGAAGAAATTTCGCGAATAAAATCTGGAACGCATTCCGTCTTGTCAAAGGATGGTCGGTGGATACTTCGTTGAAACAAAATCCAAGTTCGATGGTGTCAGTTGCATGGTTTGCTTCGCGTTTCGAGGAACAATTGGCGATCATCAATGATCACTATTCCAAACACCGGATGAGCGATGCCCTGATGGCAACTTATAAACTGATCTGGGATGATTTCTGTTCCTGGTATCTGGAAATGGTGAAACCGGAATTTGTGGACGGACAAGCTTTGCCTGTTGATCAGGCAACGTATGAAGCGACTATCGGATTCTTTGAACAATTGCTGAAAGTTGTTCATCCGTGGATGCCATTCATTTCGGAAGAGCTGTGGTCACTGCTTGGCGAACGTAAAGAAAAGGATTGCATCATCGTAGCTTCCTGGCCTTCGTCAGGCAAAATGGACGAGACTTTGCTCAAAGGTTTTGAAATTGCAAGTGAAGTAATCAGCCAGCTTCGTAATTTGCGTAAGCAGAAAAATATTTCTCCGAAAGAAAAATTGTCATTGTATTTCAATTCCAAACAAACCATGGATCCGAGATTCAATGAACTGGTTTGTAAACTGGGAAATCTCGATCAGCTCAACAGTACGGATGTAAAAGTCGACAATGCGATTCCGTTTATCGTTCAGCAATATGAGTTTTATGTTCCGCTTACTGCTGCCATTGATTTGAAGGCGGAGAAAGAACGTTTGCTGAATGAACTGGAATACAACAAAGGTTTTTTGAAGTCTGTCCAGGCCAAACTCGCGAATGAACGTTTTGTATCAAATGCCAAACCGGAAGTCGTGGAGAATGAGAAGAAGAAGCAGGCAGATGCTGAAGCCAAGATTAAGGCGATAGAGGAGCAGTTGGCAAACCTTAGTTGATTTTTGATTGCTGATTGTTGATTGAGGATTGAGGATTGAGGATTGCAGATTGAGAATTATTGGTGGATGACAATTGCGTAATTTTAACAACGGACTCCAAACTCCCGACTCCGTACTTCTGACTCCCGACGACTAATGCTAAAGCGCATCCTCAAGTACCTCGCTCTGTTTTTGATAGCAATCATCGTTGTGGCGGGGACCTGGGCTTTGTTCAACAGGGAATTGGTGGGATATGGCTGGCAGCAGTTGCAGGGTCAGCTGAACATCATTCGGAATGCGCGTTCCATTGATAAGATTCTGGAAGATCCCAATGCACCGGATTCTTTGAAAGCAAGAATTCGGTTTATCAATACCGTCAAGAAGTTTGCGGTTGATTCATTGGGATTAAAAGAATCCAAAAATTACACAACCCTTTACGATCAGAACGGAAGACCGATTTTGTGGGTTCTTACCGCGAGCGAACCTTTTGAAATCAAAGCCTATCAATGGACTTTTCCTGTATTGGGTTCCGTTTCATACAAAGGATTTTTTATCAAAGAGAAAGGATTGAAGGAGGACTCTCTTCTCAGAGCGAAAGGATATGATACGGACTATGATGATGTGAGTGCATGGAGTACATTGGGTTGGTTCCGCGATCCGATTTTGTCGAACATGTTGTTTCGTAAGGACGGACAATTGGCAGAGTTGATCATTCACGAAATGACACACGCGACATTGTACGCGAAAAGCCATGTCGATTTCAATGAGAACCTGGCTAGTTTTGTGGGTGAACAGGGAGCTATTCGTTTTCTTACAGCCAAAGAAGGAGCAGGATCAGAAAAACTCGCACAGTACATTCATTCCAAAGAAGATTATGATTTGTTCAGCAATCATATGCTGAGAGGAAAATTATTTCTGGATTCTGTTTACGCGCATAGTCAAAAAATGGAGTTGGAGGAAAGAAAGCAACTCAAAAGCGTTTCGATTGATTCAATAGTTAGCAGTCTTGACACGCTCCCGTTTTTTAATAAAGAGAGATTCAAAGACATTTATAAAAATCAAAAACCAAACAATGCGTACTTCATTAATTTTGTCCGCTATGACGCGATGAAGAAAAAAATGAAGATGCAGATGGATCGTAAATTTGATGGGGACATCAGGAAATATCTGACGTACTTAAAGACAAAGTATTCATAAATCTTTGTGCCCTTTGTCCCGATGGGATGAAATTTTACTTCCCATCGGGACAAAGGACGCAAAGTGGAGTTTGCTAAAGGAATGAATATCAGGGAAGAATTTCTCAGTAAACACTCGAGGAAACAAGCCGAGAAAGTTGTAAAGTATGTAGGAACTGACAAAGCTCGGTTTCGCGAGCTCATGACTTGTTACCTTTCGAATGAAAAGGTGTTGGCTCAAAGAGCCGCGATGTCAGTCGGGTATTGCGCGATGGAACATCCTGAGCTTTTTTCCGGTTATTTTCCCAAAATAATAAAAGCCATAAAAATGCCGGTGCATGATGCGGTTGTGCGGAACGGTCTTCAGATTTTTCGTCGTGTAAATATTCCTGAGTCCATGGAAAGTAAAATTGTTGAACTCTGTTTTGAATTGATGTCTGCAGCGGATTCACCAATTGCCATTAAGGTTTATGCCATCAGTGTCATTCAGAAAATCGCAAAGAAATATCCTGAACTTCTCGTGGAGCTAAAAGCAAGAGTGAATGCTCAATTGCCTTTTGAAAGCAAAGCCTTTGCGGCACATGCAAGAAGAAATTTAAAATAGATAAAAACTAAAAACAATAAACTAATTACGAAAGGAGTCAATCATCAATCAAAAATCATCAATCAACAATTCAAAGCGCTTTCATAAACACCCGATACCTTTTGTAAATACTACCTCCCAGTCTTTCCACTTCAGCCCGCATTTTTAAATTTGTTTCAAGAATCAAATGGCTGTCCATATAAGTAAGTCCGTATTTTCTGGCTGTATCCATCAGTTTTATTCCCAGGATGGATGTGAGTCCACGGCCCTGATATTCTTCCTTCACTGCTCCCAATAGTAAATCAAGTTGCTGAGTTTTTTTAGCGGAACTAAGTATGTGAATAAATCCGAATGGAAATAATTTCCCTTTTGCTTTTTTAATTCCTTTGCTCATATCCGGCATTGCTATTACAAATGCGATCGGTACATTTTTAGCGTCAAGTATTAATTTTACAAAAGCGGGATTGAGAATAGGCAGATACTTTTTGGCCATTTCAAACATCTCCGCTTCTTCCATGGGAATAAAGCCGAAAAGATCTTTGTAAGTTTCATTGATCAGACGAAAAACAGGAACGATATATGGTTTTAATTCGCTCCGGTTATTGAACTCAAGCATTCTGACATTGTTGTTCCGTATGGCACGTTCGTAAATCCTGTTGTAGAATTCCGGAATGACTTCCGGGATTGGTAATTTGTAACTGATGCAATCAAGTAACTTGGAAAAACCTTCCTGCTTCACAAGTGTTTCAAGATAGGGGGGATTCGTCGGTGTTGCGATGACCGGCAAATGTTCAAAACCTTCTACCTGCAACCCCTGTGGGTCTTTGTCGGAGAAGCCAAACGGCCCGATTAAAATTGTGGATCCTTTCTGGATGGCCCAGTTTTTTACAGAAGTAATTAGTTCGTGGGAGACAGAAGCATCGTTTATGCATTCCAGTTGAAAAAATCTCGCGGTACGTTCATTCTTCAATCGATTGTAAGGATGCGGAATGATTCCCATGATGCGTCCAACACAATGATTGTTTTGATATGCTAAAAACTGTATGCTGTCACAATGAGCGAGAGAAGTATTTTCTTTTGGATCATAAAACTTCCATTCATCCATGTACAAAGGTGGAACCCAGGTTGCTCGATCACTGTATAATTTTGAAGGAAGAAAAATGAATTCCCTGAGGTCCGATTTGTTTTGTACAATTCTGATTTCAATTGACATGTTTCAAATGTATACAAATCACCGGCTATCGTAGATGATATTAGTCTTCTAAATAGTTCTGAATTTTGTGGTGAACCTTTTGAACTGGCAATATTCATGAATTCAGCATACTTCTGTCTGTGTTAGTCTGTGTGTACACTTTGTCCCTCTGTATAGTAAAAATTTCAAGTTTAGATTGCAACAAATTTATTTTTCAATTTAATACAATAAGCTGAAAATCAATCTGTATGAGGTGATTTTCTTTGTTTATAAAACCCCTGAATCTCTTATCTTTGCAACAATCCTATCACCCGACTATGCATAAAATTGAAGTCTATAAGCCTAAGAATAAAGTACGAATTGTTACAGCCGCTTCTTTGTTTGACGGTCATGATGCCGCGATCAATATCATGCGGCGCATTATTCAAAGCAGTGGCGCTGAGGTGATTCACCTTGGTCATGATCGTAGTGTAGAAGAAGTGGTGAATTGCGCGATTCAGGAAGATGCGCAGGCAATCGCGATGACAAGTTACCAGGGCGGACACGTGGAATATTTCAAATACATGCACGATCTCCTCAAAGAAAAGGGTGCAGGTCATATTAAAATATTTGGTGGTGGAGGTGGGACTATTCTTCCTTCGGAAATTGATGAACTCCAGAAATACGGAATCACAAGAATTTATCATCCCGATGATGGTCGCTCCATGGGTTTACAGGGAATGATCAATGATTTGCTTCAGAAAAGTGATTTTGCAACTGGCGAAAAATTGAATGGTGAAGTAGGACATTTGCTGGAAAAAAACTGGAATGCCATTGCCCGATTAATCTCCGCTGCTGAAAATCATCCCGAAGGTGCAAAGGCCGAATTGAAAAGAGTCCACGAGCTGGCTAAAGAAAGTAAAACACCTGTTCTCGGAATTACGGGTACCGGTGGTGCCGGGAAATCATCTCTGGTAGATGAACTTGTTCGACGTTTTCTGATTGACTTTCCGGAAAAATACATCGGTGTGGTTTCAGTGGATCCTTCCAAACGTAAAACAGGTGGTGCCTTGCTTGGTGATCGGATCCGGATGAACGCGATTCAGAATCCGCGTGTGTACATGCGTTCACTGGCAACTCGTCAGAGCAATCTTGCGCTTTCCAAACATGTGTCAGAAGCGGTAGCCATTTTGAAGGCTGCAAAATATGATCTCATCATCCTGGAAACATCAGGAATCGGACAAAGTGATACCGAAATAGTCGAGCACAGCAATGTTTCTCTCTATGTGATGACACCGGAATATGGCGCCGCTTCACAGCTGGAAAAAATCGACATGCTCGACTTCGCTGATTTGATAGCTCTAAATAAATTCGATAAGCGTGGAGCACTGGATGCATTGCGTGACGTGAAGAAGCAATACAAACGCAATCATCAGATCTGGGATACCGATGATGAACTCATGCCTGTTTACGGAACGATTGCCAGTCAGTTTAATGATCCCGGCATGAATAATCTGTACAAAGCAGTAATGGATCGCGTCGCTGAGAAAACAGGTGCTCCATTGAAATCAAATTATCATGTAACGAAAGAAATGTCGGAGAAAATTTATGTTATTCCTCCGAATCGTACCCGTTACCTCAGTGAGATTACCGAGAACAACAGGAGTTACGCAAACTGGGCTGAACAACAAAGTCAGATCGCGGAACAGTTGTATGGTTTGCATCTCAGTATGCACACCTTAAAGGAAAGTAAGATTGAGGATAAAGACCGTTTGATCAAATCCCTCCAGGAGTCTTTTGAAAATGTAAAACTGGAACTCGATCCCAGAAATTGGAAATTGATCGAAGGTTGGGAAGCGAAACGGAAACAGTACAAAGACGAGGTATATACATTCAAAGTGCGTGAGAAATCTGTGAAGATTAAAACGCATACCGAATCACTTTCTCATTCAAAGATTCCTAAAGTTGTTACTCCTCCTTATAAAAACTGGGGAGCCATCTTGAAATGGTCGCTGATGGAAAATGTTCCCGGTGAATTTCCATATGCTGCCGGAATTTATCCTTTCAAACGCGAAGGAGAGGATCCGACGCGAATGTTCGCTGGAGAAGGCGGACCGGAACGTACTAACCGACGTTTTCATTACGTAAGTAAAGGAATGCCTGCCGCTCGATTGTCAACTGCTTTTGATTCGGTGACACTCTATGGAAACGATCCGAACTGGCGTCCTGACATCTATGGTAAAATCGGGAATTCCGGTGTGAGCATTTGTTGTCTGGATGACGCGAAGAAATTGTATTCCGGTTTCAATCTGGCGGATCCTACTACTTCTGTTTCCATGACAATCAATGGTCCGGCTCCGATGTTGCTTGGTTTTTTCATGAACGCGGCAATTGATCAGCAATGTGAATTGTATATCAAATCACATGGACTGGAAGAAGAGGTAAAAAAGAAAATCGATCAGATTTATAAGGAAAAAGGAGTGAAGCGTCCCTCATATCAGGGCCCGCTTCCGGAAGGAAATGACGGACTTGGGCTAATGCTTCTCGGTGTCACAGGAGACCAGGTTTTACCGAAAGATGTTTATGCCAAAATTAAAACGGATACTCTAAAAGTTGTTCGCGGTACAGTGCAGGCGGATATTCTCAAAGAAGATCAGGCACAGAATACCTGCATCTTTAGTACTGAATTCGCTTTACGCATGATGGGCGATATTCAGAAATATTTCATCGATCATAAAGTCAGGAATTTTTACAGTGTATCGATCAGTGGATACCACATCGCGGAAGCAGGAGCAAATCCGATTTCACAGCTGGCATTTACCCTTGCTAATGGTTTCACCTATGTGGAATACTATCTGAGCCGCGGAATGCACATCGATGATTTCGCTCCCAACCTTTCGTTCTTCTTCAGCAACGGTATCGATCCTGAATATGCTGTGATCGGTCGCGTGGCAAGAAGAATCTGGGCAAAGGCTTTGAAGCTGAAATACGGTGGTAACGAACGTTCACAAATGCTGAAGTATCATATTCAGACTTCCGGACGTTCCTTGCATGCTCAGGAAATTGATTTCAATGATATCCGGACAACGCTTCAGGCATTGTACGCGATTTATGATAACTGTAATTCTCTTCACACAAATGCTTACGATGAAGCCATTACTACACCTACGGAAGAAAGCGTTCGTCGTGCCATGGCTATTCAGTTAATCATCAATAAAGAATTCGGATTGGCGAAGAACGAGAATCCCATGCAGGGTTCATTCATCAATGAAGAATTGACTGACCTCGTGGAAGAAGCGGTGTATGCTGAATTCGATCGTCTGACAGAACGGGGAGGAGTTCTGGGAGCCATGGAGACGATGTATCAGCGTGGAAAGATACAGGAAGAATCGCTTTATTATGAAACATTAAAACACACCGGAGAATTCCCGATCATCGGAGTAAATACTTTCCTGAGTTCTAAAGGATCACCAACTGTTTTACCAAGAGAGGTTATCCGTGCTACAACTGAAGAGAAGGAATACCAGATCCATATGTTGGAAGAATTGCACAAAGGGAATGCCGGGAAATCCGGAGAGTTGCTTGGTAAAGTTCAGGATGCAGCCGTTCAGAATAAAAACATTTTCGAACAACTCATGGAAGCTGCCAAGTATTGTTCTCTGGGTGAAATCACCAGTTCGCTTTTTGAAGTTGGCGGACAATACCGCAGAAATATGTAATTCAGAAAGGGAGAATTTTATCTCCCTTTTTTTTGTCTCTTTTTAGAGAATTGTTTGCGTTTTCACAGGTTTTAGATTTTATTTTTACTGATGATATAAATCACGGCATTTTCAACACGGAAATCATCGCATTTTCTTCGTGGAATTTGTATTTTACTATAAATAAAATATACCATGGAAACTGCATATGTTATTCCTTACATCAACCTGAATCGTTCTGATCTTGCAAGGGTGGGTGGAAAAAATGCTTCTCTTGGGGAGTTGATTAACTATTTATCAGGTTATGGTATCAAAGTACCGGATGGTTTCGCTACCACAGCGGACGCGTATCATTATTTTATCAGGTATAATCATCTTGAAGAAAAATTGACCCGGGTATTGTCAGGACTCGACAATTTGCAATTCTCCAATCTCGCTGAAATTGGTTTAGCTGCAAGAAAGCTGATGGAAGATGCGCAATTGCCACTTGATTTAGTAATGAAAATAAAAGAAGCATACATTCAGTTATGCGAACAATACAACAGGGAATTGGATGTTGCAGTGCGCAGCAGCGCGACAGCTGAGGATCTTCCAACGGCCAGTTTTGCCGGTCAGCACGATACTTTTCTGAACCGCCGTGGTGCTGATGCTGTGATCAAAGCAGTGCAACGTTGTTTTGTTTCTTTGTTCAATGATCGCGCGATAAAATACCGGGTCGACAATGGTTTTGACCACATGAAAGTCGCTTTGTCGGCGGGTATCCAAATCATGGTTCGTGCGGATCTATCTGCTTCCGGAATTTCTTTTACGCTCGATCCTGAAAGCGGATTCCGAGATACTGTTTTAATTTCCGGTTGTTGGGGACTGGGAGAAAATATTGTTCAGGGTATAATCAATCCGGATGAATTTGTCATTTTCAAACCTACATTAATGGCAGGTAAGAATGCGATTCTTTCAAAGAAGATGGGATCGAAAAGTAAGACAATGATTTATTCAGAGGAAAATGATCTGCAGAATCAGGTATTGAATACGGATACACCCGTTGAAAAACAAAAAGCCTGGGTCCTGAATGACAAAGAAATTACTCAGTTGGCGCGCTGGTCTGTACTGATTGAACAGCATTACGGCAATCCTATGGATATTGAATGGGCGAAAGACGGAAATACAGGAGAGATTTTCATCATCCAGGCAAGACCCGAAACCGTTCATTCACGGAAAGATCCTTTCCTGAGAAAGGAATATCATCTGAAGACAAAAGGTGTGGTGATTACGCAGGGAAGCGCGGTTGGTTCAGGTATAGCAAGTGGCCCTGCCAGGATACTGAATTCACCCGCTGATGCAGATCAACTCAAAGAGGGTGAAGTGCTCGTTACTGATATCACAAATCCGGATTGGGATCCGATTCTGAAAAGAGCAAGCGCTATTGTTACAAACAAAGGTGGCAGGACCAGTCATGCCGCTATTGTGGCGCGGGAAGTTGGTGCTGTTGCAGTAGTGGGGACAACGGACGCGACAGAAAAAATCAGGAACGGTCAGATAATTACCATTTCTTGCTCTGAAGGGAAAGCAGGTTACATTTATGATGGCAATCTTCAATGGGAAGAAAAAACCATTAATCTTCGTGACATCCGTATGCCGCAAACTGCACCGATGATGATCCTGGGTGATCCTGATCAGGCCTTCAGACTTGCGTTTTATCCAAACAAAGGAATTGGTTTGATGCGATTGGAATTTATCATCAACAACGCGATCCGTATTCATCCGATGGCACTTGTTAAATTTGATGAATTAAAAGACGAAAAAGCCAAAGCGGAAATTGCGGAACTCACTTATCAATATCCAAATAAAGAAGAATTTTTCATAGATAAACTTTCACAGGCAGTAGCAACAATTGCCGCGGCATTTTTCCCTAAAGATGTGATCGTTCGTATGAGCGATTTTAAGACGAATGAATACGCGAATCTGCTCGGAGGGAAACAATTTGAACCGGAGGAGGAAAATCCAATGCTTGGTTTTCGCGGAGCATCACGGTATTATCATGAAAAATACAAAGAAGGTTTCCGTCTTGAATGCCTTGCTATGAAAAAAGTCAGGGAGCAGATGGGATTTACCAATGTGAAGCTGATGATTCCTTTTTGCAGAACAGTAGAAGAGGGGAAGAAAGTTGTTGCTTTAATGGAAGAATTTGGTCTGAAACGCGGCGAGCATCACCTGGAAATTTATGTAATGGCTGAAATTCCAAGTAATGTTTTACAAGCGCCTGAATTTGCTAGAGTGTTTGACGGGTTCTCAATTGGATCCAATGACCTGACTCAACTTACTTTGGGTTTGGATCGTGATTCATCTGTGCTGAGCGAATTGTTTGATGAAAATAATCCCTCAGTAAAGAAGTTGATTTCCTCCGTTATTCATGATGCTCATAAATCCGGAGTAAAAATAGGTCTGTGTGGACAAGCACCAAGTGATTTTCCGGAGTTTGCTCAATTCCTGATTTCACAGGGCATAGATTCTATTTCCTACAATCCGGATGCATTATTAAAAGGAATGGAAAATATGCTTCTTGCCGAAAAAACGATGCAACCAAAATTGAAAAAAGAGGCGGCGGCTAAAATACACAAAGTGTATTGATTGTAGATTTTAGATTGCAGATTGTTGATTGCAGATTGTTGATAGAACTTATTTGAAAAAGAAAAAGGCGCGGGATGAGTTCCTGCGCCTTTTTCTTTTTGAGTGAATTTATCTTATAGTTTCACAAATCGTGTTACTCCATAGGTTTCTGATGAACGAACTGTCAGGATGTAAACACCTCCGGAGAGATCAGACAAATCCATTTCATACCAGGAGTCGCGAACACTGTGTACAGGAACCGCGATTGTTCTGCCGGAACCGTCAGTGATGGTAACTTCTTTAATATCCTTCTCCGCTGAAGAAAGATGCAGGAAGGCTTTATCATTAGCGGGATTCGGAATGATAACCAGATCAGCAGGTTTAAAGATGGAAGCTAAACCGGTATTCAATGCGGGTCTGCAATTGTCATGTAAGTCATGCATTGTTTGCTCAGCATCCTGATTGATCAGATCTTGAACAGCACTGATGCAAATGGATGTATCTGTCACAGCACTGAAATATATTCTTACCAAGGACTGATTGGATGAACGCTCCAGTGAAGAATCCTGAATGGAAATTCCGATCACTTCATTAGTAGAAGGAATATACCGTACATCAACAGGGAAAAGCAGCGGATCAGCAAGACTCACTACACTGCTGATAGTAATTCCGCTCATCGTGAATTGGAAAGCCTTGATTTTAGCGGATGGATTTTGAATCGCGACATCGACATAATTGTCGGTGTAATTTACATCTGCGATAGAAATACCAACCATGTCATTTGGATTGACAATATTTCTCGGGAAATTACAATGGTTATGATAACTTCCTCCCGGATGCGCATTGTTACCATGCATGCACCAGTTGATCAGGGCCGCATCAATCGCGGAGATATCACCATCCGCGTTCAGGTCATAGCAACTTGATGGAGGCATATTCGATTGGATAATATCCAAATAAGTATCAATATCTCCTGCATCAAGAGTTCCATCACTATATGTATCTCCATATACTCCAGGTCCGTTACAAACTCCGCTGCAATCCAGTTCACTTGTTCCTCCCGGGACTCCGGAGCAATCGACATATGGTGTACAGTTTGGCAACAAGGTATACGATGGTATTCCACCGTTTCTAGAGATATGCATACAAACCTGCAGCGCGTTATTCAGATAATTTGTTTCATAATGTCCCATAGCATCCGGGAGATGGTGGGAATTTATAATAGCGACCACACGGTAATCACCTTCAGGAACATCCGTGATGTCAAGCCATTGACATTGTGTACCTGCTCCGTAAGCGTCATAGCAACCGGTGGAGATACCCATCATGCTGCAATTGTATTGTCCGAATCCGCACAGATCCATTACGCAGAAACCATTTTTGTGTCCTGCAGGAACAAGATTTCCATTGCTGTCAAACAGACGGTAATCACCATATCCTTCATAGTGCGCGTGACCATGGCAATTGTTTGTATTGAACATTCCGGGATTTGATCCGGGGTCTCCAATATAAAAGTCGAGAGAACCGATATTGTTGATCTTTGAAGTAAAAGTGACAACATATCTTGTTCCGTAACCGGTTACGCAACCTTCATCGATGTCACATATTCCGGCTGACTGGGATTGAATACTGAGGCTATTCAGAAATGCCATTGAATCCAATTGAAGATCCGGACCGGCACAACCGGGGTTTCCATTATAGATGCAACTTCCATCATCGATCGTAGCCAGTGGATTATAATTGCATCCATTGGGATCCATGCATCCTGCGATTGGACCTACATAAGCCAGATCAAAATTGATGCTTCCAGTGCATAGATCGATATTATCTCCGATACGGATGAAATAGGTTGAGTTCGCTACCATCACAACGTTCAGATTTGCCTGTGTGCCACAGTTATTGTCATCATTAAATGCATAGGTTCCGGGAGGACCTTCCGGATAAGGAGTTGTCGGGCAGGTGCTATATACCCAGATTTTAGTATCACAGGTATTGTTATTACATGTTGTAATATTATATGTGCCGGATACTGTAGGTGTATAGATATACCATGTATCATCAAATGGAGCTGTGTAAGAGCCTGCAGTGATGGTCAATGGACTGGTACAGAACATTCCCGGAGGGCAGTTCAGAGAATACTGTGTCTGAAAACCAAAATTAGATCCTGTCGCAACTTCCACTCCGTCAACATAAAGCCAGAAACCGCCAGGGGTAATAATTCCATCACCAAAACTATCATAGATGGTGAATAAATGACAGGAATTCAAAGGGATACAAAGTGTATCACCAATGGAATCACCCATTGCAATAACAGCACCTGCTGAATCTGTAATGGACCAGGAAATCTCGGTAGGATAGTTATCAGGAATGATGCTGACAATAACTTCCGAATAACCGGAAGTACAGCTGGCAGAAGCCTGAAATGTGTACCATAAACTACATACAAGGAGGAGTAAGAGTCTTTTCATTTTCAATTTGGGTTAGAGCCCGAAAGATATAAATCTCCCTTGATTATCAAAATGCAATAATTAGATGAATTCTTGGATTTGTCTGCTTTCAGCATCCTCAATAAGTTGGAATGATTTTCAAAAATCTTCTTCAGGCAGCTGTGAAAGCGCCAATTACACATAGATATTGTCTTTCTCCAACGATGATGGGAAAAAAAATCCCCAAAATGTGGAATCTGGAATTGATCCTGAGTGGTCTTGTTTTTAAGATGTTTCAAATTTTTAGAAAAATCGAAGGTTGGGTTTCTGGCATGGTTCTGATTAAACCTAATCATAATATTAGAGTATAATGTCGAATCCAAATTCTAAAAAAAATAGACGACTATGAAAAAGATCTTGTTTGCCGCATTTATCGTTTTACTGGCAACCGGCTGTCATGATTACAAAGCCGATGCCGATAAGCTCCAGCAGGAGAAGACTAATTTGTCTGCCGCAGTACAATACAAAGATTCTACAATTACAGCATTCCTTGCCTCCTTTAATGAAATTGAAACAAATCTTGCTGCGATCGATACCAAGAAGGCACTGCTTGAAAAATCAACCGGTAATGGTGAATTGAAAGCTACACAGATGGAAAGAATAAATGAAAACATTTCTTCTATCAATGAGCTGATCAAACAAAACAAACAAAAGATAGCTTCATTAACGGCTAGTCTGAAAAAATCAAATGTGAAAATTCATGGTTTCGAAGAGATGATTGCGAAATTGAATCTTCAGATTGAAGAAAAAGACAAACAAGTTGCTGACCTCAATCTCCAACTTGCGGAGATGAACACCAAAGTCGAGAAATTGAATACTGACGTGTCTACTCTGACGGCTGACAATACCACCAAGCAGGTTTTCATAGAAGAACAAACCAGCAAATTGAATCAGGCCTACTACACGACCGGTACATTCAAAGAATTGCAAAGCAAACAGGTCATGAAAAAAGAGGGTGGAGTATTGGGTATCGGTGCGACTAAAAAAGTGAATGCTGATTTTAATAAAGATTCATTCACAGCCATCGACATCACGAAGGTTCAAACCATTCCTGTTGCAGCAAAGGATGCTAAAATATTAACCAATCATCCTTCTGAAAGCTACACAATCGAGCACAAAGGAAACCAGGTGAGTGATATCTTAATCACGAATCCTGAGAAATTCTGGGCTGCCTCTAAATACCTGGTTGTAGTAGTAGATAAATAATTTCCCGTGTATGTGTTTCTCCATCAATTTTCCAACGGGAACGCAACCATTTTTGAAGCCCTCCTTGAAAAAGGGGGGCTTCTTGTTTTATTATTGTCTGCGAAATCAGGATTTAGTCACCGCCGGAAACCGAATGATAAAAGTTGTTCCGTTTTTATATTCACTTTCTACCCGGATGGTTCCTTTATGCGACTGAATAATATTCTGTGTAGTTGTTAATCCAAGCCCCATTCCTTTTGCTTTATTGGTAAAGAAAGGATCAAACAAGTGAGGGATGTCCTCCTGTTTTATTCCTGAACCATTATCTGATATCGTAAGAACACAGAAATCCTCATCCCTTTTACTTTCAATGGAAAGTAATCCTTTTCCTTCTTCCATTGCTTCAATACCATTGAGCATGATGTTTAATATGGCTGTGCGCAATCTTCCCGGATCACCTTCTATTTCCAAAGGTGTTGGACTTAGCCGGATTTCAAGAGCTATTTTTTTTAATTGCATCCGGTCTTTGATCAGTTCCTTTGCTTCTGAAACCAGCTTGTTAAGGTCGCAGGTGTGTGCCAGAATTTGTTCTGGTCTTGAGGAATTCAGTAATTCTGTTATCAACTGATCAATTCGTGAAGAGTTTCGCTCAATAATTTCCGGATAGATTGCTGCTTCTCCAGAGGCAGGCAATTCTGACTTGAGTTGAGCCGCTGCAAGATGAATATTGGTCAAAGGATTTCGAACTTCATGAGCGATCACACGTGCCAGTTTGCCTGTAATGGCAAGCCTTTCAGCAGTGAGGAGTTCTTCCTGTGCATTTTTTCTTCTGGAAATATCACTCACTGTCAATGCCAGTCCGTTTTTAAGAGGAACAGCAACGAGATAAAACCATTTGTTAAAGGCTTTGCTGAAATATTCATGGCTCATTGTTTCCCCGTTTTGAATCACCGGTTGTAAAAGCTCCAGCCATCCTTCGTGAATGGTATCGGGTAAAATCGCGCTCAATTTATTCCCCGGTAAAAGTGTATGGTCCGGACCAAATAACTGTTTCACAGCAGGGTTTGCAATGGTCCAGGTGAGATCTGTGAGTATACCCTCTTTGTTTTTAATTGCAGTGAAAGCCATAATAGCGGAAGGTGAACTGTTCAGTACACCGCTTAATTTTTCTTCCGTTTCTTGTCTGACCACAACTTCCTGGTTTAGTTCAGTGATAACACGTTGTTCACTGCGATGCGTTTCCAGGTAATTCAGACTAATACCGATAAATGGAAGTATATATGTGATGGCAGCCATGAAATGCGAAATGTTGAAATTGTTATCAAACAATTCGTTGGAGCCAAACACCATGTATAATTGAGTAGCCACCGCCGGAATCATACTCAGTGTTAAGGTTTGTGCGAAGAGGGATGGAAACCTGTTTTGAAACCTTGGCAATATATACAATCCCAATATTGCATACAGGATAAGCGGTACAAGATCATACGAGCGCGCTAAATTGCGGTATGGATAAAGCATTTGAGGAATATCTGTCCGCAAATAAAGAGCTCCGATTGTAAAAAAAGTAAGTGCGACAAAAAGAACAGACAAACCTATAAACATACGTCTTCGATTTGTTCCGCTTTCTTCCCGGAATGCGGAAGGTTTAGCAAGAAATACGCCGGTACCAAGAATCAGAATGGATGCATGGAACAAACGACAGAAAAACCAGGTGAATGAAGCAAGATAAAATTGCTGAGACTGAGTATGGATGATCTGTGTCGCCGACAACACATGGAAGGTGTCGAACAAGCCGGAACAAAATAAAGCTACACCAACGATCGGAGTACTGAGCTCTCCTTTAATCCGGTAATCAATAAAGGCAAGCAGGATGGTGAGAAAGGAAATTGTTATGGAGATAGATACAAAAATCGTGTGCACATACCGGCCACGAAGAATTTCCTGCAGATACGTTTGTTGTTCGAATTGGTAGAGCTCGGTAATCTTGTAAGGATCAATTTTACTACTGATAAAACCGAAGTCGACACCGGTAACATTCAGCAGCACAGGGAGGGCACATACCAGTCCAATGATCCAGACAATTTTATCGGGAACACGAATTTTTATCCTGGGCACCAGAACACTGGTTCCTATGCCATCATTTCCGCGCTGGTTGTGCTCTGTTTCATTCTTCGCCATCAGACGTTTCGTTTGTTAAGCGGAACATTTTCATTTTATTGTACAGCGTTTTCCGGTCGATTTTCAATAGCTCAGCCGCTTTGGATTTGTTGAAGTTTACTTTTTTCAAGGCTTCCAGAATTGCCTCGTATTCCGCCTGCATCGCCGCGGATTTTAGATCCGGTGATGTTTTTGGGATTGGAGCATGATCCTGGAAATGCTCATTTCCCATAAACCTGGAAGGATTGGAGATTTCCAATGGAAGATTGTGCATCTGAATGAGATTCGATTGAGCAAGAAGAGTAGCCCTCTTGACCACATTCTTTAATTCACGGATATTTCCCGGCCATGAATAACCAAGCAAACACCTGGATACATCTTCATCAAAACCCTCAATCTGTTTTTGTAATTCTTCATTCACTTCTTTGAGAAACCAGTTTGCAAGCGGAAGGATATCTTCTTTTCGTTCACGCAATGGACTGAGATGAATGCTGAACTCGTTGAAGCGATGATACAGGTCTTCCCTGAACTTTCCTTTTTTTGTCGCTTCGTATAAATTTTCATTGCTGGCAACAAGGATTCTTACATCAAGAGAGATTTCATTAGCACCTCCGATTCTTTTCATTTTTCTTTCCTGTACAACACGGAGTAGTAGGGTCTGAATATCAAAAGGAAGATTCGCGACTTCGTCAAGAAACAATGTGCCACCTTCCGCCAATTCGAACTGACCGGCTTTGGAATTGATGGCTCCTGTAAAGGCTCCTTTTTCATGACCAAACAACTCGCTTCCCGCAAGGTCCTTTGGCAATGCACCGCAATCCAATGCGACAAAAGGATGACCGGCACGTTTACTCTTTTCGTGAATTTTTCTTGCTACCGCTTCTTTTCCTGATCCTGTTTCACCAAAAATGATTACGCTGAAATTTGTTGGTGCGACCAGCTCAATTTGTTTTTCAATTTCGATGGATTGAGGACTGGTTCCCATAACAAAACCGGTACTTGCCGTTGATGGTGGGGGCGCTTTCTTTTCATTTTCAGAATTGGATTTCTGTTTCGAATGAGCAATTGCTTTCTTCAATTGAATCAGGATCTCTTCAGGTATGAGGGGTTTCGCGATGTAGTCGAAAGCTCCGCTTTGTATCACATTGACGGCAGTTCGTATATCAGAATATCCTGTAATAATGATGACCGGTAACTGAGGGGCAATGGATTTTATTCCGCTCAGAATTTCAATACCATCCATATCTCCGAGACGAAAATCACACAACACAGCATCAAAAGTCTGCTCTTTCAGTTTTGTAAGTGCTGACTTTCCGCTATGCGCGGAATCCACCACATATGAATTTTTTTCAAGTAACCTGGTTAATAATTTGCAGGTATCCAAATCATCGTCAACCAGCAGTATTCTATGTTCCATTTGCAATGGATTTATATTTTCAGGATCTAAGGAGGGATGTTTTTACTAATTCATCAATAATCTCCTGCTGAAAGGGTTTGGGTAAAAAGAAATCAGCACCGTTTTGAATAGCTGTGTTCTTTTCAGCCGGTCCATCAAAAGCACTCATGATCACAATTGTTATTCTGGGGAATGTGTTACGTATCATCGGAATAGAATCCAGTCCGGAACCATCGGGAAGCTGAATATCCATGAACAACAAGACCGGAGAAAATTCATGCAGTTTGCTCAATCCCTCCTGCACTGAATTGGCGCTTATCGACACAATTGATCTGCTGGATAGCATTTTCCCAAGCAGATAACAGATGTCAGGCTCATCGTCAATTATTAAAGCAAGCCTTTCGCTTTCCATTTTCAATAGAGGGTTGATTCTAAAGGTACGGAAATCCAACGGAATTTGTACTTATTTATTGAATTCCTTCCGGATTGCCTTCAGGAAACCAAAACGCTGTGAAAATACCATGGATGATGCCGGGAATATTCCATTTTAACATCACTTTATTCCCGTTCAGAGAAAATTAATTTTTGATGAGAACTTGCCACTGTATGTTTACATCATCAATTTGAAATCTAAAACACAATCTACAATCTAAAATCTAAAATATTTCAACCCACCCTAAAAATGAAAAAAAGCCTGAGCTCCATGAGGATGTTTCTTTTAAGTATAGTGCTTCTATTGGGTGCCTGTAAGAAGGACGATAATTCTTCCTCTTCCGGCAGTACCAATAATGTTTCAACAACGGTAACTTCCGGTAGCTGGCGTGTATCACAATTCACTGAGAGCGGTGATGATCATACCGCGGACTTATCGGGTTATGTTTTTGTATTCGCTTCCGGTGGACAGTTGACTGCTACAAAATCCGGTGTGACAACTACGGGTTCATGGAGTAATGATGATAGCAGTAATAAATTGCATCTGAATATCGGCTCAAGTCAACCCTTAAGTAAAATCAGCGATGATTGGGTAGTGATTGAAAATTCAAGCACAATGATTAAACTGAATGATGATAATCCTTCAAGGAATGATGTGCTGCATTTTATCCGTAATTAAGGAATAATGCTCTGAAGATAATCCGTTCCGTAAAACGGCACCGCCCCGGTTCATGTCCTCATGATCACCGGGGCGGATTTTTTTTAATAATTCAGTACAATGAAAATCTAAAATCTAGATTCTAGATTCTAGATTCTAAAATCTAAAATCTAAAATCTACAATCTTCAATTTACAATCTTCAATTTACAATCTTCAATCTACAATCTAAAATCTACAATCTAAAATCCCCGTTCACCATCTCCTTTTTTTCTTCACCGAAGCCTTAGCCGGTGCCGCTGCAGGAGCACTTGTTTGATGATGTCTTTTACCCGCAGTAGCCGGTTTACCGCCACGGTGACTTCGTTGTTGCGGTTTCTTTTTCTGACCGGATGAAGAAGCTTCAGGTGATGGATTCCCGAGAATCGGGTAGGGGTGATTGTCAACAACAGGGATTGATCTTGAAATCAGTTTTTGAATATCCTTGATGTATGGCTTTTCATCGTTGTCACAAAATGATATTGCAGTACCACTTGCCCCGGCTCTTCCTGTCCTTCCAATTCGGTGAACATATGTTTCTGAAATATTCGGAATCTCGTAATTGATAACGTGTGAAAGATTATCGACATCAATTCCACGCGCTGCAATGTCTGTCGCGACCAGCACACGGGTTTTCCCCGATTTGAAATTGCTCAACGCACGCTGACGATTGTTTTGTGATTTGTTGCCATGAATAGCTTCCGCGTGAATTCCCGCTTTTGCAAGATCACGAGCCACGACATCCGCGCCACGTTTTGTTCTTGTAAAAACAAGGGCGGATGCGATTGCTTTGTCTTTCAGCAAATCAACAAGCAAACGTTTTTTATTTCCCTTGTCGACGTAGTAGAGTGATTGCTGAATGGTGTTCGCAGTTGAAGAAACCGGAGTCACTTCTACACGCACCGGCTTTTTAAGGATTGTGTCGGCCAGGCGCGCAATTTCGTCCGGCATTGTAGCGGAGAAAAACAAGGTTTGTCTTTTCTGTGGAATCGCGGCGATCACCTTTTTGACGTCATTGATGAATCCCATGTCAAGCATACGATCCGCTTCATCAAGAACGAAAAATTTGAGATGTTGGAGATGGACAAATTTCTGAGCCATCAAATCAAGCAATCGGCCAGGAGTGGCAACGAGGATGTCGATACCGGTCCTTAACGCGGTAGTTTGAGAATGCTGAGATACACCGCCGAAAATAACGGCATGTTTTAATCCTGTATATCTTCCGTATGCACCGAAACTTTCCGAAATCTGTAAAGCGAGCTCACGGGTAGGTGTGAGTACCAATGCTTTAATGGTACGATGTCCGGGAGCATGTTTTTCTTCGTGTAATAATTGCAGGATAGGAATAGCGAACGCGGCAGTTTTACCGGTTCCTGTTTGCGCGCAACCAAGCAGATCGTGATGTTTCAACACCACCGGAATCGCCTGTTCCTGAATAGGAGTTGGGGTCGTATATCCTTCTGTTTTTAATGCTTTTAAAATTGGTTCAATAAGATGTAATTGTTCGAATGTCATTATTTTTTAATTTGTTGTATAGTAATTATTATTGATTAGATGTTTGTTGTCAAGTGCAAGGTGCAAGGTATTAGGTATAAGGTTTAGTGTTCGATTTTAAATGTTCGAGATTGTTGAGTGCGAAACTCCCAACTCCTCATCATAACTCCCAACTCATAACTCATAACTCATAATTCATAACTCAAACTTCGCTCTTCCTATATTTCACTCCATGCTCATCCAAAAAGCGAAGTATGGTTTTGATATGAACTCCCCAGCCAACATTGAGGAATTGATTTTCTTCAATTTCCTGGTTGCCTTTCCGGATCTTCGGTGTAAATCCTAAAGGAAGGTGTCGGGTCTGACTTTGGATGGCCCAGATTTTTCCTTCTACATCGAAGATCGGTCCGCCACTTTGGCCGCGGAGTCCGGGAGAAGAAGTTTCGATGTATTGGATGTCGAATTTTTTATCGGCAGTTTTTCCGGCATTGATGTTTCGTGTAAATATTCCTTCAATCGGAAACCTCGGAATAGGAAAGATGGAAGGATCGAACATGAAACTGTTGTTTGCTTCATTGAATGTCGCTTTTACATCGTAGAAGGGATATCCAAGTTTGCACAGACTTGTGCCATTCATCAGTACATCCGGATTTTTAAAAACAGGATATTTAGACACAAATGCCGGATTGTAATTTTCTATTTTCCCGATGGCAAAATCATTTTCTTTCAGGATCATGAAATTGTTTATCCGGTGATGATCAGCGCCCCACCAGTGAGAAAAATTGATCAGCCATTTTGGATTGGGCGTAAAATAACTGATGTTACTTCCCGTAGAAGAACTGCTCTTCATAGAAGCTTTGTATTTATCAATTTCTATCGCGTGTTGCTGGAATTGAATCAGTGGATCAAGGATATGCGCGGCTGTCATGATCCAGCCCTCTTCGTTGATGATCACAAAGCTGCCTAAACCACTTTCAACACTTTTGTCGAAGTAACGGAATGAAAGCAATACAGGATGTGTGTATTGGCTGGCAATAGCATAAGCATTAGCAAACATAATAAGAATGGAATCTTGAAGATTGATTTTAAAAAGAAGAAACGGAATTGCTTATTCTTTGATTAATTTTTTTGAGAAATGTTCTGATTGCAACAGGTAAATTCCGGAGGATAATCCACCCAGATCAATTGTTTCGTGTTTTTTATTTAACATTCCTGATATACACAATTCGCCATAGGAATTGTAAATATGAAAGGCTTCTCCGTTCAGAGACGAATTTTCACGATTTAAATACAAGAGGTTATTTACAGGATTCGGGCCCAGTTCAACAGAAGCATCTGTGATAGTTTCTGTACCGGTTGGCACAGAAAAGATCGTTTCATAATTGATCGCGTATTCATCCGTGGAAGCGCAAGTGCTCACGGCATCCCAGTTTATCGACCAGGTCATCATCCCTCTTAAGTCGGGATAACCACCATTTTGTAGTAATGTATAATTGCCTGCCTGTGGTCCTGTACCACGGAGATAATTTACGGCTGATTGCACAACAGCCGGGCTCACGTAACCCCCACCGGCAGCGGAAGGGCATGCAGGCAGTCCGATAGCGACATGATTTGAGGGAATCCCGGAAAATGTTCCGCCTGATGTATTGAATCCGCGAATTACCGCTTCAGTCATTGCAACGATAAAATCAGCAGTACCCTGAGTATAAATGTTCCCATCCAGACCAAACATGGAACCACTGTTGTACAACTGAACTTGTAATATTTCAATGGAATCTTTCAGCGCTTCAATCACCGGTAAATATGCGCCCCATATACCACCAAATGCCGACATGCCACCCTGAACAAACGCGGTCTCCGGGGCCATTGTGAGCATCAATCTTTTTCCATGATGAATTTGATAGTCGAGCATGATCGCGCGAATGGCTTCTATCAATAAAACAATTTGCGGATCCGTTGGGTTTGATATTGTACCGCCGGATGTAGAAAGCGAACTTCCTTCCAGATCTATATCAATACCATCAAAATTATAGGTGTTGAGTATGTCGAGCATTGTTGAGACAAAAGTATTTCGGTCGTTCGTATCTAATAGACTAACCGGATCCGTTGCTCCACCGATACTGATTAAAACTTTTTTTCCCTGGCTTTGTAAAATTTGCAGATCCGTAATGAAAGAAGTTTGTGTTGTACCTGATGGACTGAATTGCATGGATGCATGAGTACCGGGAGCAGGTGTCGCGAAAGCGATTTCAATTACGGTGTATCTGGAATCAATCTGTGGCAATTGCAGATATGGTGCATTCGCATCATTCCAATTGTGCCAATAACCTACCAGATCCGGTCCGGAATTTTGTGAACGAACTGTAATGCCGATGAAAATAAATGCAAGTAAAATCAGATTTTTCATTTTCTGGAATGCTATTAAGGACTATTTCCGGGTGAGGGAGAAGGAAAAATGATCGAAAAGGGGAAATTTCACCAGTTTTAGACTTTCCTATAAGGGTGTAATTTAGTGAATTATATGCTTGTTTTGACGTGAGAGATAGGATTCATCGATCCATACACCAAGACCCGGAGCATCCGGAATTTGAATGCTGCCATGATCTCCGTATTTAATTCCTCCTTCAACAGGATCTTCCGCGAACATTAGTGGTGTGTCGAAATCGATGAATTGAACGGCCGGACTACTCAATGCAAGATGTGCGGATGCAGTAAAACCAATTCTGGATTCAAGAAAACCACCCATCTGAACAGGCAAATGTGCTTGCTCAGCAAGTGTCAGAATTTTTCTTGCTCTGAAAATTCCTGATGACTTTCCTAATTTTACATTTAGTGAATCACATGCATTTAATTGAATGAGTCTTTCCGCGTCGTTTTCGTCACAGCAGGATTCATCCGCCATAATTGGTATCGGACTTTTTTCGCGAAGTGATTTCAATTGCATGAATGCCCATCGTGGAATGGGCTCTTCGCAATGTTGAATATTCAGGGAAGAAATTTCATTCAGAATTTTAAGAGCGGAATCCGGGTTCCAGCCCTGGTTGGCATCGATCCTGAAAGGGATTTCCATCCCGACAGCTTCACGCATGCGTCGGATTCTTTCGATATCCTTTTCGGCGCTGTCGCCAAGTTTAATTTTGATGAATTTAAATCCTTCACTTTTAATTTTTTTCGCATCAGCAACCATTTTTTCAACGGGAGCAAGACTTACAGTATAATCTGTGAACAATATTCTCGATTCATTCGCGCCAAGAAGTTTGTACAATGGTTGATTGTGAAATTTTCCGAGAATGTCATGCAAAGCCAGATCAAATGCACTTTTAATGCTGCTGTTTGAATAAAATAATTTATTCATCAGAGAAATACAATCTTCAATTTCCAATGGATCAGAATGCAGCAATTGACCGGCTAATTCTTTCCCGACAATCATCGCTGTCTCCATCGTTTCGCCATGAATGGTGCGGAACGGACTGCATTCGCCAATACCGGATATACCCTGATTTGTGCGAATGATAACCACTACATTTTCAGCAAAATGCAAAGGTCCAAGAGAAATGATAAACGGTTCTCTGAGTTTAATGGGCGAACTGTAAAGTTCAATCTGTTCTATTCTGAGTGAAGAAGGCATTAGAAATTTTGCTCGAATCTGATAAATAAAAGTACTCAGGCATTGTATTCGATTTCCTTACTTCAAAAGAACTTTTCAGCCTTCTGATCTTGAAAAGCTGCATTCAGAAACAGAGGATTATAAAAGATTGATCCAAAATATTTACATCAGAGGTGTTCTAATGATAAATATCCAATCATTTGGCTGAAATCAATCTCAAGGCTTCTCTGGCACTTAAGGGTTTTAAAGGATGGCTGCTGACAAATTTCACAACAGTTTTCGCGTCGGTTTTGCTGTACTGTCGAAGGGCCCAGCCTATCGCTTTTTGGTGAAAGAATTCTTTTGATGAAAGATGAGGCAGGATAGCCCGGAATAATAAATCAACATCTGTTTTATTTCCATATTTCATCTGAAAAATAATCGCTGTTCTGTTCATCCACATGTCGGGATGTGTGGACCATTTGTCAACCATTTTAATTTTTTTCTCAGGCCATTTAATAAAATAATGACCAATGAGTGTTGTCGCGATCGTATCCACCGAATCCCACCATGAATTACTGAGAACCATTTCTTCAAAAAGAGAAAGAATATCTGATGTCCACTGTTTTTTATTTCTGAAAAGAATTTCCATTGCCAGATAATGCAACTCACGCTGAGGCTTTTTCCAGAGCCATTTCACTGCTCTGAACTGATCTTCCATTGAGATGTTTTTCAATTGAGGTAAATAAGCTTTCAGCAATTTATCTCTGTCTGGTTTTTTAATTCCATAACAATCAAATTTATTCTTTAAATATGCTTTCATTCCAATGGAAATAGTTTCGTTTCTGTTTGAATAATATAGCTGATTGATTTCAGAAAGAATAGTTATCAGGTCCCTGTTATTATTTTTATTTACTGACATATCAGATTGAATTATAAATTAATAAATTGAATTGAGGCGTTTATTAATTAACATTTGATTTTTTTTAAAAATGACAAAAATGGATGTAAAAAAGCTGTATTTATATAATTTCTAATATTCTCTTTCACTATTTATTGTTCATGTTGATTCTTGATTTAGAAGTGTATCTTTGAGTTCTCTTATTTTATACCAAAAACTTTTATTATGGCAAAAAGAAAACCAGGTCGTCCAGCCGCTAAAAAAGGTCCCGGACGTCCACCCAAGCACAAAGGACCCGGTCGCCCTGCGAAGGCTAAAGGTCCTGGCCGTCCGCCGAAGAAACGCGGACCAGGCCGCCCGCCAATCAGCCGTGGTCCCGGCCGTCCGGCAAAGAAACGTGGACCAGGCCGCCCGCCAAAGGCAGAATCGATTAAGCATTCAAAAGTTTCTCCGAATGATCTTGGAAAATTCATTGATTTGCAAAGTAAAATTCTTGATGTTCAAAAAGAAGTATTTAAACGTACAGGTAAATTTGACATCGGAATGCACAAGCAGTTCACTGACAATTTTAACAGCATTGATCAGCTTATCGCCAATGTTGCCAAGTTTTTTGAAGCTTAACCAAGCGAATTAATTTCAGAATGAAAATGGGCAAAAGGAGCAATCTTTTTGCCCATTTTCTTTATGCGTGATACACTCTGGAAGATTGAATTTTTCCATCACGGATTTCCAATACTTCCGCTATCATCATGTCTTCTTCTCCCTGAACTGATCGCAGGTATTCCATGAAAATTCTTTGCTCATTCGCAGTCAGCGATTTTACTTCATAACGCAAAGAAGGTAAACGCTGAAATGCATCTGCCCACCATGCTTTAAGTGCCGCTTGTCCTTCAATCCAGCCTCCTGTTTCCGGTTTTCTTAGTTTCAATTTAGGACTGAAATGCCGGGCATTTTCAGCATATAAACCGATGAGATCATCAAGCTTCTTGGTGTTGAAGCATTCAAACCAACGTATCGCGATTTCTTCGTGGGTCACAATTTTAGATTTAAATTAAAATGTTATTCAAATGTACAGAAATGACATGGATTGAATTTTAGCCGGGACTGAAGATTTTCTTCTAATAAATTCTATTTTTACAGAAAGGGTTAATCATTGTCATTCGATTTATGATTACGAAATTTCCGGAATCAGACCTGAAAACAAGTCTATATAGCCATTTTAATTTGCTTATAATAAGCGGTTTGTGTAATCGTTAATATTTTTAATTGCAGCCAGACAACGAAAGTCACTGTCTACGCATTATATGATTGTGACCATGAAACAATTTTCATTTGCTTTTATAAAGGAATGCGAAGGCGGTGATAAGCGTGCTCAGAAAAAATTATTTGAGCAGCTCTACACACCGATGTTTCGGGTTTGTCAACGCTATGTTTTCCATATTCCGGACGCGGAAGATTGCATGATGAACGGTTTTATGAAAATGTATCAGAATCTTTCATCCTTCCGGTTTGAAGGTGAACATAGTTTGTTCAGTTGGGTGAGGAAAATAATGGTGAATGAATGCCTGATGTTTCTTCGGAAAAAGCACAATTTCATGTTATCTCTCGACGCTGAAGATATGGATGTCGCCATCCCGAATGAAATGATGCTGAAACTTGATACTGAAGACTTATTTCAAAAAATCACAAGCCTGCCTGCCGGATACAGAACCGTTTTTAATTTATATGAAGTCGAAGGGTATTCTCACCAGGAAATTTCAGGGATGCTGGGAATCAGTGAAAGTACCAGCAGAACACAGTTGGCCAAAGCAAAATTCAGATTAAAAAAAATGATAGAAGAAAAGGAGGATTCGCATGCAACAATTGGATAAAAATATGCTTCAGGAAAAACTGGAAACGCTCGATCAGCTACCTGCAGGATATCAGCCGGATCTGAACTCAAAGTGGAATTTATTGGAGACTGCTCTGGATGGTAAAACAGAGCAGAAGAGTAAGAAATTTATAATTCGTTGGAGTGTGGCAGCTTCTTTATTGCTACTTCTTGGACTTGCTTATTATATAGCAAGTGAGCAAAAATTTCATCCTGTTATAAAAAGTCAAATTTCTGAACAAGAGAAAAGCGATAATTCTATAGTGCCGAAAACCCCAATTTCTAATTCTGTTGTGAATTCTTCCATAACTCAGAAATCTTCGGGAAATCAACTACGAAAGAAAATAAAGAAACAAAACGTAATTCCTCATACTCCTGCAAATGCTGTCATCACTCCGAAAGAAAATTTAATTGAGACAATAATTCAGGGACAAGAAGATGTTCTGAATGCATCTTTACCTGAAATCGCAGAAGAGAAAAATGTCCGGCCTTCTTCAAGGTATGTACAAATAGATTTCGGTTCAGAAGAGCAGGGATTACATGAGAACAATATTTCTGTAAATAACAACCAGGGTTTACGCTTACGTGTATTGCCACTGGAAATCAAAATGCCAAAATCATTAAAGCAGTCATCTTCTTCGTCGATGGGACTGCATACAAGATTCTAACCCAAAAACATATTTATTCCATGAAAATTAAATTGCTTCTTGCAACAGGGCTATGTATTGCCCTTACGGTAACAAATATTTATGCAGGCGACCCGGAAACGGAAACAGGTATAAATGACACACTAATATTTTCTCCAATAACAGACAGCAAAGTGCTGATCATCGGACCGGATATGTCGCTCTTTGCCGGCTATACGAAACTTGATTCTATAAAAACGCTTTTTCTTTCCGACATGAAGAAATCTCAGGAGCAAAACAGCTATCCTGCCGGTACGAAAGTGACACATTATTTTGTTCATCCGAATGGAAAGCGACGGATCAAGGCTGAGAACACTGATTTTCTGCAACCCGGTATTAATGTTGAAGAAGAACGAAAGTCATTATCTCTTGAACTTTTTCCTTACAGCTATATCTTGCATGATTTAGAATCAGATATCTACTGTACAATTTATCTCCGTGAACCATCTCAACTTCCTGCATTGGAAACTATCAGTTTCAATGATGCATTGCGTTCACTTTCGGCCGACAAAAAAGCGGCGCGTAAACATTACCGGATTGATCTTGAAAAGGAGGGAAGTGAATGGAAACACAAATCCGAATTCGCTTCGCATCAGGATTTCCTGGAACTCACTCCTTCATTCGGACTTGGAATCATAGGCGGAGCCTGGAGCCCGGTCCTTGGCGCGCATTTGTCACTAACATTCAACAACAAGTACGGCCTCCCCCAGTATAAATTGAGCGGGTCCCTGAATGGTTATCTGTTCGCGGATTATTTCAATAAAACTTTTTCGAATTTTTATCCGGTACACAATTACCAACTCGGTTTCATGTTCAATTTTGCACCCATCGAAAACATCCAAAGCGAATTGGTTTGGTCTGCAAGGTGGATATTTTCAGTCGAGAGAAAGCGGCAGTCTGAATGGAGCTTACAAAGTAGGTGTAATGTGTGAAGGTTTCAGCGTGTTCAATTATTCTGTTGATTTGATTCGTGATAAACAAAAGAATAATATCATGGGAATCACGTTGCGCTTTCCTTTCTGATCAATTGGAAACAATGATTCGTTTTGATCGACGAATTTCAGGAGTCTTCAGTTCAAGTAAATATTCTCCTTCAGGTAAATTAAGATCGCGGAAGTATTGTGTCTGATGACCCGATGGCACCGCGATCTTTTTTGTGTTCCAAACCAATTTCCCTTGCATATCATAGAGACTGAAATCTACATCTGATTTTTTTGGAAGAAAATAATCAGACTGAAAATGATCTTTACAAGGGTTGGGATAAGGTGTATACAATTGAGGAGTGGATACGATTTCACTGTAATTAACTCCGGGAACAGAAGCGATCACAGTAGAATCGATAATAATATTTTCATCACCGGGTAAATAATACGTATAAGAGAAAAATACCAACATCATTTCATCAGTTGTCGCTTCACCAAGAAAAACAGGCTGAGGCGGGTTATTCGGATTGTTTGGATTGTTGATGGTGTTGTCATAATCCGCGCTTGAATAGAGTATAGTACCATTCGGAATTTTCAGCAGACGTGGAAAATGGTACATGCCCTGCCAGTGAAAATCCCATTCCGGAATATCGATGAAAGGAATTGTATCATTCGTTGGCGTAACTCCAAAACTCATAATACTTTTTCCGATCAGGTGCATGTGCGGGCCGACAGCAAGGGCTGTAATGTCAAAATTTACCTGGTAATGCGCGGTGAATGTTCTGGTGGTATTCGCAGGGATATACAAAGGACCATTATCCAGGGCATAATGTGACAGTGGCGCGTCAATGTATACTTCCCGCATAAAATTGGATGAAAGATTGAATCGAATCTGCGTGCTGTCAACCTGATTGCTGACTCCTCTCGGATAATGGATCTGCAAAATAATTTTCGAATTTGCCAGAAGTCCGATACCCATATTTGCAGGGAGAAATTCCGCTGTTTGTCCGGGAACCCAAACGCCAATTAATCTTGATGAACCGGAACCTGTCCCGCCAAAACTGGTATATCCCGGATCAGGATCCGCGGCATCCAGCTGGTCGGGAACAGCTGAAGTATCTGAATAAATAAGCACGTGATGAACAATAGAACGATTGCCCGGGATTGCTTCCAGTGCGGTAATATATTTGTGGAGCGGAATTCCTGTTGGTAACACAAAGCAACGGTATAAATCATCTGTAGGTGTGTTCACTGTGTAAGGCGGAATCTGTACGATGAGGTCAGGGTTTGCCAACTCCGCGATACTGCTGAATACAGGTGGTGCAGGTTCTAGTGTGCTGTCACCACGAGGCGTTCCATTATTTACCCATGCATTAATATCATTGATTTCCTGAGCCGACAAAACCCTCTGATGTGCAAAAGCGGAATATGCAGGATCCGGCGGCCAGGGTGGCATGACCCTGAGATTGATCGCGTCCGCAATATCAGAAGCATTGTCCACTGCATCTGTATAACTCATCAGTTCGAATGGCGCAATTCCGTTGCTGTTGTGACAGCTAGAGCATTTTGTATAAATCGTATTCGCTACAGATCCGGACCAGGTTTGTCCATTGGATAGTAGTGGCAGGAGAAACAGAAGGAATGTAATTTTTTTCATGGGGCTATTTGGGAAGAGGGTTAAATATATTCAAAATAATTCAGCCAGCATACACCGGGCGCCACCACCGCCATAATTTTCGATGGTGTGCAGGTCGGTATGAATAATTTTCGCGTATTTTTCGATGTTATTTTTTTGTTGTGAATTAAATGCCTGAAAGGAACGTGAAGACATTACCAGCAGGTGTTCCCCGTCGACATTTTGAAGCAACAAACAGTTTCCGCAAAAGGCGTGCATTTGTTCAAGGCTGATTTCAATAATTTCTTTGCCCGTCGCTTCAAGTTTATTCCTAAGCAGATTTTTTTCTGAATCCTCCCGGATACTGTCAATGCAAACAATAGCGAATTTGTCTCCAAGAGTCATCACCACATTGGTGTGGTAAACTATCGAATGATTTTGCTCTTCAGCCTCAAAAACCACAGACTCGTAATTCATTTTTGCAGACCATTCTTTCAATAATTGTACTGAAGTCCTTTGTGATTTTGCCGCGTAAACAATGCGATTTTCAGTATCAATCACCATGCTACCTGTGCCTTCGAGAAAATGTCCTTCTTTTTCGTATCCTGAATAATCGGTGAGCTCCGGATAATTTATTTTCAGTTCATCAATTATATTCTTCCTCCGTTCCGATCTTCTGTTCAACGCTTTCATCGGATACAAAACCAATTTACCTTCAGGATGAGTGGAAAACCAGTTATTCGGGAATATCGCATCAGGTGTGAAGAGTTCGTCTGTCTGTGTATAAACTTTTACTTCAATTCCATGTGACAGTAATAAATTTTTCAGCCTTGTAAATTCTTCCAGTGCTTCTGTTTCCGGATTTGAATTCGCATCGGTAGCAGCCTGAAATGAATTGTCGACACTTGTTTCCGGGTTGGAAATAAAATTCCGTGGGGAAATCATCAGCACTTTTTTTGCCGGATATTTGGAGGAATCAATTGACATGTTATCCGGAAAAATTAGTCCTTTAGCTTGATCAGTTTGTATACATATTCCTGATCCTTTCCCTGTATTTTCAGAGTATACATTCCTGTCGGGAGATCACGCAAATCCAACATTTGCTCGGATCTATCTGTACGCAAAGGTCCGGAAATTAATTGACCTGAAATGTTGAATAATCGTAAGGTGATAATACCCTGATTCATTTTCTTCGAACGAATGGTCACAAATTCATTGAATGGGTTTGGATAAATTCCAAAAGATGTCTGGTTGATGTCTTCAATGCCTGAAACTTCGACGTGCACAATTCCTGATTCAGACGAACAACCATTGATATCGGTGATTGAAACATAGTAATCTCCCGTTTGTGTGGCGATGTAGCTGCTTTGATTTGCTCCGGCGATCATTCCGCTTTGAACACTATACCATTGATAGCTGTTTGCTGCTGAGCAATTCAATGTATCTCCATTCGCTGTAATGACAGGTGTTGCAGGCGCGCTCACGGTAATGTAGTTTACAATGGATCTGGTCTTGGTGCAGGTTCCATTGTTGACGGTTACTGTCACCGGAAAAATTCCGGAATTGGAATAACAAATGTTCGTGGGATTGGTCACTGAAGAAGTATTGGGATTTCCTCCCGAGAAAAACCAGGAGATTGTCGAAATCGTTCCGGGAGTAAGGTTTGTAAAATTCGTGCATTCGCCTCCACAAAGTATAGAATCAGCACAGGTGAAATTGACATCGGGAAGTGTAAGCATATTCACGACAATGGAATTCGTAACAGTATCTGTTCCTCCGCCATTGCTCACAATCAGTTCAAGCGGATAAGTTCCCGACTGGGTAAAACAGAATGGAGCGGGTGTTGCTCCGCTTTGGTTTGGATTCACAGCTCCTGGACAAGACCACAACCATGAGGAAGGACTGCCGGTAGAAGTATCCGCGATGGAAACACATGTAGTATCACAACCGGGTGAAATGGATAAAGTATGGAAACCTGCAACAGGTCCGGCGAGACTGACAGTTGAAGATTGAGCAGTGCAACCATTACTATCCGTTGTCACAACATAATAATCAAAACCTGAGATTCCTGTAAAAGTATTTTGTGTAGCGCCGGAAATTAATCCATTCTGTACTGTATACCATTGATAGGAAATAGCAGGTGAAGACGTAAATACAGAACCGTTGACACTTATGGTTGGTATTACAGGCGTGACAACGGAAATGTAATTGCTGATCGTTTGACTCGCTGAACAGGAGCCATTGCTCACAGTAAGTGTAACCGAGTAATCACCTGCATTTTGATAACAGATCGAATTTGGATTTGTCAAATTGGAAGATGCCGGATTTCCTCCCTGGAATGTCCAGGATGAGGTAGTGATAGTTCCTGAACTGAGGTTGGTAAAATCTATACACGTTCCGGAACAGATCACATCATTGCTTGCAGTGAATGACACAGAAGGAGAGGGAAGCATCGTTATGCTGACCGGATGCGAAACGCTAGATGAACCAATTGCATTGCTCACTGTGAGCGTTACTGTGTAGGTGCCTGCAGAAGTAAAACAAAAAGATGCGGGAGTGGTTCCACTTTGTGACGCATTGATAGCACCCGGACAAGACCACGACCATTGAGAAGGATTTCCGCTAGAAAGATTGTTCACTGAAACACAGGTTGTATCGCAACTTTGTCCGGGAGTGCCAAGACTGAAGGCGGCTACAGGAGCAGCCATGTTCGTATTTGCCGACTGAGCTGTGCATCCGTTTGCATCCGTGATCACGACATAGTAGTCGCCCGGTTGTGTGACGCTATACGTAACCTGATTGGCTCCTGCAATCATTCCGTTTTGTACTGAATACCATTGGTAGGACTGAGCAGTGCTGGAACTGAGAATATTTCCATTTATTGTAACAACCGGAACAGTTGCAGTATTTACCTGCACATAATTGCTGATACTTGCGCTCGATGAGCAATTCCCATTTGTCACTGTGAGAGTTACTGCATAATTCCCGGCATTCGCATAACAAACACTCGCAGGATTTTGCACACTGGAAGAAGATGGATTACCTCCCTGAAAAACCCAGGAAGAAGAAGAAATACTTCCGGAAGTGAGATTTGTAAATCCGGTACACTCACCTCTGCAAAGAACAGAATCAGTAGCAGTGAATCTAACCTGAGGTGAAGGCTGAACAGTTACATTCACATTTTGAGTAACGGAATTTGACCCGTTGGAGTTAGAAACAGTAAGCGTAATCGGGTATGTACCGGATGCAGTGAAACAAAGCGGCTGCGGACTGGAGGAAGATTGTGGGGAATTGGTCGCGGCAGGACTGCTCCATGTCCAGGTGCTTGGATTACCTGTTGAAGCATCAGTAAGCTGCACACATACTGTATCGCAACCTGTGTTTGAAGCTGAAGCTGAAAAGGCTGCCACCGGACTGGTAGTAGCAGGCACAGTTAATTCAAAATCGTCAACTGCAAAGGAAGGATCATTGCCGACACCATCATCATTATTGATCCACTTGAATGCAAAACGGAGATTAGGAATATTTTCACAAATAGAAGGAAGGATGGAAGAAAAGGAAGTCCAGTTTCCCTGGCCCGGACAGGTTGTAGGTGTCTTTGGTGTATTGGTAAAACCCAGCCAGCTTGCGCCTCCGTCAATACTGAATTCAATCATCGCGTCATCTAATGAATTCTGCCCAAGTTCAATGTATTTGAAGTGAAGAGAAATATTGGTTCTGCCAACAGTGTTGATCAACGGAGAAATAGCTCTCTTGTTTGTCGTAGGATCTTCACCGGTAAGGGAAGAAGGGCCTGCATTGTAAGCGGCTCCGCAATCACCGCTTGGGCAGGTCAAACAAAGTGAGCAAGGCACGCTTCCGACATGCAATGTCGCGTTGTTTCCACAACCTGCTCCGCAACTGCCAATAGGTTCACCATTTTCTGCACAGCTTACAAACCATTCGTTGGCAAAATTTCCCGGAGGAGTCACATCCACCACGGTCCATGCTCCATTGACACCCGCATATCCATTCGCGCTGCAATTGTCGGTACAGCCATTATTGAAATCCTCAAACCAGATGACGGTTTGCCCCGAAACCAATAGTGGAAATACAATTGAAAGTAAGAGTAATCTGAATTTTAACATAGCGACATTCAATTTTCAAATCTAATGAAAATCGAGAGATTTTAAAATCAGAATCAGATGGATTTCACCTTGAAAACAAGAGTTTAAATTCCCGACGTTTTGAACGTTTTTATCATTAACCTGAAGGATGATAAGAAGGAATGAATGACCACCCAGAATGCTTTGCTTTAAAATCCCCGATTGAGGATTTTAAAGAATCTTTTTCCTTCAAAATTTGAATTCGTTTTTAGATCATATTTTAAATTCATCACCCGATGAATTGCAATAAAATGCCCTTTTGACTCAAAGAATTCTCGATGGGATCATTTTGCAGATAAATGGGAAATTTCTTGCATCTGAAAAACCGCTCATTCCTGCGGAAAGTGCATGATTTATGCAAAACAGTCCTCATTCCGCTTTGTTTTTAGTTTTTCTTACAATGCAAGAATTGACTTGGAAATGATGTGACAAGGCATCGGATTCATTGTATTCTTAGAAAAAAAAGAAGATGATGAAAAGCGAACCCGTAGTAACCTACAATCATATGGAAGATGATGAACAGGGGCAACTTTCCGATCAATTACAGGATGGAAAAGCGGAGATCCCAATCAGTCTTTATATGATTCTGATTGTCGATGCGATTCTGGTATCAGCCATCGTTTTTTTCACCTTCACGGTGATTTTCTGATCTGCACCACACGCACAAAGAATCTGAAGCCTGGCATAGCCGGGCTTTTTTTTTGGATGAAAATGTTTTTTAAACGGAATTTTGCCTGATAATACACGGCTTATTTTAGCTTCCATGCTGCCGGATTCATTCCCTTTTCTATTTTTGTAGGAATCCAAAGAACCCGGTTCCAGATGAAAAAAATTCTACTCCCCTTAGTACTTGTATTGATTTCAGTTCAATATGGTTTTAGTCAAATCACAGCTACCAGCTTTGCAACAGGATTAAGCAGTCCTGTTGACATCAAAAGTTGTGGTGATGACCGTCTGTTTGTTGTTGAGCAACCCGGACGAATCCAAATCCTCGATCAGAATGGTATAAAAAATCCATATCCATTTCTTAACATCGTTTCCCGCGTGATTGTAAGTAGCGAACAGGGATTGCTGGGATTGGCATTCGCTCCTGATTTTGCAACCAGCGGATATTTTTATGTGAATTACACTGCACGTACACACGGTGATACACGCATATCAAGATTCCGTGTGAGTGCAACAAATCCGGATTCCGTGGATCCGAATACGGAAGAGATTCTGCTTACGATATGGCAACCCTATTCCAACCACAATGGCGGACATCTTGCCTTTGGCCCTGATGGCTATCTGTACATTGGTATGGGCGATGGTGGTTCCGGTGGTGATCCTGAAAACCGTGCACAGAACAGAGACTCTCTTCTTGGAAAAATTTTGAGAATTAAAGTTGATCCTTCTATTCCTACTTATGAAATTCCTCCCGGAAATCCATATCCCTGCAACGGTACTCCCGGCAGAGAAGAACTGTGGGCCATCGGAATCAGAAATCCCTGGAGATGGAGCTTTGACCGTGTTTCAAAAGATTTGTGGATAGGAGATGTCGGACAGAACGCAGTAGAAGAAATAGATTTCCAGCCGGCCTGGGCGCAGGGTGGAAGAAATTACGGCTGGAGATGCTGGGAAGGCACTTCACAATATTCTTCAGGTTCCGGTTGTTTACCATTGGTGAATTACACCAGTCCGGTTTATACATACACGCACACAAGCGGAAACTGTTCCGTTACCGGTGGATATCGCTACCGTGGTGGATCGCATAACGATATGTGGAAAAAATATTTTTTCACGGATTATTGCGCTTCAAGCATTCGCTACATGGAAGTAGATTCGCTGGGAATTTATACTGTCACGAATCTGGGTAATATCGGACCGACAAACGTTTCCTGTTTCGGGGAAGATCGTTATGGCGAATTGTATTGCGCCGGAGTTGGAACAGGAACAATATTTAAATTTTCTTCCGCTGATTGCACTCCCGCGACTTATATCAATGGTGGTGTTGACACGGTTATTGATTGTGGAACAGGGAGTGCATTATTAAGCGTTCCTGAAGGTGCCGGTTTTACATACCAGTGGAGCCTTGACGGAACACCACTTACCGGCGCGGATTCATCAAGTATTCCTGCCAGTCAGGAAGGCGTTTATTCTGTTGATGTAAGTGCCGGTCCAGGTTGTACGAATACCGCTGCTACACGTTTTGTTCATTCCACTCCAATCAATCTTAGTTTTTCCGGACTGGATACTTTGTATTGCGTATTTAATCCTGCGGTAACATTAATGCCTTCCGCTTTGGGTGGAGCTTTCAGTGGTCCGGGTATACATTGTATTTCTTTTGATCCTGCCGAAGCCGGAATAGGAACACACGAGATTTCTTACATCTATCATTCGCCGCAAGGTTGCAATCTGGTAGCGACACAAACCGTGCGTGTAGATGCTTGTCTTGGAGTAACAGAAAATACCTGGCTGAAAACAATTGAACTTTATCCAAATCCGAATTCAGGTTCGTTTACACTTGATTTTGTAACCAACATGGAAAAGACACTCGAGTTGAAAATCTCGAACATGCTTGGGCAGACTGTTTCTGTGAAAACAATTTCTGCGGAAAAAGGAATGTCAACTATTCCTGTAGATGCTAACCTTGCCAATGGTATTTATTCCATCCAACTCAGCGACGGAAAAGCTTCAGTAACGAGGACCTTTGTTGTTCGTCAATAATCGTGCGATGTTTCAGATTAGAGGTTGGATTTAAAGTCTAACCTCTAACCTCTAACCTCTAACCTCTAACCTCTAACCTCTAACCTCTAACCTCTACCTCTAACCTCTAACCTCTAACCTCTAACCTCTAACCTCTAACCTCTAACCTACTTCGGCGCAAACCGAACCAACAGCGCCGCGATCCCCGCAAAAATAATGTTCGGGATCCAAATGGCCAGCAGGGGAGGAATAGAGCCATTAATGGCGAAAGTGTTTGATACCTGCATGAAAAGAATATAGGAAAAGCTAAGTGTGATTCCCAATCCCAACTGCGCTCCGATTCCACCTCTCACTTTTCTGCTCGACAAAGAAACACCAATCAGCATCAGAATGAATGTTGAAAAAGGTACAGCGATTCTTCTGTACTTCTCAATGAGATAAGCGTTTACATTTTCTGAACCCTGACTTTGTTCCTCTTCAATGAAACGATTCAGAGCAGGTGTATCCATTGCTTCGATAATGTTCAAACGTCTTTTGAAATCTCCGGGTTTGATGGAGAGCGTAGTGTCCATCCTTGGTCCGGAAGCGAGTTTTTCATGAAAGCCGTTGATGGAACGGATATAATAATTTTCGATTCTCCATTTTGAACTGGTAGAATCCCAAACGATCCTGTCGGAATTCAAAAACCATGTTCTTTTTCCGTTCTCGATTTTTTCAAGAGAGAAACGATAACCGATATTGTCGATATTGTTATAGCTCTCCATATACATGTAGGTGCCCGGTGAAATTTGCCGGTGGAGATTTCTATCTTTGAATTCAACAGGGTTTTTTATGTAAACATTTTCAAAATCAAGTTTGATTTTATTAGAGTGCGGAATCACCCAGCCGTTGAAATAGAAGGATAAAATTGCCAGCGCGGAACAAGCCACAAAATAGGGGTAGAGCAATCGCCGGAAACTGATTCCGCTGTTGAGGATAGCTACAATTTCAGTATTCGCGGCGAGTCTTGCCGTGAAATAAATAACAGAGATAAATACAAAGAGATAGGCAAATAAATTCGCGAAGTAGGGAATGAAATTGAAGTAGTAATCAAAAATGATTTTGTTCAGCGGAGCTTTTCTTTCGATGAAATCGTCCAGCTTTTCCGAAATGTCAAACACCACCGCGATCAAAATGATCAAAGCCAGGGAAAAGAAAAACGTCCCCAGGAATTTACGGATAATATAGCGGTCGAGGATTTTGAGCACTCTGGTGGTTAGTTGTTAGTTGTTAGTTGTTAGTTGTTAGTTGTTAGTTGTTAGTTGTTAGTGCTTGGTGGTTAGTGGTTAGTGGTTAGTGCTTAGTGGTTAGTTCTTAGTGGTATGACCTTAATATTATTTATTAAATTCATAAAAACTGAACCTCGAACCCGGAACTCAGAATTCAGAATTCAGAATTCATAATTCATAACTCATAACCCTAAAGCCTCCGTCCAAGCACCCCAACCATGCTATCCTTCCACTGCCGAAAGGTGCCTTCAAGAATTTTTGTTCTGGCTTCGGTTACCAGCCAGAGATAGAAAGCCAGATTGTGTAATGTCGCTATTTGTGCACCAAGGATTTCTTTGCTGATGACGAGGTGGCGAAGATAGGCTTTTGAATAAAACTGATCCACATAGGAAGTTCCATCCGGATCAATTGGACCGAGGTCCTCTTTCCACTTTTCGTTACGGATATTGATGATCCCGTTTTTGGTAAAGAGCATTCCATTCCGCGCGTTTCGTGTCGGCATCACGCAATCGAACATGTCCACTCCCAAAGCGATTCCTTCGAGGATATTGATTGGAGTGCCCACACCCATGAGGTAACGGGGTTTGTCTTTGGGGAGAATATTGCAAACCAGTTCGGTCATTTCGTACATCATTTCAGCGGGCTCGCCAACAGACAAGCCGCCGATTGCATTGCCTTCTCTTTCCTGACCGGCGATAAATTCTGCGGATTCTATACGAAGATCTTTGTAAACACTTCCTTGTACGATAGGAAACAGAGTTTGTGAATAGCCATATTTTCCTTCCGTGAGATCGAATTGTTTGCAACAGCGCTGGAGCCAGCGATGCGTCATTCCCATACTGGTTTTCGCGTATTTGTGATCGCAGGGATAGGGAGTACATTCATCCAATGCCATCATGATGTCGGCACCGATGCTCCGTTGAATATCCATCGCCCGTTCCGGCGTAAAGACATGCTTGGATCCGTCAATATGCGATGTAAACGCTACGCCTTCTTCCTTTATTTTTCTTTTGTCGGCAAGAGAATACACCTGGTAACCACCGCTGTCGGTAAGAATGGGACGGTCCCAGTTCATGAACTTGTGCAGACCTCCCGCTTTTTCAAGCAAACCGGTTCCGGGTCTCAGGTAGAGGTGATATGTATTTCCAAGGATGATCTGCGCTTTGATATCCGATTTGAGCTCGGGTTGTTGCACTGCTTTCACAGTCCCTCCCGTTCCCACCGGCATAAAAATTGGCGTCAGAATTTTCCCGTGATCCGTCGTAATCTCCCCGGCACGCGCCTTGGAATTGGGATCGGTTTTTTTAATTGTGAAAAGCATTTTGTTCAGTGCTTGGTTCTTGGTTCTTAGTGGTTAGTGCTTAGTGGTTAGTGGTTAGTGCTTAGTAGCTTGTACTATGCACTAAGCACTAACCTCCAAGCACCGGTCATGTCTTCATCAACAAACGAGCGTTAATATCTCCGCAAATATAGACACTTTGGTAGGATGGGTCTGGATACATTTGTAGAAAGTGTAAAAGTTGGATAATTTCTATCTGTTCGTATGATGTTGGTGAAAGGGCCGGTAACGGACCTGTTGTTTTTATTTCTGAGTGCAGTGACTTTCATCCAGTTCTGGGTGTATTGGGTGACGTATCGACGACTGGCATTTTATAAAGCTGAGAAATTAACTCCTGGTAATGAACCGGTTTCAGTGATTATCTGTGCCAAAAATGAAGCGATCAATCTCCGGAAGAATTTGCAGGCGGTACTTGAACAGGCTTATCCTGATTTCGAAGTGATAGTTGTGAATGATTGCTCCTGGGATGAGTCTTCGGAATATCTCGACGAGATGGCGCTCACTTACAAGCATCTCAAAGTTGTCACGATCAAAGAACAGGAGAAATACCGCCATGGTAAAAAGTTCGCGCTCACCCTTGGTGTAAAAGCCGCGAAGAATGAATTGTTGCTCATGACCGACGCGGACTGTATTCCTTCATCAAAAAACTGGCTGGCGCAAATGCAATCACAATTCAGTTCAGAGACAGAAATTGTTCTGGGTTATGGTGCTTATCAGAAAAAGCCCGGCTTTTTGAATAAACTGATTCGCTTTGATACATTCCTCATTGCCATGCAATACTTCGGATTCGCGCTGGGTGGAAATGCATATATGGGAGTAGGAAGAAACCTGGCATACAGAAAATCACTTTTTTTCAGAAATAAAGGTTTCGCGAAACACAATCACCTTTTTTCTGGAGATGATGATTTGTTTGTGAATGAAAATGCCAATAAACAAAATACCAAAATAGAAATATCAGAATCCGCGTTTACACTGTCCGAACCAAAAGCAAAGTTTGGCGATTGGTTCCGTCAGAAGAGAAGGCACATGAGTACAGGAAGACATTACAAAGGAATCCACAAGCTTCAGATCTTCCTTATTTCAATGAGCGGAATCTTCTTTTATCTACTGTTAATTGCCTTATTATCATTGCGTTTTGAGTGGAGAATACTCGTATCTTTGTACGGAGGTTTGTTATTACTCAAAATGCCGGTTTTGTGGAAGAGTGCGACCCGACTCAACGAAAAAGACCTCATTTTCCTATTTCCCGTACTGGAGCCAGTGCATGCATTGCTTCAACCGGTCATTTATATCTCTAACATGTTCACAAAGCAAAAAGCATGGAAGTAAATCCCAATTTGTCAGAAAAAGCACAAGTCGACTTTAAGCTCGTGCAACTCGCTGTGAAAGGCGATCAAAAAGCCTATGCAGAGCTGATGTCGCGCTACAAGGATTCCATTTACTTCATGTTGTTGAAAATGGTCAATAACCGCGACGACGCGGATGATCTGACCATCGAAGCCTTTGGTAAAGCGTTTAAAAACCTTCATCAATATACTCCGGATTTCGCCTTCAGTACATGGTTGTTTAAGATCGCGACCAACAACTGTATCGATTTTATCCGTCGTAAAAGGAAGTACACTTTCTCCATTGATAAAAATATGGAGAACGACAGCGGACAGGAAATGCAATTTGAAATCAAATCTCCGATGCTTGATCCGGAAGAGAAGATGATCAAAAAGCAAAAAGCAATCCTGATGCGTGATGTTGTGGAAAAATTAAAACCACGTTACAAACGTCTTGTTGAACTGCGTTATTTCCAGGAACGTTCATATGAAGAAATTGCTGACGAGCTGAAGCTTCCTCTGGGAACCGTAAAAGCACAATTGTTCCGTGCCCGTGAGTTTCTTTATCAGATCCTGAAGAATCAGGAGGAGCAGATATAAATCCGAAAATTTATTTCGTCCCATTTGGATAAATTGACCAATCTTATCATGGTTGTGTTCTTTGTCCCAATGGGACGAAACATTTATACCTAATGGAGTTCCCGCATTCAGAAATTATCCTTCACTACTTTCCAACGCTTACAGCAAAGCAGCAGGATCAATTCAACCTGCTTGGCTCTCTTTATAAGGAATGGAATGAAAAGATCAATGTGATCTCCCGCAAGGATATCGAGAACCTTTACATCAATCATGTATTGCATTCCCTGGGCATCGCGAAAGTGATCAGTTTTGTTCCGGGAACAAGTGTCCTCGATGTAGGTACCGGCGGAGGCTTTCCCGGGATTCCCCTGGCAATACTTTTTCCGGAGGTGAAGTTCCATCTGGTGGATTCCATCGGAAAAAAGATCACCGTCGTGCAGGAAGTCGCAAAAGCCCTCGGTTTGGAGAACCTCAGAGCCAGCAAAGCCAGAGCGGAGGAATTGGACGAAAAATTCGATTTCGTGGTCAGCCGTGCGGTGACTACCCTCACAGAATTCTATGGCTGGGTCAACCGGAAAATCAGGCCGGGAGGGAAGAATGCGCTGAAAAATGGCATTTTATACCTGAAAGGGGGAGACCTCGATCAGGAAATTGCGGATCTGGGAAAACCGAGTCTGGTTTTTGATTTAAATCGTTATTTCAAAGAAGAATTCTTCGAAACAAAGAAAGTAGTTTATATAAGTATTTAATAATCAGAGCATAAGTATAAAGGCTTCTTTTTCTTCAATATTTGTTCAGAAAAAAAAATAGTATACCTTTGCCATCCTGATTTTTGAGGCCCAAAACAGTTAATTACCATGAAAAGGACATACCAACCGTCGAATCGTCGCAGAAAGAATAAACACGGCTTCCGTGAACGTATGAGTACAGCCAATGGCCGTCGCGTGCTTGCCGCACGTCGTGCCCGTGGACGTAAGAAACTCACTGTTTCTGACGAGAAATAATCGATTCGGTTAAAGATATTATGCAAGATGCTGGCTTCAGTCAGCATCTTTTTTATTGTCCGTAATTAAACGGTAGAGCTCCTCGGCGACTTTTTCTTTGAGCAAATTATGTCCCATCTCGAGGACATCAAACGTTACCGGTGTATCCAGACCTTTCCTGAATTTTTTGCCCCAGACTGCAGGGATGATTGTATCGTAGGCACCAAAAACCAGATGCAGAATAACCTGGTTCTCATCCAGTGAAACTTTTACGATGTATGGATCCGGAAGAATGTTCCGGAAGATCATCCACACATTGTACACCTTTTCTCTTTTTTCTTTTGTGTCAAAATTTCCCAAAGCGAATTTGTATTGCTTGGCTCCAACCAGCCGGAGCTTTCGAAAGAAACCCGCGATCGCGAAAAAGTTGTTGGGATTGACGACAACCCGTTTGAACAATCTTCTTCCGATTCTCCAATGCGTCACAAAACGATACCAGCGACTGATTTTTAAACCGTCAGGAGCCAGCAGAAATACGCGGTTGATTCTTTCGGCGTAAGCAATTGTGAGCTGAAGGACTATTCTTCCGCCCAGACTAAAACCAAGCAAGGAGAATCGTGTGCAATTAAATTCGATGAGGAAGCGATTGAACAATTCATTCAGGTCATTTTCGCTGAAGCCGGGTTTGTAGACTCCTTTTTCGGAGAAACTTTTTCCATGAAAAAAAAGATTGATAGCAACGATGGTATATCTTTTTCCCAACGCTTTTTCAAAACAAGAAAAGTCTACCGCGTCATTGTCAAAGCCATGAAAGGCGAAGAGATATTCAGGTCCGTTTCCGTACACAAAATATTCCCAATGAAAACCTTTCCAGGAAATGATACCGGTCTTGTTCATTTTATAATTTACACGCGATGATATGAAGGCTCAAGATAAAAAAAATGCTGCCAGCATCTGATTTTGCTTATTCTTCTTTACGCTCTTTTCACGAAGTTTTTCTCCCATCGGGACAAAGGACACGAGTTAATTTGGGAACGAGGGTCAATAAACAGGCCCGACCATCAAAGGAATTTCCTTTTGGCCGGGCCCAGTCGAGAGGTGTTCATTCTCCTGACATATCTGTTAGAATGGCGCTCAGCAATGAGCTTAGACCATCTGTCTATTTTTCGGGATTGGATTATTTAAAAGTACGGGTAAACAGTACGATCATCCAGCGTTCGTTGTCTGTTAACTTCTCTTTGTATGAAGGCATAGGTTTTCTTCCTTCAGTTGTTAGCCAGTATAATTCTCCATCAGTTCTTTTCTGATATTTCTCGGAAGTAAAATCACCACAGGAAATATTAATAGATTCCGCTTTGGTTCCATCGCCTTTGCCTGTTTTTCCATGGCAGGATTTGCAATGTTGATTCCATAGCTCTTTACCGGTGGTCATTACACTTGCATCAGATTTGATAGGGCTTTTAACTTTCGCTTCTTTGTCGGGACAGGGCCAGGGTTTACCTTCCGGCTTACCATCACCTGCAAATGATGTATTCGTATAGAGGGTGATTCCTGCGAGTGTGATTCCTGCGAGGAACATGTTGAGGTAATGCAAGGATTTTTTCATATTTTTTCTTTTTAAATTTTGATTGTGGATGGATGGATTAAAGAACTTGTTTGATGACTTTCTCATTGACACTCCCTGTCCCCCAAAATTCTCCGGCTTTAATCTTGCGTCTACTTAAGCCGGAGATATTTCGGGTTGTTCCATGGAGGTAAATTGATTACCGATAACTCAAAGTTTGACTTGAATCTTTTTCTTTTGGAAGTGTACGAATGTAATGGATGACAGACCACCTGTCGATATCTGATAATTCATGTTTCCAGGATGGCATTGGTTTTCTTCCTTCTTTGGTTTTCCAGAATAATTCACCATCGGGTTTGCTTTGAATTTCAGGGGATGTAAAGTCGGCAATTGTCACATCAATATTTTTTGATTTCGTGCCATCGCCGTGACCGGTTTTTCCATGGCAGGACTTACATTTCTGCAACCAGATTTCTTTTCCAGCTGCAAGAATTCCGGGTTCAGGACTGATCGGATTGGTGAGTTGTGCTACTTTTTCAGGACAAGGCCATGGTTTATTTGATGATTTTTGTTTTTGAGCATTTCCGTTAAAAGCGATCATTGTGAAGAGGAGAAAACTGATAACGCTCATTCCAACCAGGAATAACGTTGATTTAGTGGTGAACTTTTTCATAATAAGAAGTATTAGACTGGGTTAATATTACTTTTGAATGAATTTTTTAATGTCAGGGTTGATAATTTGCGCCGCTCTTTTTGACCCGGAAGAACAGCAGGAAGACGATATACCCCATCGTACCCCATATTCCGGCAATAATCGTATTCGAAAGGATAATCAGATACGTTGGCGCGTTTGAAGACCACAATGCATTTGGATCAACCGGAGTGGTGAGAACTGCTTTCGTTCCCCATGCAATCGATTTTTGATCCGTGATGGATTCATCCTCATCGAGACGAGCGATGACAACCACATTTCCATTTGCATCACCGGGAATAGTTTTTGGGAAGTTAACATTGGCTTCACCTTCATCGTTAGTGTTTTTCAGGGTGCCGATCGGAAGCAGTCCGATATTGCGTTGGATATAAAAATTTACTGCAACACCACTTACCGGCTTCGAATCGGCAGATAACACGAGGGCCTTACATGACCTGGCATCCTCAGTTTTTGTCAGCGTGAGTATAATCTTCTGAGGTCCTGATTCAGCTGCCCATACCAGTGAAGGAACGAAACTCAGTAGTATCAGAAAGCTTTTACACATTACCCCGATTGAATTGATAATCTTTTTCATACCATTTTTGATTTAATGTGTTTATTGATCCTGCTCAGATTGACTCCTTCTCCTTCGGCTACTTCCCAAATCGAAATAATTGGAAACAGCCTGGAGAATAAAGTGACAATGAGCAGCAATGCCGCGAATGTCGCGCCTACAATCGTCATCTCAATAAGACTGGGAGTATAGTGCGTCCATGATTCCGGAACATCCTGAATCGGAAGAAACGTATGTGATAATCCCGGTATTACAATAAGATAGCGTTTGAACCAGGCAGCAATTACAACCGTAGTTGCTATGATAGTGAGCGGAAGAGGTTTCCGCATTGCTTTAAACATGGGTAAAGTTCCCGGGATAATGAAGCCAAAGACGGCAACCATCCAATACATCGCGGCGGATTCTCCTACAAATAAATCAAGCAGGTGGTTGGCATGCAATCCGCTCATTTTATAAGATGGCACGAGATATTCGTTCACATTAAAATACGTGTAACAAAGCCCGAGCAATACCAACATCTTACCCATGCGATCAAAATGTTTTACCGTAAGATATTTTTCGTAATGGTAAAATTTGCGAATCATATAAACCGCTACGATCATTGCCGCGCAGCCCAGCAGGAAGGCACCGGAAACAAAGTAAGGTCCAAAATTGGTACTGTCCCATTCCGGACGTAGTGTTGTTGCAAATAACCATGCCGTTACCGTATGAATGGAAACGCCCAGGGGAACAACCATTACCGCAAGAATGTGAACACTCCGCTTCACTATTTTCCATTGTTCGGGAGCACCCTTCCATCCGAAAGAAAGCTTATTGTACATCCAGCGCATCCACGCAGGTTTTTCAGTAAGCCGGTCACGGCATATCGCCATTTCAGGAAGCATCGGAATGAAGAGTAACAAACAGCTTGCGGCGATGTAGGTCACGACAACGATCACGTCCCACACAATCGGAGACTGAAGTCTTCCGTGCAGAAGAAGATAATACAGCCGATCAGGACGGCCCATTGCGGAATCGATACACAGTCCTGCCATGATGATCGCGGAGACCGAAATGATTTGTGCTATTCTGGCCAGCGGGCGATACCATTCGAAGTTGATCAATTTGAGAATGGCAGACATCAAAGCACCGACTAAGCTTAAAGCAACATAAAAAACGAATGTCGAAATATAAACACCCCACATGGTGTAATCCCGAAGTGCAATCGTTTCGTATTTGCTTCTGGATTCCTGCAGATAATAAGCATAAAGTCCGCACAAGCAGGCTATAATTAAAAATCCTATCCAGATTTTCCCTGCAAGACTGATTTTACGAATCGGCTGAAGTAGATCTGATTCCATTTTACTGTACTTCTCCTGCATCCTCTTTTCCCAGGCAAGTTTCTGCCTCTCCTGAAATGCTTTGATCACTTCCGGTTGGACAAAAATTTCCTCACTTGATTTCAGCTTTTCCTGAATCACGGGGTCATATGCAATAGTGGTCGTTTCCATAATGAATGTGTGTGATTGGGATTGATTGTGTTATTCCTGTGTATTGTGTTTTTCCTTAGCTTCCTGGAAGGGGAAATTACGTTTCACCGGCGGCAGATAATAGGTTCTGGGTTTTGTACCCAGCGTATCGAATTGGCGGTAGCCTGCGCGTTCAGTGAGAAGAGCGGACAATTGAAATATTTCATCTCCATTGGAAACGGTGTCTTCGTTCTCATCACCATAGAAGATCACACCATTCGGACATTTGCGGACACATGCAGGAAGTATTCCTTTCGCCATATCATCAGGGCAGCCATCGCATTTGGATACAGTGCCATAATTTTCTGGTTTACTGGTGGGGCAAATACCTGGATCATCTTTATGCTTTTCGAAATATGCTGTTTGTTCGGGTCTTCCGAAATTGAAGCTACGTGCGGAATAAGGGCAGGCTGCCATACAGAATTTGCAACCGATACAGCGTGAATTATCCGTCTGCACCAATCCGTCGCTTCTCTTAAATGTAGCATCCACCGGACATACTTTTGTGCACGGAGGATTATCACAGTGGTAACACATTTGAGGAAACCAATACGGTGATTCCATTTCCACATCCTGCATCTTTTTCACTTTGATCCATTCGATAGGAGGAAGCAGGTTGTGTTGTTTCTGACATCCTTCAATACATGCACGTTCATTTGAACATCGCGCCAAATCGATGACACGGACGAATTTTTTTCCGGGTACGCCCTGACGGATGTTTGTACCGGCAGTACTATCCACGACAACTGCATGCACATTCGCGCTGTCCACTTCAACCAGTTTCCCGTCTTTACTCAACAGCTTAATTTTTTCACCGTTCGATGTCTTGGGTCCGGCCAACATTCTTGTGACTTCCGCTCCTGCCAATGCAACTCCCCCGGCCAAAAGACTAAGTTTTAAAAAGCCCCGGCGAGTGGATGCTTTTTCATTTGCTGCGGATTCAGATTTGATGATTTTATTTTCTTTTCCGGTTTCCATTTATTTCTTTATTAAGATTGGTTAGGATCTTTATTATAAGTGGTCAGAATATTTGTTGACTGATGCAAGGGTAAATCCCGGCGAGAATCACTTCAGCAGAGTTCATTGAAAGCAATGGTGCATGGAATTCTGTCGCTGAAAGTAAACCTGGATTTGTTTTAATTTTCATCTTTGATTGGGTTGAACTCCTTTGAATCACAGAACAAAATTGGCCACTTCTGTATGAATATACTTCGTCCAGGGGCTGACAAATCCAAGTTTGTTGCCCATGTAAATGCCGACATATGTCGCAGAGAAGTTTGTCATTCGTCGGTAAGCAGTAATAGATAAGAATGAAAGATCAATCCTTGCAGACGTGTAAACCTGATATTGTAAAGGTTCTAACAAACAGAACTGTGGACAACAATTGCAGGCCGAACCTGTTATTCACAACGACATCGGCAAGATATTATCGATCGATGGCACGGTAAACCAACAGGCCGAATGCCTTCCCGGAATCATATTTTCAGAAAGTGAAAAGCAAAACATATGCTTTTACTTTCTAAGCGACGAACAGCTAAAAAAAAACAACGGAATTAAAATAATTTTAGAAAGAGTAGAGGGGAGGAGTGCAAAAAAAATCCCTGCTTATCAAGGCAGGGATTCTCCAAAAAATTGGAGGGCTTACACAAGCATATCAGTTCATTATTTTATCGAGATAATCGCTGAATGAAATTATTTTTCGCAAAGCGAGCTTGTCAATATATGTGTTTTTACCATTTGTGATGATGATTCGTTCTTTTCTAAAATCAGACAACTGCTTGCTTACCCGGTCTTCACAAATGGCAGATAATGCTGCGATTTCCTTCCTGGATAATACAACACGAAGCGAAATTTCATCCAGTTTGTTTTTAAACAAGTCAAGCAGTATTAATATGGAGTGAGCTACTTTTTCACGCACATTCATTTCCGCCATATTGCGCAGGTCATCTTCTGTTTTTTTTAATTCCTTGATATAATCGTGCAAAATGCTGTTTAAAGCAGAATCCGATTTGATAACCGGAAGAAAAATATCTCGTGTGATAAAGCAAAGCTGTGAATCCGTCATCGCTGTGGCAGTGAGCGAATAATTATTGTTTTCCAGCGCGCCCCAAAATCCCATCATATCCCCTTCTTTTGCGAAACGAATAATTTGACCGTCTTTGTGCAAGCCTTCCTTCCAGAGTTTAACGATTCCGGATTCAACAAAATAGATAAGATACGAGGGTTGATTTTCATAAAATACAACTTCCCCCTTTCTGTAGTTCCGGCAATTCATGTGCGCGATAATGTAATTTTTTTGATCATCCGTACACCCCTTGCTCAATGAATTGTTTTTGAAAATCGTATTTACAATATTTTCTTTATCCCGGGTAGAATTTCTTCCGGACAACTTGTCAAAATAAACTTGTTTTGAATCCCCGTATCTCATAATGTTCCTGAGTTATTGTTCTTGGTGAAAACAATTCTGTTCGTTTCCGGTTCCCCTAAATAGCCCGCCTTTGGAAGCTGAACCTGTTCTTGTGTGGAGCGTTTTCATTCGACCGTATTCATTAACGACAAATTACAGTACAAAAGAACAACATGTGTATAACCAAGCCCTGCCCGATGACTGAACTAAAAAAGTTTGTGGACGTCAAAAAAGCCGACATATGTCAGAGTTTTAAAGAACGCAGCCTTGGGATTGGAGTTTGATCAAAGTTTGCCTGTCAGGGAAAGTTTAGTAAAATTTTACTGATCAGGATGTACGAAACAGGGCAGAAGCTTATGCTGTCAATAAATTGGAAAAGCCGGAACTCAGGATAACATATAAGGTTTTATAATTTCCTGCAAGGCCTGTTTATCGATAAAGGTTTTTGCACCTTCAACGATAATTTTACGTTCCTTCTTGAAATCAGAAAGTTGCTTACTAACCCTGTCCTCACTTATCGCGGATAAAGAGGAAATTTCTTTCCTGGACAGAACAATTTTATACGTGTGCTCATCCAGGTTATTTCTGAAAAGATCCAAGAGTTCAAGCAGCGAATGGGCTACTTTTTCACGAACATTCATTTCGGCCATATTCCGGAGGCTATCTTCTGTTTTTTTTAGCTCTTTGATATAATCGTGGAGGAGCATATTTAAAGATGAATTGGCCTGCACAATGGGAAGAAAAATATCCTTCTTGATAAAGTATAATTCTGAATCTGAAATAGCTGTCGCTGAAAGTGAATAATTTGAATTCTCAAGTGAACCCCAAAAGCCAAACATATCACCTGTTTTTGAAAAACGGATTGATTGCTCCAGTTTATGACAACCCTCTTTCCAGAGCTTCACAACCCCGCTGCAGATAAAATAGATGAGAAAGGAAGGTTGTCCTTCATAAAAGACTACTTCATTTCTATGATAACTCCTGTGAATCAGATTCTTGACAATCAGCGACTTCTCATCTTCTGTACAGTACTGACTCAATGCACTGTTATGAAAAATCAGGTGTGATTTACACTCCAAATCATTACCCAATTGTTTGTTAAATAACATACACTTTATTTAGCCGCAAAATAAATGATAATTGCCGTTGTAGACAATGACGGATGTCTTTCGCAACACACGAATGAAGGAGAAATGTACCTGCGAAATTGCAGACATTTTTCAAGTTAACGGTAGGTTTGCTCATCATCTTTGAACGAATTGCATATTTCGCGTCCTTTGCGTCTTGCTTTTTCATCTTTGCGAACTTTGCCCCGATTTGCTGAGAGTGTGTCATCCGCAAAAAGAACGCAAATTAATTACTGCTTTTTGCATAATGCAGCGCAATCACTCCGCCAGCAAAAGTTTTAGATTCCAGAAGCTTCAGTTTGGTTGTTTCGGTGATGCTTTTAAAAAGAGGAATACCTTGTCCAAGAAGAATCGGGTTCACAAATAACCAAAATTCATCCACCAGACCCAGACTCAATAAAGAATGCGACGCACCCGGACTACCAAAAATCAGAATATTTTTTCCATCGCGGTTTTTTATCTTGTTGATATTGTCTGTAAGATTGTCGCCAATGACAACAGTATTTTCAAGACCTGCTTCACTCAAGGTCTTTGATAAAACAACCTTCGAAACATTTTTGTACCAAACAGAATGTTCCTTATCGTGTTTTGAAGCGTTTGGTTGTTGACCGGCTGTTGGCCAGTAACTTTGCATCATTTCATAAGTTACCCGTCCATACAAAGCCGTGTCGGCTTGTGCTGTCATCGTAGCGACAAAATCGAAAATCTCATCGTTAATACTTACCCAGTTCAATTCTCCCTTCGGGCCGGCAACAAAGCCATCGAGGGAAGTATGCATAAAAAATATCAGATGTCTCATTTGTAATTAAATTTTCAAGATAAAGATGCGTACTTACAAAACACAACTCCATCAGGTATTAACTGAATTATTAAATATTCTCTTTACCCGAATTTTTATTTGTCCAGTCTGCACAACCTGTAAAACAAAAGACCCTTCCTGGATTTAGCCACCTGTCCATTGTCCGTGAATGTCCAGACAGAATGAAATTTCTTTCCGGGATCACTGTTTTCAAGTAAAACTTTGTTGCCTTTTAAAGTCCAGTTACCGCTGACTGAAATCGAATTCTTCGGATCAGAAAAGTCCTGGTAAAGATAAGTGTGGTCAGCATGGATGGTCAGTTTAATATCGGATGGATCCGAAGAGGAAACACCGTAAGTTCCGGGGAAAATGTGGGGGGAATTTGTGGAGGGAGGAAGAGCACGAAGGCTGAAACAATTACTGTGAGGGTTTTAAGTGTTAGATTCATGGGGGTTGATTTGGTTTATAATTATGTTTTATGTAAATCTTGTAGTCAAATTATTATTCAGGTATTTATAGCAAATTATAAGTATCAAAGTTGCAACAGTCATCATGAATAGCATCAGAGATGGATTCTCATGCAGTTTTAAAAACTTTGACCAGGAAAGGTAAGCCATCATATTATTCAGAAAATGAAGCATGATACATGGGAGCAATGAATTGGTTTTCCAATAGATCCAGCCTGTCAGTAATCCGCCAACAGTAGCTGTAATCATTGCACCGGGATTCATGTGCACTAGTCCAAAGATGATGGCTGACAAAAAAATTGCTACTGTCGGCTTGTAATTTTTTAAAAGCCCTTGAAGTATAATTCCTCTAAAGAATATCTCTTCGGTTATAGGTACAATAATTACAGCACGGACTAAATTTAAAAAATTAGGTTCATATAATTTGTGATAATATTCAGCAGTTTTATGCGTTATTGGTATATAAATTGTGAGTGCTTTTGTAATAATCAGTACAGACATTCCCATTATAGCTAAAATTGACAAATTAAGAAAGCTAACTCTTTTAAATTTTAACTTATAATTATCCTTGTTGCGTTTTCTCATTATCATCAATGCGACAATAATTATAACAGTCATCTCCAGAACAGAACTAATTAAATGAATAAAAGATGATTTCAATTCCGGATTATTTAGTTCCGTTATTTTTCTGAGCAAAGAAAATGGGAATTCGATTACAAAGAGCAAAATGACCAAACCTATTGAATGAAGTAAATTGGGAAAATAGACTTTATCCTTTGTTTCGATTTGCATTTATTGCTTTAATTTCTTAGTCTTTGCATTTTTAAGCGGATAACTTAAAGTTATAAATGAACGTGGTATTTTATAGCAGATATCGTTCAGAACAATGATATTCTCGTTACAATCATCAGCACCATTCCTTAATTTTATCTAATATTGCTGTTTGCTCGCTGGTTAGTTCTTTAAATGTAAGATTAATCTTCAAATATTTGTACAATGGGTCATTAAGTTTTATGTCAACATTTCCTTTGATTTGTTGATTGAAGTGAACCTGTTCGGGTTTATAGGATTCAAGATACGTGAAATTCTTTTTCACTGTGTCAGGTTCTGATGTGACTAGAACAGGAGCAAAAAGGACTTTAAAAACAAAATTCTTTCTGCGAACAAAAGCAAAGTACTTGTCAAATACATAGACATCGCATAAGTTGTTCGGTGATATATACGTCTTCGCACCATTTGATGTCTGATAGTGCAGTTTTATATTATAAAGCACTTTAGGCATTAACTCACCTGTTTGTGTAATAAACCTTTCTCTGGCGGCCAGCGCTTTTTTGTTATGAAAGATCAGAGATATAGAAAGAACGGAAATAAGAATGAATAGGATAGATTTCAAATAAAATCTGTCATAATCCTGCAAACAGCTGATATATATTTGGTACATTCCCAAAGAACATTATTTTTACCTCAAATTACGAATGTATGAAAAGGTTATTTCTTTTGACATTACTGTTTTGCAGCTTTTGTTTGATAGGCGAAGCTCAAATTCCGAATTGGGAATGGGCTAAAACTTTAGCAGGCAGCAAGGATGATAATGGCCGGAGTATAGCCTGTGACAGCAAGTCCAATGTGGTGATGGTTGGCGATTTTCTTAGTGATTCCATCTCTTCCGGTTCGCAGTACTTTCCGAATGTAAATCCTACCGGAGGTATTATAAATCAGTATACGATGTCGGATATTTTTGTAAGTAAATACGATTCATCAGGCAATATTTTATGGACAAAAAGTTTTGGCGGTGATAGCATGGATATAGCTGCCAGTGTAGCTATCGACCAGGCAGATAATATTATCGTAGTAGGAAAATTCAACGGTGATTCCATGAACATTGGAAGTATCGTGCTTAGAAATCCAATCGGCCCTGTACGGTCGGATGCCTTTATTTTTAAATTGGATCCTTATGGAAATGTGTTGTGGGCAAAAAACATCGGTGGCACTTCGATTGATGAAGGCAAAGCTGTCACGACCGACGAATTTGATAATATTTATATAGCAGGTTTGTTTTGGAGCGCGAATGTCAATTTTGGCGCCAACACTTATTCATCTGTCGGTGCGGAGGATATTTTTATTAGCAAATATTCCAGTACTGGAACTGCTATATGGGCAAAGGCCTTTGGATCTTCAATCAATGAAAGCGTCGTGGATATTTGCGCGGATAAACAAGGACATGTCTATTTTACAGGTGAATACAGAGAATCAAGTCTGATCATTGGAAGCATGCTGACAAGCAATGCAGACAGCTCTCCAACGACAGAAGTGTATGTTTCAAAAATGGATCTGAATGGCAACATCAGTTGGACCAAAACCGCCAATTGCATTGGTTCGGATTATGTGAAAGGAGTGTGTGTGGATCAACAACAGAATGTGCTGATTACAGGCCGGTTCTCGGATTTTTACATTGATATCGATGGTAATGTTTTTCCCGGAGATCAGATTCACAATCCTTTCTGCACAAATGGTTCCGGATTTTTCTTAATCAAGTTTGACAGCTTAGGTGTGTTTCAATGGTTTCAGACAATTTCAATTTCTATAGAAGAAGTTGGATTATCGGTCAGGACCGACAAAGATGACAACATTTTTGTTGCGGCATTTGGTAAAGGAGATTCGCTCCTGATTGACACCATGATGGTTTACAACATTCCCATCAGCGCGACATTGCTTTTAAAGTATGATCCGAATGGCCATATTATCTGGCAGAAAACATTTGGAGAAGGAGATCATCAGGGTTATGGAGATACGGAGACGGATATCGATATTTCGAAGCAAGGTCTATTGTATTTAGGAAGTACATTCTTTAAACAAAACTATATCATGGATGGCCTTACATCTGTGAATACAAACTTATATACTACAGAACCCATCATTGCCAAATTGGGGCCCATGGCCAATCAAAGTGTAGGTATACAGCAGACTAATTCTAATCATACCTTCAATCTCTATCCGAATCCAACCCGGGACAAACTCAATATTCAATTAAACATTCAACAGGAATCTTACACGATTCGTTTATTGAATATCCAGGGTCGGCTTGTGAAAGAATGGAAGAATCAAAATGGAACTGTTTCATTATCACTTGGAGATATTGTGGAAGGGATTTATTTTCTGGAACTGTCCAATTCCTCGCTATTCGAATCTTCCCGAATTATAGTTTATCCTTGAAGCAGGCAAATACTCTGCTTCGCCGGATATCCATGCCTTGTATTCTAAAGTGTGATTTCAATCAACCAGCTTCGACGGATATTCATCCCTTGTTTTTTAATTGTGTGATTTTAATCCACCTTGAATCGCTCAACGTGTCGGCATACTTCTAAATTCATTTTAATATTTCAATCGTTGTTGTACGAATGTTTGAATGAAATGGAGTAGGGGAAGCATTCAGCATATTTAAATCGCTATATCTCCTCTGTGAAACTCTGTGTGACACTTTGTGCCCGCTCTGTGTTAAAAATAGTGTTTAGGAAATTAATAAACCTTCTCACAAATACCAGTCTTGCTATTTCGACCATTAGAAATGTCTGCACTATGATTTGTTTGATTTATTTGATTACGCTGATGAGGGAGAATTTATTCATCATTAAACTTTCCTTGAACTACTGAACATACCCTTATAAATAGTCGCCCAAACAATAAGACAGTTACACATTCAGCGAAATCAAAATAATCAAAGTTCAGACTTTTCCCCCAATCTAAAATCTACAATCTAAAATCTAAAATCAAAAATCCCTCAAACACAATACCCCGCATCCCCCTCAAGTATCTCCTGCTCCAGTTTAGGAGCTTCTCCCGCTTTCCATAAACGTGTACGGTGAACAACACGATACCTCAAAGGACCACCATCCGCTTGTTCACTGCGTTCGAATGGTATCGGGATGCAGACAAATTCTGTTGATAGTTGATCGGCGGTGGCTGTGACCAGACCGTAACCATGCCCGCCCATGTCGAGCAAGGATAAATGTGGTGATACATCCGGATTGCGTACAGCTCGGGCCTGCTTCATGTCTCCGGTCTCTTTTAATTTCAGCGTCGATGCCACACCGTGCAGAGCGCTTACATTCACGGAAGGAATCATCTTCCCATCCGGCTGATCAATCAGTTGGAGCACACGTTTCGGGTGATCTTTTTTCATGGTTACTTCCAGTACCTCTTGCAGAGTCTGCTGTGAGATAGAACCGGTGATGAACTCCACACCGATTGGTTCGAATTTCTTTGGCGGAAGCGCTTTGGAAACCAGTCCTGCAAAAAAAGCGTGACGATCACCGCCGACTACACAAAAGCCCGTGATTTTCTGATCGCGGATGAAATCAAAGATCAAATCTTTATCACGAAGGAATCGGTTGTCCATCACCGCGTAGCCGACATCCTTTGGCCACTTGCTTCCCAATTCCCCGGACAAATTCTGATAATCGCAACGCAGTTCCATGGTGCCGAAAGTATGTCCCCAGATTTTCCATCGTGCTTTGGAAGCGCCGAGTTGTTCGATGAACCAGCGTCTTTGTTCTGTACCGAGGAAGGTCTGTGCAAAAACTTCTTTCGTCGGATTCGGAATGTCCTTGCCATTGAATTGAATGGTTTCCGGTGGATTGTTGTTGTTGTAATGCTTACCATAATTCATGATTTCAAGCGGGATCTGTGGAGAGACCCTCGGATACTCCGGAACTTCAAAATCATCCGTCGACATATCGGGAGAGCGGAAGGACCAGTTATCGGTCAGCAACAGATCCACATTCTTGCCCCAACGCAATACACGCTGAATCTTCAGACTATGTATCGCGAGCAGGTTATTGGGCTCTTCGGAGAGTCCGTCATCGTTGAACTCTTCCATAGGAGTATCCACTACTTTGGGAGGAATGAACTGTTCGAGCTTTGGATTGCCGGGTTGTTGCACCATCGCCGGGATGAATTCCCACCATGCCTGATTCGCGTACACCTTCTGATTTTGTGCAGGAGCATTGTAACCACCTCCCGCGACATACTGACTTTGATAACCGGCCCATGCGAATTCGTGATTATCCCATACGCATACAAAAGGCCAACGGGCGCGTGCATCCTGCAGATCGGGATCTTCAAGATAGGCGCGGTAGAGTGTACGGTAATCTTCGAGAGTTGCGGGCAGATGAAAATTGCTCACCTTTCGTCCTTGTGGGAATTTGTACAGATTTCTGATCCGGCGTCCACGGTTTCCGTTTGGATTGTCTTCCGCATACCAGGTCACTTCGTAAATAAAATCACCCAGATGCAAAACAAAATTCAGCCGCTGATCATTTGGACGAGCTTCATCTTCATAGATCATTTTTCGGTAAGCATTGAGGGCGCCTTCGTTCGGACATTGACAGGAGACAAAAGTAAAACGCACAGGAGCGTCCGAATTTTCTTCCGGAGCAGTGATCGTACGACCGATGCGGCTCGCGAAGCCCTGATCATCAACAAAACGATACCAATACTCAAGGTTTGGATCCAGATCTGTTGCGAGGAAACGACAGGTCCAGTCTGAATCAGCACTGAGTTTTGCAACACCGCCCGAATGGATATTTTTGAATTCCGGAGTCGTTGAAATTTCAACGGACAGCCTTTTTGCTGCGTTATCATTCACAGGCGGACGTCTCGTCCACAAGATGACCGACTTTGCTGTGGGATCACCGGAGGCTACACCTTGAGGGAAGAGGTCACGGCGTTCTGTAGCGGAAAGCGGAGCTTTGTTTGACCAGCCTTTTTTTGTCGCTATGGCAAAGCCAAGGAAGAGAGAAGCATGAAGGAACTCGCGGCGGTTTAAGTGCATGTGATTTTATTTTATACTGCTTTAAGATTCGGAATGAAGTGTGTGATTTATTTTTATTTCGTTGTGTTCAGAATTCGTTGATACATTTTATTAAATAATGTATTTTCTGAGAGCAATGAAAGTGTAATTACAATTCATTTTCGATCAACACGCGCAAATAATTATCTTCAATTTACTTAAGAGGTCTAAGTGAATTTCCTGGACAAAATAATTATCACTGTAATGCATATATATTTCCATTTGTTGAGCCAAAATAAATTACGGCATCCTTAATAACCGGTGAAGAATGAATTGAGCCCAGATTAAAAAGCATTTCCATTGATGTTTTATTTTCCTTTTTCCTTTTCTGATCAGAAAAAACAATTTCATAATTCAATACACTGTCCGGACTTAGTATTTTATAGAAATCAGTTTGAGAGGATTCTAATTGGTAAATCCATAATTGTTTTCCTGTCGAAATATCATTTGCATATAAAAAACCATTAAGATCGCCATAGTAAACAATGTTGTTTACTAGGGATGGTGATGACATAATCCAACCTTTTGAATTAACCTGATAAATTGAATCACCGGTATTTTTATTCAGTGCAACTAAACTTCTTGAATCTCCTGTTGTGTAAATTAGTTTTTCATCAGCAACAACGGGACAACTACTTACCCATGCAAAATCATTAAACCGTTTCCACAATAATTTACCGTTTATGGCATTTAATGCATACAGGTGTGAATCACGACATCCAAAGTATAAGTTACTGTCGGAAACAACCGGACTGCCCTGCATACCGGTTTGATTGTATATAACAGTATCAATTCCTGTTTTAAATTTCCATACTTCTGTCCCGCTTTTTTTATTTAACGCATATAAGTATGTATCCCAACTTCCAAAATATACATTGTTAAATGCGATGGCAGGCGATGAATGAATCACGCCATTTGTTTTAAACTTCCATTGTTCTTTACCTGTTGCAGCATCAAGCGCATAAAAATAACCGGAACCGGTTCCGAAATAAACTGTCCCTTCATCAATGGCAGGAGATGAAAGAAAGAAATCCCACTCATCCTGAAAAATAGAATCTTTCGGTAAATGCCCGTGAATACCGGGTGCTGAAAATCGTTTTTCACCATCTGTTTTGAAAGTCCATTTCATTGAACCATCATTTGCATTTAAAGCATAAAAAATTCCATCGTAACTGCCAAAATAAATGGTTCCATTTGAGAATGCCGCTGTAGAATAAATTCCGCCTCCTGTTTTATATTTCCAATTTAGTGTTCCGGTACTTTGTTTGAGAGAATAGAAATTGCTGTCGCCACTACCAAAGTAAATATTTTGTTCATCAAATGCGACAGATGAATTAACCGGTCCTCCCGTCTTAAATTCCCGTTTGAGAGTTGGTTGTTGGATGATAGATTCAGAAACATATTTTCCCTGATGGGTAATATCTCCCCTGAACATTGAATTGAAATTATTTTGTGGAGTTTGAGGTGTACAGGAACAAAGGAGACAAATAAATAGTAGAAAATTTATTATTTTCATTATCAAGAAAATTTAGAATGACAGTTTAATTTAGCAGTGTTCCGAAGCACTGCGCACAATACAAATATATACGCACTTGCTTACGGAATGATAATCATGATAAGATTCATGCTAAGTTTAACACATTTTATGTTAATGAAATTTTAACATGCCTGCTTCTACGGATATTCATCCGTTGCTTTTTAATTGTGCGATTTTAATCCACCATGAATCGCTCAACGTATTAGCATACTTCTAAATCCATTATAAAATTTCAAACGTTGTTGTAAAAATGTTTGATTGAAATGGAGAAGTGTAGGAGAAAAGCATTCAAAAAATTTAATTCACAAGACCCGCTTCGACGGATATTCATCCGTTGTTTATTAATTGTGCGATTTTAATCCACTTTGAATCGCTCAACGTGTCTGCATACTTCTAAATTCATTTTAAAATTTCAAATGTTTTTATAAGAATGTTTGATTGGAATACAGTAGGTAGGAGAAAAGTATTCAAAAATTTAATTCACAAGACCCGCTTCAACGGATGAATATCCATCGAATCGTGTCATGAGTAGAATGGAGGATGCAAAGAAATTCGGATCAGCTGTGTTTAATTGCTTCCTTCTCGATTTACGTCTCCACTATTTATATCTTTAAACAATAACATATCTCCTATTCTTGAAGATGCCCCCGTATAAAATCCTGTTTCGTTCGCGAATTCTTTTGGATTGTTGAAAGTTCCCAGGATAATGTCAAAAAGTGGAAGGTCAGAATAATTGAATGCATGAATACCTTTTGCGTGATGAACAGAGTGCGATTCAGGTCTTTGAAATATATATCCCATCCATTGCGGTGTCTTAATATTTGCATGTTGAATTACTGCCAGAAATGTTGCTCCGTAAATCGCATAAATTGTTGCCTGAACAGTAAATCCGCCTGCTACGACTAATGCAAGGCTGGTTAAGAATGTGAAGCCTATCATATCCATTGGGCTAAAATAGAATGCACCATATGCATCTACACGTTCGGCACTGTGATGCATTTGATGAAATATCCGCCATAGAATATTGCTTTTATGCATGGATCGATGCCAGATGTATACTCCAAATTCATAGATAAACAATGCAACAATTGCTCCACCAAAATCACCCAGGAATGACATATCAAAGAGTTGATATTGTGCAAGTGTGTCATTCCAAAACATCGGCAGATAGGTGGAAAGAAAAAAATAAATGACAAAGAATACTATCCCTTTTATTTTCCAATATTTGATTTTTGGTAAAGGTCTGCCTGGAAACAACTCTTCGGCAATCATTAGAACGATAAAGATACTTATCACAATTATGGATGCCGGGTCCATCAAAATTTGAAGAGGATTTGGTAGGTTCATTAATTTGTCAATAATAGAATTGTCGTGATATAAGTGTTTACAAATTTTGTGCTAACAGGTAAATATACAAAACTCCCTGAAAATACTTATAACGATAAATAGCTGTTTTGCTAAGATTTAGTGTCGGCATTTACGAAACCATTTTAGACCCAGGTTTACCGGACTGTGATGTCTTGAAAGGGGAGCAGCCTTCATCCGGAGTCGGAATACCCTTACTCACAACCATTCACATAACGTTCCTCCGAACTGGATTTTTCTGATTTCTCAATCGTATATCCCTTGATAATTTACAATTTCACCACGCGAACCGCCGCCTTTTTATCTCGGGTTCCAATTTTCAAAAAATAAACTCCCGGTGATACATCAATATTTAAATGCAGTAATTGTTTATTCGTGAATGTCTCGGACCGGACAATTTTTCCATTCAGATCAGTCAGATTTACGGTAACGGTGTTGTAGATTTCTCCCAATTGAATATAAAAATCGGCGAGGGAAGGATTTGGATATAACGCGAACTTATTTCCGAAATCATTTTCGATGATTCCGATATGTGTTATAGCCTGGCAATCTGTCGTATCCACACAATTATGTTGTGTCAGTTGAACAGCATACAGACCATTATATCCCGGAGTAAAAGTTTGGTTTGTTGCATCCGGAACTATTGCATAATTGTTACCGCAATCCAACCATTGATAGGTTGCGGAACTATTATTGGCAGTTATTGTAGTATCGGTTAAAGAAGTTGTCGTATCCGATACATAACAGCCATCGGAAAATTCAGCAAAAATTGCGTCGCCGTGATTGTTGATGATAGAATCTGAGTAATAGTTATAAATAAAAGGACCATCAATCCGTCCGGCATAGAGAATCCGATTGTCTTTGCAGGTAACCTCATTCTCAAAGGTTGCTGATAATTTCTTTGCCCATTCTGGTACCCGGTTGCTATTTAATTTTAATAAAAAGCCGGCATTGAAACCGGTGAGCATGATTGTGTCAGGTACAACTCCAAGAACTACAGTATCATTAAAAGTACCGGTGATAAAGCATTCATCCGAACTATTGAAAGCAATACTATGCAAGCGACAATAATTCGATGAATAAATATCTTCTGATTGTACAGCTCCATTCGAATCATAGAATCCAAGGAGCCCATCCGGATTTGATCCCAATGAATTATATCCTGCGACTCCGATCAGACCGGAAGACGAAATACCCAATCCCTGACAATATGAACTACCGTTATTAAACAGGCTGGTCTTCCACAATTCCGTTCCATTGGTATCGTATGCAACCAAAAAGGTTGCATAGCTGGCAGTCGTAGATAAAACACCTGTATCAAAATAGATGTCATTTTCAAATCGCCCTACAATGATAATTTTGCCGGAAGTCCTGTCAAGCGCAATGTTGTGACCGAATGCAAATGAATTGTGTACTGTACCACCTACATGTTTTGCCCACACCAAGTGACCATTGGGTTGATACTTTGCAACAAACATATCTTTCGTAGTGCCACTCGTTGTATTTGTCAACGTAATTGAATCTCCCAATGTAATCGTACTGGCAAACCAGCCGGTTAAAAAGATGTTTCCCTGTGCATCGGTTGCAACGTTTTGAAAAGAACTTGAAATGGAACCATGGTCATACCACAGATAATTCCCATCGTTATCGACCTTGAGGATCACGCCTTCACCACTGTATTGTCCCGGAGAAGTTATACCGGCAAGTACCTGTCCGTTATATGTAAAGTTATGTCCCGCAGAAGTTACCAGTATGATCACATCATCATTATCGTCGACATGAATATCCATTCCGGAATCATAATAGGTAGGGTCATCGCCGCCTAAAGTTTTAAACCATAACAATTGATGGTAGGGAGAAAATTTCGCGATGAAAGCATCACCGTCACCATTCGCGTTGTAGCTGGTGGTGTCTAGAGCCACAGTTGGTCCGGTACCATAGCCAATAATAAACAGATTTCCTTGAGAATCCAGATCAGAGGCAACACCGTATTCATAATCGTTACTGGAAACACTTTTTGCCCAAAAAGCTTCCTGTGCATTACTTGTTTCTGTAAAAAGTAAAATGATACTCAGGAATAATGTGTATAAAGAAAATATTGTTCTATTCATGTCGGTAGGGTAGAGTGTTCCTGATTTGTTATGGCTGAATTCAATTGTGGATCAATGATACTAGATATTGAAAGAACTAAAATGGAACTTGCATTTTAATATGGAAAGATAAATGGTTTATGTATTATTAGCAAATGGTATTTGATTGCTTTTTTACGCATTTAATCTTTCTCATCTACCGATTGTTTATTCAGGACTGAAGAAAGTTTTAGAAAAAGAAATTTAATTCTCTATAAAATAGCATGCTGAAAATTGACAATTGAAAAGATTTGAATGATGGATGAATATCACACAGTTGGTTGGCTCAGGATCTTGGAGATCCTTCGCAGCGGGATAACGTATTTTGTCTTGTTACCTTAATGCAATGATTTCAATTTTCATATATGGATAGTATGGTAGCGTTGACAGTTTTTTATCTGCGTCTGATTTGTCGTTAGCCATTAAGACCAGGTAGATCCCGGCAGTTTCGCCTTTTATGTAAGAAGCTAAAAGGGTGCCATTGTCTTCCCACTCTTTTATTATTTCTTGTTCCCGGGGTAACAATTTTAATCTTGTTTCATTGTCTATTCCTTGTAAAAGGATATCGATCATAAATTTATTCATTGTTTGTTTTTTTTAGTAGCTTCCTCTATTCGGTTTTCAGCGTTCTCCGCTTTAAATATTATCAAAACTATTTTTGGTACAGAATTTCAAGTTAAACTTTCGTCTTTTATGCTGACGCATAACAAGTAAATGTACGAAAATTCGATAAAATACTTATAAAGATAAACAGCTGTTTTGAGAAGATTGTGTGCTTGCATATATTCAGCCACTTTTGTCCAAAATCTACCTAACGTGATGTTGTGAAAGAGGAGCAGTTGGCTTCAAGATTTATGGTATTCATAATTAAATATACTCTAACAACCACAAACTGTATATCTCGAAACTTCTTCAATTAATTTGTCTGAATATTTATTTGACATCAGGAGAACATAATCCATACATGCGAAGTGACCCGACACAGATAGTAATATGTCCAATTTTCCATCTCCGTTGATATCTCCAATCCATCTAATAAAATAACCGCCTTCGTAATCTCCATCGAACCAAGTATTAAGATTCATTTCATAAAGTTGTTGTTCTCTGGTGACGCTGTGTTGTGATAAGCTATCCCGGCTGATTTCTCTAAGGATCAATTTATAATTTTGTATTTCAGAAAAAGGTAATATTGAATCTTTAGATTCAATTACATTTCCTTTTGCATATAAATGGTATGAAATCCTATCCATGTAAAAGTTAACCGTCTCTCCGGGATATAACCTTCCGTTACTAAGTCGTTTTCCCTGAATCAATGAATCTTTGATATCAAGACCTGAAATTATAAAGTCTGGCATAGGATCTTCGGTTTTCACAACGATTCTATATGCTCCAAATGTATAGTCTTCTAAAAGACTATCCTGACCATTAAATAATTTAACAGCAGATGTATTTTTATGCTCTTGTGGGTAAATTCCGTAGTATTTATTTTCCTTAGAAAAAATTGCGATGGCGCTATCTCCTTGCCAATCATCAGGGCAAATAATTTTTATAGAATTGTTTGATTCATCCGAATTTTGAACTTCCGATTCCAACGAATTTGCTATATATTCTGTATTACCCTTTTCTTCAGATCGTGTGGAATTTATTTGGGCTATTGAATAAGTAGTTACAAAAAAGAAAAGAATAAATAGGTAAATTGTTGTTTTCATTTTTGCGAAGTTTAATAAACAAAACATTAAATTCAATTGCATTGTCCTATTATGTCAAACTTACTAATTAGTAAATATACAAGACTCTCACAAAAAGCTCTTTAAATGAATAGCTGATTTGAAATGAAGATGGCAAGAATTTAACCGACCTTATTTTCCAAAATCTACCTAAGATGCAGACTCGAAAAGGAGTAGTTGGCTTCTGGAGGTGTAATAATTTGTTGCATGAGCTTTCAAAAAACATCCTCATCTATAGAAATTCTGTCCGTTCATTTTTTTACTACTTTTCCATTCCTGAATACTCCATTTTGATTTCTCAATACATAAAAGTAAATTCCGTTTGCAAGTTCTTTCGTATTTATTGTGACAGCTTTTGTAAATTCCTGTTTTAATAAATTTCTGGCAGAAATATCGTAAAGAATTATTTCTGTTTGTTCATTTGTTTTCACTTCGATATTTAAATTATCACAAAACGGATTGGGATAAATGGATATTTCATCTTCATAACTGCTTGTTGAAATTACTGTTGGAAAGCAACTCCGATCAATTTTGTAACGCCACATGCTGTTATAGCTGTTGGAGTTTCCATCGTCGCTACCGCCAAATATCCAAACCTCATCATTGAGATACCATCCGAGAGAGCCAAATGTTTTTGGTGGTGCATTGCCTGGAGAAGAAACTCCTTTAGTTCCCCATGCTACCGGTCTATTTTGCATTAATAAAGTCCATTCATTGTCAATAGTGCTGTATTGCCATAATTCATTCGTACTTGCTGTATATGTTGGGCAAAAGCTACCAATACTACCAAACATAAATACATTGCCTACGGAATCATAGCATGTTGAACGATTTTCAAATCCATTTCTTGGGATATTAGTAGAGAGCGGAGTACATTCACTAGCATAAGAGCCAGAATTGTTTTCAGTTGAATCACCCCCTATCCAAGTCCAATTATTCAAATTGATGTCATATTTCCAAATATCATTATAACCCATGTAGCCGCACGATCCCAAATTGAAACCTCCAAACAAATAAAAATTTCCAGAGGGATCCTTCCATTTTGCGTAAGACATTCTTGCAGGTGGACGATTCAATGGAGAAGCGATCCCTTTTATTCCATAATAGCCGGTATCATTGGGATAATCAGGTCCATTCATCCACACCCACTGATTGACTGAAACATCATATTTCCACATATCATTGTAAATAGCTGGAGAGGCGATAGGATCTCTTGAATCACCGCCAAAAAGCCATAAGTTTCCATTATTGTCGGTCCAGGAAGCAGTCACTTCGGATCTATTCCCGGGCGTGTTCAATGAATCAGGAATTTGAAAAGTACCATGATGAGGATAAATCGGATGTAACAAATTACCATAGTATGTACTTCCTTGCATCCAAGTCCATTCATTAGTAGCAATATTGTACCTCCATAAATCAGCACTATTGGTTCCTGAATAAATCCAAAAGTTCCCATTATCATCTGACCATGTTGGCGTTCCCCAACCTCTTCCTGCTGGTCTATTTAAGGGAGAAGAAACTCCAATTGTTCCATAATATCCCGGATCTACACCACTAACTATTACGCCCACACCTTTCATCCATGTCCATTCATTTGTTAATGGATTGTATTTCCATAAATCAGCCATATCACTGCCAAATCGATAACAGTAACCTCCGAACACCCAAAAATTTCCACTTTTGTCATACCAGTCACATGGTTCATAGACTGCCGGAGGATAATTTGCAGTATCTGGTATTCCTTGTATTCCATAATGTCCGGCAGATTGAATATAATTATCTCCACTCATCCATGTCCATTCTCCGGACTGTGCAAAACTGCTAAAATACAGAAGACAAAAAATGTAGGTGATAGTTTTTCTCAGCATTGCTGTAAAGTCTGAATTAGCAACATCATTTATTTTGGAAAGTTGTAAATTTTCATCTTTTACTTTGAAATGAAGATCAGGAATTACTTCCGACAAGTAAATATACAAAACTCCTGAAAAAATCTTCTGATGAAAAAGCTGTATTGATATGATTGAGAGCTGATCCAATGCTTAGGCTATAACTCCTTATTAATGCTAGTAGCTTTAAAATTTGGTATGCTGATAATGATGTTGTAAGTCCCTCTCGCCAGTTACATTTCCACTGCATCGGCTTGCCTTATTCTTTCATAACCTTCCAGGATTTTATTCTCCCCTCGCTTTCAATACGAAGCAAGTACAGACCATTCGAAAGAGCTTGGGTGGGTAAATCAATTTCTGTTCCATAAAAATACTGCTTTATAACTTCTTTACCGGTGCAGTCAAGCAGTGATAAATTCCCATGTTCAACACCGGGTAAAGTCAAATGCAAACGCGAAGAAAAAGGATTTGGAAAAGGATTGATCGAAAAAGTAGAAAGATCCGGTATCGCATCAATCAAAAGAGAAAAGTCCAGAGGAGTACCACAGGAATCGGTGTGTTTTTTGTAGTAGAGCAAATCAAAGTTATCAGGGTGGGTAAATTGGGTGTCAAAATTGTAATGACTCACTTCACCCAAACCTTCTGCAAAGGTTGCATTTAAATGAATACATCCGCCACATCCAGCTACATTTAGGTTTACACAATTTATCCCAGCCCATTCCACACAATTTTGAATATCAACAGCTATTCGATTTCCACACGAAAAGGTGTGCCAGTTTTGGTATGTATTTTCATATTGCAGATAAGGCATTGCATTAAAGACTTGCGAACAATCCCATGTATCAAATCCTATGATCGTGCTTACGGTTGCTGTATCAAATCGTTCAGAATGACCCATCCATCCACCGGTAATATAGAGGCTGGAATCAAAAAATGTATATTCGACACTTAAAGGTTGAACAACTTTTGATAGGACAGTTCGCTTTGTGTAATCTAAATGATCAACGTTCGAAGTATACCAGATCTGTCTGAAATGAAATTTATCACCCACATCATAATTGTAAATAGCTTCAGGTAACGGTCTACTGCGTCCGGCCTGCATACCGCTGTCGATTCCGGCAAGCAGATACATCCGGCTGCTGTCTGGGAAATTTCTTAAGTATGGGAAACGATACAGCCCAAACTTTTCACTGATTTCAAAGAAAAGAAAATTCACAGGGTGTGTAATCTGATTATTCAGACTGTCTTCCATTTGAAGTGAAATATGCTTCAACGTGTCGGCTATACCCAGAACAGTATCCGGTGTATTCGAAACAACCTGCGCACGGATATGATTCCCATCTGAGAAGGAGGTAAGAATCCATTGATCACCCGGCTGTGAAATTGTTTTCAAAGCGAGTGAATCACCTCTTCCTGTGATTATATAACTCATCGGTCCCTGTTTCACATAAATCTGTGATCCGAAACCATCTTTATGTGTGAAACAGTAGTATCCATTCATGACGCGATGGTTCAATGCGGAATCATCGAGATGAGTATAATTCTTCAGGACCGTATCACTTCCGAGCGCCAGAACAAAATCAGGTTTGTAGACACTGTAATTTCCCTGAACATCTTTATACATAGCAATCCTGTTGGAATACATCAACTGATAAGCTTGTCCGAAGGAAAGGAGAGAACAGGCAAGCAAACAAAACACACACATTAGTTTCTTTATCGGGAGATGAATACGAAGAGTTAGATTAAACATGTCTGTGTGTTTTTTGAAAACAATTTTATAGTTTTCATTCATTCCGGAAATAAACCTTCCGGTTTGTATATTTTTTGTATTAATGCAAAATCATTAAGCGTTTGTATAAAACTTCCTTACCCGATTTTATTTTCAGTAAATACAGACCTTGGTTCAGATGAGATACATCCAGACTCCACTCTTCACCGGGTTTGCCACTCAGCAAGCCGGCAGATTTTCCGTCTATCGATAAGAGATCAACTTTTTCAATTTGCTGTGCAGGATTGTTTGTTTTCAAATGAACGACAACGCTTGCCGGATTCGGCCATACTTGTAGATTCTCTAAAGGAGGTGTTTCTTCCAATTTGGTATAGAAATCACAATAGTCTCCATTTGTTTGGTAGACTGTAAAATGAAGAGTGTCGGTTATCGGAATCGGGTTCTGACTCAGGTTTACAGGGATTCTGTTCATGGATATTGTCCCTAAGGGTATGTTTTGAAAAATAAAATCACCCGGAATATCGGGCCCCATGCAGGTGTTGTGCAAAGTAGAATCAAATTCCATGGAGTAATACGCATTGCCCGGATTAAGCCATAATTCTGTGTGTAGTTGATTGTCAGTAAAATGCATTTGAGTAAAATGGTAAATATTTGGTGGAAAAGAGTTCCATTTGTGTTCTCTTATTATGTTCCCCAATGAATCAAGTTTCGAAGCGATGTATCTTTTCTGGTTTCCGGATGGAGTTACAGAATCACAGGATGAAATCATATAAACATCGCCGATGGAATCGCAGGAAATCACACTGTTGTAAAGAATCATATTAACGGTTGTATCTGTATCCTGCATTGTTTTCGTCCAGAGTAGTGAACCTTCCTTTGATATTCGTGAAAGCAATGTGGAGCTCACATTCATACCTATGTTTACAGAGGAGAATATAAATACATATCCTGAATCGGGCATCATCGAACATTCAAAATAATTACCATAACCCGGCAAAATATAAGCCGGACTTGGAAATGCCGGATCAATCAGGCCCATGCTGTCTGTTTTTAATAAACAACAATAGGTTGAATCATTGTTGTTGAGGAAAGAGCAGATGATCCAGGCTCCCTTTTCCGCATTATTAAAGATTGAAAGCTGCCATATACTGATGTTGTACATCCATACAACATGCGCATCAAGCATGTTTCCGAGAGTGTCAAATACAAATGTTGCTAAGAAATAGTCACCGGGAATTCCAAACGGATTTCCTTGTAATCCCAGCACAATTATTCTGTCTCCCGACACAGTATAACCATAGATCCGGTGAAAGTCAGGGCTGTTCACGAAAGGCGCTGAAAAATTCCAGGCCCAAAGCGTGTTTCCGCTTGCATCCATTTTATAAAAAAGGGTGTCATTGAATCCATACGAAGATGAATTCACACTTTCCTGTGAGAGCTGGGATAGGTCAGTTTGCTGAGCCTTTGAATTCGGCAATAAATTCAGTAGCAAAAATAAAATCGCGCAAAAGATTTTTCGTAAATAAGAATTCATTGCTGAAATTTAAGAAACTGACAAACGAAGTTACCTATTGTTAGTCAAACAGAAGTATTTTTCACAATCACTTGTGTAGAATTCACCCTTGATAAACAATGCTTAGCCAAAAAATGAAGATTATGTTTAATGCACAGACATGCCATTTGTCAGGCTATAAGTCCGTAATAAAGCTAAATGCTTATACAGCGGTAACATATCCTGCGCAACTGGGGAGGATCAGAGATTGAAAAAGCCAGGTGTATCGACTGCAATGACCGGTGGTGTGAGACAGTCAACAGCAAGCAGGGCTCTGTTGCCTGACGGAATATTGTGGGCGGGATTTTGATAGCTCATTCCGCCATGGACTTTCGAAAAGTTTTCAGTGAAAGAATCGCTACCCACCTCCGCTACGGAATGACCTTGCATACAGGCATTCACACAACATTCCGTCGAGCGGGAGCCATTACATATCCTTCGAAGTGCGGACATATCCTGCGCAGCGGGGGTTATATCCAGCGCAGCTGGGAATTATATTTCTAATTTATTGAATAATTAATTTCTTAGTGTAATACTTTTCTCCGTCACATACTTTCACACAATAAACTCCACCTGAAATATCTTTTAGACTGATTTCCTTACTCATTTCATTTAAAATAATTTCTTTAAAAACACTTTCTCCTAGTGCTGTTAATATTTCGATATTTCCTTTCATAATCATTCTTTCAAAGGACACAGTGAAATTATTTACCGATGGGTTAGGGAAGATGTAAAAAGAAATATCCGATGCAATTTCATTTATTCCAACATTACTGCATAGCAATGTTATAATCCCTCCACTACCCACAAGCGGAGTAGGGGTGGTTGTTATGCCGCCTGATGAAATTATAATCAAGGGACTTGCAACTTGGGTAGGAGGTATTGTTGTAATTGTGGTGGCGTTAATTTCATTACAACCACTATTACCACTGCTATCTGTTTTGATTAAATAAAAGTCATCATAGCTTGTTCCAAAATCACTAGTAGTAGCAGCTATAATGTAGCCACCATCATTTGTTTGCTGAAAAGAGTTTCCATGTTCAGAATCTGATCCACCGAAAGTTTTTTTCCAAAGAATATCACCTACGCTATCAACTTTTATCAAACTAACATCGATTTGTGCCCCAATTATATTAAGTGTTTGGTTACTTAGGAAAATATATCCACTATTGTTTGTTTGAAAAACGCAAGACCCATTATTAGTATAATTTGCCTCACCAATAGTTTTTGACCAAAGAAGATTTCCAAAACTATCTGTTTTTATTAAATAGATGTCTCCACTACCAACTCCAAAACTACCTGCATAGCCGACAATAATATAACCATTATCAGTCGTCTGCTGAACAGAACTACCTAAATTATAACCAGCACCACCAAAGCTCTTCGTCCAAGTTGTATCTCCATACTTATTGGTCTTGATAAGGTAAATATCGCCAATTGAAAATCCATCTGATCCGAAAGTGCCTACAATGATAAATCCACTATCTCTGGTCTGTTGCACAACATTACCCCAATCATCATTTATGCCACCATAAGTTTTTGTCCAGACTGTATCACCGTTGCTATCCATTTTAATAAAATACACATCTTTCCCCCCTGCACCAAAACTACTTGTTCCGCCTGTAGCAATGTACCCTCCATCAATTGTTTGTTGAATTGAATTACAAAAATCATAATTTGTTCCGCCAATTGTTTTTGTCCAAAGGACATTTGCATTAGTATCAACTTTGACTATAAAAACATCATTACTTCCTGCTCCAAAGCTATTTGTTGTACCCGATACGATAAAGCCACTATCTGAAGTTTGCTGTACAGAATAACCATCTTCTTCACCAATTCCACCAATAGTTCTCGTCCATGCAGTATCCCCATTTGAATTTATTTTAACTAAATAAATATCATTATCTCCTGCGCCATAGCTTCTTGTCATACCAACAAAAATATAGCCTCCATTGCTTGTTAATTGAACAGAATTACACTCTTCTGCACTTGATGTACCCACAATTTTTTCTTGAAAAGTAATTTGAGCAAACCCAATGTTCGAATAAAGAGAAAATAGTAATATCGATAAAAAATGCATCTTTCTTTTCATTGGTATGAAATTTTCACTATCGTCAAAGCATTGTGACTAACGGGAAATTCGCTGAACTGCCGACCTTCCACATTTCGCTTTGGAAAGATAACCTGTTTGAGGCATTTCAGCAAACAGTTGTTGTTCGCAGTTTTAATGGTTTTCTCCATCACCTTTAGCTCCTGCAGTTTTAATAAAAATCTATTGCGCTAATCTTTGATTGACACAGTAAATTTAGTTGTCAGGATTGCAGATAGATTCGCCCGGGTATCCGTAATTCTCTGTGAAATAGTAACCTCAAATTTGACATCTGAAAAGCCTTGATGAGTGGATGAATATCACACAGTTTAAGGGTAAAGGATCTTGGAGATACTTCGCAGCGGTGACATATCCGTCGCAGTGGGTAAGGAGCACACATGCTGCGCAGCAGGGTGACTTCGGCATAAACATGCGAACCTCGTGAGCAATGTCATTATTTAATCACAAGAATTCATAATAAGTAAATGCATTTAGAAGTGACAGGCCCTATAGGGCTGTACTTTTGGTAATTCCAGAAACACGGGCATGTTAAGCCCCTTTAGGGGCGCACTCTTTAAACACAACTGCACTCAGATTGGCAGGCCCTATAGGGCCTTACTTTTGGTGATTCCAGAAACAAGGGCAAGTCAAGCCCCTTTAGGGGCGCACTCTTTAAACACAACTGCACTCAGATTGACAGGCCCTATAGGGACTTACTTTTGGTAATTCCATACTACACGGGCAAGTCAAGCCCCTTTAGCGGCGCACTCTTTAAACACAACTGCACTCAGATTGACAGGCCCTATAGGGCCTTACTTTTGGTAATTCCAGACTGCACGGGCAAGTCAAGCCCCTTTAGGGGCGCACTCTTTAAACACAACTGCACTCAGATTGACAGGCCCTATAGGGCCTTACTCTTGGTAATTCCAGAAACACGGGCAAGTCAAGCCCCTTTAGGGGCGCACTCTTTAAACACAACTGCACTCAGATTGACTGGCCCTATAGGGCCTTACTCTTGGTAATTCCAGAAACACGGGCAAGTCAAGCCCCTTTAGGGGCGCACTCTTTAAACGCAACTCATGTGTCAATTTATTCAACACCGTAAAAGTTCCTGCATATATCGGTTGCATTCGACTCATCCCTCATGTATAATTGTGAAAAAATCAAATGGCAAATACCTACACACAAATACATCTTCAACTCATCTTTGGAGTAAAATATCGTGAAGCATTAATTAATCCCAATTGGGAAACGGAATTGCATAAGTACATTGCCGAAATTATAATGAACCGTCGTCACAAATTGTTGTGTATAAATGGGGTTGAAGATCATCTGCATATTCTGATTGGTTACCGTCCATCTGATCCCCTGCCTGATTTGATGGAAGAGATAAAGACGGACTCTAGTAAGTGGATAAACAAGCGTGGATTTATAAAATATAAATTTCATTGGCAGGGAGGTTATGGAGCCTTTTCTTATAGCAAATCCGATTTGATGAATGTGATTAATTATATTAAAAATCAAAAAGAACATCATAGGAAAATCTCCTTTGTTGAAGAGTACAATAAGTTCCTTCAACGCTTTGAGGTTGATTTTGACGAACGATATATTTTTAAACAACCGATTTCAATTTTTGATGACAAGTTATTTGGGAGGTGAATACAGTGAGCCTTTGGTGTCGAAAAGGTATGTCTTTAAAGAGTACGCCCCTAAAGGGGCTTGACGTACTCGTGTTTACAGTATTACCCAAAGTATGGCCCTAACGGGCCTGATAATTCGATAAGCTGAATTGAGTTTCTCATTTTTTCAATAGAGATTTTTAAGCTGTGTGTTTAAAGAGTGCGCCCCTAAAGGGGCTTGATGTACTCGTGTTTATAGTATTACCCAAAGTCTGGCCCTAACGGGCCTGATAATTCGATAAACTGAATTGAGTTTCTCATTTTTTCAAGAGAGATTTATAAACTGTGTGTTTAAAGAGTGCGCCCCTAAAGGGGCTTGAGGTATTCGTGTTTATAGTATTACCCAAAGTATGGCCCTAACGGGCCTGATAATTCGATAAACTGAATTGAGTTATTTATTTTTTCAAGAGAGATTTTTAAGCTGTGTGTTTAAAGAGTGCGCCCGCTGCGCAAGCTATAACCCTTTTAAAAGCTAACCGCCTTCGAAGCGTTATGCTGCGAAGGATTTTCCAAAATCCTTTGCCCTTAAACTGTGTGATATTCATCCACTGATCAGAGCTTTTCAGATTGGAACTTAGGAAGCCGGTATTGGAAGGGAAGGATCAGAGATTGAAAAAGCCGGGTGTATGGAATGTAATGACCGGTGGTGTGAGGCAATCAACAGCAAGCAAGGCGCTGTTGATTGGCGGAATATTGTGGGTTGGATTGTGTGACAGCTCATTCCGACATGGACTTTCGCAAAGGTTTCAGTGAAAGAATCGCTACCTACTTCAGCGACGGAATGACCTTGCACACAGGCATTCACACAACATTCGTCGAGTGGGGACGGGATTTCTTTACAAATAGATGACGCAATGAAAATAGGTTTTGATGTATTATTATAAAAATAAATAGCTGGAACCAAAAATAAGAACAGAACTATTAGAATTTTGTAATTTAGCAATCTATCAAGATGCTGTTATAGTATTTTAAATATTTTCCAGATGAACCTGATTATTATATCTATCAATTTTCAATTAATTGAATTTACAAACCATTGACCCATGAAGAATATTCTAAAAATTGCATTGTTTTGGAGCTGTTTAATGTTAAGCTATACTGCCCACGCTCAACTAACCTGGCAAAGAGTTGTAGGTAGTCCATCTAATGAATCTGTGTTAGATTTAATTTTGACAAATGACAGTAATTATGCCTTTACCGGTTTTATAAATGAATTGGATTCAACACGTGTGTTATTATGCAAAATGGATCTAAATGGAAATATTATTTGGAATAAAACATATTTAGCGAACTCTTTTTCCTTTGGAAAATCATTGATTGAAACAAATGATGGAGGTTACCTGATTGCAGGTGATACTTATGGCGTATTGAATGAAATTATATTGATTAGAACAAACAATATTGGTGATACACTTTGGACCAGGACAATACAGGACACAATGGGCTTAACTTTACGGACCGTTTTTCAAAAGAACAATGGATCATATATTCTGAGCGGTGATTTACTAACATCCAATGGCTTCTGTTTCATTGAAATTGATACCGCCGGAAATATTGTATGGTCAAAGAAATATCTGACTAATGAAGTTGCAACATACCAAACGCTTCAAACAACAAATGGGGCACTTTTTACGGTAGGAGAAGATTGGCGAACATTGGATTCTACGCGGACTTTATGTTTACAGATGGACTCATATGGAAATTTACTTCAGAATAAAACTATTCAGTTAAGTGGTTCCGAAATGATGTTTGCTCAATCCGTTTCAAATACAGTTGATTCTGGGTTAATTGTTGTCGGTATTGATTATAGCAGGACTTCACCATTTAAATTTATTTTGACTAAGCTGAATAATAACATGGATGTCCTTTGGACCAAAGTAATTTCAGATTCTACGGGTGAGTATATGCCGACTGATGTATACATAAAAGAATGCCTGGATAGTGGATTCATTATTACAGGTGCAGTCCATACAAATTTTCCTGATTCGATGAGTATGTTTCTTCTTAAAACAGATGAACGGGGAAATGTTTTGTGGTCAAGGATTATGGGAGCTTTGGGTAGTCCATTTGGTGAAGCCGCATATCAGGTAATTCAAAATATTGACGGAGGATATTTGGTTGGTGGTTATACTGATTTTTTAGGTGCATCAACTATTGGAGTCAGAGATATCTATCTTGTTAAAACAGACGGTGAAGGTAACAGCTCTTGTTGGAATTATCCCGGACATTTCGGTTCGCAAACAGAAAATGTATTAATTGATTCAATCCAGATACAAGTCGATACAGGCATAGTTTGTATTCAACAAAGTGTATCCATTGGAACACCTGTCTTGCGGAACGATACGCTCTGCTTCACGAGTTCAATACAAGAGGTCAACGGCAATTATCCTAAACTATATTGCCATCCCAATCCGGTCCATGATTTCACCTTCATATCATTCCCAAATCCAAACAATCTAAAATGTTCATTGACACTTTATGACATGACCGGAAGGGTGAGGAGAAAAATGTTAAGAGTTGAGAATACATTGACCAGAATCGAAAAAGGAGATTTGGAAGCAGGACTTTACATTTTTGAAATCAATTCTGAAACGAAAGTAATGGGAGTAGGAAAACTTCTGATTGAATAGTGGGCTGAAGCATTTATTTAATTTCGATTGTAGAAATTATCCCGCTGCGAAGGCTATAACCCCTTTAAAAGCTAACCGCCTTCGAAGCAGTATGCTGCGAAGGATTTGTAAAAATCCTTTGCCCTTAAACTGTGTGGTCTTCATCCACTGATCAGTGCTTTTCCGATTGGGATCTAGGAGGCCGGTATTGGAAGGGGAGGATCAGAGATTGAAAAAGCCAGGTGTATTGAAGTGACGACCGGTGGTGTGAGACAATCAACAGCAAGCAGGGCGCTGTTGCTTGGCAGAATGTTGTGTGTGGGATTGTGTGAAAGCTCATTCCGCCATGGACTTTCGAAAAGGTTTTAGTGAAAGAATCGCTACCTGCCTCCGACGACGGAATGACCTTGTACACAGGCATTCGCACAACATTCCCCGGGCTGGGGGTACCAGATCCTGCGCAGCTGGCTTTCGAAAAGTTTTCGTCGAAAGAATCGTTACCTGCCTCCGACGACGGAATGTCCTTGCGCACAGGCATTCACACAACATTTCGTCGAGCTGGGCAGCAGGGGACATATCCTGCGGAGCGGGGGTAGTTGGTCTCCAGAGATGAAATGACCTTGCTCACGGGATTCTAAACATCAGTCTCCCCAGCAGAAAATTCTTCCCAGCTATACTTATAAAATTGATTGTTGCCTAAGAACAGCTAATAAAATTAGTAGTACCATTGGTAAAACAGTTATCGTAATTGCTTTCAATCGATTTCTATAAGGATTGGTATATGTTTTATTGTATACAAGTATTAAATGATTTGTTCGATTTTTATTAAAATGAATTCCAATGATAATCCATAGAGGAATACAAATAATAAAATAAACCATTTTATTTGAAACATATTGTCCATTATTTGGTAGGGGAAATATATTAATTCCTATTGTACGTAAAATGATCTCAGCTAAAAATAGAAAGTGAATTATTAAGGTAAAAAGTACATGCGCACTTCCGACAATTCTTCCGTCATTTCCACGTTTTTCCCAGAATTTATAGAAATAACAAAAAACAAAATTGTAAATGTTCATCTTTTACTTTGAAATGAAAATAAGGAATTGCTGCCGAGAAGTAAATATACAAAACTCCTGAAAAGTACTTATTTAAAATGCCTTGATCAGTGGATAAATATCACACAGTTTAAGGGCAAAGGATCTTGGAGATCCTTCGCAGCGTTGACATATCCAGCGCAACTGGGGAACATATCCTGCGCAGCGGGAAGATCCTGCACAGCGGGGTTGTTTTTTGTCCATCCAAAAATTTTATACCGCTAATATTCTTTTGTCTATTTGGGTCCAATAGTCCCTTCTCATCCAATAATAGAAGATATTCCAAAATTTGCAATTGAGTCTATGAAAAATATTTTTTCTCCGATTGAATCTCTTAGTACATTCTGAAAGTAGCCATTCTTCGTTAAAACCTGCCCATTCTCCAGCCACATTCAATAAGTTTGGTTGTAGAAGCGGAAAAACCTCAATCAAATCAATTTTTTTTATTTCACTTAATTCTAGTCCTGATTGTAAAAAAGTATTTGATATTCGGTCAAAGTCCTCACTTGTCAACTCGGTATCCAAGTAGAATTCGGATAATTCAATCCAAATTTTCCTTCGAGTTTCAAGTTGCTGACTATCCAGAGTATCTTTCATTAGATAATGTTTGTCTTACAATGCTCCATAACAGTTGAAAGCTTGCCGAAGGCGGGGCTTTCGGAGCATAAAACAGTCGAGCCACTACAAAGATAATTAAATGCACGAAAACTTTAAATTTTCACTGTCGCCCCGCTTTTGGCAAGGTGCAGTTATGTGTTCCGCTTTCTTACCGTTCATTTTTCTCCAAAAGTGAATATTTATATTTCTTAACTAAAGTCAACGAGATTAAAAATGGTGATGTCTAATTCTTAGTTGAAAAATTGCATCGTGGTTTCCTGATGACGTGATTTTTGATTGCTTCCTGTAATTTATTTAGATGTTTAAAGTTATGAATTTTATTCAAATTATTTTCTAATTCCAATAAGGCTGCAGCAACCCATCTTTGTCGTTGATTACTGTTGGTCCAATGCTTAACATTTCGTACATATTTCGCCATTTGGGAGTTCAGGTTTTCAATACAATTTGTCGTAGCCAAACTTCTGGAAAATATTTGCGCAACTTTCAATTTGTGGAGTGTAAGCGTTTCTTCCAAGCCTTCCAGTAGAGAGTTCGCTGCATTTTGATTGATTTTTAAGAGCTCTTTGTGGATGTTTAGCAATACCAGTTTAGCTTTATTGTAATCAGGTTCCCGGTATGCATTCTGTATTTTTGTTTTAAAATTCGATTTGTCCCGATCACTTAAATAGCTCAGTACATTTTCACGTTTGTGCCACTGACAACGCTGAATAATTGCTTTTTTTCCAAACACATCGACCACCGCCTTGTGAAGCCCCTTGCTACCATCGATCACGACAAGTAAGCCGTCAGTAAAACTAAATTTCTTTGCGAGTATTTGTTTAAGCAACTGGCTTATGGCACGGCTATTTTCATTTGATGTTTGAATAAAACCTACCGGAATTTTGATCCCTTTATCCGTCACACCCAAGGCGACTACCATCTGTTCACTGGCCAGATATTTTCCGTCAATTAACAGTACAACAAAATTGTGATCTTCATAGGTTCGTTCACAAAAATGCTTGAATGCTTCTTCGCTTTGTTCTTTAAACTCACGACTGACCTGACTTGAACTGAGTCCGAAACTTTCGGCTAAATGGTTAGTTACTTTTTTATAATCACGGGTGCTGATTCCATGAAGAACCTTTTTGAGAACTTCTTCGGTTGGCTCGGCTAGGTTTCTTAAGTTTTCCAGACCTGGAAGCGGTACACATTTTCCACTTGAAGATTCCCTGATTCTTGGAATTTCCACCGGCAATCGATGATCTCCCATTTTGATGCTCCCCGGATTGAAACCGTGGCGATAGAATTTTTTGGGCCCGAAAGTGAATGCTCATAACGTTCACCTGTCTTTTCTCTGATAATTTCTTCAAAAATCTGATTAATCATGATTCGACACATCTCAAAATGATTCATCACCATTTCAAATTTAATGTCGACTGGTTGGTCGTAAAACCAAGCAATGTTTTCTCGTTGAACTTTTGTAGATTTGCTCATGGTAGTTTGATTTTAGATTTTAGGTCGCAAATCAAAAATACTCATTATCAAACCACTTACTTAGCAGCGACTTCGGTAGCTGCTAAGTTTTTTTCAACTAACTTTGGGACTACACCTTAAAAATTGTCAAGTCTACCTTTGTACAATAAATTAATAAAAAGAAATATAAAAAATGAACACAAACGAAAATTCAACAGAAATGACAAACACAAAATCAAAACTTGCAGCATTATGGTTATTTGCAATGCTTACTTACACCTATGGTGATGTAGTAACATTAATGGATCCTGTCAAACACGGTGATTTTGAATTGACCGAAGGATTTCTGTTAGGAGGCTCCATATACATGATGATTCCTCTTTCTATGGTTCTTTTGTCAAGGCTATTGAATTACAAAGCAAACCGATTGGCTAGTATAATAGCAGGCTCAATAATGACAACTACTCTGATTATGACATTATTTGCAGCTGTGCCAACTTCGTATTATGTATTTTTCACTGCAATTGAAGTTTTGACTACTGCATTCATTGTTGGGTTTGCATGGAAGTGGCGTAAAAATGAAGGCAGTATTAACACTACATTCATCGAAGCTAAAACTGTATAAACTATTTCGATTTAATTTATTAAACCAACAGAAAAAGAGTTACTTGAGTTTATCAAGAACTCTTTTTCTGATTCTGCTCAATGATTCAGCCTTTACACCAATATAACTAGCAATTTGATATTGAGGAATTCTTTGAAACAAGTCGGGTCGTGAATTCAATAAAAGCAGGTAGCGTTGTTCGGGAGAGTCCGTCAAGAAGGAAGTCAGTAATTTCTTTTGCTCTGTAAAAAATGATTCCATTACCGCCCGTGATATAGTTTCAAATCTCGGAAACCGTTTGAACATTTCCTGAGCTGATTTTTCATTTCCAACACTGACTGTTGTGTCCTCAACACATATCAGATTATTTGATGCCGGGCTTTGAGGGCCAAAGTTGTTTAGTGAAATCACCCATTGCCCCTCTGTGAAAAAATTAGTTGTTTTTTCTTCTCCATCGATTACTACAAACTCTCTGATACATCCTTCCAGAATAAAGTAAGTATCTACCGATAGTTGCCCCTCCTTTAGCAAAACAGTTCCTTTCTTGAAGGTTTTAATGCACATACCATCTTCAATACCTTTTGCCTCTTCCTCAGAAAGAGGTGAAATTCTCGAAAAATATTCTACAAATTTGTTTTTCATTACGATAGTGTCTTTTTAAGCTGACGAATAACAAGTAAATATACGAAACTCCAGGAAAAAGCTTGAAACGATAAACAGCAGTAATGAGGAGAATGAAGGACGGCAACTACGAGACCACTTTAGGTCAAAGTCTACCTGAAGTGATGTCTTGAAAGGGGAGCCACTGGCCTACGGAGGCGGAATAACCTTGTGCACGGGCTTTCACACAACATACTGATCAACGTGGCAATTCACCCTTTTAAAAACCAGCACGCATTAGCAAATCTGAAAAGCCTTGATCAGTGGATGAATAGTACACAGTTTAAGGGCAAAGGATATTGGAGATCCTTCGCAGCGGTTGCATATCCTGCGCAGCTGGGCTTTTAAATTGGGTCATATCCTGCGCAGCGGGGGCACCCTTTGCAGCTATTAATTATTAACTGGGGGCATATCCTGCGGAGCGGGAGGTGCGACGAAAATAAAAGAAATCAAGGTGCTATGCAGGTTCATCAATATTATAAAATTTGGAGCACCTTTTCTTGTCCATTACAGAATTCCTCTATATTATTCACTCGCCATATCGTTTTTAAAAAAATTGGCTTAGTAATTTATTCCAAAACAAATTTTGCAGTGTATATCTTTTTCCAATTGTACAACGCAACATTGTAAATTCCAATGCTATTCCCCGTGAAATTGATTTGGATACTTTCTGTATCGCTTTTAATATCTTTTTCGATAATGACACGACCTAATACGTCTACTATTCTCAGCGTGCATTCAGTGTGCATCATTTCTGATGGAATTCGTATCGAAAAATTTCCTGAATTTGGATTTGGCGTAATTAAAAAATCAGAATAATATTCAGGAATACTACCAGTGCTTACCCCTCCATTTCGTGTTTTTAGTATAACTTCTTCATACCAGTTCCCTATAAAAGCCATACCAACGATATAACCTACACTATCATTGAACATTTTTACTCTTGGATTGAAAAGATTACTTATTGATACTGGATGGGAAGACCAATGAAGTCCTGAATCTACAGTTGTATTATAGTAAACATTGCTGAGCGAATCTGTGGTCGTTGAATAAAAGTGAGTTTCATTTAAAAAATGAATAAAACCCATTGTGTCATTCTGAAGAGCAACAAACCATGAATTTCCTTTGTCGATTGTTTTGTAGATGAAACCTGAATCAGCCCTTAGATATACAGTCGAATCATTAAGAGCTTCAATTTGAGGGTAAAATGTTCTTGTGCTATCTAATGACACCTGGCTCCATGTCATTCCACCATCCGCAGTTCTCATCATTTTGTCAATGGTATAGTCATTTGGCGATGGCCGTAACATTATAATTCCTGTTAAGCTATCCATAAAGTGCATTCTGTAGTTATTAATTGAGAAACCGGTTACTGTGTTTACAAAGTAGATCGAGTCATTGTAAAACCTGTATAGATCATTACCGGTAAAACCATATCCCAAATGACCATTTATAAAAAATATATCCTCTGGCCGATTTGTTGAAAGTGAAGTCCATGTTGCACCACCGTCGTGTGTTCTTTCGAATTCATATTGGTACCAACAATAATAATAATGAAATACAGTATCTGCTGAAACAATGTCATTATCTAATAAGTATCCATAGTCACTGCATTGTTTAAAACCCTGTGTAGTTTCAAAGGAATTTGTTGTTCTATCAATATAAAAATATGCGGTATTGGTCGGAGAGCAGGCATCTCTTGACCAACTCCAATATGCCACATCTGGATTGATGAATTGCAAGTTGTAGGGTATTGGATAATAATCGCAATCTGCATCGAAGCCGAGTGAGTCCACTACATACCATTGTGAGAAACAATGACTACTTAAATTCAGAAGTAGAATTACAAGAAAATACTTTTTCATTTTGGCATTGATTTTTAAGAATTGTGTGCCAAGTGTTGAAATAAAATAGTTGAAAAATATGCGTCCTCCTATTGCAATGTCAAGGTACACATTTATCCGTTAAATCTCAAGAGGTTATTTTTATTAATTCTTCCCGCGCATAGATTAATAGATACGATTTTTTTATTGTAGAATCAATGAATGAAGGTTTTTGAGAGTCGAGGTTGTGTCGTTAATGATTTTATTGCTGTAAAAAGGTAAATTTTAGCTAGTTCTATATCAGGCAAGCTTATAAATAAATTCTTCTATTTCCTTCTGCCTGGCATTTGCATAACCTCTGTCGGTGCCGATTATGCTGCGAAGGATTTGCAAAAATCCTTTGCCCTTAAACTGTGTGATATCCATCCACTGATCAGGGCTTTTCAGATTGGAATTCAGGGAGCCGGTATTGGAAGGGGGGGGATCAGAGATTGAAAAAGCCGGGTGTATTGACTGTAATAATCGGTGGTGTGAGGCAATCAACAGCAAGCAGGGCGCTGTTACTTGGAGGAATGTTGTGGGTTGGATTGTGTGATAGCTCATTCCGCCATGGACTTTCGCAAAGGTTTTAGTGAAAGAATCGCTACCCACCTCCGCGACGGAATGACCTTGCACACAGGCATTCACACAATATTCGCCGAGCTGGTCGAAAAGGTTATGTCTTTAATGAGTTCGCCCCTAAAGGGGCTTGACGTACTCGTGTTTATAGTATTACCCAAAGTCTGGCCCTAACGGGCCTGATAATTCGATAAACTGAAATGAGTTTTTCATTTTTTCAAGAGAGATTTTTAAGCTGTGTGTTTAAAGAGTGCGCCCGCTGCGCAGGCTATAACCCCGGTTAAAAGCTAGCCGCTTTCGAAGCTGTATGCTGCGAAGGATTTGCAAAAATCCTTTGCCCTTAAACTGTGTGATATTCATCCACTGATCAGGGCTTTTCAGATTGGAATTCAGGGAGCCGGTATTGGAAGGGGAGGATCAGAGATTGAAAAAAATCGGGTGTATTGACTGTAATGACCGGTGGTGTGAGACAATCAACAGCAAGCAAGGCGCTGTTGCCTGGCGGAATGTTGTGGGCGGGATTGTGTGATGGCTCATTCCGCCATGGACTTTCGAAAAGTTTTCAGTGAAAGAATCGCCACCTACCTCCGCGACGGAATGACCTTGCGCACGGGCTTTCACACAACATTCGCCGAGCGGGGTTCTAATCCGTCCAAAACTTATCAGTTGTGAAAAAAACTGTATCTATAAAATATAGAATTCCGTTTCTTGTCAATACATTTTCATCGTGTAAATCCTCTAAAATAATTCCAAGTTCAGGATTGAAGTAATCATTATTTCTTGTATTTATAAAACCGTTCGAATCCATAAAAACTTTCACATGTTCCAATTCGGTATTTTGAGAAATTTCAACATACGATTGCTGAACAACTGCATATAAAATATTCTTTTCCTTGGTAAAACCTATTAATTCGTATGCTGTATCAGTAAAGAAAAAGTTGTGAAGTAATAAATTGTAAAAATAGTCCTTCCAGGAACGATAGTAAATTGCATCGTTTAATTTGAGAACATGTTCTGAATCCTTTAGAAAAACTCTTTGCTCAGCACCTTCACTCACATATTGTGTAAAATCAATATCCTTAATCCAAAGCCCCTTTTCAAAAATGAGTTTTTCTAACCTCGCTGTTTCTTGTTCGCGGATTTGCTTTGTGTCTTCAATTTTTGAGCCTGCTTGCGGGCCTTTTTCAAGGTCACTGGCGATTGTTTGGATAATTGTTCCGAACCTAACTTGGACCTTTCCTGAAATGATATTTCGTAGTTCATTTTTCAGCTGATTTTGCATTAACACAAAGATAAGCAAAACCCTAAACATCGAAAAACTGCTATAAATAGGGTTTCTTTGAAATCCCCCGCTGCGCAGTCTATAACCCCTTTAAAAGCTAACCGCTTTCGAAGCCTTATGCTGCAAGGATTTCCAAAATCCTTTGCCATTAAACTGTGTGATATTTATATACTGTCCAGGACTTTTCAGATTGGGATCCAGGAGGCCGGTATTGGAAGGGGAGGACCAGAGATTGAAAAAGCCGGGTGTATTGACTGTAATGACCGGTGGTGTAGGGCAATCAACTTCTTGCAAGGCGCTTCTGTTTGAAACATTTTAACGAACTTAGAGCATAGCCTGCACGATGAGCGATTCAAGGTGGATTTAAATCACACAATTAATAGACAACGGATGAATATCCGTCGAAGAGTGGGATGAGTAGGATGGAGGATGCAATTAAATACGGCACAGCTGGGTGAATATCCGTCGAAGCGTGTGGGATGCAAAGAAATACGGCACAGCTGGGTAGGATGGGGGATGCAATGAAATACGGCGCAGCCGGAGGAGGTCATTCAACAACAATCTTCGCATTCATCATTTGTCCGCTTTCATTAACTAGTTGAAGAAAATATATTCCGTTCTGAAGTTCATTACGATTCAATACATATGTTTTTTGATTTGAAATTCTTTCTGCTCTTATAAGCGAACCTTTAGCGTCGAAAATATTCAAATTTGCACTGGCAAACTCTGAAGTTACTTGCAACCAAGTTGATGTATGAAAAGGATTAGGAGAAATTTGAAATCCAGGATGTGAGATCAATATTTTTGGAGATTCTTTGTCAGAAAGCCATGAACATAGGTCTCTTGTAAATAAAGAAGATATAGTAAAGGATGAAATTGTATCTATAAGGAAAAAATTGGAATGGGTAACCAATGGAGTAAAAAATGAATCTTCGATCATCACAATAGAGTCAATGATAGTAGCTGGCTCATTGAAGCAAAGATCATCACAGTTAGTATTCGATCGTATGAAAATAATTTGTGAAAGGGGAATGCCCCAAAAATTTTGGTACATCCCAAATAAGTAAAGAGTATCTATTTGGGAATCAAAATAAGGAAATGCGAATGTATTAGATGTTTGAGAGAAGTTATTTTGGTAAGCTGAAATCAAATTTCCAGATGAATCAAGTTTAATAAATAAAGGTGTTCCTATCTGATTGGAATCCTGAAGGGAACCAGATAATCCAATTGAATTATTTTCCATTTCAACAGGTAAAATAAGACCCAAATCAGTTGTACTACTATGCAATGTTCTTGAAAAGATCACATTACCAGAATTTGAAAATTTATAAACCGCATATGCGGTATGTGTAAATCCAGTTATAAGAATGGACGAATCCGAAAGTTTCAATAATGAATGTGGAGAGTAAGCCGAGTTTCCTTTAATGATTTTAGCCCACGAAACATTTAAGTTAGTGTCAACAACTATTAGAGCAGTTTGATTCCAATCATCATAAGTAATTGCAAATTGAGAATTATTGATACCGGATATTTTGTAATCCCAGATAATGTGATTAATGGTATCAGAAAATGCAATTTGGTCCAAAATATCACCATTGTTGCTTAATTTTAAAATTGTTATACTGTTTCCAGGGCAGTAAGAAAAGGTGCAGAAATAATACTTGTCCTCTATCTCAATAGTATATGTGGGAAGCGTACTAAAACAAGAATCGGGACGTAATAATTTAATCCATTCCAAATTGAATAAACTATCAGTCTTAATAATGCATTGATCATATTGAAGATTACCTGCAATACCTGTAAATAGATAACCCTGATCAGATGTTAGAATGAAAGACCTTAGATACAATGAATCGTTTGCAACACACGAAATAATTTCTCCATTTTTGTCAAGCTTAGAAATAATATAGCTAATATTTAAGAACGTATTATCATCTAGACTACCAAGAAGAACAAACCCTGAATTATGTGCTGGTGCTGCAAATGTGAGATAAGTACTTGCACGTGAAGTGTCTACGATTGATTTTGTTATTGCTTGAGAAAATCCCGCTTTACTTACGTAAATAAGAATAAAAATAAATAAAAGTTTTTTCATGACTCTCACTTAAAATTTTACAGATACTTTAATTGAAGTGTGAAAGGATTGACAACAAATAAAGCTTGTCGAAGTTATAAAAAAAATGAATGGGTAGCACAGATTTGCATTCAACTATTTTGGAATAAAATTGGAACAAATACCTTCTTTGTTTTATGTGGAAATAGTACTTATAAATATTCAACCAATGGATGGTTTTTTATAAATTCTTTGTCCTTGTATTATGCGATATTCATCCACTGAATAGGGCTTTTCAGATTGGAATCTAGGAGGCTGGTATTGGAAGGGGAGGATCAGAGATTGAAAAAAGACGGGTGTATTGACTGTGATATCCGGTGGTGAAGGGCAATCAACTTCTGGCAAGGCGTTTCTGTTTGAAACATTTTAACGAACTTAGAGCATAGCCTGTACGATGAGCGATTCAAGGTGGATTTAAATCACACAATTATAAGACAACGGATGAATATCCGTCGAAGCGTGGTATGAGTAGGATGGGGGATGCAAAGAAATAGGACACAGCTGGTAGAGGGACCACCGCTATCGCAACCACCATGTTAGTTGCCGTTCTGCTATTCATTCGAAGTCGTGTCGTTTCAAGTTTTGAAATTCAATTCGATATTCTTTCAAACCTCCCTTTATTATCATGAAACCAAAGTAAGAGCCGAGCAATAGGACTATTAGCCCGATAAACATTGGATATCTTAACCATTCATACAGCGTCATCTTTCCACTTTCCATTCCTTTGACACGATTAACGTTGGGATTGTCAGATAAATATTCAACAATTATCTGATATGGCGTGTTCGCAACATCTGCCAAGTATTCTGGAATATCTCCGTTTTCTTTTCCTCCTCCTTGAATAGTTCTGCCATTCGGAAGTTTGAAAGTAAATTCATAATAGTAGAAATAAGCAACAGCAGCACTTCTGCTGTCGTTGTATTCAACAACATCTGATTGTTGCTCAACTTTATTAATAAGGCCTTTGGCGGTCGTTGGATTAGTAATCAACCTATATTCATTAAATGGATTATCGAATGAAGAAAACCACATCCACATTCCAATTATAGGGATTGCTATTCCCCAAAAAATGCTTTTAGCAAAAGTAAATTGAACTCGCTTTTCATCACTAAGTCGGTCAAGAAGGCGATTAACTATAATGTTCAAGATTAAAGCTGCAATACCAATACCAATCCCAACAATGGCAAGATAAATCAAAGGATAATTCTCACTTATACTGTGCAACCAATCTTTCATAAGAATTCAATTTTCTTGTTTGGTAATATATTTCTGGCTTGCCGTTGCTTTTACATATCCTTCTCAGCAGGCATTCGAAAAGTTTTCAGTGAAACATTCTCAACCTTCTTCCGCGATAGAATGACCTTGCACACAGGCATTCACACAACATTCCGCCAAGCCGGGCTGACAGATCCTTCGCATCAAGAGCTAGACGCTCTCAAACTTCGATAAAGTAAATTGGTTTTAATCCCCTTCAAATTAGTACTTTCTGCCTGCTTGATTTTAGCCTTTGTTCACGGCTGGGCTTCTTCCATTTTTATTTCTCTTTAATAATATTAATTCATCTCGATACTTTTTGAATTCGGCATCACTAGGGTTTATTTGCAAAATGAAATTTACTTTACCTAAGAGATGTTCAATATAATTTTGTTTTTTAATCCCTTCTCTTTCCATATGGCTATCTAATCCGAACTTAATTATGAAATAAAGTTCCTGGCGGATTTTGTTTCTTTTTTGAAAAGCAACTTGAGTTTTCTTGTTTACCACAATACCGGTAACCGTCTGCCTTTCATTAGGCCTCATCAATTTTGTTTTTTCTTTATTTATTGACAAACCTAAAGTACTAACAGAGGTGATGTCTAATTCTTAGTTGACTTTTTTAGAAGTGGTTTCTTTTTGAGATGATTTTTGATTGCATCCTGTAATCTGTTTAAGTATTTAAAGTTATGTATTTTTTTCAATCGGTGTTCAACTTCTAATAGTGATGCCGCTATCCATCGTTGGCGTTGGTTGCTATTCGACCAGTTTTTCACATTTCTTGTAAATTTTCCGATTAAGGAATTCATACTTTCAATGCAGTTCGTTGTCCCCAGGCTGCGACAGAATATTTGCGCAACAGTTAATTTTTGCAATGTCAGTGTTTCTTCCAAACCCTCGAGAAGCGAATTGGCTGCACTGATATTTATTTTCTCTAACTCCCGATGGATTTCCATTAACGCTGTTTTTGCTTTTGGATAGTCTGGCTCCCGATATGCATTCTGGATTCGAACTTTGAAAATTGTTTTATCTCTTTCACTCAAGTAACTAATGACATTTTCTCTTTTATGCCATTGGCAACGCTGTACTACTGCGGATTTCCCAAAGACATCTTCAATCGCTTTGCGGATACCCTTGCTGCCATCAATTACGGTTAGCAAACCTCCATCGAACTTAAATTTTCGATCAATTAATCGCCTGAGCAGCTGACCAATTGCCCGGCTATTTTCGTTGGAAGTTTGAATAAAATCCAAGGGGATTTTTACTCCTTTATCCGTCACTCCCAGAGCGATAACCATTTGTTCTTTGGCTAAATATTTTCCGTCAACCAACAAGGCAACAAAAGTGTGCTCTTCAAAGGTCCGTTCGCAAAAATGTTTTACTGCCTGTTCACTCGCTTCAATAAATTCCCTGCTGACGTGGCTGGAACTTAATCCGAAATTTTCCGCCAAATGCGCTACGACTTTTTATAATCCCGTGTACTGAGGCCATGCAGTACACTTTTAAACATTTCATCATTTGGAGCTTCGATATTCTTTAACTTTTCAACGCCAGATAACGGAACGCATTGACCAGTTTGGGATTCCCGAATCCTGGGAATTTCCACCGGCAAGCGTTGTCCTCCCATTTTAATGCTCCCTGGATTAAAGCCGTGCCGATAGAATTTTTTGTCTCCGTTTTCAGCATGGGAATAGCGATCTCCTGTCTTTTCTCTTACTAGTTCTTCAAAGATCTGGTTGATCATCACCCGGCACAATTCAAAATGATGACCCAGTAGCTCAAATTTAAGGTCCATGGGTTGGTTTAAAAACCATTCGTAATTTTCTCGGTGAACTTTCGTAGTTTTGCTCATGGTAGTTTGATTTTTTGATTTTTAGCTGCAAACCAAAAATACTCAATTTCAAACCACTTTTCCTGACAGCGACTTCGGTTGCTGTCAGGTTTTTTCAACTAACTTTGGGACAAGACCCTAACAGATTCTTCAATAATTTTTAATAATTCATTTTCATCAAAGTTCCCTGAAAAGCTAAGATCGTCTGCATATCGAGTATATTTTATCTCATTTTTAACGCAATAATTTATTATATTGTCATCGGCTGATTTAAAAAAAATATTTGAAAGATAGGGACTTGTTGGTGCGCCTTGTGGTAACGAATTATTCAATGTACAAAGTTTTGCTAATAAATTTGACAAAATCTTTGAGTAGCCAAGTTTCAAAAAAATATTTTCAACTGAGGAAGTAGTTATGGATGGGAAAAAGTCTTTAATATCAACAGTAAAAACTTTTGGCTGATTCTTATGAAATTTAACATTTTCAATTATATTGATCCTTTTCCTGTATGCTTTTGCAAATGAACTAACCTTAACTTGTTCTAAAATATTTTCAAGAATCCAATTTTGGATTTCTTTTAAACTAGGTAATGGTTCAGATATTTCACGCAGTTTGCCGTTGCGTTTTTTAATTTTAAAATTTCTATAAAAATATGGAGTATAAACTACTGCTCTTTTTAAATAATCCTTTCTATATCCAACAAAAACTGATAAGTTAGAAGTATTGTATATTACTGGTAGCCCTTTCTCAATAAGTGGTTTTGCATAATTCAGGCATCGCTGTATATTCTCATCAGTATATCCTGATTTTGATGCCTTTTGCTCGAATTTCGTTCTATAATTTTCAAAGTTCATATTCTTAAAATCGTTAATTGAGTGGGGGGCATATCCCCCACACTCAAGTTAGTGAATACGGGTTTAAAAGGGTCGGAGCTTCAGCGAAGACCCTTTTAAACCCGAAGGCTTGAAAGCCCATTCAATTACAGAACAGTGACTCACTGTTCCGGTGTCAGCCTAAGCCAACACAATATTTTAAGAAAGAACTAAAAAGTCAATTCATTTTGTCTAGGTACAAAGATAAAACTTTTTTTCCTTTTTATCAATACGACTTTTTCGTCTTTCTCAATCCATTCTTTTTTATTCGTCTTTTTGTACGTATCTTCTAAGGTTCTCAACAACTCAATTCCTTTGTCAGTTAGTATTATTCTGCTATAAGAATTTGTAACCAACCCATTTAAAATTGCTTTATTTGTCTGTACTGCAATTTCGCTAAAATCAATACCATTTCTTACTAGCCGTTTTACAGAACCATTCCGGAAAATTACATCAAGAAGTATGTATAAACTATTTTCATTCATATTTTAGTATCTTGAAAATGGTGCCTCATAAATTTCTCCACTTTTTTTGTGTTCTTTCCAAAATATAGGAAAGGTATTATCTGGTGTTCTCATAAGAGTAATTAAAGCTTCAGATTGATTGAATCCAAAAGTATAATGATTACCAGGTATCAATTTCTCTATTTCCATCATTATTCTAATTTTTTCTTCTAATTCTGGGGGCTTGTAGTAGTCTGAGATTCCTTTTTTGTTATCATGTCTGTATAATAGGCTACATCAATTTTTTTAAGAATTCTGTTGAATCTGATTGGGCGGCTATTGAGATAACATTTAATTTTTTTGGCTCAATATTTCTATTTGAAAGAAACTCTTCTATTGTTGCTTTGATTGTTTCACCAGAACCTAAATAATCGTCAAGAAGAAAAACTGCATCAGTATCTTTTAATTTAAAATCACTTGATTTGATATGGTCATATGATTCGATTTCTATAAATTCTATTACTTTATATCTAATTAACATTGGCTTAATAGCTCTCAACATATAAAGTATAGTATGCCCACTTTTTGTTTTTTTCTCGTCTTCAGGTTTCATTACTGGAAATAAAATAATTCTTTTTAGATTGTCCAGTTTTTCCTTTTCTACTAAATTTAAAGTATTTACAATTTTTGATTGATATTCGCTTAAAGTAATCCAAGTATATCTTTCCGCTAAGTCAATAATTAATTCTCTTTGCGTATCGTTTAGATTAGATAATAATTTACAAAAGTTTGTAAAGACAATATTATTACCTTCTTTATCTGTCCATTTTTTGTCATTAAAGATTGTGTATAGTTTTGTAATTGTTGTTATGTCCATAACTCTATGTTGTGTCATTTATTTTTTCTGCCTTGCTGTTAACGTTTTCGCGGTTGGCGACGGGGCCGGCCACCGCTTTAACATTTTTATGTATAACATCGGCCGGCCCTGGCGCCACACCGCGTTTTATGCTCAGCATTTTCTTAATAGATAGGTTGTCTTAATTACTCAATCATTTTTAAGGTAGACATTGTTTGTCCGCAGTAATTTATTTGTAAGTATTTACCATATTTTATAACTCAATGAATGGACTATATATATTGCAAATAAGAGCAATATTATCTTCTGTGAAAATTCTTTCATTTATTGGACGATTTCGCATTTGAATCGTGTAGCCGCTAAAAGTATTTCTATCAATGTTTATTTCTGTTACCATAAAAGCCGGGTAATAAAGTAAACATCTTACAGGTTGGTTGTCAATTGCGATTCTAAAGTAAATATCTACCGGGATCTGCTGCTCTATTACATGTATTAATCTTTCTATCATAGTTTTATTTTCAAATTTCATTGATATTGTAGTCAATGTAAACAATTATTTGAATGATTTTATATCTTGTGCATAACGTTTCGGTTTACGCAACCAGTTTTGTATATAAATTGAAATTGATTGGGTTCACACAATTGATTGCATATATATTTGAATTGTGCGACATCCGAAATTCAATTATTAGATTTGATTTTGTGTGAATAGGATAAGGTGATGTCTAATTCTTAGTTGAAAAATTGCATCGTGGTTTCCTGATGACGTGATTTTTAATTGCTTCCTGTAATTTATTTAGATGTTTAAAGTTATGAATTTTATTCAAATTATTTTCTAATTCCAATAAGGCTGCAGCAACCCATCTTTGTCGTTGATTACTGTTGGTCCAATGCTTAACATTTCGTACATATTTCGCCATTTGGGAGTTCAGGTTTTCAATACAATTTGTCGTAGCCAAACTTCTGGAAAATATTTGCGCAACTTTCAATTTGTGGAGTGTAAGCGTTTCTTCCAAGCCTTCCAGTAGAGAGTTCGCTGCATTTTGATTGATTTTTAAGAGCTCTTTGTGGATGTTTAGCAATACCAGTTTAGCTTTTATTGTAATCAGGTTCCCGGTATGCATTCTGTATTTTTGTTTTAAAATTCGATTTGTCCCGATCACTTAAATAGCTCAGTACATTTTCACGTTTGTGCCACTGACAACGCTGAATAATTGCTTTTTTCCAAACACATCGACCACCGCCTTGTGAAGCCCCTTGCTACCATCGATCACGACAAGTAAGCCGTCAGTAAAACTAAATTTCTTTGCGAGTATTTGTTTAAGCAACTGGCTTATGGCACGGCTATTTTCATTTGATGTTTGAATAAAACCTACCGGAATTTTGATCCCTTTATCCGTCACACCCAAGGCGACTACCATCTGTTCACTGGCCAGATATTTTCCGTCAATTAACAGTACAACAAAATTGTGATCTTCATAGGTTCGTTCACAAAAATGCTTGAATGCTTCTTCGCTTTGTTCTTTAAACTCACGACTGACCTGACTTGAACTGAGTCCGAAACTTTCGGCTAAATGGTTAGTTACTTTTTTATAATCACGAGTGCTGATTCCATGAAGAACCTTTTTGAGAACTTCTTCGGTTGGCTCGGCTAGGTTTCTTAAGTTTTCCAGACCTGGAAGCGGTACACATTTTCCACTTGAAGATTCCCTGATTCTTGGAATTTCCACCGGCAATCGATGATCTCCCATTTTGATGCTCCCGGATTGAAACCGTGGCGATAGAATTTTTTTGGGCCCGAAAGTGAATGCTCATAACGTTCACCTGTCTTTTCTCTGATAATTTCTTCAAAAATCTGATTAATCATGATTCGACACATCTCAAAATGATTCATCACCATTTCAAATTTAATGTCGACTGGTTGGTCGTAAAACCAAGCAATGTTTTCTCGTTGAACTTTTGTAGATTTGCTCATGGTAGTTTGATTTTAGATTTTAGGTCGCAAATCAAAAATACTCATTATCAAACCACTTACTTAGCAGCGACTTCGGTAGCTGCTAAGTTTTTTTCAACTAACTTTGGGACTACACCTAGGATAAGTGTGATATAGGTTCATTGAGGAAAATAATATTTATCTTTAACTGAAATTATTTATTTTATTGAATACAATTATCAAATTGAATTAAATATTCAAAAAAATATGCTGACTAAGATACGTTTTTCAAATTGTTTTAAAAGAAAAGAGAGGAATTTTTATGAGGGACAGAGGAGTGGAGCGAGGGACGAAGGACGGGGGACGGATTGTGTGTGTAGGGCTGGCTTTGGAAATTAGTAGTCGGGAGTCCGTAGTCTGTAGTCTGTAGTCGGTTTGGAAAAGAGACGCGGTGATTGGTGCGAGCGTTTTAAGTTAAAGAGTTATTATAAGTTAAAATATAAGTGGTAGCGAAAGTGGAAGTGTATGTGGAAGTTTTAAGTTTTTTTGAGGTTTGTGGAATGGGAGGGGGGAGAGAATTTGTGGACAGGGGGGAGTAGATTATTTAATCCAACCACTAACCACTAAGCACCAGGAACCCAAATAGATTGCGGTGCAGCCAGCAAACTAACCGCGGGCGAAGCGAGGGACGAGCGGAGCACGGGGAGGGCAGAGGTAGATTGACGGGGGGCTTGCGTTCCAAATCTTTGAGGTACTTGGCGGATTCTTAGTGATTATTTCGCCCCATCGGGGCAAAGGGCGCAAAGAGACGCAAAGGCAATATTGCAACTATCAGATAATTAACAAATTATAACATTTTGTCAATAAGTTTTTCTTCCTTAAGAAGGGGAAAAAATTACCTTTGCGGACGAAAAAGAAGGCTTTTACGCAATTAATCCCGTTCTCCGACAAATGCCACGTGATCTCTCCATTAAATCAGTTCTCATCATAGGTTCAGGTCCGATTATTATCGGACAGGCTTGTGAATTCGATTATTCAGGTTCGCAGGCTTCGCGCTCGCTGAAAGAAGAGGGAATTGAAGTGACGCTCATCAATTCCAATCCTGCGACGATCATGACGGATCATGTGACGGCGGATAATATTTATCTGAAACCGCTCACGAAAAAATCCATCATTGAAATTCTGGAAAAACATAAAATCGATGCGGTGCTGCCTACCATGGGCGGACAAACTGCTTTGAACCTTGCGATTGAATGTCAGAAGTCGGGAATCTGGGATCGATATGGTGTGAAAATTATTGGTGTCGATATCGATGCCATTAACATGACGGAAGACCGGGAGAAATTCCGCTTACGCATGCTTGAACTTGGCGCGGGAGTGTGCAAAGGAAGAACAGCGACTTCTTTCCTCGAAGGAAAAGAAATCGCCCAGGAGATTGGTTTTCCGCTGGTGATTCGTCCCTCCTTCACACTCGGCGGAACGGGTGGTGGTTTTGTGCATACCAAAGAGGAGTTCGACAGTTTTCTTAACCGCGGTCTGCATGCATCGCCTGTACACGAAGTATTGATCGAACAGTCTATCATGGGCTGGAAGGAATTCGAACTGGAACTTCTTCGCGACGCCGCCGGAAACGTTATCATCATTTGCTCCATCGAGAATTTTGATCCGATGGGAATTCATACGGGTGATTCCATCACCGTTGCTCCGGCGATGACATTGTCGGATGTGACCTACCAGAGAATGCGTGATCTTGCCATTCGCTGTATGAACGGTATCGGAAATTTCGCGGGTGGTTGTAATATTCAGTTTTCGGTGAATCCGGATAATGAAGAGGACATCATCGTGATCGAAATCAATCCGCGTGTTTCGCGTTCTTCGGCGCTGGCTTCAAAAGCGACCGGTTATCCTATCGCGAAAATCGCAGCCAAACTGGCCATCGGGTATCATCTCGATGAATTAAAAAATCAGATTACAAAAAGTACTTCCGCGTTTTTTGAACCGACTCTCGATTATGTGATCGTGAAAGTTCCACGCTGGAATTTTGATAAGTTCAAAGGCACCGATCGTCACCTTGGTTTGCAGATGAAATCTGTGGGCGAGGCAATGGGTATCGGTCGTTGTTTCCAGGAGGCTTTGCAAAAGGCTTGTCAATCGCTCGAGATCAAACGTAACGGTCTGGGTGCCGACGGCCGCGAGATCCGCGACCAGGAAGAAATCCTCGACAGTCTGGAACGTCCGAGATGGAATCGTTTGTTCCATATCTACGACGCGTTCAAACTGGGCATCTCATTCAATACAATACAAAAACTTACCAAGATCGATCCCTGGTTCCTTCGCCAGATCGAAGAGCTGATCGAACTTGAAAAGGAAATCGAAAAATATACAGTCGATACGATTCCGAACGCTTTGCTGATGGAAGCAAAGAAAAAAGGATACGCTGATCGTCAGGTTGCGCATCTGCTGCGTTGTCTGGAAAGCCAGGTGTTTAAAAAGCGCGGGGAGCTGGGCATTCGCAGAGTTTGGAAACTGGTCGACACCTGCGCGGCAGAGTTTGAAGCGAAGACGCCTTATTTCTATTCCACATTCGATGAGGAAAATGAAAGTGTCTCGACCAATAAAAAGAAAATTGTGATTCTTGGTTCCGGTCCGAACCGGATCGGGCAGGGGATAGAATTCGATTACAGTTGCGTGCATGGTGTTCTCGCTGCGAAAGAAGCAGGTTACGAAACCATCATGATCAATTGCAATCCGGAGACGGTCTCTACCGATTTTGATATCGCCGACAAGCTGTATTTCGAACCGGTTTTCTGGGAACATATTTACGAGATCATCGAGCACGAAAAACCGGAAGGTGTCATCGTACAGCTGGGCGGTCAAACCGCGCTGAAGCTCGCTGAGAAATTAAATAAATACGGAATTAAAATTATCGGCACCAGTTTCGAGTCGCTGGATCTGGCGGAAGATCGTGGTCAGTTTTCCACGCTGCTGCGCGATCTGAATATTCCGTACCCGAAATTCGGTGTAGTGGAGAATTCGGATCAGCTGGTGGGACTTTCAAAAGATCTTGGTTTCCCATTGCTGGTGCGTCCGAGTTATGTGCTGGGCGGACAAAGCATGAAGATTGTGATCAATGTGGAAGAGCTGGAAACGCATGTGATTAAAATTCTGCAGGACATTCCGGATAATAAAATCCTGCTCGATCATTTCCTTGAAAAAGCGATCGAAGCGGAAGCCGACGCGATTTGTGACGGGGAAGATGTGTACATCATCGGAATGATGGAACACATTGAACCGGCGGGAATCCACAGCGGCGACAGCAACGCGGTGCTTCCTCCGTTTGATCTGGAGCGATAATGTGCTTCAGCAGATGGAAGCGATCACGCGCAAGATCGCGCTGGCGATGCAGGTGAAGGGTTTGATCAATATCCAGTTCGCCATCAAGAACGAAACGGTGTATGTAATCGAAGCGAATCCGAGAGCTTCGCGTACGGTGCCGTTTATCGCCAAGGCTTACGATGAGCCTTATGTTAATTATGCAACGAAGGTGATGCTGGGTGTAAACAAACTGAAGGATTTCAAATTTTCTCCAAAGAAAAATGGTTACGCGATCAAGGTTCCTGTTTTCTCTTTCGATAAATTTCTGGATGTGAATAAGGAGCTGGGTCCTGAGATGAAATCAACGGGTGAAGCGATTTATTTCATCGATGACCTGGAGGATGATTTCTTCCAGAAAGTCTATTCCGAACGTAATCTCTATCTATCACGATAAAAACTTGCGCCCTTTGTCCCGAGGGGACGAAATAATTTCATTCCCTCGGGACAAAGTGCGCAAAGAAGAAAACATATGCAGGAATTTCTCATCATAGCAATACTTCTGATTCTCTTCTTCAGCACCGTGAGGAGATTCGTGTTTTTTAATTCCACCAACGCCTTCAACAAAGCTGCCGATCAGTTCATGAAGCGCCAGGAGATGGAAGAAAGAAAACGCAAAGAGGAAGGAAAAGTCTACGTCGAAAATATTCCTCCCGGTAAAAAGAAGATGAAGGATGAGGGGGAGTATGTGGATTATGAGGAGGTGGATTAATTGTTGATTTTAGATTGTTGATTGTTGATTGATTGTAGATTGTCTGGATTGTTGATTGTTGATTTATTTTAGATTGCAGATTGTTGATTGTTGATTGGATTGTAGATTGATTGGATTGTTGATTGTGGAATGTGGAATGTAGAATGTAGATTGGATTTTTATCATAGTAACTAAATAACCCAATAACCCAATAACTTAATAACCCAATAACCCAATAACCCAATAACCCAATAACCCAATAACTTAATAACCCAATAACCCAATAACCCAATAACTCAATAACTCAATAACTCAATAACCCAATAACCCAATAACTCAATAACCCAATAACTCAATAACTTAATAACTTAATAACTTAATAACCGAATAACCAATAACTCATTTCCCCTTCAATTCAAAAATATGAAGAAATTCCTGCCACACATTATTGCCATTGTCGCTTTCCTGGTAATAACTTTTATTTACTTTTTCCCATTGCTGGAAGGCAAAGAATTAAGACAGAGTGATACGAACAACTGGAAGGGGATGGCGCAGGAGATTGTTTCGTTTCAGGACAAGACAGGAGAGAAGACGTATTGGACGAATTCCATGTTTGGCGGAATGCCGGGGTATCAGATTTCGGCGGTGTATGGAGCGAATCTGATTCAGTATATTGATAAAGCGATTTTATTTTTGCCGGCTCCGGCGAATTTGTTTTTCCTGTTGCTGGTTGGATTTTATTTTCTGCTGGTGACCTTGAAGGTCGACAACCGTGTTTCGATAATCGGATCGCTGGCCTTCGCGTTTAGTTCTTATCTCATCATCTTCCTGGTGACGGGGCACAATACCAAGGTCCATGCGATCGGGTACATGGCTCCTGTGATTGCCGGGATCATCATGACTTATCGGGGACGAATGTGGCTGGGCGCGGCGCTCACGGGTTTGTTCCTCGCATTGGAACTGAACGCGAATCACGTGCAGATCACGTATTACCTGATGCTGATGGTCGTGATTCTGGGGATAGCGGAATTGTATTCGGCATTTAAAGAGAAAAGGATTCCTCAGTTTGTGAAAGCTACCGCGCTGCTGGGAGTTATGGCGATTCTGGCAGTTGCCACGAACATCACGAATCTGTGGGCGACACAGGAATATGGAAAATATTCTACGCGTGGTCCGTCTGAGTTGAAAGCGGATAAAGAAAACCAGACAACCGGTTTGGATCGTGATTACATCACCGACTGGAGTTATGGTATCGGTGAAAGCTGGACATTCCTTGTCCCGGATTTTAAAGGAGGAGCGAGTGAAGGCATCGCGAAGAACAACAAAGATGCTTTGAAAGGTCTGGATGAAAATTACAAACAGAATATCGCGCAGTTCAGTTCTTATTTCGGTGATCAGCCTTTCGTAGGCGGACCACTGTATCTTGGAGCGATTGTGTGTTTGCTTTTTGTGCTGGGATTGTTTGTTGTGAAGGGTCCGATGAAATGGTGGCTGCTGGCTTCCAGTCTTTTGTTTTTGTTGCTGTCATGGGGAAAGAATTTTATGTCGTTCACGAATTTCTTCCTCGACAATGTTCCGGGTTATGATAAGTTCCGGGCGGTGACGACAACGCTTGTCATTCTGGAATTCACATTCCCCTTGCTTGCGATTCTTGCGGTGGACAAAATGGTGAAGGAAACAGATTTCTTTACCAAATACAAAAAGCAATTGATGTATACGCTGGGCGGAGTGCTTGCGGTGATCGGTCTGATGTGTGTGGCTCCGGGAGTGTTTACTTCTTTCTATACGCCGACGGAATACGATCAGGTGACTGCATCTGTTCAGGGAAAAAATATCGGTCAGGATGTTATTGACGCTTTCTTCAGCAATCTTTCCGATGCGCGTAAGCACATTGTGGTGAGCGACGCGGTGAGGAGCTTTATGTTTATTCTTCTTGCCTGTGCTTTAATCTGGACATATCTGCGTTACCGTTATTCAAAAGAGATCTTTGTGTATGGTTTGATGTTCCTGATCGTTCTGGATCTCGCGCCTGTTGGCAAGCGTTATCTCCTGACGGAAGATTTTGTGAAGAAGAGTGCGAATGCTGTTCCCTTCCCGATGTCGCAGGCGGATCAGATGATCAAGCAGGATACTACACAAAGTTATCGTGTCCTGAATCTCGCGGCGAATGTATTTAACGATGCGAGTACTTCGTATTATCATCAGTCGATTGGTGGTTACCACGGAGCGAAACTGAAGCGTTACAAAGAGCTTATTGATTACAGTCTGACTCCGGAGCTTGCCGCTTTGAAAACAGGAATGCAAAAGCCGGATTCATCCTTCATGGCCGTGTTGGGTGGTCAGCCTGCATTGAACATGTTGAACACAAAATACATTATCTACAATCCGGATGCGGCTCCATTGCAGAATCCGGGTGCGTTGGGTAACGCGTGGTTTGTAAAGGAATTCAAAGTGGTTGCCAACGCGGATTCAGAAATCGCTTCATTGAATTCATTTGATCCTGCAAGGACAGCGGTGATTGATCAGCGTTTCAATGAGCAGATCACTGGTTTTCAGCCGGGCAATGATTCCGCTGCGACAATTAAGCTCACGAAATATCAGCCGAATCATCTGATCTATTCGATGAATTCATCTTCGGATCAGTTCGCAGTTTTCTCTGAAATCTATTACGACAAAGGCTGGATCGCTTATGTTGACGGCAAAGAAGTTCCGTATGCCCGTGTCAATTATGTATTGCGCGGCATGCGTGTTCCCGCAGGATCACACACGATCGAATGGAAATTCGAACCGACTGTTGTGAAGACAGGAGAAAAGATTGCCTTGGCCAGTTCGGCATTGTTGATTCTCCTGGTGGGGGGATTGGGTTGGATGGAGTGGAAGAAGGGGAAATCATCTCAGGCTGCCTGAGGAATAGTTTTTTAATGCTGAATTAAGTATCGAACGGAGCGAATGAAGAAAATTCTGTACATCACCTACTACTGGCCGCCAAGCGGTGGAGCGGGGGTACAGCGATCACTGAAGTTCGTGAAGTACCTGCCTGAATTTCAGATTCAGCCCGTGGTGCTTACGGTCGATGAAAACAAAGCAACGTATCCGCTTACAGACAGCAGTCTGCTCAAAGAAGTTCCGAAGGATCTGGAAATAGTCCGCACGGATTCTTTTGAAGCCTTGCAGATTTTATCGAAGGTCACTAGCAAGAGTAAAATTCCTTACGGCGGTTTCGCGAATCCCGGTAAGGAGAAATTTTCACAAAAAGTTTTACGATTTATCCGTGGTAATTTTTTCATTCCCGATGCGCGGAAAGGCTGGGTGGATTATGCTTTGAAGGCTGCATCAAAGATTATCACAGAACAGAATATTGATACGGTGGTGATTTCGAGTCCGCCCCACAGCTCACAGCTGATCGGTTTAGCGCTGAAAAAGAAATTCCCGAAACTCAACTGGATAGCGGATCTGCGTGATCCATGGACGGATATTTATTATTACAAGGAAATGTTACACACTCCGTTTGCAAAAGCGAAGGACAAGAGACTGGAGCGAGCGGTACTCGAGCAGTGTTCTGCAGCAATTGTTGTGAGTGATGATATCAAGAGATTATTTCTGCAAAAATCAAATGCCATTGCTGCCGCCAAAGTGCACGTGATCCCGAATGGATTTGATGATGTGGATTTTGAAGCAGGGGTGGAGCCGGTGAAAGATAAGTTTCTGATTACCTATGTTGGTACCATCGCGGACTCTTATAATTCGGAGATCTTCTTTTCTTCGGTTAGTAAATTGAAACAGCAGTTTCCTGCATTTCCTTTAGGGATTCGTTTTGTTGGAAGTGTGAGCGGACAAGTGCTTGAATACCTCGAGAAATATAATTTAAAGAGTCATACAGAGATCATCGGACATGTTTCGCATGATGAAGCGATTCGTTACATGCAGAAATCCAGTTTGCTGTTGCTGATCATTCCGCATATTCAGAATGATAAAGGGATTCTCACCGGAAAATTGTTCGAATACATCGGTGCGAAACGTCCGATACTGGGCATTGGTCCGGTTGATGGTGATGCAGCGAGGATAATGAATGAATGCAATGCCGGGAAAATGTTTTCCCGGGAGCAGGCGAATGAACTGGAAATCTGGCTGAAGGATGCTGTGAACCGATGGGAGAAGAATTCGTCTTTCAGAGACGGCAGCGTCAACTCCGAAAAGTATTCACGTAAGGAGCTAACCAAGATGCTGGCGGCTTTGATAGTGAATGGATTTTAGTTGTTAGTTGTTAGTGGTTAGTTGTTAGTTGTTGGATATAAATTATGAAGTTTAGATATGATTATAGGATAAAATTATATTCGAAACTGATAGAATGCTTATCAGTCTTATTACCTTCACCAACCACTAAGCGCCAACCACTAAGCACCAACCACTAAGCACCAACCACTAAGCACCAACCACTAAGCACCAACCACTAAGCACCAACCACTAATAACTAATAACCAATAACCAATAACCAATAACTAAGTACACGTGTGCGGCATAGCAGGTTTTATTGATCCCCGAATAAGTGCTCAGGATGCTCCGGCTCTGCTGGAACGCATGTTGAGTTCCATTGCCCACCGCGGTCCGGATGCAAGAGGAACTTATTTCCACGAGTCCATGGCAATTGGTCAGAACCGCCTCAGCATCATTGATCTGAGCGCCGATGGTAATCAGCCGATGCATTATTTCAATGCAAGCATTGTCTACAATGGAGAGATCTATAATTACAAAGAACTTCGTGAAACATTAATTCAAAAAGGTTATCGCTTTAAGACCGCTTCGGATACGGAGGTGATATTGGCGAGTTATCGGGAGTATGGAGAAAATTGTGTTCAGCACTTTGTTGGAATGTGGGCCTTCGCTTTATGGGATCATGAATCAAAATATCTTTTTTGTTCACGTGACCGGTTTGGAATAAAACCTTTTTTTTACCTGAATGAAGGTGACAGGTTTTATTTTGGTTCTGAATACAAAGCTTTAAAGCCATCTCCTTTATTTACGAATAATGTCAATTGGGCTCAGGTCAGTCGTGGATTGCAAATGGGTTGGAATACCTATGCGGATGAAACTTATTTTGAAGTTTTAAAAGCATTGCCTGCTGCATCGAACCTGATTTTTCGGAATGGACAAATTAAAATCGAGAAATACTGGGATGTCCCGGAAGGAAATAGATTTGAAGGTACTGCTCAGGAAAAGGCGGATCGTTTTCGTGAATTGTTCATGGATAGTATTCGTTTGCACATGCGCAGCGATGTGGAAGTGGGAGGTTGCTTAAGTGGCGGCCTGGATAGTTCCGCAATTGCATCTGCTGTTGCGAAAGAATTTCCATCTTCAGATTTTCAGACATTTACCGTTTATTATGACGGAGAAAATGAGGTGGATGAAAGACCATGGGCAAATGAGGTGATCAAAAAGTATCCTGTACTGAAGCCGCATTTCATGAAGCCTTCCATGGATCAGGTTGGTGAATCATTTGATCGTGCTTTGTATCATGCGGATGTTCCTGTCGCAGGTTCATCCCCTTTATCACAATATTTCGTGATGCAGCTTGCAGCTCAAAACAAAATTAAAGTGTTGCTTGACGGACAAGGAAGTGATGAATATTTGGGTGGATACATGCATTCATTTTATCGTTTGATTGGCGGATTGTTTAAGTCGGTTCATCCTTTGAGAGCATTTAGTGAATTTCGGTCGCATGGAAAAATGCAAAAGATGACATTGACGAAGCAGAGTGATGTACTTCTAAAAAGTATGATCACAATGTTTGTCCCCGAACAAAAGGCATACGGATTAGAGTATAAGAGTTATTTTCCTTTTCTTGGACCGGATCAGGCTATTCCTTTTCATTTGAAGCAAAGAAATGAAAGTCCTTTAAAACAGTTTTTATACCATTTGTTATTCACAACCTCTCTGCCAACCTTACTCCAATTTGAGGATAGGAATAGCATGGCCTTTAGCATAGAATCAAGAGTTCCTTTTTTAGATCATCGATTGGTTGAGTTTGCTTTTTCATTAGATGACCGGGATTTGATTCACGATGGAGAAACAAAAAGTATTCTAAGAAAATCCATGAGCGGAATAATGCCTGATCAGATTATTAACAGAAGAGATAAAAAGGGATTTGTCACTCCCGGCGAGGTAAAATGGTTGCGAGGACCTTTGAAATTTCTAATGGATATTGATGAGAAAAAAATAGATCGTCTGCATGTTCAACGTGTACGTTCCATTATCCGTGATTTTAATGCGGGAGATAACAAAAACGCGAATCTCGTTTGGAGAATCGCGGTCTTAAATTATTGGTTGAAAAAAATATAGGAATTTTTCTTTTTGAAAGCTCAAATTTAGAGCCTTATCTGGTGAGCATGATCATGCCGGTTTTTTGAACGTTGTTTCCTCTCAATAAATATACATAAATACCTTCCGGAGATCTTTTGTTCAGATAAGTTCCGTCCCAGGTTGCATCCAATGCATCTTCAGAATGAAGAATTTGTTCGCCCCATCTGTTGAAAATATCAAAGGTATAGGTATCACAATTGCTCCAACCGAATAATTTAAATATATCGTTGATGCCATCTCCATTTGGTGTAAATGAATTTGGAATAAATATTCTTTCTCCAATTTCAGTATTAACAACAATCATTTTGGTTAATTTATTAGCGCAAGGCGTGTTTTCATTCACGGTCAATGATAATGGAAAAGAAGTGCCTGTTAAAGGTATTTCGAAGGATGGATTCTTTGTTTTGCTTGTATCGGTGCTGTTAAAAATCCATTGATACGATGTAACCTGATCCACAATAGACGTGAGTACCAGCTGTCCATTGCAGGAATCAATGTTTGCTTCAAAATATGCCGGTGTGAAACGGATCACAGAAATATTTTTTGTGATAGTGTCTTTACAACTCTCCTGTGATTCAACATACAATTGAATGTTGTAATTTCCTGAGCTGGCATATGTATTCGAAGGATTTTGCTGAGTACTTGTATTTCCGTCTCCCAAATCCCAGGCGTAAGAAGCTGAGGCGGAAGAAAGGTTAAATAACTGTATTACGGAATCGCATGTTTGATAAGATAATTGAAAATCCGCGTGCGGTAATGGTGCAAGATTTATTGTTTTTTGCAGACTATCAATACATCCATTGGTTGTTGAGGCATTTAGTTGGATGGTGTAATCCCCGGAATTAATGTACTGATGGTTTTCATTGGAATTTGTGCCAGTGGATTGATCACCAAAATACCACACATAGGAATCTGAATTTGTTGATTGATTTATTAGTTGTACTTGGTATTTACAGGTATCAATATTCAGAATGAAATCACTGGTCGGTTTTGGTTCGATGGAGATTGTTTTAGATAATGTATCTACACAACCATTTCCATCTGTAATAATAAGTGTAGCTGAATGTACTCCACTGGTGGCAAAGTCATGATTGGGACTTACATTCTGATTTGTCGTGCCATCGCTGAAAGTCCATGTTTGTAAATTATAATTTGATGATTGATTTGAGAATTGAACTATTGTACTGCACGGCGGAATTGAATAGGTGAAATCAGCCACAGGAAGTGGTGATAGTTGGATAGTGTTTTGTGTAGTGTCCTTACAACCGTAGTTTGATGTTGTAACCAGTGACACATTAAATTGTCCGGTGGTAGTATAATTGTGTATCGCATTTGTGCCATTGCCGGAAATACCATCTCCGAAATTCCAGTTAAAAGTAATACCGGCAGTAGAAGTATTTGTAAACTGAATGCTCGCTGAACATGGAGTAACCTGATAGGTAAATGAACTGGAAGGCAGTGGTGGGAAGGTAATTGTTTGAGCAATGGTATCTCTGCAACCCGTTGTAGAATTTGAAGCTATGAGTTGAACAGAATAGGTTCCGGAATTCAAATAAGTATGAACAGGATTTGATTGCGAATTGGAATTCCCGTCTCCAAAAGTCCAGGTATAAGAATTAGCGTTTTGGGATGTATTGTTCCCTGTAAAATTCAAACTGCAGGTGTCAAGACTGAACGTAAAATTTCCGGTTGTCGCATTGTTAATGTTTATACTTTGATTTGAGGTGTCACGACAACCGGTGGTTGTATCAGTTGCTATCAATACAATCGTGTAGGGACCTGCATTGGAATATGCGTGAGTCGGATTTTGGTTGGTACTTGTTGTTCCATCACCGAATTGCCAGAGGTAACTATTGGCAAACTGCGAACTGTTGGTAAATCCCACCTGCAAATCACATGAAATTAATTGTGTATTGAATGAACATACAGGTTTTCTATTGATGTTGACGGTATTGGTAATTGTATCCCTGCAACCACTAACAGTATCAATAGCAATTAATGTTATTGTGAAATTCCCTTGTGACGAATAAGAATGTGATTGAGAAAAACCACTGGCATTTGTTCCGTCTCCGAAGTTCCATTGATAATTGTTAGCGTTTATTGAATTATTGGTAAACTGAACCAATTCGCCCTGACAAAGCGAGTTTGAAGATTGGAAACTTGCATTTGGATTTGCGTTTAGTACATTGATATATGCCGGCTTTGTTAGAACAAGTGTATCCCCGCAAGCGACCATTCTGAGTGTGACATCATAGGTTCCGGAATTAGAATAATGATGAGTCGTTATTTCATTATTGGAAGTTGCTCCATCACCAAAATTCCATTCCCACCATGTTCCTAAACAGGAAGAATCTCGGAACATGTATTCTGAACAATTGCCTGTTGCATTTGCTTCAAACCAAATAAAAGCAGGTGTAGTTGTGGTTCCTGGCAATTCCCCTTGAATGGCACTTGGCAAAGAAGAACGCATTCCTGATGCGGAAATGAAAACTCCATTGTGATTATATCCAATGCCGGCAATTGTACTTGCATTAGGATTGGCGACTTCTGCCAGATAGTCTTGATTGTAATTGGGGCTTACATACAGTCGTCCATTTCCCGCAAGTTCAATTACTCCAATATATCTACCCATCAAAGGGTCGATTAATTCAACCGCATTTGCAGTAAAATTAATTCTTCCAAAATCAGAATCGTCAGTAGTCACATTTCCTACATAATACAATTTGGAATTATCCGGTGACCATTCTATTCCATGAATTTGGTCGGTAGAAACACTCCAGTCAACCCGGTTGGATACAGTTCCGGAAAGAAAATCGAAGTCCCACACAATGATGTCAGGATCATTTGGATTGTCACGATGCGTCGAAAAGGCTAATTTTGTATTGTCAGGTGATAGTTCCAGTTCATATGGTCCGTAATTAAAAGTTTGATTAAATGTTACTGTTGCAATTACAGTTGGTGAACCGATTCCGACATCTGAAATCAGATAACGAAGGATGTTGTATTGAGTGGTACTGATAATTTCTGGTACGATTAACCATCTACATCCGGTAGGGAGTTGATGCGAAACAGTTTTCCCTTCACCAATATTATTTCCGATTAAAGTATTTTTCCGAATAACATCGCCATTTCCCGAATTCAATGACATATCGACTACAGAATAATATAGATTTGAAGGAAGCACACTCGAGTGAACCATGTAGTATTTATTAGTAGTACAGGGAATCCTGACTACTGCTGATTCCTGAGTACTATTGTTGCATAGTAATCCTGTTCCATTAGGCATCACATTATACCCCGCATCCCTTACTTCAATGAAATTGTTCATGTAAACTAAATGAGTGAACAAAATATTATTTGAGGCATCGGTCATGATGTTGTTGTCTTCATTATCACCTAATGCTACCGAGTAACCATATCCCGCTGCGGAAGAAGATACCGTTGGAATTGGTGTGCTGAAATCAACAAGATAGGATTGCCCGAAAGTGTCCCTTACCAACCATTTCATCATTTGTGAAAAAGTCGGGTTTGAAAAGAAAATAAAAAATAAGATTAAAAAATCTTCTAAATTGTTGCATGATGACCCGAAGTCATATGCAATATATCAAATTTCGGCATGAGGTGAAATATTTAACAAAAAATATTGGTGAATATTAATTATTTCACAAAAAAAGAGGGTAATATAGTTCGCAATCTTCGTTCTTTAATAACGTACCCAATAAATGAACAATTATGCAATTTTATGATCCCGCCTCCCTCAACACCTCCCCCAAATACTCATACTGCTCCAAAGAGTTATACGCTTGCGCTGAGATGCGGATCCAGATGCGGGGATTGGAATGTGGCCAGGCGTGGATGGGGATCTGGATTTTGTATTTATTGTAGAGCATCCTGCCAAAAGGATGAGTATGATTAAAGAAATATTCAGGACGCTCGTAAGGAATAGGTAATGGAATGGTTGAAAGGGAACCAAGCAATTCGTCCGGTGCCGGGGCTTCGGTATTAAGGGCTTGCAGGATTTTGTTCCTGCCCTGGATCAGCAAATCATGATTGTGTTTACGTAAGGTGGGCCAGTTCTGCAGCATGGATCCCATGTATTCGATAGCGTCTGCTACACACAAGGAGGCACTGTAATCATTTGTTCCCGGCCAGAAAAATTGACCTGACCATTTTCTTTCTTCAAGAGGTCTGTCATAAGAATGTCCTGTTGTCAAAGGGAGAAAATTCTTTTGTCTGTCTTCGCGAACGTGAAGCAAAGCGGAACCTTTCGGCGAACAAATCCATTTGTGACAATTTCCTGTATAGAATTCAGCACCGATATTGTCGATATCAAGATCCAGCATGCCCGGAGCATGAGCACCATCGATGATGACAACAATTCCTTTTTCCTGTAAAATTTTCGTGAGTTTTTTGACGGGGAAAATGATTCCTGTTGCGGAAGTGACGTGATCAATTAATGCGAGCCGGGTTTTAGGCGTGATGGCCTTTACAAAAGCATCAATAATTTCATCTTCTGTTTTCAATGGAAAGGGAACTGAAGCGGTGATTACATTCGCTTTCCATTTTTGCGCAAAAGCCAGCAAGGCATTGTTACATGCCGAGTAATTGTGATTATGCGTAAGGATTTCATCACCGGGATTCAGACTCAGATTCTTCAAAACCAGATTCACACCGGTCGTGGCATTCGGGACAAATACGAGATCTTTTGCTTTACAGCCGGTGAATCTGGCAAGCGTTTCTTTTGATTGCCAGGCCAATTCCTCCAGATCCTCAACCATGAAACGGACAGGATCAGATTCCATTTGGGTCCGATAAGTATTTTGCTTTTCCAGCACTTTGATTGGACATGCGCCAAAAGAACCGTGATTGAGAAAAACTATTTCAGGGTTTAATTGCCAGTGTTTGGCGTAAGTGGAGTAGGAAGGGAAATTCATGTGGCAAATGAACAAAAATTTGCGCACATGAATTTCCCTTTACTATGAATTTAACTCATTTTATGAAATGTGTGCTCTACCTCACGGATAATTTATACATGTGGTTTTGTGTGTTGGTAATCAACTGCAATTCATACACTCCGGAACAAAGATCCGCAGTTGAAATTTTGAAATAATTCTCGCCGGAATTGATGTTTCCATTATGAACCGTTCTTACTATTCTGCCGTTCAGATCATAGATATTTATCTTTGCGTTTTGAATTGTCGCTGAGTTAATTTTCAATTGCGTCTGGTCGGAAGCCGGATTAGGGAAAATAATTACATCTTCTCCAACTGCTGCATTAGGAATGCTTGTATTTTGAGTTCTGTAGCCAACAGCTTTTGAATAGGTCGTATTTCCCTGAGAAGTATTGGAAGAGAATACAATTTGAAATATGGGCTCCCGGATTCCATCGGCATACCAATTATAACTTTCATTATAATCATAAGTCAATGTGATCTGACCAAAAATATTGCTTGAATCCATTGAGGACACAATCGCTTTTATACGAAGTACATTCTGATAAGTAGCTTCCGGTAATACCAGTGAACCATAGCCATCAGCCGTTACTTCTGAAGTTCCGGAATGATAGGATGGGAAACCAAATGCGGAACCAACTGCTTCAAAGGGATCCGTGAAAGTTGAATTGTAGGTGAACGGAAATTCTAACATCGTTTGCGGATCACTGAATTGTTCGAGAAAAACACTTCCGGAAATGCCGTTAAATACATACGCGTTACTTGTCACCGTATAATACATGGCCATCGTGCTGTCTATCATGTGCGCAACTGTTGTTCCCGGAAAAATGATGAGCCGGACGTGGTAGCCGGATCCACATAATTTGCAACGACAGGTGTTCCATCCGGAACAAGTGAAGAGAAATTCCATTGAACATTCGCGCCACTATTGCCTTGTAGTACTCCGGTCGTATCACAGCCTTGAGAATAAAAGATATCACCCGGTACAGGAGTACAGGAGCTGGTCAGCGTAATCTGTGCATTGCCGGTCAGTGCAATGAATACCAAACTCAGAATGGTTAGTAGAGAAGTTTTCATGGCTTTGGATTTAATTTTAATTCTAATAATTTACTCTTATTTCAAAGTGAATGCAATGATTCCTGTCAGAGAATACTCCGTGCAGTTTGAGTTGCAACTGAATATTATTTTTTCGGAAGAATCAACTCTGTGGATCGTCTACAGTATTTGGTTTTATTCTATTGAAAATATGTTTATGGTTTCCTGTTTTTTCGCAGGATATTGATAAGAATTTAGAATGAAATTTCCTTTTTATTCTGAAATAATTCTGGAGAAAACAAGAGAGAAAATCCAGAATGTCTTCATGCTGATGACAAGATTGTAGAGTGGGGAATCTGGGCTTTAAATGAATATCCCATCATGGGTAATTTATTCCTCAACTCAAATCGTTTTTGTTGAAATTCATTCTGAAAATTTAAGGCACAATTATTTCACATGAGTCTGTGAAATACACGGCAACCTCTTTTTATTCTGCGAAGGTGCCGGGAGAATTAAACAGTTTAAATGATCGAGCAATGAAAAAATTATTTACCAGGGTATTGCCAGGATGGTTCATCCTGCTATTTGCATTTGCAGCATTCACCTCAAATGCACAAACAACAACATTGATTCCCGCGAATTCCGTTTTCAAGTATCTTGACAACGGATCGAATCAGGGCACAAATTGGAGATTAGCTTCATTCAACGATGCCACCTGGTCGCAAGGCGCTGCAGAACTGGGTTTTGGAGATAGTCCTGTGACAAAAATTACAAGTGGCAAGCTGGCCTACTATTTTAGAAAAACAGTCAGCATTTCAAATCCAACACAGTATTCCAGTCTGACGCTCAAAGTGAGACGAGATGACGGTATCGTGGTGTATGTGAACGGTACAGAAGTGTACCGCAACAACATGCCTACGGGAACAATTGCTTATAACACCAGGGCTTCGAGTACTTGTTCGGATGATGGAAGTTCTGTGTTGACAACAACATTGGCGAACTCACTTTTCATCAATGGAAATAATGTAATCGCCGCGGAAGTACACAATCGTTCAGCAAGTTCTAGCGACGTGACTTTTGAATTGCAGTTACTCGGTAATACAACAGCCGCAAGTACATGTGGAATTCCGGATGTAAATCAGTTTGGAACCTTGAATAAAACTGCAACCTCTGCAAGTCCTTATTGGGTTGGAATATCGGGAGCGACGAGTTATAATGTAGAATACAGAATCAGAAATATTGGAGCTGCTTATTCGGCACCAATCAGTACGAGTACAACAGCACTTACAATCACCGGTTTGCAGCCTTCTTCAAATTATGAATTCATTGTTCAGTCGGTTTGTCCTTCCGGAGTGAGTGCATTTTCTCAAAGCGGATGGTTTACCACTTTGGCCGGAACCGGTACTGCATGTGATCTTCCGGCAGGTTTATCCGTGAGCAATATGGGTACAACTACAGCTACTCTGAACTGGAACACTGTTTCTGCTGCCACAAGTTATAAAGTGCAATACCGGAAATCCGGTACCACTACATGGACTTCCGCGAATGCAAGTACCAATTCACTCGCTATATCCGGATTGACAGCGACTACATTGTATGAATTCCAGGTACAGACAGTTTGCAGTTCCGGATCAAGTGCATTTAGCTCCAGCTCTTCGTTCACGACAAATGGCACTCCGGGAATAGCTGTTCCCGCGTTTACTCACATTGTTGTAGTAATTGGAGAGAATACTAATGCAAGTTCTGTGAATGGAAGCGCTGCCGCGCCATATATCAACAGTCTTGCAAATGCAGGCGCGAAGTTTTCGAATTCTTATGCAATTACGCATCCGAGTCAGCCGAATTATCTGCAATTGTTCTCAGGTTCAAATCAGGGAGTGACAGATGATAATACACCGTCCGCGCATTTTACTTCAGCGAATCTTGCACGCGAACTGGTGAATGCCGGAAAATCTTTTATCAATTATTCAGAAGGTTTGCCTTCTGTAGGATATGATGGAGGTTCATCAGGTTTGTATGTCCGCAAACACAATGCTGTAGCGAACTGGATGGGAACAGGTACGAACCAGGTTTCTACAACCCTGAACCAACCATTCACAAGCTTCCCTACAAATTACAGTTCACTTCCGGGTGTCAGTTTTGTTATTCCTGATTTGTGTAACGATGGTCATGATGTGTGCGCCCCGATCAGTAATCGCACCACACAATTTGATCGTTGGGTTCAAAATAATCTGGATGCTTACAAACAGTATTGTGCCAACCCGGCAAACAATTCTTTGCTGATTGTTACATACGATGAAGATGATTTTACATCAACCAATAAAATCTTCACTGTGTTTTATGGTGCTCATGTTCTCACCGGTACTTATGCGCAAACCATTAATCATTACAACGTTTTGCGTACAATTGAAGAAGCGATGGGTTTAACGACTCATGCCGGAGCTGCTGCAAGCAGTACTTCAATTAATTATTGCTGGTCGGCCACGGCTCGTGTAGGTGAAGTACAAGGTGTGGATGCCGTTGCGGTTAAATACCAATTGCAGGTTTACCCCAATCCTGTCAACGATCTGTTGAACATAGAATTTCAAACCGAAAATACTGAGCCGGTTTCAATATCGATCTACTCACTCACCGGACAGATTGTTTATTCGAAAACTGAATCTGCAGTAAGCGGAAGCAATACGATCAGTGTAAATATGGATCAAAATAGTTTATCAAAAGGATTATATATTCTGAAACTTGATTTTTCAGGAGAAAAATATTTCCAGAGAATTATTAAGAATTAATTCGGTCAGGTTTAATTGCCTTCTGAGGGATCATGTGAATTGATTTTTCAGGAGGCAATTTTATTTTAATTATACCTGGTTGAAAAAATATTGTATCACAAAGCGACACTAAGGTGACACAAAGTACACCAAGCGGTTTTGTATATAAATCATAGTGAACTTTGTGTAACAAAATTCTTCAGCAATGTTTAAAGTGCCACAATGAGCTTTTAAATAAAACCTATGGCTATAAAAAAAGCGGCAAAAGCCGCTTTAATATTTTTTCAGAAATTGATTTCTTATTTATTCACCATTGCTTCCGCGTAGAACTTACGTTCTTTAAGATCGAAATGATTTCCTTTCGCCATAACATGCACGATAAGGTTTTCAATGGAGATAGGGGATCCTTCTTTCAGATCAGCAATGTTGGTATGGCGAATGTTATGTCCATCAATGATGATGATCAAACCTGAACCAACAGCTTCCATGTAACGGCCTTCTGTAACGAGTACGCCAGTATCTTCTCCCAAACCAATTCCTGTACAGGAAGGGTTGGCGGCAACAGCCTGAGTGAGACGACCAAATCGTCCGCGTTTTACAAAATGAGAATCGATGATCACATCCTTCATGAAACCGAGTCCGGTTGTAATTTTCACTTCGCCTTTCAGCAAAGCTTCAGAACTGCTACCCTGGTAAATCATGGTATTTGACATGGCCATTGCACCCGCGCTTGTTCCGGCGATAACGAATCCGGTTTCGTGCATGTAGCGTTCGGAGAGTATTTCGAGAAATTCAGTTCCGCCAAAGATGGAAGAGAGGCGCAATTGATTCCCGCCACTCATGAGTACACTGTCGCAATTCCGAATCCGTTCGAGTATTTCCGGTTTTTGAGCATCTTCACGGTTACGGATATCCATGACCCTGATTTTCTTTCCGCCCAGTTTTCCAAACGCGTCGAGATAATTTTGTCCGACTTCTTCAGGAATAGAAGAGGCACTGGTGATGACTTCAATATATGCATCGTGACCGCCTGCTTCGTGCATGATACGGCTCAGAATCTGAAGCTCAAAAAAATTAAGATTGTTTTTCTGTGCATAATTCGGTTCCGGCTCAGTGCCTTTGTCCTCATTACCACCGATGGAAAACAGCTTTCCTTTTGGGATTTCCATAATTTAGATTAAGAATAATCGGGCGCAAAGATAAAATTCCAGTCCGAATAGAGCCCTTTTCTGACAAGTGTTTTCAACGTTTTTCCCAGCTGAAAGATTCAGAAATGAGCAATATTTCATGTTTTCTTTGACTTTTCGCAAAATCTCGCTACTTTGAACGTCTGTTATTTTGTAAAAATACCCTACCAAGTATGAAAATCGTCGAAATACGCGCCATGAAAGGCCCGAATTACTGGTCAATTCGCCGCCACAAACTGATTGTGATGAAGCTGGATATTGAAGAATTGGAGGATTTGCCTACCAATAAAATCCAGGGTTTTGCTGAAAGGCTTGAGAAAACCTTTCCCACACTTTTTGAACACGAATGTTCGGAAGGACATGCAGGTGGTTTTTTTAAACGTGTTCGCGAAGGTACCTGGATGGGACATGTGATTGAACATCTTGCACTGGAGTTGCAGACACTCGCAGGGATGGATACCGGTTTTGGAAGAACTAGAAGTACCGGACAACACGGTGTGTACAATGTCGTGTTTAGTTACATGGAAGAAAAAGTGGGTGTGTACGCGGCAAGAGCAGCAGTAAGAATTTGCGGCGAAATGGTGCATGGTGATGTCTTAAATATTGATGAGGATATCCAGCGATTGCGTGAATTGCGTGAAGAAGAACGTCTGGGTCCTTCTACAGGTTCCATTGTTGAAGAAGCGATCAAACGCAAAATTCCATGGATCCGTCTGAACCGTCATTCTCTGGTGCAATTGGGATATGGAAAAAATCAACGTCGCATTCAGGCGACGGTGGCAAGTACAACAAGTTCTATTGCTGTTGAAGTTGCATGTGATAAAGAAGAAACAAAAAATCTTCTCGAAGCCGCATCTGTTCCTGTTCCACGTGGACGTGTTGTTTACGATGAAGAAGATCTGGAGTCGGCGATTCGTCGTATTGGTTATCCTGTAGTATTAAAGCCTGTTGGCGGAAATCACGGAAGAGGAGCAACCATCAATGTCACAACATGGGAGGATGCTGTCACCGCTCTTGCAGCGGCGAAAAGAATTTCCCGTGGTGTGATTGTAGAAAAATTTATCACAGGTTATGATCATCGCTTGTTGGTGATTGATTACAAATTTGTCGCGGGAGCGAAACGTACTCCGGCGATGGTTACCGGTGATGGAAAACATACCATTCAGCAGTTGATCGAAAATGTCAACAAAGATCCGAGAAGAGGATATGGTCATGAAAAAGTTTTGACATCGATCAAGATTGACGATACTACTCTGGCGATGTTGCAGGAAAAGGAACTCACACTTGAATCAGTCTTGAAGAAAGGGGAGGAGCTTCACCTGAAACGCACAGCGAATTTAAGTACTGGCGGAACTTCCACGGATGTCACTGACATTGTGCATCCGTACAATGTCTTCATGGCGGAGCGAATTGCAAGAATCATTGGTCTGGATATTTGCGGTATCGATATCATGACTCCGGATATCAGTGTTCCCATGCATGAAAATGGTGGTGCCGTGCTTGAAGTAAATGCAGGTCCGGGATTCCGCATGCACATTGCACCTGCAGAGGGATTGCCAAGAAACGTTGCCGAGCCGGTCATTGATATGCTCTATCCTCCGGGAGTGAGTTCACGAATTCCGATCATCGCGATTACAGGAACGAATGGAAAAACTACCACTACACGACTGATGGCACACATGGTGAAAACTATGGGACATAAAGTCGGATTTACAACAACGGACGGAATCTATATTCAGAATCAAATGGTCGAAGCCGGTGATTGTACTGGTCCGATCAGTGCCGAATTTGTATTGAAAGATCCTACTGTTGATTTCGCGGTGCTGGAATGCGCACGTGGCGGAATTCTGAAAGCCGGACTTGGTTTTCACAACTGTGATATTGGTATCGTTACCAATGTCGCCGCGGATCACCTTGGACTGAAAGACATCAATACCATTGAAGAAATGGCGAGAGTAAAAGGTGTTGTCGCTGAGAGTGTACTTCCGGATGGTTACGCGATTTTGAATGCGGATGATGACCTGGTTTATGAGATGCGTAAAACTGTAAGCAGTAATGTCGCATTGTTCAGTCTGGATGAACACAATCCAAGAATCCTTAAGCATTGTGAAAAAGGTGGTATCGCGGCAATTGTAGAAAACGGATATGTGACCATTTGCAAAGGAACATGGAAGATTCGTGTACATAAAGTGGTAAACATTCCTCTTACCTTTTCCGGTAAGGCGATCTTTATGATTCAGAATATTCTTCCGGCAGTGATTGCGGGTTTTGTGAGCGGATTTAAAGTGGATGATATGCGTCTTGCTTTGGAAACATTTATCCCTTCACCTTCATTGACTCCGGGACGAATGAATATGTTCAAGTTCAAGAATTTCGAAGTGATGGTCGATTACGCGCACAACCCTGCCGGATTCCAGGCGATAGCCAGATTCCTCGATCGTATCGATGCAAAACCAAAAGTCGGTATCATCGCCGGTGTTGGTGACAGGAGGGATGAGGATATTATTTCACTCGGATCACTCGCTTCTCAGATGTTTGATGAAATTATTATTCGTCAGGATAAAAATCTCCGTGGCCGTTCTGAGCAGGAGATCATTGATCTCATGATGAAAGGTGTTCAGATGCACGATGCGAAAAAGAAGGTGACAGTAATGCCAAAAGAATCGGAAGCGATTGAATATGCATTACGAAACGCGAAAAAAGGATCTTTCATCACCATTTGCAGCGATGTGGTTCCGGATGCATTGGGTCAGATTATGAAGTATAAGGAAGAAGAGGATCACTTTATAATTCAGAAGGAGGATATACCATCTCCGGTCATCCTTTAATATGCCTTTTAAAGAGTAATAAGTTGACTGTACTTTTTAACTTAATTACTTCAATATCAATTTGATTTATTCATATTGAATTGTTGAAAATTTAACCCTGCTTCCACACGAAGCAGGGTTTTTTATTACATTTTTATCGCATCAAAATTACAAGGGTAAAATCCGGAGATCAGGATTTTAGTTAAAAAATGGAACTTTTGTCTCTTGATTGAAGTAAAAGATTAGAATTTCTTACAATTTGAATCGTCAGGTCGATCGTCTGATGGTTTTTTTTCTTTGAACAGATCTTGGAATTAAAATATTAAGACTCATGAAACAAATCCTACGCAGGTTAATTTTGTTGATTTCGCTGGCTTCAACAGCGGGTATCCTGCCAAAGAAGGCAATGGCAACACACCTTGTCGGATCTGACATTTCCTACACTTGTCTGGGTGGAAATACTTATCGTGTAGAACTGACATTTTACAGGGATTGCAAAGGCTCATTGCCACCTCTCGGAGTTGGTATAGCTTTTCGCTCAGCAAGCTGTAACCAGTTTTTTACGGATACACTTTTGCAGGTTGCCGGAACCGGAGGGGAAATCACTTATCCTTGTCCAACCGCGATTTCATCCTGTGAAGATCCGAACTCTACGCTTCCGGGTATACAACAATACCGTTATTCCGGGATCATCACCTTCCCGATGCAATGTGCCGATTGGGTTATCTCCTGGTCGTATTGCTGTCGTAACTGTGACATCACAACTCTTAATCTTCCTTCACCCTGTGTAGTAGGTTCAAATCCGGGTATGTATGTTGAAACGACACTCGACAATTTAAATTTCAGTTGCAATTCATCTCCTCAATTTAGTAACGTACCTGTAGCTTTCCTATGTGTAGGACAGAATTTTACCTATAACCATGGCGTTACTGACCCTGATGGCGATTCACTTGTTTATTCACTGGTAGATCCTTTGCAGGATTCACTCGGACAAGTGATATCAGTTCCATTCCTTCCGGGATACAGTGGAACCAATCCGATTTCATCTTCTCCTGCAATCACCATCGATCCACAAACCGGAGATTTGGTAATGACACCGACTCAGATTGAAATTGGTGTTCTCTCAGTATTGGTACAGGAATATCGCAACGGACAATTAATTGGCAGTGTGGTACGAGACATGGAATTTTATGTACGCAATTGCACAAATAATTTGCCGACAGCTTCCGGTATCAATGGTACCAACGTTCGTGACACAACAATTTGTCCCGGACAGCAATTGTGTTTTGACATTACTTCCGATGATGTCGATGCAGGTCAGATTGTAACCATGACCTGGAATCAGGGTATTACCGGTGCAACTTTTACCACTTCAGGATTTCCGTATCCTACAGGGAATTTCTGCTGGACACCTCCTGCAGGAAGCATCAATCCAAACCCTTATACATTTACTGTAACTGTGCTTGACGACAACTGTCCGAACAGCGGCTTCCAGATTTACTCCTTTAATATATATGTAAACTCGCCGTTATCTGCGGTGAACAGTACTGATATTTCCTGTCATGGTTTAACGGATGGATCGGCGACAGCTGTTCCAAGTTCTTCAACCGGAAACTATACCTATTCCTGGGTACCCGGGAATTTTAACACTGCAACCATTACAAACTTGTCTGCAGGTACATATACTGTAACTGCAACCGAATCCAATTCAGGATGTGTGGCTACGCAAACTGTTACTATTGTTGATCCTCCTCAACTGACAACCAGTACAACTGTCAGTTCACAGCCATGCAGTGGAGCCAATACAGGAATTGCAATTGTTGTCGCATCAGGTGGAACACCGGGATACTCTTATTCCTGGGATACAAACCCTGTCACACTGGAAGATACTGCGACAGGATTAGCTGCAGGAGTCTATCATATTATTGTCACCGACAGCAGAGGTTGTGTAACGACTGATTCCGTTACTGTTTCACCTTCATCAACTGCATTAGTTGTAAGTATTGATTCTGTTTCAGGTCCCTTGAATTGTTTTGGGGACACAAACGGATTCGCATCAGTAAGTGTAACAGGTGGTACTCCCGGTTATACTTATACCTGGAATACTGTTCCTCCTCAAAGCGGAACAACAGCGACCAATTTAGCTGCCGGAACTTATGTAATTACCATCACGGATACAGTTGGATGTACGGGCGTTGATAGTGTTACAATTACGTCGGCCCCACAATTGGTGTTGACAGGTTCTTCAACCAATTCATCTTGCGGAGTGGCGAATGGCAGTGCTTCCGTAAGTGTAAGTGGTGGAACACCGGGATATACTTATGCATGGGATACTTTGGGTGCAACCACTTCTGGAATCAACGGCGTTCCTGCCGGCATTTACAATGTTGTTGTAACAGACACCAACGGTTGTTCAAGTTCAGCGGATGTTACAGTTTCTGATAATATTCCATTACCATTTGCATATACAATTGAAAATGTTTCTTGTAATGGTTATGCTGATGGTATCGCTGTTGTCATTCCTGATTCATCTTTGACAGCGCCTTTCACTTATATATGGAATACTGTTCCGCCACAAACTTCCGATACTGCAGTAAGTCTTTCCGCTGGTATTTATATCGCGGGTGTTCAGGACGTGAATGGTTGTTTGTCTTTTGATACTGTTCAGATCACTGAGCCTACACCACTTGTTGTAACAGTGCTTTCGTCAGATGCGACCTGCGCCGGAGACAGTACCGGTATCGCTACCGCTCAGTTGGTGAGTGGAGGAACTAGTCCGTATACATATTCCTGGACACCATATGGTGGAACTTCATCAACAGCGACAAATCTTGTTGCCGGTTCATATAGTTTGTTTGTAATTGACGCCGCTCAATGTTCAACATTTGTGAATGTTCAGATTGATGCGCCTGTAGCAATTGCAGTAACTGTAAACTCTACCATTGAACCGGGATGTTACGGTGGAAATAATGGATCGATTGATATCAGTGTCAGCGGTGGGGTAGGTGTCTACAATTATTCCTGGAATCCCGGAGGAGCTACATCACAGGATCTTTCCGGTGTCGATGCCGGTATATATGTTGTAACTGTTACTGACCAAAACAATTGCTCTACTCAGCAAACAGTAAATCTGAATCAGCCTTCTCCTGTGCTCGCCATTGCGGGACCTGATACAGCAATGTGTTCAGGTACCAGCATTCAAATGGCAGCCAGTTTGCTTTCCGGGCAAACAGGAGTCTGGAGTTCCACAACAGGCATCACTTTTTCAAATACAACTGATCCGAATACTGTAGCAGGGAATTTCAGTCCGGGTTTCAACCTGGTTACATGGACTGTTACCGATGCCAACGGATGTACGGCATCTGATAACGTCACTGTATTTAATTACACAACCTTTATTGCAGATGCCGGCATAGACACTGCATTCTGTGGTCTCGCGCAAATTCAATTGAACGCGACAACATACACCGGATTCAGTGGTATCTGGTCAACATCCGGAAATTCCGCTTTCAATGATCCTACACTTCCAAACGCGCTTGCCGATATTTTGACCTATGGCTCAGATACTCTCACCTGGTTAATTTCAAACGGTGCATGTTCGGGTTCTGATAGCAGAATAGTCAGAGCAGATGAGCCGGTGTCAGCCGAAGCGGGAGCTTATCAGGCGCTTTGCACTGACCATGGTCAATTGGTTGCACTAGGGTTGAACCTTGGTCAGGGTAGTTGGACCATTCAGGCTCCCGGACAGGGAACAATTGTTAACCCTGCAAATGACACTACTGATGTCAGAGCTCTTCAGCCGGGTCAGACTGTTTTTGTCTGGCAGGTAACAAATGGAACATGTTCCGCTTCGGATACGGTTTCTGTGGATTATGATAATCAATGTGATCTTGATTTGCCAACAGGATTTTCTCCGAATGATGATACCTATAATGATGGATATGAAATCAGAGGAATCGAAGGATATCCTTTGAATACTTTCCGTGTGTTTAATCGTTGGGGTAATGAAGTGTACACAAAAGAAAATTATGTGAACACCGATTGGAAAGGTCAGAACAACAGTGGAGAAGATCTTCCTGAAGGAACATATTTCGTTATCCTTACAATTAAGAATTCTGACATAAAGAAGAATACTTACGTTGATTTGAGAAGATATATCGCAAAATAAATTCGAGGAATTTACTTGATTGAATTAATAATTGTTTGAATTTATTTTGAAATCATCGGAATCATTCAGAAAGAAAATTAAAAAAGAATCCATGAAAAGAATCTTGACGTTGTTGATGCTGCTGACGGGACTGAGCAGTTACGCTCAGCAGGACATCCTGGTAAGTCAGTACATGTTTAATCATTTGCTGCTGAACCCGGCGTATGCGGGGAGCAAGGATTACATGATGGCGAGTTTGTTGTACCGCAAACAGTGGGTCGACTTTAAAGGAGCGCCGGAGACACAGGTCGCTTCGGTGCATGGTCCATTGGGTCTGACGCATTTTGGCTGGGGCGTATTGCTGAGCCACGACAAAATCGCGGTGACGGATCGTACGGATGCATATCTGAACGCTGCATATCATCTGCCTGTAGGCAAGAAGATGAAACTGTCGGTAGGTCTTCGCGCTGGCGGTGGTTACTACAGCTATAAGAACAGTGATTTAAAATACTGGGACACGGGCGATCCTGCTTTTGCGGGCGACCAGGTGTCGAAGTTCCTGCCCAATGTAGGAGCGGGAGCGTATTTGTATACGGATAAATTTTACGCCGGACTGTCGGTACCGACGATCATCAGTTACGATCCGAGCAAAAGCCTGAGTGTGGATGTAGCCAGTGGAGAAGTAGTGCCTCATCAGGTGCGTCACTATTTTGGAACAGTAGGTGTGGTGCTTCCGGTGCATCCGGATGTGGTGCTCAAACCAAGTGTGCTTGTAAAATATGTACAGAACGCACCGGTAGAAGCGGACTTCAATTTGAATGTACTATTGGCCAATACAATCTGGATCGGCGGAAGCTACCGTACGGGCGACAGCTTTGTGGCGCTGCTGGAACTTCAGCTGAGCCGTAAACTTCGTTTGGGCTATAGCTATGACTTCACGTTTACGGATATAAAAGATTACAGCTCGGGCTCTCATGAGATTATGCTGGGCTATGATTTTGGATACGATATTATGAAGATCAAGACACCGAGATATTTTTAATTGGAGATTTTGGATTGTTGATTTTAGATTGTTGATTTTAGATTGAATTAGTGGTCGAAGAATTTTTTATCAATAACTAAATAACCCAATAACCCAATAACTCAATAACCCAATAACCCAATAACTCAATAACCCAATAACTCAATAACCGAATAACTCAATAACCGAATAACCCATTAACTCAATAACCAACCCGGAGACCGAAAAAGGGGAGCCGGAACTCACATAGATCATGACAAAAACTTTTTCCAGGATAGCAGCGGGCACGGCAGTAGTACTGATGCTGGGCAGCTGCGCAAGTTACCACATGCGTCAGGGTAACCGTATGTATTCGGATCTGGCCTATAGCAGTGCGATTGAAGAATACCAAAAGGCCCTGGGGAAGAAAAATTTTCCGGAAGGACAGATCAAACTGGCCGAATGCTATCGGTTGACCAACAATCTTGGCAAAGCGGAAGAGGCGTATGGCAAGGTGATGCAGCTCAAAGAAGTGCAGCCGGTTCACCGTTTGCGTTATGCGCAGCTGCTTATGCGGAGCGGCAAATACGAACAGGCGAAAAATTATTTTGATCAGTATCTTGGCAGCCAGCCGACGGACGAAGGAGCACGCAAACTACGCAACAGCTGCGACAGTATTACACGGTGGCAGACCGACAGCGCCCGCTACACACTTGAAAAGAGCGGAGTCAATACGGGTCAGAGTAACTTCAGTCCGGTGTGGTATAAAGACGGAATCGTTTTTGTGAGCGACCGCACACCGGGCAAAGGCAGTACGAAAACCTACGAGTGGACAGGCCGTCCGTTTTTGGATTTGTATTATTCCAAAAGCGATGGCAAAGGAGGCTATGGCAGTCCGGAACTGATGCGAGGAGAACTCAATGGAATCTACCACGAAGGTCCTGCAAGCTTCAGCAGCAAAGGCGATACGGTATACTTCACACGGAATACGTATGTAAAGAAGAAAGTAAAGAAATCGGATGATGATGTGGTGATCTTAAAGATCTGCCAGGGCATCAAGAAAGACAGTACCTTCAGAGAGATCACGGACTTTGCCTACAACAGCATTGATTACAGTACGGGTCACCCGAGCTTAAGCAAAGACGGCAACATGCTTTATTTTGTGAGCGACATGCCGGGCGGTCAGGGCGGAACGGATGTTTACCAGTGTAAGAAAGTGAACGGACAGTGGAGCAAACCGGAAAACCTGGGCTCTGCGATCAACAGTCCGTACAACGAACTGTTCCCGATGATCTGGCAGGATTCGGTACTGTACTTCAGTTCGGAAGGCCATTACGGCATGGGCGGACTGGATGTGTTCAGCAGTACCAGAGAAGGTGGCAGCTGGAGCCGTCCACAGAACATGGGCTATCCGCTGAACACGAGCTACGATGATTTTGGCATCGCGCTGAACGACAGCGGAACGGCAGGACTGGTATCGAGTAACCGGAATACACAGAATACGACCCAGGATAATATCTACTCCTTCGCGGTGAATGATCTTCGCTTCAGTCTGGAAGGAATCGCAGTTGAGAAATCGACACAGGAACCGCTGTCGGGAGTAGTGGTGGAACTGACCAACAAGAAGAGTGGCAAAAAGGAAAGCGTAACCACGGGACCTGACGGAAAGTTTTTCTTTAAACTGAACCCGGAAACGGATTATGTGGTGGTGGGCAGCAGAGACAGTTACTTTACCAATACGGAACCGGTCAGTACGGTAGGGAAGAAGCGGAGCGAGAATATGTTTGTGAAGCTGAAGCTGGAGATGGAACAGATTGTGGTGAACAAACCGATCGTGCTGGAGAACATCTATTACGATCTTGACAAATACAACATTCGTCCGGATGCGGCTGAAGGGTTGGATAAGCTGGTAGGCATCATGAAAGACAATCCGGAGATCTCGATCGAGCTGAGTTCACATACAGACTCCAGAGCGGAAGACAAATACAACATGACTTTGTCACAGAAGCGTGCAGAATCAGCGGTGAGTTACCTGGTGAGTCACGGCATCGCCGCAGAGCGAATGATGGCCAAAGGTTATGGAGAATCCCGCCTGGTGAATGGCTGCAGCAACGGAGTGGAATGTACCGAAGAACAACATCAGGCCAACCGCAGAACAGAGTTCAAGGTGACCAGGATGGAAAAGAAGGCACAGGAATAAAAAGATAATTTACGATTTGAAACCGGGGAACTCAACAGGAGTTTCCCGGTTTTTTTTTGAATCAAATTTCAAATCACGATGAAAATATATTCATAATGAAAAAGTAATTCAGACTTTTCGATGATAGAAATTTTGGAATTCAGCTCTTATAAAAGCTGACGATAATCTGATGTTAAAACTCTCATTTTCTGTTAATAAAAGTGTTCATAAGGAAGACATGTATAGAGTGATTTAATAGACTGTGAAATACGAACTTGCAACGTTGAAGTAAGCTTGTTTGAAAAGCGTTTAAACAGGCACGTGTTATTTTACATTACTCTATCCCTCCTAATGAAACAATTATTCCATATGCCGGCAAAAAGAAAATCAGGTACAGGTAAATTCTCCATATCATCCTTTGTTTTGTTGATTTTGTTTTTTGTTTCTACATCTCAGAAAACATTCGCAACACATTCATCCGGAGCGGATTTGACATACACTTGGGTGAGTGGTAATACATATACCGTTACTGTATCCTTTTACAGGGATTGCGCCGGTGTTGCGGCTCCGGGAACTGTGACGCTGAACGCGAAATCAATATCGTGTAGTAAAAACCAGAATTTCACTTTGAATCTGGTTCCGGGTACCGGACAGGAAATTACTTTTCCATGCAGAACAGTAGTGACAAAGTGTACAGATATAAATTCCCCTTATGCAGGTTATCAGCAATATGTTTACAAGAACAATGTCACACTTCCCCAACAATGTACTGATTGGGTGCTGAGTTTTTATGTGTGTTGCCGGAATTGCGCGATTACTACTTTGAACAATCCTTGCAGCGACAATATGTATGTTGAAGCAACATTGAACAACCTTGCTTTTCAATCGAACAGCTCACCTCAGTTCACGAATATTCCTGTAGCCTTTGTTTGCGTAAATCAAAGCTTCACTTATAATCACGGTGTGTATGATCCGAATGGTGACTCACTTGTTTATTCTTTTATCACACCAAAGAAATACGATGCAGGTACAAATACAATTGGTACTGTAACTTTCAATCCGGGTTATTCAGCCTCGTCTCCATTGACTTCCAGTCCTGCTGTTAGCCTCAATGGTGTAACAGGAGACATTAATATGAATGCGACTGCAACAGGTGAAATTGGTGTAACGGCAATCCTTGTCAGGGAATATAGAAATGGGGTGCTGATCGGAAGTGTTATCCGTGATATGCAATTCCTGACCAAGATGTGTAATCCGAATTTATTACCAGTCGCATCCGGAATTAATGGTACTAACATTTTTGCAACAGTCGGCTGTCCTGGAAATACGCTTTCGTTTACCGTGAATTCTACCGACCCGAATCCTGCAGATACAATACTTATGTACTGGAACGATGTGATTCCCGGAGCTACATTTACTACTAATGGCGCCTTGAACCCAACCGGAACATTTACATGGACTCCAACACAAGCGGATGCTCGTTCACAGCCTTATTCCTTTATCGTAATTGTTCGTGACAACGCCTGTCCGACAAATGGGTCGCAAACATTTTCCTATTCTATCATGGTTCCTGTCATTGATGTGAATGTGAGCTCGCCCGGTTATAATGGTTACAATTTGCATTGTAACGGTGGTAGTGATGGTGCAATTACGGCTGTTGCTACGGGTGGTACATTGCCATACACCTATGCCTGGAATCCTACAGGACAAACAACACAAACTGCAACCGGACTGGGAGTTGGTACATATACTGTGACAGTTTCCGACGCAAGTGGTTGTACCAAAACTAATTCTACCACACTAACTGCTCCACCCACAATTGTCACTTCAACAGTTGCCTCTTCAACGGATGTGAGTTGTTTCGGTGGTGCTGATGGAACTGCAACCGCTTCCGGTTCGGGGGGATTGACACCTTATTCTTATTCATGGTCTCCGGGTGGACAAACAACTCTGACAGCAACCGGATTGAATGCGAATACATATATAGTAACCATCACTGACAGGAATAGTTGCACGAGTTCGGATACCATTCAGATTACAGAACCAACAGTTCTGAATGCTTCCATTTCAGGTTTTACAAATGTTACTTGTAATGGCAATGCCAATGGTACCATTTCTACCAGTGTGAGCGGGGGTACATCTCCGTACACACATTCCTGGTCGAATGGAGCAACCACCGCCAATATCACTGCTCTGGCTCCCGGAACGTATACCGACACAGTTCGTGATTCAAAAGGCTGTCAGCAACTGATCAGTCAGGTTATCACACAGCCAGGTGCAGCTGTTGGTATTCCTGCATCATCCGTTTCAACTACCAATGTTCTTTGTAATGGTGGCTTCAGTGGAACGGCAAATATTGTTCCATCAGGTGGAACGGCTCCTTATACTATTTCATGGTCAAATGGTGATGCCGGTTTGAGCGCGGACAGTTTATTCGCGGGAACATATACAGTGACCGTTGTTGACGCCAACTTATGTACTTTCGATACGACAGTAAATATTACAGAACCTCAGGTCTTATCGTCTTCCTTTATAAATTTCTCGACTACTCCCGGTGGAACGAATATCGCTTGTAACGGTGACGCGACCGGAACTGTGAAAGTAACGGTGCTCGGAGGGACATCGCCATACAGTTATTCCTGGTCAAATGGTTCAACAGTTGATTCCATAGCATTAGTTACTGCGGGTACATATATTGTAACGGTTACAGATAATAATGGATGTACACTTTCGGATACAACTACATTGACAGAACCCACGTTGTTACAAGATTCCCTGATCGTTCATGATGTAATTTGTAAGGGAGAAGCGTCCGGTTGGATCAAAACTGTCGCTTATGGTGGTTCATCACCATATAGTTATTCCTGGAACCCGCTTTCACAAACTACAGATAGCATTGGTGGATTGTTTGCCGGTTTTTATGATGTCACCATCACCGATGTGAATGGTTGTTCTATTCTGGATACTGTAACAGTAACAGAACCGGATACACTTGTTCCGCTCATTACTGCCATCCAGTTTTTCGGGGATGTGAATGTGAGATGTTTTGGTGATTCATCCGGAACTGTGTGGGCACAGGTAACCGGGGGAACTTCACCTTACACTTATTTGTGGTCAACAAGTTCGGCTAATGATTCAGTATTCAATCAGCCAGCGGGCGATCTTGAATTGCTGGTGCGTGATGTCAACGGTTGTTCTATTCTCGGCAATACAACCCTGGTACAACCAACTCCGTTCAACTATGCTCCGGTTATTCAGCAGCCAAGATGTTTTGGAGATTCATCCGGTTACGTGATTTTGAATGCTTCCGGAAGTGTCGGACCTTATACATATGCATGGTCATCAGGAGCGACAACTGATTCTTGTGGTCATTTGACATCCGGAACAGTTTACGCGATTGTTACTGACGTGAACAGTTGTACCGACAGTGTTGGATTTGTTCTTCCGAATCCTGATTCACTGACAACTCCTGCGGTCACAACTGATTTTCAGGGATACAGTGTGGCGTGTAATGGCGGAAGCAATGGATATATTGTTTTGCATGTAAGTGGGGGAGACGGGAATTACACTTATTCATGGTCCAATACCGCTACAACAGATAGTATATTCGGACTTAACGCAGGGACATATACTGTCACTATCCTTGATGGAAATGGTTGCCGCAAAGATACAAGTGTTACTTTGTCAGAACCTCCTGTCCTGGATGATACCTTACTGGCAACGTCATTCAACGGTGGTGTGAATATTTCTTGTTTTGGTTACAATGATGGTACAGCATATTCTACTGTCACCGGAGGTGTTCCGCCTTATCAATACCTATGGTCGAACGGAGATGTTGCGGATTCGGCAGTGGGCCTCACCGCGGGAACATATTACCTTACTGTAACTGACAGCAATGGTTGCCAGCATACTGATTCTATCGCCTTCACGCAGCCGATTCCTGTTAACCTCTCCGCTACTTTGTCAACTTTTAACGGTTACAATGTTCCATGTAATGGAGATTCGCTTGCTTGTGTTACCCTTGCAGTAGGAGGTGGAAATGCTCCATACACATATGTTTGGGATATTCAGGATACAGCGACTGGATCGCAATTGTGTAATCTCCCTGCCGATACAATCAACGTGAGAATCTTTGACGCGAATGGTTGTACGCTCGATACTACATTCATTCTTACTGAACCTCTTCCATTAGGTCCGAATGCTACACTTTCAGGATTTAACGGTTTCAATATTTCATGTAATGGATCCGCGGATGGATTCATCAACCTTAGCGTCAGTGGTGGTGTTACACCAATTGATTATTTGTGGTCCAATACTGAAACAACCCAGAATATCACCGGATTAGTTGCCAATACTTACAGTGTCAATATCACTGATGCAAATGGTTGCATTGATTCAGCAAGTTTCACTCTCACCGAGCCACCCGCTATCACAAATACAGTTAGTTCTACTCCGACTACATGCGGACAATCAAATGGTACTGCTACTGTAACCATGACCGGTGGACTCACTCCTTATTCATACAGCTGGAGTCCCGGCGGACAAACTACTGCTACTGCAACCGGATTGGCTCCGAATACTTATTATATCACAATTACAGACAGCGTTAATTGCACACATTTAGATAGTGTGGTTGTGAGCGCTTTACCGGTTATTGCTGCAAGTATTGCTTCGCAATCTGATAATCTTTGTTTTGGTTCCGCCATTGGTAATGCAACTCTTTCACTTTCCGGTGGAACTTCTCCTTTCACATATGTATGGTCGAATGGTGATACAGGAATTACAGCAGATAGTCTGCCGGCAGGACTTATTTCTGTTACCATAACTGATTCAAATAATTGTACGGGATCAGCATCAACGACCATTACCGAACCTGCACAAATTGTTCCAACTGTTACAGGAACTGATGCACTATGCAGTGGGGTCAATGACGGTTCTGCTTCTGTAAGTGTAGCCGGTGGAACATCTCCATTTAGTTATTCATGGTCAAATGGAGATTCGGGTTCCTTGTCTGATAGTCTCGGAGCAGGTTATGCAGTGGTTACTATTACTGACAACAATTCCTGTACTGTACTCGATTCAGTGAATATACTTCAGCCTTCATCTATTGTATCATCCATTACTACGACATCTCCTGTGAGTTGCAATAGTGGAGATAATGGATCCGCAATTGTTGCTGCTCCTTCCGGTGGAACAAGTCCTTATACATATTTGTGGTCCAATGGTGATGCAACACCTACAGCAGATAGTCTTACTGCCGGTCCGGTTACCGTAGTAATTACAGATGCAAATGGATGTACGTTGTCCTTAAATGGATCGATCACTCAGCCGGTAGCTATAGCGATCAATGCGACTTCCACAAATGTCACTTGTTATGGTGATGCGGATGGTGCCGCTAATGCAGCAGTTTCCGGAGGAACAAGTCCATACAGTTATGCATGGTCTCCAAGCGGTGGAACAGCGGTTTCGGCTTCAGGTCTGGCACCGGGAACCTATACTGTTACAGTAACTGATGGAAACAATTGTACCAGCACTTCTTCTGTAGTCATCACACAGCCGAACCAGATTCTTGCACAAGCTGGATCAGATCAAGCCGGTTGTGATCCTGTGTTTGCTCTCGATGCGCAGTTGAGTGGCAGCGTGACAGGAACATGGAGTCATCTTACAGGAAATGCGACTTTCAGTAGTATTTCTTCTCCAAACGCAACTGTCACCAATCTTTCTGATGGTGCCAATATTCTCCTTTGGACGATTACCGATGGAACATGTTATGGATACGATACTGTACAAATTACAATCAGCCCTGCTGCTGACTGTGATCTGGATCTTCCTTCCGCATTTTCTCCAAATGGTGATCAGTTCTCTGAGTATTATGAAATCCACGGAATAAACAAATATCCTGAAAATACATTCATCGTCTTCAACCGTTGGGGCAATGAAGTTTACAGAAAAGAAAATTATAAAAACAACGACTGGAACGGTCAGAATAAGGATGGCGATCCATTACCGGAAGGAACTTATTTTGTTGTGCTTTCTATCAAGAATTCTGATATCCGTAAAAACACTTACGTGGATCTGAGAAGATAATTGATTGAAGAAAAGAATTAGTTCGTAAAATTTTGAAAGCACGTTTGATTGAAGTATAAATTAATTTGCCCATGAAAAGAATCTTGACGTTGTTGATGCTGCTGACGGGACTGAGCAGTTATGCTCAGCAGGACATCCTGGTAAGTCAGTACATGTTTAATCATTTGCTGCTGAACCCGGCGTATGCGGGGAGCAAGGATTACATGATGGCGAGTTTGTTGTACCGCAAACAGTGGGTCGACTTCAAAGGAGCCCCGGAGACACAGGTTGCCTCGGTGCATGGTCCATTGGGTCTGACGCATTTTGGCTGGGGCGTTTTGCTGAGCCACGACAAGATCGCGGTGACGGATCGTACGGATGCATATCTGAACGCGGCGTATCATCTGCCTGTCGGCAAGAAGATGAAACTGTCGGTAGGTCTTCGCGCTGGCGGTGGTTACTACAGTTATAAGAACAGTGATTTAAAATACTGGGACACGGGAGATCCTGCTTTCGCGGGCGATCAGGTGTCGAAGTTCCTGCCCAATGTAGGAGCGGGAGCGTATTTGTATACGGATAAATTTTACGCCGGACTGTCGGTACCGACGATCATCAGTTACGATCCGAGCAAAAGCCTGAGTGTGGATGTAGCCAGCGGAGAAGTAGTCCCTCACCAGGTGCGTCACTATTTTGGAACAGTAGGTGTTGTGCTTCCGGTGCATCCGGATGTGGTGCTCAAACCAAGTGTGCTGGTAAAATATGTACAGAACGCACCGGTAGAAGCGGACTTCAATTTGAATGTACTATTGGCCAATACGATCTGGATCGGCGGAAGCTACCGTACGGGCGACAGCTTTGTGGCGCTGCTGGAATTGCAGCTGAGCCGTAAACTACGTTTGGGCTATAGCTATGACTTCACGTTTACGGATATAAAAGATTACAGCTCGGGCTCTCATGAGATTATGCTGGGCTATGATTTTGGATACGATATTATGAAGATCAAGACACCGAGATATTTTTAATTGGAGATTTTGGATTGTTGATTGGAGATTTTGGATTGTTGATTTTAGATTGAATTAGTGGTCGAAGAATTTTTTATCAATAACTAAATAACCCAATAACCCAATAACTCAATAACCCAATAACCCAATAACCCAATAACCAATAACCAATAACTCAATAACTCAATAACGAATAACTAACAACCAACCCGGAACTCACAAAGATCATGATAAGAAACTTTTCCAGGATAGTAGCGAGCCTTGCAGTAGTACTGATGCTGGGCAGCTGCGCAAGTTACCACATGCGTCAGGGTAACCGTATGTATTCGGATCTGGCCTATAGCAGTGCGATTGAAGAATACCAAAAGGCCCTGGGGAAGAAAAATTTTCCGGAAGGACAGATTAAACTGGCCGAATGCTATCGGTTGACCAACAATCTTGGTAAAGCGGAAGAGGCGTATGGCAAAGTGATGCAGCTCAAAGAAGTGCAGCCGGTTCACCGTTTGCGTTATGCGCAGCTGCTGATGCGGAGCGGCAAATACGAACAGGCGAAAAATTATTTTGATCAGTACCTTGGCAGCCAGCCGACGGATGAAGGAGCACGCAAACTGCGCAACAGCTGCGACAGTATTACACGGTGGCAGACCGACAGCGCCCGCTACACACTTGAAAAGAGCGGAGTCAATACGGGTCAGAGTAACTTCAGTCCGGTGTGGTATAAAGACGGAATCGTTTTTGTGAGCGACCGCACACCGGGCAAAGGCAGTACGAAAACGTACGAGTGGACAGGCCGTCCGTTTTTGGATTTGTATTATTCCAAAAGCGATGGCAAAGGAGGCTATGGCAGTCCGGAACTGATGCGAGGAGAACTCAATGGAATCTACCACGAAGGTCCTGCAAGCTTCAGCAGCAAAGGCGATACGGTATACTTCACACGGAATACGTATGTAAAGAAGAAAGTAAAGAAATCGGATGATGATGTGGTGATCTTAAAGATCTGTCAGGGCATCAAGAAAGACAGCACCTTCAGAGAGATCACGGACTTTGCCTACAACAGCATTGATTACAGTACGGGTCACCCGAGCTTAAGCAAAGATGGCAACACGCTTTATTTTGTGAGCGACATGCCGGGCGGTCAGGGCGGCACGGATGTTTACCAGTGCAAGAAAGTGAACGGACAGTGGAGCAAACCGGAAAACCTGGGCTCTACGATCAACAGTCCGTACAACGAACTGTTCCCGATGATCTGGCAGGATTCGGTATTGTACTTCAGTTCGGAAGGCCATTACGGCATGGGCGGACTGGATGTGTTCAGCAGTACCAGAGAAGGTGGCAGCTGGAGCCGTCCACAGAACATGGGCTATCCGCTGAACACGAGCTACGATGATTTTGGCATCGCGCTGAACGACAGCGGAACGGCAGGACTGGTATCGAGTAACCGGAATACCCAGAATACGACCCAGGATAATATCTACTCCTTCGCGGTGAATGATCTTCGCTTCAGTCTGGAAGGAATCGCCGTTGAGAAATCGACACAGGAACCACTGCCGGGAGTAGTTGTGGAACTGACCAACAAGAAGAGTGGCAAAAAGGAGAGCGTAACCACGGGACCGGACGGAAAGTTTTTCTTCAAACTGAACCCGGAAACGGATTATGTGGTGGTGGGAAGCAGAGACAGCTACTTTACCAATACGGAACCGGTCAGCACGGTAGGGAAGAAGCGTAGCGAGAATATGTTTGTGAAGCTGAAGCTGGAGATGGAACAGATCGTGGTAAACAAACCGATCGTGCTGGAGAACATCTATTACGATCTTGACAAATACAACATTCGTCCGGATGCGGCTGAAGGGTTGGATAAGCTGGTAGGCATCATGAAAGACAATCCGGAGATCTCGATCGAGCTGAGTTCGCATACAGACTCCAGAGCGGAAGACAAATACAACATGACTTTGTCACAGAAGCGTGCTGAATCAGCGGTGAGTTACCTGGTGAGTCATGGCATCGCCGCAGAGCGTATGATGGCCAAAGGTTATGGAGAATCCCGACTGGTGAATGGCTGCAGCAACGGAGTGGAATGTACCGAAGAGCAACATCAGGCCAACCGCAGAACAGAGTTCAAGGTGACCAGGATGAATTTGAAATAAATTTCATCATCAAGAAAAGGAAATAAAAAGGAAAAGCCTCTCAGATTCTGAGAGGCTTTTCCTTTTGTCTTGTGCTTACATTTATCCTTTGGTGACTTTCGTGCTTATTTTTTTATTGTCAAAAATCAGGTTCAGTGTGTATTCTCCACGCTCAAGATTAACCTGATCTTTAAATACATGAACATTTTTTCCTTTTGGAGCTTCAAAGGTTTCTGAGCTTATTACTTTTCCTTTTGCATCCGTTAATTGCATCCATACTCTTCCTGATTTTGGAAGAAAATAAGAGATGTCAAAACTATGTTCAAATTGTTGTGGGTTGATTCGTTCAATTGCGAAATCTTTTTCAGTCTTGAATTTAATAGCTGAAAGGGGATGAGTTACAAATTTTCCATTGAGGAAGGTTTGTCTAAGCCGGTAATAGACGATGCTCGTTGTCGCGGCTGTTTTGTCGGTGTATTCATATTCTTCACCTTCAGGTTTAGCCGGATTTGCTTTCACATTGCTCACATTCACAAAATCGACACCATTGATGGAGCGTTCTATAGTGAAGTAATCCACCTTGTCATTTGCCGAACTTGACCAATGTACTTTTACGACACCATCTTTTGGTTCAAGCATAAAATTGAGTAATGATTCAGCAAGCGGAGAAACCGAGCCGGTAGAACGAACGACAAGGTTGTCAAGAATAGCTTTGTCAACGCCATTCCCATTCATGTTTTTACCAATAATAATGTTTCCTGCATTTTTCCAATAGAGTGGGGCATTTGGATTACCCTGATGATTCCACACCATCACACTGTTCACGAAAATTTCAGCTTTACCCGAATTGGGTGAATAGATAAAACGATACGTACGGTACAGCGGATCATCCGGAACTTCATAATTGGTTTTTTCTTTTATCGATTCGCTTCCACCCTTTGCATTTTCTACTTTGTATTCAATGCTCAGGTAACCATTGTCGATTCCAAAATTGAAGTTATTTCCGCGACTAAAAAATGACCCTGAAGGTTCACTCTTTCGGTAGTCAATACTGATGTCTATCCCTTCCTGGTTGAATAGTTCTGTACCTTCAATTTCGAGATTGATATCCTTGCCATTCGGTCCTGGCGAAAGTCCATTCGTAGAGGATCTGCCACCGGTAGCACTGTGAGCATCTTTTCCGGATTTTATTCCATCAGGACCTAAAGTTGCCATTGTGACCGGGTCTTTTTCCCATGTGAATTCAGTCAGAATTTCTCCTGTTGTATTCAGGGCGATTCCCCCACCTTCACTACCGTTTCCGGAAGCTCTTGTTTTGCTCAGGTTATTAAAATTCAGATATACCAGCCACCCTAAAGTGAGCAGGAATACTCCTGAGAATGTAGCAATGACGATCATCAGCCTTGTTGACATTCTTGCCTTTTGACGATTCCGTGTACGTAATGATTTTTTCATATCGCGATGAACTTAAATTCTTAATTCTTAATTCTTAATTCTTAATTCTTAATTCTTAATTCTTAATTCTTAATTCTTAATCATCTTTCTACTCACCTTTTCATCATTGCAAACCAAATTCATAATGTAAATCCCTTTTTCAAGTTGGATTTGATCTGTAAATACAAACAGGTTATTTCCTTTATGCGCTTTAATTTTTTCTGTACGTAGAATTTGTCCATTTGAGTTCAGCAGGAGAAATTCAACTTCACCGTCATTCTCCATTGAGAAATTCACATTAAAGGAATCTGAAAATGGATTTGGACCGGCTGCGTCTATCTTGATAGAATTTGCTGGTGCCGGATTGTAATGGATTACCTCAACATTTGAGTAAGTGAACTTTCCGTCATAATCAGTTTGTTTCAACCGGTAATAGGATAATCCATTCATCGGTTTTTTATCTGTAACCCCATAGGTTAACAGGGTGGTGCTGTTTCCGGCTCCGTTGACGTGTTCTATAGATTCATAATTGATACCGTCTGTACTTCTTTCTACGTTGAAAAAGGAATTGTTGACTTCGGAGGCTGTTGCCCAATTGATCAATACTTCATTTCCGGTAACACTTGCTTTAAAATAGGAGAGTTCAATCGGGAGTGTAACGGAATTGGATGCAATGATCCAATGCGGAAATCCGCTTGCATTGATTACACTCACGGTACCGATTCCTGAATTTACTCCCGTACCACTGCCATGTGGTTCACTCCAGTGATCTGTTTCCCAATTTAAAATACTCAGGTTTCCGGATGCCAGTTCCGGCGATAATGTATTTTCTGAAGCAGGATAACTTAGAGTGACATTCGCGGTAATTCCACTTGCAGTAATATTCCACCACCGGTCAATTATTTTTGTAGTTGAAAGATCTGCTCCATCAATGGTTAAATTAATTCCACTGACTGCCGGAAATGGTTTGTTGTCCGAAGATGTACCACGTGTGGCAAATTGAATATCTGCAGGTGTTCCGGTAATCGGACTCATCAGTAGTGGAATGTAGGTTGTGGAATTTAGCCCGAAAGGAATTTCATGCGAACCGGAATCCATTTGTTTCCAGTTTAAAATCCCCGCATCGTCTTCGCTATAGAGATAACCGCTATTTCTTGTGATTCCTGAACTGTGTCCATTCATTAATGTAAGTGTATTGCCGGAAAGCCGTAATTCACCGCTTTCCAGATTAATCTGTCCTCTCACAGTAACATTGGAAGCATTCAGTTCTGCATAGGAACCACCACTTTTATTTATCTTCAGAATTCCATAGTTGTGATTGTTCGTGGTAGCAAGACCATTCCCCAGACCGGTGATAGTCTGATTTATTGTTCCCGAATATTCAATCACACTATTGGAGTCCAGCGTGAAATTCATATTTCCGGATGATGAAATAGCTGCAGCTGAAGTTCCTGTATAAAGTCCGTTGGAATGTTGAGTCGAAAGTGTTCCTCCGGAATCAACAGTAATTCCGCTATAGGTATAACTTCCTTCTGAAATAATTTGCTTATCCAACAAATCAAGTCTGGCTCCTGGATATATTTTTAAAAAATTGAGTGAAGCGGTATTTGATGAAGACAACAAAAGATTTCCTGCACCTATGCTCAGTTCAGAACCGGCGGCGACTTCCACTTTCACTTGTGTCATGGAATGGGTATTCGCTGTTCTGCTATATACCTGGGCTCCGTTTTTTGCAAATCGTAAAAGGCCATATACAGAACAGGATCCTGCTCCTGCATGCGTAATCAAGCCGGTTCCGCCAATAGAATATTGTGCACCATAAAGGTTTAAAATATTTTCCGCGCTGGAATTAGAGGTATTGTCGTCAAATGAAAATGTTCCTGCACTTTGGCTGAATGTGCCATTAATATTTAATGTAACAGGGTTCGGACTGGAAGTAGTTCCATTGCTATGCATGTAAAAATATCCACCACTTTGTGTGAAATTACCCGTCGCAGTTGCATTACAAATGCCGGAAGAACCTTTTAATGCAAGTGTTCCGCCTGAAATGGAAATGTTTCCTCCGATTGTGATATCAACCGTTCCTGCATTTCGTGAAAGAAAACATGTCCCGCCATTTACAATCACATCTCCACTGATAGTCAATGATGTTGTATGCGATGCAGAAGTTGTTCCATAATTGAAGGAAACAACTCCGCTATTGATTTGGAGATTCCCGCCAATAGTAACAGTCTCATCACCCGCTGCTGCTGAGCTTGTAAATTCAGCTGCTCCCGGACCAGAGAAAACAAGATTTCCTCCGACTGTGAAATTCACTTTTGCATTGTTAAGTGTAGCTCCGATACTTGATAGTGAGGTACACCGGAATTTATCTGCTGCTGAAGAAAAATTAATGGTACAATTATTATTGACTGTCAGTGAACTTGTATTTCCGACTACATGACAACCGGTTTGTCCCATGAAGATTCCACCCGTCAATGAGATATTACCAAAAACGGCTGTGAATGTCCCTGAAGCAAGTGTGGTTACATTATAAATAATTCGTGTATCACCTGTGCTTTGAAGATAAGTTCCACTTACCGTAAAACTGGCATTGCCATTGCAAACGTTTAAGATTCCACCGTTATTGATAATTTTTACGTTACCGATATTTGTAAAATTTCCACTGACCTGAACAGTAACATTTCCGTTTCCGTTATTGAGCCCGTAAAATACTCCACCGTTGTTTGTGACAGATCCTGTTGAAATTGTGAATGAACCGGGATGTGTTCCACTGTGACCATAAAACGATGAATTCACAGAAGTAAGAACAATGTTTCCAATACTTGTTGAACTGATGTTCCCGGACTTATCTAGAGTTACCCATCCCTGATTAACAGTGAGTGTACCCACAATCTGATGCGTCTGAAATTCGTTATTTTGATTCCATTCTACAATCGAACTGATAGCACCCGGACTGTTTATTTCCAGGTTGCCAAAATTTCCGGTGACAACAGAACCCAGCGCAACTGTATAATTGTACCAGTTTTTGATAATGAGAGTGCTGGTAGAAGAGAAGCTTTCTGCTCCTCTGGTAAACAAAGTGGCGTTTGCTGAGTTATTTGTTCCCGGATCCCAGGTAAAAACTGAAGCTGGACCTAATACAAAAGCTAATCCGGGTGAAGAAAGTGTAATTTCTCCTTTGTTCATTGTCGCGGTACCATTCACTGTGAAATTTCCGTTGATTGTAATTCTTTTGCTTGCAGTCCAAAGCAGTGTCCCTCCTGAATTTACAGTCAGGTTTTGTATGGTTTTATTATTGTCAATTGTCACAATATGCGAAGAGGCGATGACTGCATTGTCAGAGTTAGCTGGTACTCCGGATGGAGACCAAACTGTGGCATCTGTCCAGTTACCGCTTTTGACGGACGTTTTTGTAGCAGCCTGACTTACATTCACAACAAAGCACAGCACAACCGCGGTGAGAAGCAGTTTCATGAACTGAGTGCAGATTATTGTGAGTGCTTTTTTCAAGGAAATAATTGAAGCGGTTTACTGGAGATATGTCTGAGCATTTTCATGCAAAGGTTTCGCTTTGCGGATGTAGATTGTATTCGGATTATTGCTCAGTCGTGAATCAACAAAAGGAGCATCCATTGTTTTCTCGTTCATTGGCTGAAATTCCGGAGCAATCAAGACCTGAATCTCCGCACCGCTTTTGGCACTGCTTTTTCCAGATTGTGAGAAATTGAAAAACAACGTTACTCCGATGCAAATGAGCAAAAAGAATGATGCTGACAGGATAATTACCATCCGTCTCGACATTCTCTGACGTTGTCGTGTCCTGAAATTGATCATTTTCTTCTTCATGAAGATATTTTTAGGCTTATATTTTATACGCCGATATCAGTATTTAGCTGATTGGGAAAATGACAGTGCATTACATTTGTAAGATTTGTGGATTTTGAATAGAACCAGGCAGTGTATGTTAAATGAATGGTTCAAAAACCTTGATAATTTGTGAAATCTGAAAGAGTTATTAATTGGCCACCGTCTGATTTCTGAAAAAGTTTAAATTCCATATGTAAGATTCTCCTGAAGATTTCTTCTACAGGGATAAAAAATAAAAAAACCTCCATGTTTTCATGGAGGTTTTGGAATATATGATGCTTTACTTTTTATGAATTCGCAAATACCAGGTCTTCAGGAGTAATCACATTATTTTCCGACATGATCGCCGCGCGTTCAATTACGGCTTTCAATTCGCGGATATTACCGGGCCATTTGTAATCCATAAGGAATTTCGCAGCTTCCTTTGAAAGAACAACCTGTGGCATTTTATTTTCTTTGCAAAAATCAGTGAGGAATGTTTTGGAAAGAAGAATTACATCATCACCACGCTCATAAAGAGGAGGGAGCTGAATGAGAAATCCCTGGAGTCGATAAAACAAATCTTCTCTGAAATTTCCGGCCTTCACTTCATTCGCGAGATTTCTGTTTGTGGCAGCAATAACCCGTACATCCAATTTGATGGATTTGTTGGAGCCAATGCGTGTCACTTCTTTTTCCTGCAATACACGAAGCAGCTTGGTTTGAAGTGCAAGATCCATTTCTCCGATTTCATCGAGGAAGATAGTGCCTTCATTCGCTTCTTCGAATTTACCTATGCGTTTATCGCGTGCATCTGTAAAAGCTCCCTTTTCATGACCGAAAAGTTCGCTTTCGATCAGATCTGCCGGAATAGCTCCCATATTTACTGTAACGAAGGGCTTCCGGGCACGTGGGGAATTGTAATGAATTGATTTCGCTACAAGTTCCTTTCCGGTTCCGCTTTGACCTGTTACCAGGACCATGATATTGCTTTTTTCAACTTTTTGGATCAGTCTCAGCACTCTGAAAACAGCCCCGCTGTTACCAAGAATGGAAGTATATTTGTTACGATCAATAATCTGATCCTTCAGAGTTTCATTTTCCTGCTTTAACTTAACCGTTTTGCAGAGATTCTTTACAGAATTTTCCAGGTTCACAAGAGCATTATCGTTCTTGATAATGTAATCCACGGCACCTTTCTGGTAGGTCTCAATCACCACATCCAGTTTTTCCTGTCCGGATACCATGATGCACTGAATCTCCTGGTTGTAGTTTTTGATTTTTTCCATCAGCTCAATTCCGTTCATTCCGGGAAGCAAATAATCGATGGATACAATGTCAGGATTCTCGTGTAAATGGTTCAAACACTCTTCAGGAGTGAGAAAATGAGAGACTTCTGCAAAGTCTAGTTTTTCCAGCGATTTCTTAATCAGGTTGCCGAGGAACTGGTCATCCTCTACCACAAAAATTTTGGTTGTTGCCATGGTTTTTAAACACTATTGTGTGTATCTTTTTAGTCCGATAGCCCTTATTTTGTTGCATTCAGGGCCATTAATTAAAGTACATTTATGCACTAAACCTTACAGTTTTACGAATGAAAAGCCGTCTGATTCTGCTCACCATAGTACTTATTCTGGCTACCCCTCTTTGGATGAGAATTGCCTGGGAATTCAGCCCTAAGAAATCTCTGGATGTTCTGATCATTGATAAAACGGTTTTGAATCAGAACAGCTTCAAGCACCGTTCTGTGAACTGGATTCTCGATTATGAGAAATACATCAAAGCCGACAGCGCCTTTTACGATATCAACAAGGATTATTTTGGTTTTTTTCCTGAAGAGGATGAAAAATATTCGATTCATGATTTTGAAAAATTCAATGATCAGGAACTCGATAGCCTGGTCTCGATTTATGATCTGGCTTACTTTACAGATACTTATGGTGTCCTTGGTAATGAGTGGTACAGACACCGTGACGTAAATGAGAACTCAGAAAGCATTTATGGTGGTATGTCGGAAAAGGACTTGTTGTTTCTTAGAAAAATGAAAACGAAACAAAAGACCATTCTTGCGGAGTTTAATTCAATCGCTTTTCCGACACCCTTGGACGTAAGACAAAATTTCGAAAAATTGTTCGGGATAGAATGGACCGGCTGGATGGCACGGTATATTGCATCTCTTGATACCGTAAACAACCCGGATCTTCCAAAGTGGATCGTAAAAACATATAAGCAAACGCACAACGGAATCTGGAACTATAAAAAATCAGGAATTCTGTTTATTCATGAAAGCGGAAAAGTTCTGGTTCTTGAAGAGGGTAGGGAACTGTCAGAAGCTGTTCCAAAGATTTATACAGATATCAAATTTCAAAACCAATACAATGTGCCTTCTGTCATGATCTATCCTTATTGGATGGATATCATGGTTAATAGGAATGATACAAATGAGATTATGTCGAAGTACGTTCTGAATACAACAGCCAATGGATCCGCATTGCTTGCTGATAACGGGATTCCCAAAATATTTCCAGCAATTGTTCGACGTACAAAGGATTGCCGGTTCTATTACTTTTGTGGCGACTTCGCGGATAACCCCACTAAATTCAGATTCGCGAAATTGTCCGGGATAACAGGTTTGAAATTTTTGATGTACAATGCAGTAGATATTACCGACCGCAACCGATTCTTTTGGGAATTTTATCTTCCTTTAATGCAAAGAGTATTTCGGGATGCATACATCACCACCGGCAAAGGGAAATAATAATATTATAAGTGGATGTATTTAACCGTTGAATAAAATTCAATGATGACTGCCTTTATTTCTTTCTTGAAAATCCTGCACGTGTCATCTCTCCCCAGTTTTTCACACCTGTAAGCAAGTCCAGGTTTCCACGGATAGCATAATAAACTGTAAGTGGATGGATGATTAGTGGTTCGATAAAAGCGGTACCTAACAAGCGGAAAATGTCCCTTTTGCGTTTGTATTGATGGAAAGACAATTCTTCAAATAGAATCGCCGCGGTTGAATACATGATTGCAAACACATAGATGAGGCAGAATAGTGTGATAAATAATTCCACGTTCAGGATCCCCAGAAATGCCATCATGATCAGATACAAAAATGCAGTCATTTCTACGATTGGAGCCAGCCATTCGAAAAGAAACCAAAATGGCATGCTTATCATTCCAAGGAAATTGTAACGGGGATTAAAGATCAGTTTTTTATGAATCCACAATGTCTCTGCTGTACCACGCGTCCAGCGATTACGTTGTTTGCTCAGGATTTTCAGAGAGGAAGGAGCTTCTGTCCAGCACAATGGATCAGGAAGATAAACTACCCTGTATTTTTGTTTACGTTCTTCCATATAACGCCGCATGCGTATAACCAATTCCATATCCTCTCCAACAGTACGATGGTTATAACCCCCACAGGCGATGGCTATATTTTTATCGAACATCCCGAATGCACCTGAAATCAAAATCAATCCATTCAACCGGCTCCAGGCCATACGACCCAAAAGAAATGCACGGATGTATTCCAAAACCTGGATACGCGGTATGATCTGATCAGGAAGGTTTACACGAATGATTTTACCCTCGTCAACTTCACAGGAATTCGCGATCCGAACGACACCACCAACCGCAATAACCTTATCGGATTCGGTCTGCTCCATAAATGGTTTAACCATTTTGAGCAGGGATTCATATTCAAGAATACAATCCACATCGATAGCGGCAAAAATTCCATACCTCGAAACGTTTATACCCGCATTCAACGCGTCCGCTTTACCGCCATTGACTTTGTCTACAACAGTGAGCCGGCTCAGGGAAGGAATCCTGGATTTATAGACCGCTACAATGGGTTTGGATTCGAGTTTTTGTTCAATGGCGACAGGTGCCGCTTCCAGCTCATAGGCTTCGATCATTAACTGCAATGTATTGTCCTTACTGCCGTCATTCACGATGATGACTTCGAAATTGACATAGTGTATATTCAACAAAGACCGAACGTTCTCAACAATTGTTTTGGATTCGTTGTATGCAGGTGCAATGATCGAGATGGATGGGGCGGAAGGAGCAGTGAGAATATCTCTGTAATCAATGAAACTGTTTCTACGCATGTACTTTTTAATATCCATTGCGGAAAATGCGGAAAGGATAAAGTAGGTACAAAACAGCATTCCGCTATAGATCAAAATAAAATGATCCGCGAATTTTGTAAAGTAATAAAAAACTAATCCCATGGTTTAAAGTCGTTTGTCCAGCGCGTGCCGAATGATCATTTGCAAGGTCGGCTCCCCTGTACGAAGCATGTCCTGAACTTTTTGAGGTCCATTGACAGCTGTTATCATAAGTGAACGAACAGCCTGAATGGCAAGCCTGTATTCTGTAATCGGATGCCTGAGGATTTTTTCAAGGAGGGAGGTGGATTTCTCCCTGCCAATCACTTCAAGTGTTTTGAGTATTTCAAACTGAATTTCGGAAGTTTCAAGAGGGTAGAGGGTGATCAGACTTTCTTCCGCACTCCTCGCGTTCAGATCGCGTAAAGCTCTGACAACCGCAAGACGGATTATTTCATCCTCATGATTCAGAATCCTTACCAATACATCCGCTGATTCCTGCTGACGATAATACCCGATCATCATGATACAAAAATGGATCACCGTTTTGTTGGGTGAATTCAACCATATTGAAAAATCAGGAATGACCGGTGATTCCATGCGCGTAAGCATCGCATGGATATTCGCCTTGTCCCAGTCGGTAAGAGGTTCTGTTTCTTTTGATAAGAAAGACAGTGGTTCCGATTCGCTGAGCTTCATCATCGCCACACGCGCTTCCATCCTCAAAATTTCATTCTTTGAATTCAGGAATTTTGCCAGGATGGGATGTGCTTCCCTGACATTCATCAAGGCAAGCTCCCGCATCGATTTTGCAACCAGATGCCATTGAGTACTTTTTAGTCGACGAATGGAATCTTCGTGAAAGAGTAATTGTACAAACAGCTTTTCAAGACGGAGGGCAGCATCCCCGGTAAAGTTCGAGTGCAGGTGAATGATCTCATTGTTGATGATTTCCCGGTGATAAGGGATTTTCAGATCTGTTTCTTCAAACAGTTTATATACTTCTTCATCACTCAATGCTTCATCGCTTTCAAAAAGGATCCTTGTGAAAACAGGCTGGTATTTTTTTCGCAAAAATATTCTTTTATTTTCACGCTGCGTTTTATAAATCCTGCTGCCCATAATTACACCGAGCAAAACCAGGATAATCGCAAGGAACAGGATGGTAACCCCGATCAGTACACGGATATGCACGGGGAAACTATACACGTCTCTGCTAACTTCGTCAGCTGTGTATTGTAAATCCGTCCAGTCTATTTGTAATAAGTGATGCAAAGTGCTTAGAGTCTCTTATTCTGTTGAATGATTTTATATTGAGGAATTTCTGGGATTCAATATCAATGAAATTAATTCAGGTTCTTCTTCAAAGCCTCCAGTTCGTTCAGAATATTTTGTCTTCTTTCCGAAAGATAGGATTTGAGTCCGGGAATAAAATTACCCGGATCCAGCGGATCACCGATCGTGGATGAAATGTTTGTATCGTAATCAGTATTGGAGTACATTTTATTAATATCCGCGTAAACAGAAACGCGAATACGAATGGTTAAACTGTCAATGATGTGATTCATTCTTTCGGGAGAAAAATCGGTGGTCATTAACTCTTCAATAATTTCAAGATATTTTTTCTGTACAACTTTGCTTTTTCCCAATGTTCGGTCGAGCAATGGTCTTGCTCCTTTATAGGGCGTAGAATCAGGAACCATGATACTCATGCGGGTAAGCTGCGGGAGATTCATGATTGGATTCCATGCGGCAAAAGAGTAGTTCCCGTCCAATGAGATCCAGTTCCATTTCAAAGTGGTGCTGTCATGATACACGAAGAAGTTGTGCGGATAAAACATGTTGTAAGCATCAATATTTCCGATCAGGTTGTTGATGGCCCAGGCATACAAACAGCTATTCAGATCAAATGCGGCATTTAGTTTTTTCAGGTAATCTTCTTCACGAAGCATGGTGTCGTTGATGACTTTGATAAATTTCACCAGGTCGCTCCAGTCGTTTTTTGTTTTATTTGTTTTCAGAATATAATGTGGCCAGTATTTATCCTGGTCATTTCCGAGATAAACAAAATTCGCCATCGGCTCTCCCTGGTATAAATTTCCTTTGGAATTGCCAAAGCGTGTTTCGAGAAATACATTGTCGATATTTTCGTTCGCGAGATACAATCCCCAATATTTGTCGTTCACATACACCTTCGCGAAAGTCGCACGGGGAGCGGGAAGCCCGTGTTTATTCATCAGATCCAAATAAATTTTTTCACGAATCATAGTCGGATCCTTGAAATTGTTCGTGAGGTTGAGGTCTTCAAGACCATTGAAATTCTGTCCCTTGATGAATTTGTCAAATTTGATACGGAATGGTTTTTTCTTTCCCGGATAGAAATCGTAGGAAGACTCTCCCTTGAAACGCAATCCGCAGGTATAGAATTTTTTTCCGTCGATAACCACGGCAGCCTGAAGATACTGTGTGGTTTCAAGTGAATCGTTCAGTTTTTTATAAATGGCCAGAGAGTCCCAGTAATTGCATTGAGCAAAATAAAGTCGAATAACATGAATGGAATCCTTCCCGAAAAATTCTTTTCCATAATCCTTACTCTTTTTTTCGGAAGGAGCAGGAGCGGTTGAAGGTGTAGTCGTTTTCTGTGCTGAGACGAACTGCGCGACTACAGATATCTGTATCGCGACAATCATCAACAGGCGGAACAGGAATTTATTCATGATATGCAATTAAAATATTGTTTTAAGGATAATACCCATTGTAATCCGTTGCTGTTTGACAGCGTTCTGATTGGAATCAAACCTTGTTTCTTCAGTGGAGTAACCCATTTCACCCTTTATCACCCATCGGCCAAAGGCGAGACGCTGGTACTCGATACCGCCCTGAATGGATTGGAGAAACAGTATACTCGACTGATCAAACTGTGTGCGTTCATCCGGTGACTGGCCCTTTCCAAAACGTAAACCAAAATAATTATCCGCGTCACCAAAATAGTTCCGGATGTTGAGAATTAGTGTTTGTGAAGATTTTTTCAGAAAATCATTTGTTTCAATGGTTGATTTGGGAGTGAGGTAAATTCTGGCAGCAAACCAGAAGTTACGGAAGTAATTTCCCAAACTCGCCGTATATATTTTTGTCCCCGGATTTGAAAACTGCAGATAACGGAATCCTCCGGATAATTCAAAACCCGCGGGAATCTTTTGATAAATTTCTGCACCTGCACGCAGTTCAGGGAAGATCTGAGAATCACTGAATCCGACATTCAGATAAAAATAATTTGACTTCACAAAACGGAGATAGCCATCCACTTCTGATTGTAAACCTTTCTTGCTGAAACGTTCTGCATAGCTTGCCCGGTAGGAAATGGATCCAAATGCAAAACTTCTTCCGATTTCACCGGAAGCCAGCTTTTGTGGTGTACTTTCCTTATCAATAAAATCAGTATTGAAGGCAAGCTGGAAACGATTGCTGAGACGATTCGCGGTCATGCTGTTCAATAACTTCAACGCTTCCTTATTTCCCGGATTCAAATCGAGAATTCTTCTTAATGTCAGCGAAGCACTTTCTTCCTGATCGAGCTTCATCTGCAATTTGGCTTTCCTCAACATCAGATCTTCGGAAGTCGGGTAATACCCCAGACCTATTTTCAGATAATCAGCAGCGACCTTAAAATTCTCAGTCCACATTTCCACGTCAATCAAAGCTCCAAGGGCTTCAATGTCATCTTCCTTTTCAATAAGTACCCGACTGAATTCCACCCGTGCTTCATCGTAACGTTTGTCCCAGGCATAAGTGCGACCCATGAACGTGCGAACATCATAATAACCCGGTTTCTTCTCGAGAATTTTAACACAGATCCTGCGCGCTTGTTGATTGTTTCCCTGGAAACTGTAATCTCTTGCCTTCTTGAATAACGCGTCGATATTGGTTGTGTCAGTAACTACCACCAGGGTATCTGCTCCTTTTGATTGTGCCAAAATCTTTCCCGGACTCCAGATCAGGAGTAGGAGTAAGCAAAACAGATGTTGTGGTTTTATTCCAATCATAAGGGAATTCCCATTTCTTTTCAATATCCGGAAAATCCGGCCGGTTTGAATTGAAGCTGGAAAGGGTAAAGAAAGTGTACGGAAATCGTGAATTTAAGTTTAAAAATCAGGCGGATTTCATTAATAATTTTTTTACCCTGACAGACAGTTCATTTGGACTGAATGGCTTGGTAATGAAGTCGTCAGCTCCGAGCTGAAAGGCTTCCAAAACGGTTTTCTCAAGCCCGATAGAAGATACAATAATGATGGGAGTATCCATACCCAATTGTTTGCGAACCTGATGCACAATTTCGAGTCCTGTGAGATAGGGCATCATGATGTCCGTGATAATGATATCCGGTCGAAGTGAAGCGATTTTGTCCAAAGCCTCTTTCCCGTCTTTCGCCAGGTGGACTTCATAACCTTCCTTCTGAAGGCGGAACTCCACCATTTTCAGGACCATTTCATCGTCTTCGCAAACTAGAACTTTCATAGTTTATTCTGTATGAAAAGAAAGGGCTAAGATACTATTTAATTCGGATGAAAATTAGTGAGAATGACTGTCATTTCAATCTTAATTAACATGAAAAGTAAACTATTTATACAGTAAAAAGCCCGGAAGTTTTTCCGGGCTTAGAATTCATATTACGTACAGAATATCGTTTAAAAGGAAGTACAATTCCCCGTGAAAACGAAACAATTATTTCAGATCGGTGAGAGCGTTTTCCAACTGCTTGAAAACCGATTTGCTGAACTGACAAACTTCTTCCACCAGCTCTGCTAAACGTTCAGGATTGGTATGCTCTTCACTGAGCTTTTCAATTTCAGCAAGCATTTTTTGAGTGTCCGGTAAACCGATATAACCAAAGGAAGGCTTGATACGGTGAGCGATTTGTTTTAACTCTTCCCAGTTTTTATTCCTGAATGATGCATCCAGAGTTTCCATTGCCTGAGGTGTCTTGTTCAAAAACATTTCAATCATTTCAATGATGAATGAATCGTTGCCTTCCGCAATCTGTTTAAGATAGGTGAGGTTGATCTGCTGCTCCGAAATTACAGGTTCCTTACGTCTGGAAGGATTCTCAATCACCAGGTTTGGAGTCTGCAGGGAATTACGCTGATCTTCCTGATTGGATGATTCAGAAGGTTCCTGTTTTGCTTTCATTATTGACTCAGATTTGGACTCATTTGAATCCAACTGAGCATTGTTCAACGAAGGATTATTGAGTTTGGTTAGCTCTATGATCTTCTTTTTTAACTCCGAAGGTTCAAATGGCTTGCTGATGTACTCATCCATTCCTGCTGCCAGACACTTTTCTCGCTCATTTTGAGTAGCATGGGCGGTCATGGCCATGATCGGAATCCTTTTCAGATGATCCGGCAATTCATTTCGAATGATATTTACCGCCGTATACCCATCCATTTCAGGCATCTGAATGTCCATCAATACAAGGTCAAAACTTGAATTGTTCAACTTTTCGATCGCGATTTTACCGTTATCCGCAAACTCAATGGGTGTTTGCCAGTCGGCAAAAAGTTTTTTCACAATGAGCTGATTGATGGGATTATCCTCCGCAACAAGGATTCTCAGATGTGAAGTGGAGATATTGTCTTTTACTTCCGTGACTTTTACATTCAACTGTTCTTCTTTTGCGATGGCAAAACTGAGATGAAAGAAGAAGGTGGTTCCAACACCAACCTTACTCCGGACTCCGATGTTTCCTCCCTGTAATTCAATCAGACGTTTCACAATCGTGAGTCCAAGTCCTGTTCCTCCAAACTTTCGTGTTGTATCTGTGCTGGCCTGAGTAAAGCTTTCAAAAATACTATTCAGACTTCCTTCAGGAATTCCAATACCGCTGTCTTTTATTTCAAAATCAATTGTAACCTGTTCATCCCTTTTACTTCTCATTCGTATGATCAGACTAACCTCGCCTTCATTCGTGAATTTGATAGCATTGCTCATCAGGTTGTTCAGAATCTGACTGAGTCGGGTAGGGTCCCCGCAAATAGCTTCCGGAATATCACGATCTATTTCTGATACCAATTGAATAGAATGTTCATCCGCTTTCGACTGGAACAATTCCAGTGCGTGTCTGGCAAGATCCTGAATCCGGAAAGGAACACTTTCGAAGCTCATTTTTCCTGCTTCAATCTTCGACAAATCAAGGATATCATTGATGATCACCAGGAGGTTGTCAGAACATACTTTGATCGATTGCAGGAACTTCAATTGCTCTTCACTCAATCCGGTATTCAACAGAATTCTTGTCAGCCCAATGATTCCATTCATCGGAGTCCGGATCTCATGACTCATGTTCGCAAGGAATTGTTCCTTGAGTCGGGCTGTTTCTTCCGCCAACGTCATGGCAGTTTTTAATTCCTCTTCCGCCCGCTTGTGACCTGTGATATCGGATACAACACCGATGACTCCGACAATCGCGTGATCTTCGGATTGAATAGGAGTATAAAATATTTCAAAATAACGGGAAGATACTTCCATTACAGAAGTAGTTTCTTCGCCATTCATCGCCTTACGGTAATTTTCTTCGTGAATAGGAATTCGCTGAATTGAATGAATGGATTCTCCGATAAATTCTTCTTTTTGAATTCCCATCGATTCCAGACCTTTTCCTTCAAACAAGGTAAATTGCGCCTGCTCATCCAATGCAAACAGGATGATCGGAGAATTTGCAACAACAGTTTTTAAACGCCTTTCAGTTTCTTTCAACTGTTGTTCAAGCAGCAACCTTTGTTTCTCCTGCGATTTCAATGTCACCATAAATCGCACTGTTTGCGCGATACCATCAGCCGACAAAAGACTTTTCGGGATATAATCATTCGCGCCATTTTTCATGGCTTCAACAGCGATCTTTTCATCACCCTGACTGGTAACGAGAATGATTGGCGAGGTGTTTTTAGCTGCTCTGATTTCTTTGAGCAGCTCAAGACCTGTTCCTCCGGGAAGATTGTAGTCCAGGAAAATGCAATCGTATTCCTTTCCCTCAGCTGCTGCTTTTCCACTTTCATGATCTTCTGCAAAATGCAGTTCATGTTTCATTCCTGATCCGTTCAAAGCACGCTTCATGATCATCCTGTCCAATTCATCGTCTTCCACCACGAGAATCTGTAAAAGTTGTTCCGACATAATTTCGAATTAAAAAATTTGATTCAAACGGGATTTTCCGCTTTTATAGTATTGTCTGATACTCAAAAGATAAAAAGTAGTTAACCCAAAATCACCCAATAACTTACAAATTGTTTTAAAGAAAAGCCACAAAAACACTCCAAATCACAAAAAAAATGACCAATGGAAGGAAATTCAAAATTTAAAATTCAAAATTCAAAAAGATCTCACTCCTCAATCCCGGAACTCATAACTCATAACTCATAATTCATAACTCATAATTCATTACCGCTGGCTAAAGAAGAAATCAATCAAATTATAAAACTCCTGCACCGAGTAAGCAGATTTTCCTGCCATATAATCATCGATTGCAAAAGAAATTTCTTTAGGTGAAATGATACCGTTGAGATCCTTGTCAAGTCTCCTGTAGAGCGAAGGAATAATGGTGATATCCGCAGGCATACCGTTTGGTTTTACCGCGTCTCTTTTTTCGATATTCGGATTACGCTGAGTGAGACGATCGTAACTTTGAATGTACTCAATCAATGCAGGAAGGGCGGCGAGTGAATCTTCGCGGAATTTTTTCTCAATCATTTCTTCCGTGATGGTTTCGCCATCTGTATTTACCACTGCGTCTTTCGGTGAATTCAGCTCTTTGTCGCGGTAATCCGGAATTCCATCATCGTCGACATCCAGTGGTTTTCCGTTCATTTTTACTTTATTGTTCTGTGGAGTAGCGGAAGAATCATCCAGAACATCCGGAATTCCGTCAAGGTCAGCATCTTCTTTTGCAAGCGCGTTGAAGTCAACATGTTCGACGTCTTCCTTGCGGATTTTGGTTTTGTTTTTCTTCGGTACATCCCTCGGTGCCGACAAGTCATACCTGAAAGAAACGGATGTATAAACAACCTTGTCGTTTTTTGCATTACCCTGACGGCTTCCGACACTCTCAGATGTGACGCCTTCAACGAGATCAGAATTGATCAGGTGAACAACGGAACTGAAATGCATTGAACATCTCCCGGAGATCCTGAATCTTGCACCTGCACCAACGGGGAAAGCCCAGGAACCTTGTCGGTATTTTCCGAAACCATCAATGTTCGCGTCACGCAAATCGGTCTCGTAAGTATAATCTCTGTGAATTTTAACAGCTCTGTAAGCTGCCGTATCGTCTTCCGCAACATCACGGATGGATCCGTCTTTCCAGTAATTATAGGTGGTGCCATTCGCATCCTTCAGATCCGCTTTGGCATGAAAAAAAACATATTCTACTCCGGCGGTGATGTACGGAATTAAAATCTGTTGCGAATTATTTTTTGAACTGAAATCAAAACGAAGCATGATTCCTTCAGCAACCATGGAAGAACGGAAATTCAAAGTGCGCATCAGAGATTTTTCTTCTCCGAAAATTCTTCCTGATAAGATGAATGCCGCGATGGATAAACGCGATGAAGTATGATGCTGAACTTCCAGTTGAAATCCGGAACGGGCAGTGAAAGGCTGGTTAAGACGGGAATAACCGATGTCTCCAATGAAATTTAAAACGCCTTGTCCGATGCTGATGACAGGAAGGTGATGAACTTTTTCTACTGTAGAATCCGATTCAGATTGAGCCTGTACAGAATTATTGTTTAGAACCAACAGGATAAAAAGGAATAATTTTACAATTCCGATGTATTTAATGTTCAAAGTATTCATCATCCGCTTCGCAATCAGATTCACAGGCATATTTTTTCTCGTCAAAAATTATTGATTTTCATTTTTCGCTTTCAAAGCCTCTTGCACCGGAATGCGTTGCCCCTGATCATAGGCGACAACAAAGGCATCAGAAACCTGGGCAGAAGTTTGGTTGCAAAAAGCTTTTGCCTCAGCATAATTCTTGAAAGTGCCAATAAGATATTTTTTCCAGCCTTCATGCATGGTCAGGTCAACAGAATTCTGCCATTTGTATTTTGTAGAAAACCAGGTATTGTCACGTTCAGGACTCTTACGGGTAGCGGAAATTTGAACTTTGTAATAGATCCCGCTTTGTGGCGCAGGCAGAATTAAATCCGGCGTGGCACTCTTGGTTTCAACCGCAGCAAGTGTCCGGTTATTTTCAGATTCCACAAGGGATTCTACAATGATGTCTGCCGGTTGCTTGCTTGCCGTATCCTGAAGCATCGCGACTCCTGAATTGGAAGTCAGCATCTGATCACCGTAAACAAGCATACCGTTGATATTCGGTGATGGTTTGTTTTCACCCGCACTCACTTTGTACACAATACTGAATGATGATTCCGCAGGTAGAGCTTTCCAGGAGAAAATTGCCGATTGGTCTGTAAAAGAAAATTCTGCTCCGTGTGCATCAACAACTGAAGCGACATATCCTTCCGGAATATCATCAATGAATCGTGCAGCACCGTTTTCTTTGTTCGGATGAATCATCAACTCAACCTGATATTCGCCTTTTTCAGGAGCAAGAGCGATCAGTTTTCGTTCGATTTCTGGTTTTGTATTCGCTGATTCCTGTGGAAGTGTCGGATCCAGAAGAATAGTGGCCTGATCAAGCGCAAGTTTTTCTGTTTTATCATCCTTGATAAAGGATACTTCGCCATTCAGGTATTTCTCACCCTCAGCTGCAGCATCAACCTGTACTTTCATGCTGACCGTAAATTCACTTTCATCCGGGAGCTGAACCCAGATAAATTTCACATAATCTTCTTCGAAAAGAAATTGAGCGTTTTTTAATTCCATTGGCGATACTGAAAAGCCTTGTGGAATAAATACCTGAATACGACCAAAGCCATTCAGGTTTCCCTTGTTTAAGGTCAATTGATAAATGAAAGAATCACCTGGTCTTACTTTGGACGGAGCCTGAACTTTTACTTGCATTGTTTCTCCAGGGCCAAAAAAGTAGGAGAGGATAAACAACATCGAGGCGGATAAAAATGCCGAAAGTAGCTTGAACATCTGAGTAGGGATTGATGGCTCAAGATACTCCAAGCGTTGAAGGCAAAAGGTTTGTTTTTGTGGCAGTTATCCAAAGTTCAATGTTGAAAACATACACCTGATTAAGCGGTCCGTTTTCCTGATGAACAATGCTCTGAATGGGTTGCTCAGACTGCATTTGAAGAGGGTAGAGGCAAGAAATGAACACCTGAATTGCCACTCAGTTCATCATTTTTTTGAATCGGGATGGAATTTTTGTCAGCCAAAATGTCCTCGTATTAACCATAAAAAAGACCGGTGATTAGCCGGTCTTTTATCCTTTCGAAGGTGATTAGAAATTCGGTTTGAGGAGATATCGGGAATAGAATTCATTGATATGCTTCACAGCATGATCAGCGTCTTCTGCTAGCATCAGCAAATTCAGATCGCTTGGCTCAATCATTTTTTCGCGGATAAGGGTTGATTTGATCCAGTCAAACATTCCTCCCCAATATTCTTTCCCGGCCATAACGATCGGAAATTTTCCGATTTTTTTTGTCTGGATGAGAGTGAGCGCTTCAAAGAGTTCGTCCATAGTACCAAATCCACCCGGAAGTACCACAAATCCCTGTGCATACTTGATGAACATCAGTTTACGTACAAAGAAGTAGTCAAAAGTGATCAGCTTGTCACTATCGATGTAAGGATTGGATGACTGCTCGAAGGGCAGTTCAATGTTCAATCCTACAGATTTACCACCTGCGGTTTTGGCTCCTTTGTTCGCGGCTTCCATGATTCCGGGACCACCACCGGTGATGATTCCATAACCTTCCTTGGTCAGTTTGTAAGCGATTTCCTCTGCCAGTTTATAATATTCATGATCCGGTTTGGTACGTGCCGATCCGAAAATCGAAACACAAGGCCCGATTTTACTCAGCTTTTCAAAACCATCCACAAACTCCGACATGATTTTGAAAATCTGCCAGGTGTCGTGGGCTTTAATTTCCTGCCAGTCTTTATCTGAAAAGGCTCTGCGGATTTTTAGTTCATCAAAATTCATAGTGTGTCTTAAAATTTATATACAACTTCCGGAATCGAAAAGAGAGTAGAAGATCCGAAATTTCAGAAGGTTCAGAAAAATCAAATCGATTCCGAAGAATGACTTTTACGTCTTCGCGAGTTTAAGGTTTCCGAAAGCTTTGTATTCCTGGAGTTCTTTTTTCAGGAATTCAGCGGTTATGCTTTTTTTGTTTTTAATAATTTCCTCAGGCGTGCCTTCACAAACAATCGTTCCACCACGTTGCCCGCCTTCAGGACCCAGATCGATGATGTGATCCGCGATCTTGATGACATCCATGTTGTGTTCAATCACCAACACTGTATTCCCTTTGTCGACAAGGCGACTCAATACTTCCAGCAGTATCCTCACATCTTCAAAATGCAATCCGGTTGTTGGTTCATCGAGAATGTAAAATGTATTTCCGGTGTCTCGCTTGGATAATTCCGTCGCCAGTTTTACACGTTGAGCTTCACCACCACTCAATGTAGTGCTTTGTTGTCCCAGAGTGATATATCCCAGACCGACTTCCTCAAGCGTTTTTATTTTATGCAAAATATGCGGCATGTTGTTGAAAAATTCAACAGCCTGCTCAATACTCATGTCGAGTACATCGCTGATGGATTTACCACGATAACGGATTTCCAGCGTTTCACGATTGTAACGTTTGCCTCTGCAGGTTTCACAAGCAACATAAACATCCGGAAGGAAATTCATTTCAATCACCCGCATTCCGCCTCCCTGACAGGTTTCGCAACGACCACCTTTTACATTAAAAGAAAATCTTCCGGCTTGGTAACCGCGTATTGCAGCTTCAGGTAATGCGGCAAAAAGATTACGGATATCCGTAAATACTCCCGTATACGTCGCGGGATTCGAGCGTGGTGTTCTGCCAATCGGTGACTGATCAATCTCGATGACTTTGTCAATATGATTCAGTCCGGTGACGGAAGTATAAGGCAATGGTTTTTGATGCGCGTCAAAAAAGTGATGATTCAGAATAGGGTAGAGGGTCTCATTGATCAGCGATGATTTCCCGCTTCCGGAAACTCCTGTAACGCAAACAAATTTTCCCAGCGGAATCTTAACGTTTACATTTTTCAGATTGTGACCTGTGGCTCCCTTGAGTTCGAGAAATTTGCCTGAACCTTTTCGCAATATTTTTGGAATCGTAATCTGACGCGTTCCATTCAAATAATCTGTCGTCAGACTTTTTACTTCCATAATTTCTTTTGGTGTACCCTGCGCAACAACTTTTCCTCCGTGAGTTCCTGCACCCGGACCCAGATCAATCACATAGTCAGCGGCCAGGATGGTTTCCTTATCGTGTTCCACAACGATCACCGAGTTTCCTGTGTCACGTAGATCCTGGAGTGATTTAATCAGCCGCACATTGTCACGCTGATGCAATCCAATACTAGGCTCATCGAGAATATACAATACACCCACCAACTGTGAACCGATTTGTGTTGCCAGCCTTATTCGCTGCGATTCCCCGCCGCTCAGGGATTTACTACTGCGATTCAGGGTGAGATAATCCAGGCCTACATCCAGCAAAAACTGGATACGTTTACGAATCTCTTTGATAACTTCCTGTCCGATTTTTTTCTGACGTGCGTTCAACTTTGAATCAAGGGAAGAAAACCATTGGCCCAAAGCTAGAATATCCATCCCGGCTAATTCGGCAATATTCTTATCGTGAATTCGGAAGTTCAACGATTCTTGTTTTAGTCTGGAACCATGACATTCCGGACACTCCACCTGCAACATGAAACTTTGAACCCATTTGCGCATGGAATTAGATGTCTGTTCCGTGTCCTGGTTGACGATAAAATTGACAATCCCTTCATAGGTTATAGCGTGGTGATAAGAATTGCCACCCGAATAATCCATGGATACATTCAAAACATCTTCAGAACCATAGAGAATAATGTTCAATGATTCTTCCGGAATCTCAGCGATGGGCATTGTGAGATTGAAATTGTATTTTCTCCCAAGCGCAATCAGTTGTTTGAAAATCCAGGTATCTTTTTGAGGACCGAGAGGAACAATTCCTCCCGATTTAATATTCATCTTCGGATCCGGGATGATACTCTTGATATCTATTTCGGAAATGGTCCCAAGACCGTTACATTTCCTGCAGGCTCCATAAGGTGAGTTAAAAGAAAAGGTATTTGGCTGTGGCTCGTCGTAGGATATTCCTGAAGTCGGACACATCAGGTGACGGCTGTAATAGCTTTCTTTATCCTTTTCCGCGTCAACGAGTAAAATGGATCCTTTGCCAAGCTTCATCGAAAGTACAAGTGATTCCGTAAGCCTTTGCTTGGAACTTTCGCTGACTTCCAACCGGTCCACTACCAATTCAATATCATGTGTTTTGTAACGGTCAAGCTGAAGTCCTTTTTTCAATTCAACTACTCGTCCATCTGTTCGTACACGAAGATATCCTTGTTGCATCAGTTGCTCAAAAAGTTCACGATAATGTCCTTTCCTGGCTTTTACCAGAGGAGCAAGCATAATGACTTTCCTGCCTTTGAATTTTTTAATGATAAGATCAATGATCTGATCATCGCTCAACTTGATCATCTTCTCGCCGGTCACATAAGAATAAGCTTCTGATGCCCGGGCATAAAGCAGACGGAGGAAATCATAAATTTCTGTAATCGTACCGACTGTAGAGCGAGGATTAAGATTCGTGGTTTTTTGCTCAATGGAAATAACAGGACTCAGACCACTGATTTTGTCCACATCAGGACGTTCCATGTTGCCAAGAAACTGTCGTGCATAGGCGGAAAAACTTTCGAGGTATCGTCGTTGACCTTCCGCGTAAATGGTATCAAAAGCAAGTGAAGATTTTCCACTACCGCTGAGACCGGTGATCACCACAAGCTGATTCCTTGGGAAAGTGAGATCAATGTTTTTCAGGTTGTGAACCCGGGCACCATATATTTCGAGAAATTCTTGGTCTGCAGACATAAATATTTGTCGGAAAGGGAGGACTTGCAAAGGTACATAAAAGAATGACCGGAGATTAGATCGATTCATCTTGATTTTCTTGAGTGCATCTTTCAGCAAGACTTTCAGGCTATTTGAAAAGCTTCAGTGTTAAGATTTTGAGTAAGTCGTGTCAGAATAAAGGTCTTGAACTGAATGAATTGAAATTGAATTGAAAGAAGGACAATAAATCAACTCTTCTTTCGTTGTCCAAAGACGTCGAAATTTTATTTTCTTTGCATATCCATGAAGAGACACTACTTCCTAATCTTATTCTCGCTGTTATCAATTTCAGCATTTGCCCAAACAGGAGGTTCATCTGTTTTTTCATTTCTGAATGTTCCGGCATCAGCAAGAATCGCAGCGCTGGGTGGAACATTGATTTCTGTCCGTGACAATGATCTGAATAGCGCCCTGCAGGCTCCATCCCTGTTGAACCCTGCCATGAGCAAGTCAATTGCATTGAGTGCAGTGACTTATGTTGATGGTGTTAAATTCGGTGATGCTTCCTATGCAAATTCTTTTGGGAAAACGGGTACATTCATGGCTAATATGCATTATGCAAATTATGGTGATTTTAAAGAAACTGATGTTTATGGCGATGTACAGGGTGCTTTCAAGGCCTCAGATTATGCCCTGACCATCGGCTGGGGTTATCAGTACAATTCTCATTTTTCAGTTGGCGCAGCTATCAAAGGAATTTACAGTGATTATTATATCTATAATTCATTTGGTCTGGCTGCGGATATCTCCGGAACCTTTTACGATTCATTAAAACAGTGGACAATCACTTTCGAAGCCCGGAATATTGGTGCTCAATTAAAAAGTTACGTCGAAAAAAACAATGAGCCTCTTCCAACAGAAGCCTTGTTAGGGGTATCCAAAAAACTTGCACACACTCCTTTACGTTTTAATCTCACCTACCGCCATCTCGAAAAATTCGATCTCTCTTATTCTGATCCTTATGATCTTGGCGATGTTGATCCCTTAACAGGAGAGGCACAGGTAAAAACGATTGGTTTTTGGAATAAATTTTCAAGACATTTTATCTTAGGAACCGAAATACTTCTCTCCAAAAATTTTCACCTGAGAGCTGCATACAATTTTCAACGTCGACGTGAACTGCTTGTGGATACCCGAACAGGAACAGTCGGTTTTTCTTTTGGCTTCGGATTAAAAATCAGCAAATTTATCCTGAGCTATGGCAGAGGAAATTACCATCTCGCCGGTTCTGCAAACCATTTTTCAATCAGCACAAATTTGTCAGAGTTTGCCAGGAAGAAATGATTTCTTTTTTAGTTGTTAGATTTTAGTTGTTAGAATTTAGAATTTAGTTTTTTTTTCTCGAAAGCTAAGCACTAAGCACTAAGCACTAAGCACTAAGCACTAAGCACTAATCAAAAGACCACTCCCACCGATATCCCTCCACTAAAAACCAGCGGGAGTTTTTTTCCAAAGAAAAGGTGAGAGTATGCATAGTTGAAATCTACTTCCTTACTGTCGTAATCAGATTTTAAATTGTAAGTGGTTGTTTTGAATCCTGTTCCGATACTTCCATACCAATCAAACAAAAACCATCTGTTCAGCACCATCTGCCGACCAAAAGCAATGTTCACCGTATAATGTGTGTAACGTATAATGTTGTGTTTTTCAAATGTTTTGAATGAACTGAAAATTATTTCTGGTCGGAAATAACTCCCTTTGAGCGGGTCTTTGTATTTGAGACCTTTCCAGATTCCTTCACCGCATTTGACAAATTTCAATCCTGCTTTCACAAGGAAACCTTCCGAATATTTTAAACTCTCATTGATCCTGAAACCGATTATTCCACCTTTCACTTCCAGATTTAAACCGAGTTTTATTCGTCTCTCATAACCGATCGTAATATGATTCATGAAGGGAGCAATGATATCCCCTTTTATAGCTTGCTTTTTATCCGGTACGGATAGATCTTTTGAAACTTCGTATGGATTATAAATAATGGTAACAGTGGTTCCATTTTCATAAATGACGGATTTTACCTGATTTTTAGGAATTTCGAGTATGGGTCCTGTTTTCATTCCCGGATAGCGAAAACGAATCTTTTCTCCGGTTAGCTCAACGATTTTGACTTTAACAGAATCATTATTCAAACGAACAAGAATATCCTGAGAATAGGAGCGAACCGTTAACAAAAAAAATAGCGCAGTAAGGATACCGCTACAATAGTAAAATCGTCTCATCCAGAATAATCTGAGCAGCGAATATAGGATTATGGCGGAATAAGTTCAATATCCCATGTCAGGTTGGCAAAGACGATGTGAGGGTCGGGGGACAAGGGACGAGAGACAGTATTCCAGAGTTAGATTGTATATACTCCCGTCTTCCGTCTCCCGTCCCTCGTCCCTCGTCCTCCGTCCCCATACCAAGAGTTTCCATTTTTCTTCGTTTCTTTGCCATTCCGCCATGTCCAGATTTAATATTCCCCCCACAGGTTCCTTTATTATGCAAGAAAAGCCGTCTGTCAAGAGTCCAAAAATCATTATTGCAATTGACGGATATTCTTCTTGCGGGAAGAGTACTTTGGCTAAAGCTCTTGCCAGGAAGCTGGCTTATAGTTACATTGATTCAGGAGCGATGTACCGCGCAGTCACTTTATTTGTTCAGCAACATGATATTTCGCTTGAACAACTGGCTGAAATGACTCAAAAACAGCTGGAAGGTCTGATGGATAATATCCATATCAGTTTTCATGTAAACCCGGAAACCGGCTTATCTGAAGTCTTTTTGAACGGATTAAATGTGGAAAAACGAATCCGTGATTTAAAAGTATCGGATTGGGTGAGTCCCGTGAGTGCTGTGCCTGAAATCCGGCATCGTATGGTTGAGCTCCAGCAAAGTTATGGAGTACATAAAGGAATTGTGATGGACGGACGGGATATCGGAACCAAAGTATTTCCCCATGCTGAATTGAAAATTTTCATGACAGCACGTGATGAAGTCAGGGCAAAACGCCGTTTCGATGAACTGAATAACAAAGGCTTCATGGTCACCTTTGACGAAGTGATGAAAAATATTCGTGACAGGGACTACACTGATACCCATCGTTCAGAAAGCCCATTGCGCCAGTCGGAAGATGCCATCATTCTCGACAACTCCGATCTGAACGAACAGGAACAATTTGAATTCGCTTTAGAACTTGTAAAAAAACTGAATGTTCAGATTCCTGCATAGACTCTGAATTTTTTCATTCCCTAAAAAAGGGACCCGATTTTCTGAATAAGTTTTCCGGCTAACTCACATTTACTTCACAAGAAGTTTATTCACAAACCGATCTCCATCAGCTACGACCTGGATAAGATACAAGCCGGAGCTCAGACCTTTTGTCGAAAGAGTGAACTGTGAAGAAGTGTTGTGATGATAATTTTTACTGAAAATTTCTTGTCCGCTGATGTTGCTGATGCGAATTTCAATTTCTGAATATTGTTTTTTGCAATTCAAAACGAACTGATCCGAAGCCGGATTCGGATATACGTCGGGTTTTTCTGTTACAATATTTCCAAGATTTGTCAGCGTACCGGATGGTGAAACACGTGCGCCATAAATATCTGAATTGTCAGTCCAGAATGCGGCAACCGATCCTGTCGGATCTGAAACAAGAACATATTCTGCATAAAAAGGTGCTGTGTTTGTGGCCACAACTATGCCGTCGGTCTGCCATAAAGTGATACTATCACTAGTCAGACATTGCGCACGAAATGCCCCACCCGTGAGATAAGTATTCACAACATTCCCGTTTGCACCCATGGTGATTTTAGGGTAGGGGATATAGCTGTTCAGGCTGCTCACGAGTACACCATCCGTTGTCCATTGCGCGGTGCCCGAAGTGTCTAACTTTTGAGTGTATATAAATGCATTTGCTGCCGGCGCACGGCCATCACACCAGGTGATATAAATATCATTGCCGTTTATAATGTAATCTGTTCTTGATTGATCACCTGAATAACCACAAACAGTTTTATAATTTGTAGGCCACATCAAATTTCCCCGGAGATCTGTTTTCGAGATCTGAATATCCCCAAGATTATCATCCCAAAGCAGGTATGCATTTGTATCCGCATCACAAATTACATTCCATCCGGAACTTCTGCCTCCTGCTCCTTGAGTCATATCAATGAGCGTAGGAAAAGTTGCCAAACCATCAAGCCCGTAATGCTGCATTTTAATTGGTGAACCAATACCACCACCGCAAGAGGCAACATAAAATCCATTGTGATTGTCGTATTGGGGAACTGCAATGTATCCGCTTAAAGTGATGGAAAAGTTATTTATAGGCCAATGAAGATTCCCGGCAAAATCAATTCTGTTAAAACTGAAAACATCAGCACCGCCACCGTAAGTCAGACTATATGTTATGAATGCTCCTGAATCATTCGGCATCACTTTTAAACCGGATTCTGAAACATAAATGACACTGGCGGTTTTATTTGAAACGTTCACCGGTTGATTCCACAAATGATTCCCGGATGCATCGATGTAATCGCAAAATAAACTATCACCACCTAAACCAAATCCTCCTTCCAGCCAGGCGATAAGAAATCCATTCTGCCATGGCGCGATGTCGTATGCCCATATTTCTTTTCCAACAGTTGTATAAATGGCCTGACCATTGGCGGAAAGTAATGGTACTCCCGATGAGTCCAAATGTTGAATATACAAAGCACTTCCTGCGCTCCCGTTTCTTTTATCAATCCAGGTTGTCAGATAGTCTGACCCATTCACAGAGAATGCATGTACTTTATTTTGTACATCACTCGCATTGCAAATAGCAAAAGGATGTGCAGGATCAACAGAAAATTGAGCCTTGCTTGCAAGGTTGAAGAAAAATAGCAGTGAAAGGAGGCTGTAGATTTGTTTCATGAGCAATATTTAAATAATAAATGCGTTTGGAATGATGAATGTTGAAATATTTGTCAAGCTCTAAATGTACAGGAAATATTTAAAATGAATGTTTAACACACAGTCCATAAAATTTTTAAATGATAGTATTCCAACATTAAAAATTTAACCTAATAACCTAATAACCTAATAACCTAATAACCTAATAACCCAATAACCTAATAACCCAATAACCTAATAACCCAATAACCTAATAACCCAATACCTCGAACATGCAACCTCCCAATTCTTTTCCCTATCTTTGCAAACATGAAAGTTACCATTGATCCGCACTCAGGATTTTGTTTTGGAGTGGTTTACGCCATTCAAAAAGCGGAAGAAGAATTGCAACTTTCCGGCAAATTGTATTGCCTTGGTGATATCGTTCACAACAATAAGGAAGTAGAAAGATTAACCGCCAAAGGTCTTGAAATCATTGATCACGACCGTTTAAGAACCCTGCACGATTGTAAGGTGCTGATTCGTGCCCATGGCGAACCTCCTGAGACATATGAAATTGCATTGAAGAATAATATTGAGCTTATCGATGCTTCCTGTCCTGTTGTATTGAAATTGCAAAACAGGGTAAGGACCAGCTTTGATGAAGTGCTTGAAACAGGCGGACAAATTGTAATTTACGGTGAAACAGGACATGCTGAAGTGAATGGACTTGTTGGTCAAACAGCCGGAACAGCTCTCATCGTTCGTAATGAAGAGGATCTGGATAAAGTAGACTATTCTCGTCCTGTCTATTTTTTCTCTCAAACTACCAAGAGTTCAAAAGGATTTGAGAAAATGAGAAGTCTACTTGAACAACGTTCAGCTGCTGCTCAGGAAAAAGAAATCCGGGAAGAATTATTGAGTTCCAATGATACCATCTGCCGACAGGTGAGTAACCGTGAGCCACAATTGAAAAAATTTGCAGCCATGCACGATGTCATTATTTTCGTTAGTGGTAAAAAAAGCTCGAACGGTAAGGCCTTGTTTGAAGTCTGCAATGCTGTTAACCCAAGAAGTTACTTTGTTTCCGATGTGGAAGAATTGGATCCGCACTGGTTCGAAAATGCTGAATCCGTCGGAATTTGTGGCGCTACTTCTACGCCAATGTGGCTGATGGAAAAGGTGAGCAATCACATCTCCGAAACCCAAATCGCCTGAGTCTGGCTTTTTTCTTAAAAGCTGACAGAATTATTGAGTCGAATTCAGAATTTTTAACATCCGTATTTTATTGATATTCAATAGCTTGTACTTCTTGTTTTTATTTCGTTGAATTTCTCTCTTCCTTTTTTCTCTTTTTCCTCATTTTGACCACAATACGTTAAAAAATCTCTGGCTTACCCCTTTTTTCATAAGATTTAATTCGATACATTTGCGTCCCTTTTAAGCGAAAAACCGAAACTTTCATAATAATTCTAAAAACTAAATGATTACCGAAGAAATCACGAACCAAACATCGGAGTACAAACCAGAAGTCTTTAACTGGGATTCCACAGGAAAAGGCGGATCCGACTATTCTGCTGAAGAGCGCACACAAATGGAACAGATGTACGACAAAACCCTGAATTCAGTGGTTGAGCACGACATCGTAGACGGACTGGTAGTTTCCATTACTTCGAAGGATGTGCTGATCAATATCGGCTACAAATCCGACGGTTTGGTACCACTGGCTGAGTTCCGCCACATGCCTGACCTTAAAGTCGGCGACCGGGTGGAAGTCTATGTGGAAACACAGGAAGACAAAAACGGCCAGCTGATTCTTTCTCACAAAAAAGCTCGTGCCCTCAAATCATGGGATCGCGTTAACGCGGCTCTTGAAGGAGATGAAATTATTACCGGCTATGTAAAATGCCGTACAAAAGGTGGTTTGATTGTCGATGTATTCGGAATCGAAGCCTTCCTTCCGGGTTCACAAATTGATGTGAAACCAATTCGTGACTACGATCAGTTCGTAGGCAAAACGATGGAATTTAAAGTCGTTAAAATTAACAACGAATTCAAAAACGTAGTTGTTTCTCATAAAGTCCTCATCGAAGAAGAACTCGAAGCTCAAAAAGCAGAGATCATGAAGAAACTCGAGAAAGGACAAGTTCTCGAGGGTACTGTGAAGAACATCACTTCTTATGGTGTGTTCATGGATCTTGGTGGTGTTGACGGTTTGTTGCACATCACTGACATTTCATGGGGACGTATCTCCCATCCTGAAGAAGTACTTAAACTGGATCAGAAGATCAATGTTGTTATCCTTGATTTCGATGACGAGAAAAAACGTATCGCTCTTGGTTTGAAACAACTTACTCCACATCCTTGGACGCAGCTTGATGCTAACCTGAATGTAGGTGATAAAGTAAAAGGTAAAGTTGTCGTGATCGCTGATTACGGTGCTTTCGTTGAAATCGCTGCCGGTGTTGAAGGACTCGTGCACGTTTCTGAAATGTCTTGGTCACAGCACTTACGCAGCCCGCATGAGTTCCTGAAAGTGGGTGATGAAATCGAAGCGGTTATCCTCACCCTCGATCGTGAAGAACGCAAAATGTCTCTCGGTTTAAAACAACTGAAAGCTGATCCTTGGGTGACTGTTGCTACTAAATACCCTGTTGGTTCCAAACATACAGCTACCGTTAAAAACTTCCAGAACTTCGGCGTATTCGTTGAACTCGAAGAAGGTATCGACGGACTGGTTCACATCTCTGACCTGAGCTGGAGCAAAAAGGTGAAACATCCTTCTGAGTTCTGTAAAGTAGGTGATAAGATGAATGTAGTTGTTCTGGAAGTTGATCCGGAAAACCGTCGTCTCAGTCTTGGACACAAACAACTCGAAGAAAATCCTTGGGATGTGTTCGAAACTATCTTCACAATGGATTCTGTTCACGAAGGAACTGTTCTCAAAATCGGTGAAAAAGGAGCGACTATCGCTTTGTCATACGGTGTTGAAGCTTTCTGCCCGAACAAACACATGGTGAAAGAAGATGGTAAGACTCTGAAAGCTGAAGAAAAAGCTGATTTCAAAGTCATCGAATTCAGCAAAGATCAACGCAAGATCGTTGTTTCTCACAGCCGTATTCACGAAGAAAAAACAGCTACAAACCGTGCCGCTGAAAGTGCTCAAAAAGGCGCTGAACGCGAAGAAGGTGCTAAAGCTGTGAAGAAAGTGAAAGAAAGTGTTGAGAAAACCACTCTTGGCGATCTTACAGCTCTTAGCAATCTGAAGAATGAAATGGAAGCTGCTGAGAAGAAAAAGACCGACAGCGAAACTGTAAAATCAGAAGATAAGAAAGAGGATTAATCCGATTTCTTAAGAGTATACAACCGCCCATTCTTTTACAAAGGATGGGCGGTTTCTTTTTGTGCTTTTTTGATTAAAGGGAAATTGTAATTTTACATATCAAAAAATTTAAAGATGGATTCAAAACTCTATTTCCTGCAGCGTAAATTCATTGATAAGCTGACAGAACTCGATCCGGATACAAAGCCACTATGGGGTAATATGAATGTTCAGCAAATGATTGAACACATGAGCGAATCATTGCGTATCGCAAATGGCAAGAATCCACATCCATTAATCACTCCGGCTGAAAAGGTACAGGCGATGAAAGATTTCCTGGCCAGTGACAAGGAGTTTCGTCCAAACACGAAAAATATTTTAATGGAAGAAACGCCTCCTGAGCTTCGTCTGAAAGATAAAACCAAAGCAATTCAGGAACTCGAAAATGAAATCAAGTATTTCGTGGCACATTTCGAAGAACATCCCGGAACAACTGTGACCAATCCTTTCTTTGGACATCTGACTTTCCAGGAATGGATCCAGCTCTTGCACAAACACGCGAAACACCATTTGAAACAATTTGGGGTAGAAGTGTAGATTGATTAGAACAGTTTTCAGAATCAGTACTTACCCGGGTTCTCTGCAATTCTATCTAAACACCTGGAATCGATGAATTTTCACTCTATTTGAAAATTGCACGATTAAGCGTACATTTGAAAACGGAATGCAAAAGCGACTGCTGCTCAACAGTACACACTTCGATATCACGATCAAACGGCTCTGTTACCAATTGATCGAAAATCACGATAATTTTTCTAATTCCGCATTGATCGGACTTCAACCCCGCGGAATTTATGTCGCCCGTCGAATTGAACATTCTCTCAAACAAATTCTGAATTTACCTTCCATCGCGATCGGCGATCTGGATGTTACTTTCTATCGGGATGATTTCCGTAGAAGGGAAATTATTGCCCCTAACCAGACCCGGCTCGATTTTATTATTGAAGATAAAAATGTAATCCTTGTGGACGACGTCTTGTTCACAGGAAGAACCATACGTGCAGGAATGGATGCCTTGCTCGATTTCGGCCGTCCGCGTAAAGTTGAATTGCTCACCCTCGTCGATCGTCGTTACAGTCGTCATTTACCCATAGAACCTGATTATATCGGGATCTCTGTTGATACCATCACCTCAGAAAAAGTAACTGTAAAGTGGAAAGAAATCGATGGCGAAGACGGAGTCTGGTTGCAGTAAAAGAGTTCAGAATTTTAATTTAAAATGAATGAATGGATAAGGGGACGAGAGACGTGGGACGTGGGACGAAAGACGGAAAACAATTACAAATCTAATCAACCACCACCAACCACTAAGCACCAACCACCAACCACTAAGCACTAAGCACTAACAACCAACAACCAAAATGGGAGCCCTCTCCGTAAAACATCTGTTAGGAATCAAAGATCTCAAAGTCGATGACATTGAGCGTATTTTTTCTACTGCGGATAATTTTAAGGAGGTTCTCAACAGACCCATCAAGAAAGTTCCATCCTTACGGGATGTGACCATCGCGAATCTCTTTTTTGAAAATTCCACACGCACACGACTTTCATTCGAACTCGCGGAGCGGAGGCTTTCGGCCGACGTGGTAAATTTTGCAGCATCTTCTTCTTCTGTCAGTAAAGGCGAAACACTGATTGATACAGTCAATAATATTCTGGCGATGAAGGTGGACATCGTCGTGATGCGACATCCTCATGCGGGCGCCGCGCAATTTCTTTCAAAGCATATAAACGCAAGCATTGTAAATGCGGGAGACGGAGCACACGAACATCCAACCCAGGCATTGCTCGACGCGTTTTCCATCCGCGAAAAACTGGGTGAAGTAAAAGGGAAAAAAGTAGCCATCATCGGTGATATCCTTCATTCACGAGTCGCTTTGTCGAATATTTTCTGTTTGAAAAAATTGGGTGCGGAGGTAATGGTTTGCGGTCCGACGACATTAATGCCAAAGTATGTTTCTTCCCTGGGTGTGAAAGTCGAATTCAACCTTAGAAAAGCACTTGAATGGTGTGATGTCGCCAATATGTTACGCATCCAACTCGAACGTCAGGATATTCGTTATTTTCCTTCACTGCGTGAGTATGTTCAGCTTTTTGGTCTCAATAAGGAAATTCTGGATTCACTTTCAAAACGCATCACCATCATGCACCCCGGTCCGATCAACAGGGGAGTGGAAATCACCAGCGATGTAGCCGATTCTTCCCAATCGATCATTCTCAACCAGGTCGAAAACGGCGTAGCCATCCGCATGGCCGTCCTTTATCTCCTCGCCGGGCAGGTGAACCAGTAATTGGTTTTAGGTTCCGTGTTTAGGGTTCCGTGTTCCATGTTGATTTTCATTTTAAGGTATTCAATTTTTACCCTTGCATCCATCATAAATTTCTTAGCTATATTCTCAACACATTTTTCCTCAATCCTCAATCCTCAATCCTCAATCCTCAATCCACAATCCTCAATCCACAATCCACAATCTACAATCCACAATCCTCAATCCTCAATCATCAATCATCAATCATCAATATTAACAAATCCCCGTTCCTGCTTGTTGAAAATTAATCCCTTACACGTTGAGAACCCAAAAAATCCTCGTAAATTTGAAAAAATGCTCATCCTATGAACTTAACAATCGATAGACAGGAAAAGTACGCGCTGGTCAAAATTCATGAACAGAAACTTACCTCTAATGTTGCCCCGGAACTGAAGGCTGAAGTTGTAATGCTTCACCATGAAGGATTCAAAAACCTGATTTTTGATCTGAATGAAGTACAATACTGCGATTCGTCCGGATTGAGTGCTATTCTCGTGGGTTTCAGAATGTGCCGTGATCAAAACGGAACTTTTGTGCTGACCGGTGTTCAGGATCATGTTCGTAAGCTGATCTCGATTTCCCAACTCGATAGCATGCTTACACAATTACCTACCGTAAACGAAGCCATTGATTTGATCTTCATGGAAGAAGTTGAAAAACAATTGCACAAAGAATAGTTAGAAAGCTCCGCGTATGAAAAAATTCTTCTCCCTGTTACTGGTTTCAATTGCATTTTCTTTTTCCGGATACAGCCAGTGTGTCCCGGATACTTCCATTACTCATAATGTAACCGGGATTTATCCTGACAGCGCTACAGGTTTGCCTCATGCATTTGTTGGCACCTCATACGTGGCGGATATTCACCTTTGTGTTCCTGCAACAACGACTTATGCCGGACAAAGCGTAACAGTCGATTCTGTGCGGGTGACAGCTGTAACCGGACTTCCTTCCGGCTTTACGTATTCATGCACACCATCTAATTGTATTTTCCCGGGTGGGGCCACCAGTTGTTTCCAGATTACAGGAAATGCTCCAACGGTAGGAATGATTGGTAATTATCCTCTTGAAGTGAGCCTGAAAGTAAGTGGCAGACTTCTCGGTATTATTCCTCAACAAGTGGACACCACCAATGGAAATTACACCATCGTAATTGATGATAATATCGGTGTAGCCACATTGGTTCCTTCCACATTCCAGGTTTCTCAAAACAAACCCAATCCGTTCTTTGGAAAAACGGATGTGATTGTTTCTTCTCCTGTTTCAGAGACAATACAAATAAAAGTATCGGATCTCATCGGCAATGTATTGCAAACTCAAAGTCTTCGCCTTCCTAAGGGCAACAATACTGTTGCTTTGACGTCAGAAGAGTTGAGACCGGGGATATATCTCTACACCATCACCAATGGCCGGTCTTCTTTTACCCGCCGAATGATTGTTTCCGGTAACTAATGATTTTTGAAGTAGGCATACTTGGCAGTAGTTCTGCAACTCCTATTTATCAACGACATCCTACCGCTCAGGTTATAAATTTTCATGAGCGATTTTTCTTAGTTGATTGCGGAGAAGGTACACTGATACAAATGAACCGGTATAAGATTAAATTCCACCGGATCAATCACATTTTCATCAGCCACCTGCACGGCGATCATTACCTGGGACTACTCGGGTTAATTTCTACCATGCATCTGCAGGGGAGAGCTTCCACACTCCATATCTACGGGCCTCGTGATCTGAAGGAAATTATCGACATCCAGCTAAAGTACTCCGAAACGATACTGAGATACCCTGTTGAATTTCATGAAGTGGATTCTCGTAATTCTACCATCCTGTTTGAAGATGATGATGTCCGCGTGGAGACGATCATTCTCAGTCACAGGATCCCGTGTACAGGTTTTCTTTTCTCGGAAAAGCCCCGTCAGCGAAAATTAAAAAAGGACAAGCTGTCTCTCTACAAAGTCCCTGTAACAGCTTATAACGATTTAAAAGCCGGCCATGATTTTGTCGCTGAAGACGGTAAAATTATTCCCAATTCATCACTTACAACTGATCCGCGTAAGCCCAGGAAATACGCATTTTGTTCGGATACTATATTTGATGAACGACTTGTTGGAATCGTGAAAGGCGTGGATTTACTATATCACGAAGCAACTTTCCTTTCTGATAAAGCGGATCGTGCCAGGGAGACTTTTCATTCCACAGCAGAACAGGCCGGTTTGATTGCGAAAAAAGCAGGGGTGAAGCGTTTGATCATAGGGCACTTTTCAGCGCGATACAAAAATTTGTATCCATTGCTGGAAGAAGCCAAAGCGGTGTTTCCCGAAACCACCCTTGCACTTGAAGGCGATCGATTCACGATAGAATAATTACAAATGATACTGATAGCGGATAGCGGTTCTACCAAGACAGAATGGATGCTTGTTTCCGGGAAAGAACCTTTACACAAGATCCGGTCAGGTGGTTTGAATCCCTTTTTTCTGGATGAAGTGCAAATTGCCGAAATCGTCAGCAGGGAAGTGTGTGCTTCCTTTCCCGAAAATACAGTTGTGAAGGAAATATTCTTTTATGGTGCAGGTTGCGGAACTCCTGAGAAATGTAAAATCATCCATGACGGACTGCGAATTCATTTTGAAGAAGCAAAAATTGAAGTTCACTCCGATTTATTTGGTGCTGCAAGAGCTCTCTGCAAGAGAAGCAAAGGGCTCCTTGGAATCTTAGGTACCGGATCTAATTCCGGTTTTTATAATGGAGATATTATCATTAGCAAAGTCCCTTCCCTGGGTTACATACTTGGTGATGAAGGAAGCGGAGCCTATATTGGTAAAAAAATTCTGAGAGACTACCTCTATGGAGAAATGCCTGCCGTATTAAATGCTGATTTTGAAAAGGTGTATGCTGTTAGTAAAGGAGATATTCTCGAACATATTTACCGTCGTCCGCTTGCCAACAGGTATATCGCTTCCTTCGCCGCGTTCGCGGGAAAACACAAGGACGAAAAATACATTCAGGACCTTTTGAAAAACAGTTTTCGTAAGTACTTTAAACGAACAATCATGAAATACCCGGAACATTTAATGTATCCGGTCCATTTCACCGGGTCCATAGCATGGAATTTTTCTGATGTATTGAAAACATCAGGGGAGGAGCTCGGTTTGAAAATCGGTACCATCAGCGAGAATCCTCTCGACGGACTTGTCGAATTTCACAGAGGAAAAGCCAAATAAAATTTCTTTCGAAAAATATTTTCCAGGAAAATATTTTGAACCAATTTTAATTTAGGTTCAATGCATTTTACTCACCAGCTGACGAAGTTTTCCAAGTTCAGCTTCGAGATTACGCACCGCTATTTTTGAACCTTCTTTAAACTCAGCATACAAATGCGGAATTTCTTCCAGACGCTCGCCATCACGTGCGTATTCTTCAATATTTGTAATGAGTTTCTTCAATTCCTGAAATTCAAAAATCGCGATACTGGATTTCAACTTGTGTGCAACAGCATGCGTGTCTTTCCATTCACGTTTTGGGATGTGAACATTCAGCTTTTCGATTGCTTCAGGAACCTGTTTGAGAAAAATTTCAATGAGCTGAATCGTCAATTCCTGATCACCACCGGTGAATTTATCCAGGAAATCAAGATTCATACCCGGAGTATGCTTCTGATAAATGGCGGCACCATCCAATCGGTTGCCTGCTTTGGCATCCATTTTCTGTTCCTGTTCCGGAATAAATTTCAGTAAGGTGCTGTACAATTCTTCCGGAGTATACGGTTTGACGACATAGTCATTCATCCCGCATTCCTTCGCCTTGATCTTTTCCGTTTCAGAAGCATCCGCCGTCAAAGCGATGATTGGAATATTACGAACTTCCGGACGCATCCGCATTCGTATTTCACGCGTAATTTCATAACCATCCATCTCCGGCATCTGAATATCCATGAGAATGATGTCGTATTCGTGTTCTCTCAATTTCGCGAGAGCGGTTCTTCCGTTTTCAGCACAGTCAAAATTTTCAAAACCAAATTTCTTCAGCATGTTTTTAACCAGCAGCTGATTCACTTTGTTGTCCTCTACCACAAACACACGTACGTGTGAAAAATCTACCGGCTCCGAAGTGTCTGCAACCTGAACCGGAACTGCTTTCGGTTGATTATTTCCTAATTTGAAATACATTTCAACCGTAAATTCAGAACCTTCATTCACTCTGGATTTAACGGATATACTACCGCCTTGCAATTCGACCAGTTGTTTTACAATGGTCAATCCAAGACCTGTTCCTTCATAACGTCTCTTGTTGTTCTCCGCCTGCTCGAAGCTTTCAAAAATGGATTGCAACTTGTTGTCAGGTATTCCGATTCCCGTATCGGTAATCCGGAATCGTACTTTGCAGACGTTATCTTTTATTTCAACTACTTTAATATCGAGCGTCACTTTTCCTTTCTCGGTAAACTTGACGGCATTCCCCATCAGGTTTACAAGAATTTGGTTCAAACGAATAGGGTCGCCCAATAAAAAATCCTTGATATGATAATCAAGTGTACAACCTATCTGTATTTTCTTTTCATCCGCTTTTACCTGTAGAATCTGGACAATTCCTTTGATCAGATCGCGGAGGTTAAATTCGGTTTCTGAAAATTCTATTTTACCCGCGTTGATTTTTGAAAAATCCAGGATGTCATTGATGATCACCATCAGATTATTCGCGGAAATTTTTATCGCGTCAATATATTCCTCTTGCTCACGGGTTGGGTTTGTTTTGCCCAGCAAATGAGCCATTCCAAGCACGCCATTCATCGGTGTACGAATCTCATGACTCACATTGGCAAGAAATTGTTCCTTCAGTTTGTCGGATAATTCTGCAATCTCTTTTTGCTTTTTGAGTTCTTCCAGATCGTATTTGATATGAAGAGCCTTGGTTTTTAAAGTGACTTCTTCGTTAGTAAACTCCTTATCGAGCTCAAAAAACTTTTTGAAATGCAGTAGCGCATTTTCTGTATCACCGATTTTCTCATAAGCTATGGAAAGAAACTGGTGGATTTTCACCAGCTGCGCTTCCATCGGCGATGATTGCGCGATCTTCAAACTCTGCTTCAGTACTTCAATCGCTTTGTCGTACTGGGTCAAATCAATGTAAAGGTTGCCAAGACTTTTTTTCAACTGAGCCTTTACTGTATTCGATGCTCCTTCCGAAGCAATGTCCAGCGCTTTGTTGAAATAGGAGAGGGCCTTATCGTATTCTTTCAGTTTGGTGTGTAAAATGGCGAGACTACCGAGGGTTTTTGAACGTGTTTCTGCATCCTCGAGGTGTTCCATTGAATTTTCTGCACGCAATAAATAGTACAGAGCTTTATCCAGATCGTCCATCCAGTTATAAGCATTGCCAAGAAGGAAAAAGGAATGAACCATTTCCTTTTTGTTTTTAATGCCTTCAAAAATCTTCAATGCCTTTTTGAAATATTCAATCGCGTTCGGATACTCCTGCAGATAAATGTGAAGCTTTCCGATTTCATTATACCCCAATGCAATCCCTTCAGAATCTCCCCGCTCGGTATTAATTTTTAGTGTCTCAAGAATATAAGTCAGGGCTGATGGAACCTCACTCAGTTTGAAATAAATCGAACTGATTTCAGTCAAACAACTCAATTGTCCTTCCTTATCATCCAGGTCCTTGAAGAATTGTAATGCTTCGTTGTAACCGGTGAGCGCCCGTTTGTAATTCTTCTGAATAAAAGAACATGCTGCTTTGTCACGAATGACCAAGGCAATGCCTTTTTTATAATTTATCTGCTGAGCAATCGACAAAGCATCATCCAGCAATGCAATGGCCTGGCCGATGTTTCGTCCACGCAAAACCTGCGCACGCTGGATCAATATGTCTACACTTTCAATTCCCATAATTTCAAGCTTCTGGAGACCAGTTGAGGTCCCGGTATGTTCAGCTATAGTATAGGTCTGAAATACGTTTTTGTTACCCCAAAATTCATCCTTCCCTTACACCTTTCTACCGGCATCATGAGCCTGGGGGAATCTATTAAGGTCGGAAAATTTCCTTGATTTAAAAAGGTAAAAGGCAAGCACAATGGATCTCCAGTAAATAAGATTAAAATACTGATTATGAACATTATGCGTATTGGTTCGGAATCCTTTATAACCCTTTTTCATGGCATGAAAATCCCTGTGAGCCTGAATAACAGCTTTGAAATCGGCCTTACCATTCCTGATCAGAAAGATCAAAGCAGCCGCAGAATCGAGTATTGTACGGGCAATGATCACCTTAGGGAATAAATCCACCGGCAGATTTTTGTACAACATCAACAGATTATTACGGAAATTCAGATAGGTTTTTCGGGGATTGTTCTTGGGTAAGGTTCCGCCGCCGACATGATAAACAGTGGAAGCACCGCAATACCAGACTTCCTTTCCTTCCCGATGAATCCTCCAGCACAGATCAATCTCTTCCATGTGGGCGAAGAAATTGGAATCAAAGCCATTCAATTCGTGGAAGACTGAAGAACGAATAAACATGCAAGCTCCGGATGCCCAGAATACCTGGCGCGAATCGTTGAATTGTCCCTCATCTTTTTCCAAAGAATAAAAGATTCTCCCTCTGCAAAAAGGATAACCGTAATGATCAATAAAACCTCCTCCGGCACCCGCGTATTCAAATTCGGTGGGGTGTGCCAGGGAACAAATTTTGGGCTGACAGGCTGCTCTGTCCGGATTTTGATCCATCAGATCAAGCAGCGGTGATAGCCATCCTTCTGTAACCCTTACATCTGAATTAAGGAGTACATAATACTCGTTCGAAACCTGTTTCAGAGCTTCATTATATCCACCTGTAAAACCCAGGTTTTTATCCAGCTGAATAATCCTGACTTCCGGAAGGTGCTTTTTCAACCAGGCAATGGAATCATCCGAAGAGGCATTGTCGGCTACAATTATTTCCGCAAGGTCCTGGCTAAACCGGATCACATCAGGAAGAAATGATTCCAGAAAGAATCTTCCGTTCCAGTTCAGAATGACTACCGCAATTCGTTTTTGTGTGCCTGCCATAAAAAAAATTACCCTGCCGGGATGCAAGGTAATCTTAAAAGATTGATCAGAAAAACAGTTTATTCCCTTTAGATTGTCCTTTACAAATTACTTTGGATTTTTGAAATTATCCTTGGTTTTTGTACCGTAAATATCAATAGAATTTTCTTTATCAGGATCATTGAATTGCTGTGAACGACTGTGTAATTTGAGCTCCCAGCTGTCATCCTTCAGCTCTCCGTTTGCATCTGAATGCAGGAGCTTGTAATCGTTTGAAACTCCATCCGGATTGTAAAACACAAATTTACGGTTGCTCTGATTTTGAATGGCGTAATAATGCCAGATCTCATAGGGAATAGCGTTTGGATCAATGTTGTCGCTGGTGATGGAATTCGGCGGACCATACTGAAGATAAACCCGACCGCGATCAGCTTCATAACCACGTTTGTTCAGAGTTGAAAAACTTGCATTCACTTTGTTCACTTCCGCCTTGTAAGCGTTCCAGGCACCTTCGGGATCTTTCGGATTTTTTACCGTCCAGAAATGCAGGATGTATTGTTTCATATTTTGTTCATCACCAAGCGCCATCTGATTTTCAGCAATCTGTACATCCAGGTTGGATGAAATCGGAGCCAGGCATGCGATGAATTCTTTCAGCGTGTCTTTGCTGCTAATGTTCGACACAAAAGAATTGTTGATATCAAGTGTCACCGATTCATTCTTGTCAGCCAGCGTTTGTTTGATATTGCTCCTCTGGAAAAAGACCTGACGGTAAGTGACCAGTTTGTTATCTTTGTTCCTAACTTCTACGGTAAGCATGTAATTTCCGGAAGCCAGGTTTGTAATAGGGATTTCACCAAGAATCACATTGACATCCGCCGGATTCTGTTTTTTATAATTGACAAGATCATTTTGCAACAACCTGTTTTCATTATTTGAAATGTAATATTTCACGAGGTATTCATCACTCAGAAATTGCTTTGTCCGATAGATCTCCGCGTAGAATTTCAGACTGGAAATTTCCGGAGGATAGTAGCCCAGGATATAGGGAAGGACATCATAACCACTTTTCGTAAATGTGGTAGCAGTCTTTGCGGGAATATAGGATTCCAGCAATTCGATATCAGAAATACTTACCTGTGAGGAAGGGAAAGAGACCTGAATATCCTGATGTACCGTATAGGGTGCATCACCTGAATTTTTATCGGAGATTTTCAGTTCAATATTGTATTTTCCAGTGTCTAAAACTACTCTCTGCTGATCGATAAAATCAGGAGAAAACTGAGTGGAACTGTCTAAAGCCGGACTGTGCAGATTGTATTTATCAAAATGTACGATCTGATCACCTTTTTTGAAAACCCATTGAATTTCAAGAGTACCGATGTATTTACCCTGTGCATCCGGTTTCAGTTTTACACTGCTGCCAACTATATTCAAATAGGTTTCAACATAAGCGGAATGTCCCGGCTGATCATAGGTGGCATAAGCAAAATATGCGTTCAGTGCCCCAAAAGACCTTTGACATGAAAGGATAAGGAGAAGGAAGAAACAGACTTTTTTCATGTTCGTGTATTTACCTGATAAAGTTACAAATAATTAAGGCCCCATTACCCGATTTATGAAGCGCTTTTGTCGATTTTAACAGGAATATGACATATTTAATGCATCATATTCATGCATTTAAAGTCAGGAAAGGGCAGAAGCGATCAATCGGTTTCCTTTCCAAAAAAGGAGAACGGAAAACACATAAATGCAATGAAGGTTCAGGTTTTAGACCTGCATTTAAATAGAACCCTGGCAGGTATTCTGGCTATCTGAATAACTTGGATTCCGGCTCCTCAATCTTTTTTGCCAGTTGAAAAGGCAATGCCTATTTTTGGCATACTCCTGAACGATTATGGTCAATTATTTCCTCTTCTTTTTCTGTCTGGCTGTTTTTGTCGTTTTCTATAGCTATGTTTTGTTTCCCCTCATTCTTTCCTTCCTTGCAAATGGTAAAACTTTCCGGCATGCAATAAGTGAAATAAGCTCAGACTTACCGGCGGTGAGTATCGTAATTTCAGCATTCAATGAAGAGCGGGTAATCGGAGAAAAATTGAAAAGCATTTTAAAATCCGTTTATCCAAAAGATAAAATGGAAATCCTTGTTGGATCAGATGCTTCCAACGACGCGACCGAAAAGATTGTCAGATCAATTGCAGAAACAGATTCCAGAATTCGTTTTATACAATTTGGAGAGAGAAGAGGAAAGCCCTCTGTAATCAATGATTTGGTGCGCGAAGCAAAAAATCCTATCCTGATCCTTACGGATGCAAATGTCATGTTTGAACCTGACACCATCGCATATTTAAACCGACATTTTATTTCAGCTGAAATAGGTTTGGTTGGCGCCAATATTCTAAACATCGGGATGAAAAAAGACGGAATCTCCATGCAGGAGAAATCGTATATAGAAAGAGAAAATAGAATTAAATACCAGGAAGGACTCATCTGGGGTTCCATGATGGGACCTTTCGGTGGTTGTTATGCACTGCGGAAGGATCTTTTCGCCCCTGTGCCCTCTAATTTTCTGGTGGATGATTTTTTTATTTCCATGAAAGTACTTGAGAAAGGATATAAATGTATTAATGAACTGGAGGCGATTTGTTACGAGGATGTTTCCAATGAAGTAAAACAGGAATACAAACGAAAAGCAAGAGTCTCCACAGGAAATTTTCAGAACCTCAAGGTCTTTTCCGGTTTCCTTCTCAAACCATTTTCACCTGCAGGTTATTGTTTTATCAGCCATAAGGTATTGCGATGGTTGACGCCATTTCTCATCCTCGTTTCTCTCCTCAGCCTTGTGGCTATGCTGATGCTTACCGGCCATCCACTATTTAAAATTTTGCTTGGCGGAGAATTATTACTGCTCTTTACACCTGTCATCGATAGCCTCATGGGTAAAGCAGGCATTCATTTGCGCCTGCTTCGTTTTGTTTCATATTTCTCGCTGATGAATCTTGCTCTCTTGCATGGATTTTTTAGATTTTTGTTTGGTGTAAGGAACAATATCTGGACTCCGACAAAACGGAATATCTAAGACTCAGGGAAATAATATGACTCGATTGCTAAAAATCAGTAAATAATTACATTTGGAAAACCAATCAGCGCTACGTGTTATTTAACTCCATTGTATTCCTGATCTTTTTTGTCGTTGTGACGGTGCTTTATTTTGCACTGGCTCCCAGATTCCGCTGGATTTTATTACTGGTCGCCAGTTGCTATTTCTACATGTACTTTTATCCGCCTTATTTGCTGATCCTTATTTTTCTGATCCTGGTGGATTACTTCGCGGCCATTGTCATTGATAACGCGTCAACAGAAAAACGAAAAAAAGCCTGGCTCACCATCAGTTTAATTGGTAATCTGGGAATGCTTGCTTTCTTTAAGTATTACAACTTTCTGCTCGACAATGTGGATCAGTTGTGCGCGCCACTGGGTTGGCACAATCCCATGCCGGTGATGAATATCCTGCTTCCGATCGGATTGTCATTCCACACATTTCAATCCATGAGCTATACGATCGAAGTGTACCGGGGAAATGTAAAGCCCGAAAGACATCTTGGGATCTACTCACTTTTTGTCATGTTCTACCCTCAATTGGTCGCTGGACCTATCGAGAGAGGAACAACACTTTTGCCTCAGTTGAAGAAAAACGACAACCGTCTGGAATACGACAATGTGATGATCGGACTTTCACAGATGCTGTATGGCCTATTCAAAAAAGTGGTGGTCGCGGATTCCCTGGCAATGTATGTCAACAGCATTTACAATTATGGTAATTTCAATACCGGCTTTACCGCTTTGTTCGCTACCTGGATGTTTGCATTCCAGATTTATTGTGATTTCTCCGGGTATTCTGATATCGCGATAGGAGCAGGACGGGTGATGGGTTACCGGATGATGACCAATTTCACTATTCCTTACTTCAGTAAATCGGTTACGGAATTCTGGCGCAGGTGGCACATCTCACTCTCTTCCTGGTTAAGGGATTACCTGTATATTTCATTGGGAGGAAACAGAAAAGGTAAATTCAGAACCTACCTCAACAACATGATCACGATGTTACTCGGCGGTCTCTGGCACGGAGCTTCCTGGAACTATGTCATCTGGGGCGGACTGAATGGAATGTATCTCGCCGGGGAGAAAATGTTTAATGTGAAAGTACACAAGCCCGCGATGCCATTTTGGAAAAAAGCGGTTTATGCTTTCATTACTTTCAATTTGATTTGTCTAACCTGGGTGTTTTTCCGTGCGCATACTTTCGCCAGCGCCATGGGAATTTTGCATTCTATCTTCAGTCCTGTCGATTGGTTCAATCTCCGCATTCAGGATACCAGTATCTTTTTCAACATGGTTTCCATGCTCACGCTTTTGTTGCTTTTTGATTATTTCATTTTCAGAAAAAAGAACGCGGAGACCTTTTACAAAAGCAGCAATCGTTTGGTATTCTCCGGTTTTCATCTCCTGTTGCTGGTGATCATTTTGCTTTTCGGTGTTTCCGAAGGGGATCAGTTTATTTATTTTCAATTCTGAGGCCATGGGAAAAGTCAGAAAAATACTTTTCGTTATTGCCGCATTCACTGTCGGCTTGCTGATTGTTGACAGAGTGGTAAATAGTGTTTTTGATTATTTCTATAATAAGTGCCTGGTCGGACAAACAGGAGGGAAGATCAATTACTATCTTCAGAAAAAACAAATGCCGGATATGCTCATCATGGGTAATTCAAGAGCATTTTACATGCTTAACCCGGATAGTTTCAAAGTGAAAAAAGGATTCAACATCAGTCATGCCGGTATGGATCAGGGTTTTCAGAATGGTTTGTTCAGCATTCTCATTGGAAAAAACAAAATGCCTTCGCAGGTATTGCTTCATGTAGAACCCGATTTTCTGCTCACGACTACTGATGAAAAAGTTCTCTCCAAAGGTATTCAGCAGTTAAAATATTATTATGGTATCGATCCTGTTGTTACAGAATACCTGAATGAACTTGGTCCATTTGAATTTTTAAAATACCAATTGAAAAGTTATCGGTTTAACGGCCGGGTGATTAATATCGCGCTCAACTTCATGAGTACGCGTGTTAATCCTGAGGCAACCGGAAATGGCTTTATACCCCGACCGGTGACTAAACTCGATAGTTTGCATACCGAGTACACGTATAAAAACAGGGTCCCGGGAAATGTCTCCCTGAACAGAACCGCGACGCGTTATATTATTCGTTTTCTGGAAATGGCTAAGCAAAACAATATTCATGTGGATTGTTTTACATCTCCCATGTATTACAAACGTAACCTGGATTATTACAAACCCGCCCGCGATTTTCTGGATTCACTTTTTGAGGCGAACTCGGTGAAGTATATCGATTACGAACGCACACCTCCCCCGGATCCCCGCATTCGCGATCCGCATTTCTGGGAAGACTCAGAACACCTCAATGGGAATGGTGCCGCTATTTTCAGCCGACAAGTTGCTGAGGATTTTGGGTATTAAAAGTCTGATATCATTGGTGAAATTGAGTGCGATAAACTCATTATTGAATTACAAGATTAAGAGATTGCATTTTCCCTGAATCAGACAAGATTCTGATTGAATAGATGCCTTTTGATAATGAATTTAATTGCAATTCTCTTGTTGTTTCAGAATTTTGTAATTCAAATCTTTTTCTGAAAATTTCTTTTCCAATCATGTTATAAAAAGTGATGGTGTAATTCTTTTCAGTTGTTGATTTAAAATTGAAAATTATATTTTCGTTTGCAGGGTTTGGGTAGATCGAAGCAAAAGACTCACCATATACCATGTTAATGTTGTTTAATGAAAAATAGAAATTATCAGATTGTGTTGAACAACCTGCAGAATCAAAAACAACAACCATGTAATGGCCGGGCTGTGTAGGTGAAATAGTGGATAAGTTAGCTCCGGAGTTAAATAATTGACCATTATAATACCATTCGTAATTGAATCCAGTACTTGTGGTATTCAATGTGATTCCTGTCTGAGTTATTATTGGTCTTGTTGTATCACTGACAGATACTAGTATATCTGCTGATGCAATACACCCATTAGAGTCTGTAATTTGAAGCTGATAATTGATGGTTTGCAAAGTTGTAGAAATAGGATTAGGATCATTCGTTGAAGACAAGTTCGTTGAAGGGGACCATAGGAATGAATAAGGAGGAGTTCCACCAATCGCTGATGGGTTTCCACCTAATTGGATGCTTTGTGCAAAGCAAATATTAACTGAGGCTCCAGGGTTGGAGATTAATTCCTGTGGTTCTTGAATAGAAACTATTTCTTCACCCGGACAACCATTAGAATCGGTCACAATTACATTATAATTTCCTGCAGGAAGCATGAAGCTCCCTTCGCCGATATATGGCGGTGTGCCTCCGGTAGCCTGAACAATTAAATTACTTGAATCTCCATGACACAGAATTTCAGATGTTGAAATTACAAGGCTTGGGGAGCTCAGGACGGTCAAAGTAGTTTCAATCACAGAATCACAACCAAGTGCTGTTACTAGAACAGTTGAATAGACTCCTGCAACATTAGCAATAGTACTGTCAGGCAAATAGAAGTCCTGACCATCACAAATTGTTGCTTGTTGATAAACCTGAATAGGTGTTGTTATCTGGGTAATTGAAATCGTATCGGAAAACATACTACAGGAAATTGTAGAGACATCTCGTGGAAATTCAACTCCCTTGGTCACCAGTGCATAATAATTTCCGGGCTGTGTAATAATCAAATACTGACCGGAGCTTAGATATGTTCCATCCTGATACCATCTTACTGTAAGATCATATGAATAGTCTGAAATGGTAATTCTTCTGTTTCCCAGACATTGTGTTTCATCAAGTAGGGATGGCTTTCTTAAAATTGATTGGACCTGAAAGTAAGAAGTGTCGGTCCGATTTTGGTTGTCGGTAACAATGAGAGTATATAAAGTTGTGTCGCCAACTAAGATCTTAGGTTTTAAAACGGTATCAGAGGATAGTCCTGAATTGGGATACCAATGAAATTGATATGGTGTACAGCCACCGGAAACCTCTACCGATGGTTGAATGGAATCACCGGTACAAGCAGGCGAAATACTTCCCCAGGTAGGAGTAAAAATTTGTACTGCATTTGTATCGGAATAATAATATTCTTTTTCCCAATCTTCTTCTTCGGTCTCTCCATTAAATAAATCTCTGTTGTAAGTATATTTTTCTTTTGAAATATGTCCATTGGGATTAAAAAAGATAGAATCATGTGCTTCTATAATAGAGGGGATATTGTGAGTTTCACTGTAAAATGAATATCCCGTATACCGCCCATAGGAATCATAATTAGTAAACGTTTGCATTTGATGACTATAAACCCATCCCATACCTGAATAATATGTGGCTCCTGCTAAATACTCTATATTCGTTGTTTCCTGTAAAATGCCATTAATTCTTGAATAAATAATATTTATACCATCATCACCATGCTGTACAGTATCAATAGGAACGTGTGCAATATATTTTCTGATCACTTCATCCAATGTATCGTATTCCATAAATTCTTCAGAACCGGGAATGCCATTGTAATCTATCGGCCGCATTGTATAGATTCTGGCGCTCCAAACGCCATAATGTAATTGATAATATGCAGTATCAATCCTTACCCATGCAGATGATGTCGAATCCCATTTACTCAATTCCAATGTATTTCTTGTTGTGCCGGAATATGTATACACAAACCGTTTTTCAGGATTCCAAAGGGACCAATTTCCGGAATAAATAATTTTTGTATCAGGACCGGCTGTAGTGTAAGTTATTTCACTTTTATAATTATTAATCCATACAGATGTGTCTTTATTCGTCCATAACTCTAGTGTAAGACGGTCAAATGAATCGTATTGCCAGTTTCGCCATTGAGTAGAATCCCATGATGCGCCATTCCAACTTTTAATAACCTCATTTTCTAATTTACCAGATAAAGTATACGAACGGGTAATTGTTGTTTTATTTGTCCAGCCATTGATTGAGCCAATTCTTGTTAATATTTCTGAAATTAAACTATCGGAATTATAAATTGTATCTGTTTTCTCCCAGTAAGAAACTTGTCCATTCTGATCTGTCACATATCCTGAATCTCTGTTATAATGATACACTTCATTGGTAAAAGTCGTAGGGTTTTCGATTATTGGGTCATAATCATAATACGAAAAGATAATTACTGTGGAATCATTATTGCAAATCGATGATTGAGCTTGAGTTGGGTTAGAAAATAATCTAAAGCTCAAAATTATAAACGAAAAAATCGATATTAATTGATGTTTTCTCATGTTCTGCAAAATAAGAAAAAGTGCTTGTAAAATACTATGAACGGCACTGTGGAAAATACTGACCCAAAGATAATGTAATTTGGTTTGGTTTGATAAATAATCTAAAATTCTAATGGGAGTAGGGTTGTTTTGAATTTCAGCTTTTATAGGATGTTTCTAATATATTTCCTTAATCTCCCAAATAAATCTGAGCTTAATTCTAATAAGTGCAAATGTTGCTCTACATGATTTCTTTGACCTCTGGTTTTTAGAATAGAATTTATACTACATGCACTATGATTCTTTCCTATAAAAAATATTCAAGGTTTGAAGGAGATCAATGCATTTATTTCGCATATAATAAACTGATTTGATGCGTACTTATTTTGAACTGCTCTTGCAAATTCGGTTGAATCAATATTTTTGATTCATGAACAAGAAATCAAAACTGATGATCCCTGACGAGATTGTGATGAATAAAATTTACATCATACGGGATTTGAGAATCATGGTCGACCGGGATCTGGCGGAATTGTACGGAGTCGAGACAAAAAGGCTGAAAGAAGCTGTCAGACGCAATATGCAAAGATTTCCATCTGATTTTATGTTTGAAATGAATGAAGAAGAACTCCGGAATTGGAGGACGCAATTTGCGTCCTCCAATTCCGATGTTATGGGATTGCGGTATCATCCTTTTTGTTTTACAGAACAGGGTGTAACAATGTTGTCCTGTATTTTGAATAGCGAACGTGCAATCGCGGTAAATATCCAGGTCATCAGGATATTTACAAAAATGCGAGAACTTCTTTTAACAAACAAAGAAGTGCTGCTGCAATTGGAAATGCTGGAAAAACAAGTGCTGAAAAATAAAATAGATATTCAAACCATTTTCTCCGCCCTCAGACAATTGATCAATCCAGCTCCAAAACCAAGAAAACAAATGGGATTCAAGCCTGAAGAAACTAGCTGTTAACGAAAAAACGACTGATTGAGGGACGAGGGACGAGGGACGAGTGCACTAACACCTAACACCTAACACCTAACACCTAACACCTAACACCTAACACCTAACACCTAACACCTAACACCTAACACCTAACACCTAACACCTAACACCTAACACCTAACAACTAACTAACAACTAATAACCTGCGATTATCAACCTTTTTCGGTGAACCGAAATTTCCGAAACAAATTCTACAATATAAATTCCTGGTACTAATCCAGCGAAGTTTAATTCTCCGCTTATTCCGGCTTGCTCATAGGTTTGTAGAATTGACCCGCTCATTGAAAGTAACCTCAGGCATGAAATGGAAATATATTTTGATTCCCAATGCACTTTGTTCTTTGACGGATTCGGAAACAATAAAAATTGTGTTGAAGATTCGATTGCATCCGGTTCGGATAGGGAAGTAACAAGTCCATTAGCATTCGTCCGCACAAGGTATATATCTCCGTCATTGTTTGCCGTCATCTCTGTTTGTCCTGAGAGAATAAATCCTCCATCTGCCAAAGAAAGCACTGAACTCGTTTTATCTTCTCCATTTGTATTTCCACCATAATAGCTTGTCCACAACGATGCTCCGGTTGAATCCATTCGATACAATACCGCTTCGGAAGATGCTCCTGTGAATTTAGCTCCTCCAAAAATAAATCCATTGTCGCTCGTTGCGTCGAATGCAAATTTCGCTTCTGTATCATACAAGTAGAATGGATCATTATAAGTTTGTGTCCAAAGTGTATCCCAATTGTCATTGGTTCTCAAAACCCAGACATCATACCCATTGATCGTTCCCGACTTAGCGGAAATAATATATCCACCTTGTGCGAGATGATGTACACTATTGATATTTTCTACGGTTCCCTGCTTGTCGTAAATATGGCTGTTCAATAAAGTCCCGGCGGTGTCGTATTCCATCACAATTCCCTGGAATGTTCCGCTGAGAAAAGCGCCCGCGAGTAAATAGTTTCCGTCGTAATTTTGTTGGCAAAACTGAGCATAGGAATTCGCACTAGATCCAATTTGTACTGACCAAAGTGAATCTCCTGTTTCGGAAAATTTCATCATCGTCGCTTTGGCGTATCCGTTTACACTTAACCAGCCACAGGCCAGAAACGAACCGTCATCATTCTCGCTGATATCCCACATCCTGTCATTATTCGGTTTGCGTATCATCTTTGTCCAAAGAGTATCCCCGTTTGCATCCGTGCGCAAAATCCACCAGTCACTGTAATTCGGAGCCTGTGATGATAAAGAATAAGTTGTTGACGAAACCAAAAAACCGCCATCCCGTGTTTGTACTACAGCTGATGGAAAATCGTTGGATCCGGGACCTCCATAATTTTTGGTCCATAATGAATCACCGAGGGAATCTACTCTCATCAACACAATATTTGTGTAGGGAGTCGAATCAGATGTGGATATCCCTGCAATAATAAATCCACCATCACTGGTAGAACTGATGTATTGCCCGTCCTGGTAGCCATCGCCTCCCCACTTTTTCTCAAACGTAATTTGCGCGTTTGTAAAATGTACAAAAAGTGAGAGTAGCATTGTTGAAAGTACTCGAAGGCGAAACGTGTTAATGGTTGATCTCATTAGAAGTTGAAAGGAAGATATTTATAATTGAGTGATTTTATCTCTTTACAATTTTAACTACATGTATTTTCGTCCCGGAATGCATTTTGAGAAAATATAATCCGCATGCAAGATGTGAAAAATCTTGTTCTTCAAGATCATTTCCGCGATACAAAGTTTTTCCCAGGCTATTTATAAGTTCATAATCCAAATCAGGATAGAAATTCTTTGTGTGGATTTTATCTTCAAATGGGTTTGGGAAAATTTGTTGCTGATCGGAGAAGGATTGACCTATACCTACACCGGAAGTGTTGCAAGGATCTGCGATATTGGAAACAACAAATTCTTCCGAGCTGACATACCCGTCAGTTCCTTTTGGAACAAACACGGTATATGTACCGGTGTCAACAACCTGAATCATTTGTGAGGTTTCTCCTGTTGACCATTGATAAGACGCGTGTCCGGATCCTGCATCCAGAAAATACTGCTGATTGATTTCAGTACAAGTGATCACAGGTCTATGCAAATCCCATGGTAATGTTTCGTAATTGAAAGCCCTGTATGTTTGTAAAGTGTCATTGTACCTGATTTGAAAAACTGTATTGCCACCAGGGCTCACTACTTCAAAAGTAGTTACAAGCTGATCTACCATTCCATAATCTAATAGAGTATTGCCATTTGTCAATCGTTGCATATTACCTGTCGCTGAACTGAAAAGCCCGGTATCCGGACAATGGCTCCATACTAATGTCGCCTGCAGCAGATTTTCATCCAGTTGGTATTCTTTACCAGAGACAGAATGTCTGGGCTTCCCGTTATCAAGTAAAGTAATGTTGCCATTGGCCAATCTTCTGCAATCGTGCTGACCAATGAACATAGTTGTGTCGTTGGTGAAAGTAAAATCATTTAATTTTCCTCCCAATCTCCACAGGATATTTCCTGTGCTTTTGTCAATCTTGATAATTTCATTGAAATGCCGAATAGAGGCAAGGATGTTTCCATCTGTATCTAACGCGATGGAATTGAAATGTGTCCAGTCTACATTCGTAGGACTATTAAGCCGACTTGTATCAACCTCGGAAAAATTGAAGTAATTGATCGCATGCCATTCAAAAACAACATTCTTATTTGCATCTTGTTCCTGTATCACTCCGGATCTTACGGTCGCGGAACTGCTTCCGGCACTTCCGTTATTATTAAACCAATGATAGGAACTCAAATCCATGACGAGGTTTTCCCATCCCAAAAGTAAAAAATGACCATTGGGAAGAACCTGCATGTCATGACCATCCTGTATTATTCCATTTTTGCACCTCACAGAATCCACCACTGTGAAGCTGCTGTCCATCAGGTAAAATTTATTCTGATAGCTATAGGAAATAAATCGATTGTCCTGAATTTTAAAATCCCCCGTGTTGCCTCCGGATATAAATTCTTTGAAGTAAACGACATTGCCTCGCCCATCCAGAATCATGTGGGTCGCGTTTTGTGCAGGGCCTCCGGTTCCTGTCCGGATCGGAATCAGAAAATAATAGCCGCTGGAAGAAGAGTCCCATTGACTAATAGTGAAGTCCGGATAGGTCTGCGCAGTCACAGGTTGTCCGGATAGGTGCAAAAAGATTAGCAGAAAAAAGTATTTTGAGAGATTCATTTTAAAATTTTATAGTGATTGTCTTTGATGGTCTTTGTAAACTAAGGTTTACAGGCCTACCCTAAGAAATTATCCGGATCTTCATATTAATGAAAATGCAGCCTTGAATCAACCCCATTCCTGCATTTAGCGGATACTTTATAGGCGTAAAATAGGAAAAATTCACAGCCGTTCTGTTTTGAATTGTAAATGTGACTTGCTTTCTTATTTTTACAATATCGTTTAGGAATATCAATCAGGTTCGGATTTATTTTTAAAAAAAAATGGGACGAGGGACAATTGGGACGAGGGACGAAAACCCAATATCAACCCCTAACCACCAGCCACTAACCACTAAGCACTAAGCACCAACCACTAAGCACCAAGCACCAAGCACCAAGCACTAACCACTAAGCACTAACCACCAACCACCATGAAAAAACTCCTACACTTAATTGTCTTCTTCATTTTATTAATAGCAGGCACAGCAAGTGCTCAACAGAATGTTAATCTGCTCGTAAATCCCGGATGTGATGACGGCGCAACCACGGGTTGGGATGTGACTTCCATGATTGATGATGGTTGGGCCGTTGAAGCAACCGGCGGGACCGATGGTACACCTTGCTGGGTTAGCTCTTATTCGAATACAACCAAATCTCAGGTCGTTGATCTGATTGCTTTGGGATATACACCAAGCTATCTTGATCAGGAACCCATAATTCTATATGCTGAAAGTTACAAAGGTTTTTACGGTGGTTCATCAATGTCTGACGAGTATCAGTTGAATATTTATCTCATGGATGATAATAATGTCGTCTTGTATACATATCAAAGCGGAATACTGATTTGTGATTCGACATGGCAATCCCTGAAAGGTGTTATCAGGAGTTACGGAACAGGTGTTCGTAAAATAATGTATGAACACATCGGAAATTGCGCGAATTACTGGGCAGGAAATTATGGTGCTATGATCGATGATTCATATTTATCTATTGGTAACAATATCTATTATTCAAGCGGAAAAACACATTCATTGGCCGGTTGGACCATTGATGCAAATGGTGGTGATGGATGGATGGTGGATCCCAATGGATACTATATTACTTCCAATGCGACGGATACTAAGTCACAGATTATTGACCTGGTCGCGCAGGGTTATACTCCTATTGATCTGGACATGCAACCGGTAATCACCTTTGGCGAATTCGCTAAAGGCACACAGCCTGATTACGCGGATTATTACAATCAAACCGTCACATTATTGGATGCGAGCAGCAATGTACTCGCGACATCCACGCAGACTCCCACCTTGACGGATCAATGGCAGTGGGTGAGTGGGTCATTTTCGGGATACGGCACCGGTTTGCGTTATATCAAATACGAACATTCAGGAAGGGATGTAGAGGGCTTGGCCGGACATAGCGGTTCTATGATGGATTATATTCTTTTGGAAATTGGAGGCGCCACAACCGGGATCGACTCCCGTGACAATGAGAGTTTCAATTTCGCAATTTCTCCAAACCCATCCAATGGTAGTTTTACACTTTCACTGAAAAATCTGAGAAATAACGCTCCGGTTAAATTGACGATTTCTGATATAGAGGGACGAATAGTTTATGCCGAGCAGATTGAGAATAATTTGAATCAACTTTCGACTTCAACATATATGCTGAACCAGGTACTTAGCAAAGGTGTGTACATACTTTCCCTTGCAGATCAGACATCGGTGCAGTCAACAAAACTATTGATTCAATAAGGCGAATGCCATGTATAAAAAAAAGAGTCCCGGGCAAGTAGCCTGGGACTCTTTTTTTTTGACAATAGTAATATATTTTAAATGTTCAGCGCAATGCTTACTCAGTTTGTGTTCTGTTAGAGAAATTAATGGAGCCGACCACTCACACGTGATTCGATTCGGAATAAATTATCCAATGCCATTCAGCATTTTTGTCAATTTGTCCTGAACTTCCTGTGCCAGTAAAATTATCTCTTTATTGTTTACAGATCCCATGGCAGCCACCGGATTAATTGTCGCTATTTCAATTGCATGGTTTGTATTTTCCTTGATGGTAACATTGCAGGGGAGCATTGCACTGATATTCGGTTCGATTTGAAGTACCTTATCGGCGTATACCGGATTGCATGCTCCAAGAATTGTATGTGGAAGATAATCCTTGTCAAGCTTTTTTTTCATGATGGCCTTCAGATCGATTTCGGTCAGCACACCAAAACCTTCGTCCTGTAAACCTGCAATTACTTTTGCCTTGATATCCTCAAAATTTGCATTCGGAACTGATTTTATGTTGTAGTAGTTCATTTTATCATTGTTTTTATGAATACAAATGTACCTGCAACAAACTACACTTTGTGTGATATAAGTTCCAAAGAGATCTTAGATATGATGGTATGTACCCGAAATCTCTTCGAATGAATGATTTTGAAGATAAGAATGCTTGAGATATTAACAGCGCAAGGGTTGAATAAGTGTTATTCTTTAATCAATTTACCCTTCTTGAGGATTGCGCCTTCCTGTTTCAATTCATAAAAATAAATACTACTGCTTAAAAATTCTGTATTCAAAGAAGAAATAGTCGGTATAGTCTTATGAATTAGTTTATTCGAAAATGCATCATACAGTGTAAATTCTACATCTGAACTATTGTTGGATTTTAAATTAAGCGAAGTAGTGAATGGATTTGGGTACACATCATTCGCGAAAATATTCTCATATTCAGGGGTACCATTTACCGCATCGCAAATGAATAGTGAGAAAATTGCACCATTCCCTTGTCCCCACACAGCAATATCCGCTACCTGTAAGGATGAAATATTGCCGGTAATGGTTGTGCCCAGCCAGCCAGATACCGAACAACTTACACAACCGGTAATGTCACCGTCAACAGTTAAATCAGCAAGTGCATCACAACCGTTAGGATCACCTACAGATGGTATTGCATAATGAATTCCGTTGATAGCAAGCACTACAGATTCCTGACCTATGCCTGCATTGGAAATACCGCTGAAGTTTAGGGTCAGCGAATTTACAGGTGGGAAAAAATCGAATGTATACATTCCATTCGCACTGCCTGTTGTTGAGTTATAACCGACAAAATAGGGGAATGTATTTACACAATACGAAGTATTGTCATCAACATGACCGGTGGTTGTGACTGTGATATCCACTCCATTTACAACAGCTGTTCCAGCCAGATGTGTTACCTGGTTTGAACATTGTGAATTGGAATTGGTATAGCTGATTAATGAACAAAATGTTAGTACGTAAATTTTTAGTTGTAGTTTTAGCTTCATCAGAATTGATTTTAAAATTAAAATTAGTATGTGTATTTGAGAGTTCCGGCTAATAAAGATTGGCATTCAAAAAAATTTCAATGTGGGCGTACTCAGCAGCACCCTTTCAATAAAGGCAAACATACACAAATGGCACCTGTTATAGAATACGAAGATGTTGATTTTGCATTTTTATGTTTAATTTATTTTATTATGGGAAATCCTGAAAATCCAATATTACAGTTCTGTTTTTATAAAACAGCCAACTAATCACGCAAGAAGTTACAAATATTCATTTCCATTGATACAAAAAAAACACTAACAACTAACCTCTAACAACTAACAACTAACAACTAACAACTAACAACTAACAACTAACAACTAGCCCAGTGCCTCACCAAAATACTGCTTCCTGAACCAGATCTCAAAAGCAGGATCAGTGAATTCGTATTTCCCATTGTTTTCCTGAATCAGATCGTTGTTGATCAATGAGGCTTTGCTTTTTGTTACGTTATTGGGAGTACCCAGACGGTAATGTTCCATCACCGCGACGCTGGTAAGTTGTGTTTCACCTTTGGCTACGGCTTTGAGCAGATTGAGCTGACTGGTGGAAATGCTTTCGACTTCTTTTTGGTAGAGCGGCGAATTGGCATTCAATAATTCCTGTAATGCAGCCTGCGCTTCTTTCAAACTGCAGCTTTTGTGTGTGAGGTTCCAGGTGTAATGAGCCAGTTGCTGAACATACCAGGAATGATTTTTCATAATTTCCGGAATCCAGGAGGCAGTTTTTTCATCGATATTTTTTCCGGTGTTTTTAAATCCATTTGTGATAAAACGCAACCATTTGGCATGTTCGATTTTGGGAAGCAATAATATATCTCCGAAACGATAAAAGGGCTTGGCCGGGTTGTTGAAAATATCCGTCATCATATGTCTTTTGCTTCCATACAAACAATAGGTGACCAGTTTCTGTCGCTGCCATACCGCCCGCATTTGCTTTTCAAATTCTTCGTAACCGGGGTAGGAGGCCAGGTTTTGGAATTCATCCAGACAAATAATCATCCGGATTCCTTTTTTACGGGCTATTGTTTCAGGCAATTGCAGTACTTCTTCGCTGTATTTGCGTAATTCTTTCCAGTCAAAACTAATGCTGAAATCCGTGTTCGGATCTATTCCCAAACTAAGTTTCGGGATCAGCTGTCTGAAAAATTCTTTTCCGCTTAGCATCCATTCCTGCCATTTTCCGGAAGAAGCCTTGATGACTTCCTTCGCGAATTGTTCAAGGAACTCTTCCTTGCTGCCGACTGAGAACAGGTCAATCACCACTGTTTTGTGCTTTTTTTCTTTCGCGTTGATCTCCCGGATCACTTTTTCTACCAACGAGGATTTTCCCCACCTGCGCGGCGAAATGATCGTGGTGTTGATTCCGTTCAACAGATTGCTTTTGAGTTTTTGAACATCCTTTTCACGATTGGTGAATGCGTGACTGCTAACGGTTGTTCCGTAAACGAAAGGAGAATCTTTCATGTGAGTGTGTGTGGATTTAAATTATACCAAATGGTATTATACCCAAAGGTATAAAATATTTTCCAGAGTTACAAATTGATGCTGAGCTAAATGGGTGATTACCGGTACAGGTTTGATCCTGGCAGGATTGTATCCGCCAAAATCATAAAAGAAAAAAAAGGAACCTGTTTGGGGTTCCTTTTTTCTTTTGTAAATTTAATCTTACCGGTCGGTTTTCACAAGACGGATAGTTTGCCTTCCTGAATTACTGTTTAGATTCAGGTAATAAATTCCGGGAGCGAGATTTCTACCGAATTTGAAATCACCGGAAATTTGGGCATACTGAGCGATGACTCTTCCGCTGAGATCTATCAAAACTGCATCAGTAATAACCTGGTCAGATTCGAAACGCAAGGTGAATTCATCCGTGCTTGGGTTGGGATAGGCGATAGCAGGAGGGAAGGAATTGTTTTCCGCACGCAGACGCAGGCCTCCACCCGGTTGAGAGAATTTTTCGAGTACCATATCCACCGTTGCTGAAGCTTCACTGATTCCGCAATACACATTGCCACCGGCTGAAACATAAATACTGTTTACGAAATTAGCTCCGGTGAATGAACTTCCGGCTTCAATCCACCGGAGATCACCTGTCATTCCATCTACTTTTGTTATTGCCCAACGATAGACACCCGGTCCTGCACCATAGTTTCCGTAACCGCCAAAATAAATATTACCATAGGAATCAGTTGTGCAATTGTTGGAATATTCATAAAGTTCCGGGTTCGATAATGTAGGGTCATTGGGATAAACGTAAAATAGTTTTACACCGGTAGAACGGTTGAGCTTAGTGACAAACATTCTTTGTGCTTCATGGATATCATCATGGTATGATTTGTCGCCGATCAGAACAGGATTTTGAAATGCATCAAAAATAAAATCATCCACTCCTCCCCATTCTGCACCACCTGTAGTTACAATGTACTGTTTCCACTGGAATGTACCGGCAGGGTTAAATTTTACTACTGTTTGGTTTTGTCCTCCAGATCCAAAGGCGTCAACTTCACCGCAGGAATAAATATTTCCTCCGGCGTCAATTCTTAAAATCTGAGAGGAGTTCCAGGGGTAGTTATCAGGACCTGCATAACGAATGCTTAATACCGGAGAAGGAGATGAAGCGTTGAATTTTACAATATACATTTGTTCCTGGTACGAAGCATCTTCGGTACTTCCTCCAACATAGGTATTCCCGGCATTGTCAATGGTGAAAGCACGGCCATTATATCCGTTGCCTTCTGTTCGTGTCCAGACAGTTCCTCCGTCACTTGCGCGATAACAGCGTACGAAGAAACCTGTAGTCGCTTGTCCACCGGTATAGACACGGTTTCCTTTTACTTCCAGTCCGGCCGGACTTTCAGCAATTGTTTTTGTCCATTTTAGGTGAGCGTCTGCTCCAAATTTTAAAAGAGTATATCCGCTTATTGAATAACAAATCATGTACGTATTGAAAGAAGCGTCACGTTTGATCCACCGGATCGTGCCGGGAATTGAACTTGGTGAAATACGTGACCATTGCAAGTTTCCGTTGGTTCGATACTTGCGAATGATCAATTTATTATCCGTGCCTACCTGGGTAGTGCCCGCGATGTGAATAAAATTAGAGCCTTCGGGGCTGACAAGTAAAGCCCCATCGATACTTCCTCCATCATAAGACCTGCTCCATTCATACATAACCTGTGCCTGTGCCGATTGCAAATAGAATAAAGCAATAAAGGCAACGATCAGATAACTAATCTTGTTTTTCATGTGATTGAGATTAATAAATTTTGTTTGAAATTTTAAAATCAACCCTAAATTACATTGGGATTCACCGAATTGTTCAGTTTGGACTTAAATAAATACAAAAAATTATAGAAAAATTTATTAGAAAATTAAATCTTACTGACGAAGATCATTTTTATATTCGATATGATTTCAGAAATTATCGCCATTCATAAAAGTGATTCCAATTTGCAATCCGGACGACATCAACTATTCCCAACTTTTGCATCAAGACCTTGGGTTGTCTGTATTGACCTCAATTAGTGCCAGGTTCAAGCTTCTCGGAAATTCTTATCTTTTGGATTTGGACTGGAATTACTTGTCGAAAATTCTACATTTCGAATTTAATATAAGTTGAAAGCAGCAAACTTTTGCTTAGACTTTGTAAGAAATGTTCTGATATTTTTTGCTTCCCGGATTGAATTTTGTTTTTTAAGCCCTTCTAATTTTCTTTTTTTGAGAAATACTACTCATTTAATTTTATTAACCAATTTCTAGTTTTCGGAAATGCGATTAAAAGCATTCATACTGGTGAATGAAGTGCTTTTTTATTGATTTAGGCTATATTTTATTTGAATACAGCGGTTTAAATTTTATTTCCGATGAAGGTTTCTCTGAATTGTTAACTGTAAGATTTTCCAAATTTATGTATAACAAGTAGTAGCAAACATTGTAGAAGAAGAAATCAAATTATCAGAAAACCGGCCTTAGGCTCTTTCTGAAGGGAAATGAACAAAATTCTTCAAGTGATTAATTAGTGAATATTCATCAAATATGAACCCCAGACGTTCAAAACCAGCGAGCAGGTTAAAGCTTTCCGGAAGAACCCGGATGCGAACACGCTTTCGTCAAATTAAAATTGTTGCAGGAAGTATGATTGTAGCCATGTTTATCGGGCTCACAATTTATTTTAACCTTGACAATTCTACGGTGAGCTATGCAGCTGCTTCTGGTGAATATCGTTCGGTGGGTTCAGGAAACTGGAACCTTATCACCACCTGGCAAAAATACAATGGTTCTTCCTGGATTGCAGCAGTTGCAGTTCCGGACAGTTCAGCCAATATCATTACTATTCAAAGCGGACATAATGTAACCATCACAGCAAATCAGAAAGCTGACCAACTGGTAGTGAGTTCCGGTGGTACACTAACATTAAACAGTGGCGTGACGTTAACTGTGAGTAATGGTACGGGTACAGATATGACTGTAAATGGAACTTTTGTGAATGCAGGAACCGTAACCATAAGGACAGGCTCTGCGATAAATTTCAGCAGCACCGGAAAATATCAGCATAATTTTACAGCAACTGCGGGTACTATCCCGACTGCAACCTGGTCCTCTGGATCAACTTGCGAAATCATAGGATATACGTCCAATCCTACCGCACCTTCTGGGATTCAAGCTTTTTCAAATTTCACATGGAATTGCCCTTCACAATCAAATGATATCCGATTGGGGGGAGCACTTACAACTATCAGTTCAAATTTCAATGTGATCTCCACCGGTTCAAAATCGCTTCAACTTGCCGCCGCAAACAGTACACTTAGTGTTGGTGGTGGTCTCACAATTTCAGGAGGTTCATTGATTTGTCAGATTCAGGACAATACAACGTATTCATTAACTGTTGCAGGAAATTTTTCTCAAAGCGCCGGAACATTTAATCTGCTTAATTCAAAAAATTGTACAGGCGCATTAAATGTTAGCGGTAATTATACTTTATCAGCAGGGACTTTCATTTTTACAGACAAGGACAACAACACAATCAACTCGACAATTTCTGGAAATTTCAGTCAAACAGGAGGAACAAATAGCTGTATGCTCGGTAAATCAGAACGGACAAATTTGACGGTGAATGGAAATTTCGCATTCAGTTCCGGGACATTTGCAATGGGCAACGACAATTCTGATACGGCAATTGTAAACCTGAAAGGAAATTATTCACATACCGGAGGCACTCTGAGTATGAACGGTAGTAATTCTTATGCGCAAATGATTTTCAGTAAGTCCGGCAGGCAGACATTTACTGCTTCAGGAAATACTGTCAGTGGAAGTGTTGATTTTTATGTAAACAGTGGATCAACACTGAGCCTGAGCACAAATATTTTAACTGGCCGTAACTTCACTTTACAATCGGGTGGAGCACTTGAATTGGGATCTGCGGATGGCATTAGTTCTTCGGGATCAACCGGAAATATTCAGGTCAGTGGTACCCGTACATTCAGTACAACCGGAGATTACACTTACAATGGAAGCGCTACTCAGGTTACCGGAAGTGGTTTACCTTCCGGAGTTCGGAATCTTACCCTGAACAACAGCACCGGATTGACATTAAGTGCAGGTACTACTGTAAGTGGAACTCTTACTCTCACATCAGGTAAAATTACAACCGGCAGTTATGAGCTTGCTGTATCAAATACTGCAACAGGTTCCATCGTTTCTTCCTCATCGAATTACATCATCGGCAATCTCCGACGTTCTGTTTCTTCAAGTGGTACTTACACTTTTCCGCTTGGTACTTCGTCGAAATATGAAAGAGCAACACTTGCTTTAAGCAGTATCGCCGGATTTACTTCCGTATTAGGTTCATTCACAAATGCCGATCCGCTCGATCCTTCCAATCCTCTTTCTTCTATTGAGGTTAGCGGAGTGGATATGACTGATTTGCTCGATTACGGATACTGGACGCTGACACCAAATGGTACTTTGTCATCCGGAACCTTTACAGTTACAATGGCAGAGACCGGTTACTCAAATTCTCTCACCGACGGAAGTCTTATCAGTTTATTGCAAAGAGATAATGCATCTTCTGCATGGGCATCAACCGGAACTCATAGTGACAATACACAAAGCCTTTCAGCGGGAACAGTGACGGCGGCGAGAAGTTCAATGAATACATTCGGACAATATGCAATTGCATTTGGTGATTTCCCTTCATTCAGTTCGTCCTCTCTCTACAGTGGAACTGATGGACAAATTGGCGCTATCTATATCTTCCCGAATGTGACCAGGGGAGTTGATGCCTGGGTGGAAATCATGGATATACAGGGCGGTGCCACGCTTGACAATATTGATGACCAGAGTACAGGATATACGGTTTGTTTCCAGCCATTCATTAATTATGCAGTGAATGCTGAAGGATATTTTGAATGGAAAATCTCATTTAAAAAGGCCGGAACCCCTACAGATACTACTCTGCGAAAACTGACAGCTACAGGAGTCGACGTGGATGGCGGAACTTCCGGAGGAAAACAGATTCGTGAGTATATTGAAGCAACCATGCCAACCAGTTATAGTCTGGATGCAGCTTCTACATTGACAATTACAAATAATAATGGCCGGTACCGAGCCCTCGGAGGAACAGGTACATTTTCCAATATTGATACTGTTAACCACACTGCCATGTATGAATTGTATTATACCAATGTTCATACAATTTATTATCGAACCGGTAGTATCAGTACCTACAGTTCAATTCAAACAAGACAAACTTCACTTTATTTCAAATCCTTCAATCTTTCCGTAAAGAACATTGCCTTGCCGATCGAGTTGATGTATTTCAAGGCAAGTTACAAGGATAAAGCGGTGAACCTGAATTGGGCAACTGCTTCTGAAGTAAATAACGATTACTTCACTGTTGAACGATCATCGGATGGTATAAATTTTGAACCGATACAAATGATCAGAGGAGCAGGCAACAGTACTTCCGTTCGGAATTATTCCTGGACAGATTCTGATCCATTGGAAGGGTATTCATTCTATCGTTTGAAGCAAACCGACTATGACGGGCATTATACGTATAGCGATGTTGAAACGATAAAATCAAAAGGAGGAAGTAGTCTGGAAGAGGCATTTGAAATCAAATCTATTTTCCCGAATCCTTTTTCTGATCACATCAATGTCGATTTCCTGACACAACAGGGTGGTGAGGCGGAAATTACTTTGTTGAGTGAAACAGGAAGTATTGTCGCGTCCACAAAAAGGGAAGTGCATGATGGATACAACAATGGCGGAATCGATAATCTTGGTAACCTGCCGAAAGGTACTTATATCCTGACGCTGTTCTTCGATGAATACAAAGTGAGCAAGAAAGTTGTGAAGTATGAGTAATGGCTTCACAGGCTTCCGGACAATTTGAGTATTTGTTGATTGCTTCAGCCGGTTAAAGCTTCATCACTTTTTTCCAATAATTTTCGCCGGATTTTTCAAAGCGGAACAAATTCAATCATGGTGACTGCTTGGATAGGTCGATAAATCGGTCGCTGTATTTTCACATACTTTTTTACCAAGTGAATTCAATACAGATATTTTTCCATTAAAAAAATCTGAGAGGTGAATGGGTCCGGCTGTTGGATTTGGATACAGACCAATCGATGAATTGGATTTCGGGACATCTATTCCTGTTTCAAACCCTGAACAATCATAAATTTTTACATCATCAATAATTCCTTCAAAGGAATTCCAATTTGCATTCACAGAGTTTGCCCCATTTAAAAGCTGATTGATGTAGATAGCCGGTGTAAACATGGCTGTGCTCACGTTGTCAACTATTCCGTTCACATATTTTGCTGCAGTAGCATGAGATTGTGTTGCCATCAGATAGGTCCACTGATTGAGAGGAATTGGATTGTGCGCTATCAATTCGGTGATGTTAGTACCGTCGTGCTTAACCAGTCCGGGATTTCCGTTCGGAGTCAGACAAAGCAAAAAGGAAGCATCTGAATCCCGGCAAAAAAATCTCGAACCTATAGGCCTGAATGTTATTTTATTTATATTTGAATCGTTCTGTATTGTGATTTCGATTCCTTTGGTATGTGTTTATTCTGCACATCAGAACATTAGAATATTTTAAAACTTTAAACTATCTATATTATGGCAGCAACAGCAATTTCATTGGTTTTCCCATTACAAAACCCTCAGGCCAATTGCGCGGCTATGGCGCAAACATGGTTGCACATGAGTTTGTCAAACAAAGCTCCGGTGACTCAGCCGCATCTCATCACTTCTGTGAGAAATATGACACAGACCAGGGATGCACGGAATCTGGGTGGACCATCCATGTCAAGTCTTGCAGGAAATAATTTTACAAGTACTCCTCCGATTATTTTGCAAAACACGCCCTATAACCAGTGCTTCAGTACCTTGATGAATCAAAATAAGACTTATCCGGGTTATTACATCACAATAAAATTTAATGGCGGACAACATGCCATGGCTGCATGGCTTTCTCCATATTTTTCATTTTTACTTGAGCCGGATTCAGGATTGTGGAATTTCACAAATAATTTCAGCGGAGCCGAATCACTTGCAGGATTGATGGACAAAATGAAACTCGGTAGAGTTTGTCCGGAATTTAAAATCTATTCTGTTGTACATGCCAGATCCTGGGGAAAATAATCCCCGGAGAAGTGCTACACAAATTTTGCCTGATGAATTTATTTTATTCTAAATTCATCAGGCATATTTTTTAAACAAAGATTTATAAATCTATTCCTGACTGAGTAGGAGTAGTAATTGCAAATTGAATTACTTAATAATTTTCCTGCAGACACTCTGTGTGCCATCACTTATTCGCAATAAATAAATTCCCGTAGAGAGATCTGAAGCTGAAAGCTGAATGCGAATATTGGGCTTGATACTTTTTCGCAAAATACATTCACCGGTTACAGTATGAAGGGTTAAAACACCTTCGTGTTTCCCGGAGCTTTTCCACAATACGGTATAATCTGAATGGACAGGGTTGGGAAAAACATCCAGCTCTTCAGTTGAAGAATTCAGGTCCGGTACTTTTACTCCCGGCATTGACAGAATTTGAATATTGTCAAGGAAAAGTTCGCAACGACCAATACTGTTGATTTCAAATCCAATCTGAAAAGGTGACTGTGATGCTATCGCATACAATGAAACAGTATCTGTTGTCCAGGATGACGAATCAAAACTGACACTATAGTTTGTATAAACGCTGTCAGTCTTGAGCTCAAGACCGCCACGGCTGAAAAAATAATGTTTCGTAATCCCGCAATCATAAGAATAAAAAAGCTTGAAGGTGTCTGCTTCAGCGGGAATGTAATCATAAGCGTAAAGTCTGTCGTATTGAAGAACCGGATCAGGAACGCCTGACAAATCAATCACCGGAGAGATGAAAAAATCCTGTTGTATACCGTTATTAACCCATGAACCATAGCTTATGGAATAATTGGATTGCTGGTATCCGGAATAAAATCTGTTCTGTCCAAAATTTGTTCCGATATGAAAATGATTCCAGTTCCATCCGGCAGGAGGGAAGACGCTTCCTTCAAAACCTTCCATGAATGGAGCGGAAAGGGTGGGAGGAGTGTTTACGATTACTGTAGCTGTCTTCGTCAGACTATCGCTTCCATTGGAGCCGCTCATCCTGAGACTCACATCATACGTACCCGGAGTGGTATACATCACTGCAGGAAAAGCCAGACTGGATTGAGGAGGAGTACCACCGGGAAATGACCATTGATAGGTTGTCGCGAAACCGGGGCCGGCATTCAAACTGTTGTCGTAAAAATGGATGCTGTCGCCCGGACAAACAGTTGTTTTATCCTGCATAAAATCTGTGACCAGACTTTGACCGGAAACAAAGAAACCGCTTTCCCACACACCTCTGCCAAGAGTAGAAACTCTAACAATACCTACATCAGGCATTGCTTTGATTCCTGTAACAGGTGCACCCGGGAAGCCGTTCGTGAAGGGTTGCCAGTTACTCAAAGTATTGTCACGGTAATAAATCATCCCGCCAATTGTCAGAAAGATTCCATCATTCGTAGTATTCAAACATTCCATGTTGATAGTGGATGAATTGAAATTCACATCATAACCAGGTAATTCTTGCCATGTATTGCCTGTATCGTTGCTGAACCAGATGGAATAATGGTTCTGATCATTTTGAACAGACCACACTTTATTGATTTCATCCGGATCCACTGCATAAACAGGTTTGCTGATCGGAGTCCAGCTTAGCCCTTCATTGTGTGTACGTGCAAATCTGGTGAAGATTGTATTTGTATCGTGAGGGGCAACAAATAAAAATCCTCCGGCACTTGAGTTGACGAAACCGGAAATCGGGTGCAGGGAGTCCCCGCCGTCGGTGCTTTTCCAAACATTGCGAACCGCTACATACAACGAATTTGGATTGATCGGATTGAATCGCACCGGGTAACCGGTGCTCATACTGTATGTATTTTCATTCAAGCCGACAAAATAATTTCCAAGATCATAGCTGGCTCCACCATCAAAAGTGCGCCAGTAACCGTATTGGTTTTTTCCATAAAAATTATCCGGGTTACCGGGATTGATGGAGACATCAAATCCATCTCCCGCAAAAGTATTTTTCCAGCCGTTGCCTTTATGGACAAGAATTGAATTGTCCCAGGCTCCACAAAGGAAGATGGAAGTATCCTGAGGGGAGCAGTCGAGTGAAACAAACTGCGAAACATCCAGACCGGTGGTTTTATCGGTATAGCTCACTCCGGCATCTTCGCTTTTGTAGATGCCACCGTCATTACCATCCCAGAACGATCCGCTTGTTGTAAATGCAAGATAGCGGTGATCCGGATGAACAAAGGGAAGTACTGATGTTGAATCGTAAGAGTAAGTACATGCAAATTCCCAGGTGAGGCCACCGTCAGTGGATCTGGACAACATTTCACCGCCCATCATCAATAGATCTTTATTTTGAGGATGAACGGCAATCATCGGATTTACAAAGTAGCAATTCGTATTTGTCGAAACCGGTTCTTCGGTAAATGTATTCCCGCCATCGAGTGAAACCACCACGCCACCATTCGATGTTGCCTGATAGGATATGTAGATACAGTTGGAATCCGCGGGGGTGACAGCCATACTGAAGAGTCCGCCCGGATGTGTAATAGTAGTTACCGAATCAAATGTCAACCCTCCATCCATGGAACGTAAGAACACATTTCCGCTCACAGAATAAAGCACATCCGCATTTCCGGGTTTGATGGCCCAGGGGATAGTGGTATTCATGAACTGCCATGTCGCTCCTTCATCGGTAGATTTGTACAAACCAAGGTTGTTCAGCGTGAGATACACCGTGGAAGGTTGTGACGCATCGACGAAAATGTTTCCGGTATAAGCCTCCGATCCATAGATGAGGTTCCATGTACTTCCTGTATCAATGGATTTATACAAATTTCCTCTTCCCAGTAAGTACCAGATAGCAGGGTTAAGGGGATGGCATTTTACGTCTCTTAATCCACCGCCCGGACCACTCAGGATCTCCCAGTGCTGACCATCATCCAGGGATCGCCAGGTACCGACACCGGATCCTCCGGTGAAAATGATATTCGTATCCGGCGGGCTGATTCCAAAAGGAAAAACCCTTCCAATCCCTTTACCCGCTCCTGTTACACCGGAAAGTGAAGGTTGTGAGTCAAAAGGGCCCCGGGCTTTCCAGCTGCCCTGGATCTGCGCGTTGTTATTTCCGACCTGAATACTGCGTTCAGTGGCGAAAGCAGGATTCATCGATTCCGATGGCTTTGGATTTCCCTGCAGATCGTAATTGTCTTTTGAGAAAAATTGCCAATGCCGGAAGTGATCTTCGCCTTCTTCTTTTAGTTCCGATATTTTTTCGAGTTTTTCTTTTCCGAAAATTCGGGAGACCAGAGAACCCTTTCCGATCCGGATCATACTGTCTTTCCACTGCTCATAAGATTTCACCACATCAAAATAATTTGATGCCGGATCATTCATCAGCTTAACCCAACGTGGTGATTGTGCCGTTGATGAAATGGCAAAGAGGGAAAAGAGGAAAAGGATCAGAGAGTATGGCTTCATTAATCAAAAGAACGAAATTGCGTCCATTATTCCGTGTGTCTGAGTTAATTCTTTTGGGTATTTTGATCAATGGGGTCAAATCATAGGTGAAGTGGGAAAATTGATTTGCGATTAAAAACAGAAAGCATTTTTTTAAATTGAACGATGAGAATTGCTGCTCTCAGGAACATGACCAGATATTGGTTCAACTTAATCTACAAATAAGGACGCATTATTACCATTTTTCAATATCTTCAAACCTTCAATCTTTCCCACCCTGTATTAAAAGAAATGCCAACCATGAAAAAAAATATTAAGCTTTCATTTTTCCTGATCATGATCTGTCCTTTTTATTTAATGGCCGCAAGTACAGATCCTTTTCATCTTCCAGCAAGTATTCCGGTTCCGCAATGGGTTCAGAAGGTTGATTGGTCGGCTCCGAATGTGTATTCAATTGATAAAATTATCTATGAGTATAAAAAATCTGATGAATATGTCCGAAACGAAGGGGAGAGGCGTGAAAAAGTACAGGATGTAAATGCAAATGGTGGTGCCGGAGAAAAGGAAGATCCCTATGAAATCGCCTACATCCGTTGGAGAATCCAGATGAAAATGCTGAAGGCTATTCAATCGGACGGCTCTGTAATTATTGATCAGAATAAATATCTCGAAGAACTACGCATCGCAACCGGAAATCAAACCCGGAGATCTTCTTCAAACATGTCCGGAAACTGGACAGAGCTCGGACCCATCGAGTCCTTTGGTGCCAATAACTACGGACCGGCTTTTGATCACGCGAATGTTTATTCCATAGCCATTGCACCATCGAACGATAACCTGCTTTATTGTGGAACAGAAGACGGAGCGATTTTTAAAACTGTCGATAAAGGTTTGCATTGGGCTTGTGTTTCAAATTCACTTCCTGCCAACGCTCCGGTTTCTATAGCCATTGATCCTGCTGATGAAAATATTGTTTATGCACGTCTGTCTTTAGCCATCATCAAAACAATAGATGGAGGAATCAACTGGACAGATCTCGGTTTCAATGGTGCAAATGGTGAAAAAATCATCGTATTACCCAACAGCCGTGTGGTGACAATTGGTGGTGCTGTGGCGTATTACAGTGATAACGGTGGGAGTACCTGGACCACTTCAACAGGGATCACCGGAATGGATCAGCTGTATGATGTGAGGGCACGTGCATTTGGCAGTGATACACTTTTTGTTTCGGGTGCAGTTGGGAATCTTTTGCGAATTTTTGTTTCTACGGATGGTGGTGTTTCTTTCAGTGACGTGACAGGAAGCAATACTTCAGTAGAAAATACCGGCTCCCGTTTTGCGACCAGCATCGCTGATCCTTCCATAGTATATTGTTGCGCGCTTGGGAATATCACCCCGCCAACGCTTTTGAAAAGCATTGACGGCGGTTTTACCTGGAGCGTAACTGTGCTGGCAACCGGCACCGGCTTGGGCGGAAGCAGTACTACTGTCGGTCTGGGCATGTCGAACGGACAGGGTTATTATGATTTTGATATCCTGGCTGATCCGAATAATGCCGACAATGTTATTGTTGCGACAACATCCTCTTACAAATCTACTGATGGCGGTTATAATTTTTCTCCGCTGGGTGGTTACGCGGGAGGACCTATTAGTATGCATGTGGATATTCAATGCATGCTGGCAACGCCGACAGATGCATACATCAGCAGCGACGGAGGAGTGATTCATTCCACAGATTTTTTCTCCGACAACGCGAACGCGATAACACGCAATCATGGAATTACCGGCTCCAATTATTGGGGCTTCGGTCAGGGATGGCAGGAAGATATCACGACCGGCGGAAGATATCACAATGGAGACGACGCCATGTTCAGTGATAACTATGGCGCAGGGAACAGTCTTAATCTCGGTGGCGGGGAATCGGGGACAGGACATGTGTTTCCTGGTCGCGAGCGCACAGTTGGTCACAATGATATCGGTGTTTCTCAAATTCCGGTTTCGTTGGCAGATCCAATTCAGTACGGAATTTTTATAAATTCAAAATGGCCGGTTGTCAATTATTATTATCAGTTTCATGGAAAGCTGGTAGTGCATCCATGGTATCGTAATGTTTTTTATGTAGGGGAGGATAGCATTCTGTGGAGAAGCAATAATTCCGGTCAGTCGTATACAGCGTTTAAAAATTTCGGAGCCGGTGATGTCGTCTGGCGTTTTGAGATTGCGCGCAGCAATGTAAACGTGATGTATGTACTCACGGAAAACGGAATCTATAAAACGGCAATTGATAACGGAACCACCTGGACCTCGTTGACACTTCCGGTTGCCTATCAGTATTACAACGCGGATGTCGCTGTTAATCCGGAGGATGAAAACGAAGTATACATCTGTATGGCCTATGGTCCTGCCAACGCGAAGGTTTTTAAATCGACAGATGGTGGCGGACACTGGACAAATTACACCGGCACAGCTCTTAATGGAAAATATATTTACTCGCTGAACTTCCAGGGAGGAACGGATGGGGGAGTGTATGCCACTTCACAGGACAACCCTTCCGAAATGTTTTACCGCGACAATACCATGTCGGACTGGGATAATTTTTCTTCAGGATTATTTCCAAATCATCTCGCATCAGCATGTCCATTGATATTTTATCGTGACAATAAAATTCGTCTCCCCGGACTGAGAGGCATCATGGAAAGTCCGCTTTATACGCAGGGCTTACCTGTAGCTCAGGCGATGTGCAACAGAGAATATCTGGGTTGTGAAAAAGATACCGTGGAGTTTTACGATTACTCCATGCTCAATTATGCAGGTGCTACCTGGCAATGGAGTTTTCCGGGATCTTCCTGGGTGAGTGGTCTGAGTGACCGCAATCCGAAAGTGTTGTATTCTGCTCCGGGAATTTACAATGTGTCTTTAACCGTTACGGATGGCTTTGGACACAGTGATACACGAACATTTAACAACATGGTTCAGTTCCCGCAAAGTTATTGTTCGCCTGATACCGTGATCGGTAATTGCATTGCTTTGTCCACGGTCAATCGTACGGTGGACATCGGGAAAGTGAATATTAACAGCAATACTTTTTCCATCTCTACCTGGGTGAAGCCCGATGGTTTGCAGGTTTCCTTCGCGGAGATCGTTGGACATTTTGGTTGTCCGGGTTCTCCGAATTATGGATTTGGACTTGGCATTACATTTTCAGGATACACACCGAACCTGCAATTGTGTTATACGGATGAACAGGTGAATTATGGAAATTACAGCGGACTCGTGATGGACAGCACCCGCTGGAACAATGTGGTGCTCACGTATTCGCCTGTTGGAGTAAAAATTTATCTGAACGGACAAGTCGCGGATGTTAACAGCAACCTGATGCCTGCTTTGGATTTTACACAGGCACCTTTTTATATCAATCCGGATATTCATAACCAGGGTGGTTATTTCAGAGGGCAGATTGATGAGCTGAAGTTTTACAATTATACACTTTCACAAAACGAAGTGAGGGAGAAGATGCATTTGATTCAAAGCGATCCGCTGAATGAAAGTGGTTTGGTGAAATACATTCAGTTTGATCAGCTGGATCCTGCAACGGCTTGTGTATATGATGTTGTTAACGGTATTCCTGTGTCAACGGTGCAAAATACCATTGTCACTTCCACGGCGCCAGTTGGAACCGGTACAGTCTCTCGCAATCCCATGGTGAACACTCAGGGCTTGCATGATTTTCCGGCAGCGGATTTAAAAATGTATTTACCTGCTTCCGGCACTTATCCAGACGGTGAGATGGTAGCCTTTCATCTGCGCAGCAATCCTGATGCATTGCCGGATACACGGCCTTCGGTTCCGGGATATTTTATTCTGAATAATTACGGTAACAATCTGTCTTATACTTCTCCCGATAGCATCGTTTTCTCCGGCTTAAAAAATCTGAGTGCTGCCAATGAAGCCAATGAATTCCTGATGTTTAACCGCAACAGTTTTGATTTTGGATCCAGCTGGCTTTCTGCATCACCTGCAGCTGATCGCTTCCATTACTTCAACAACCAGAACAGCGAACTCAGCTGGCTTTCATCGCCATTATTCGTTTCAGGCGGACAGTACGTGATCATTCAGGACACCAGTCTGTTTACAGCCATCGAAAAGCCTCAAAGCAGTCCGACGCTGGATTTGTCAGTCTATCCGAATCCCGTGCGCACAACCCTTCGCCTCGATGTACAATCTTCAGTGACGGAGCATACCAACATTTCACTTTTTGATACCAAAGGAAGTTGTGTACTCAATTTGGTTCAGAAACTGAACGCCGGCAAAAACATCCTCATGATTCCGGTTCAGAATTTGCCGATGGGAGTTTATGAGGTTGTGATCAAAGATTTGAGGAGAAAAGTTGTCATTGAATAGTGAAGGATTTTGGATTTTTTGCATTTTAGATTTTAGATTGATGATTGAAGATTGGTAGTGACCTTTTACATGGCATTATGTTATGGGCGGGATTGTGTGATGGCTCATTCTACTCTGGCCGTTTTGAAATTTATGTTGTCGACGGATCGCCAGCTACCTCAGGGGAGGATTGGCATTGTGCATAGGCTTTCATATAGCATTCCCTCTGTTGTCTGAACTGTGATTTAGATGATTTATTTGATTTTATGATTAGCGATTAATCAACTTGAATTCCTGTGTACCTTTTCGAGATCTGTTTGAAAATTTACTTATCGAAACTCAATAAAGCCATGACACTTCACGAAATCTATTAATCATCTAAATCACAGTTAAGACAGTTTCGTCATCTTGTTGGAGTTTTAAAAAAAATTTCTTATCGAAACTCAATAGAGCCCTCACACTTCAGTGAAATCAAATAAATCAGGTAAATCTCAGTTCAGACAATTTCTCCGGGCATCTGAGGTTTGATTCTACTGAGCATCCATGTACCTGAGTTGCTTGGTGGGATTGTGTGATAGCTCATTCCGCCATGGCACTTCGAGACGTAGTTCAGTGAAAGTATCGCCACCCACCTCCGCGACGGAATGACCTCGCGCACAACATTCCGTCGTGCTGGGGTATCATCTGATAGATGACCATCCAAATTAAATCAGGCAAAAGAGTCGCGATTTTAAAATTGAATATTTCCTTCTTGATTACGAATATTATTAAGGATTGTAAATAGTGATTGTTATCATAGTTATTATTAAGTGGGTACACTACATTGCCCGACCCAATTTAACGAATTTATTAAACTCTATACTCTCATGACTAAGCTAACTTTTATTTTTGTAATGTGCATGGGCATCTGCTTTACTGCAAATGCACAGCCTGAATTGACGAAAACTGTGGTGGCGAGCAGCGGTGGTAATTTTACCAACGGAACGCTCACCCTTTCCTCTACAGTTGCTGAAATGACGATGGTGACAACATTAAGTGTTTCCGGCAATGATCTCTTTCAGGGGTTTCCAAAACAATGCGTGGATAATTCAGGACGTGGCTGTTCGGCCTGTTGCGAACACTGATCTTACTGTTGTACTTTATCCAAATCCTGCAACTACATTTCTCAATCTTGAAGTAGTAGGCAGAAACACCGGCAAAATGATCATTTCGATTGTTGACATGCTTGGGCATACTTTGCAACTCATTTCAGTTCCTGAACTTCAAAGCAAAATGCAGCTTGATGTCAGTAAACTACCGTCAGGTATATATGCACTGGCAGTACTTGATCAATCCAATCAAGGAGTATTTAATCAAACTTTTAAAATTATTCATTAAAAATTTAATCAATAAATAAAATTATTTTACTACTAAAATCCACTTACACATGAAAGCGCTAAAACTATTAGTATTATCCGGCATAGCGATGTTGCTGTGCACTCTTATTTATGCACAGGTTCCCCAGAAATTCAACTACCAGGCCGTGGCTAGAAATAACAATGCAATCATAGCTAACGGACAAGTGGGGGTGCAGCTTACTATTACAGATTCCCTGGGTACTTTGGCGTATTATCAGGAAACTCAAACTGCAACTACCAATGCCTATGGAATATTTTCATTGGAAGTAGGAGGCGGCAACCCGGTAATTGGCACTTTCAGCGCTATTGACTGGAAAACGGGAGGCAAGTGGTTGAACATACAGATTGATCCTGCCGGGGGCACTGCTTATACGGATATGGGTTCATCTAAATTGCTGAGCGTGCCTTTTGCGTTGCAAGCATCAAAGTCACTTGACAGTTGGTTAGTAAATGGAAATTATATTTACAATCCAAACGGAAATAACGTAGGTATTAATACAAATTCACCTGACAAAAGCTTATCTGTAGCCGGTGGAATGGATGTAGATAAATTAGGGCTGAGTGATGGATCAGAAGGATCCGGGAATGTGGCTCTTCAAAACGGACTTACTTTCTCCGGCGGAAGTGGAGAAGGACTGGCATCAAACAGGTTGAGTTCAAATCCAAACCAATATGGCATTGATATTTATACCAACTTTACTAAACAACTTTCGGTTACAAACGGTGGAAATGTAGGAATAGGCACTTCAAGTCCCTCGACAAAGCTTGATGTACAAGGGGGCGATATAAATACAAACGGTAACATAAATACAGGGAATAAAATCACCGCTACTCCTACCGGTACTGCCAATATGATACCTGTTGCATATGGTAAAGTGCAATGGGACGGTTCAATAATGAACGCAACTCCGAATGTTCAGACACCCACTCATGTTGGACCGGGCGTGTACCAGATTGGAATATCAGGAATCACTTTTGACGGATCATATACTTGTGTTGTTACACCGGCAGCTCCCTTATGTTTCGCCTCGGCATTTCCTGATCCAAACGGTTTTCAACTGGATATAAATACTTTCCAGATGTTCCTGGTGCTTGCTCCACCTGTTCCCTGGGATTTTGCATTTAGTTTTGTTGTCTATCATAATTAAAATAACCTTGATAGAATGTTTCACTAATTCTACTTAGACAATATTCGTTGACAAAACTTCCCGCCATTTTCTGCAGGGAAGTTTTTTTATCGTCTCGTTGCAGAGAATAATGTGTGCATGCAAGTAAAACGGTTCATTCCGCCATGGCACTTCGAAAAGCAGTTCTTGAAAATATCGCCACCCGCCTCCGCGACGGAATGTACTTGTACACGGGCTTTCACACAACATTCCGCCGAGCTAGTTTTAGATTTTAGATTTTAGATTGTTGATTGAAGATTGGTAGTGACCTTTTACCTCGCATTAGGTTATGGGCGGGATTGTGCGATAGCTCATTCTGCCCTGGCCGTTCTGAAATTAATGCAGTGAACGTATCGCCGCCTACCTTCTCAGCGGAATGACTTTTCAAGCGGGCTTTCGCACAACATTTCCTGAGCAGGATTGTTCTGTTGAGCGTATGTTTTAAACATTTTCAGTAGAATAGGATGGAAGTTTTTGTAAATTTGAAGCATCTGAATTAATTGAAATGGCAAAATTAAAAAGACCCAAATTGGTGCATGAGGTGCGCAAAAAAAAGCTGAAGTCGGTTCGTCCTCTGAAAAAGCCTCCAAAGCCGTATTCAGAAGAGACGCGAAACAAACTGCTATTCTTGTAAAAGTTGGGAGGAAGGGTTCTGCAAACGCAATCCGAGCCACAAAGGCTCTTGGTTTATCCATTACATACATGAAAAATGGTGTTTTGTACAAGGAGTTTCCTGATGGCAGAACAGAACAATTGAAATCAGTAGAAGTAAAAAAATCAACTTCAAGAAGATCAGTCGGACGATTGAAAAAAGGAGTAATTCTTCATGCTAAAAAGTAAACGCCTTCGGATTTTTGCCGGATTTTTAACTCATAACTCATAAATTGTCTTCAGTTGTCTGCACTTTCTTCCAGAGGAAGCGGCCATATATCCACTTCCGATTCAAATTCAACTGAGAAATATTTGTTAAATGTTTTCCAATCCAGGTTTTGTGGCCAATTTGCCGGTTCTCCGAACCATCGTGTATACATTTCCAGCAGTACCATCCCATGATTTTTTTCCATGAAATCAAAAGCAAGTTCTGAATCATCCATGTAAGGGATCATGAAAACTTTAGCCAAATCATGGTAATGAACAGCATGCTCCGGAATTTTAAATTTTGGATTTAATTTTTGTTTGTATTTCAGAGCGTCCAATGTTGGTCGGATGATAACTGCACTTACCTTCCCTTCGAATCCATCCTCTTCTTCTTCTAAAAATTCTTCATCTTCAAAATCATCATCCGCGTTTAATTCAAGTGCCAGAGATTTATAGGATGAAAGTGATTCAGTAACATCATCTGCATTAAATTCTTCAGGATTAAATGGTGCTCCTATCCACTTTTTGATTTCTTTGTATTCCGGATGCTTTTTATCTGACATGATTTTTATCAGATTCATATAACCACTTGGTCCACCACTATCTTCAAGGGGACCTGAACGTTCTCCTTTCAGACAAACAGGCAATGATAATTTCAGGCCATCCAATGCTTCAAGCACACGGATATCCACCTGCCATCCGTCTCCAAAATCATATTCATAAAGTACAGACTTGCCTTTATCAGTCAGTATTTTATCGATTAAAGTTGTTCTGGAATTTATCAGGTTGCGACCCAATTCTTCTGCATCCGTCATTTCAGGATCAGCTATTATTGTTTCCCTGTCCAAAGGGAATTGGTAGAGATGGTATGACTCCCAACCGAAAGCCAGCTGAAGGATTGCATGCGTTTCATGAAAGGTGCAATTTCCGGGTATGGTCAGTTCTCTCCAAATCTTTGGAGTTACATGTCTCAGAGTAGCATTGATACGAAGCAGGGCAGTCATGGGAAGAATTTTGATCAGATAAAAGTAATGAAAAACCCGAAATTTAGAATTCAGTGGCAAAAGGCTAAACTGTTATTTCGCAGATTTGGGAATTGTGAGTGAGAATGCTACTGTTGCTTGGCTTAATGTTGTGGGCGGGTTTGTGTGATGGCTCATTCCGCCATGGCACTTCGGGAAGTTTTCAATGAAAGTATCGCCACCCACCTCCGCGACGGAATGACCTTGCGCACGGGCTTTCACGCAACATTCCGCCGAGCATCTGAGCTTTGATGCTATGGAGCATCTATGAACCTAAGTTGCTTGGCGGAATGTTGTGGGCGGGGTTGTGTGATGGCTCATTCCGCCATGGGCTGTCGACAAGTAATACTGTGAAATTAAATCAGCCGAATGCTATTGACGAATAAAATCATGCATGAACTATTTAGCTACATTTAGCGAATAGGTATGTTATGTATACAAATTATGTAAATTCAAAGTCGATACAATGACAGGGCCTTTTCTCCCGCATAATCGATGGCACTGCTATACATATATTGTTCGGGTCTGTTTACAAGACCAGCTTCTACCGGGTTCATGTGGATGTAGTGAATTTTTGATAATGTAAATTTTGCACTATAAACTTCTTCCGCATGATTATTGTATTGCCACACCTGATTCTTTGATTTTATTTTTTGTTTTTTTCCTCCTTTTTGAAAAAGTTCCAGCAACCATTCTTTCCGGCTTTCATTGCTTGCTTCTATTTCCTTGATTATTTGTTTACTTGTATATTTCTTCAAATCACGGATAATTGCACTCAGGTTTTCATTTTTTGCTCGTGCAATCATATGAATATGGCTTGACATAATGACGTAGGCGAAAATTTCCAATCCTTTCTCGTTAACGCAATAGTTGAGGCTTTCGCAAATGATATTCTTTTGTTGTGGACGAAGCAAAACATCTGCCCATTCAACAGCGGTCAGTGTTAAAAAATATGTAGCTTCTTGTTTGTGGATTTGATATGCGTAAGACATAGTGCAATAATCCAATTCTTAAAGTTGAAATACAATCTATATATGCTGGATATTTTATATCTATTTATAAGGATTCAATGTAATTCAGTTGTCAGAAGAAAAGCTATAGATGGGTAGGGGCGATAACAAATTGCGTTGAGCATGCTTTGGCCTGAGTTGCCTGGCGGAATGTTGTGGGCTTGATTGTGTGATGGCTCATTCCGCCATGGCACTTCGAGAAGTTTTCAATGAAAGTATCGCCACCCACTTCCGCGACGGAATGACCTTGCGCACCGGCTTTCACACAACATTCCGCCGAGCATCTGAGCTTTGATCCTATTGAGCATCTATGGACCTTAGTTGCTTGGCGGAATGTTGTGGGCTGGATTGTGTGATGGCTCATTCCGCCTTGGCACTTCGAGAAGTTTTCAATGAAAGTATCGCCACCCACTTCCGCGATGGAATGACCTCACGCACGGGCTTTCGCACAGCATTCCGTCGAGCAGGGGGGAATGACCTCGCGCAACGGCTTACACACAACATTCCGCCGAGCTGGATTTTATAAAACATTCCGCGGAGCTGGGGCATCTATGAACCTGAGTTGCTTGGCGGAATGTTGTGTGCGGGTTTGTGTGATGGCTCATTCCGCCATGGCACTTCGAGAAGTTTTAAGTGAAAGTATCGCCACCCACCTCCGCGACGGAATGACCTATCACACTGGATTTCGCACAACATTCCGCCGAGCTGGGGGGAAGAGGGTTAATAAAATGTGTGTGGTTAAATGAAAATTCTCCATAACACTGTTGTGAGGGAGCATTTCGTGTGAATGAGGTGTTTTGACTGCCTTGCATGAGGGAATTTCTATGTGGGATTGTGTGATGGCTCATTCCGCCATGGCCATTCGAAAAGTTTTCAATGAAAGTATCGCCACCCACCTCCGCGGCGGAATGACCTCTCGCACGGGCTTTCACACAACATTCCGCCGAGCTGGGTATCGCCGCCCACCTCCGCGGCGGAATGACCTTGCGCCCAGGTTTTATAAAACATTCCGCGGAGCTGGAGGGATTGTGTGATGGCTCATTCCGCCATAGCCCTTCGAAAAGTTTTCAGTGAAAGTATCGCCACCCACCTCCGCGACGGAATGACCTCTCGCACGGGCTTTCACACAACATTCCGCCGAGCTGGAGTGCGGATTTGTGTGATGGCTCATTCCGCCATGGCACTTCGAAAAGTTTTCAATGAAAGTATCGCCACCCACCTCCGCGACGGAATGACCTTGCGCACGTGCTTTCACACAACATTCCGCCGAGCTGGGGTTTTGTTCATTGAACTACCCCCTTCAATCCTCACACAAATCTTCCCCAGGAATCTTCCCCATTTTTCCTCCGCACTTCGGACACAAAGCCTGTTGAGTATCCCAAACATCCAGATTTTTACTATGGCAGTCAGTGCAGTAAGGCGGAAAGAAGTCGTATTCTCCTGAAGGTAGTTCAGTTTGGTTTCCCGTAACAACAGGATCTCCTTTTTTTGACCGACGGTTCCTTCGTTTGCTAAAGTTTAATATCAGAAGCTGCTGAAGTGAATGGCAATCGTTGCAAACATAGGTATTTGTAGCTCCCGCCATGATCGCATCCGGTCCGCCCGAAATTCGGGTCGAGTAATTGCAGGAGTTGCATTGGAAAAGGCTGCTATGTCCCATCTATAAAAACTTCGCTTTTTGTAGTGAAATGAAAGGTAATACTATTTTCATTCTTTCAAACCAGATCTTCTGCAGCTGTTTCAAAATCCTCACTAGCACCACCGTACCAAATCGACAATACCTTGTCTCATCGGAATGACATCAGGTAGGGTCTTTCATACAATATTCCGCCGTGCTGGGGTGAGGAATTGCAAATCCTGTACTGCGGGATAGAATATCACTCTTCCGTCTTTTCACCAATTGCTTTTTTTATTAATGGCAAAAAAGTGCTCGCTTTCGTTTTACCAGGTGTGATTTTAAATCTGCCCTCACCACGAGCATAGACCATTTCAATACCAGGAACTTTAACTTTTTTCAATTCTGATTCTGGCATCCTCAGTCGGAATCCAAATGATTTAGATCCAAGCCATGCAATTGAAAATATGGTATTAAATCCATACTTAAAGCCACAATAGTGCTTGTTAAATCTTTTTTCCAATTTGATGTTTTTCTTTTTCAGAAGCTGTTCCATTTCCCTTACATAACCTAAAAACTCTACAACACTCTTTTTATTTCTCGACTTTTCATAAAATGCTTTGTCATATATTTCCAGTCCTTTTGTTGGACCGGTCTTTTTCTCGTGAATTTGTTCAAGGTAATCAACCGAAAGAAATATGTCCTTTTTATGAATCCATCTTTTTATCTCAACAAAATCAACATCATATTGAATGGATGATATGTAATTTAAAGCTACAGGATTTATTTCTGGTGCAATCACAATAATTCTAACTTCATAATTATCCCAATTTACATTTAGGTCGTCATCCAAATCCAACTCATGCCATAAGTTTTTTATCGCATCAGGATTGGATTTTGCCCAAATTGCATATGCTAATACCTGAGGAAGTATTTTCTCATCAACGGTAACATTTTTCATCTCTATAACACAAACATTTCCGTCTTCATCAATACCCACCATATCAGGGATTCCCGGCTTACGGCCTCCCCGAATCTGCCGATTCAAAATTGTAATGCCTTGTAGAATGTCTTCATTATTAAACACAAACTCCTCAAACTCCTGCTCAGATCCAAATGGTTTGGTTATTAGTTCAATAGTTTTCTTTCCTTTTGGGGTCCAGAATAAGTTTGCCATGATACTGTTTGTTTAGTACTGCTAAGTAATAAGATAAGCTAAAATTACTACTTTTTCTTACTTTTTCGTTTTTTATTAGGTTTCTCTCCTATAAACAAATCACCCGTTTTGTTCTCATACAACCAAAGCCCGTGTGTTTTTCAATCCACCATTCTGTGCTTAACCGGCTAACCACATTCGTGTTGTTTCATCTTTTCATGAAAATCCTGCCGAAGGGACTAGGTCAGCCTGCGTATGGGCTTGTGTTAAATACTTGACCTAGCGATGGAAAATTAGGCCGAACGGGGGCATGCTTTGGCCTGAGTTGCTTGGCGATGTTGTAGGTGGGTTTGTGCGATGGCTCATTCCGCAATGGCACTTTGAAAAGTTTTCAGTGAAAGTATCGCCACCCACCTCCGCGACGGAATGAGCTTGCGCACGGGCTTTCGCACAACATTCCGCCGAGCATCTGAGACTTTATTCCAATTTGAATTTGTGTACATATGTTGCTTGGCGGAATGTTGTGGGTGGGTAAGTGCGAGAGCTCATTCCGCCATGGGCTGTCGACAAGTAATACTATGAAATTAAATCAGCCGAATGCTATTGACGAATAAAATCATGCATGAACTTTTAAGCAACATTTAGCGAATAGGTATGTTATGTATACAAATTATGTAAATTCAAAGTCGATACAATGACAGGGCCTTTTTCTCCTGCATAATCGATTGCACTGCTATACATATATTGTTCGGGTCTGTTTACAAGACCAGCTTCTACCGGGTTCATGTGGATGTAGTGAATTTTTGATAATGTGAATTTTGCACTATAAACTTCTTCCGCATGGTTATTGTATTGCCATACCTGATTCTTTGATTTTATTTTTTGTTTTTTTCCTCCTTTTTGAAAAAGTTCCAGCAACCATTCTTTCCTGCTTTCATTGCTTGTTTCTATTTCCTTGATTATTTGTTTACTTGTATATTTCTTCAAATCACGGATAATTGCACTCAGGTTTTCATTTTTTGCTCGTGCAATCATATGAATATGGCTTGACATAATGACGTAGGCGAAAATTTCCAATCCTTTCTCGTTAACGCAATAGTTGAGGCTTTCGCAAATGATATTCTTTTGTTGTGGACGAAGCAAAACATCTGCCCATTCAACAGCGGTCAGTGTTAAAAAATATGTAGCCTCTTGTTTGTGGATTTGATATGCGTAAGACATAGTGCAATAATCCAATTCTTAAAGTTGAAATACAATCTATATATGCTGGATATTTTATATCTATTTATAAGGATTCAATACAAGTCAGTTGTTAGAAGGAAAGCCATGGAAGGGTTGGGGCGATAGCAAATTTCGTTGAGCATACTAAGGCCTGAGTTGCTTGGCGGAATGTTGTGGGCGGGATTGTGCGATGGCTCATTCCGCCATGGCACTTCGAGAAGTTTTCAATGAAAGTATCGCCACCCACCTCCGCGACGGAATGACCTCTCGCACGGGCTTTCACACAACATTCCGCCGAGCTTGGGGAGCGATGGCAAATTGCGTTGTGGATGCTAAGGCCTTAGTTGCTTGGCGGAATGTTGTGGGCGGAATTGTGTGATGGCTCATTCCGCCATGGCACTTCGAGAAGTTTTCAATGAAAGTATTTCCACCCACCTCCGCGACAGAATGACCTCGCACACGAGCTTTCACACAACATTCCGCCGAGCTGGCGGAATGACCTTGCGCACGGGCTTTCACACAACATTCCGCCGAGCATCTGAGCTTTGATCCTATTGAGCATCTATGAACCTTAGTTGCTTGGCGGAATGTTGTGGGCGGATTTGTGTGATGGCTCATTCCGCCATGGCACTTCGAGAAGCAGTTCAGTAAAAGTATCGCCACCCACCTCCGCGACGGAATGACCTCGCGCACGGGCTTTCACACAACATTCCGCCGAGCATCTGAGCTTTGATCCTATTGAGCATCTATGAACCTGAGTTGCTTGGCGGAATGTTGTGGGCGGGTTTGTGTGATGGCTCATTCCGCCATGGCACTTCGAGAAGTTTTCAATGAAAGTATCGCCACCCACCTCCGCGACGGAATGACCTCGCACACGGGCTTTCACACAACATTCCGCCGAGCTGGGTATCGAAAAAATAAGGTTACTTATTTGTAAATTATTAACCTTTGTCTGGGTAATGTTGCGGGCTAGATTGTGCGATGGCTCATTCCGCCTGAACCGTTTTTGAAAAGTGATGTTGACAACGTTTCGTCAGCAAGCTCCGCGGAAGAATGACCTTTCGCACGGGCTTTCATACAACATGCTGCAGAACTGTGCTAAACTCATTCGATTTCCACAAAGTCCCCTTTTTTTGGAATGCATAATGGGGTACTATTTTCTGGAATGAAACCAGCTTTAATGAGTGAGTCATAACACTCCACAACCTTGGCCCTTACTGTAAAATACCTTTCATAGGCTACTATCCAAGTTGGCCTAGTAATAATTTCGTTGAAATTCAAGACATGTGTAGATGTATTTTGAATTAAAGTTTCAGATTCTTTAAAACCGGATTTTGACTCATTAAGTGAAAGTAATTTCAATTTATCTTTCAACTGAAGAATTAATTTATTATCGAACCTACCTTCTTTTTTCTTTGAGAGGAATGTTGAAATGAATTCAGGCGTGGTCCTGCCTGAGACTCTATACAGGGTATCAAGTTTTTGTAAATTATAAAAAATTTCGATTGTCAATTCTGATAAATAATTTTTAATTCCTTCGTCTTCTGCATATTGCCTGTACAATTTCAGTTTTGTTCCCTTAGCCAATCTTGGCATATCGAACAAGCATGGTTTGATCAACAGGACATTGTTTGAAAAATCCGAAACAACAAATTGATATCTGGGCTTGATTAAATTATCAAATATTTCTCTTAAATCGGATTTGAAATCCGCATCAAAATTTCCAATACTTTCAATATAACTTCCTCCCGCCCAGATTGGATCCGTATTATGGCTATCTGCTATCCTGTTATATGCATTGATTTCAAAAACGATCGAATCTTTTGCATCTGATTTATCACATTTTACTTTTATTGAAGCCCAACGTGAAACCCCCAAGGAATCTCCGGCAGCGTCAAAATTTTCAGGTGGTATTCCATTAAAAAATTGACCCTGCCTATTGAAATAGTTTTTCGCATCCTGGAGTGTGACTAGTGAGTCCGGATAGATGACAGAAAGCAACACTGAAGTCATTCTGTCAATGAGGGCATTTGTATCTCTGACGAAATGAATGTACTCTTCAGAAGTATTGTTTTTCTTAGAAAGTTCTGAAAGGTTGAATTGGAGATAGAATGTTTTAGGGACTTTATCAGTGTTAACTAAATTGGAATTGGTTGCTAGTTTAGAGTAACTTGAATAGATAAAGTAGCCTGTCAAAATAACAAGAAGTAAAATTGCTATCGATAGGAGACCTTTCCTTTTTTGTTGCTTTTTAAATATTTCAGGTGTAGGAGGAGGTGTTTGATTTCCATTGTAGAAACCATAGATTTTCAATTTCTCACTAATTCCTTTCAATCTGGTTGATCCATAACAGATTGACTGAATATTTTCCTTGCTATTTTCTTGTAACCAACCGGCTGCATTCTCCCAAATTGATTGTGATGTGAGTACCTGTCCACCCTGAGCTATTGACTGTATCCTTGCTGCCCTGTTTACATGCTTACCAAAGATATCGGGTGCAAGGTTATTCTCGATTGCAACCTGTCCGAGGTGAATTCCTATTCGTACAGTCAGGTGATAATCTTTAATTGAAAGGTGTGCCCGGTTTGCTGTTATTGCATTCTGGAATTCCACGGAACGCTGAACTGCAGTAGAAGGTTCAGCGAACACACAGAGAAAAGCATCACCAATCTCTTTTACGATTACACCCGCGCCATCGCGAGGAATGATAGATCTAAACAGTTCATCGTGCAGGTGTCTGATTTTAGCAAATGCTGTTTCTCCATACTTTTCTACTGCAAATGTCGAGTTTACAATGTCTGAAAAAAGTATAGCAAGTACTGCTGTGTGCCTCGACCTTCGATAGTTTTCGATAGCATTTACTTCTTCAGGGCTGAGGGAATGGATCAGTTCGTCTGCGGGTGTTTGCATGAGTACTTCTTATCAAACCAAAATGAAAAGGAAAATTCTTAAATTGAAGATGTTCTATCCAAAGTTAAACTTTTTTTTGCTTTTGAATACAAAATTAAACATTGCCGGATATCTGTTTTAATTGTGAATTGAGAAGGGGCCGTCACTCTGAATTATATTAAATATGGTCAAAAACAATCCGGTTGAGGGTCGAATTGCCTGGATGGGAGTGAAGGTTGAAAGCTCAAATCACTTGTATGCCTTATTCGTGTGATTAATGTATTTGTGGAATTGTACGATGGCTCATTCCGCCCTGGCCCTTCGAAAAGTAATTCAGCTAAAGTATCGCCACCCACCTCCGCGGCGGAATGACCTTTCGCACGGGCTATCACACAACATTCCGCAGAGCTGGGTAAATAAATGTTTTGTAACTTAACCTCACATTTAGGACTAGCAAGAGTAAGCTGTTAGACATGTTGCAATTGTTCTAAACGATCTTCAAAATTATGTCACATCAACTCCCTCAAATAAATGTTAAAATAAAATCCGGCCAGGAGCAATTGAATACTAATGGTTCACCCACAGGTATAAAACTCATTGACTTTTGGAAGTGGAGCGTCTCGGATCTAATTAGTAACGCGACTCGTGGACGATTCGCTGAATTTATTGTTGCTTCAGCTTTGGGTATTAACATGGAAAATGTACGCGACGAATGGAGCGCCTATGATTTGATAAGTCCAGAAGGAATTAAAATTGAAGTGAAATCCGCAGCTTACATTCAGAGTTGGGCTCAAGAGTACCTTTCAAAAATAAGTTTCTCAATCAAGGCTGCCAGATATTGGGATCGCTCAACAAATATCCAAGATCCCACACCATCCAGACCTTCTGATTTTTATGTTTTTTGCCTTTTAAAACATCAAGACCAACCGACTCTTGATCCAATGAATTTAGATCAATGGGAATTTTATGTTGTTTCCACACTTGAAATCAGCAATTATAAAAGAAGCCAAAGTTCGATTACACTAAACTCATTGCAAAAGATTACGCAATCTGTAAAATATTCTGAACTTCAACAAGCTATCATTGATCGAAGTCAGCGACAGTAAACTAATCCCTGAAAGTAATAGTTGCATAGACACTTGAAATACATGGAAAAAGTAGTTTTGTTTTACTTAGAAAGACCGGATATTAAAATATCTATGGAGATTTACTTTAACGAGAAGGATCAGTTGTGCTTTGATGGATATGATATTGGCAAATCGGTCGAGGGGGCTATGGGGGATTCTGATTATGAATATACTTATACAATAGAGCCTGAAGAGGTAAATAAATTCTATCCAATTTTTAATTTAACACCCGGAGATAGGCAGGGACTATTACAAGAAATAAAAAAGAGATTTAGTGTTAATGAAGCCTACTCATTATTTAGAGAGTTTATGCGACTTCACAAAATAGAACATGGTAGTTCAACTTGGACTTAGTGGGGTTGATTAGTTCTTATCATTATTGTAAGTTGCAACTGGGTTGCGGTTAGCGAAATATTAACGGCAATTATTTAACGACCTACAAATTTCAAACAGTGTAACAATGGAGAAAGTATTTTTCAACAACATTCGTAAAAATATTCTTGGCGAAATCTTGAAAGCTGAACACACAATCAAAGTTGGTGTTTGTTGGTTTACCAACCATGAACTTTTTGATGCTCTTTGTTCTAAAATTGAAGATGGAGTTAAAGTTGAACTAATAGTTATAAATGATTACATCAACAATAGAACCGATGGACTCAACTTTCAAAAGTTCATAGATATTGGAGGTGATTTTTATTTCGGAGACAATGAAAAGCCAATGCACAATAAGTACTGCATTATTGATGATAAAATATTAATAAATGGCTCTTACAATTGGACTTATTATTCCGAAAACAAAAACGAAGAGAATATTATAATTCATGCTGGTAAGAAAAACCTTTTGTTGAACTTTATTAAAGATTTTGAAAGAATTAAATCGGGACTTCCTAAAGTAAAGTCATTAAGTCAAATTGCAATTACCGAAATCAACAACAAGAATTATTTTGGAGCAGAAAATTATTTAGCTCTCGATTATTTGTATGAATCAAGAGAAACTAAGATGCCTTCTATCGTTGAGAAAGCACTTCAACTTGCACCAAACAATTTTCAAATACAAAAAGAGGCAGTTGCTCTTAATATCTTAACCAAAAGGAAAACGATTACAAATATTGGTAGAGAAATTATCGAAGATGGATTTGTTATTCTTATTCCCAAAGGCACAGTAATTCCAATTGAAGGAGAAAATACTTTTCATACAGTTGAAGATAATCAAACTGAAACAAGTGTGGACATTAGATATGGAATTTATGAAAATGCGAGTGGGAATAAACTAATCGGGTCATTTAATATTTCTGGCATTCCTGAGATGCCAGCAGGAAAGGCGGGTTTGATAACGAAATACAAAATAGATATTAATGGGAAGCTAACTGTAACTGAAATTATTGAGGGAACTGTAAATAGTGTGACAATGGATTACAATGTTAGTCACTTATTGACTAATAAATAATTTGTTAACGATGAAGCATAACTGCTGCTAACAACTAAGGCTTCGTTGCGTTCGTAGAAGGATAAATCCCAATTCACGCAATGGACAGCAGTGAAACGGTTAATAGCTACCCCAAACAATAAGGTATATGGAAAAACTAATGGACTTTACTGAATTTCTAATTATTGAGATTAGCAAACAGGAAATAGAATCCAACGACTTCCAACCTGTGTTCAGAACACTCAACCGGCTGCTTGAAGACAAGGAAACTATTCTGTACTTTTTTGAACGAGTCGAAATCTCAGTAGGTGGTTACGAGAACGACCCAAGAGAACTTTGGGAAATTCCAGAAGTGAAAAAATTTATTGAGGAACTCGATACACAATTTCCTTATTGGTTTTACTTCCTTACAAAGTATGGAGCTGGTTTAAAAATGATTGCTTTTTGTTGCAGTAATTTAATCAAGTTGACTGCAACGAAAGTTTGGCTTGATCCGGATTCACTTGATAAATTTTTTATCAAACATTTTGGAGCGGTGAATATGCTTGCTTATAAGATTAACATGACAGAAAGGGAAAATGCAGAGTTGTCAAAAAAAATTACCGATTACTTCTCTCATAATTTTAAAAGAATATAAAGTTAAGGCTTCCTTCCGACGAACGATCATTTCCCATTTCGGGCCAGAGTCAACCAGTGTCTTAGCCCCATTTATCCCGCAGCACATTCCCTCCAGCCATTTTCTGAAAAGGCAAAAGAAGCACCTACCCACCTCTGGTATTGGATGTCCCCAAAACGCTTCGTTGGAAGCCTTATCTCCTGTTTGCGGTACTGGACTACCCCACGGAGTTGTTATACGGCAGCCGATAGCGTTTTTTACTGAGCGTATAGTGGATAGTATTAGGATTGTGATGATGGCAGAAATGTTTTTTAAGGGGTTATTTCTTCCGATTATATTGACTACTACTGATATATATTTGGTTTACAGTCGTTTAAGCACTTCTTTGAATCGAAAAGGTTGTTTTAAACCCTCCGGAATCTGGAAAACCCCGAAAAGCGGAAAACAGCACCTTTCAAGTTCCCGTATTGACCGAACCCCAAAACACCTCATACAATCCATCTAACTCCTCCCCTGACGTACCAAAGTACCTCCCGAACACGATAGTGCTTCCAGCACACCCGTTTGTTGCCTCTAATCTAGATTATCAGGGCGGGCTATATCCTGCCGGAACAGATTCCGGTGCTTTTGCTACATAAACTTGGATTTTTACTAATATTGGGGAATAATACTTTCTGATACCCTCGGTTTTAATGTTATTCTGGTATGTCCAATGATTTAGAGGTAAAACCAGGTATGTGGTGGACACGGGGCTTCTTTCAGGAATGCCTTCTTGAATTGAATCTCTTAATCCTTAAATGATTTAGATTAAAACGAAGAATAACTATGTTCGAACAAACCTTCAAAAACATCGACGACATCCTTCACAAGGATGCGGGATGTGGGAGTGAACTGGATTACGTGGAACAAACATCCTGGGTCTTGTTCCTGAAGTATCTCGATGACCTGGAACGAGACAAGAAGACGGCGGCCGAACTTTCGGGGAAGGCTTACACCGCCATTATCAAACCCGAATTTCAATGGACGAAGTGGGCTGCGCCCAAGACCAAGGATGGCAAGCTCGATCACCAGAAGGCCCTGACGGGCGACGATCTGGAAGAGTTCGTGAACAACAAGTTGTTTCCTTATCTCAAGAAATTCAAGACCGACGCGGAAAGCGCGGATACCATCGAATACAAAATCGGGGAGATCTTCAGCGAACTGAAAAATCGGATTCAAAGCGGATACAACCTGCGGGAAGTGATCAACCGCATTGATGAACTGCGCTTCCGGACCCATGCCGAAAAGCACGAGATGAGTCACCTCTACGAGGGGAAGATCCAGAACATGGGCAACGCGGGACGTAATGGCGGCGAATATTACACGCCTCGTCCGCTCATCAAGACCATCGTAAAAGTAGTGGCACCTGAAATCGGGCAGAAGATTTACGACGGCGCCGCGGGTTCGGCGGGATTCCTTGTGGAAGCTTTTGAATACTTGAAGCAGAGCCGTAAACTCTCCACTTCCGATGTGACTACGCTTCAGAAAAAAACATTTTACGGCAAGGAAAAAAAATCCCTGGCTTATATCATCGGAATCATGAACATGATTCTGCACGGTATCGAAGCGCCGAATATCGTACACACGAATACGCTCACCGAAAACCTCAGCGACATACAGGAGAAAAACCGCTTCGATATTATCCTGGCAAATCCTCCCTTCGGCGGAAAGGAACGCGCCGAAGTACAACAGAACTTCCCGATTAAAACCGGCGAAACGGCTTCACTCTTTTTGCAACACTTCATTAAGATGTTGAAGGCGGGAGGGAAAGCCGGCATTATTATTAAGAACACCTTCCTCAGCAATACCGACAACGCCTCCATCAGCCTGCGCAAACTGCTTTTGGAAAGTTGCACGCTGCATACCGTACTTGATTTGCCGGGCGGAACATTTACGGGTGCCGGAGTGAAAACCGTTGTCTTGTTCTTTGAAAAAGGTGCGCCGACGAAGAAAACATGGTTCTACCAGCTCAACCTTGACAGGAACTTAGGAAAGACGAATCCTCTCAACGAAAACGACCTTGCCGACTTTGTTAAACTCCAAAAGACAAAAGCAAACAGCGAAAATTCATGGACGGTAAATGTAAAAGACATCGACCAAACCACCTTCGACTTGAGCGTGAAGAACCCAAACAAAAAGGAAGAAGCTACGCTTCGTGAGCCGCAGAAAATATTAGAGGAGATGAAAGCCCTCGATGAGGAGAGTGCGGAGATTTTGAACTCAATTTCTGAATTACTATGAAGCCTGGCTGGGAGTGTAAAAGACTCGGAGAAATGTGCGAAAAAATATCAAGAGGGATTTCTCCAATATATGTAGAGAAGAATGGTGTTGTTGTTCTCAATCAAAAATGCATTCGAGATCATAAATTAAATTTCGAACCCGCAAGGAGACATGACGATACAAGTAAACCTGTGGGTTCTGATAAGTTTATAAGGATTGGCGATGTTTTAGTCAATTCAACTGGGGAAGGAACTCTTGGGAGAGTTGCTCAAGTTAAAAATTTGCCTTTTGATAGAATAACAGTTGATTCGCATGTTTCAATAGTGCGTCCACTTAAAGATAAGTTTTACCTCGATTTTTTCGGCTATGCTTTAATTTATATAGAAAATGAAATAGAGAAAAGTGGTGCTGGTGCCAGCGGCCAAACTGAACTAGCAAGATCAGTATTAGAAAATCAATTCAATCTTACCTACCCAATACATCTCCTCGAACAAAAACGCATCGTCTCCATCTTAGACCAAGCCTTCGCCGCCATCGACAAAGCTAAAGCGAATGCGGAGAAAAATCTGAAGAATGCGAGGGAGGTGTTTGAGAGTTATTTGCAGGGGGTGTTTGAGAATAAAGGCGACGATTGGAAGGAGAAAACACTAGGAGAGGTTTGTGAATTTCGCAATGGGCAAGCGCACGAACAACATATTGATGAAAAGGGAAAGTACATTCTTGTGAATTCCAAGTTCATTTCTTCTGATGGCGAAAAAGGTAAGCGAACAAATAATGCTCTCTCTCCTTTGTTTATAGGAGACATTGTCTTTGTAATGAGTGATGTTCCCAACGGCAAAGCACTTGCTAAGTGTTTTTTAATTGATAAAAATGACACCTACACATTAAATCAACGAATTGGAGCTATTTGTTCAAAGGTGTTTGATAATGATTTTTTAGTTTACCAGTTTAATAGACATAAATATTTGTTGAGTTTCAATAATGGAGAAAATCAAACAAATTTGCGTAAAAACGACATCTTGAATTGTCCCTTATACATTCCCCAACTCGCGGAACAAAAAACTATTGTGAAAAAACTCGATGATCTTTCCTCTGAGACAAAAAAGCTGGAAGTTATTTACCAAAATAAAATCACTGATTTGGAAGAATTAAAAAAATCCATCCTCCAAAAGCCTTTTCCGGAGAATTGAAAACAGATAAAGTTATAGCAGTATGACAACTAAGCAAAATAATTTCTTCAATGAGCCGGCCGGGGAATGGGGCGGTCCATGGACGGAAAAGAAGCTGGAAGCTTTTTCAAAGTATGTATCGTCCTACCTTATCATTATGAAGAAAAATCCATTTTGGAAAACCATTTATTTTGATGGTTTTGCCGGAAGCGGCACCAGGGAAATGCAAACTAATTCAGAAATTTATAAACAACTTAAAATTACTGAAGAAGAAGAAAGAACCTACAAGGGAGCTGCTGAACAAGTGCTTGGATTGCAGGGTTTAGGTTTTGACTATTACTATTTCATTGATAAAAAGGAAGAGTCGCTTAATAAGCTAGCTGCAAAACTCGGTGATAGATTTATAGAGAAGAAAATAGTTTACAGGCCTGGAGACGCAAATCTTCAAATTTCTGAACTTGCAAAGGCATTAAAGACAAACGAATTTGCTGCCCTTGTTTTTCTTGATCCTTTTGGAATGCAGATAGATTGGTCTTCTATTGCAGATTTAGAAGGAACCCGATCTGATGTTTGGATTTTAATTCCTACCGGTGTTATTGTTAACCGTCTGCTTGACAGGGCGTGCAAGTTGGAATTCAGCGATAAACTTGAATCATTTTTTGGTTTGCCGATTGAAGAAATAAAATCATATTTCTACAAATCAGAGATAAGGCCTACGTTGTTTGGTGAAGAAGAAATTATTACGAAAGTATCACAACCTATTGAAAAGATTGCACGCTTGTATGCTGAAAGAATGAAAACTATCTGGCAATATGTAACGGAAGAGCCGATGGTATTGAAGAATCGGAATGGTGTACCACTATTTCATTTTGTTTTTGCTTCCAATAATAGGAATGCGAAGAAAATTGCGAAAGAGATAATCCAAAATATTTAGAAAATGGCACAAACTAGCATCGAATGGACTGAACTTACCTGGAACCCGACAACAGGTTGCACCAAAATATCTGCCGGATGCAAATTCTGCTATGCAGAAGTAATGTCAAAACGACTTCAGGCAATGGGAGTTCAAAAATACAAAGACGCTTTCGAGGTTCGCACACATCCAGAGAATTTGAACATTCCTTATACCTGGAAAAAGGCTAAAATCGTTTTCGTGAATTCGATGAGTGATCTGTTTCACGAAGACATTCCACTTACATTTATCAGGAAAGTATTCGATGTAATGAATGACAATCCGCAACATGTTTTTCAAGTGCTGACAAAAAGAGCGGAACGTCTTTTTACCGTTCACAATCAGTTAAAATGGACACACAATATCTGGATGGGCGTTTCTGTTGAAAGCGAAAAAGTAGTTGACCGTATTGACTTTCTTCGTAAGACAAATGCCAGAGTAAAATTTCTATCCTGCGAACCGTTGATTGCTCCATTACCAAACATGAATTTGAAGAATATTGATTGGGTAATTGTAGGCGGTGAAAGCGGACAAAGTCCCAGACCAATGAATGCCGACTGGGTTTTAGATATACAAGAACAATGTGCAATTGCTGATGTCGCATTCTTTTTCAAACAATGGGGGGGCAGAAATAAAAAAGCGAATGGTAGATTGCTGAACGGCAGAACTTATGACGAGATGCCAGAAACTGAACTTCAATTAAGTGTATAAATTATGAACGAATCCGAAACCCGTGCCGAACTCATCGACCCCTGGCTAAAAGCTTGTGGTTGGGGAGTTGTGGAGGGTTCTAGAATTTTAAGAGAATTTCCTATCACCGCCGGAAAGATTCAGGTGGGGAGCGGTCGTGGCAAGAAACTCACCGCGGATTACGTATTGGTGTACAAAGGAATTAAACTCGCCGTTGTCGAAGCCAAGAGTGATGAATTGGAAGTTGGCGAAGGTGTGGCGCAGGCCAAACAATACGCGGAGAAACTGAAGCTGAACATCACCTATTCCACCAATGGAAAAGAGATTTACAAAATCTCGATGGACACGGGCAAGGAAGCGCTGGTAAAACAGTTTCATTCTCCGGAAGAATTGTGGAACCTCACGTATGCCAAAGAAAATGAGTGGAGAGAAAAATTCTCGGAGGTTCCTTACGAAGACAAAGGCGGGACATGGCAACTTCGTTATTACCAGGAACTGGCCGTAAAGAATACACTGGAAGCCATCGCCAATAACAAAAACAGAATCCTGCTCACCCTCGCCACCGGAACAGGAAAGACAGCCATTGCATTCCAGATCGCATGGAAACTTTATCAGTCACGCTGGAACCTTTTACGCGACGGCAAACGCAGACCGAGAATCCTCTTTCTCGCCGATCGGAACATTCTGGCGGATCAGGCTTACAATGCTTTCTCGGCTTTTCCCGAAGATGCCCTGGTGCGGATCAAGCCCAAAGAGATCACAAAAAAAGGAGGCGTGCCCACTAACGGCAGCATCTTCTTTACCATTTTCCAGACCTTCATGAGCGGCACCGACAAAGAAGGCAAACCCGCTCCATACTTCGGCGAATACCCCAAAGACTATTTCGATTTTATCGTCATCGACGAATGTCACCGCGGCGGCGCAAACGACGAAGGAAACTGGAGAGCCATCCTGGAATATTTCTCTCCCGCCGTTCAGCTGGGTCTTACCGCAACGCCTAAACGTCAGGACAACGTAGATACTTACAAATATTTCGGAGAACCCGTCTATGTCTACTCGCTGAAAGAAGGCATCAACGACGGCTTCCTCACGCCTTTCAAAGTCAAACGCATCCAAACCACCCTCGACGATTACATCTACACCAGCGATGACACCATCATCGAAGGCGAGATCGAAGAGGGAAAACTTTATACCGAAACAGATTTCAACCGCATTATTGAAATTAAAGAACGCGAAGCAAAGCGTGTGAAGATTTTTCTTGATCAGGTCAATCAGAACGAGAAGACCATCATCTTCTGCGCTAATCAGGAACACGCCGCCGCCATTCGCGATCTGGTGAATCAATATAAGAAAAGCACGAACCCGAATTACTGCGTGCGAGTCACCGCGAACGACGGCGAAATCGGCGAGCAGTTTCTCCGCGAGTTTCAGGACAACGAGAAAACCATACCGACTGTTCTCACCACTTCTCAAAAACTCTCCACCGGAGTTGATGCCCGGAATATCCGGAATATCGTATTAATGCGCCCAATCAATTCCATGATTGAGTTTAAGCAAATTGTAGGACGGGGAACACGATTATTTGACGGCAAAGAATTTTTCACGATTTACGATTATGTTGACGCCTATAGATTGTTCGCCGACCCGGCTTGGGATGGAGATACCCTTCCATGTGAAGTTTGTGGCAAAGTGGTTTGTGAATGCGAAGGAAAAACAGTAACACAACGAGAGCCATGCAAAGTATGTGGTAAGTCACCTTGCATTTGCATTCAAGATACACCGCCACCTTGTTACAAGTGTGGAGAAAGTCCTTGTGTTTGCGACAAGAAGGTAAAAATCAAGATCAAACTCAAAGACGGAAAAGAGCGCGAGATCCAGCACATGATTTCCACCTCATTCTGGAGTTCGGATGGTAAACCTATCTCGGCAGCAGAGTTCATGGAAAGTCTTTTTGGCAAACTCCCTGAGTTGTTCAAAAGCGAAGCTGAATTAAGAAAAATCTGGAGCAACCCACTCACCAGAAAAACGCTCTTGGAAAAACTCGAAGAAGCCGGTTTTGGCAAAGACGATTTATTAACACTACAGAAACTGGTTAACCTCGAAAAGAGCGATTTGTTTGATGTCCTGGACTATGTTTTTAATTCAGAAGCAAAAACCATGACCAGGGAAGAAAGAGTTGCAGCATCACAAGCCACCATTTTTGCTCTCTTAAACAACAAGCAAAAAGAGTTTATCGAATTTGTTTTAAGCAAATACATTGAATCAGGCGTCGAAGAACTTGATCAGGAAAAATTGCCCATACTTCTCACAAATAAATATCAATCACTGGAAGATGCCAAAGATGTCCTTGGCGAAGCAGTTGAGATAAGTTCTTTATTTGTGGGCTTTCAAAAGTATTTGTATGAACAAAAGGTTGCATGAAGTTTAGCTAAGGAAGATATTTGGAAAATGTATTTCAATTTTATTAAACTTTTGTTGGTAGATTTTTAGTTATAGCTTCAGTTGAACTAATACAAAGGTGATTTTTTCTCTTGATGAAAATTCTTTTTTGCACAATGAAGAACAGTTGGGTTAAAATAAATTGAATCAGGAATCTAGGAGAATTTAAACTGAAATTCATTACAAATTGAATTGTGTTTTTCCAAAAGGGACCGCGATCATAAATTCAAGTGAATTGATATTAGAATAGAAATTCCGTTCCACAAAAAGTGAAACGGAATAATCAAGCGCGGAGAGAGAGGGATTCGAACCCCCGGACCGTGAGGTCAACGGTTTTCAAGACCGCCGCGATCGACCACTCTGCCATCTCTCCGGGGGCGAAATTAATAGAATTCTTTAATACGGGAAACTTATATCTGTTTTATTCGATTTTTTTTGAGGCTCGGTACTAGGGCTTTTGAGCAGATAAATTTTACATTCGCATGCTGAGCATTGATTATGAAAGCAGAAGGAATCAAAAACCCATTGAACATGCTCGTGATCGTGGCATCACTGGGCTATTTCGTCGATATCTACGATCTCATTCTCTTCAATGTAGTCAAGAAGGAAAGCCTTGAAGCTCTTGGGCTTGGAGGAGCAGGGCATGAGTCCAACGAAATTTTTCTCTTTAATTGCCAGATGATTGGCATGCTCACCGGAGGTATTCTCTGGGGCATCCTGGGCGATAAAAAAGGCCGGCTCAAAGTGCTTTTCGGTTCTATCCTCCTGTATTCTATCGCCAATATCGCCAATGCCTTCGTCACCGATATGACCAGCTACGCGACGGTTCGCTTTATCGCCGGTCTCGGTCTGGCCGGAGAACTGGGCGCGGGAATTACCCTCGTAGTAGAAACCATGAGCAAGGAAACCCGGGGCTACGGAACCATGCTCATTGTGACTTTCGGAGCCCTCGGAGCGGTCTTCGCTTCGGTGGTCGGAAAGGAGGGAGCCTTCTTCGCGAATTATCTCAACGAACATTTCGGAACGGCTTTCGTCGGCTGGCAGATGGCCTATATCGTGGGCGGCGCTTTGGGATTGTTCCTGCTGCTGCTGCGAATCGGAACGATGGAGTCGGGGATGTATACGCATGTGCGTAAAGAAGCAGGTGTAAAACGCGGGAATTTCTTTTCACTCTTCAGTAACAAAGAGACCTTTGTCAAATACATCAGCTGCATTTTTATTGGTCTGCCCATCTGGTATATAATCGGTGTACTGGTTGCACTGAGCGTTGGCCTCACCAAAGAAATGGGCATCGAAGGCGTGGTCACCGGAACGGCGATCATGTATGCATACATCGGTTTGTCGTCCGGAGATCTGCTCAGCGGTTTGCTGAGTCAGTATTTTCAGACCAGAAAAAAAGTGGTGATCGGTTATCTGGTGCTGTCGGTGATCCTGGTTTTTGTCTTTCTCTTTCCGGTCTCGACATCGCTCAGCTGGTTCTATTTTCTTTGCTTCGCGCTCGGCACCGCGACAGGTTATTGGGCGCTTTTTGTGACCATCGCGTCCGAACAATTCGGTACCAATATCCGTTCAACTGTTACCAATACTGTCCCCAATTTTGTGCGTGGAGCCGTGGTGCCCATCACACTTTTGTACAAGGCCTGCGAGCCGCTTTTCGGCGCGACGGCTCATGCAAAAGTGTACAGCGCTTTGCTCGTCGGGGTGATCTGTTTTGTCCTTGCCATCTGGGGAATCCTGTCGGTGAAAGAGAGTTTTCACAAGGATCTGAACTACATCGAGGAGTGTTGAAAAGCTCCTTGAAAATACTTTTTGCTAAATATATATAATGTTGTTTATCAAATAATTATACTACTTCAAATAAAGTCAATTGCCGGAACAAAAAACATATACTTTGGTCATCGGAGCCAGCCTCAAACCTGAGCGTTATTCGAACAGGGCGGTGCTTGCTTTGCGCCGGCACGGACATGCTGTTCATGCCATCGGCCTCCGTTCCGGCACGATCGGCGACGTCCAAATCCAGACCGGCAAACCACCTTTTTCTGATGTCGATACAGTGACTCTTTATCTCGGTCCGCAAAACCAGGGAGAGATGATCGACTACATTTTCAGCCTCCAACCCCGACGAATTATCTTCAACCCCGGCGCCGAGAATGAACCTTTCGAAAGATTGGCGCAGCAAAAAGGAATTTTTACTGAGGAGGCATGCACGTTGGTTTTGCTTTCTACGGAACAATATTGAAAATGCTGTGGACCGAATATTTTTTATTCCTCTTGAATTATTTTAATAAAAGAAACAGCCTATAAGATCTCCCTTTTGTTAAATCATTATAAATAATTGCAAACTAAGTGATTAGACTCTGTTTTCTCTTTTTTGATAATAACCTATTTTGATCTTTGTTGTATAAATTGAGTCCTGTATTATAATTGCAGAAATTATATTTATCTTAAGGAAAAGAAATTTGATTTTATGACAGACAATAAAGCCAGATTGGGAGAAGGTGTTTTCTTGGTTGCTGATGTAGCTAAGATCCTGGAATTGCCTTTGCCCAAAGTGAGATTCTGGCTGCTTGAATTCTGGAATAAGAAATTTGGTTTAGAACATGGCAAATACAGCTTTGGTGAAGATAAAAACAGGGCAGTAAACTTCCTGACCCTAATTGAGTTTATTGCTTTTGCAAAATTGAGAGAGCAGGGAATCAGTGCTCAGAGAATTCAGAAATTTCACAAACACTTATCAGGAATTCTGGATACGAAATATCCTTTTGCAGAGACCAAATTATTGACCGATAAGAAAGATCTTTGGTATGAGCGTTACGATGAGATTGTCAGACATGATGGTAAGAGCCAGATGACCTTAAAAAAAATCGTAGAGCCCTATTTAAGAAAAATTGAGTTTGATAAAAACAGGATCGCCAGGCGCTATTTCCCTTTGGGGAAGGCTAAAAATGTTGTCATTGATCCTGAGCATCAATTTGGACAAGCCACAATTGTTGGAACGAATATCAAAGTGAAAACGATTTATGCCTTGTACGAGGGTGATGAATCGATAGAGAACATCTGTGAATTGTATAATCTGAAAGAAAGCAAGTCACAGATGCAATAACATACTGTGAAAAGCTCGCAGCTTAGTACTTGACATTGGCTCAAAAAGTGCTTAGTGCGCTTAGTGCTTAGTGCTTAGAGGTTGGTTCTTGTTTCTAATTAATCAACTTTCAAATCAAGACCCAAAAAAATCAACCCGGAACAGACAATCTGGAACAATTTTAGAAAAATCTACTAAGCACCAAACACTAATTAACAAGCACTAACCTCTAAGCACTAACCACCAAGCTCTAAGCACTAAAAACCCCCGAGCAAAAAAAAACCTCCCGTTGTTCACAGGAGGTTTCGTCATTTAAATGAGGATTAAGATCTCTTCTCTTCGATACGTGCTTTCTTACCAGAGATGTTTCTGAGGTAGAAGATACGTGCACGGCGAACGATACCGCGTTTGTCAACGACGATCTTGTCGATCTTTGGGCTTTGTACAGGGAAGATACGCTCAACACCTACGCCATTGGAGATTTTACGAACGGTAAAAGTCTCTGTCATGCCGCCACCTTTGCGTTGTAATACAACGCCCTGGTATTGCTGGATACGCTCTTTGTTTCCCTCGATAATTTTATAGAAAACGGTGACAGTGTCACCTGCTTTAAAGGCCGGGGTTTCACGCTTTTCAACGAAGCTTTGCTCTGCTATTTTCACTAAATCCATGGTGCAATATATTTTCGACTCGGGTTGTTCCGAAATCGGACGGCAAATATAGACAAATATTTAATACAAAAAATACTAAAATCTTCTCTTTTTCCGGTTTTATTCCCCTTTTTGGAGGTTTGGACGGCGGATTTTGGTCCGCTCCAGGGACTTTTCATGCCTCCATTTGTCGACTTCCGGGGTGTTTCCGGAGAGCAAAATATCGGGCACTTTCCAGCCACGGAATTCGGCCGGACGGGTATACACCGGAGGAGCTAAAAGATCGTCCTGAAAGGAATCGGAAAGGGCAGAGGTTTCATCGTTGAGCACGCCGGGCAACAAACGAATGATGGCATCGCAGACAACAGCGGCTGCAAGTTCTCCTCCGGATAAAACATAGTCGCCGACAGAAATTTCACGCGTGATAAAATGTTCGCGGATGCGTTCGTCGATGCCTTTGTAATGTCCGCACAAAATCATGATGTTGCCTTTCATGGAATATTGATTCGCCATTTTCTGATCGAACAAATCTCCATCCGGACTCATGTAAATAATTTCGTCGTAATCTCTCTCTGATTTTAATTTTTCGATACAGGCGACAACAGGTTCTATCATCATCACCATGCCCGCGCCACCACCGTAAGGTGCATCGTCGACAGTCTTGTGTTTGTTCGTCGCATAGTCCCGCACATTGTGCACGACCACTTCCGCGAGACCCTTCTGGATCGCACGTTTCATGATCGAATGCCCGAAAGGACTTTCGAGCAAGCCGGGTACTACGGTGAGGAGGTCGAAGCGCATTTGTCGGGGTTTAAATGTTCGATGGGGAGTTCTAGGGTGAATTCGTTTTAAATGATGGGTTGAGGTATAAGGTATAAAGTATAAGGTATTAGTGCAGTGCGCGGGAAATACTTTATACTTTATACTTTATACTTTATACCTTATACTTTATACCTAATACCTTATACCAAACTCACCGAATGCTCTTCAATTTCTCCTCCACCATCTTCACCGCCGCTTCCTGCTTGATAATCGCTTCTTTCTTGGCGGGGATGAGGTCGTCGGTGTTGAGTTTGATGGTTTTTTCGCGGGACTTTATTTTGTCTTCGAAATCGTCGATGTCTTTGTGCATGCTTTCGTTGTCGCTCTGCAGACGCTTCTTTTGTTTGCTCAGCTCTTTGAATTTTTTGTCTTCAGCGGTTTTCGCTTCGGGTGTGCCCTGGAAGGATTCGAGCAGTAATTTCTGACGCATCACTTCGTCCGATTTTAATTCGGATTCTTTTTCGTTGATCTTGATTTCGCTTTTCAACCGGTCGATGGAGCGTTCGTACTCCTTGATGTTCTTTTCTGATCTTCCGTTTTGCGCGTTAAGATCGTCGAGATCTCTGTTGAGTTCAGAGAGCGAACGACGGGAAGCTTCGAGTTCGTAATCGACAGCTCTTTTGTATTGCTCCACAGCAAACTGTCGAACCAGACGGATAATTTTTTCGCTCTTGTTGACATCAACAGAAGAAGACATGAAAATCGAATCGTTCCAATGGTAAAAACTGATGAAACGAATGCCGTTATCGGCTGCTTCAGCTCTTGCAAAAACGGTGAAGGTATCGAGTCCCAATGAAGGGATCACGGCTTGAGAAAGGATGAGCTCCTTGCTTTCTTCTTCCACAGATTTTTTTGTGCCTTGTTTGATGTATTTCTTCCAGCCGGAAAGCACGTCTTTCATCTTGGCCTGGGGAATGACAACAGAAAATGATGGCTGAGCGCCCAGACTGCTGGCGTTCATTCCTTCGGTGACGGTCAGGGAGTCCTGGGCAATGAGGAACCCGGGGAAGAACAAAAGGAGCAGGAAGGATAAAAGCTGTCTTCTCAATTTCGGAGGCATAATGCAGTGTTTTTGCAAAGGTGGGAGAAAGCTTGGTAAAAACAACATCAGGACCACAGATTTACCTGATTTTTTTGATTTTTTGATTTTTTTATTGTGAAGAAAAATTCAGGGTTTATGGATTGATTTGGTGAAATGAACTTTCTGCGTGGACCAGGTCATTATTTGCTTTGTGAAAGTAATTTTTGATTGAATTTCTTTGGGAGAATTCATTTGAATTCTAGAGGTAAAATGAAGAGGATGATTTTTGTCATTCGAGGGAATATTATTTTGAAAGCACATTTGTAAAACCTATTTTTGAGCATACTGCGTTATCATGAAAAGCTTACTGACAAAGGCCTTCGGAACATTATTGTTTCTCCTGATTTGCGTGAATATTTCTTTCGCGCAAAAGGAAAAAGAAAAACCTGCCGATCCCGATTACAAAAACAATCCTGTCTGGATATCGATGATCGATAATCCTTCCACAAATTATTACGAAGCCATCAAGGCCTATGATACCTATTGGCAGTATCACGAAAAGCCCATGGGTGAGGAGGAAGAGGAAGGTTTCGTGAATGAATCACGCAAAGAGAAGGAAGAAGCCGAAGAAAGAGAAAAAGAACGCGAACAGCGCAAACTCAATAAAGGCGAACCCGACAAACTCACTCCCGAAGACATCCAACGCATGGAATTCCGCGACCGGATGACCTATCAATGCAAACGTTTCGAGAATTGGAAAAAGGAAGTGTTGCCGTTTGTGCAGGAGGATGGGAGGATACTTACTTTGGAGCAGAGGCGGGCTTTTAAGGGGAGTGGAATTTTTAATTATTAATTATTAATTTCGGGGTGGGTGGGTGGGGGGGGAGGAGAGGAAAAAAAAATTATGGAACAGAGGCGGGCTTTGAAATGAATTGTGAATTTTGAATTATGAATTATGAATTCGGGGTTGGGAGGTGTGGGACAGAGGGGGAAAAAAAAAGGGGGGGAAGGAAGAAAAAAAAAAAAGGAGGTTGATAGGACATGAGTGGAAAAAAATTATAGGTATCAACTTATAACTAACATCTAACATCTAAATTCTAACATCTAACAACTAACAACCAACCCGGAACCCGAAACCAAATCAGATGAAAGTGAAAACGAATTATACTTTTCTAGTCCTTGCAGTGCTCGCCTTCTGTCTTTATAGGACGAATATAAACGCTCAGTCCAACTGGAGTGCTGTATTGCCGACGAAGTTTCCGACGAATGCGAGCGGGCAGATTCATGGGATCAGCAGGGTGAGCCAGATGAAATTTCATCCGAGCAATCCGAACAAGATGTACGCGGTGAGTGCGCGGGGTGGATTGTTTATCACCACTGACGGAGGCACTAACTGGGCCGTCACTCCGGGAACTGATTTTATGCCTTATGCAAGGCTGGCTTCGGTTTGTGTGGATTTTACCAATGATCAGATTTTGTATCTGGGAACAGGTGATCATGATTATTATTATAGCGGTGCGGGAGTTTGGAAATCGACAAACGGTGGTTTGACATTTTCACAAACAGCGCTGACTTCAAGACTTGTCGTGGACATGATCATGGATCCGAATGATCACAACATCATTGTCGCGATCACGGATGCGGGAATTTACAAGACCTATAATGGCGGTACCAGCTGGACCGCCAAGACTGCGACGACAATTGCTTTCGACGATCTGCAAAGAAAAGCAAACGCGACTTCGAGAGTGTTGTTTGCGACCACTACCGGATCGGAATTGTATCGTTCCACCGACTTCGGTGAAACATGGACACAGATCACATCCGGAATTTATATCCCGGCAGGATTTACATCCGGAGCAGGTTGCCGCGTGGCGGTGACACCTGCGGATAGTAGTGTGGTTTACTTCGCGATGGTGGTCAAAGGCGGAACGATTTTTAAATCTACGGATGGTGGTACCACCTTTACAGCGGTAAAAGATATCGTTCCGGATTATCTGACTTATTATTCCAATTCATCCACATCATCGACACAAGGTGATTACAATTTTGGTATCGGTGTGGATCGAACCAACGCGAATATTCTCTACCTCGTCGCGCACAATGTCTGGAAATCTGTTGATGGAGGAGCGACATGGACACAGCTCACCAATTGGTGGCAGATGGTGCATACAGATATGCATCAGATTACCGTGAGTCCGTACAACTCCTCACAACTCTGGAACATGAACGATGGAGGAGTGTGGCTCAGTACAGATGGCGGAATCAACTGGACTCCGAAGAGTGACGGAATTTATGGTTATGAAATCTACCATGGAAATTGCAGTCCGACCCGTAAAGACATATTCAGCATCGGGACACAGGACAATGGAGAATTGTATGCCACTTCTCTCGGCTGGTACACCAATCGTGGAGGTGACTGGGGTTCGCAATGCACGTTCGATTACAGGACGAATAGTACCATGGTTTATTATCATGGGAACAACAAACGTCGTGTGGTAAATGGTAGTGATGCAACCTACGGCTTGCCTGCACAGGTAACGCTTTTGCAAGGGCTTGCTTTTAACCGGAGCAATACCAATCTGGCTTTTGTGGCCGATACTTTTATTTACCGAACGACCAATATCCAGGCTGCTACACCAACATGGACACAGATTGCCAATCTGGGCAAGAAGATCATGGCCATGCATTCTTCGGTATCGGATGTCAACCGTTTGTATGTCATCACTGCTGACGGGATGATTTATGTTTCGAATGATGCACTTGCCGCGACACCGACTTTTGTTTCCTATGCTATACCGAATACGACGAACAATGCCGCAAGTATTACCACCGTCGCGAATTCATCGAGCACGATTTACATCACCGCGAATACAAGAGCTTATCGCAGTACCAACAATGGCGCGAACTGGACGGACATCACTTACAATTTGCCTTCGGTGAATCATGTGAGAATCCTTTCCGATGAGTATGCAACGAATGAACTGATGTTTGTGGCTAGTAACAATGCTGTTTATTACAAAGTCGCGAATGCACTCAGCTGGACACTTTTTAATTCCAGTCTGCCTTCCCGACCAACGGTGATTGATTTGTCTTTCTTCAATGACAATACACCGAACACTGCTCTTCGTGTGGCAACATATGGAAGAGGAATGTGGGAAGCTTCGATTACCACGCTGCGTGCATTGGCCGCGAGTTTCGCTGCGACGGATACAAATCCTTGTGTTGGAGGGACTGTGCAGTTCAGTGATCTTTCTACAGGGAATGTCACCACCAGAACATGGTCATTCCCCGGGGGAACTCCATCGACTTCCACAGCCGCACTTCCGACGGTAGTTTATTCTTCCGCGGGAACATATTCGGTAACGCTGACAGTTTCGGATGGAGTAAGTACAAGTACTGTAACCAAAAATGCCTACATCACTACCAACGGAACGAGTCTGCCATTGGCGGAAAGTTTTGAAGGAAGTTCAAATCCTCCTGCGGGATGGAAAAATATTGATAACGGAACAGCGGGATATTTATGGACAAAAGTTTCTACGGCCGGAGGTTTTGGTACATCGGCGAATTCGATGATGTATGATAATTACAGCTGGAACGCGCAGGGCAACAGGGATGATTTGCAAACGTGCAGACTGGACATGACTTCATACAGTTCCGCGACACTCACCTTTGATGTTGCCTACCAGGTTTTCACAGGATATGTAGATTCACTCATTGTGATGGTTTCTACAAATTGCGGTGCGACCTTCACAAGATTGTATGCAAAAGGAGGTACAACTTTGTCGACTGCAGGAAGTGGCAGCAATAATTTTGTGCCTACAGCTGCACAATGGAGAACGGAGACGATAAGTCTCAATGGCTATGTGGGTCAGCCGGGAGTAATTATTCAATTTGAGAATTACAATGGCTTTGGAAATAAATTGTACATCGACAATATCAATGTGAGTGGAAATCATCTGGCATTGAGTTTGAATTTAACGGCGCTTGTACAGGGATTTTATCTTGGTTCAGGTGTCATGAATGCCTCTGTGAACCCGGGGACTTATCCAACATTGAGTGATTCGATTACTGTTGAACTTCGAAGTCCGGTTTCACCGTATACGGTTTTACAGTCGACCAAAGCATTGATGCAAACAAACGGGACCATTTCTCTGAATTGTACCGGAACATTTTACAACACTTCCTGTTACTTTGTATTGAAACACAGGAACTCGCTTGAAACATGGAGCGCCGCTCCGGTCTTGCTGAATGCTTCATCGATCTTTTATGATTTCACAACAAGTGCGAGTCAGGCTTATGGAAGCAATCTGATTCTGAGCGGAGGGAAGTATTGTTTGTACAGCGGTGATGTCAACCAGGATGGATTTATCGAAGCTGTGGATTTGGCACAGATTGAAAATAAGTCACAGCTCTTTTCCACCGGATACATTGTCACAGACATCACCGGCGACAGGATGGTAGAATCAGAAGATTACAGTCTTGCCGAAAACAACGGACAATTGCTGCTCTTCGTAGCAAAACCATGATTGTCAGAAGATTTACTAAAAAAAGGATTTAAAGCTCTGACTATCAAGGCTCCTGAATTGCTGAAAGCAATTCAAAAAATCATAGAAATCAAAAGAATCACCTAAATCAGTGGTCTCTTTTGATATATTGTTTAAAGCATACATTTGTGCTCTTTTTAGAAATACAGAATGAAGAAGATTAAAGTTGCGATCATCCGCGAAGGAAAAGTTCCACACGATAAGAGGGGGCCGTTTACGCCAGAACAATGCAAGGTTATTCTGGAACAATTTCCAAATGTTGAATTGGTAGTTCAGCCAAGTGAATGGAGAAGTTTTAAAGACAGTGAATATGTCGCGCAGGGAATAGCGTTGCAGGAAGATTTATCGGATTGCGATATTCTGATGGGAGTGAAAGAAGTTCCGAAAGCGGATTTGATTCCCGGGAAAAAATATTTTTTCTTTTCACATACGATCAAGAAACAGCCGCACAACCGTGAGTTGCTGAAAGCCTTGCTGGCAAAGAAGATCCAGACGATCGATTACGAATGCCTGGTCGATAAAAACGAAAACCGCATCATCGGTTTTGGTCGTTTCGCGGGAATTGTTGGCGCCTACAATGGCATCATGGCATACGGTTTAAAATACAATCTCTTTGATTTGAAACCGGCGCAATTGTGTCATGATAAAAAAGAACTTTTCAAAGAGCTGGAAAAAGTACGTTTACCGAATATAAAAATCGTGATTACCGGTGGAGGCAGAGTAGCGAACGGAGCCTGTGAAACGATGGGAGCTTTGGATTTAAGAAAAGTGACTCCCTATGAATTTCTAAATTATACTTTCCGTGAACCGGTGTATGTACAATTGCATTCGGAAGATTATTATGTGGCAAAAGATGGTTCAGCCTTCAGCAGCTGGGATTTTCATCATAAACCGGATGGTTACCGTTGCAAATTCAGTGATCCCGGATCTTTCGCGGGTGTGACGGATTTGCTGATTCATTGCACTTTCTGGGATCCGAGAGCGGATATTTTGTTCAGCAAATCACGCATGCGCGATCCTGATTTCCGCATCAGTGTGATTGCCGATGTGACCTGCGATCTGAACGGAAGCATTCCAAGCACGACCAAAGCGACAACGATCGATAACAAATATTACGGTTATGATCCGATGACGGAGGAAATTGTTGATTCGTTCAACAAACAAGGCATTACGGTAATGTCGGTAGATAATTTACCCTGCGAATTGCCAAGGGATGCTTCGGATGGTTTTGGAAAACACCTGATGGAAAGAGTGCTTCCTTCTTTGTTTGGTGAAGATACCGATGGAGTGATTGAACGGGCTTCCATTACAAAAGACGGAAACCTGATGCCGCGTTTTGAATACCTGCGCGATTACGCGGAAGGTAAATAGGAGCGGAGGAAAATTAAATAGCTTTCAGTTTAGCAATAGTTCCGGCGGGATCCGCGGAAGAAAAAACCGTATTGCCTGCAACGAGCACATCCGCGCCCGCTTTGATGAGTGATGACGCGTTTTCAAGATCCACACCACCATCAATTTCAATTTTCGCTTTGGAATTCTTTTTCGCGATGATGTTGCGGAGCTGTTCGGTCTTCAAAATAGTATTCGAGATGAATTTTTGTCCGCCAAAACCCGGATTCACGCTCATCATACACACCAGGTCGATTTCATGAATGACATCTTCCAGTAAAGTCACCGAAGTGTGCGGATTAATCGCGACACCGGCCTGCATTCCTGAATCTTTGATATGCTGAATGGTACGGTGCAAATGATCGCAAGCTTCGTAATGCACCGTTAGTATCGCCGCGCCGGCATCTTTGAATTGCTGGATGTAACGATCCGGATTCACAATCATCAGGTGCACATCCATCGGTTTTTTCGCGTGCTTGAAAATTGATTTCATCACCGGAAAACCAAAAGAAATATTCGGAACAAACACACCGTCCATAATATCCACATGAAACCAGTCGGCCTGGCTGTTGTTGATCATCTCCACATCACGTTGCAGATTACCAAAGTCGGCGGAGAGGATGGAGGGAGCGATGTAGGCCATTTTTAATTGCTGATTGTTGATTGTTGATTTTTGATTGGGGACGGGGGACTGGGGATTGCTGATTGCTGATTTTGGATTGTTGATTGGGGTTAAGCTGATGACAAAAGTAATAATTGAGAGTAGATTTTGGATATATTTATTAAAGTGTATTCTCGGTTGAAATTGTTCAACCCGTCCGTCCCCCGTCCCTCAATCTACAATCCAAAATCAGCAATGAAAACCAATTTTCTTAGATGTTGGGTTAGTGGTTTTTCAAATTGTTGGTGTCGTCTCTGAGGTCTTTAGGTAAATTGCACTAAATTGGTTTCTTAAATGAATGCATTGCCCCCGTCCCCCAATCTACAATCCAAAATCAGCAATCAGCAATCCCTTCCGTCCCTAAAATAAAAGGAGAGAACCAAATTTGATTCTCTCCTTTTATTTAAAAAGCGTGTATAGAATATTACCCTAAATAGGTCTTCAGAATCTTGCTGCGTGAGGTATGCTTCAGGCGGCGGATGGCTTTTTCCTTAATTTGACGGACACGTTCGCGGGTGAGGTCGAAACGTTCTCCGATTTCTTCAAGCGTCATCGGTTGTTCGCCGGCGGCAAGGCCAAAATAGAGACGGATGACATCCGCTTCACGCAATGTAAGCGTTGACAGGGCACGTTCCACTTCACGACGGAGGGACTCAGTAATGAGTGTCGCGTCAGGGTGGGGCTGGTCGTCGTCACCGAGGACGTCGATCAGGGTGCTGTCTTCACCTTGTTGCAAAGGGCATCCATCGAAACGTGGCGACCGGAGGTACGCATTGCTTCTTTGATGTCATCAACCGAAACCGACATGGATTCAGCGATTTCTTCCGGAGAAGGTTCACGTTCATATTCCTGCTCCAGTTTGGAGAAAGTCTTGTTGATTTTGTTAATCGAACCGATTTTATTGAGCGGAAGACGAACAATACGGGACTGTTCGGCCAAAGCCTGCAGAATCGACTGACGGATCCACCAAACCGCGTAGGAGATGAATTTAAATCCACGGGTTTCATCAAATCGTTGGGCTGCTTTAATCAGTCCAAGATTGCCTTCATTGATAAGATCACCAAGGGTAAGACCCTGGTTCTGATATTGCTTCGCTACTGATACAACGAATCGCAGATTCGCTTTAGTAAGTCTTTCAAGAGCTTTCGGGTCTCCTTTTTTTGATCAACTGTGCGAGCCGCACTTCTTCTTCCGCGGTGATCAACTCCACGCGTCCGATTTCCTGTAAATACTTGTCCAACGAGGCTGTTTCCCTGTTGGTAACCTGTTTTGTTATTTTTAGCTGTCTCATCCTCTGCTCCTGATTGTTAGAAAAAATCTGATGTATTTCTGAAAAAGAATACGCATTTGAAACGCTGAGCATTTGTGTATGTTTCAGCAATTCTCAAAAAACCAATTGAATTCTTACAAAATCCCTGTTTTTAAATTTTAACTAACTGTTAATCAGTTTATTGTAAGGAATTTCTATTTCTGACGATTTCTTTCAAAAGCAAATAAAAAAAACATGCAGCATTTTGCTGCATGTTTTACCTTTGAAAAAGAGAATAATTCTTAGGAAGCCGGTTGACGTCTTTGAGGGCGTCCGCCATCACCTTCTGAAGGAGCATTGTCAGGTTTTGGCAGTAACACCTTGCGTGACAAACGGAACTTACCGGTCTTTTTATCGATATCGATGAGTTTCACTTTTATCTTATCACCTTCTTTGAAAACATCTTTCATAGTATCGAGACGTTCCCATGTGATTTCGCTGATGTGCAACAAACCATCTTTACCCGGCATGAATTCAACGAAAGCACCGAAGTCCATGATGTTCTTCACTTTTCCTTCGTAGACTTCACCGATTTCAGGAGTAGCAGTGATGGCCTTGATTCTGGATTTCGCCGCTTCGATACCTGATTTATCGCTGGAAGAAATTTCGATGATTCCTTCGTTGTTTACTTCTTCAATAGAGATAGTAGTATTTGTTTCACGCTGCATTTCCTGGATCACTTTTCCACCAGGTCCGATCACAGCGCCGATAAATTCTTTCGCGATGATCATCTTCTCGATGCGTGGTGCATGTGGTTTGTAATCCGCACGAGGAGCAGAAATAGTCTTCAGCATTTCGCCGAGGATGTGCATACGTCCTTCTTTCGCCTGGTTCAATGCTTTCAGCATGATGTCGGAAGAGAGGCCCTGTACTTTGAGGTCCATCTGACAAGCGCAGATTCCTTTTTCAGTACCGGTTACTTTGAAGTCCATGTCACCGAGGTGATCTTCATCGCCCAGGATATCGCTCAATACGGCGTAGCGGCCTTTTTTGTCCATGATCAAACCCATGGCAATACCGGAGACCGGGCGACGGATTTGAACACCTGCATCCATCAGCGCGAGTGTACCTGCGCACACAGTTGCCATGGAAGAAGAACCGTTGGATTCAAGGATATCGGAAACTACACGGATAGTATAAGGACATTCAGTTTCGCTTGGAAGCACTTTGCGTAAAGAACGCATCGCGAGGTTACCATGACCGATTTCACGACGGGCGGGAGCACGGTTTGGTTTTACTTCACCGGTACTGAAACCGGGGAAGTTGTAATGCAAAAGGAATTTTGTTGAGCTGTCCTTCATCGGCACATCGATCATCTGCTCATCCATTTTATTTCCCAGTGTTACGGAAGTCAGAGACTGCGTTTCACCACGAGTGAAAATAGAAGAACCGTGAGTAGAAGGGAGGTAATCCACTTCCGACCAGATTGGGCGGATGGTGGTGCTGTTACGTCCGTCGAGACGAACACCTTCATCGAGGATGCAGTTACGCATCGCGTCGCTTTCTACTTCGAAGAAATAACGATCGACCATTGCTGATTTCGCTGTACGTTCTTCTTCAGGCAATGAAGCCATGAATTCATCATACAGTTTGGAGAAAGCATCTGAACGTTCGTGTTTGTTAGGATTCGCGGAACGCGCGATGGTATAGGCTTTATCATAACAGAAAGATTGAACTTTATCTTTCAGATCAGCATCATTTTCTTCGTGAGAGTATTCGCGTTTCGCTTTGTTGCCGCACATTTCGCGCAGTTCTGTTTGCGCTTTGCACTGAAGTTTAATCGCTTCGTGACCGAATTTAATCGCCTCGAGCATTTCTTCTTCAGACACTTCATTCATTTCACCTTCCACCATCACGATGCTATCCATAGAACCGGCAACCATCAGGTCGATATCGGCGCGTTCAAGATCTTCGGTGTAAGGGTTAATACAAAATTTTCCATCGACACGAGCTACACGAACTTCAGAGATCGGTCCGTTGAAAGGAATATCGGAGATGGTGATAGCCGCTGATGCCGCAAGACCTGCCAGTGCATCCGGCTGTACTCTTTTATCGCCGGAGAGGAGAGTCACCATGACCTGTGTATCGGAGTGATAATCTTCCGGGAACATCGGACGCAGTGCGCGATCCACCAGACGGCTGATGAGGATTTCGTATTCTGACATTCTGCTTTCGCGCTTCAGGAAACCTCCCGGGAAGCGTCCGACAGCGGAGAATTTTTCTGTATAATCAACAGAAAGCGGAAGAAAATCTGCGCCTTCTTTTGCTTTCGGATTAGAGACTACTGTTGCCAATAACATGGCGTCGCCCATTCTGACGACAACGGATCCATCGGCTTGTTTTGCCAATCTTCCGGTTTCAATACTTACTATTCGGCCATCGCCGAGGTCAAATTCTTTAATAGTTGCTTTGTTCGACATCGCTGCTTTGTTTCTAGGTTAAAAGCAAAAAAGGCAATCCCTGGAATTGCCTTTTCTGTTTATTGTAATGGTAAATTATTTACGGATATTGAGATCAGTCAGGATTTTGCGGTAACGCTCGATATCTTTCTTTTGAAGATAATCGAGTAAGCTACGGCGTTTTCCGACCAGGTTAATCAACGCGCGTTGAGTTGAATAATCCTTTTTAGCCACCTGCAGGTGTTGAGTCATAAAGGAAATACGTTCAGTAAATAAGGCGATTTGAGCCTCTGTAGATCCTGTATTCTTTTCTGAACCTCCGAATTTTTTAAAAATTGAGGTTTTTGCTTCACTGTTCAGCTTCATTGCGATAATTGCTTTGTTCGTTTTTTAGGATTGCAAATGTAGTCTTTTACAACAACATAACAAGTAATTATCCCTTAATTTTTTAGCAGACTGAGAACCAGCGCCAGCCTTGTTTTGAGCTCCCGGCGGTCGACGATAAAGTCGAGAAAACCGTGTTCAACACAAATTCAGCGGTTTGGAAGCCTTTTGGCAGGTCTTTACCGATGGTTTCCTTCACAACCCGCGGACCGGCAAAACCGATGAGGGCTCCGGGCTCTGAAATATTCAGGTCACCGAGCATGGCATAAGAAGCTGTAACACCTCCGGTGGTCGGATCGGTAAGCAATGAAATATAAGGCAGTTTGGCATCCGCCAGCAGTGTGAGTTTGGCGGAGGTTTTTGCCATTTGCATCAAAGAATAAGCCGCTTCCATCATCCGCGCTCCGCCTGATTTGGAAATCAGCAGAAAGGGCAGTTTGTGTTCAAGACAATAGTCGATCGCACGAGAAATTTTTTCTCCCACAACAGATCCCATGGAACCGCCGATGAAACTAAAATCCATACAGGCAATGACCAGTTGTTGTCCTTCCAGATTACCTGTCGCAGTGCGAATCGCGTCTGTGAGTCCGCTCTTTTTCTGGGATTCAACGATACGGTCGGTATACTTCTTTGTATCCACAAAATGCAGCGGATCATCTGAACTCAGATTCGGATTGAGTTCGGCGAATTCATTGTTGTCAAAAAGAATTTCAAAATACTGCTCCGAACCGATCCTGTCGTGATAGCCGCACTGATCACACACATATTTTTTCTGAATGTGTTCCTTGCTGGGCACAATGTGCTTACAAGAAGGGCATTTATGCCACAAACCTTCAGGAGTTTCCTTTTTCTCCGTAGTGGTGGTGGTGATACCTTCTTTAATTCGTTTGAACCAGGACATTTGTCTGCGTCTTTAGTATGGAATAAATGCAAAGTGTTTTTGTACTGAAAAATTCTTCCGAAAGAATTTTCCTTAAGCGATCGTAATTTCCTTTGCGAGGTACACATCCTGAATGGTATTCAGTAATTGTACGCCTTCGTTCATCGGTTTCTGGAATGCTTTTCTTCCGGAGATGAGTCCTTGTCCGCCCGCGCGTTTGTTGATCACCGCGGTTGTTACCGCTTCGCTCATATCGCTTGCTCCTTTGGATTCTCCGCCGCTGTTGATCAATCCGGCGCGGCCCATGTAGCAATTTAGTACCTGGTAACGACACAAATCAATCGGGTGATCAGAGCTGAGTTCGGAATAAACTTTTGGATGTGTTTTACCAAAACTCAAAGCGGTGTAACCGCCATTATTCGTTGGTAATTTTTGTTTGATGATATCCGCCTGGATGGTTACTCCGAGGTGATTGGCTTGTCCGGTGAGATCTGCTGAGGTGTGGTAATCTTTGCCGTCTTTTTTGAAACCACTGTTTCTAAGGTAGCACCAGAGGATTGTAGCCATTCCCAGTTCGTGCGCGATTTCAAAAGCCTGACTCACTTCCTGGATCTGACGGGTAGATTCATCGGAACCAAAATAAATTGTCGCGCCAACAGCTGTAGCTCCCATGTTCCAGGCTTCCTGGATCGAACCGAACATAATCTGGTCGTATTTGTTGGGATAGCTGAGGAATTCATTGTGATTGATTTTCACGATGAACGGAATTTTGTGCGCGTATTTGCGGGAAACTGAAGCAAGTACACCATAGGTGGAGGCAACGGCGTTGCAACCGCCTTCAATGGCCAGTTTCACGATGTTTTCAGGATCAAAATAGATCGGGTTGGGGGCAAAAGAAGCACCCGCGGAGTGTTCAATCCCCTGATCTACGGGAAGAATAGACATGTAACCACTACCGGAGAGGCGACCGTGATTGTATAATTGATGCAGACTACGCATCACCTGGTTAGAGCGGTTAGACGGAGCAAAGATTCTGTCGGTGAAATCCGGACCGGGAAGGTGCAGATTTTCCTTTTTTACGGTTTTACATTCGTGCTTCAGTAAGCCATCGGCACCGGCACCGAGTAATTCAACAATTTTCGAATAGGACATGTTTTGTACTGATTTATCAGAAAGGCAAAGCTAATAGAGAATTTTGAAAATAGAAATCGATATCCCCTGATCCTGAACAAGGTTGTCAACGGCAGGAGGTTAAGATTCAACTCGATTTTAGCATTGATTAACACCGGCGTTCATCTTTGAATCATCTGATTAACCGCATTTTTGTAAAACAATTTCAATCAAAAAAACAAAATGAAAAAAATGTTGATTTGGATGACAGTCATCGGAATCAGTCTGGGAACTGTTGTCGCTCAAACACCTTCCACCGCTGTAGTTCCAACATCCAATCCAAAACCTGCACCAGCGGCCGTTCAAAAGGATCAGCAAAATGCCCTGGTAAAACCGCATCCACCGGCACATGTGAGTCCGGTTGTTGTTCCGAATAAAAAACCGCATGCGAAACCGGTGCATGTCACACCGGTTCATACCCTGAAAAAAGACGGAACGCCTGACCGACGTTTTCATTCCAATAAAAAATTGAAAAAGGACGGCACACCGGATGCTCGTTATAAGGAGAACAAAACTCCCGTTCCTCCATCCGGAGATAAAAAATAAATTGTGTGAGGAAACATTTCCCTGGAAAGGGGAGTGTTTACATCCCGGCCAATCGCCGGGATGTTTTTTTTAGAATGGATAACCAATGGCCAGGTTAGGCGTGATATCGCCAATCTGGAATTTTTGATTTGGATAGACCCAACGTTGGCTGAGGTCAAGAGATGGATCTCTTAATTTAACGGCTGCATCAATGCGGAGAATAAAGAAGGAAAAATTAAATCGTAAGCCGACTCCCGCGCCGAGGCCCATTTCCTTGATCACATTGGCAAATTCAAACTGGGAACCGGGACGTGCTGCGTCGAAGTTCCGTGTCCAGATATTTCCGGCATCGACAAAAGCGGCGCCTTCCAACTGAGCACCTTCCAGCAAACGTAAGAGGAAGGAGCGGTACTCAATATTCGCTTCGATTTTTATGTCACCGCTTTGTTCGATGTTGACCAGCTTTTGATAGGAGCCCGGACCGAGAGTCCTGGCGCTCCAGGCGCGTAAACTGTTCGCTCCGCCGGCAAAGAAACTTTTTTCAAAAGGCAACGCTTTTGAATTAAAGACAGGAAAACCAATTCCTGCCGCGATGCGATACACAAGTGAATTGTTAGGATCGAGTTGCAAATGGTAGCTAACGTCTACATCCGGTTTGATGTATTGGGAGTATTTTATATCAAAGACTTTGTAATTTCCTGCTTCGTCTTTTTTGAGATTGAGCGGTTTTGCAAGAGAGGTAAGAATCAAACCGGAAAATTCCATGTTGGCGCGGATGAAAAAGAATCGACCATTGGTTTTAACTTCCTGGTTATTGTAAATCCATGAGAATCGTCCGGATGGAATGAGATGTGTATCGTAACTATACAACAAACGAGGATCGTTAAGGCTGTCGAGTTTTGCCTGAAAAGCAGGAGAAGGTTTTACGTAAACGGAATTTATTTCAAAGGGGTAAACAAAGAAGCGTTGTGTTTTTGAACCTCTCCATTGATAACCCATGGAAAAATTCAGGATGGAACGGACGTAATCGGGACGGTTTTGGTAATTGAATCCGATGTTGAGATTCGTACGCGGATTGAAATAACGGGAGGTTCCTTTTGTGATAAAATTCGGCAGAAGAAATTTCTTGAAAGCAAGGTTGATCTGTGGCCCGAACTCATACGTATTGAAAGCAAAGATTTTTTTGTTCTGTGTAGGTTCGTTGAAATTCGGAAGTGCTTCGATCGCGCCTTTGATTTTTACATCAAGGACTTCAGCGTTGTGAAACAGGTTCTTGTTACGATAACCGATACTTCCTGCAATTCCCAGGTTACCACCGGTATTTGTTGCTTCCGCTTCCAGGGTGATGTCCCGCTGATCCATGGGAGTTAGCTGGATATTCACATCCAGTCGGTACGGTTCGTTTTCATTTTCACGCACAACTTCAGAAAACTGAATGTTGATGAATTTGAAAATGTTCAGATCCTGCAGACGTGTATAGGAATAATCCACGCTTGGCTGGAGATAGAGATCACCGGTTTCGAAAAAAATGGTACCCAGTAACTGGTCGTTGTGGAGGATCCGTGAAGAATCTATAGAAAGAATATAATAGCCGTGATATAAGGTTGTATCGGAAGGAATGGAATGGGATGGATCTTTTGGATTAAAATCTGTCTGGATGTAAATATTCCGTAGAGTATAGCTGTGATGATTTTCGATCAGGTGGTTACCAATCAATTCAGGATCGATATTTTCATTTACGCGGTTGATATAAAAATAAATATCTGTCTGATGATTGTTTAGAGAACTATCGACCTGGATGGTGATGTAATTTTTATTGAAGAAATAATATCCCAGATCTTTGATCGCGGTGGAGATCCTGTCTCTTTCTTTATCGATTTGATCTTCATCATAACGCTCGTTGCTGACGATGAGAGAGTTTTTTGTGAGTGAAGGAAGCAGACTGTGGAGGACAGGATCTTTTGTAGAATAATCCACATTGCGGATAAAATAAGCCCTGCCATATTTTATAGAATAATTGACTTTGGCTGTTTTGTGCTTGTAGATTACAGAATCTTTCACAGATGAATTAAAAAATCCCTGTTTGTGAACAAGAAGGTTCAATTGATTCCGTGAACGTTCGACCAGTGACGTATCAAGAATAGCGGGTTCCTCACCGATACTTTTGAGCCAGTTTTTGAATTTTGTTGGGCGGCCATGATTTCCGAGGTTATAAACGCCAAGGTGGAAACGAAAGAGTCCGAGGATTTTTCTGTTTGGCTTCTGTTTGATAAGTGTCGCGAGACGTTCTTTTTCAATCAGTCCTGTATCCGCTAGAATCACATTTTTGGTCAGCAAATACTGTCCTTCCGGAAGTTTACGAGCCGGATTGCAACCGTAGAACAGGAGCAATGAAAAAAAGATATAAAGGGCGTTCTTTTTGGAGAGCACTAGACCGGATTCTGGATGCGATTCCTGCAAAATTAATATAATTAGCCATGGTTCAGTTTATTCTTTGGATGTCTCACAAACAAGGTTTGTTAATAATTCAGACACTTTCCATTACTTAAGTTTCATGGGATGAGAGCGTTGTAAAACGCGATTGAGGCGATCCATTGGAATATAACAAGATTGAAATGAGATTCCCTTGATTCTGCCTGGCCTCGAAAGCAATAATTAATCGATCCGAGTGCCGGATTATGTGATTTTTAATTTTCTTTGCGGACCGTTTTAGTAGAATTTAGAATTTAGTTTTTAGGTATTAGGGGCATTAGCTCAGCTGGCTAGAGCGCTTGCATGGCATGCAAGAGGTCATCGGTTCGACTCCGATATGCTCCACAAGAGAGGTCCATCTGGGCCTCTTTTTTTTTGCCTGAATTAGACTATCGTTTTTGTAAAGTCTGGAGTCGGGTGTAATGGTTCAATTCAAAATCAGCAATCAGCAATCCTCAATCGGAGTTTTGGTTCAATTCAAAATCAGCAATCCTCAATCCTCAATCCTCAATCCTCAATCCTCAATCTACAATCCTCAATCAGCAATCTACAATCAGCAATCCACAATCAGCAATCCACAATCCACAATCCACAATCAAAAATCCCTGCTTTTTCTTATACTTGCATCCCCTTTCAATTCAACGAATTCTATTGTCTCAAAACAAAGCAAAATGAAAAAAGCGATCTGGTTCCTGGCAATCGGTGTGATGCTGGTTGCATGCAAAAACGAATCTGCCGAACACCAACAGCAAGTACAAAAGTATCTGGATGATTACAATGCTAAATACAAAAGCTTGTATTCAGCATCCAGTGAAGGGCAATGGTCAGTAAACACTCACATCGTTGAAGGGGATACCATGAATGCCTATACATCCAGAATCGCGGATGAGGCGATCGCGAAGTTTACAGGGAGCAAAGAAAATATCGACAGGGCAACGGAGTACATGAAATGGGAAAAGGATCTCACTCCTTTGCAGGTGAAACAGCTTAGAAAAGTATTGTATCTGGCAGCCGGGAATCCGGAGAGCGCAGAGGAGACGGTGAAAGAACTTATCAAAGCCGGTACCGCTCAAACGGAGCATTTGTACGGTTATAAATTTTTGATTGATCAGAAGGAAGTTACTCCGAATGATATTGATTCGATTCTCGCGGAGGTGAAAGACACTACTGCAAGAAGAAAAGCATGGGAATCCAGTAAAGCTATTGGCGCGACTTTGAAGCCGGGACTGATGAACCTTCGGGACTTGCGCAACAAAGTCGTTCAGGGTTTGGGTTATCCTGATTATTTCACTTATCAGGTTTCCGACTATGGCATGAAGACGGATGAGATGATGGACATGCTTCGCAAATTCAATAAGGAGCTGAATCCGCTTTACCGTGAATTGCATACATATCTTCGCTATGAACTCGCTAAGAAATATGGTGTCAAAGATGTTCCGGATTATATTCCCGCGCATTGGTTGAGCAATCGCTGGGGACAGGATTGGAGCGAGATGGTTACCGTTGAAGGCCTGAATCTCGACAGCGCTTTAAAATTGAAGGATGCCGAATGGGTCGCCAAACAAGGAGAGAAGTTTTATGTATCGCTTGGATTTCCGGAGTTGCCAAAATCATTCTGGGAAAAATCAAGTTTGTATCCCGTAGCAAAAGATGCAGGGTATAAAAAGAACACTCATGCTTCCGCATGGCACATGGATCTCGATCAGGATGTGCGTTCCCTGATGAGTATTGTTCCAAACGCGCAATGGTATGAAACCGTTCATCACGAATACGGACACATTTATTATTACCTCTCTTACAGCAATCCTGAAGTTCCTTATCTCCTGCGAGAAGGTGCGAACCGTGCCTATCATGAAGCGTTGGGAAGTATGATGGGACTTGCGGCGATGCAAAAACCTTTCGCAGCCGGACTTGGTTTGGTAGATCCGAACGCGAAAATGGATGAAACAAAACAACTGCTTAAAGATGCTTTGAACTACGTCGTTTTCATCCCCTGGAGCGCGGGAACCATGAGTACATTTGAATATGAAATGTATGCGAAAAATCTTTCACCGGATCAATGGAACAAGCGCTGGTGGGAAATCGTGAAAGAGTACCAGGGAATTGTTCCGCCAACTGAACGGGGAGAAGACTATTGTGACGCGGCGACCAAGACACACATCAATGATGACCCTGCACAATACTATGATTATGCATTGTCATTTATTCTTTTGTTCCAGGTACATGATTACATTTCAAAGAACATCCTGAAACAGGATCCGCATGAAACAAATTATTTTGGCAATAAAGAGGTTGGTAAATTTATCGGTGATATCATGAAACCGGGCAGCAGTGCCGACTGGAAAAAACTTTTGAAGGACAAAACCGGTGAGGATCTGAGTGCACGCGCGATGCTGGATTATTTCTCTCCGCTGATGGACTGGCTGAAAAAAGAAAATGCCGGCAGAAAGTACACCATGCCTGAAATGAAATAATGGTTCATCCATTAATCTGCTTGATCAACTTTAAATGAGAATTGCAATGAAATTCACAGGACTAATTCTATTTGCATTCTGTTTGTTTTTGTTTTCCTGTACCTTAGAAGTCGGTAAGGAAACAAATACACAAACAGCTGATACCGTTGCCGCGAAAGAATCTGTTAGCAACGATCAAAATAACAATGTTAACAATCCGGCAACTACTCCGGTCTCATCCGCAGTGATCGATAGTTTTGAAGTGAGAACGTTCATGAATCAGGGTGCTCCCGGTGGTTATGGTTATGATGTTTTAATGGGAGGGAAGATCTATATCCATCAGCCACATATTCCTGCTGTCGCAGGAAACAATGGATTTCCCAGTGCGGAATCCGCTTTGAAGACAGGAACATTTATTGTCACCAAAATCCGGAAAAATATCATGCCGCCAAGTGTTACAAAGGACGAGCTGGATAGCCTTGGTGTGTTGTGAGAAATGAATAATCTATTTCATCCATTTCTTCCACCAGTACTGAAAAACAAGAAGTGCCCAGATTTTTGCATGGGCGTCACCCGGATTGAGACTGAAAAGTTTTGTTTTTAGATTTTCTATTTCAGTATAATTAAACAATGCCTGCTCTTCAATGAAAGACTGTGAGAGCAGATCATCTTCAATGAGCGATTTTAATTCGTTGCGGAACCATTTCAGCAATGGAACTTCAAACCCTTTTTTCTTGCGTGTATAGAGTTCAGGCGGAAGATCATTTCTGAATGCATCACGAATAATTTTCTTTCTCCCGTTAGCATCAATTTTTGAAGTAATGGGAAGCGTGAAAGCGAAATCCACAACGGTATAATCCAGGAAAGGCACACGAACTTCCAGGGAATTGGCCATAGACATCATGTCCACTTTTGTTAGCATGTCATTTACCAACACAAGGTGCATATCAGTATAAAGTACATCCTGGATATCGGAAGTTTTTCCGATGTATTTCAGAATTTCCTTTTTTCGTGATTTGTATTCATTGGAGAGTGTTCCTGATCGCATGAGATTACTGACTTCTTCTTCGTTTTCAAATGCGGCCCATCTCCAGTAGCGTTCTGCTGTACTAAGGTTTAAGCCTTCCGCCATGCGGTTGGCGCGTCGAAAGAGGTCAGTACTTTTTGAATTTCTGGATTGAGGCAGAAGTTTCAGCAAAGAAGAAGTACTGCGGAGGAGTGTATTGGTTAATCCGCCTGCTCTTGCCCTGCGTTCCGCTTCGTGTTTGTTGTAGCCTCCGAATAATTCGTCCGCTCCATCACCGCTGAGAGCGACAGTAACATGCTTTCGCGTTTCTTTGCTGAGTATATAAACATTCAGCGCGGAGCTGTCGGCAAAGGGTTCATCGATATAATCGAGTGCATCGTAGAGATGCTGGAACAGATCGTCGTTGCTGAGTTTGAAAACGGTGTGATCTGTATTGCATTTTTTGGCGACAAGATTCGCGTATTCAGTTTCATCAAACATTGGTTCATCCCGGAAACCGATGGAGAAAGTGCGAAGATGATTTGTGTGTTTCGCAGCCAGGGAAACGATGATAGAGGAGTCAATCCCTCCACTGAGAAAAGCGCCAAGCGGAACATCCGAAATCATCCGGCGCTTCACGGATTCGTCCATCAGCTGACGCAGGCGTTGTTCCTGTTGAGAATAACTCAAAGATGCAGAAATTGCAAGTGTTGATTCATCCGGAAACGGAATTTTGTAGTAGCACTGTTGTCTGGTTTTTTCAGGATGCCGGATGTTGAGGTGAATGAAATGTCCGGGTTCCAGTTTGTAGACACCTTTGAAAATGGAAGCCGGACCGGCGATATAATTCAGCTGAAAATAAATCAGCATGGAAGCCTCATCAAGTTCTTTTGGAATCCCGAGCGACATGAGAGCTTTCATTTCACTGGCGAAAACGAACCTGTTTGCATCCCGGAAATAGAGGAGAGGTTTGATTCCCATCCTGTCTCGTGCGATGAAAACAGTTTCTTCCTCTTTATCATAGATGGCGAAAGCAAAAAATCCATTCACTCTTTCCAGACAGCGTTCACCTTCGAGGATGTAGAGGTGGAGCAATACTTCCGTATCACTTTCAGAACGCAATTGAATGCCTTTTGAAATCAGGAAATCGCGATGTTCTCTGAAGTTGAAAAACTCACCATTAAAAACAATTGTATAACGTCCGGTAAGATCTGACATAGGTTGCAAAGCCGCAGCCGAAGTGTCGATGATGGAGAGCCTGTTGTGTCCGAGTGCAACATTTTTATCTGTATAGACACCGTTGGAATCAGGTCCCCGTTTGGCTAAACAAGCCACCGCATCATGGATTTTCGGCAGGGAGGATTTCCCCTGCTCATTGAATGCGATTACTCCGCTAATGCCACACATAGTTTCAGATTTCAATGTAAAAATGTGAATTTCAAACCAAGTGCAGAAATTTTGAAGCCTTTATTTCTGTTTTTGTGGTTATTGTTATTTTTTCTAATATTGAATGCTGCGAAATTCAAACAATTTAATTGGCAAATCAGCTTTTCTGATTTTGCCCGAAAATCACACTCAAAACTCACACTCAAAACTGAACTAAAATGGGCTTCTTAAAAGAATTTAAAGAATTCATCAACAAAGGAAATGTTGTAGACTTAGCTGTCGGTGTTGTCATTGGTGGTGCTTTTGGAAAAATCGTATCATCACTTGTGGATGATATCGTTTCTCCAGTCATCGGATTGATCATTGGTCAAACCGATTTTGGCGCATGGAAACTAACAATGAAAGCCGGGTCCATGGGTGCTGATGGTAAGGAAATTCCACCTGTAACCATGAATGTAGGATCTTTTTTCGAAGCGATGATTGATTTCGTCATTATTGCTTTCGTTATTTTCATGATCGTAAAAGCCGTCAACAGAATGAAGCGCAAAGAAGCAGAAGCGCCTTCCGCACCGCCTGCACCGACGAAAGATCAGGTGTTATTGACGGAGATCAGGGATTTGTTGAAGAAGTAGACGGGGGTTAAAATGTGGTTAGGGAATTGATAGTGTGCTGGGTACTTGATATAGGTATTAAGTATAAAGTATAAAGTATAAGGTATTGCCTACGCGCTATACCTTATACCTTATACCTTATACCTAAAACTGCTCCAAATACTCTATCCTCTTTTCAATCGGAGGATGGGTTGAGAAGAGATTGTCCCATGAAGCACGGTGATGAGAGGGAGTAGGATTGTTGATGAAAAGCTGTGCTACATCACGGTTCTGAACGGCTTCAATGAAGGGGTCCACGGAAATTTTCTTGAGCGCGGATGCGAGGGCCTGAGGATTTTTTGTCATCTCCGCGGCTCCTGCATCAGCCATGTATTCACGACTCCGGGAAATTCCGAAACGCATGAGCATGGAGATAAAATAGGCCAATGCTGTTACCACAATAGCAACAAGGATGATAAGTCCGCCTCCTTTTTCGGATTTTCTTCCTGTGAATCGAATACTTCTGAGGGCCATTTCCGCCAGAAAAGAAAACACTCCTACGAAAATGATGGAGATGATCAGCATACGTGTATCACGGTTACGGATATGTGAGAGTTCGTGTGCAACGACACCTTCAAGTTCAGCATCCTCAAGCTTATTGATGAGGCCGCGGGAAAAAGTAACGGAATAAGAACTGTCGTTGATTCCACTTGCAAATGCATTGAGTGAATCATCATCGATGATATAAATAGCGGGCATTTTCATCCCGTTCGCGATGCACAGATTTTCGACGATGTTGTAAACTCTTTTGTTTTCGGTTCTTTCCAACGCTTTAGCACCGGTAGCCCATTGGATCAACGTTGTGTTGAGACCCCAGGCGATAAGAAACCAGATTCCAACACCAATCAGAATAAATGGCGCGACTTGCGTAAAGAAATTTATTTGAACTTCATTTTTTTGATCAATGAATAGAAAAATAGTCCAGAACATTGCCAGCAGCAGCACCGGAAAAAGGATCAGTAAAATAATAGAATTTCTGTTGTTCCGGATTTTCTGATTTTGAATACCGGTGTATTCTATCATGATGTAAAATTAATTTTTGGAGGCTCGTCGAGTTGTGTGCGTTTATCGGTGCCCAGATCGAACATCGTTTGTCTTGAAAACCCAAACTGTTTCGCGATCATATTGCCGGGGAAAGATTCAATTGCAGTATTGAGTTCTTTTGTCGCACCATTAAAGAATCTTCTGGTTGCTGCCAGTTTATTTTCAATATCGGCGATCTCTTCCTGTAACTGCATGAAATTCTGATTCGCTTTCAAATCAGGATAAGCTTCCACCTGAACTTTCAAACCCTGAAGAGCAGCGGTGAGCTGGTTATCCGCTTTTATCTTTTCATCAATGGAAGATGCACTCATTACTGCCGAACGGGCCTCTGTAATTTTTGTGAGCACATTCTTTTCATGAAAGGAATAACCTTTCACAGTTTCCACCAATTGCGGAATCAGATCGTTTCTTTGTTTCAACTGAACATCAATATCCGCAAATGCATTTTCACGGGTATTTCTGAGAAGAACAAGTTTGTTATAAACACTGATTACCCAGAATACTATCAGAAGGAGGATGACAACGATCGCGATAAGCATGGCGAAGGATTTTTAATTGTAGATTTTAGATTTTAGATTGAAGATTTCAACCTGCCGCTTGGGATCCGAAAGATTTAACCTTCAACCTCGAACTTTAAATATGAATCACTTCACCATAAGCATCGGCAACAGCCTCCATTACAGCTTCGCTCATGGTTGGATGCGGGTGAATGGATTTGATGATTTCGTGTCCGGTTGTTTCCAGCTTGCGTGCGACTACAACTTCAGCGATCAGTTCGGTGACATTAGCACCGATCATGTGGGCGCCGAGGAACTCTCCGTACTTCGCGTCAAAAATTACTTTTACAAATCCTTCTGAGTTTCCACCTGCTTTTGCTTTTCCGGAAGCGGTGAATGGGAATTTACCGACTTTGATTTCAAAACCAGCGTCACGCGCGGCTTTTTCAGTGTAGCCAACAGAAGAAATTTCCGGCTGACAATAGGTACAACCCGGAACGTTTTTGTAATCGATCGGATCCACGTGCATTCCTGCAATCTTTTCGATACAGGTGATCGCTTCGTGTGAAGCGACGTGGGCGAGGGCAGGAGTATTGATCACATCACCGAAGGCATAATAACCCGGCATGTTGGTTTGATACCATTCGTTGACAACGATTTTTCCTTTGTCGGTGATAATACCCACATCTTCAAGACCGAGATTTTCGATATTCGAAGTGATTCCCACTGCGGACAATACGACATCGCATTCCAGGATTTCTTCACCTTTTTTCGTTTTCACTTTTACCTTACAACCACTACCGCTTGTATCAACAGATTCAACAGTGGATTCGAGCATGATCTCGATACCGGATTTTTTAAAGGAACGGGCGAGTTGTTTGGATACATCTTCATCTTCAATCGGAACAACATTCGGCATGAATTCCACGATGGTAACTTTTGTTCCCAGTGAATGATAGAAATAAGCGAATTCTACTCCAATTGCTCCCGAACCGACAACCACCATTGATTTTGGTTGCTTGTCAAGCACCATGGCTTCACGGTATCCGATGATTTTTTTACCATCCTGTTTCAGATTCGGTAACTCACGGGAACGTGCACCTGTTGCGATCAGAATATGTTTAGCATCATATAAAGTTGACTTGCCATCCGCTCCGGTAACTTCAACTTTTTTACCTGCTTTAATTTTGGCAGTACCTGAAATAACATCAATTTTATTTTTTTTCATGAGGAACTGAACGCCCTTACTCATCGCGTCAGCTACACCACGTGAACGTTTCACGATAGCGGGAAAATCAGCTTCAACACCACTTGCTTTTACACCGTAATCCTGAGCATGCAAAAGATATTCAAAAACCTGCGCGCTTTTCAACAGAGCTTTCGTCGGAATACAGCCCCAATTCAGGCAAACACCGCCAAGTTCAGCTTTTTCAATCACTGCAGTTTTCATACCCAGTTGGGAAGCACGAATTGCCGCTACATAGCCACCCGGTCCGCTTCCAATCACGATTACATCGTAGTTCATCTTTTAAAATTTTTTAGGTCAGCGAAGATAAAGATAGTTTAGCAAATTTTGGGGTTAATTACATTGCATTCATGCACAGTAATTTGTTTGGAATTCCCTGAACAAATCGTGCAAATAAGAAAGCACTAGTTGTCTAATGATCAGATTTTCAGTTAAGTATAAATAATGACATTATTCTTTTCAATTTTAAAAGGAGGATCATTCACTGTTATTTTTTGAAAATTACTTTGCAATTAGAATACTGATTCCAGAGGGGATTTTCCGCTTTTTTTATTCCTGTTTGTAATTATTCTTTTAAAAATTTAAAAACAGATGAAATCATCGGATATTCGCAGTTCGTTTCGACGAAAGGATTTTCATACTAAATGTCTATGCGTTACAAAGTTTCAGCACCACATCCGGTCAATCATCTGATTGAAATTGAAATGACCGTTGATCGTCTCACTTCTTCCGAATTGACTCTTCAATTACCTTCCTGGAGACCCGGAAGATATGAACTGGGGAATTTTGCAAAAAATATTCAGCGCTGGAATGCATTTGATGAAAAAGGTTCGCCTTTGCCTTACCGGAAGAAAGGAAAAGATACATGGCAGGTAGATGTGAATGAAGCGAAATCCGTTGTCATCCGGTATAACTACCATGCTGCGCAACTGGATGCGGGTGCCTGCTGGCTGGATGAACAACAGTTGTACATGAATCCGGTGCATTGTATGTTGTTCGTTCCTGAAAGATTGCATGAATCCTGCGAAGTGTCCTTCGATTTGCCGATGTCCTACAAACTCGCCACATCGATGGAGAAAATTTCTGATCATGTGTTGAGAGCTCAGGATTATCACGAGTTGGTCGACAGTCCGGTAATTGCAAGCCCATCTTTACAACACAAAGCCTTCACCTCCGGAAGTACAATTTTTAATATCTGGTTTCAGGGCGATTGCAAACCTGACTGGAGCAGAGTTGTAGAAGATTTCAAGAAATTCTCCGAGGAACAAATTCGCACCATGGTCGATTTTCCTGTAAACGAATATCATTTCCTCGTGCAGGTTCTTCCTTTCCGGTATTATCATGGCGTGGAACATCTGAAATCTACTGTACTTGCTCTGGGTCCGGGTGCAAACCTCATGGATCCATCCTTGTATGTGGATTTTGTTGGTGTTGCTTCGCATGAATTATTTCATTCCTGGAACATCAAAACCATTCGCCCGGCGGAAATGCTTCCATATGATTACACAAAAGAAAATTATTCCCGACTTGGATTTGTTTATGAAGGTGTCACCACTTATTACGGTGATTTATTTCTTGAACGAGCGGGTGTGTATACTGTAAAACAGTTTTTCGCGGAGATCAATGCCCGTTTGCAAAAGCATTTTGACAATTATGGACGATTCAATCTGAGTGTCGCGGATTCATCTTTTGATACGTGGCTCGATGGTTATGGTCCCGGTATTCCTAACAGGAAAACTTCTATTTACGACGAAGGATGCCTTGTAGCCATGATGACAGATTTGATTATTCGCAGTAAATCCAAGGGGCAAGAATCACTCGATGAAGTAATGCGCACCTTGTATCGTGATTTTGGAAAAAGAAAAATCGGTTATACCGAACACGATTATCTTTCCATCATCGAAAAACTGGCGGGTGAATCCATGGCGGACTTTTTTATTGATTATATCTACGGCACTGAAAATTATGAGCCTCTGCTGAGTGAATTGCTGGGACTTGCAGGTTGTTTGCTTTCAAAAAAACCTTCCTCTGTCGAATCGGAACGTTATTTTGGTTTCAAAATAAACCAATCGGAAGGCAAAACTTTTGTGAAGCAGTTAGCTCCCGGCTCTCCGGCCGATCTTGCAGGTCTTGGTAAGGAGGAGGAAATTATCAGTGTGAATGAAATGAAAGTCACAGATAATCTTCAGGAACTTTTACGCATGTTTAGCGGAGAGAAAATTATTCTCACCACGTATACTCCTGTTCAGAAAATGAAAGACATTAGTATCAGTGCCGGTAAAGAGGAGTATTTTTCTCAGTACAGTATTCTGCAAAAGGAAAAAGCAAGCCCTGACGAACAACGCCTGTTCAAAGCCTGGCTGAAGCATGATTTTTACCCTGTTGGATAAAAATCAACGCATCGCGATTACAGAAATTTCAACATTTACATCCTTTGGCAGACGAGATACCTGAACCGTTTCCCGTGCAGGAAAATCGCTTTTGAAAAACTGCCCATAGACTTCATTGACATGAGAAAAATTTCCCATGTCAGTTAGGAAAATGGTTGTTTTCACCACATTTGAAAAATCCATTCCCGCAGCTTTCAGGATTTCCCCGATGTTGAGCATCACCTGGTTAGCCTCACGAATAATGTTGATGGTGACCAGTTGTCCGGTTGCTGGATCGATGGCGATTTGTCCGGATACAAACAACATATTGCCGTTTTCTACAGCCTGATTATAAGGTCCGATTGGAGCCGGAGCAGAATCGGTGCGAATGATTTTTTTCATTGTACTTTTGGATCAATTTCCCCAAAGCAACAAACAAAAAAAAGATTATCCAAACATGCGCATTCTTCTTCTGGATAATTATGATTCTTTCACCTATAACCTCCTGCATTTGCTTGAGCAGGTGGATGGTGTGGAAGTGGATGTGATTCGAAATGATGAACTGATTCCGGAAGAAGCCGCTAAATACGAAGCAATTATTTTATCACCCGGACCAGGACTGCCATCAGAAGCAGGCAGAATGCCTGAACTGATCCGGAAATTTGCCCCACAAAAAAAGATTCTGGGTGTATGTCTTGGCCACCAGGCAATTGCTGAATATTGCCAGGCGACACTGGAAAATCTGGAGCAGGTTCTGCACGGAGTTAGTACGATTACTACTGTACAAGTTCCGGATGATCCGCTCTTTCGTAACATACCTGGGACTTTTCGGACCGGACATTATCACAGCTGGGTAGTATCATCGAAAAACTTACCTCAAAACATAGTCCCACTTGCTTTTGATGAGAAGGGTAACATTATGGCTATCAGGCTGCTGAATCTGCCGGTTTGGGGTATTCAATTCCATCCCGAGTCAATTCTTACAGATTATGGAAAGCAGTTGATTGTCAACTGGCTGGAAGCCTGAGCTAAACTGAACATTTTAGACCTTTTCCCGTATCTATTTGAGAAATTTTCTCTTCAAATATGATAGTGATAAAGTTTGGCGGAACATCCGTCGCCACAGCGAAGCGCATTGAAAGCATCGCCACCATAATTTCTTCTTTGCAAAAAAAACACGGCAGGGTAGCGGCAGTGTTTTCCGCTTTTGGCGGAGTGACGGATGATCTCATCCGTATGAGCAAATTAGCCGCTTCACAGGATGAGGATTACATTGAAGCCTTTAATAAAATCCGGCACCGACATCAGCAGGCGATAGCTGAATTGGGTTTGAAGAAAGACAAAGCTCTCCATGATTTCATGGAAGAGACTTTTGCCGAGTTACACGATATTCTGCACGGTGTGTTTCTGGTGAGAGAATTATCGTCAAGAACGCTGGATTTTATCAGTGGTCACGGTGAAGTTTTGTCGGCAAAAATTATTTCTCATTATCTGAATTCCTGCAAAATAAAATCCAATTTCCTTGACGCGAGAACAATGATTCGTACCGATGAAAATTTCGGTTCCGCAAGGGTGGATTTTAAAGTTACCAATCAAACTATAAAGGATCATTTCCGGAAATCAAAAGCTGTGGAAGTGATTACAGGTTTTGTCGCTTCTACTGCTAAGCATGAAATGACTACGCTGGGTCGTGGCGGATCTGATTATACAGCAGCAATTTTTGGAGCTGCACTTGACGCGTCGGAGATCCAGATCTGGACAGATGTGGATGGCGTGATGACAGCGGATCCCCGGAAAGTGAAAAAAGCATTTTGTGTTCCAACGATGACGTATGAGGAAGCGATGGAAATGTCGCATTTCGGAGCGAAAGTCATTCATCCTCCAACGATATTACCGGCACTAGAAAAAGGAATTCCATTGTGGATCCGGAATACTTTTCGTCCGGAGTCACGCGGAACACTGATCTCTACTGTTTCCCGCGATTATGATTTTATGATCAAGGGAATTTCTTCGATCGATGATATTGCATTGCTCACATTGCAGGGAAGCGGAATGGTTGGTGTAGCGGGGATTTCGGCAAGATTGTTCGGCGCATTGTCACTTGCGAAAGTAAATGTGATTCTGATTACACAGGGAAGTTCTGAGCACACGATCAGTTTCGCTGTGAAACCCGGTGATTCAGATCTGGCCCGTCAGGCGATAGAAGATGCGTTTGCTCTCGAGATTAAAGCGAAACTCATTGAACGGGTGAGAGTGGAAGAGAAGCTTTCAATCGTCGCGGTGATCGGTGAAAACATGCGCAATACTCCCGGAGTTTCAGGAAGATTGTTCCAGGCACTCGGGAAAAACGGTATCAGTGTAGTGGCCACTGCTCAGGGATCTTCTGAATTGAACATTTCTGTTGTTGTTCAGAAGGAAAACCTCGACAAGGCTCTGAATTCTTTGCACCAGTCCTTCTTTCTTTCAGATGTCAAAACCTTATCTGTCTTTCTCGTCGGCTGTGGCCTGATTGGAAGCACCTTATTGAAGCAAATAGAAAAACACAAACAACATTTGCGTCACGCGCGTTCGCTTGAGATTTCTGTTGTAGGAATTGCCAACAGCAGGAAGATGGTCTTTAATCCGGACGGACTTAGTTTGAGTAAATATCAGGATCTTCTTTCCGAATCCACTGAAAAAATGGATTTGGGGAAATACATACAACGGATGAAGGAAATGAATCTGCCGCAAAGTATTTTCATTGATTGTACATCGAGTGAAGATGTGGTCGCTCACTACGCTGAAGTTCTGGAAAGCAGTGTTTCCATTGTGACACCGAATAAAATCGCGAATTCAGGCAAGCTGAGTAATTATAAAAAACTTCGTGAGATCGCCAAGCGCAGAAATGTCCGTTTCTTTTACGAGACCAATGTTGGCGCGGGTTTGCCTGTGATCAATACACTCACGGATTTGCTCACCAGCGGTGACCGGATTCTCAGGATTGAAGCGGTACTTTCAGGAACATTATCCTTTATCTTTAATACATTCAAAGAAGATACCCGTTTCAGTGATATCGTAAAAGAAGCGATGCAACGTGGCTATACCGAACCTGATCCGCGTATTGATTTGAGCGGAAAAGACGTCGCGCGAAAACTTTTGATTCTTGCCCGTGAAACCGGACTGGACATCGAAATGAAAGACATTGACATAGAACAGATTTTACCACCATCCTGTCAGAAAGCCAAAACGGTAAATGATTTTTTAATCGAACTGGAACGCAATAACGATGTGTTTGGAAAGCGCAGAGATAAAGCGATGAAGAATCAAAAAGTACTTCGATTCATTGCTTCACTCGCTAATGGAAAAGCGAAAATCAGTTTGCAGGAAGTAGATTCCAAGCATCCGTTTTACAATTTGTCAGGTAGTGATAACATTATTTCCTTCACAACCGAACGTTACCATGATCGCCCGCTGGTTGTGAAAGGACCGGGAGCAGGTGCCGAGGTGACTGCTGCAGGTGTATTCGCGGAAGTGATCAGTGTTGGAAATTATTTTGACTGAATCTGAACAATAAGCTTTGCATTGCTAAGCAAATAATTTTGAAATGGCATCAAAAAGTAATCGATCTGTACGTGTTTTTGCTCCGGCGACTGTGGCTAATCTGGCCTGCGGTTTCGACGTGATGGGTCTTGCCATCAATGCTCCCGGTGATTTTGTGGAGATGAAAAAAAATAAGTTGCACGAAATCCGTATCGTGAAAATGACGGGAGACGGAGGGAAATTATCGAGAGATGCCGATAAAAATACTGCCGGTGTTTCAGTAGCAGCGATGATGCGTTACATGGAACTGAATCAGGGTTTTGATATCGTATTGAAAAAGCAGATGCCTTTGGGTAGCGGACTCGGTTCAAGTGCTGCCAGCAGTGCAGCGGCTGTGTTCGCTGCAAATGAGTTAATGGGCCGTCCATTCGAAAAGAGCGCGTTGGTTCACTTCGCAATGGAAGGGGAGCGTGTTGCATGTGGTTCCGCTCATGCTGACAATGTAGCGCCTTGTATTCTGGGAGGTATTGTGTTGATTCGTTCTTATGATCCGCTGGACATTATTTCATTGCCGGTACCTTCAAATTTACACGTGGTTGTTGTACATCCTCATGTCGAAGTACTCACACGTGATTCCAGAGCTGTTTTACCTCAGGAAATTAAATTGAAAACAGGCATCACACAGTGGGCAAACACCGCCGCGTTTGTTGCAGGATTGTTTCAATCGGATTATCAGCTGATATCGAGAGCTGTTGAAGATCATGTCGCGGAGCCGGCTCGGGCATCTTTGATACCTCATTTTTACGCGGTTCAGGAAGCTGCATTACTGAAAGGCGCTCTTGCCTGCAGTATCAGTGGTTCCGGTCCGTCTATCTTCGCGCTCACTCAGGGTTCTGCAAAAGCGAATCTGGTAGCTGCTGAAATGAAAAAGGTTTTTCGCAAACATAAAACCGCTTGCGATGTTTTTGTTTCTCCTGTCAATAAAAAAGGAACAAGGGTTATTACTAATTAATTTTCCATGTTATTCTATTCTACCAACAACAAGCATAAATTATTTTCACTGTCTGAAGCTGTTCTGAAGGGTCTACCGGATGACAATGGGCTTTTTATGCCGGAAAGAATTCCGGTCTTGCCGGAAAATTTCTGGAAGAATATTTCCTCCCTGCATATTGATGAAATTGCAAATGAAGTCGCGTCACTTTACCTGGGTGATGATTTACCTGCGGATACCATTCGCAAAATTACGAGTGAAGCAATGAATTTTCCTGTTCCATTGGTTAAGCTCAATGGAAACACTTTTTTCCTTGAATTATTTCACGGTCCGACCCTCGCCTTTAAAGACGTTGGAGCCAGATTCATGGCGAGAACGATGGCATTGTTGAATCGTGATGAAAATAAAAAGCTGACCATCCTTGTCGCGACATCAGGTGATACCGGAAGCGCTGTGGCCAATGGTTTTTATAATGTTCCGGGGATTGATGTGATCATCCTTTATCCATCCGGAAAAGTGAGTCCATTGCAGGAAAAACAGTTGACCACATTGGGCGGTAACATTACCGCTCTTGAGATACAAGGGACATTTGACGATTGCCAGGCACTCGTTAAACAAGCATTTCTTGACAATTCCCTGAAAGAAAAATACAGACTCAGCAGCGCGAACAGCATCAACATCGCGCGACTGATACCGCAAAGCTTTTATTACATCGATGCCTGGAAGCAAATGCAAATGATGGATCCCGGTCCGGTTGTATTTTCAGTACCGAGTGGAAATTTCGGAAATCTGAGTGCAGGATTATTTGCAAAAAGGATGGGTTTGCCGGTGGAGAAATTTGTCGCCGCGAACAATCGGAATGACAGTGTCCTGGATTATCTGAAAACCGGAAATTATAAAGCTAAAAATACCATTGCTACTATTTCAAATGCAATGGATGTAGGCAATCCTTCCAACTTCGCAAGGATGCTTGATTTGTACGATCATGATCCTGGAAAAATGCGTGAAGACATTTGCGCATATTCATTTGATGACGATCAAACCAGATCAGCAATGAGGGAAGTTTTTCAGGAATACAAATATGTAATGGATCCTCATGGCGCTGTAGGTTATCTCGGATGGAATTCTTTTGTTAAAGACAAAAATTCAAAAGCAAAGGGAATCATTCTTGAAACTGCCCATCCTTCAAAATTTAAAGATGTGGTCGAAGAAACGTTAAATATTCAGGTGGCACTCCCTGAACAATTGTCATCAATAGCGGATAAATCCAAGAATTCAATTGTTTTGAATGCGGAGTATCCCGTTTTTCATCAATACCTCATCGAAAGAGGCTGATTTCAATTCTTTTGACTGTCGGTTTTTTTGAAAACTCGACAAACTTATCCTAAATTGCCGTTTCAATTAAAGCCTTTAAAAACAGGTTTTGTTAATTGACTATTAAGGCAATATGAAGCTCAGGATACTATTCTTCTCCCTAATCGTTTTCCTGGTAAACAGGACCTTTGCAACAACGTTACAGGGCAACATTTTATCGGACACGTCTATTCGCGGAATTGTTGATGTTATCTCTCAGGTAAATCTTGGGCCAAACATCACGTTGAGTTTTGAAGAAGGCACTATTCTCTACATGCATGGGGGTGCTTCAATCGTTGGTTCGGATGGTTCAAAGATCGTTTTCAACGGTACTGTTTCCAAGCCAATTCAGATTGAGGCAGCAGAAGGTAAAAACTGGGGTAAATTTGAAGTAAACGGAGCCACAGGTCATCTCGAGGTTCATCATGTCCAGTCCAGCATGGGACAATTTCGTGTGATGAAAGGAGCTTCGGCTGTCATTGAAGATTCATACATGCACGATTATTTTCAGGGTGATAATCCCATCGTCTATACAGAGGATGCCGGAACTGTAAATATCAGTCGTTGCAAATTCAGCAATTATTACGAGCTCAATCTTGTACGAACGCTGGCTGTAGTTGAGGATTGTTTGCTACAGTTTATGACCGCGGATGGTATCGACTTCGACAATTCTCCTCCGGGAACAATTCTGCGCAGATCAACATTGCAATATGGTCGTGGGTTTAATATTGACGCCATTGATTTCGGAAAAGTAAATTTCACCGGAAACGGATCCGTTGCACTTGTTGAACAATGTATCGTTCATGATATTTCGGATAAAGGAGTTTCAGTTGGAGAAGGAGCACAAGATGTAACCATTCGTGGTTGTGTTTTCTACAATTGCGGCGCAGGTTCCGCAGTAAAAGACAATTCCATCGCCCACATTTTCAACAACACTATTGTGGGATGTGATGCCGGTATCGAATGTGTAGAAAAAAATCCTGGTCTGGGCGGCGGACACGCGTTTACATACAACAACATCATCTGGAAATCTCACGAACCATTTTTCATCAACAGCACCGGTACCGCTGACATTCAGTACAGTCTGATCGACGGAATGACTCCCGATGCAAGCCGGCATATTTTTTATGCAGATCCATTATTTACAAGTGAGGCATTGACTGATTATCATTTGCTTCCCGGATCTCCGGCAATTGGTGCAGGGTTGAACGGAGAAGATCTGGGTGCGATATTCCCGGTTGGAGCAACTTTCAATCAGCCTAATGAACTGGTACTTGGAGTTCCAAATCCTTTCAGTGTCTTCAAAGGAGGAGAAGAATCTGCAATCTGGTGGGCGAGTAGTCCTTCTGTTTCAAAAATCAATATTGAATTTTCTTCCGACAATGGAGACAGCTGGACAAGTATTCAATCGAATGTTGATGCGAAGCTGAAAGGTATTCCATGGAACATTCCCAATGTTTATTCGAGTCGTTGTTTGGTGAAACTGACAGATGTGAGTAACCCAACGATTACTGTCACCAATGTGTTGCCATTTTCTATTCTTCCTGAAGTGGATTCAACAGGTGTACCCGTCTTTTCAACCGGATCAGGATATTTCGATCAGCCTGTAGATCTGTCAATTACTGCTCCCGCCGGAGCGACAATTCTCTACACAACAGATGGATCAGACCCTTCTGATAAATCAAATGTTTATACAGGGCCCATTCATCTTGATTACGATTCCATTCCTGTCGGACAACCGGAACTCAATATCACAGCATCCCAAAGTTATCATCAGCCTTACAGTTACATTCGTACATCACCTGTATGGCAGGATGGTCCGACCATTGCTTTCTGGCGTAAACCTACCGGAACAGTGTTCAAAGCCCATATCATCCGTGCAAGGGTATATGATCCTGTGAAAGGTTTGGGACCGGTTAAAACACATTCGTATTTCATCCATCCTCAGATGACAACCGGACGCTATACATTGCCGGTGGTTTCTCTGGTTACGGATCCGGGAAATCTTTTTGATTATTACAAGGGTATTTATATTCCCGGCGCTTCATTTAAGGATAGTTCCTGGACTGGGAATTATGAATTTAAAGGGCGAGCTTCTGAGAAGCCTTTTCATTTTGAATATTTTGATGAGCACGGTGTAAAGCAGTTATCTCAAAGTATTGGTGTTCGTGTTCGCGGAGAATGGATTCGTGCCGTTGGACAAAAAGCATTGACATTGTATGCCCGGAGTGAGTACGATACTGAAAATAATTTCAAGTATCCTTTTTTCACAGGATTGAAAAAACCAGGTACGAATATATATCAAACGAAATTCAAAAGATTAATCCTTCGTAACAATGGTAACGAATGGGGTTATTATAAAAACACCATGTTACGCGATGCAGCAATCCAGTCATTGTTTAGCGGACTGAATATTGGTTACCAACCCTATCGAATGACAGTTACCTTTATCAATGGCGAATACTGGGGAATACAGGACATCCGGGTAGTTCCTGATGTGAGAGGTATACAATACGCTTACGACCTGGAGCCCGATAGTATTGTGTTGATGGAAGATAATTTGTCTGCTTCCTACCAGTTGGTAAATGGCAATGCTGCGGATCAGCAGGACTTCATCGATTTGAGAAGTTTTATTCTTGCAAATGATTTGAATGTTCCGGCGAATTACGCTTATGTCTGTTCAAAGATGGACATCAATAGTTTCACTGATTATTGGATCGCGACAGTCTTTACAAATAAAAACAATGCGGATCATAACAAAACCTATTGGAAGCTCCGTACACCGGATCCTACCAGCAACCGTTACGGATACGATGGCAAATGGCGTTGGATAGCGAATGATTTTGATGGTGGTTTTGATCATGTGATTGACAATAATCTTTGGTTCAACATCACCGCGATGCATGACTCATTATTGAGGAGAATGGTGACTTGTGATGTTTTCAGAAGACAGTGGATTCTGCGATTTGCTGATGTATTGAATTCAAATTTTAAAGCTTCCTATACAACAAACCGTTTCACAGAAATTCAGAATCTTTTGGAACCGGAAATGCAGGAGCACATTGAACGTTGGAGTACACCCTCATCGATGACAGACTGGTATGCAGGTGTTCAGGAAAAAAGAGATTTTGGAATGCAACGTCCGGCTATTCAGTTCGGACATCTGAACGATTATTTTTATCTGCACGATACTGCTAACATTACTCTGGACGTGAACAATTCATTATACGGTTATGTTGAGATAAACACTTTGCGAATTAACGCAGCTTTGCCGGGAGTAAGTGAAAGTGTTTATCCCTGGGAGGGAACTTATTTTAAGGACATGGCATTCACTGTGAAAGCCATTCCGAATTATGGTTATCGTTTTGTACGATGGGAAAACGCACCATCCAATGAACAGAATCCGGTACAAAGTGTTATTTTATTGGGTGATAAAAAGATGACTGCCATCTTTGAGTGGGATCCATCAGTGTTGTTTCCAAATCTTACAGTGTTTCCAAACCCTGCCACCGGTGATGAGGTAAAATTGAACAATGAGTATACATACTCTGTATACGATGCTACCGGTAAACTCATTCTTAGATTTGAGAATTCTAATCATTTCGATATCTCAAATTTTGAAAAAGGAATTTATTTGTTGAGAACTGATGACGGGGAGCAGGTGAAGTTTGTCAGACTATAGATTTGATTGTAGATTTTTCTGATTTTAGATTTCTGATTGTAGATTTCTGATTGTGGAAAGGCTTCGATTTGAAAATTAGTGACGAGTGACAGTGGGGGTGAGGGACGTAATTTTATTTATGAATTAGAAAGAATAATATTTTTAGATAAAAGAAAAGCCGCTTTGTATAAAGCGGCTTTTGTTATTTTATTTCTAAACTGAAATCCCAATTTTCCATAACCACTAACCACTAACCACTAACCACTAAAAAGGCTCCTTCTCATGAAGGAGCCTCTCTCTTAAGTCGGGGTGGTAGGATTTGAACCTACGACCTTGGCGCCTGGGGCGCCACGCGATACTGATAAAATAATTTCTTTCATTAATTTCTGCTGTATTTTTTATTTCTCATAATAAAATGTCTACTGGATAAAATACCAGAGGCTCCTTCTCATGAAGGAGCCTCTCTCTTAAGTCGGGGTGGCAGGATTTGAACCTACGACCTTGGCGCTCTGGGCGCCACGCGATACCGAAGAAATAATTCATTTCATTCATTTATGCTGTATTTTTTATTTCCCATAATAAAATGTCTACTGGATAAAATACCAGAGGCTCCTTCTCATGAAGGAGCCTCTCTCTTAAGTCGGGGTGGCAGGATTTGAACCTACGACCTTGGCGCTCCAGGCGCCACGCGATACCGGTGAAATAATTCCTTTCATTAATTTCTGCTGTATTTTTTATTTCCCATAATAAATTGTCAACTCGATAAAACACCAGAGGCTCCTTCTCATGAAGGAGCCTCTCTCTTAAGTCGGGGTGGCAGGATTTGAACCTACGACCTTGGCGCTCCAGGCGCCACGCGATACCGGTGAAATAATTCCTTTCATTAATTTCTGCTGTATTTTTTAATCCCCATAACAAATTGTCAACTCGATAAAACACCAGAGGCTCCTTCTCATGAAGGAGCCTCTCTCTTAAGTCGGGGTGGCAGGATTTGAACCTACGACCTCCACGTCCCGAACGTGGCGCGATACCGGGCTACGCTACACCCCGAATAAGGACTACAAAGATCGAAATTATTTAGAAAACAGGATATTTTTATGACTAAAAATTGATTTTACGCCGTATCTTTGTATGTACTGGGGCTGACAGGAATTGACAGCTTGTGAAATTGACCAGTAAGCATGCCGAGCGTCGGGAGTAAGGCTCGTTAAAACCGGTTCCCAACTGCCTAACTGGCAACACAGACTACGCGTTAGCCGCTTAATCCTAGATTAACCCGCTAGCTACTTCCTGAGGACCTGCTCACCCGTTCTCAAACCCGAAGTATCGCATGGAGAGTGCTTTGCAGTATTGTTCCGATGCTGCAACTAAGACTATCGGAACTAAGCTTCTTAGTAGCGAGTGTTTAGCAGCTCTGAGGCCTAAAAAAAAATAACACTAAGCATGTAGAAAGCGAGTTGATTGCTTGTCTGGACGCGGGTTCAAATCCCGCCAGCTCCACGAAACGGCCTCCCTAAAAGGGAGGCTTTTTTTATTCCTAATCCCAGCGGGATTTCTGAATGCATCGATTCTTCAATAACTTGTTTTTCTGATTCTATTTCTTATTTTAGATGCATTATAAATGCCAGCCTATACTCTTTTATGCATGTTTCCGGTTATCGAGTTTTCTTTTGCATTTTACTTTTTCAAGCTCTAAGGGTTCATGGAGAGAAACCTGAACCTGCATTCAGGCATTTTACCACAGAAGATGGCTTGCCTTCCTCACAAATCTACCAGGCTTTTCAGGATGTTGATGGATTTATGTGGTTTGCTACTGATCGCGGAGTGGTTCAATACAATGGTTACGAATTTAAAACATTCACTACAAAAGATGGATTGACAGATAATGTTGTGTTGAATTTATTTCAGGATTTTAAAAAGAGAATCTGGATGATTTCAATTTCGGGAAGCATTTTCATTTACGAAAACAACACAATTAAGCCATATCAGTATAATGCAATTTCTAAAAAGATTTTTAAGGGAAGTTATCAGTTTGAGATTTCTGTTGACAGTTCTGAAACGGTTTGTATTGAAAGTGGTTTTGGTGTTTGTTCCATCAATCTCCATGGAGAAGTTAAGCATATTGTTAATCATTTGGTGGACCAGAATGTGATTCGATTAACAATTGATGATCGTTCACAACTGAAAAAGCCAGTCGGACTCGGTTATATTTCAAGACAAAATCGGATTTGTGAACTATCCCATGTACAAGATTCATCAAATGTATTGATTACACTCGGTAGGCAAGAGAATGGAAGAATCAGAGCTGTGCGTAGGCACAACAAAACGCTTGTTGTTGGTATTGCGAAAACTTTGTATGAGTTAAAAGGTAAAACGTTAACGCCTCTGGCTAAATTTGATCATGATATTATCGAACTCATCGAAGATGATAGTGAAAATTTATGGGTATGTACTTCGAAAGGTTTGTTAGTGTATCGCTTTCCAGGAAACTACCAGGAGTCAAACAAGTATCTGGATGGAATTTACATTTCAAGTATTACTCAGGACCACGAAAATGGTTATTGGGTCACCACGGTTGATAATGGTGTTTTTAACCTTGTGAATCATGACGTGGGGAATTATTACAATGAACCCGCCATCAATTCTCCATTAATATTAACCAAAGATCGAGCATCGATGTATGCCGGGTATTTTAATGGATCTATAGGAAAAATGAATAGTCGGGAGTTGAAACCAATTATTATTGAATCAATGACTAACGGAGTAATTTCTATCTTTTTTGATACAAGTAGTGCGAGAATGTTAGTATGTAATGACAAACTGGAATATTGGAAAAACAACAAATTTTACCCTATAGAAAATCCGAAAAAATTAAAAGCAAATACAGGTTTTGTACAAAATAAAAATGGTCTTTTTGCAGGTGCATATGGGAGTGTATTGAGGATATTTCGTGATGAACCCAGCTTTGCAGGTCCGTTTAATATAAGGATTAATTGTATTTTTTCAACAGAAACTGATCAACTGATTCTCGGTTGTATTGACGGAGTTTATAAGTTGGATGAAAATTTTAAATCAATTCAATTGTTGGATGAACGCTTTAAAGATATTCGTGTAGATGATATTAATTCAATATGTGGTAATTTATGTTTTGCAACCCATGGGAAAGGGATACTATTACTAAAAAAGAACGGGAAGATACTCACGATCAATGAATCCAATGGTTTGTGCAGTGATATAATTCACACCATGTGCGTTTCAGAAAATACATTATGGTGCGGTTCCAATAACGGTCTCAGCAAAGTGGAGTTTTCGGCATCAGGAGATGATTCGTATCAAATTACTCCGGTGAATGTGAATAACGGACTTATCAGTAATGAAATTATTGATATTGACATTTTGAAAGACACCGTTTGGATAGCTTCAAAGAAGGGAATTTCTTTTTTTTATTCGAAAGTTGATTTTGTGAATCATTCAATTCCGAAAGTATATTTTACATCACTTAAGGTAAATAATGCTGATACCATCCTGCAAAATAATTATCAGTTTTCTCATTTAAACAATTCCATCAGTATTGGTTTTGAATCTCCGGTATTCAAAAGTAATGGAAAGCAAACTTACAAGTATTTGCTAACAAACCAGAACGATTCTATCAAAGGTTCAACAATTAACAGAGAAGTAGAATTCTTGTCATTGAAACCCGGCCAATATTCATTCCAGGTTAAAGCAATGAATAATTCAGGTGTTGTAAGTCTGCGTCCAACAATATTTCAATTTGTAATTTTGTCGCCTTGGTGGCAGCGTACATGGTTTAGATTACTCGGACTGTTTGCCTTGTTATTATCAGGATACCTGTTTTACAAACGCAGGGTAAGCCTCATAGAGAAGAAATATTTTATAGAAAAAAAGCAGGCATCATTACAACTCACCGCAATGCGGGCTCAAATGAATCCTCATTTTATTTTCAATGTGATGGATTCCATCCGCAGTTATATGATGGATAAGGATGTCAATTCAGCAGAAAAGTACCTCACTTCCTTTGCTAAGTTGGTTCGATATACACTCGAACACTCCGATAAACAAGAGTGTTCCCTGAGCGATGAATTGAGTATGATCAGGATTTATTCAGACCTGGAAAAACTGAGATTCTCTGATCCGATTGATGTTGAATTTGATTATGACAAATCCATTCAAACGGATGAAATTATGATTCCGGCAATGATCCTTCAGCCTTTCGTTGAAAATGCATTCAAGCACGGAATGAAGAACAAAGTGAGCAGACCAAAATTAATCATCCGGCTGATTGAAATTAACCGAAATGTTCAAGTTATCATAGAAAATCATGGAATCGATAAACCTGATTCAACACAATCCAATTCAAAACAGAAAAAGGAAGGAAATTCTTATGGGCTTGCACTGGTGCAGGAGAGGATTACAGCTTACAATAAGGCGTATTCCCGAGAAATACAATATACATCAGATGAGCTTGTGAACGAAAGCGGAGTACGAACAGGAATGAGGGTAGTTGTTAGGTTATAATTCATAAATTGTAGAAAGCTATAATGTTGTTATTGCAGAAATTTCCTGTCTGTGTGAAATACTAAATCTTATCAAGTTTGTATTCTAACTGAAATTCATTAGCTTGCTTTTATGATTCTATTTCCTGTTTATGATACTTTATAATTACTAGCCTTCATACTCTTTTATGCATGTTTCCGGTTATCAAATATTCTTTTGGATTTTACTTTTTCAAGTTGTAAAAGTTCAAGGCGTAAAGCCGGAGCCTGCTTTTAAACATTTTACGACGGAAGATGGTTTGCCCTCTTCTCAAATCTATCAGGCATTACAGAGTACTGATGGGTATGTGTGGTTTGCGACCGATAAAGGAGTTGTGAAATACAATGGCTACGAATTTAAAACATATACGGCAAAAGATGGTTTGACGGATAATGTAGTTTTTAACTTGTTTGAGGATTTTAAAAGGAGAATTTGGATGATCTCTTTTGCAGGAAATATTTTTATTTATGAAAATGACAGAATACAACCTTACCAATTTAATTCTGCAATAAGACCCTATATTATGCGAAGTTTTCAGTTGGAAATTTCTGTTGACAGCCTTGATTATGTTTATGTATCCAGTTCATTTGGAGAATTTTCTTTGGATCCGAAAGGAAATGTAACTAAAAAGTACGATTACAATGATAAAAATGGAATCATCAAATTATTGATTGATGATACTCAAAATTTCAACAAACCTGTAGGGATTGGTTTTGTCACAGAACCATGGAAAAATCATATTTTATATTATAAATATAGATCTGGTATGGATAGTATCCAATTAAAAGATGTTTCAAATGGAAGAATGAGAGCAATTCGGAGAAAGAACAATGCATTGATCTTTACAATGGGAAATATTTTATATCAACTGAAAAATCGGAGGGTTTTTCAAGTCGCAACTGTAGAAAATGGTATCATCAACCTTTTTGAGGATACAAAAGGTAATTTATGGATTTCTACCATGAAGGGATTGGTTTTGTATTCCGATGCAAATAACTATTTTCAAAAAAGTACTTATTTAAATGGAAGTTATATCTCGAGCATTTCTGAAGATCGCGAAAATGGGTATTGGATAACAACAATTGACAACGGCATATATTATCTGAACAATAAAGATGTAAATAATTATACTCTTGACGCAGAGATAAATTCACCAGTTACATTGGTCAGCGATACCGATCACGTCTATGCAGGGTATTTTAGTGGTTCAATAGCAAGAATGAATTCCCGGGAGCTCAGTATGATGATCAAAGAAATTTCAGGTACAGTCATTTCATCCATGTTTTTTGACACAATTTCTTCAATATTTTATGTTGGCAATAAGCGGCTACGTTATTATAAGAATGGAATTATGCATTCATTTAATGATACCACGAACAAAATTTCGAATGCAGGATTTGTCCGGATTAAAAATAGAATATTTTCCGCAGCCTATGGAAATTTGATCTCAATTTCAAATGATTCTATTTATTCGCATGGCAATTTTAAAACCCGCATTTTTTGTGTCTGCAAGAATGATCAGGATGATTTATTACTTGGATGTATTGATGGAGTCTACTATTATGATGAATCAAAGAATAAAATCACTTTTTATAACTCACTTTTGAAAGATATCCGGGTAGATGATATTAAATTACTCCATGGCAATTTATACTTTGCCACTCAAGGTCGGGGTTTGTTGATTTTGAAAAAGGATGGAACACTCCTGACCATTGATGAATCAGCCGGATTGTGCAGCAATATTTTGCACACTTTGTGCATCTCCGGAAACACAATCTGGTGCGGCTCTAACAATGGAATCAGTAAAATTGATTTTTCAGATACAGAAATTGACAAATTTTCTATTACTGCAATTAATATGACCAACGGACTGATCAGCAATGAAATCAATGATCTTGAATTTTTAAATGACACAATTTGGGTTGCATCCAAAAGAGGAGTTTCATTTTTTAGTACTTCAACCGCTTTTACCAACGATGCAAACCCGTTTGTTCATTTCACTTCTTTTAGGATAAATGGCACGGACACCCTGATCAGGAATAATTTTGTATTGTCGCATTCTATGAATACAATTCGAATTGGTTTCGAATCTCCCTTATTCAAAAGTGATGGAAAACAATCTTATCATTATCTGCTGACCAATGAGGAAGACAGTATTGAAGGTGTAACAGCAAACAGGGAAGTAGATTTTTTGTCATTAAGACCCGGGCGTTATTCATTATATGTAAAGGCGAGGAATAATTCGGGAATAATGAGTGCCCGTCCGGAGAAATTGAATTTTGTGATTCTTGCACCCTGGTGGCAGAGAACATGGTTCAGGGTTACCGGTCTGATTGTACTCATCATTTCCGGAACAATATTGTATCGACGCAGAGTAAGACTCATTGAGCAGAAATATTTTATGGAAAGAAAACAGGCTTCTTTGCAGCTCACTGCCATGCGCGCACAAATGAATCCTCATTTTATTTTCAATGTAATGGATTCTATCCGGAATTATATGATGGAGAAGGATATCGATTCAGCGGGAAAGTATCTCACATCTTTTGCAAAGTTGGTTCGGTACACACTTGAGCAATCGGATAAACAGGAATGTTCTTTGGAAGAAGAGCTGAATATGATTCGAATTTATATTGAACTCGAAAAGGAACGGTTTTCGAAACTTATCAATGTTGAAATGAAAATTGACCCATCAGTTGATGTTTCTGAAATAATGGTTCCTACAATGATACTTCAGCCTTTTATTGAAAATGCATTTAAACATGGACTAAGGAATACTTTCAATGAAGGGTTGTTGATGATTAATGTTAATGGAAATGATGGAAAGGTTTCTGTAATTATTGAAGACAATGGTATTCCAGGTAAAGAAAAGTTACATGGAAGCTCTTTGCGGTTAAAGAAATCTCAATCTTACGGGATATCCCTTGTCCAGGAGCGGATTAATTCCTATAATAAGGCTTATAGTAGAAATGTTTCATTTAAAATTATTCAATTAAATGATTCCAAAAGTGAAATTGTCGGGACAAGGATAGTTCTTGAATTTTAATTTGAAATTTAGAGTGTGAAATCCTCCAAAAACGTGATATTTGGATAAATTCTGAATTATTTGGGATATTCTTAAGTAGGAGTTCCGGGGTATTTTTCTTAAGTTTGAAATTCGTGTTAACTTTTATGATTTCAACTTTACTGATTGACGACGAAGAGAAAAGTTGTCAGATTTTAAATAAATTATTAGAAAAAAATTGTCCTGATATTCATGTCATTGGATATGCGCATGATCTTGACACAGCAGTGAGTTTGATCAGAGAAAAGCAGCCTCAATTGGTTTTTCTTGATGTCGAAATGGAAGGGGAGAATGGGTTTGATATTCTAAGGCAATTCCATCCGGTTCCGTTTAAAATAATTTTTGTTACCGCGCATTTAAATTATGCAATAAAAGCGATCCGGTATTCAGCGGCTGATTTCCTTTTGAAACCTGTAGATTCCGATGAATTGATCGAGGCGGTAAGTCGGGTTTCTTCAGCCGGTGCTGATGGAACGGCTCAATTGTATGAAGGCCTCTTAAAAAATTTGGAGCCGGATGCTATATGCAAGCTTGCAATTCCTGTGAAAGATGGTTTTGTTTACATCAATACTGATGAAATTGTTCGACTGGAAGCTGATCGTGCCTATACTCTCATTTTTACCACAGGATCAAAATATCTCGCATCAAGAAATATCCGGGAATATGAACATTTGTTGCCGGCGGAGCATTTTTTTAGAGCTCATAATTCTCATCTTTTAAATTTATATCATGTACAGAAATTTTTGCGGGAAGATGGATTTTTTGCTTTGATGACTGATGGCTCTAAGCCTGAAATCTCAAGAAGGAAAAAAGATGAGTTTTTGGAAAGAATGGGCGCATTACCGGCGCGTAAAGCCTGAGTACTTATTCCTGACATCAATTCATAATCACCATTTGTTCAATAAACTAACCAACGGTCAAACCGACCCTTCTGAATTCTATATTTCCTATACTTTCGGACATTCAGCTATAATGTCTGAATTTGAACCTAAATGGAGGACCATCAAATGAAACTGAATTTTAACTCAACTATTGTAATCTTTATCTCTTTTTTCCTGAGTTTTCTTTCCGGAAATGCTCAAACAACTTGTATTGATCCGGATCTCCCGGTGCTGAATACTTCAGCAACTGTTGTCTGCCCGGGAACAAATGTCAATTTAGCCATTGCATCCGGAGCCTTGAATGATGCTACGGATTGGTATTGGTACAGCAATTCCTGTGGCGGAAGTCCGGTTGGAACTGGTCTTAGTTTGAGTGTGAACCCAACAACTACAACGACATATTATGTTCGTGGTGAGGGAGGCTGTGTAACACCCGGAGCATGTACAGGTCAGACAATTGTTGTTTTGCCTCCGGTTACTCTCAGTTTAAAAGTATTCATACAGGGTTATTATCTCGGTAACGGGCAAATGACTCCCTCAATCTATTATTCATTAGGTTCTCCATATCAACCTACTGATGTAGATTTGATCACAGTTGAATTACGTGATGTCGCGACATGTATAGTTGTTGGTTCATACGAAGTAGTGTTGCAAACAGATGGAACTGTTCAGGTGCCTGTGGATTGCGCAGTTTCAGGAGGTACTTACTACATTGTAGTCAAACACCGTAGTTCAATTGAAACCTGGAGTTCTTCTCCTGTGATTTTTAATGGATCAGTTTCATATGATTTTTCTGCTCAGCAATCAAATGCATATTGCGATAATGAAATCGATGTTATGACAGAAGGAATCTGGTCAATGTACAGTGGAGATTTCAATCAGGATGGACTTATCAATGAATGCGACCGGACATTATTGGAGAATGATATCGCGAATGCTGTCTTTGGTTATTTCTCAACAGATCTTAACGGGGATGGATTTGTTGATGCTTTAGATCTGCTGCTGTTTGACGAAATTTTACAACTAAATATCGCCATGTGTTCTCCTTGTGAAAATGCTCAGGCTTTAGTTGTTTGCCCAATCATCGGACCGAAAACTATTTGCGGTGACGGTTCAGGTGGTACTGCCGTTTATTCCATTGCGCCGGTTGCCGGAGCAACACAATACAATTGGACGGTACCAAATGGTATGACTATTCTTGGAGGACAAGGGAGCAGTTCAATTACGGTATCATGGACAGGAGTAGCAGCCCAAATGGGAATTGTTGGAGTAATTTGTGTATCTGTTCCTACACCTTGCGGTGTCGCGGAATGCTGTGATTCAATCAAGATCGGAATGGCACCGGAAGTGAATCTTGGTCCGGACATTGTCCTTTGTAATCCGGGTGATTGTGTAGTTCTTGCATCGACACCAATAAGTAATGTCAATAATTATTCCTGGTACACACTTCCGGGTTTTGTTTCAATCCCGCAAACCAATGCTTCCTTGTTGGTTTGTCCTACAGCTCCGACCTGTTATGCTCTCATCGTGGAAAACATGGCGGGATGTAAAGATACAGATACAGTTTGTGTATCCTTTTATAATCCACCTCTTGTGAGCTGGTCTGGTCTTCTTGCTGAACAATGTGGTGGTGATGCGCCTTATACACTTTCGGGTGGTCTCCCGGCAGGTGGTGTGTATTCCGGAGATGGAGTAAGTGGTAATCAATTCAATCCGGGTCTGGCAGGAGTAGGTTCACACTTGTTGTCCTATACTTATAGTGATTCATGTGGACATGTGACGACTATTTCAAAAACAATCAATGTAATCAACTGTCCATGTATTGAAACATTCTGTCGGGATTTTGATGATAATGATCTGCACGGATGGACAGTGAATCCTGCCGCGCCGATGGTCGATGTTCAAATCACCAGTTTAAATTCACAAAATGGTCCAGCGGATTATTATCTGCTGGCAAGTGATCTTACCGGTCTTTCACTTCTTAAGGCTGAAACCGGTTTCAACGGACGCTGGTGTTGCGGAGAATTTTGTTTTGATTACAGAACTTTTGATGATGGAGATCCGAATTCAGTTTTGGACATTCATCCGGTGTTTTATCTGGTTCGTGGAGATAAAACTTTCCGTTTTACATCATCTGTTTCAGTGACAGAAACCAATGGCTGGCAACATGTATGCGCGCCTATCACCAATTGCAATCCGCCACCGGTTTCATCAGAAGGTGTATGGGAAGCACTTCCGGGTACATCAAACACTGACTGGGATCCATTGACAAACCATATTGATTCGATTTTCTTCCAGATCGATTGGAATGGGGGAGATGAAATCGCCGGTTTTGATAATGTTTGTTTTAATGCAAGAAACCTTTCTGCAACGATTGCTGCAGTGGATTGTAATACATTGTGTGCAACAGTAAATGGTTGTTGTGGTCCATTTTCGTATATCTGGACTGTTCCTCCCGGCGTTGTCATTACAAGTGGTGCTGGAAATTCCTGCATTCAGGGGAATTTAATATCAGGAGATTATACAGTCATTGTTTCAAATACAACAGGAGAAGTAAGTACTACAACTTATCATTTGGATTTCCCTCCGACAGCTTCATGGTCACAGACAACTGTTGAATTGTGCACAAGTGATTCTCCTTACGCATTATCGGGAGCTCAGCCACAAAGTGGGGCAGGAGGTTCGGGTGTATATTCAGGAGGAACTTTCATCACAGGTACAGCTCCAAATCAATATTTTGATCCTTCATTGGTAAGCCCTGGTACGTATTCCGTGAGCTATACTTTTACTGATACATGCGGAAATACAAGTACAGTGAGTGTTGATTTTGTAGTGACAGATTGTGCCTGCGATATTTTCGGTTCAGATTATTCTTCTGCCTCAGGATGGACTCAAATCGGAACTTCAATAAATATTGATGCAACAGTTATTGATAAAGTTTCATTCTTGAATGTTCCTGGAGGTTCTGATCACAGAGTATACAGGAATATCGGATTATTGGGAAATACATGGACAGCGGAATTTGATTTTAATCCGATGAGTGGATCAAATGTTGGTGTTGCATCTGAATTGTTATGCCTCACTGCAGGAAATCTTATTCCATTTCGCGAAACTCCGCTTGGAAACTTTACAGATCAGGATTTTATATCTGCAGGTGTGACCTCACCATTTAATACTCCGAATTATTTAGTTTCTACTCAAATTACTGCAAGTTATAAAGATGATGCTACAACTCCGGTGATTGCAGGAAGTATCGATATACCTTCCTGGAATACGGATTTCTTCGTTCGTCTCGAACGATTCGATGCAACAAGTGGCTTGCTAAGTGTATTTAGTGATGCTGCCAGAACCATTCATATCCCCGGTTCGCCGGTTTGTCTTCTTTTTCCTTCAACTGTTCAAGGCTTAAATACACTTCAGCATACAAACGTAAATCAAGCTGGTGCAGGCAGGCGGTTCACGGGAACTGTCGACAATACTTGTATTCGTTCCACCAGAACCACAGCTGATTTGACGGCATCTGTTTTAAGCATTGATGATTATGATTGTCATCACGCGGGTTGTATTCACCTCGACATTCCACCGACGGCCGTGTTCACAATCAGCTATTATTATGAAGATCCATTGAATTCAAATAATAACTATGCAAGCCCGGTTTCGAATACAACATCCATTTTGTGCAATGTACCTGCAGGAAATTATACTATTTATTTAACAGATGCATGTGGAACGAACATTACCCTCACTGCAACGATTCAGAATTTGAATCCACTTGCTGTTTCTGCAGGACCTGATTTGACAATTTGCCAGGGTGCTTGCGTTAATCTAAGTGCAAGTCCAATTGTGCCGGGAGTAACATATGCTTGGTATCGTCTTCCTGACAGATCATTATTATCTTCTTCACCTTTCCTATCCGATTGCCCACCTGTCGACTTCTGTTATTTGTTGATAGCAACCGGAAGTACAGGATGTATGGATTCAGATTCTGTTTGCGTGAATGTTGAATTGATGCAGCTTACCTGTTCAGGAACTAATGTTACCTGTCATGGCGGGACCGATGGTTCAGTATGCGCAACAGCTAGTTGTTTAAATCCTCCTTACTCAATCAGCTGGACTAAAAATGGAACCCTGATCCAGGGTGCGCAGACTTTATGTCTGAATGGTTTAACCGCCGGAACTTATTGCATCACTATCACACCTTCAAGCGGAGCAATAGAAACATGCTGCTATTCAGTGACCGAGCCGGCACCATTGTCAATAGACGCCATTGCATTTGATGCTCCGACTTGTGGTGGCCTTGGATCGTTTACCTTCCTGCCATCCGGTGGAAGTCCGCCTTATACAATATCCACGGATCCTTGTCCACCAATCCAATTCCCATGTTCGTACACAAGGCGTGTTGGATTTTCTACAACAGAGAATTATCCGGCTGGAGTCTATACTATTACATTTACAGATTCTCTGGGTTGTACAAGTTCAGTTGTTAGAACCATTTCCCAACCGGCTCCACCTGAGATCACTGTAGATATCATCAATCCCCCTTGTTGTGGAGATAGTGGAAAATTTGTGGTTCATATCAACGGAGGAACGGGTCCGTATACGGTTCGTTTGCTCACAAATACGCAACCGTATTCTGTGATACTTCAATCTTATTTCGGAATAAATGGGCCTGTTTTCTATTCACCGAACATTGCACTTGCAGGAACTTACATCGTGGATGTGATTGATGCGAATTTTTGTTTTGATAGTCAGCTCATCACAATTGTTGATCCACCATGCCTGGAGTTACATGTCAGTACAACCGGATTCAATGGAATTGATTGTGATGGACATATCAGTGCATATGCAACAGGTGGAACACCGTTTAATACGAATGCACCGGTATTTCATGTCCCTTATGATATTATAATTACACAGATTTCAGGCAATTCACCCGGAATAACATTTTCGCAGAGTGGAACTTTGAACAGCAACCCGTTCTATAATTTCGCGGACCAATGTTGCAATGGAGTATATGTAATTACAGCAACTGATTCAAATGGTTGTACTGTAACAGACACGCTCCGCATGAATTGTAATTTCAGTCTGAACCCTGCTGCTGGTGTTCAAACTACGCTGTGTATCCGGAATACAGAAGATTCACAGGTTGGGCAATTGTCACCAAATTCGAATTATGGTGCCAGTATCTTACTTCGTGCTTCCCGCTGGACCTACCAGGGTATCTGGGCAACTGTTCGGACATATTTGAAATTTAACATCAATGCTGTTCCTCAAAATTCATTTTCGAACGCAGCATTATCTTTATCATCTTGCCCTAATTGCACACCCAACGATGAACACAAGGATCTCAGCCCGGGTAATCCATGGTTTGCGAATCCACCATGGGGAAATGCAAGCATCATTAGTGGGGTGAGTGGGGCATGGTCGGAGAATTCGATAACCTGGAACAATGCTCCTGCACCGAATGCAATCACAGATGCCGGCGCTTCACTTGGTGATCAAACAACAACATCGTTGAATGTAAATGTCACCAACATCGTCCAGGACTGGATTTCAAGCGGAGTGAACAACGGGTTGATGATTCGTCTTGCTGATGATCCGGCTTTCCCAATCAATTATTACCATGAAGTGAATTTTGCATCACGAGAAAACGCGGATACAAATATCCATCCACGTTTGTGCATTACATATAATGCCTCTTCCGTAACTGTATGTGCGGGAACATCCGTTCCTCTCACAGCTCCTTTGATTCCGGGCGTTGATTACAAATGGTACACTGTTCCGGGATTTGCATTGGCAGGATCAGGAAATGTACTGTCTGTTATTGCAACCGTGAGTCAACAGTATGCGGTGATAGCCATCACTCCATCCGGTTGCAGGGATACAAATTATGTTCAGGTGAATGTAGAGCCGATAGATCTTGTCTGCTCCGGATCAAATGTTACCTGTAATGGAGGAACAGATGGTACAGCATGTGCAACATTTAATTGCATGAATCAACCGTATACAATCAGCTGGACCAAAGATGGCAATCTCATTTCCGGAGCACAAACATTATGTTTGAATGGTCTTTCAGCAGGTGTTTATTGCATCAATATAACTCCGGCAAATGGCGCAGTTCAAACATGTTGTTACACAGTAACCGAGCCTGCTCCATTATCAATAGATGCAATTGTTTTTGATGCTCCGACGTGTGGCGGGTTCGGATCATTTAGCTTTATTCCTTTAGGAGGTACCGAACCATATACAATATCCACAGATCCATGCCCACCACTTCCTGGTCTGTGTTCATTCTATACTCCATTCGGATTTTCTACTACACAGATTTATCCAGCCGGAACTTATACGATCTGGATTACTGATGATCATGGATGTACAAGTTCTGTTGTGAAGACTATTGGTCAACCGAACCCTCCTGCAATTTCTGTTAATGTTGTTCAGCCTTTGTGTTGCGGTGATAATGGAAGTTTTATAGCACAATTTACCGGAAACGGACCTTACACCATTTTGGTTCGAGATAATTCATCGGGTAGTGTTTTGCATACTTATTTCGGCATCAGCGGAAGCTCGTTTAATTGCCCTGACTTATTTCCTGCAGGAAGCTATACAGTTGAAATCACGGATGTGAATAATTGTGTGAGCAGTGCAATCATAAATATCATTGATCCACCTTGTCTGAATGCAAATGTTATTGTCTACGATGCTCCAAACTGTGGTGGAAATGGTTCCTTTAGTATATATCCTTCTGGTGGAACGGCTCCTTATACAGTTTCTATTAGCCCTTGCCCTGGTGGATTTTTGAATTGTCATTTTGTAACTTCTAATAGTTTTTCTACTGCACAGGATTACCCTGCCGGTACATACACTATTACCTTTACCGATGCGAACGGTTGTACAGTAACACTTGTAAAAACTATTCATGAACCCTTACCAGCACAAATTTCAGTTACAACAGTTAATCCTTTATGCTGTGGTGGCTTTGGTCATTTTAATGTAGTTATCACGAGTGGAACAGGTCCGTACCAAATTTTATTGACCACCAATGATGTTGTGAATCCGACAACATTACATGCATATCTTGGTTATACAGGAAATAATTTTACATCGCCTGATGAAGTACCTGCCGGCAGTTATATTGTAGAAGTTCTTGATGCAAATGGTTGCAGGAGTAGTGCACTCATTGAAATTATTGACCCACCTTGTTTAAACGTGGATGCTATCGCATTTGATGCTCCAACTTGTGGTGGGCTAGGTTCTTTTTCATTCATTGTGAATGGAGGCACTCCACCTTATACGATTACGACAAGTCCTTGTCCGATCCCGACATATCCATGTAGCTTCTCAACAGCCTTCGGATTTTCTACTTTGCAAAAATATCCGGCAGGAGTATATACCATTACATTTACAGATGCAAATGGATGTACAAGCACAGTTGTTAGAACCATTTCCCAACCGGCACCACCTGAGATCACTGTAGATGTCATCAATCCCCTTTGTTGTGGAGATAGTGGAAAATTTGTGGTTCATATCAACGGAGGAACGGGTCCGTATACCGTTCGTTTGCTCACAAATACACAACCGTATTCTGTGATACTTCAATCTTATTTCGGAATAAATGGACCTGTTTTCTATTCACCGAACGTTGCACTTGCAGGAACTTACATCGTGGATGTAATCGATGCAAATGGATGTTTCGACAGTCAACTGATCACCATAGTGGATCCACCATGTCTGGAGTTGCATGTGAATACTTCCGGATTCAATGGGATTGATTGTGATGGGCATATCAGTGCGTATGCAACCGGAGGTACACCTTTCAATACCAATTCTCCTAATTTCCATGTGCCCTACAATATCCTGATCACACAGATCGCGGGCAATTCTCCGGGAATCACATTCTCACAAAGTGGTTTACTGAATAGCAATCCATTCTACAATTTTGCTGATCAATGTTGTAATGGAGTATATGTAATTACAGCAACTGATTCGAATGGTTGCACTGTAACAGACACGCTCCGCATGAATTGTGATTTCAAATTGAGCCCTATAGCAGGTGTACCCTCTACATTGTGTATCCGGAATACAGAAGATGCACAGGTTGGCGAATTATCACCGAATGCTAATTACGGTTCAGCAACTACACAACGTGTTTCCCGATGGACCTATCAGGGCATTTGGAAAAGCGTTCGATCCTATATTAAATTCAATGTGAATGCAGTTCCTCAGAATTCATTTACAGGTGCAACTTTATCCTTGTCAACTTGTCCGACCTGTACTCCATATGATGTTCATAAAGATTTGAGTGCAGGTAACCCTTGGTTTGCAAACCCGCCTTTGGGAAATGCAAGCATTATTAGTGGCGTTAGCGGCCCATGGGCTGAGAACACAATTACCTGGAACAATGCACCCGCACCGACAGCAATTACTGATGCTGTTGCATCACTAGGTGATCAAACCACAACTGGATTGAATGCCAATGTCAGCAATATTGTCCAGGACTGGATGTCAAGCGGAGTGAACAACGGGTTGATGATTCGTCTTGCGGATGATCCTGCTTTTCCAACAAACTATTATCATGAAATTAATTTCGCTGCCAGAGAAGTAGGGGATACAAATCTTCATCCAAGGTTGTGCATTTCATATAATTCTCCTTCAGTTACTATTTGCGCAGGTTCCTCTGTGCCATTGGCTGCACCGCTTATTGCCGGGGTGGATTATAAATGGTATACAGTTCCCGGATATGCATTGTTAGGGTCAGGCAATGTTATTTCTGTCAGCCCATTGACGAATCAATTGTATGCAGTGATTGCAATCACTCCATCCGGCTGCAGGGACACAAACTTTGTTCAGGTAAACGTGGTTACCAATGTGGATGATGGTGATGATTGCACTTCCGACTATTGCCTCGATGGAATTGTGTATCACACCCGGATTATTTCATGTACATGTCCATGCACAGCTCCAAGCACCCTTTCGCCGAACATTGTTGTCAACGGTAATTTCTCGAACGGAAATACAGGATTTACAAGTGATTTGCCTTATATAAATGCATGTGCAACAAATTCATATAGTGTTGGAAATACTGCAAGGGCAAAATGTGCAAGCTTCCTTCTGATTCCTGATCATACAACAGGCTCCGGAACCGGAAACGATAATTTCCTGATTGTGGATGGAAGGGATGCTGGAACTTATACTGTATGGAATGGAGCTGTAGGAAATATTGTTAATGGAAAGACTTATACATTTAGTTTCGCGTTGTATCCGAATGTTTCCAGTAGTACTACACTTCCAAATTCTATTGATGTTACGCTTGGAAATACTGTCATATTGAGCATTCCACGAAGTAATCTTGTCAATAATAGTTGGAATGAATTCTGTACAAGTTTTACAGCAACTGCTAACATACAGGCTGCCAGGTTAAAGATATCTCATACCATTAGCGGTGGTGGATTGGGTTACGACTATGGTATCGATGATATCATTTTCCGAACGTGTCGGGATCGAATCAATCTGCAAAATGTTAGTATAAGTAATGTCTCCTGTTATGGAGGAAACAATGGAAGTTTAACTGTAATTCCATCCGGAGGGACATCTCCATACACTTACTTATGGAGCAACTCTGCTACGACTGCAACAATTTCTAATCTTTCGCCAGGTGCATATTCGGTGACAGTTACAGATGCTATAGGTGATGTAAGCACAACATCACTCGATGTTTTAGAAGCAGATCCTGTGATTCCAACATTGAGTGTGACGAATCCTATTCAATGTTATAGTGGAACAACGTGTATTCAGGTTGTAGGAAGTGGTGGAACACCTCCATACTCTGGAACGGGAACTTTCTGTGGTTATCAGGAAGGAACCTGGACCTTCACCATTGTGGATTCGCATGGATGTTTTGCGGATAACAGCATAACTATTTATCAACCAACTAAACTTGAAAATACTGTAAGCGAAGTTTCAGCAAGTTGTGGATTGGCAAATGGAAGTGCAACGGCTGCTCCAAATGGTGGAACACCACCATACAGTTATCAATGGAATACAGTACCTGTTCAAACAGGTGCTTCAGCTATCAATTTATTGCCAGGAATATATACTGTTACCGTTACCGATGCCAATGGATGTTCAAGAACGGATCAAATAACTATCGGTAATTCAGGTGGTGTACCGGCAAGTCCCGGAGCAATCAGCGGACCGGCAGGAGTGTGCAGAAATCAGGTTAACCAGGTGTTTTGTGTTCCTCCGGTTCCCGGTGCGACATCCTACTTATGGACTCTCCCCGGAGGATTAACAGGTACTTCTACGAGCAATTGTATCACTCTAAGTACCAGCAATACGTACGCCGGAGGATTTATTTGTGTAAGAGCAATCAATTCCTGTGGAATCAGTCTTGCTACTTGTATGAACCTTCCGGTGCTGACAGTTAAACCACCAGTTCCTTCAAGTATTATAGGAAATACGACTATTTGCGGACCCGGAACTTATACATTCTCTACTTCGGTTGTGGCGAATGCAACAGTTTATAACTGGTCGGTAACGGGAAGTGGTGTGTCAATTGCAAGCGGACAGGGTACAAATTCAATTACTGTTTCTGTACCTGCTGGATTTGGACAGGGTACTGTGTCGGTGAATGCCGGGAATTGTGTTGGGAATTCAGGATCAAGAGGAATCTACATCACTGGAGTTCCTTCAAATTCACTTCCGATCAACGGACCTACAGTAGTGTGTGCAGGAACTAATAATGTGTCTTACACATTTGGAACTGTTACCGGCGCAACTTCTTATGTATGGACATCAAATACGCCAAACATGACTGTGATTTCTCAAAGTGGAATTTCATGTGTTGTGAACTTCGGACCGGGATTCACTACCGGAAATCTGAGTGTCAATGCTATCAGCTCTTGTGGAAGTTATACCAGAACGGTTATCATCAAATCAGTTCCGTCTCAACCAGGTGGGATTACAGGACCTTATGTAAATCTGTGTGGCGCGCAAACGGTCAGTTACAGTATCGCTGCAGTAGCATCTGCGACAAGTTATGTATGGACGAGTCCTGCCGGAACGACAATTTTGTCAGGGCAGGGGACAACCGGAATCAGTGTCTCTATTCCTGCTGCATTCGCAGGCGGTATCGTTTGTGTTCAGGCTGTCAATGCATGCGGTGCAAGTATTGCAAGGTGTTTGACGATTTCCGCTTTGCCACCACCACCGACGGGAATCACAGGGCCGATTACTGTATGCAAATCATCTACGCAAAATTATTCCATCGCCCCGATAGCTGGTGCCAGTTCTTATAGTTGGTCCATTACAGGAGGGGCAGGATTGGTTTCCGCAGGAACAAGTGCAACTGTGAATTTTGCAACAGCAGTATCTGGAACAGCAATTCTTAAGGTTAAAGGAAATAACGCTTGTGGATCAAGTTCGCCAGCTCAGTTAAGTATTGTTGTAAATCTGGGTTGCAAGAGCTCTCAAACGAGTGAATTGCAAAATGCAGGTTTTGCGGTTTACCCGAATCCAAGCAATGGAGCATTCACGCTTAGTTTCAATGCTGAAAAATCTTCAGAATACACTCTAAAGGTGTTTGATATTTTGGGAAAAGCTGTCTTCAATGATAAGATACATGCTGTCAATGGAGAAAATACTTTTGATATTGATTTGGGCAATTCGGCTCAGGGTATGTATCAGTTGAGTATTCAAAATGAAGAAGGGGAGACCCGGACACTTCGGCTGGTGATTGAATAATTGCCAGGATTGCCTTAAAATAAAAGGAGCTGTTTCGAATGGAACAGCTCCTTTTATTTATTTTGATTCTAAATTATTAATTCAAGCTCGGATCCTCCGGGAAATTCGCGAGTATAGCATACTGACTACCCATCGTGCGGAGAACTTGTCCCCAGAGATCTTCCGGATGATCGGAGAATGCGAAATCTTTTTTGCAATTTGATATGAGCCAGGTACGACCTTTCAGTTCATCTTCCAGTTGATGAGGCTCCCAGCCGCTATAACCGGCAAAAAAGCGAACATCGTTACGGGTCACCTGATGAGTATCAATCATCAGTTTGAGTCTTTCCAAATCTCCTCCCCAGAATATTCCGGGCAGAATCTTTTTTGATCCTTCTAACTTGTCACCAAGCGTATGAAGGAAATGAATTGTATCCGTCTGCACCGGTCCGCCGAAATACAATGGAACATCAAATGGAGGAAAATCTTCAAGGGCGTCATTAAGCGTCAGGTCGGTCGGCTTATTCAAAATAAATCCAACGGTTCCTTCTTCACTGTGTTCACCCAAAAGAATTACCGAGCGTTTGAAATAACTGTCGAGCAAAAAGGGTTCGGAAACAAGGATGCGACCAACTCCCGGATCAAGGTGTATTATTCTCTTCATACGAATCTAAATAATGAGGCAAAGCGGCAAAAAAGGCAGGTCTGAATTTTCTTATCCTATCCTAAAAACCAACAGTATTCCTCGTTTGTTTTTTGTTTGTAGTTTTACCCTGATTTTCCTGTTGAGTTTGCCGATAAAACCCTCAAAACTTACAGGATTTCCTGCGGTGAATTGCTTGTAAATGAAATTCTTACAATATATAAAATACTAATAATCATGTCGATAAGGGTCAGCAGGGTCGAAAAAGGAATGAAAGCACCTGACTTTTGTTTGCCTGATCAGGAAGGGAATATGCATTCCCTTGCAGATTTCAAGGGAAAAAAAATCGCTCTTTTTTTCTACCCAAAAGACAATACACCTACCTGTACTGTGGAAGCCTGCAATCTTCGCGATAATTATTCCTTATTGAAACGAAAGGGGATAGCAGTCATTGGTATGAGTAAAGATCCGGTGAAATCACATCTTAAATTTGTAAATAAATTTTCATTGCCTTTCCCATTGCTCTCTGATGAAGAAGCCAATGTTCTTTCTGCTTATGATGTTTATGGGGAAAAAATTTTATATGGAAGAAAATACATGGGTATTTACCGGACAACTTTCCTGATTGATGAAAAAGGAATCATCCTGGAAGTGATTACAGATGTGAATTCAAAGGATCATGCGCAACAAATTATGGATCTCTTAAAAAAATAATATGGTTAAGCTCAGAGAAATGATTCGCGATATGCGAACCGATTATATTTCATTCGAACTGGATGAAAAGTCGACTGATAAAAGTCCGTTCCGTCAATTTGAAAAATGGATGGCCCAGGCCATGGAATCTGAAGTTGAAGAACCCAATGCAATGACGCTCGCGACTGTCAGCAAAAAGGGCCAACCGGATGCCCGCGTAGTTTTGTTGCGAGATCTCGATTCAAAAGGATTTACTTTTTTTACAAATTACAAAAGCCGAAAGGGAAAAGAACTGTCGGAGAATTCCAAAGTCTGTCTGAACTTCTTTTGGACAGAATTGCAACGCCAGGTTCGCATTCAGGGAACCATTGAAAAGCTGAGCACCAAAGCTTCCGATGCATATTTCAATACCCGTCCGCGTGAAAGCCAAATCGGTGCCTGGACTTCTCATCAAAGTGAAGTGCTGGCTAACCGTGAAACTCTTGAAACCAGGTTCATTGAGCTGGAGAAGGATTATTCCGGCAGAAAAGTACCACGTCCGCCTCATTGGGGTGGCTATCGTGTAAAACCGGTTTATATTGAGTTCTGGCAAGGCCGCCCCAGCAGATTACACGACCGGATTGTTTATGAAAAGAATAAAACCGGCAAGTGGAAGATCTACAGGCTGAATCCCTGATTTTTTGTGCAATATTTTCATTGGGTAAACGACACTCTTAGTAGTGCTTAGTGGTTGGTGCTTGGTGCTTAGTGCTTAGTGCTTAGTGCTTAGTGCTTAGTGCTTAGTGCTTAGTGCTTAGTGCTTGGTGCTTGGTTGTTGGTTGATGGTTGTTGGTTTTGCGTTGTCAATTGAGAGATATTAAGTGATAATCTCAGGCACCTACTCCTAAGCACCAAGCACCAAGCACCAAGCACTAACAACTAACAACTAACAACTAACAACTATCAACTAACAACCAACAACCACTAACCACTAAGCACTAACCACTAAGCACCAAAAAATGAACCTTCGCATTCTCCTGTTATTTCTCATCCTTTTCGCCATTGATCTCTATGTTTTTCAGGGAGTGAAGGTGCTGGTTCAGAGCAGAACTGTTCAGACACAGCGTATAATTACATATTTGTATTGGACAGTTACTGTACTTTCCCTTGGTGTTATATTACTGGCTCAATATGTCGACTGGCATACCTGGCCCAAGGTTCTCAGGACCTATTCTTTTGCCATCATCGTTATTATTTATTTGTCGAAAATACTCGTCAGCATATTCATGTTGCTGGATGATATCATCCGTCTCTTTCGTCTGATTGGAGGATGGATCAGTATGAAATTTTTTAACTCTGCAGCTCAGGGAGCCGAGACAACTCTTCGTGTTTCACGACTGGATTTTTTAGTGAAGCTGGGATTCATCGTTGGTTCTATTCCATTTTTCTCAATGTTGTATGGAATGGTCGGTGGAGCTTACGATTATCGTGTGAGAAAAGTGAAATTGAAAGCAGGAAATCTGCCCGGAAGTTTCGACGGACTTCGGGTTGTTCAAATTTCAGATTTACATACTGGAAGTTTTATGGGACCTTCTCAGATCACCAAAGCGATGGATCTCATTCTGGAACAAAAACCGGATGTCATTTTTTTTACGGGGGACCTGGTCAATGATCGTCACATCGAAGCGGTTGAATTTAAAGATCAACTAAGCCGACTGAAAGCTCCCATGGGTGTATATTCTATCCTGGGCAATCACGATTACGGTGATTATTATCGCTGGAACACGCAGGAAGAAAAGGCCGAAAACCTTGTGAAGCTCAAAAATTTTCATGGTGAACTGGGATGGAATTTGTTATTGAATTCACATACCTATATTGAAAAGAATGGAGAAAAAATCGGACTGGTAGGAGTAGAGAACTGGAGTTCGAGAATGAATTTTCACAAATACGGAGATATGGAAGTGGCGATGCATGGAATGGAGCCGGCTCCTTTTAATATTTTATTATCACACGATCCTTCTCATTGGGATGCTGAAATTACATCAAAGTACCAGCAGATAGATCTCACGCTTTCAGGCCATACGCATGGGTTTCAGTTTGGTGTAGAAATCCCCGGATTCCGTTGGAGTCCTGTACAATATGTTTACAAAAAATGGGCTGATCTTTACCAGGAGGGAAATCAATATCTCTATGTAAACAGAGGTCTTGGTTTTCTTGGTTATCCCGGACGTGTTGGTATCTTGCCGGAAATAACTGTTTTTGATTTTCAGAAAGCCTGATCTTTGTAGCGATGATTTCAAAAAACCAGATTCGATTTATTACCTCTCTTCACCAGAAGAAATACAGACGTTCTGAAGGATTATTCATCGCCGAAGGGGAGAAGGTTGTCAGTGATTTACTTGATACAGATTGGGAGATTCGTTCTTTCTATTATACAGAACGTTGTAGTTTGCCTTTGTCGCGCCTTTCATCTGGAAGAATTTCAGGTGAAATGCTGAAAATAAGTGAAGAGGATTTACAAAAAATCAGCGCGTTGACAACCGCACAGTCAGTGCTGGCTGTAGCTGTCGTACCGGAGCGAAAACTCGATTTTGCGAATCTGGCATCCGGACTAAGCCTCGTTTTGGATGATATCCAGGACCCGGGAAATCTGGGGACCATCCTGCGAATAGCCGACTGGTTCGGTATTACTAATATTTTGTGTGGAGAAAATACAGTAGAGTGTTTCAATCCAAAGGTCGTTCAGGCTTCTATGGGTTCTCTTTTTCGTGTGAATGTATATTATGGAGATTTAGCTGCATTGTTTGAGAAAAATAAAAATGAATTGAAACTCCCTGTTTACGGAACTGTGCTTGAAGGTGAAAATTTATTTCAGACTGAATTAACGCAATCAGGATTGATTCTGTTTGGTAATGAATCAGTGGGTATCCACCGGGAGTTGATTCCCTTCATCGATCACAAAATAACTATTCCTTCATTTTACGCTTCATCAATCGGACCGGATTCTCTGAATGTTTCAATTGCCGTGGGTATTGTTTGTGGTGAATTCAAAAGAAGAACACTTTCATAGGCTTAATTCTTCCTTAGTAAAATCACACTTCTAATTTTTTCTTGCATGGTTATTCCAATCTCCGGACTGAGAATGTTGAGTTCCTGTTTATATGTTTTCTTCAGGCAAATGACCAATTTCATTTTTTCCAGATAAGGTTCTGTCTAATTTTGTGGTGGGAAAAATGTACTTTTTTTCCTGATGGGAAATATATTCCGTACTATCTTCTGAATTTTATCGAGTTTTAACTAAACCTAAACCAATGATTGGAACTTCAAAAAGTTACTTGTACTGCATTTTTGCATTTATACTATTCTGGCAAGGATCGTACGCGCAATCGATTCCAAACAATGGTTTTGAATCGTGGACCAATATGGGTTCGTACAACAATCCTGATTCGTGGGCAAACTTGAATGACCTCACATCTGCTTCCGGTGTTTTTACTTGTACCAAAGGAACTCCCGGAATTGTTGGCACAGCTTACCTGAAATTGATTTCAAAAACTGTCACAGGAATGGGAGTAATGCCTGGCATCGCTATCTGCGGAACCATGAACAATGTGAATTTTCAGCCTTTCACCGGATTTCCATTTACAGAAAGACCGGAATATTTATCAGGCAAATGGCAATACATGGCCTTTGGTTCTGACCAGGGTTTCATATCTGTTGCGCTGACTAAATGGAATACTGTATTCTTGAGAAGGGATACTGTTGCCAACCTGTTTTACCCTTTGCCGGGTATGGTGATGAGCTGGGAGAATTTTGCTTTGACACTGAACTACAGCAGCTCTTTGAATCCGGATTCCTGTTTCATGCTGATGTCGGCAAGTCAGGCCAATGGCGCACCAACAGCTCCCTATAGCTATCTGTACCTTGATGAACTGGGTTTTAGTGGTTTAGTTTCCCAAGCACAGGAAATGGTTCCTGATTATACGGTAATAGTTTCTCCGAATCCTTCCGACGGCAGGCTGTACTTGGATTTTTCCAATGTTTCCAAAAGCCCTGAAACTATTGAGGTTTTCGACCTGTTGGGAAACAAAATATTATCTTTAGGCAAAATTAAACCACCCTCAATTTTAGATCTTGACCTATCCTGTTTTTCAAACGGGACTTATCTGTTGAGATTTGAAATGGATGGTCAGTCGTTCAATAAAATTATTTACAAACAATAAAATCTAAAACTACAGTGCTCTTTCAAGAGTGAAATTAAAATGAAAAAAATCCTGTTATCCTTATTACTTCTCACCGGTCTTTCCGGGTATTCTCAAAATGCAATTCCAATTCCGGATACTTTGTCTGGACCGGTTTACAATCTGGATATGCATCCTGATAGTGTTCAGTTTCTTCCGGGGGTAAAGACATTTACGAACGCGTTTAATCAATATTCCTATCTCGGCCCGACTTTGATTATGCACAAGGGTGATATGATCAATTTGAACGTTCAAAATTTGCTTGACGATACTACTACAGTGCATTGGCATGGCTTGCATGTTCCTGCTATGGCCGATGGCGGACCTCATACTTTTTTCCTTTCCGGAACAACCTGGTCGCCTATGTTTACTGTCATGAACAACGCTGCCACATATTGGTATCATCCGCATTTACACATGAAGACCGGACAACAGGCGATGCGCGGCGCGGCGGGAATGATCATTGTTCGTGATAGTGTGGAATCAACATTGAACTTACCTCGTCAATATGGTGTAGATGATTTCCCGATCATCGTACAGACTCAGCAATTTGATTCAGCCAATCAAATCCTATGGCGTGGAATGCACGACAGTACCATTTTTGTCAATGGCACTCAGGATCCGATGTTGTCTGTACCGGCGCAGATCGTGCGTTTCAGGATGTTGAATGCATCACAAGAGAGAAATTACAATTTTGGTTTCACAGGAAATATGCCATTCCAGGTTATTGGCAATGATGGCGGATTACTTACAGCCCCTGTGCAGGTTACACGAATTCGATTGTCTCCGGGAGAGCGCGTTGAAATTTTACTTGATCTGAATGGTATGACCGGGCAACAATTTTACCTGATGAGTTATGCATCTGAATTTCCGACTGGAATCCAGGGAGGTACGCCTATACCCAGTATGAACACAGCCATGTACAGTCCGATCAATGGAATTGATTTTAATATCCTCCAGCTGAATGTAACACCACCAACAGTAAATCCTGTAACTACCATTCCTGCATCACTTGTTTCATTTACCCCATTGGATGAGGCGAATATGAATGATTTCAGGAACATCATCATATCAACGCAAAACATGATGTCTCCGGATGGACCGTTCTATTTTAATGGACAAATGTTTGATATGGAAAGAATCGATTACCGTATTCCTATTAATAATACAGAAGTCTGGAGCCTTTCAAATCAAACAATGGTAGCGCATCCTTTTCATATTCATGATGTGCAATTTTTTGTCCTTGACCGAAATGGAATTCCCGCTCAACCCTACGAAGCAGGGTTTAAAGATGTAGTGCTTGTTGGCCCGAATGAATCCGTCCGGTTCATTACAAAGTTTGAAGATTTTGCAGATACTACCATGCCGTATATGTATCACTGCCACATCCTCATGCATGAAGATGACGGAATGATGGGACAGTTTGTCGTGGTGCCGAATACTACAAACATACCTGAAATGAATAAAGGAGAATTATTCTTCTTTTATCCCAGTCCTGTTTCTGGTTCTTTGAATATTACGTTGAACAACGGAGATAGTGGTGAAATAATTATCACGGATGTTCTCGGTAAGAATATATGGAACGAGAAACTTTCATCCGGACAGAAATCCATTCATGTAAATACCAGTGACTGGAAGTCGGGAGTTTATTTCATTACACTGAAAAAAGGTGACCAGTCAGAGACTCAAAAGATATTGGTTCAACACAATTGATCCGATCGATTAATAAAAAACGAAGGCGTGAAATCCAAAAGAATTCCCGCCTTCGTTTTTTTTTATATCTGTTCAGCCTAGAATTGGAGTAATCCCTCTGTTTTTACCCCTTTTATCCTTGAAAAAATTCTGCATAATAATAACATCCGCTTCAAAGTTTCCGGAAGGGTAGAAGGGTGAGGAGAAAAATACTGTTTTAGCCGGGTAGTCCATTGATGCCATCACAATTGGAATGCCTGCCTTCACAGCGATATGATAAAAACCGGTTTTCCATTTTTGAACATTCTTACGTGTTCCTTCAGGAGCAATAGCGATGATAAATTGTTCCTCCTTTTTGTAAATATCCGCTACCTGATCCACAAGGTTATGTGAACCTTTCCGGTCAACAGGGTATCCTCCGAGTTTTTTGAACAACCAGCCAAAAGGTGAATCAAATAATTCTTTTTTTCCAAGATAATTTGATGGGAATTTTAAAATACTTCTGACAGCTAAACCCAACGGAAAATCCCAGTTAGAGGTATGTGGAGCAACAATAATGATATACTTTTTAATATCCCGTGGGACATCTCCATTGATTTTCCATCCGGCAAGTTTGAAGAAAAAGTTGTATAGAAAACGCATCCGCAGTGGTGTTTAGTTGTTAGTTGTTAGATGTTAGTTGTTAGTGCTTAGAGGTTAGAGGTTAGAGGTTAGAGGTTAGAGGTTAGAGGATGAATTTTGGTAGTTAAAGATAGAAAAAAACATCCTCCCTTCACAGCACACAATCCACAATCTACAATCTACAATCTACAATCTAAAATCAAAAATCTAAAATCCCCCCGCTGCTTCCGCACAGCGTTCTCCATCCATTGCTGCGGAAACAATTCCACCGGCGTAACCGGCACCTTCTGCGCAGGGAAAGAGGCCTTTGATTTCAGGATGTTGTAGGGTTTCTTTGTCACGTGGTATCCGGACCGGTGAAGAAGTTCTTGATTCAGTAGCAACAAGTACAGCTTCATTTGTAAAATACGGTTTCATTTTCTTTCCAAAGAATTTTAATCCTTCACGCAACGCTGAAGTAACATCTTTTGGTAATACTTTGTCGAGAAGCACAGAAGTAATTCCGGGAACATAAGAACATTCCGGAAGAGAAGAAGAGAATTTATTTTCTGTAAAATCAATGAGACGCTGAGCGGGAGCTTTTAATTTTCCTCCTCCGGCATGGAAAGCATTTTGTTCAACTTCCTGCTGATAGCGGAGCGCAGATAAGGCTCCGTGATTTTTAAATGGAAGAAAATCTTTTTCACCAACGCTAACCACCATTCCTGAATTCGCGAATGGATTGTTGCGACGTGAAGGGGACCAGCCGTTCACAACAATTTCATTTTTATCTGTAGCAGCCGGAGCGATGATTCCTCCCGGACACATACAGAAAGAATAAACACCACGGTCATTCACCTGGCAGGTGAGAGAGTAACTTGCCGGGGGCAGGAATTCACTACGTTTCGGAGAATGGTATTGAACTTCATCAATAATCGATTGAGGATGTTCAACTCTGACACCAAGAGCGAAAGGTTTTGCTTCTATCCGGATATTTCTTTTTTCAAGCAATTCATAAATATCTCGTGCGGAATGTCCTGTTGCAAGAATAATGGATTTGCATGGCCAGGATTTTTCTTCATTAGTGGTCACATCCTTTGTCAGGATGGAAGTGACTGACTGGTCTTTGATTTCAATGTCCGTAAGTCGTGTATTGAAATGCACTTCTCCGCCTGCTTTCAGAATTGTTTCCCTGACAGCATGTACCAATTGTGGTAACTTATTGGTTCCAATATGAGGATGAGCATCCACAAGAATGTCAGGATTGGCTCCATGCATCACGAGTATTGAAAGTATGCGTTGAATATCTCCACGTTTTCCCGATCGTGTATACAATTTTCCGTCCGAATACGTTCCGGCTCCGCCTTCACCAAAACAATAGTTACTGTCAGGGTTCACTTCGCCTTCTTTATTCAATGTAGCCAGGTCACGTCTTCTGCTGCGTACATCCTTGCCACGTTCCAGTACAATTGGTTTATAACCGAGTTCGATAAGCCGGAGTGCGGCAAACATTCCGGCAGGTCCAAAACCTACAATATGAACTGCAGGAGCCTTGCTCACATCTTTTTCAAAATGAAATAATGTTGCAGGAGATTGAACCGGAGGTGCGGCCTCATCGATAAAAACTTCCGCCAGCAAACGGATTTTGACTTGTCTGGAACGCGCGTCAATAGAGCGTTTCAGAACGCGGAGATAATTTATTCGGGAAAGGGGAACAGAAAGAAGCGCTGAGGCTTGCTGCAACTGTTTGCCTTGGTCTGCTGCCTCTTCGGGAAGAAGGACGAGCTCAAGTTGCTTGATCATGTATATTTTTATTAAATCATTGTCTGAAGATCATTATTCAAATAAAAAGGAAACAAGGAATATTTTTGAATTTAATTTTTCAAGCGGACTCGCGTAACGGCTGTTGTCTTTTACCAAAAGATTGTTCAGGCCATTGAACATTTTTATTTCCGGACTGAATTTAAAATAAGTGAGATAGAAATCAAATCCAAGGCCGATTTCATAACCATAGTCGTAGCGCTTCAGTTTTACAATGTCCTTGTCCTTATCACGAACTTTTGCCTGCGAAACCATGTCGATGGAATAGCGTGCGCCTGCCAGAACATACATTCTGTAATTGGTGACACGCTTTGATTTGAACTTCAGATCTAAAGGGAATTCCAGATATGTCGATTCAACTGTTTTTACTGATTGCGCGTTGCTGGAGTCAGGATAGATCCAATCGTAATACAGATTTCGCTGAGCAAATGACAAAGCAGGAATAAAGCGCAAGTCCCAGTGTTCCCCGATACGGAGATTACTGACAATTCCAAGATTCAATCCTGTTACAGCCGATGATTCAACAACATAAATTGAATCAGTAGTTTTGAAATTAGGAACCAGTTGAACTTTAAAATTTGTCGCGTTAAGACCCAATGTAAAACCAAAGTGAATTGCCTGATGGTCGTATTTTGGGAGATTGATCGGATTTCGATCCATCTGTGCCTGTGTATTCATCCAGAAAAAAAGTAACGGCAGAATCATCCAAACCTGAATAGGTTTGTTTGACGCGAATACTTTTGATTTTGATGAATTCATTTTTCTATTTCTCGGCAGTATAAACAGTGGCTATACCGAATGTAAGTGGCTTGAAGGAAGGATTGCGATATCCTGTCTTCACAAGAATATCCGTAAAGTCTTTGCCATACGGAAAAGCGTTAACAGATTCGTGCAAATAAGTATATGCAGCCTGATCTTTTGAAATCAATTTTCCAAGCCAGGGAGTGATGCGGGTAGAGTAGAAGCGATACAATGCGCGCATCCAGGCAGATTTTGGTTGTGAAAATTCCAGCACCACCAATTTCCCCCCGGGTTTAATCACTCTTCTCATCTCACTCAGACCTTTTTCCAGGTTTTCAAAATTTCGGACACCGAACCCAACGGTTACAGCATCGAATTTATTGTCTTCAAAAATGAGCTTTTCCGAATCTACTTCCAGTAGTTCTATTTTATCCTGAAGATTTTTCTTTAAAAGCTTTTTACGGCCTATTTCAAGCATATCACTTGAAATATCCACTCCATAGATCTTTTCCGGATTTAATTTCAATGCGGTAATGGCGAGATCGCCTGTTCCTGTAGCTACATCCAGAATTATTTTTGGCGAGTTAACTTTTAATGTTTTGATCGCCTGATTTCTCCAGTAATGATCGATGCCGAAAGAAAGAAAGTGATTCAGGAAATCGTATCGCCAGGCGATGTTGTTAAACATTCTGGCGACCTGCTGTTTTTTGTTCAGCGAGGAATCTTTATAGGGGGTAACGTGACTCGACATTTCAGGTTAGTTTCAGGCGTTTGGCTTCATCCAGCAATTGTTGTTTTTCTATAGGAACAACTCCTACTTTTTCACAAACCATTCCACCTGCAAGATTGGCAAGCGAGGCTAACAGGTGCGGACTTGTATTGAGCGCGAGACACATCGCAGCTACACTGATCACTGTATCGCCGGCTCCTGATACATCAGCGATATTTCGCAAATGCGCAGGTATTAGTTCATCGGTTTCATCCGTTTGAATCAGAACACCGCGATCGCTTAATGTGACAAGCGCTGTTTCAATGTGATGTTCCGCGCACAATTTTTTTACCGCTTCCTGAATTTCAGGCAAATTACCTTTTTCCAGATCCAGTTTCATTCCTTCCCGGAGTTCTTTCAGGTTAGGTTTGAAAAGACTAACATTTTTGTAGTGATTAAAGTTTCGCTTTTTTGGATCAACAGCAACAGGAATTTGAAGGTTCCTTGCTTTTTTAACAACGGAATCAATCAGGGATTTATTGATAACGCCTTTATCGTAATCTTCAAAAATGATGACATCGATTTTTTTTCTCGATAATATATTTTCAATTCTTGAGATGAGTTGCTTTCTTTCCGTTGTATTGATGTCTTCGTCCTTTTCTTCGTCGACACGTAGCATCTGGTGATTATTTCCGATGACACGGGTTTTTACAGTCGTAGGTCTTTCGTTGCTTTGTAAAATTCCTTCTGAAGGCATGTCCAGTTGCTGCAACAAATCAATAAACAATCGGCCATTTGCATCATTTCCAATTACAGAGCAGAGAACAGGAGTTCCCCCCAGTGCCTGTATATTGATCGCGACATTCGCGGCACCGCCAAGTCGGTTTTCTTTTTTCGAAATGGAAACAATAGGTACCGGAGCTTCCGGAGAGATTCTGTCAACCTTTCCCCAGAGGTAGGCGTCGATCATGACGTCACCGATAATCAGCACATTTAATTTGCTGAAAGCGGCGAACAGTTCATGGATATCATTTTTTTTTCTCACAATATTATTTCAGTAAGGACAAAGCATGACGAATTCGTTTCACTGCTTCTACAAGTTTTTCATCGGCGGCAGCGTAGGAAAAACGTAAACAGTTCGGTTCTCCGAAAGCATCACCTGTCACCAGGCTCACATGGCCTTTGTGGAGCAGATACATGCATAGATCGGAAGCATCTTTAATGACAGTTTCACCATCCGTTTTTCCGAAATAGAATGAAACATCCGGGAAAAGGTAAAAAGCTCCTTTCGGTTCATTCAAAATGATACCGGGAATATCTTTCATCAATCCAAGCACAAGATTTCTCCTGCGCAGGAAAGCTTCTTTCATTTCTAATGTCGGACGATTATCCAAAGTCAGCGCGGCTTCCGCGGCTTTTTGTGCAATGGAAGAAGCTGCTGATGTAAATTGTCCCTGCATCTTGTCGCAGGCTTCGGCGATGAATTTTGGTGCACCAATATATCCGATACGCCAGCCGGTCATCGCGTAACCTTTGGAAACACCGTTGACAATGATTACACGGTCTTTTATAAAATCAAACTGCGCGATGCTTTGATGCGTGTCAAGAAAATTGATATGCTCGTAAATTTCATCCGAGAGAATAAACACATTGGGATGTTTTGCAAAAACTTCCGCCAGTGCTTTTAATTCATCGCGTGTATATACCGAACCGGTTGGATTGCAGGGAGAGGAAAAGATGAAGAGCTTGGTCTTCGGTGTGATCGCTGCTTCAAGTTGCTCTGGTGTTATTTTGAATTCCGATTGAACTGTTGTGTGAATGGGCACAGTCACACCTTCAGCAAGTTTGACAATCTCAATATAACTGACCCAATAAGGCAGCGGAATAATTACTTCATCACCAGGATTAACAAGACAAAGCACCACATTCGCGATGGATTGCTTGGCTCCGGTAGAAATTACTACCTGATCAGGATTGTAATCGAGATTATTCTCGCGTTTGAATTTTGCGGAAACTGCTTTGCGCAGCTCAGCATACCCGGAGATCGGAGCGTAAAACGTATAACCATCATCGATGGCTTTCTTGGCAGCTTCCCGGATATGTTGGGGAGTGACGAAATCAGGTTCGCCAAGACTAAGATTTACGATATCGATTCCTTTCGCAGATAACTCCCGGCTCAGTTTGGACATTCCAATTGTCTGGCTTTCAGCCAGGGAAGTCACGCGGCGGGACAAGGGATTTTGTTCCATAAGAAGGGTGCAAACCTACTAAGATTCCTGCTTAATACCCAATGAAAGCGTACAGGGTTTCACAGGTTTATCAGAGATGTTGCGGGATTCATATTTTAACCGAAATTTATACCCTGAAAAGCAAAATTTGCTGTCAATTCATCCGTTTTTGAAAGATTCCTCAATCTTTTTGCAAGAATCGTCCTGCGTTTTGGCACATTTCACTGATGGCACGGATTTCGACTGCTCAAATGCACTCAAAATGGCTTCAATTTTCTGCCATCCTGACGTTAATTAATTCAATTATTCATGACAATTCACGATCCAAACATGCTGAATCCGCTTGATCTCTCGAATATTATCGATGACGATACGGAATTTATCCCTCTGCTTTCCCAGGAAGACGAGGATCAGATGAATCAGCAGGATATTCCGGATATTCTCTCCATCCTGCCATTACGAAATACAGTACTCTTTCCCGGAGTAGTGATTCCAATTACTGTTGGTCGCGATAAATCCATCAACCTGATCAAAGACGCATACAAAGGCGAAAAAATAATCGGCGTTGTCGCGCAAAGGGATGTGGGTATTGAAGATCCAAAATTCGAAGACCTGAATTCAGTGGGTACAGTCGCGCATGTTTTAAAAATGCTGCGCATGCCGGATGGAAATACAACCATCATCATTCAGGGTAAGCGTAGATTCAAACTTGACAAATGCGTACAGTCGGAACCGTATATCCGTTGCACAGTGAAAGCTTTTCCGGAAACCAAGGCAAGTACGACCGATAAAGAATTCATGGCGGTGGTCGCTTCACTGAAGGACCTTGCATTGCAAATCATTCAGCAAAGTCCGAACATTCCTTCCGATGCCGCATTTGCTATTCGAAATATCGAAAGTCATACATTCCTGATTAATTTCATTTCTTCCAACAGTAATCTGGATGTAGGTAAAAAACAGGAATTGCTCGAGATTGCAGATCATAAGGAACGTGCTACCCGTGTGCTTGAACATCTTAGTAAAGAATTGCAAATGCTTGAACTGAAAAATCAGATTCAAAGCAAGGTGCGTACGGATATCGACAAGCAACAACGCGAATATTTCCTTAACCAGCAGTTACGCACCATTCAGGAAGAATTGGGTGGAAATTCTCCCGACCGGGAAGTTACTGAATTGCGCGAACGTGGCCGGGTGAAAAAATGGACCAAGGAAGTAGAAGAGGTTTTCAATAAAGAATGTGATCGTTTGTCACGAATGAATCCTGCCGCGGCGGAATATTCAGTCTTGATCAATTACCTTGAACTTCTTTTAGATCTTCCCTGGAGCGAGTATACCAATGATAATTTTGATTTGAAGCACGCCCAGAAAATTCTGGACAAGGATCATTATGGTCTTGAAAAAGTGAAGGCAAGAATCCTTGAATACCTCGCTGTACTGAAGTTGAAACGTGACATGAAGTCCCCGATTATGTGTCTGTACGGTCCTCCGGGAGTCGGAAAAACATCTCTGGGAAAATCGATTGCAAGAGCATTGGGACGTAAATATGTCCGGATGTCATTGGGTGGTTTGCGTGATGAAGCTGAAATCCGTGGACATCGCAAGACCTATATCGGTGCAATGCCAGGAAGAATTATTCAGAATATCAAAAAGGCAAAATCGTCCAATCCGGTTTTTGTATTGGATGAAATTGATAAGCTTGGTAATGATTTTCATGGAGATCCTTCTTCCGCATTGCTGGAAGTACTCGATCCGGAACAAAACAACACATTCTACGATAACTATGTTGAGACGGATTATGATCTGTCAAATGTATTGTTCATCGCTACAGCAAATTCCCTGAGCCGTGTACAACCTGCTCTGCTGGATCGTTTGGAGATTATTGAAATCAATGGTTATACGCTGGAAGAAAAAGTACAGATCGCGATCAAACATCTCATTCCAAAGCAACTTGAAGCCCATGGTCTGAAAAAGGAGCATGTAAAACTTTCGCCTAAAATGATTGAATACATGATCGAGCGTTATACGCGCGAATCAGGTGTTCGGGGATTGGAAAAGAAAATTGCCGCGATCATCCGTGGTCTGGCAAAAAATGTTGCAATGGAAGAGGAGTACAATCCTGTCATCGCTGAAGCTGACATCACACGCATTCTTGGTGCGCCGATATTCCAGCAGGACAAATACCAGGGAAATGATGTTGCCGGTGTCGTAACCGGACTTGCATGGACATCTGTTGGTGGTGATATTCTTTTTGTGGAAGTCAGTCTGAGTAAAGGAAAAGGACGCCTGACCATCACCGGAAACCTCGGTGAGGTGATGAAAGAATCCGCGACGATCGCGATGGCTTATCTGAAATCACATTCCGATCAATTGTCACTGGATCCGCGCATTTTTGATCAGTGGGATGTACACATTCACGTTCCGGAAGGTGCTACACCAAAAGATGGTCCTTCAGCAGGTGTTACGATGTTGACTGCACTAGCATCCGCGTTCACGCAACGTAAAGTTAAAAACCAGATGGCCATGACCGGAGAGATCACATTGAGGGGAAGAGTACTTCCCGTTGGTGGTATCAAAGAGAAAATTCTCGCCGCGAAAAGAGCAGGGATCAAGGATGTAATTTTATCTGCTGACAATAAAAAAGACATCGAAGAAATCCGAAAAGACTACATAAAGGATTTACGTTTCCACTATGTTTCTGAGATGATAGAAGTAATTCAGCTGGCGCTCCTCAAGGAGAAAGTTAAAAATGCCATCGATGTAAAATTTGTATCTGAAAAAGAGAAAAGAGATTTACTTTGACAATAGAAACAAAAAAATCCCGGTAAAATATTTTACCGGGATTTTTTTGTGGAATAAATATTTTAATCCTGAGATTTTACAAATCTTCTTACTGAACGTTGGTTGTTAATGTGCATCTCAACAAAGTAAATTCCATTCGCCAGTTTTAATTCTGATAACGGAAGTTTAAATTCATAGTGACCTTCACTTTGTGTACCCAGGTTTTCAGAATAAATTTGATTTCCTGTAAGATCAAGAATTTTGTATTCAACAGGTGATGAATTCACCAGATCATAAGCGATGGATGCCTGATGATAGACAGGATTTGGATAAATGCTCCAGTCGGTTTCCTTGATAGCTTCTGCACTCACATTGTTATTTCTGAATCCTGTTGTCCAGCAACCGTGAATTGGAGTGTTGGAAGCAGCGGCACCCGAGTGAGCCAGACCATACATGTCTTCAATGGTTCTGAGTATGTTGTAATGGTTGATTCCGGTTGCATATTGTCCCTGAACTACCATTTGACCGGAAAAAATAGTAGGGATATGATTGCTGTGAAGGTTATCGTCTTCGTCAAAAGTCAGAATGAAGAGGCTATTGTGTGTTCTGGCCCATTGAACATACGGCATCATGTAAGTATTCACCCAATTGTCTCCTGTAGTAATCGCGGTATTTCCGGTTCCGTCATGCATACCATTTGTAAGGTTTGGAACCACATAACTTACGGTAGGCAGGTTCGCATAATTACCCGGGAATGCAGTGAATGGCTGGTTGGTTGATGTGCTTAATTGATTTGTTCCGGTACCCATCCAATTAGCGACAGGATTGTGACGGCGAACATAAGCTCCGCTTGCTTCACCATCGTAACCAACACTCGGTAACCCTTCAGAGTAGGTGACAAATGTACGCCCTGCATTCTGAAGGGCAGCACCCAGGTTCATGCTTGTAAAATGGGAACCGGGCATTGTATTGTCAGTGACACCCTGATTCGCACCGGAAAAGAATAAGAGGTAATTCGGCTGGCTTGGATGGGTCAGTCCGTAGGACTCTGTAAAATTAGCGCTCATCACATCATTTGCCAAAGCATTGATGTGTGGAGCTGCACTATTGCCAATGATTTGCTCGAAGGCATGATTTTCAAGAATACAGATGACAATGTGATCCGGAACAGGCAATGCTGCTCCACTGATTGCAGAGGTCGTAAAGTTGCTAACTGAAGAATAAGCGCTGTTTGCTGAACCACATACACTTTGTACCTGGAATTCGTATTCAGTATTTGCATTCAAACCTGAGAGCGGTTTACTTGCTGCTGTTGAAGTCGTACTCGTCCAGGAAGTGCTACCTGTTGCTCTGTATTGAATGGAATAGCTGACGGCTCCGCTAACAGCGGTCCAGTTGAGAGTAGCTCCGGATGCATTGAGGCTGCTGACATTCAAGCCGGAAGGAGTTCCGCAGGAAGCGCCAGAAGCGGTTGTGAAAATTCCGGGTGATGAATAAGAGCTTGTTCCGCCGCTGCAAACTGTTTGTACCTGGAATTCATAGAGCGTTGTTGCAGACAATCCTGTCAGATTATGTGAATTTGTTGTGGCATTTGATGTAGTCCAGGAACTGCCGGAATTTCGTATACGATATTGAACATTGTAACTTGTCGCACCTGTTACCGCGGCCCAGCCGACAGTACAGGAACCTGCCGTGATATTCGTCGAGGAAAAATAGTTGACATCTGTGACAGTGCAAGGATTAGCAATAGTTGTGAAAATACCAGGGCTCGAATATGCGCTTGAACCTGAACTGCAATTTGTACTTACCTGAAATTCATAAAGTGTGAGTGGTGTCAGTGAGTTGAGTATGGTTGAATTCGTTGCTGTCGTGACGGAATTCCAACCGGAACCGCTGTTTCGGATTCGGTATTGAACAGAATAACTTAGGGCACCCGATACAGCTGCCCAACTTACAGTACACGAGGAAGCAGCAATATTTGTTGAAGAAAACAAATTGACATCCGGAACGGAACAGGAAATTGCCTGAGTTGAACAAGTGTGTTTGGCAGAATACATACCAACTCCGTAACTACAATTTGATTTTACACGGAATTCATAAGCAGCGCCACTGATCAATGAGGAAATAGTCTTACTTGTATTGTTCGCAGTGATAGAAGTCCATGAAACTTGTCCTGATTTTTTATACTGAACAGTATAATTTGTAGCTCCGGCGACTGCTGACCAGTTTAATACAACCGATGTGGTGGTAATGTTGCTGGTCGTTAATCCTGATGGTGTGCCACAAGCCATTTCAAATGCTCGCGATGGTGATGATTTAATTGTGGTTTGTGCGTGTGAACCAGGTGCATTCACCAATAAATAAATCACAAGCATAAATAATACACGGGGGTAGGTGGTCTTATTTACCATATTAAGTTTATTAGTAAGTTGAATTTTTCTGATGATGCTGGACATTCATGCGGAAGCATTGCGATTTTCCAATTCCCATGAAGCTCGCAAGCCTTGCTGGATAAGGCTTTCAGGGGTTGTGTTTCACCTGCAAAAAATCAAAAAGATTCTGGATAGAAACTGTGGAAGGTGTTGGTTTACAATGCAAAGGATATCAAAAATCAACGTATTTTGAGGCACATAATCCCGAAAGCCTTAATTTATCGGGATTTCAGCTATTTTTAATTATCAACAAAAAATATTTTTTTGTTAAAAAGTCTGTCAAAATGAGAAAAGTACTGATTGCAGGTGCCAGTGGATTGGTTGGTACTGAAGTGTTAAGAGAATTGCAGAACATCCCTACCATCGAAAAAATCATTGTTCTGGTAAGGAGACCAATTGAAAATGCAAACCCGGTGCTGCAACAAGTACAGGTAGATTTCGAAAATCTTGCCGCCTCTTCCGATTGTTTTAAAGATATAGATACGGTGTTTTGTTGTTTGGGTACCACCATTAAAAAAGCAAAATCAAAAGAAGCTTTTCGCAAAGTAGATTATGAATTTCCAATGGCACTGGCATTGTTGTCGGTACAACAGAATGTGAAAAATTTTCTTTGTATCACCGCGATGGGAGCTGATCCTTCTTCATCAGTTTTTTATAGTCGTGTGAAAGGTGAAGTGGAGAGGGATATTTCGAAATGCCAAATCCCTTCAATAAGTTTTTTCAGGCCATCGTTGCTTATTGGTGACAGGAAAGAAAGCCGACCTGCAGAGAAGGCGGGAATAATTGTTGCAAAAGCATTATCGTTTTTGTTCATCGGTCCTCTCAAAAACTACAAAGGGATTTCGGTTCAAAAAGTCGCGAAAGCGATGGTAGCGAAAGGTCAACATCCTGTTCCCGGAGTACAAATCGTTTTATCAGGAGAAATGCAATAGTGATCTCAGGTTTTTAGAAATACAAAAGGGCGATAGTAAATCGCCCTTTTGTATTTCTAATAAAGAATATTTCTGAAGAAGAATAAACTATCCATTCATGGATACCAGGAATTCTTCATTCGATTTTGTTCCTCTCATTTGCGCAAGCAGGAATTCCATTGCTTCGAGTGGATTCATATCTGCAAGGTGATTACGCAGAATCCACATTCTCTGAAGCATTTCCTTATCCAGCAACATATCTTCACGACGGGTACTGGATGCGACAAGATCGATAGCAGGGAAGATACGTTTGTTGGCCAGTTTGCGGTCGAGCTGCAATTCCATGTTACCGGTACCTTTGAATTCTTCAAAGATCACTTCATCCATTCTGGATCCGGTATCGATCAGAGCAGTGGCAATGATGGTAAGACTTCCGCCATTTTCGATTTTCCTTGCTGAACCGAAGAAACGTTTTGGTTTGTGCAATGCATTTGCTTCCACACCACCGGAGAGCACTTTTCCGCTGGCAGGGGCAACAGTATTGTATGCACGAGCGAGTCGGGTGATGGAGTCGAGCAGGATTACCACATCGTGACCACATTCCACCATACGTTTCGCTTTTTCGAGAACGATGTTAGCGATTTTTACATGGCGTTCAGCCGGTTCATCGAATGTTGACGCAACCACTTCCGCTTTTACATTGCGGGCCATATCGGTAACCTCTTCCGGACGTTCATCAATCAAAAGGATGATCATGTATACTTCCGGATGATTGGCCGCGATAACATTCGCGACATCTTTGAGGAGCATTGTTTTACCGGTTTTCGGCTGAGCGACAATCAAACCACGTTGTCCTTTTCCGATAGGAGTGAACATATCCATGATTCGCGTGGAATAATTGGCGCGGTCACCGGTCAGGTTCAGTTTTTCCTGTGGGAAGAGTGGAGTAAGAAAATCGAAATGTACACGGTCACGGACAAAAGCCGGATCCTGCCCATTGATAAAATCAACTTTTGTCAGGGGGAAATATTTTTCTCCTTCACGGGGAGGACGAACAGATCCACGCACAGTATCACCGGTTTTCAGGCCGAAGAGTTTTATCTGTGATTGTGAAACATAAACATCATCAGGAGAAGTGAGGTAGTTGAAGTCGCTGGAGCGAAGAAATCCAAAACCGTCAGGCATGATTTCCAGTACACCTTCAGCAACAATTACACTGTCAAGTTCAGTAGGAGGTTCCGGTGTCGGCGCTGAATTTTGAATGTCTCTTCGCGGACGGAAATTGGAACGGTCATGATCGTTATTGCGGGGAACATAAGTTCTTTGCTCAGGTTCGTAGGTTCGTTCAGAAACAACCGGTGCTGGTGGAGGAGGTGCAGGTTCCTGGCGTGCAGGAGGAATTTTTACGCTGGGCTCCAGTTGAACGGGTGCTGATTTTACGATGGTTGTTTCACCGGTAAGAGGACTTACCCGTTTTCTTTTTGGACGACCACCGGCATCATCAGTATCTGCATTCGAAACAACAGGAGCAGCTTTAGCTTCCTTAGCTTCTTTATGTTCCCGAGGCTCTTTATGTTCTCTGGGCTCCTTGTGCTCTTTGTGTTCCTTTGGTTCTTTGGGTTCTTTTGGTTCACGAGCAGCCCTTGGCTCCTTGTGTTCTTTCACCTCAACTTTTTCGGTTTTGCCAAATTTGCCACCCAGTGCTTCCTTAATGGAATTACTTGCAGTAGGGTTTAATGCCTGTTGGTCCAGGATTTTGTAGATGAGTTCCTGTTTACGAAGTTCATCGTAATTCGGGATGTTCATCAAACGGGCAATTTCTTTTAACTCATTGACGAGTTTGTCATTCAATTCGAGAATGTCGTACATGAAAAGGGATGTTTGTTGGAAATGTCAGGAAGACATTATGGATTCTGTAAGGCTAACGGATTTCTGAAAAAACGCAGAAGATCACTAGGATAATTGAAACTTTAACTGATAAGTATTAGACCGTAAATTTGAGGGGAAAATACCAGAACGGATAATTAAAAAATCCGGATCGGAGGAGAATTTCACGACAAGTATAGACCTTTTTATTTATGTATACAAGATTATTTTGAAAAAAAACTAACATTTTCTTTAACAATAGTGCCAGGAATTGCCTGTTTACCGGTTTTTGTATTCATTAAAAACCCCGTTATTTGCGCAACATTTTAGCCATCCTATGATCCAACGTATCCAAAGCCTGTTCTTACTGGGTGTCATCGTCCTGTCGGTCCTTCTTTATTTTTTGCCGGTTTATGGCTTTTCAGAATTAGCCCAGGTTTCTGCTGATTCGGCACCTTCAGGTCCTATAAAGGATCTGACAATCGCCAACAACACCTTGCTCATGATCATCAATGGAGCCATTGCCGCATTCTCTTTGCTTGCAATTTTCCTTTATAAAAACCGGTCACTGCAAATGAGGATTTGTCGGCTGAATATTCTGCTTACCAGTGTATTGATGGTACTTCTGTATTTCGCGGCTGATACATTATCATCGGGGATGAACCAACAGATTCATTTTCGTTATGGAGCTTACCTTCCTTTTTTTGTTATTCTATTTCTCTTCCTGGCAAACTACAATATCCGGAAAGATGACGAATTGGTGCGTTCGGCTGACCGGCTGCGCTAGGAATCAATCGATCCGCGGAGTCCCAATTCCACGGCTTGCAGGTTCTGAATTTTACCTTTGTCAATTGAAAATTTCAGAAGTGTCCTGATTTTGTGAAAACCGTGTTTTCCTGCAGCCCCGGGATTCATGTGTAACAACTTGTATTTTGGATCCGGAATCACTTTCAGAATATGTGAATGTCCACAAATAAAAATGTCAGGTTGCAGGGTTTCAATTTTTTTTCTGGCCTTTGGAACAAAGGCGCCCGGATATCCGCCAATGTGAGTGATGAATATTTTCATTCCTTCACAATCAAAGAACAACTCTTCCGGATGCATGGATCGGAGATCCTGTCCGTCAATATTTCCATAGACTGCCCGCAATGGTTTCAACTTACCAAGCTTCTCTGAAACTTCCATGGATCCGATATCTCCTGCATGCCAAACTTCATCACATTCCATTACATGATCAATTATCCGCTGATCAAGATAAGCATGTGTGTCACTGAGCAGACAAATTTTTTTCATCAGGGAGATTAAGAACGTTTGTATTCCCAAAGGAATCCAATCAGTCCTTATATAATTTCTAATTGGGATTTTGCAATCCAGCCAACACTTCCATTCGCGGTTCGGATCTTTTGCCAGCCATTCATGGTTTCAAATACATCGACTTTTGCTCCTTCGTGCAAAATGAAAAGATCACTGCCTTTTTCATCCGGAGAACTCTTGATGTATGCTGAACTGGCCATGACTACTCCCTGTAAATCGAGATTATTCACCGCATGACTTTCACGCGCGATCAGGAAGGTGCCGCCGGCAAGAAAGAGAAAACCAAAAATCAGAATGAAGGATATTTTTTTGAGCATTACAGTTCTTGCAAAGATGTACAACATCGAAGATAGGAATGCCAGCCAGAGCAGGATTAAAAAAATTCCGGACCAGCTGTCAGCAGAAATCCATGTTGCTAATCCAAGCAGCCAACGTTTGTAAAAGATCTGAGGAAGGGGATCAATTTTGTCAACGACTCGCAGGGCAGCAATAGAAAGATTCACACGAATATCTTCGTCATCCGGACTCAGTTTTTTTGCCCTCTCGTAAAACAAGATAGCTTTTGCCAGACTATCACTTTTGAAATAGGCATTCCCAAGATTGAAATACAATTCAGTGGAAATATTTCCTGAGCGGACAAGTTCACCGTACAAATTGATCGCGGAAGTATAATCGCTTTTTTGATATGCAATATTTCCCTGGTGATAAACGTCCAATTCTTTACCAGCCGAAAAAGCAGGCGATACGATTGCCGTGATCCCGACCAGAAGGAAGAAAATGAAAAGTTTAGTTGAAATGCGCTTTTCCATTTAACTACGTATGGCTTGTTCTAATTTAGAAATCACTTCAATTCCTTTTTGGTAGATCACTTCATTGCTGTCACCGGTACTTCCCGCGAAACGTGCGAATTCACAACTGTCTATCGTTTCACTAAACTGACGGATCAGTTCAGGCTGAACATCGCGTGCAGCGAGAGCTTCGGATGCAGATTCTCTGGATAATCCCGAAACAGGAATTTGTAATTTATCACTCACAAAACCCCAGAGTGCCTTGAACATTTCGTCCAGGAATTTTTCTTTCTCGTTTGTTGCCAATAATTTCTTTGCCTGGCTCAGGCGTTTCAGAGCCACTCTGTTTGCACGCTGACTCTTGAGCAATGACTGATTGCTTTGCATCGCAAGATTTCTTCTTCTAACGAGTAACACCAATGCAAACAGAACAAACGGAGTTGATGCAAACGCATAGAAAACCGGCGAACCAAAGAGGGGAGTGGTACTTTGAATAAAGGCAGGATCATTGGTTTTGATAAAACGGATATCTTTTCCAAGAATCTGAAGATCCGATTTACTCACACCTGTCACTACACTACTACTAACACTTTCATCTCCTTTACCAACCTTGAGAATTAGTTCAGGTTTGGAGACTTCCTGGTATTGTTTCTTTTCAAGATCGAAAAATGAAAATGCAGGTATCGGAATTTTAAATTCGCCCGGATTTCTCGGGATAATCAGGTATTCGTAAGTCTTGCTTCCTGAAACACCGGCAGTAGTAGCAGTGATATTGGATGATTCTTTTGGATCATAGGATTCAAAATCCGGTGGGAAATCAATTTTTGGTGATTCCAATAATTTGATATTTCCCTTTCCACTGATTTTAATTTTTAAGGTGACAGGTTCGTGAGCTTTTGTTTCACTTTTATCCAGGCTCACTTCGTAATTCAGTTTACCTACAGCACCGTTAAAGGACGTCGGAGCATTGGCTGGTAGGTCTTTTACATTAATACGGATCGGATCGCTTTTTATCTGAACCTTCACATCCTGAAGATTGTTGTTAAAGAAGGGATTGTTGAAAAAAGGATCGCTGAAAAACTGATCGAATGGATCATTACTATGCGATTGACGTTTTACCTGAACGCGCGCAATGACTTCTCCTTCCATAGGATCCAGTTGAAGATTTCCGGAACGCTGAGGAAAAACAACGAGCTTTTTTACATCCGCGACTTTGTACGCGACTCCGTCAACATTTTCAGAGTGAAATTCCAGTTGCTGTGGCAATGCAATCTCCTGATTCCAGAATCCGCTCATCGCGGGGATTTTGTCGATGTTATAAGAAACCAGATTTACTTTGGTGTACAACTTATAGGTAACAACAATACCCTCACCGATATAGGGATTGGATTTATCCACGGTCGCTTTGAGAAACACATTTTTTCCACCGCTCATGGTACCATCAGAGCCTCCGCCTTGTTTGCCCTGGGCATTTCCACCTGAATTTTGTCCGGATCCTTTGGCGACGGTAATTGTTAGAGTATTGCTCAGCATTTTGTTATTATTTGCTGTAATCTCCGCGCTTCCGATTTTAAATGTTCCTTCTTTTATAGCCTGAAGAACATAAGTAATGGAAATTGTTTGTGAGAAACTACCATTGACAATTTGAACCTGAGAGGATTGGCTTGGTCCCGCCAGAACATTAAAGTCAGAGAATGAGGGAGCACGAAAATTACTTCCATTTCCGCTCAATGTAAATGTGATCTGGATCTGGTCGCCAACGTTCACAGTGTTGGACGAAACAGTTGCAGAAAATTTCTCTGCTTCCGCATTCACTTTTACGCTAACTAAAAGGAGAAAAAAGGAGAAAATCCAACCGATCCGAAATGCATCGGAAGTCAGCCGGAGATGCTGATTTCTGGCGGTTTGTTTTAAACTTAAAATCGTACTCATCACAATTTTATTCATTCTTTCCGGAAAACGATTTTCTTATTTCTTTCCATTCGGGTCCTGTGAGGACATACTGCTCACAAATGTACCCATGTTCTTCGAATTCTTTCTCAAATTTCATCCCGAGTTTTTTCAGAATGTGTGTGGATTTTACGTTGTCCCGGATTGCCCTTCCAACAATCCTTTTCAGGCCAAGACTCAAAAAACCATAATCCAGGATTGCAATGGAAGATTCAGTTGCATATCCTTTTCCCCAATATTTTTTTTTCAAACGGTATCCGATGTCAATTTCATTAATTTCCTCCAGAAATTTTAATCCGCACCAGCCAATATACTCTCCGGTTGAACTTTCAATCATGGTCATTCTGCCGACTTTGTATTTTTCATATTGATCATAAGAATGTATAAAATCCAGAACCTCTTGTAAATCCCGATAGCCTTTATTTCCGGTATACCTGACAACATCCGGATCTTCGTTGAGTTCAAACATAGATCTGGCATCTTTTTCAGTGATCTGACGAAGTAACAAGCGTTTTGTTTGAATGGGTTGGATCATAATCTGTAAGTTCAGATGATGTTTCGCAGATCATAATAGTGATTACCACTCCTTTTCAATACTAACTTTGACGGGTTGTTTTTTAGTTAGTTTTTTCTGAGTGTTTTTTTCGTCATTATTTAAAGCCTGCAAAATTTTCTCTGCATCTTCTTTTGAGATCTCCTTTTTCTTTTGCGCCTGGTTTTGCTCTTTCTTATTCATTTCCTGCTGCTGATCATCCTTCTTTTGATCCTGCTGGTCTTTTTTCTGATCCTGCTGGTCCTTTTTGTCTTTGTTTTGCTGATCCTTGTTTTGTTGATCTTTGTTCTGTTGTTGTTGTTGCTGCTGTTGTTGCAATCGGGCTTGCGCATAGGCGAGATTGTAACGTGTGTCGTTGTCTTTTGGATTTAATTTCAATGAGTTTTTATATGCTTTAATACTCTCCTCGTATTTCTGATCCTTGAGCAGTGAATTTCCCATATTGTGGTACAACATCGCCTTCTGATCCTCATTCAGCGATTTATCTCCTGCAATTGTTTCAAATTGTTTTTCCGCGTCTTCAAATTTGCCTTGTTTGTAAAGAGAATTACCAAGATTGTAATTTCCCGGAATGGATTTATTATTTGCGCCAAGTGACTTTTTATATGCTGATTCAGCCTCAGCGAATTTTTTCTCCTTGTATAATTGATTTCCGTCACGAATCAATTTTCTTTCAGATTGACCGGAAGTATACATGGACAGAAACATCAATAGAATGAATAATCCACCTTTGACAAGTGAATGACCTTCTGAACCAGAAATGAATTTGAGTTTTTTCATATCCCTTTTTTCAGATTTTCTTTTTTTTTCTTTTCCTCACCAAAAAGATTGAGGCGCTGGATCCATCGGCTTTTGACTGAACTCACCAGGATTTCCAGCAAGAAGAAGAGAATTCCCGCTCCCAGGAAGTATTGAAAACGATCTTCATAATCAGTAAATTGTTTTGTTCCAAAAGATTTCTTTTCCATTTTCCCAACCTGGCTCATGATCGTTTCCAATCCGTCATTTCCATTGGTCGCTCTCACATAACTTCCTTTTCCTTCGGATGCTATCTTTTCGAGCGTAATTTCATCCAATTTGGTCAAAACTGTATTGCCGTCATGATCTTTGAAGAAATCGACCTGGACTCCGTTGTTGTAAACCGGAATTGGCGCGCCATCGGGTGAACCGAAACCGATTGTATGGATAGTAATTCCTTCTTCAGCCGCTTTTTTAGCGGCGGCTTCCGGATCATCTTCATGATTTTCTCCGTCAGTAATAATGATCAGGGCTTTGTGCTTTTTATCATCACCGACAAAAGATTGTTGAGCAAGTTCAATGGCAGATCCAATGGATGTTCCCTGGGTTGGGATCATGTCGGTTTCAATTGTATTCAGGAATAATTTGGCAGCGGCGAAATCCGTTGTAATCGGCAATTGGACATAGGCCCTGCCTGCAAATACAATCAAACCAATGCGGTCATTTTCCAGTTTATCAATCAACCGACTGATGGCTTGTTTTGCTCTTTCGAGACGATTTGGTTTGATGTCTTCCGCACGCATACTGTTAGAGACATCCAGTGCAATGATGATGTCGACACCTTCTCGTTTTACTTCTTCCAGCCTTGTACCCATTTGTGGATTCGCCCAGGCAACGATCAGCATGGCAAGACCCATGAGGAAGAGTATGAGTTTTACCAGTGGTTTTGCTTTGGAGGTATTGCCACTCAATTCATTTACTAAAGCCTGTTCGCCGAATTTTCTGAAAGCACGTCGTTTCCAGGCTGCCATCCATAGAAAGAGTAGCAGGATCAAAGGAAGGATGACCAGCGCGTACAGATATTCAGGGTGTCCAAAACGAATCATATCAGGGTAGTGATCTCAGAATTGTGAAACGAAGCAATGCATCCAGACCAAGAAGTAACAATGCAAAGAAGGCAAGCGGGTAAAATTCTTCCGATTTATGACGAAATTCCAGAACATCAATCTTTGATTTTTCGAGCTTGTCAATGTCTGTATAAATTTCATTCAACTGTTTAGTGTTCGTTGCCCGGAAATATTTTCCTCCGGTTTCAGCCGCAATTTGTTTCAGTACTGGTTCGTCAATTTTCACTTCCATATTGGTGTATTGAATTCCAAATGGTCCGGGCAATGGATACCTTGCAAAACCTTGTGTTCCTACGCCGATAGTATAAACTCGTATTCCAAATGTCTTGGCGATTTCACCAGCGGTTACAGGAGCAATTGCACCAATATTGTTCACACCATCCGTAAGCAAAATGATCACTTTGCTTTTTGCTTTGCTGCTCCGGATACGGTTCACTGCTGTGGCCAGTCCTTCGCCAATCGCTGTTCCATCCGCAAGCATACCGGATTGAATTCCTGAAAATAAATTTTTGAGAACGGAATGATCAGTAGTCAATGGACACTGGGTAAAACTTTCTCCACCGAAAACAACGAGTCCGATCCGGTCATTGGGTCTTGAATCGATAAAATCCTGTGCGACCTTCTTTGCGGCTTCTATACGGTTGGGGCGAAGATCTTCAGCAAGCATACTTGTAGAGATATCCAAAGCCATCATGATGTCAATTCCATCGGAGGTAATGTTCTGTCCGCTGGAACTGGATTGTGGACGAGCCAATGCGACTATCATAGCGGCAATCGCCAGCATCCTGAGTACAAAAGGAGCGAAACGAATTCGTTGACGCAAACTGGGTCTGTATCCTTTCAGGCCTTCGAAAGAAGAAAATTTTAGCTGCGCGGATTTTTTTTGATTGTAATAGATAAAAACACCGATCATCAGAGGTATGATCAGCAGGAGCCAGAAAAATTCCGGTTGAGCAAATTTGATATTACTCATCATGATTTCACCTCCTGTTCAGTAAAATCTTTTGCTTCCACGGGCTTGGTCAACAGCACGAATTGAACTGCATCCGTCATGGATTGCTCATTTTCATGACCTACCGGGATAACTTTCGCGAATTTGACCATATCCGCAAGCTGCAGGATCATCAGTAATTTCTGTTTTGCTTCCGCATGCAACATGTTACCACGGAATCTTGACATGATTTCATCAGTTGTCAATTCCATTGCGTTAATACCAAACTGACCTTCAATGTAAACCCGGAGGATGTCAGAAATCTCGCTGTGATATTGTTTGTAGTTCCCTTGCTGCCACAATTTTTCCTCAGCAGTTTTTTTCAAGGCTTCCAGTGCAAGTGTATGAGGAGGAATTGCAGGCGTGAATATTTTTGGTTCGGGTTTCGGAATATTTTTTCTTCTTCGAATTTCACGATAAATCAGGAAAGCCAGAACGATGAGTATTAATCCTGCAACCACATACACCAGGATCTCTTTCCAGGAAATGGGTACATCCATCGTTGCCTTGATGTCTTTGATTTCCCTGGTAGTGTCAACAGGAATAGTACGAACAGAAATTAATAAAGCCTCAGTGGAAAGAGTATCTGCCGGTTTATCGTCATTCAGTAAAAGAAAATGAAAAGGCTCCACAACATAAAAACCGGAATCAAAGGCGGTCACATTTGCTGTTTGAGTATAAATGATTTCTTTTCCATCTTCCGATTTTGTCGTGTCAATGGAAGATCGTTTTACAAATTCAAGTCCGCGCAGCGTATCCGGTATTACCGGGAAATTCAATTTCACACCGGGAGGAGCGGATGCTGTGAGGCTGAGTTTTATTTGTTCACCAATCCGGATTTGAGTAGTATCAATCTTGGCAAGTACATGAACATTTTCCGGTGCGATGGCTCCTGAAGCAGGTGGGATCAGGAAAAGAACAATAAATACCATAGTCACAGCGTAAACAGCGATGCGATTCACCGGTTTATTTGTGAAGGAAGGGAAGTGTGAATGATATTTAGTTTTTATAATCATACGAAGGCGAACCATTTGAATAAAGAAGCAATGGATCTTCGGTATTTTTTTATTTTTTTCCTCTTTTCTTAAATAATTTCATCAGGGGTTGAACATAGGATTCATCAGTTCTGATTTTCGCTGAGTCAACTCCGCTGCGGGCGAAGCATTCGGCGAGATCCCGTTCTCTTTTTTCCCACATTCGTTTGTATCCGATCCGGAATTCGGTGCTACTGGTATCTACAGTCATTCTTCTTCCGGTTTCCGCATCCAACAGATTCACCATACCAACATCAGGCATTTCTTTTTCCCTCTCATCATAGATGCGAAGAGCCACAACATCGTGTTTCTTGTTGGAAAGTTTCAACGCATCTTCAAAGGATTGGTCAATGAAATCTGAAATGACAAAACAAATGCTGCGTTTCTTGATTACATTAGTAAGATATCTCAATCCTTCCGAGATATTTGTTTTGGAATTTTTTGGATGAAACTCAATCAACTCCCGGATGATACGTAATATGTGTGTTTTTCCTTTTTTGGGCGGGATAAATTTTTCAATGGTGTCACTAAAAAAGATGATCCCGATTTTATCGTTGTTTTGAATCGCGGAGAAGGAGAGTACCGCGCACAATTCCGTTACCAGATCTTTTTTGAACTGATGTTTTGTTCCAAATTCTCCGGAACCACTCACGTCTACCAGCAACATGACGGTGAGTTCCCTTTCTTCTTCGAATATTTTCACATAAGGATGACCAAAACGCGCCGTAACGTTCCAGTCAATGGCTCGAATATCATCGCCCGGATTGTATTCACGCACTTCGCTAAAGGCCATTCCTCGCCCTTTGAACGCGCTGTGGTATTCACCGGAAAAAATATGCGATGAAAGCCCCCGGGTCTTGATTTCGATCTTACGTACTTTTTGAAGCAGCTCGTTTGTTTCCATAATGTAAATCCTGATGAAAAAAAATAAATCAGAAAAAGGATAACGATTAAGGTACTTCTACTACGTTCAGAATTTCATTAATGATTTGCTCAGCGCTTACATTCTCGGCTTCGGCTTCGTAAGTAAGACCGATACGGTGACGCATCACATCATGACAAACAGCGCGGACATCTTCCGGAATTACATAGCCGCGGCGTTTGATGAAAGCATAGGCTTTTGAAGCGAGGGCCAGGTTGATACTGGCACGCGGAGAACCACCATAACTGATCAGCTGTTGAAGTTTTCCGAGGTTATAGTCTTTTGGATTTCTTGAAGCGAAGACGATATCTACAATGTATTTTTCGATCTTCTCATCCATATATACATCGCGTACCATTTGACGTGCCTGTAAAATGGATTCAGGGCGAATGATAGCACTTGTTGCAGGGAATGAATTTCCAATATTCTGACGGATGATTAGTTTCTCGTCTTCCTTGGTAGGATATCCGATGACAATCTTCAGCATGAAACGATCTACTTGCGCTTCCGGAAGAGGGTAAGTTCCTTCCTGTTCTATAGGGTTCTGTGTTGCAAGTACCAAAAATGGTTCATCCAGTTTGAAAGTAGTATCTCCGATAGTCACCTGGCGTTCCTGCATGGCTTCGAGCAATGCACTCTGAACTTTCGCGGGAGCCCGGTTGATCTCATCGGCAAGGATGAAGTTCGCGAAGATTGGACCTTTTCTGACAGTGAAGGATTCCTGTTTCTGATTATAAATCATTGTACCGATTAAATCGGCAGGCAAAAGATCAGGAGTGAACTGAATCCTGCTGAACTTAGCCTGAATGGCCTGCGCCAAAGATTTGATGGCAAGTGTTTTTGCCAGTCCGGGAACACCTTCAAGTAAAACATGGCCATTGGCCAGAAGTCCGATCAGCAATCGCTCGGTCATGTATTTCTGACCAACAATCACTTTTCCTAATTCCATCAGCAGCAAGTCTACGAATGCTGATTCACGTTGAATTCGTTCGTTGATTTCTTTAATGTCCATATTCATTTTAACATTTTGTCATACACTCAAACGACAGCCGGGGAGCCTCAAAAAGCCTCCTAACCGGAGTGTATTAAACAGGTGATTTATAATAATCAGGAAGCCATTTTCAAAAGTTTCAGCTTCAATCGGAACGCAATAATATCAAAAAAAGGGTGAAAGCCAGATGAACGATGAGGTTAAAATTTGTTAAGAAATTTGAGTTTTTTGAGGCTTTTTACGCTTTTATCAATAGTTTTTTTAAAGTCCTTTTGAACACTTGTAAGGTAAAAAAATGTTTTAATTTAAAACGAAATAGTGCCTGAATTATTGGATAGCAGGATTTTCTGAAGCAGCAACTCCTGAACCTGCTGACAACAATTTCAATGTATTGAGCAATATTCCCGGACGCTCCGCGAAGAGTGCAAGATTTCCAAAACGTTTGTGTACAACAACTCTTCTTAAACTGCAGAAAAGAAAAACACAAGGCTGATCGTCGTAGATTTCTTTTTGTAATTGCTGAATCATTTTGATTCTTTTATCCGGATCAAGTTCTGTTTTGATTGAATCGATCAGGGCATCAGAATTTGCCGTACCGAATCCTGTATAATTAGATCCGTGATTTAGCCAGGAGGATGTGTGCCAGATTTGCGTATAATCTTCCGGGAGTGAGGTTGCTCCCCAGCTGCCTAACATCATATCGTAATCGTGGGCTCTTGCACGTTCATTGAACAACTTGAGATCCACAGCAGTTGCCTGAACCTGAATTCCGGCTTTACCCAATTCCTGAGAAACGAGTGTTGCCATGTCTTTCCAGTCTGACGTTGTATTCAGATACATCAGATCAACAGAAAAATTTACTTTTTTTCCATTCTGGGTTTTATCAAGAATGCCATCTTTATCCGAATCACTCCATCCGGCTTCTGAAAGTAATTTTTTGCCTGATTCAGGATCGTACGGTAAGGGTTGCAGTGTTGAGTTAAACTCCTTTTTCAGAGGAGAAACATTTGTGACCATCCGTTTACAATCGGAAGCATAATCTTTGTACACGAGTTTGATCAACGACTCCACAGGCGTCATCAATGCAAGTGCTCTGCGTGTTTTCGGGTCACCAAAAATATCTTCTCTGTTCGCCGACCTCGCCTTTTGATTAAATCCGATGTATGTATAATTGTAAGTAAGGGTCAGTGCGTAATTGTAATTCTTCCGAAAATTTTCATCACTCTGCAAGGCGAGGAGAGAAGTGGTTGAGAAATTAGTTGAAGCGTCGAAGGTCTGGGATTTGAATTCAAGCTGTGTTGAATTTTCGTCTTTATTTAGTTTGTAAATAATTTTTTCCGGACCTGCAGAGCAGAAATATTCTTTCTGTCCTTCACCCCAAAATTTTGCTTTCTTCACCAGCGTAATGGATTGACCCGGTTCCCAGCTTTGCACTTTGTAAGGCCCTAGTCCGTTCATGAATTGAGGGTCTCTTCCGTATTTATCATTGTTGAATTCTTCCGCCCATTTTACAAGATCAGGATGCTGATCAGCATGAAAGGAAGTATCATCCAGTTGTTCGAATGAATAATGAGAAAGAATATTTTCCGGATCAAGAAAAGCGCGTTGCAAAATGGAGAAACTGGTGAGAAACGGAATGTTCTGAATCGATTTTCCTTTCATCAGCAGGACAAAACGATGTTGATCATCATTGTCAATTTGAATTGACTTGATATTTTGCCAGTATAATTTTGTGGCCGGGTTATTGGTAAGCATGCAGCGCGATGCCTTTGCTGTGAATTCAATGTCATCGGTCGATAGAGAGTCTCCATTGTCCCAAATCACTCCATCACGAAGTGTATAAGTGTAACTAAGTCCATCCGCGCTCACTTCAGGAAGAGATTTGATCAGGCAGGGGATGAGCGACTGATTTTCAAAATCCACACGGATCAGGGGTTCTTGTGTATAATAGAGTATTTCCGCTCTCGGCAGAGAGTTCCCGTTGGTGGGATGAAGATTGTCAGGTTCGCTCGTGGTATGAAAAACCAGGGTATTTTCCTTTGACCAGGATGGGTCAAAATTCTTTGCATCGTCGATGCGGATAACGGGACTAAGGTTGGCGGAAAATGAGCCATCCGTTTTCCCTTTATCTTTGCAGGAAAGTATTGCAAGGCAGAAGCTGATTGTGAACAGGAACTTTGGATTCATCCGGTTATGAAATAAGAGAATGGTAAAGTTCATGTATTCTTTTGTAATTTACAATACAGTGAATTGCATCCCAAAACCGGTTAGACACGGTCAAAATATATTTTAGTAGTCAACGTTTATTCAATATGCGCTATTCAAAAGGAGTTCTAATTGTGTTTTTATTTTTACTGCAGTCTGCGCAGATTATATCAGCACAGACCATCCCATCTTTCAATGGTGCGACAGCGGAAAATAAAAATGTGAACATTCCCTCGGAGCTGATGGGGAAATATACGGTCTTGTGTTTTGCAGCTTCCGGGAAGTCCCAGGCTGACCTTGAAACATGGCTTGAACCGATTTACAATCACTACATCGCGAAGACCGGCATCATGGATGCGGCATATGATGTCAACATTTATTTTATTCCTGTTTTCAAAGGAGCCAATGCCGCGATGAAATCAAGTTTGAAACAAAAATTCAGAGAGAACGCCCAACAGGATCTGTGGCCTCATATATTATTTTGCGAAAATGATTTGTCTGATGTTGTAAAGCAGCTGGGGATGAGCAATGATCGGGTTCCCTACTTTTTTGTTCTTGACAAATCAGGGTCAATAGTATACCGAACTTCAGGAGCTTATACTGAAGAGAAGTTCGATGCTATGGATGAAAAGATTGAATAACCGGTAATTACTCCGGACAGAGTAATTACCGGTATGGATTTTACTTTGTAAAAAGATGCGGGTGATAAAGATCCCGTTTCCATCATCTTTTCCGGCATCAGATTCTACACCGCTGGTTACATAAGCAACCTTCCAGCCATTTTTTACCATTTCATTGATTTTCGCACCGATGATCGCGTCGTTGGAAGCGATATTACCGAAATTAATTCCGACGAGAGAATAGAAATTAAGTAGTTTGGTTTCTTTTAAATTGTCTCCCGCGCCTTTCAGATCTCCACGATCTACTTTATCCGCTTTGCTTTTATTGCCATCCCTTTCGGTGGTAATGGCATCAATATTCACGTTCCCCTGATTTTCAATAATTCGTGACCGACCGGCACCACCCGGAACGATGGATTCAACGATAGTGATAATTTTAAATTCCTGTGCTATGGATGAGAATCCTGACAGACAAGCGATAGTAATAAGGAGGAAATACTTTTTCATGGTTTTATATTTTTTGCAAAAGTAGTTTTTCATCTGTAAACATGGTTTGCGATAACTTTGTTTAACAATTGCATTTTTATCAATGTAACCAAGTTCCAAATTCGAGGTTCGAAGTTCAATGTGTTGACATTGGGAGATTTTTGCCGGATACAAAGTATTCCATCACTTGAAATGAAAATGGTGAGGAATGAGCTGTAGTTGAGACTCCAGAAAAATGGTAGCCAAGGTTGATCTTGACATCCCGGACTAAGCACTAATTTATGTGAAGAGTGAATAGTTGAAGTTATAAGTCAAAAATCAAAAGTCAAAAGAAGCAACTCGCAATCTTGACATCGTATACTAACCACTGTGTGAGAAGTAAATGGAGAAGAGTAGAAGGTAGAAGTCAAAAAACAAAAATTTAAAGTCAAAAGTCAAAAATCAAAAGTCAAAAGAAGCAATTCGCAATCTTGACATCGCATACTAACCACTAAGCACTAAAAACTAACCACTTAAAAAAAGGTGTGATCCCGACGAGGATCGAACTCATAACCTTCCCGGTTAAAAAACCGGGATGCTCTATAAAGTGAAATTGAGTAATGAAAGGTGAATAGAAAAAAAAGGCAGCCAGTGTCAATCTTGACATTCCGTCCTAACCACTAAGCACTAAAAACTAACCACTTAAAAAAAGGTGTGATCCCGACGAGGATCGAACTCATAACCTACTGCTTAGAAGGCAGTTGCTCTATCCAATTGAGCTACGGGACCGGTACTATGCTAAAAAGTGAAGAACGTATAGTGAGAATTTCACTATTCACCCTTCACTCTTTATGTTTTACTCATTTCGTCGGGGTGGCAGGATTCGAACCTACGACCTCATGGTCCCAAACCATGCGCGATACCGGGCTACGCTACACCCCGAAATTTTAGTTTTTGGTTATTAGTTCTTAGTTAATGGTTTTTTGATGTTGTTTTTCAAAATGCTGATAACACCAAATTAATAACTGAATAACCTAATAACTTATTTTGCAAGAACGACAATCTACAATCTAAATTCTTCAATCCACAATCTCAAGGCCTGGTGGCGGTGAGGGTGGGATTCGAACCCACGGTACGGTTTCCCGTACGACAGTTTAGCAAACTGTTCCTTTCGGCCTCTCAGGCACCTCACCTGTTGGCAGGGCGGCAAAGATAGAAAGATGCTTTTTTCCTGCAAAAAATAATGCTGTTTTCGCAGAATATTATTTTATTGCCTGAAATGGAGCTCATTGAGTGCAAAAAAAGGTGCTTTAGAACCAGAATTTGTACTCCCAGGTGGTAATATTACCACAATTATCCGTCACAATTATGCGTGCGGTGTGCTCTTTGTTGGTTTCGATCGCGGATAAATCAGCTTGCAAGAGATGGTTTTTAGAATTGTATTCATACAAAACCACTTGCCATCTAAAGTTCCGTCATAAGATTTTATCCCTGACAAGTCATCAGCAACCTTTACCTGAATCACAGCACCCCGACTTGAATTCAAATCAGCCGGGACATATTCTTTCACAAGAACCGGAGGTGTAGTATCCTGAACGATCGCGAACTCACCAAAGTTTCTTGTTTTTCCTGTCAGGAACGATCCGTTCCATAAACTTGGTAGGGCGGAATATGTACCATCATTCAATATGCTCACGATGATAGTTTTGCCTTTCAAGCTATCAGAAATGCCGGCGTTGGGTTTGATACCGATGGTGACAGGTACTTGTAAAGCTACATAAGGATCTCCGACAGTGTATACCTGGGAAAGATAATTGTTGCTCTTTCTTTGGGAGTCGGAAAAATAAAAATCATCGTAAACAGCTCCTGATGGAATGACGACATCCAGATCATTTTTATGTATTGCAATTCCTTTTGCATTGGTCACCAGGATACCTCCGGGAGTCCTTGGTTGATAGGGTCTGTCAAACATGGAAGAGTAGGAGATCACCTGAAATTCAAGCACCGATGAATTACCACTGAAATCCTTTGCGACAATTTTTATATCATGTGGAGCATCTTCTGTCCAGTTTTGATAACCGATCTGGGTTGAATCACCATAGATATGTAACTGATTTCCCGGCAAGCGGAAACATCTTTCAATCGGAACATTGTCGCGTCTGTAGCTCAGATAGTCAATGTGGGCATTGACATAACGTGTATCGTCAAAACTAAAACGATCCATACGCCACTGGTAAATGAGATTTCCATCAATGTATAGCTCACCTGAGTAGATCCCAAGATTTGCTGAAGAATATTCCTGATGATCCACTGAAGCAAATCCAATACTGACCATTCCAAAAGCCTGTACAAAATCCGGAGTATTGAGAATATTTACTCCATCAACTACCTGAACTTCGAATGTTTCCGCCGTATCCGTTCGGTTAACGATTCCGGCTTCAGGGGTAGGGAAGAAACGTACATATTTAATTTCCGGAGGTGTATTGTCATGAATCGGGATTCCAAACAGAAGCGGGTTAATAGGCTCTTCCGATTCAGCATCGCGGATTTCAAAATGCAAATGCGGACCTTCTGCACTTCCGGTACTGCCTGAGTATGCAATCACTTCACCTTTTTTAACCCGGAAATCTTTCGACTTAGGTTGGATCTCTAATGCGAATTTTTGCTCTTCATATTGTGTTTTCCGAACCAGTTCATTCACTGCTTGCGTGAATTTTTGCAAATGACCATATACAGTTACATATCCATTAGGATGAGTGATGTAGAGCGCTTTCCCAAAGCCGTCAGGAGAGACTTTTATCCTTGAGATATATCCATCGGCCGAGGCCATTACCGGGACTCCTTCCATTTCCTGAGTACCCAGATCCAGACCGGAGTGGAAGTGGTCGGGTCTGATTTCTCCAAAAGTTGCTACCAGAACCAGAGGTGTATCCAGCGGAGAGTTAAAGTAATTCTGTGGGTATTCCTGAGCCTGCAGCTTTCCGCAGAACAACAGAATCCCTAAAAGAAGTGTTATGCTCTTTTTATTCATATCACAAAGAAACGCTTTTTCGCAGAAATCTGCGTTTTTCTTAAATAGTAATTATTATGTTAAATAGAGGTGTCGTGGGACAGGGGACGGGGGACGAAAGGCGGGTGGGAGGCAATTTAGGATTGCTGATTTAGGATTGCTGATTTAGGATTGCTAATTTAGGATTGCTGATTGAAGATTTTGCCCTACGTATCTGGTTGCCCCATTCAAAATTCATAATTCTCAATTCATAACTGACATCTTCCTCTATTTCACTTTTCATCCCCTAATACATCCCCCTGATATTGTGAACACTGCCTGTTAATAATTTATGTGATTATTCAGATATTTTTCGGTTATTTGTGCCTTATATTACTCACAATAAAAGCGAACCTCATGCAGGAGCAAGCCGAACTCAAAACTAATTTTACGACCCTCGAAAACAGGATTCAAAAAATGATACTTTTGCATGAGCAGCTCAAAAATCAAAATTTGGAGTTGTTGGCAGACAATCGCAGGCTATTGTTGGAACTGGAAGACCAAAAAGCCAAAGCCGGTCGTTTGGAAGAAGGGTACAGAAATCTCAAAGAAGTAGAAAGTACTTCTACAAAACAGAACATTGCCCAGATTAAACGTAGAATTAACGATATCATCGGAGAAATAGATAAAAATATTTCCCTGATGGATGTACATAAATAAGTGAATCACCCTTTATGGGAGAATATCTATCCATAAAAGTTTCTATTGCCAACCGCACTTACCCTCTGCGCATAACCCGGGAAGAGCATGACCGTGTTATGAGTGCAGCTGAGAATATCAATAAACGCATCAAGGATTTCGAGGAAAATTATGCCGTCAAGGATAAACAGGATCTCCTCGCCATGTGCGCACTGCAGTTTGCAAGTGAATCTTTGGGTCAGCATAAACAGGAAAATAAGGACGAACAAAAAGAAGTCCAGGAAAATATTCAATACCTGACCCTGCTGATCGACGAGTATCTCGCCAAAGAAGATCATTCCCAGTAAAGGCTAACGTTCTTTGAAGAAAAATTTGAAACTCCCGATTCTTTAAAAAGAATCCGGGTTTCACACTATTTCGGGATATCCCGCATTAGTTCCGGTTCACTTAAATAAACTCAACATTTCAACCATTGGAGCATTAACGCTCAATGGCACCTATGGCAGGCTGCAACCCACGTAAGTGGGATTCCTTTGGAACAGCAGAAACCAGAAAAGCCAGGCAGCTCCACCCATGACTTCAGGGGTTTATCTAAGTCCTGGAATTAGTGCGGGTTTTTTATTGTCTGTTAGTGAAAAGGGGCTTACAGGCATTCAAATCTTACCCTTGATTATTCAACGTACTCCGGGCTGCCGGAGAACAAAACAAATTATCATTTCAATATGGATAGTAATACATTAATAATTCTGGTCATCGAAGGACTTGTTGCGGCGGTGGTTGGTTTTCTTATTTCGAGGTATGTCCTCAATAAGACAATGAAAACCAAAGAGCAGCTGGCCGAACAGAAAGCAAAATCAATAGTAAAGGACGCGGAAGCGGATGCAGAGGTAATCAAGAAGAACAAAATTCTGGAGGCAAAAGAGAAATTTCTTCAGCTGAAATCAGAACATGAAAAGTCGATTGTTGAGAAAGACAAACACATCAATGCCGCGGAAGCAAGAATCAAACAAAAGGAAACAACGCTTGCTCAAAAATTAGAACAGTCTACCCGAAAACAACAGGAATACGAGACTTTACAAGCCAACCTCAAAGAATCAGTTGCAGATTCTGGAAGGGAAACAAGAGGAAGTCGCAAAATTGCATCAGCGCCAGGTTGAACAGCTGGAGAAAATCAGCGGACTAAGTGTTGATCAGGCCAAGTCCCAATTGGTCGAAGCTTTGAAAGCTGAGGCGAAAACGGAAGCGATGTCTTATATCAAAGACATCATGGAAGAAGCAAAACTTACTGCCAATAAGGAGTCAAAACGCATTGTCATCCAGACTATCCAGCGTGTCGCTACTGAGCATGCGGTAGAAAACGCGGTGACTGTTTTCAATATCGAAAATGACGAAGTAAAAGGACGGATTATCGGACGTGAAGGAAGAAATATCCGTGCCCTTGAAGCCGCTACCGGCGTTGAAATCATCGTAGATGATACCCCTGAAACAATTATCCTCTCCGGCTTTGATCCGGTTCGTCGTGAAATGGCGCGTCTCGCTTTGCACCAGTTGGTGAGCGATGGACGTATTCACCCTGCACGTATCGAAGAAGTTGTGGCCAAAGTAAAACGTCAGCTTGAAGACGAAATCGTGGAAGTGGGTAAACGCACTACCATCGATCTCGGTATCCACGGTCTGGCTCCTGAACTCATCCGTATGGTAGGTCGTATGAAATACCGTTCTTCCTACGGACAAAACCTATTACAACACAGTCGTGAAGTTGCTAACCTTTGCGCGATCATGGCTGCTGAGCTTGGCTTAAATGTCAAGCTTGCCAAACGTGCCGGCTTGCTCCACGATATTGGTAAAGTTCCTGAAGACGAACCTGAATTGCCACACGCAATCCTCGGTATGAAACTGGCCGAGAAATTCAAAGAAAATCCCGAAGTCTGCAACGCGATTGGTGCCCACCACGATGAAATCGAAATGAACAGTATGATTTCTCCTATTGTTCAGGTGTGTGACGCCATTTCCGGTGCCCGTCCGGGTGCCCGTCGTGAAGTAGTGGAATCCTATATCAAACGTCTGAAAGACATGGAAGCTCTCGCTTTGTCATATCCCGGCGTTGAGAAAACCTTCGCGATCCAGGCTGGTCGTGAATTGCGTGTAATTGTTCAGAGCGAAAAGATCACCGACAAACAAGCGGAGGTACTTTCATTTGATATCGCCAATAAAATTCAGACTGAAATGACGTATCCCGGACAGGTGAAAGTGACCGTAATCAGGGAAACAAGAGCGGTGAATTACGCAAAGTAAAATCCTGGAGGAATCAGCCCGAAGGCTTCTTTCAGAGGACTCCTCTTTGAATTATTCTATAGAAAACAACACTCATGGCTTCACGGGAATTTGACGTCATCATTGAACCAGGCCGCCGGAAAACATTTTATTGGAAGGACCTTTGGCGATTCAAAGGTCTTTTCTATTACCTGGCCTGGAGGGATATTCTTGTTCGTTACAAGCAAACCGCCATTGGTGTGCTCTGGAGTGTACTGCGTCCTTTCTTGACAATTGTCGTTTTCACTCTTGTTTTCAATAAGCTTGGTAACTTCCCTTCCGAAACGGGAGTACCTTATGCGATAATGGTATGTGTAGGTATGTTGCCCTGGCAATTTTTTTCAAGCGCTTTCAGTGAGTCAGCAAATTCATTGATAGCTAATTCAAACCTTTTGACAAAAGTTTACTTTCCCCGACTAATTGTACCTGCAAGTACGGTCATTGTCTGCCTCATCGATTTTCTCATCTCCTTTGTCATTCTCATTGGACTTTATGCCTTTTACAGTTATGTGCCAGACTGGCGAATTTTGTTATTCCCTTTCTTTCTCCTTCTTGCGACAATCACAGCAATGGGTTTTGGTTTGTTTATTGCTGCACTCAATGTGAAATACAGGGACTTTCGCTATGTTATTCCTTTTATCGTTCAATTCGGATTGTACATTTCTCCTGTTGGATTCAGCAGCAACATAGTATATTCAAATGAACACATTCCGCAAATCCTGAAATACCTCTATGCTTTGAATCCAATGGTTGGGGTGATTGATGGTTTTCGATGGTCCATGTTGGGTGGCAGTATAAGTCTCCATGTCCCGGAATTTCTTTCTTCCATCGCCGTTAGTGTCTTGTTCCTTTTTGTAGGGATTTGGTACTTCAGGAAGATGGAAAGAACATTTGCTGACGTAATCTGATGCCCTATGAGCGAGACGATAATCAAGGTCGAAGACATCAGTAAAAGTTATATTCTCCGTCACCAGCGGGCGGAATCCTATACTGCACTCCGTGATGTGATTGCACGTAAAGTAAAAAGTGTATTTACAACTCCTTTACCTTCTGCTTTTCAGACACGAGAAGAATTCTGGGCCTTGAGGGATATTTCTTTTAACGTTAATCAGGGAGATCGTGTTGGAATCATAGGACGAAACGGCGCAGGGAAATCCACACTTTTAAAAATTCTTAGCAGGATTGTAGAACCGACAAAGGGAAGGATTTCTATGAATGGCCGCGTTGCCAGTCTGCTTGAAGTTGGAACAGGATTTCATCCTGAATTGACAGGCCGTGAAAATATTTTCCTTAATGGATCCATTCTTGGAATGGGCAAGCAGGAGATCCGGAAAAAATTTGACGAGATCGTTGATTTTGCAGGTGTCGAAAAGTTCCTTGACACTCCTGTTAAGAGGTACTCCTCCGGAATGTATGTCCGCCTGGCTTTTGCAGTTGCCGCGCATCTTGAACCAGAAATTCTCGTCGTGGACGAAGTGCTTGCTGTCGGGGATGCTGAATTCCAGAAAAAATGTTTAGGAAAAATGAACCAGGTTAGCAAAGCTGAGGGACGAACGGTTTTGTTTGTCAGTCACAACATGGGAGCCATCAACGCGCTTTGCAACAGTGCGATCCTTCTCGATAAAGGCCAGATCAAAGCTACCGGAAAAACGGAAACCATTACCGGTATGTATTTCGGTGGTGGTGTCGCAGATGCCGGTGAATTTATCATCGGCAAAAGCGGAAACCATGAGCAGGTGATTATTGACAAAGTAACTTTAAGATCCTCCACCGGGCAAGCTCAGAATAATTTTGGTTTTGGAGAAAACCTTTGTGTGGAGATGGAATTGGATGCATTGCATGAAGTAGAGAAGCCCTATGTGTGGATAGCAATCAAAAACAGTCGCGGGCCTGTTACTGCAGCGTCAGGAATGATTGACGGATTCCGGAGCAGTAAATTTGCCATAGGAAAGAATAAAGTGCGTTGTTCATTTCTGAATATCCCGCTTTTGCCGGGTGAGTATTCTCTTTATGCCGGAATTCGTGCAGGTGATGGAGTAACACTCCTGACAGAAACCAAGGATATAGGGTCTTTCAATGTGGTTTCTGTCTTGTCTGAACTTGGATTGAATCCTACATTAGCAGATACCCTGGCCGGCGATACGGTTTCTCCGGTGATCCCATATGAATGGGAGTTCAACGATGGAAAAAAATACCAGTTCAACATAAAAAACTATGTTAAATAATAAATCCATTCTGATCACCGGTGGTACCGGTTCTTTCGGAAAAGCATTTGTGAAATCTGTTCTTCAGAAATATCCGGACGTCAAACGACTGGTCATATTTTCACGCGATGAACAAAAGCAGTTCCAGATGGAAATGGAATACCCACACCAGAAATACCCACAGGTCCGTTTTTTCATAGGCGACGTTCGGGATGAGGACCGCATTCGGATGGCGTTGAAGGGGATTGACACAGTAGTTCATGCCGCTGCAATGAAACATATTCACATTGCAGAATACAATCCTATGGAATGTATCAAAACCAATATTATCGGTGCTGAAAACCTAATCAAAGCATGTCTTGATTCAGATGTGGAAAATGTAGTTGCTCTGTCTACAGATAAAGCAGCAGCTCCTATCAATTTGTACGGGGCCACTAAACTTGCTTCTGATAAATTATTTATTGCTGCCAACAATATCAAAGGCACAAAAAAAATTAAGTTTTCCGTTGTTCGCTATGGAAACGTGATGGGTTCGAACGGATCTGTTATTCCATTCTTTCTTAAGAAGCGCAATGAAAAAGTTTTGCCCATTACGGACCCGTCGATGACGCGATTTAATATTCTCCTGGACGAGGCGGTGGACATGGTTTTTTATGCCCTTGACAATGCATGGGGTGGTGAGTTGTTTGTTCCTAAAATTCCTTCTTTCAAAATTACGGACCTTGCCGAGGCTATTGGTCCGGATTGTAAACAAAACATCGTGGGAATTCGCCCAGGAGAAAAATTGCACGAAGAGATGATTACCTCTTCCGATTCTTTTTCTACCTATGATATGGGTAAATATTACGTGATTTTACCGCAGAGCCCGAACTGGAATATGCGTGATTACCTCACCCATTTTAAATCCGAAAAAGTTCCGGCTGGTTTTAATTATACATCCGGAAATAATGATTCCTGGTTGTCCGTTGAAGATTTAAGAAAACTCATCCATTTGCATGTGGATACATCCTTTGAACCCATACAAAAATGAATCCAATACCTTACGGCAAACAAACCATTACAGAAGATGACATCAAAGCAGTCGTTGAAACCCTTAAGTCTGATTTTTTAACTCAAGGGCCGCACATCGCTGAATTTGAGAATGCCTTCGCCACCTATATTGGATCGAAGTATGCAGTTGCTGTTGCAAATGGAACAGCGGCACTTCACCTTTCAGCTATGGCTTTGAATGTGAAGCCGGGTCAAAAAGTTATTACTTCTCCAATCACTTTTGTAGCTTCTGCAAACTGTATCCGGTACTGCGGAGGAGAAGTAGTATTTGCTGATATTGATCCTTCAACCTACTTGATTGACATCATATCCATTGAACGGTTACTTCGTGCTTCTCCTAAAGGAACTTATGCAGGAATTATACCTGTTGATTTTTCGGGCCGACCTGTGGATCTTGAAAAACTGAAGTCCCTCGCAAATGAGTTTAATCTTTGGATCCTTGAAGATGCGTGTCATGCTCCAGGTGGATTTTTCATTGACAGCAAAGGAGAGAAACAGTTTTGCGGGAATGGCAAATTCGCAGAGCTTGCAATTTTCTCTTTTCATCCGGTGAAACATATTGCTTGCGGAGAAGGAGGGATGATTACCACTAACGATCAGGCACTGTATGAAAAACTGATGGTCCTCCGTACACACGGTATCACCCGCAATACAAAGTTCTTTAAGAATGATCCTCAATGGGCTTCCGGAAACACGAATGAATCGGTGAGTAATTTCCCTGCCTGGTATATGGAGATGCAGGAGCTTGGATTTAATTATCGTCTGACTGATTTCCAGGCTGCATTGGGAACTTCACAGCTAAGGAGAGCCGAACAAGGTCTTGCCAGTAGAAAAGAAATCGCAAAAAAATATGAAGCAGCATTCAACGGAAAAGCCTGGGTACTGGGCCAAAGCGGAATGGTTGAAGGTCATGCTTATCATTTATACATCCTGGAGACGGAGAACCGTTTGGAATTGTACAACTTCCTGAAAAGTAAAAATATTTTCCCCCAAATTCATTATATCCCGGCCCATTTGATGCCTTACTACAAGATGCTTGGATACAAAGAAGGTGACTTAATTTTTGCTGAACAATATTATTCGCGCTGCCTGAGTTTGCCAATGTACCCCGGACTTACTGATGAACAACAAAATTATGTAATTGAAAACATACTCGCTTTTTCAAAAAGATGAGATTTTTTCACAGCTGATTTTGGAAAAAAACAGATGTAGAACGATTGAGTTACCGAACAAAAGAAATGAAAGTTAAATACATGACTTTCATACTTAACTAAATAAACCACGGAATTGTCGGACAGTAAAGAAGCTATCGGAATCATTACACAGGCAAGGATGACAAGCACCCGTCTTCCCGGGAAAGTTTTTAAGGAAATTCTGGGTAAGCCTCTCCTTGGCTATCATCTTGACCGACTTAGAAAGACAGGATTCAGGGTCATCGTTGCGACAACCACCAATACGACGGATGATTGTATTTGTGAATATGCAGAGAAAAATAGTATTCCGTATTTCCGTGGCAGCGAATCTAACGTTCTTAGTCGTTATTACGATGCTGCTTCAAAGTTTCACGTGAATCCGGTGGTTCGTGTGACTTCCGATTGCCCACTCATAGACCCTCAGCTCATCATGTCATCATTAAAACAGTACATGCAAATGAACGATCCGGATTTATACATTAGCAATGGCATCGAACGGACATTTGCTCGTGGATTCGATTTCGAAATTTTTTCCTTTAAAGCTTTGGAGGAAGCTTATAACAATGCCAGGGAGGAGTCGGATTTGGAACATGTCACTCCCTTTATCTGGAAAAACAAATCCGGGAAAACTAAGTTTTTTCACATCCGTCAAATTGAAGACCATAGTCAGTTGAGGATTACCGTGGATACTCCGGAAGATTTTACTTTGATCAGGCACCTGATAGAAAATTATCATGCTACAAATCTTTCCTTTGCAGAGATTGAATCTATTCTGCTTGCTCATCCTGAACTTGTGAAGATAAATGCATCCATTGAACAAAAAAAAGTAAACTGATTTGAAACCCAGGATTATCCTTCGGGCAGATGGTGGAGCAGTCCAGGGAATGGGACATGTAGTGCGATGCCTTGCCCTAGCTGAAATACTCAGTGAAACTTATGAAGTTTCATTTGCTATTCAGGAGTCTGAGGAAAGTACACTCTTTGAAATCCGGAAGGTGGTGAAGGAGGTTTGGATTCTTCCAAAAGTACAAGATTATAAAATAGATGCACTGAATTTTTTACCGCATTTAAACAGAAGTGATATAGTGGTTTTAGATGGTTATCATTTCACAACAGATTACGAAAAATCAATTCGTTCGATCAAATGTAAATTAGTGCTGATTGATGACTTGCATTCCTGGCATCATGTTGCAGATGTAGTTTTTAATTCTGCTGATTCAGTCAAACAATCTGATTTTTCTTCAGAACCTTATACTCGCTTTTTCCTTGGACTACAATATGTCCTTCTACGCAAACCATTTATTGCAAATACTACCGTAGTAAGAAGGAGATCTGAAATTTCACGAGTTTTTTTGAATATGGGCGCATCAGACAGCGAAAATCTCACAATGAAATTTACAAATGCCTTGTCTAACATTAAAGGTATTCGGGAAATCCATCTTATGCTGGGTGCAGTGAATGTACATACACCTCTCGTTCAAAAGCTCGCAGGCGAAATCACCAATGTGAAAATTCAGGTTCATCAAGATATTTCCGCAGAAAAAATAGTCAGTATTTTGCGGCAGTGTGAACTTGCCATATGTCCGGCAAGCACGATTTCCATGGAATGCTGCGCGGTCGGAATTCCTATGATTTCCGGCTATACTATTGAGAACCAGAAAGGCGTTCTTGACGGATTGACGCGACACAAGGTTCTTATCAATCTGGGAGATCTCCGTCAGATCGATATGGAAATATTCCGGACGAAGCTTATGGACTTAATACAGACTCCTGGATTGCTTGAGGAGATGGTTGCAAACCAAAAGAATTTGATTGATGGTAATTCACCAAAACGTATTCTTAATGTTTTTAATCAATTAGCGGCTTCTTCACTGACCTTCCGCTTTGCTGAAATTTCAGATGTTGATCTTTATTTTAAGTGGACCAACGATCCGGTAGTTCGTGAAAATTCCTTCCACCAGGAACCTGTGAGTTATCAGGAACATGTACTTTGGTTTGGAAAGAAACTTAAATCACCGGATTGTTTCATGTATCTTTTTTTTAAAGAAAATATTCCTGCAGGACAAGTTCGGATTGAACATTCGGACGGTGAAAATGTCATTGGAATTTCTATCGATCAAAATTTCCGTGGACTGGGTTTGGGTGCAGAGATGATCCGGACAGCATGTGCTGATTTTGTGAAGAAGCATCCTGGCGAATTCATCACGGCTTATATAAAAGATAGCAATAAATCTTCTTATGCAATTTTTAAGAAGGCGGGATTTGGAAATGAAACCCGTGTTATTGAAAAAGGAATTTACTGTTACAAACTGATTACTCAAAACTTCAGGCCATGAAGGATATTCAAATAGGGCATCGTCTTGTAGGAGCCAAACACATACCATTCATCATTGCTGAAATGAGTGGAAATCACAACCAGAGCCTGGACCGTGCGCTCGAAATTGTGGATGCTGCAGCTAATGCCGGTGCTCATGCTTTAAAATTGCAGACTTATACAGCGGACACCATCACTATGAAGGGTGTTTTTTCCATTCAGGATAAAAATTCCCTTTGGAACGGCAAAGAACTTCATGATTTGTACAGCCTTGCATACACACCCTGGGAATGGCATACAGCAATTTTTGCAAGGGCACGTGAGAAAGGAATGTTGGCATTTAGTTCTCCCTTTGATGAAACAGCTGTAGATTTTCTTGAAAGTCTGAACGTACCAGCCTATAAAATCGCATCCTTTGAAAATACACACCATCCTTTGCTCCGAAAAGTAGCAAAAACAGGCAAGCCAATCATCATGTCAACGGGGGTATCTACTTTATCTGACATTGATGAAAGTGTGCGGATCTTACGGGATGCCGGTTGCCACGACCTGATTCTACTCAAATGCACAAGCACTTATCCGGCGACACCTGAAAATTCAAATATCAATACTATTCCTCACATGTCTCAGCTATTCGGTTGCCCTGTTGGTCTTTCTGATCATACTATGGGAATAGGGACATCAGTAGCAGCTGTCGCACTGGGAGCAATGGTAATTGAAAAGCATTTTACCCTTAAAAGATCGGATGGAGGTGTTGACAGCGCATTCTCTCTCGAACCTGCGGAATTAAGTTCACTTGTTGTGGAGACAAAGCGGGCTTTCGAGTCTCTTGGAAAGATAAATTATGGGATACTTGCCGCCGAGGAAAAGGGAAAACAATTCAAACGATCAATCTATATTTCAAAGGATATGAATGCAGGTGAAGAATTCACAGAAGAGAATCTGCGTATTATTCGTCCTGGATTCGGATTGGAGCCTAAATATTTCGAGATGATCCTCGGAAAGAAAATTCGTAAAACCGTTGTTCAGGGAACTCCGCTGACCTGGGATCTTCTCTGATCTGTTTACATTATAGAAATCATGGTAGTTTTTTTATATAGCACTCATACCCTTTGGCCGCATCATGCAGAAACAGAACTGGAGTTACTTCAGGATCATTTGGCGAAAGGGGATACAGTCTACCGCTTTGTTTGTAACGGGGAACTACCGGTTTGTGATACCAATGTTCCTCATCGAATGCACCCTTGTTTGCGTTGTGTAGACAAGCAGAAGATCGGACAAAAACTTCTTTTTGGGAGTGAAAAAGTCATTACAAAATCAATTTATACTTCTGAGTTTGTAAAAAAGGCCAAGCAGATTGAATTTAATTACACTGATTTGGCTGCTTTCAAATTGGTGAAGATTGAGAATTTTGATATTGGATATGCGGTTAGTTCTTCCATCATTTCAGAACTGAGGGATCCCGAACCTCAGATATCGAATAATCTCGACATGTTTCAAAATTATTTTTACTCTTCCCTTGCTATTTATTATGCCACACAAGAGAGTATACGTAGTCTGAAGCCCGATCTGATTTATGCCTTCAATGGAAGAGTGGCTCATGCAAAACCGGTTTTGCGTGCGGCACAGCAGGCTGGTGTTGAATGCAGGATTCATGAAAGAGGATGTGATATCTTCCATTATGGAATTACAGTCAACACAACACCGCATGATATAGCTAATTTTACGATTCAGCTTGAACGAAAATGGAATGAAGCGGATGTGAATGAACGAGAAAAGATTGGTGCCACCTTTTATGAAGAAAGATTGCGCGGAAAGGAACAGGCTTGGGTTTCATTTGTGAAGGACCAGCAACAGAATTTGCTCCCGACGGACTGGAATCCCAACAAACAAAACATTGCCATTTTCAATACTTCGGAAGACGAATATGAATCGATAGGCCCCGAGTGGAAAAATGAATTGTACGAAAACCAGGCAATAGGCATAGAAAAAATTCTTATTGATTTTGAAAGTATTGACTCCTTTCACTTTTACCTGAGAATTCATCCCAACCTGAAAGGTCTCAACAATCGCCAGATTAGGGATGCATATGCTCTGAAAAAGTATTCCAATCTAACTATCATTGATAGTGATAGTCCGGTGAGTACCTACACATTGATGATGCAGTGTAATAAAACGATTACGTTTGGAAGTTCTACAGGTATTGAAGCTGTTTATTGGGGGAAAGTATCTATTTTATTGGGGAAAAGTTTTTACTGCAATCTCGAAGCAGCCTACATTCCTTCTTCACATTCGGAAACTCTGGCTCTCATCAAGGCGGATCTGAAGCCAAAACCAAGGACCGATGCATTGAAATATGGCTATTACCTGAAAACCTTCGGATATAAATATTTATATTACAAACCTACAGGTTTCCTCAGTGGTACATTTAAAGATGTGGATATGGACACTGTGTCAAGTTTAAAAACCAGAATCTTTACGAAATTGCACCACATTTCATTATTGGATAAAATTTATCAATGGACCCGTCGTAGTGGAAATTTTGTTCAAAAGGCATTTATGAAATGGTAATCTCCGTCATCATACCTACTTACAACAGGAGCAGGTTCATTGAACTGACACTCGAGAGTTTTGTGCACCAGGATTTTAATGTTGGGAATTTTGAGATAATTGTCTCGGACAATAACTCAACCGACAATACAAAAGAAGTTGTAACAAGGTTCATTGAAAATAATAAGACCCATTCGATACGGTACTTTTCAGAGAAAAGGCAGGGAGTTCATTTTGCGAGAAATTCAGCAGCCAAAATCGCAACCGGTGATTTCCTGTATTTCACTGATGATGATATGATCGCGGACCCTGCCTTACTAACAGAATTGCTGGGTGTATTTAAGCTTGATAAAAAAATCGCCAGTGCTACAGGTCTCGTGCTTCCGAAATGGGAATCTGAACCCCCTTCCTGGATTCCGGATCTTTGCAACAACGCTTTGCTTAGTCTCAATAATCCAGATTACGATCTGATCGTTTCTGAAAAAGACTGCAACGTTTTCAGCTGTCACCAGATGATCCGCCGCGAAGTCTTTTTCCAGACAGGAGGGTTTAATCCTGAAAATACAAAAGGTGTCTGGATTGGAGATGGAGAAACAGGTCTGAATATCAAGATCCGGGAGAAAGGTTATAAATTTGCTTTCACCAGGAAATCGGTGATCCGACATATCATTCCGGCTTCCCGCATGACTCAATCCTATCTGAACAAACGGCTTACAAACCAGGGAAACTGCGATACATACACCTATTATCGTGCTGTTCAGCCCTCTGCTATACAAATGGGAAGACGGATGTTTGCTTCATTACTGAAAATAGCATATGCATTCTTGAAATGTTCGATCAATTTCATCCTTCAGAAAAACTCCTGGCGGTTGAATATGGCCGGATGCTATTATCATGTGGCAGGAATTAAATATCTTGCAAAGTTGATTTCTGACTCCAACTGGCGTGCTTTGGTATTGAAAAACAACTGGATCAATGAATGAACACTTAAATATTAATTCCAATGGTTGAACGTATTCTGGAGAAGGAAACTTTAATTGCAGTCATCATTCGGACAGATTATAACAATCCGGGTATTGCATTCTTCACACCCGATAATTTTTCCCAGCAACTGGGATATATGAATCGACCCAAAGGGTATATTATTGAACCGCATCGACATAATCTTGTTGCACGTGAAGTAGTGCAAACACAGGAAGTGTTATTTGTGAAATCCGGTAAAGTTCGTGTTGATTTTTACAGCGATACCCAACAATACCTCGAAAGCCGTATCCTTGTGAAAGGTGACGTGATTCTCCTTGCTGGAGGTGGACATGGTTTTGAAATGCTGGAATCAAGTGAAATGATAGAAGTAAAACAGGGGCCTTATATCGGTGAAAAGGATAAAGTACGGTTCGAACCCACTACAATTTCAAATGTGGTTATAAAATAATTCAGAATGATCCCTGTAAATACTCCATTGCTCAATGGCAATGAAGAGAAATATCTCGTAGAATGTGTTCGTACCGGCTGGATTTCATCTGAGGGACCATTCATTAAAACCTTTGAGGACAAATTTGCAGCATATGTTCAGCGTACCCATGGCATTGCCGTGGCGAACGGATCAGCAGCTCTTGATATTGCCGTCCAGGCCCTGAGTCTTGAAGCGGGATCGGAAGTTATTCTTCCTGCCTTCACAATAATATCGCCCGCTCAATCAGTAGTCCGGGCCGGATTAAAACCTGTCCTTGTTGATTCAGATCCTCAAACCTGGAATATGGACGTAAGCCGGATAGAGGAGAAAATAACAGCTAAAACAAAAGCTATAATCGTTGTTCATATATACGGACTTCCCGTTGATATGGATCCCGTGCTTGAGCTTTGCAAGAAATACAATCTAAAATTGATAGAAGACGCCGCTGAAATGCATGGACAAACTTACAGAGGAAAATCCTGTGGATCGTTTGGAACCATCAGCATTTTCAGTTTCTATCCGAATAAACACATTACGACCGGAGAAGGAGGAATGCTGGTTTGTGATGACTCTGAATTGTCGGAACGCTGTCGCAAACTTCGCAATCTTGCTTTTGAACCGAAAGGAAGACGATTTGTGCATCATGAATTGGGCTGGAATTACAGAATGACAAATATGCAGGCTGCACTCGGTCTTGCACAATTGGAAAAAATTGAAGAACACATCGGAAAAAAAAGACATGTCGGGTTTGCTTACCAACGTGGATTTCATAATCTGAAAGGATTTCAATTACCGCTTGATAAAACAGATTATGCTGAAAATATTTTTTGGGTGTATGGACTCGTCGCAGATACCCGTGAAAAATGTGAACAGACTGTCGCCGAACTCACCTCAGCAGGAATCGGCACCCGGCCTTTTTTCTGGTGTATGCACGAACAACCTGTATTCCTGAACATGGGACTTTTTCTAAATGAAAAATATCCTGTTGCGGAAAGACTCGCAAGGAATGGTTTTTATCTACCTAGTGGATTGGGTCTGTCCGAAAAAGATGTGCAGACAGTGATCCAAACAATGCATGAAATTAACCACTAACGAATAAATCGAATCCAACATCATGCCTGAATGAAAATTGCAGTCTGGATATTGTCTGATTACAAACAACAGATCGGTGGTGGATTTGCTTTATATGATAAATTCATTCAACTCATTGATTCCTGGAATTTTTCTAATGGACTGGATGTCTGTTTTGTTGGATACAATTCACCTTCGTATTATTCTTTCCGTAAAAAATATATTCAATTACAATTTTCCGGATTGGGTTTTTTAGACAAATCGCTGGCCCGAATCTCCCACAAGGTTAGTTTTCTGAATCAACATCAGCAATCGATACTTCGGTCCAATGCTGTGGACATGGTTTATTATCCCATTCAAGGCTTTCGTAAAATACCAAATTTCCCATTTGTTGTTTCCAACTGGGATATTGGCCATAAAGCTTCTTATGCTTTTCCGGAATTGGGCATGAATTATTCCTTCGATTACCGTGATAAATGGTATACCAAAGGAATCTTTAAAGCCCTTGCTGTTTTTGCAGAGTCACAAACAGGTAAGGAAGAGCTGATGTATTTCACACGACTGAATCCCGATCGTATTAAAATTGTTCCCTTGTTTCCGGGAGGTGTAGTGGATGTAAAGGCAGAGGAGGAAGTGCAATTGGCAAAATTGAAAGAACTCAGACTAAATTCTCAACGTTATTTCTTTTACCCTGCCCAATTTTGGGCGCATAAAAATCACTACAATTTACTTCAGGCTTTTGCCATTTTTGCAAAAGAAAATAAGGATATTCAACTTGTACTTACCGGATCTGACAAAGGCAACAAAACTTATATCAAAGAAGTTGTAAAAACAATTGGACTGAATGAACGTGTTGTATTTCCCGGATTTATCGATAACGAAGCCATGCTTGCTGTTTACCGACACGCCAGCGGACTGGTGATGCCTTCGTTTCTCGGACCTACCAATATGCCTCAACTGGAAGCCCGGATGTTGGGCTGTCCTGTTCTTTGTTCAGATCTTCCGGGACACAAGGAAATGTTGGGTGAAGGTGCATTGTATTTTGATCCGGCTGATCCAATGGAGATTAGTAGAATGTTAAAGAAGGTTCTTGAACCATCGGAACGTGCTTCCTTACTTTCAAAAGCTGCAATCTCGCTTTCAACAACATCTTTTACGGCCGAAAATGCACTCCGTCAACTGGATCACCATTTCCAAAGTCTGATTCCTATTCGTATGAGTTGGGGAAATAGCGACAAGATATTTTAATCAGGGCGCGAATAAATTATGGACTTCTCAATCATAGTTCCTTCTTTCAATCAGGAAAAATTCATCGGAAGTACGCTGGAGAATGTTTCCCAATTAAAAAACTTGCAGCGAAAAAAAATATTTCCATTGAAATTTTATTGATTGACTGTGAGTCCAACACTGCTGTTCAGGAGCAAATTTCAAAATACCGGACGGATCTCGATTATGTTGATATCCGCAAAGATAAAGGTCAGTACGATGCAATCAACAAAGGACTGGAAGTATGTAAAGGAACATATTGGACTTGGCTAAATACGGATGATCATATTGATCCTGATGGTTTTTTTAAGCTGGCTGAGAGGCTGAAATCCGATTCGACAATTGATTACATCTATGGCGGAATCCACTACATGGACACGAATGATAAGGTTCTGTCACTCGTCAAAGCAAAACAACTCACGTTAAAGGAACTCGTGAACAGAGTACCCGGAATTTACCAACCCGGTTCTTTTTTTAAAAAATCATTTACAGATAAAATAGGATTTCTAAAACCCTACAGATGTTGTTTTGATTACGAATACATTTTGCGCTGCCTTTCCTTCAATGGAAAATTTGTATGCTGCGAATTTCCTGTATCCCGCTTTCGATATTACAGTGATTCAAAAACAGGTTCTCTCATTCCCGTTTTTATCAGGGAACAACTTGAAATTAGTTCGGATTACGGACGTTCTTTTTTCAGTTTCCTGACTTGGTTTTCATACTTGCGTTTACTGAAGCACAAATTATTCCAACGTTGAGTATTCCCGGTCTGCAATGTGTCGGTAATTCTTCTCAGGTTTAATCGGGCAAAAATTTTAATTTCAGAAGAAATTGAAAATAATACCTCAATGCATAATGCTTCTTGGGTTTGACTATTATGCAAAACATGTTAATAAATTTGAAAAACCGCTACTGCAATCAACCGGCAAATTATCTTCATGAAAGATTCTTTTTGGCGGGTAATATTATTATATGCTCAAAGTCAGGAAAACCACCTTTTATTTCATATCCGAATTCAATCTTTCCCAATAAATAACTACTATTTTGATTCTGTATGTAATATCCTGACTTCACCCTCTAATAATATACCTGATTTCATCCGTCCTGATATGTACCATTGCGCCACGTTTAGCATACTTTTTCAATTTGGATCATCATTCTCTGCAAAACGCAAAGCATATTTCTTTTCTTTGCAGAAATTCTGGTCTTTCCTGATTCTGAAGGAAGCCAAAATTCGCTGACGAATTTCTCTATGAAACGAATCCTGCTTTTATCCGATATAAATTCCGCCCACACCCAGAAGTGGGCCGGTGCTGTCGCGAATGCCGGATTTGAAACAGGAATATTTTCTTTGTCGGCACCGGTTTCCGACTGGTACACGCAACTTGGTATCCAATTGCTTGCATCGGATGGATTTGGGAAGAAGCATTTTTATTCTCCTGATATCCTCAAGGCAATATATTTTTTTCCGCAGGGAAAGTGCGAAAGGTAATTCAGGATTTCAAACCGGATCTGGTCCATGCGCATTACCTGAGCAGCTACGGAACTCTTGGAAGAATTTCAGGATTTCATCCCTTGATTGTATCAGCTTGGGGAAGTGACCTTCTTGATTTTCCACAACGATCATTTTTACACAGAAACCTGATTCGGAGAAATCTGAAAGCAGCTGATGTGAGAATAGCTTCCAGTGCAATTCTCTCTCATGAAATTGAACACTCCTTTCATCTTAATTGTATGAAAATTCCATTTGGGATTGATACCAGTGTGTTTCATCCTATTCCTGATGAGAGAAAGCGATTTAGTGAAGAGATCGTCATTGGAACCATCAAATCACTTGAACCGATCTATGCTCCGGAAATTCTTATCAGGGCTTTTGCAGCTGCAGTGAAGGAATTCCCGGATAAAAAATTGAGATTGCTTTTGGTCGGAGAAGGTTCATTAGAGCCAAAATTGAGACAATTGGTAAATGAACTTGGTATCTCGAAACAAACTACCTTTGAAGGTAAAGTAAATTACAGCGAAGTGCAGCGACATCATAATCAGATGGATATTTTTGCTAATCTTTCACTCAGGGAGAGTTTTGGTGTTTCCGTTCTCGAAGCTTCCGCCTGTGGAAAGCCTGTGATTGTAAGCAATGCGGAAGGTTTGAAGGAGGTTTTTATTCCAGGAAAAACCGGAATCTCGGTTGGAATTGAAAATGTGGAAGAAACAGCAGCTGCAATTTCAACACTCATTCGTGATGCAAAACTGCGTGAGCAAATGGGAGAAGAGGGCAGAAAAATGGTGATGGAAAAATTTTCATGGGAAGAAAGTTGTAAGCAATTGGTTTCGGTATATAATTCATTTGGCAATTCATGAGACAAAAAAGATCATTACCATCGTTGGCGCGCGTCCGCAGTTTGTAAAAGCTGCTGTGCTGAGTCGTGAATTGGCAAAGCACAGTGGAGTGGAAGAGAAAATTTTACATACCGGTCAGCATTATGACCCGAATATGTCGGATGTTTTTTTCGAAGAAATGAGTATTCCAAAACCCGCATTCCAGCTATCGGTAACTGAAACAACCCATGGAGCCATGACTGCAGAAATGCTGAAAGGTATCGAAGCCGTTTTGCTGAAAGAGAAGCCGAACCTGGTGATCGTTTACGGAGATACGAACTCTACACTAGCCGGTGCTTTGGCAGCAAAAAAGATCCAGATTCCTATCGCCCATGTGGAAGCAGGTTTGCGAAGTTTCAATATGGAAATGCCGGAAGAAATCAACCGTATCCTTACCGATCGGATCTCTGATTATCTTTTTGTCCTACCAACACAGCGATGAAAAACCTCGAAATGGAAGGATTCGGATATTTCCCATCGAAGCGCATCAAATCCGGAGATGTGATGAAAGATGCGGTCGATTATTACTCTCTGCTTGCAGCTGACAAATCTTCCATCATGCGTGGATTGAAGCTGGATAGCTTTGTGCTCTGTACTCTGCATCGTGAACAAAATACCAATGATAAAAGCCGACTCGAAAGCATCATTTCCGCGCTCAATACTTTGAACAAGGATATTCCGGTTGTTATGCCATTGCATCCACGAACAAGAAAATTTCTGGATGAACATGGTATTCATCCCCAGGTCAGACTGATTGATCCGGTCAGTTATTTTGACATGCTCGAACTCTTACGTCATTGTCGTATGGTGTTTACAGACAGTGGCGGTTTACAGAAGGAAGCTTTCTTTTTTCAAAAGTTCTGTGTGACCTTACGTGAAGAAACTGAATGGACAGAATTGGTAGACCATGGATTCAATGTACTGGTCGGTTCCGACAAATCCGCAATCTTATCCGCATATTCTGATCTGATCAATGGAAAAAAGAATTTCAATATTGATTTGTACGGGGATGGACATGCTGCTGCCCGAATTGTTCAGACTTTGCTTTAATTTTTTTGAATAAACAAACGGGTACAGGACTATCTATGAATGCCGCTGGAATGAATCAGGAACAGAATAAAACCAATGGAAATGAATTTCCCCTGGTTTCATTGGTCATTCCTGCTTTCAATGAAGAAAAGTACATCGGCTCTTTGCTGGATCAAATGCTGCATCAGGATTATCCTCAGGATAAAATTGAAATATTTGTTGCTGATGGAGGAAGTACTGATAAGACGAGGGAAATAGTATCATCTTATGCCCTAAAAAATCCGGGGATAAAATTATTATTGAACAAAAAGCAATACGTTCCTTTCGCGTTGAACATGGGAATCCGTGAATCAAAAGGGGAGTACATTATCATTTTAGGAGCTCATTCTTCTTATCCGCTGAATTATATTTCTTCCCTGATCAAAGCTTCATTGTCATTGAAGGCGGATAATGTTGGCGGACTATGTATCGGCAATCCTCCTGATTCTTCACTGAAAGCCCTGGCAATTGCTCAGGCCATGAGTTCAGCATTCGGAGTAGGCGATGCTCATTTCAGAATTGGAAGCAAGGAAATCAAACAGGTAGATACTGTCACGTTCGGTTGCTACAAGCGTTCTGTTTTCGATCACATCGGTTATTTTGACGAGGAGCTTTTGCGTAATCAGGATGATGAGTTCAATGCAAGACTTACCAAAAATCAGGGAACGATTTACCTCATTCCGGATATTGAAGTGACTTATTTTACAAGAGCGACCGTTTCATCTGTGATGAAAATGTTTTATCAATATGGGTTTTTCAAACCACTTGTTTCTTTGAAAATTGGTCGCCCGACAACACTCCGTCAATTGGTGCCATTCCTCTTTGTAGTTTTTATTATTTCTTCCCTTGGACTTGGATTTTTATCATCCCTGTTCTGGAAGTTTTTAGGAGCTGTTCTGTTGCTTCATCTTTTTCTGGGAATTGTTTTTGGATTGAAAATCGTTGGCAAAACCAAACAGCCGGGTTTATTGATTTATCTGCCATGGCTGTTCTTTCTGATCCAAACTTCTTATGGATGGGGATACATTCGGGGTATAGTCAAATTCATTATTTTCCGGCAAAGGATTCAGGGAGTTGGAAGTACAAGATGAAGTGCTGATTTTTAATACTTTGTATTGACCGGAATTGTAAGAATTACATCTATACTTCATCGGTAAATTGTACTTTCGTGGGCTTGAATATCAAAGCATAAAATTGGGTTATTGACGCCCGGTTTTTAAGGGAAATATGCAGAAATATCATTCATTCGCTTTTGTATTGGAAAAATCTGAGGTCAGATGAACAGGATTTTGAACCGCACAGGAAATCCTACTGATGTCCTGATTTTTGCTATAGCTTTCTGTATCCCAATGTGGCCTCTGGGGACCAGCATCCTGACATTGCTCTGGCTTGCCGTTTCCATCATCACACTAAAACCCTCATCCTTTCTTGAAGAGCTGAAGTCAAAACCATTTGTCCTGATTTTCATTGGCTTTTTTTCTGATGCATGTGATAGGTTTGATCTGGACAGTAAATGTGAGTCATGGATTCAAGGAAATTCAGGATGATCTCAATCTGCTCATCTTTCCATTGCTCTTCGCGGCTCATCGACCAAAACCCGGATCATTTCCATTCATTAAAAACGGATTTATTGCAGGAACTTTCGTTGCAACCTTATTTTGTTTTCTCCACGGAATTTATTTTTTCATAAGCACCGGTGATTCCGGACATATGTTTTATGCATTGTTTTCCGCATTTCTGCATCCAACATATTACGGAATGATTCTCATCGTTTCCTGTATGTTTCTCATTCAGGATTTGTTTTACCCTCAGACAGGAGAAATAAAACCGCGTTGGTTTATTATCTCTGCATTTGTTCTGGAAATTGCCGCGATGAGTTTGCTTTCTTCAAGAATCGTCTACCTGGTAGCCTTTGCATTATTTGGATATTTCGTTCTCGCTGCCTTCCTGACGGGTAACAAAGCAATCTTTAAGAACAAAATGTTTATTGCATTGACAGTCTTATCAGCAGTCTTTTTCTACTCAAGTATTTCTCTGAACAACAGGTTTGGTCAGGTTTCGGATGCGATCAGTAATCTTGGAACAGAAAAGAAGGAGAACATGGTTTCATCAGATTCTCTCGTTTACAATAGTTCCACCATCCGTCTCGCGCAATTTCGATACAGCATGGAAATCCTGAAAGATCATTGGTTTTTAGGAGTGGGAACGGGAGATTCAAGGGATGAATTGACAAAATTGTACGAACATCACAACGATGTGTATGCGCTCGAACATTTCAGAAATCCACACAGTTCTTATTTTCATACCTGGCTGATGATTGGAATACCCGGTTTGTTGCTGCTCCTGGCATCCATCCTTGTTCCGTATTTCCAGAGTGTAAAAAATCGTTTTTATCTGTATCAGGGTTTTCTCGCCTTGATATTCATCACAGGTTTTACGGATATTATCAGTCATGCCACACTTGGAGCATTTTATGCATTTATGAATTCAATGTTGTATTGTTGGGGAAGCTATATGATTAAAACCAGGAACAAAGCATCATGATCCGTAGATTTTCTCTCTTCCTAAATTTTTTATCCAGAATATTCCTGGTGTATGGAATAGGCTTCGTTTTATTTTTTCTTTCCAGATATTTTTATTTCCAACATGTCATAAGTGAACAGGATGGAATTATTTCATCCTCGATGATCACGAAAGCATATCTGACTGGAGTAAGATTTGATTCGGTAGTTCTGGGATACGCGCTCGTATTGCCGGTCGTCCTTGCTTTGATCGGTCTGTTTATAAGGAAGGAAAATTATTATAAGGGAACTTATCGATTCACTGCTAAGTTTCTTTCTGTACTGTTTCCCTTGTTTACATTCATTCTGATTGTCGATTATTATTATTACGAATATTTCCAGTCACACATCAACATTCTGATCTTTGGATTTTTCCAGGACGATACCGGCGCTGTGCTGCAGTCGGTGTGGAGCGATTATCCGCTGGTCAGAGTATTGCTCGGACTTGCATTGATCATTTTCGCGTTCCGTTTTCTCTTTAAAAGAATCTTCCGGTTTCCCGCAAAGCCTAAGGAATTTCAAATTGTATCATCCGTTGCATTGATTCTCGTTCTGCTTGCACTTTTTTTCTCAGGCATGCGGGCATCTTTCGGAACTTTTCCTGTTCAAATCGACGACGCGAATATTTCGGATAATGCAAAACTCAACCTGATTCCGGTTAATGGTGTCTTTGCATTAAAGGAAGCCCTGAGTGTCGCGACTATTCAAAACAAACTGAAGGAGTTTGATGAAGAGATCGAAGCCATCATGTATACTGATCCGGTGAAATCTTACCGGGATTATTTCGGGGAACAGACTGATACGACATACATGAATCGGTTTTTCAGTGTTACGGATACCAATTCTTTTGTAGAGAAGCATCCTCCGAATGTTGTTTTTTTCCTGATGGAAAGTCTGAGCAATAACAACCTCTTTTTACATTCTTCCCAACTAAATGTGTTAGGGAAACTTGAAAAGCATTTCCATGAAGATATTGTTTTCAGAAAATTTCTTCCATGTCAGAACGGAACCATCAACAGTCTGGAAGGAATCATGGTGAACACACCGATTACTTCTCTGGCTCAATCCAAATACTGTACGATTCCTTATACATCCAGTGTCGCAAGACCATTTAAGGAAAACGGTTACACGACAACATTTGTAACAGGAGGGAAGCTCAACTGGAGAAACATCAACACCTTTATTCCACATCAGGGTTTTGATATAGTGGAAGGAGACGCGAATATCAAAACAGAAAATCCAAAGACAAAGGAATGCGAATGGGGAGTTTACGACGAATATTTATTCGAACATGTTTTTAATAAACTGAAAAACGCGGCGGGCAAACCTCAGATGATTTTTGCACTCACAACGACCAATCATACACCTTTTCATCTACCGGAAACGTATACTCCTTATCCCGTTCAATTGACAGATTCCATCCGGAAAATCCTCAAAGTAGACGAGGTGATGGCCCGGAAAAATCTGACCAATCTTCAGTATTCCAATGATTGTCTTGGCCGTTTCCTCGATGAACTGAAATCATCTCCGTTTGCCGAAAATACCATAGTCATTGCAACCGGAGATCACAACAATCTCATGCTTTTTGATTTCAGGGAAAGTCAGGGTTATTACAAACTCAGTGTACCGATGATTCTTTATGCTCCTAAAACTTATCTCAGCAAATCGCAAATTGATACATCCCGCTGGGGATCGCACAAAGACATTTTCCCCACATTATACAATCTTGCTTTATCACATACAAAGTATTTTGACGGAGGTACCGATCTTTTGCAAAAGACAGCTGTAAAATCAAAATTTTTCGCTGTGGATTTGATGTCCTATCTGGCAATCGATGATTATGGTGCTGTTCGTTTCAGCAGTAAACCTCAGTATTATCAATGGTCCAATCCCTATAATTTTTCAAAAACACAAAGTCCAGATCCGAGACAACTCCTGCTGATGGTAAAAGCCCGTTCTTATTTTTCATCATTTTACCATTACATTCGCAGGGAATCTGAATCGGAAAAGAAGTAGTAAATTTGCAAACCTTAAAAATCCCTATGATTCCATTTTCTCCGCCCAGGATCGATCAGAAAATCATTGATGAAGTAGTGGCGGCGCTGCGTTCCGGCTGGATTACAACCGGACCCAGAACAAAATTATTTGAAAAGAATCTGGCGGCTTACTTTGGCTGTCCTGCGGTACTTTGTCTGAATTCCGCTACAGCCGGTCTCGAGCTGATGCTTCGCTGGTTTGGAGTAAAAGAAGGGGATGAGGTAATTTTACCTGCATATACCTATTCAGCCACTGCCAATGTGATCGTGCATTGTGGTGCCCGTCCGGTTTTTGTGGATGTGAAACCGGATTTTAATATCGATCCGGAGGCGATCCGAAAAGCGATTACTCCGCGAACCAAAGTAATTATGCCTGTAGATTTCGGCGGCTGGCCTTGCGATTATAAAACAATCAATGCTTTAGTTGCTGAAGACGGTATTCGCAAACAATTTGTACCGGATTCTGCTGTTCAAAAATTGTTGGGAAGGATTCTTGTTCTTTCGGATGCTGCTCACTCGATAGGTGCATCCGTCAATGGAAAGAAAACAGGTTCCCTCACGGATATTTCCGTGTTTTCATTTCATGCGGTGAAGAATCTGACCACCGCGGAAGGCGGAGCAGTGGCTCTGAATTTGCCTGCACCATTCGACAATGCATCGATCTACTCTGAACTCTGCGTGAAATCGCTGCATGGCCAGAACAAAGACGCGCTCGCGAAAATGCAGAAGGGAAACTGGCGCTACGATATCGTGGAAGCAGGTTACAAGATGAACATGACGGATATTCTCGCCGCGATTGGTCTGGTTGAACTTGAGCGTTATGATGCGGACACTCTTGTGAAGAGAAAACAAATTTGCGATCAGTACTCGAAAGCTCTTGCAACAAAACCATGGGCGATTCTCCCGGTACAGAAAACTTCCGAAGCGGAATCATCATACCATCTGTATGCCTTGCGCATCAAAGGAATTGATGAGGTAAAAAGAGATCGCATCATGCAGAAAATTTTCGATCAGGATGTTTCTGTAAATGTGCATTTCATTCCGGTACCAATGATGTCCTTTTACAAAGGGATGGGTTACAAGATCAGCGATTATCCTGAAACCTATTCGTTATATAAAAATGAAATTTCCTTACCTGTATATTATGATCTGAGCCCCGATCAAACAGACACCGTTGTGCAGGCTTTTATCTATGCTGTTGAATCTGAAATAAACTAAGACAATGAAAAATATCTTACTCATTAGTGCTTTCCTTTTAATCACCTGTGGATTGTTGGCTCAAACGCCTGCAAAGGACTATGTTCCCCGCTCAAAAGACATTCTTGATTTAATGAAGCAAAAGGAATTCGGGAAAATTGCTTTGCAATTCGACAGCAGTGTTTCCAATCGTCTTGACTCAGCAAAGCTTGCCGGTGTGTGGGACAGAATGGTAGCAACTGCCGGTCCTTTGAAAGGTGTGGACAGTATTTCCACCGATCACCAGGAGAATTACGATGTCGTAATTCAACATTGTGTTTTCGAAAAAAAGAAAATTGATTTCAAGTTGGTTTATGGCTTGAATGAAAAGATTAAAGGAATATTTTTCCTTCCTGTAGATATTAAAGTGCATTATGAATTTCCTCCTTACTACAAGGCTGAAGAATTCAAAGAGAAAAATGTTATTATTGAAAATGGCGATATCAAACTTCCCGGGATACTTACACTTCCTGTTAAAGATGGAAATTATCCTGTGGTCATCCTTATTCACGGATCAGGACCAAACGACCGTGATGAAACTGTCGGACCGACAAAAGTATTTAAGGATTTAGCAATTGGTCTTTCCGCGAAAGGAGTCGCTGTACTTCGTTTCGATAAAAGAACACGTGTTGCCGGGAGAAAAGTGATGGAAATGATGAGAAAGATGACGGTAAAAGAGGAAATGGTTGACGATGTTCTGGCAGCAATTGAAATGGTAAAAAAGGAGCCCGGTATTGATACGAATCAGATTTTCCTTCTTGGACACAGTTTCGGTGGCATGTTGCTTCCAAGAATCAATAGCAAAGCAAAAAATGTAAAAGGCCTGATATATTTCGCAGCCAACAGTCGTCCGCTTGAAGATCTTTATGCGATGCAGGCAGAGTATATCATCGCGCAGGATACAACAATCAATGCTGAAAAAAATAAAAATGTATTGGATTCCATTCGTAATGAAGCAGCCAGAATTAAAAAACTTACACCTGCAAACGCAAAGGATACAACAATGATTTTGCGTCTCTCGACTGCTTACTGGCTCGATTTGAAAACGTATAATCCCGTTAAGGTAGCAACGACTCAAAAGACACCAATGCTTTTTTTTACATGGTGGCAGAGATTATCAGGTCACAGATCAAGATTTTAATGGCTGGAAAAGCGGACTGAATGCAAAAAGCAATGTTAAGTTTAAGTTATATCCTTCCCTCAATCATTTCTTCATTACAGGTGAAGGAAAAAGTACACCAAAGGAGTACATGCAAAAAGGAAATGTCGCTTCAGAGGTGATCGACGATATCGGCTCCTGGATTCAGACCGGTCAGCTTAAATAATTTTATTAATTCAGCAGAATGAACAAATTCCTGATCAGGGCTTCGGATTTTTGCTCTCATTACTGGGTTTAATTGTTCTTGCTCCATTCATGTTGCTGATCAGTGTGTGGATTGCTCTGGATTCAAAAGGTCCGGTCATCTTCAGACAAAACAGGGTAGGGAAGAACAACAGGGATTTCATTCTCTATAAATTCCGAACCATGGTGATCAATGCCGAAAAACAGGGGCTGATCACTGTTGGAACCCGTGATTCGAGGATTACCCGTTCAGGAGCTATCCTCAGAAAATTCAAACTCGACGAACTTCCCCAGCTTTGGAACGTGCTGACTGGAGACATGAGTCTTGTTGGTCCCCGGCCAGAAGTCAGGAAATACGTTGACCTCTATACACCCGAGCAAAGGATTGTATTGTCCGTCAAACCGGGAATAACGGATCTTGCTTCCATAGTTTTTTCCAATGAAAACGAGGTGCTTAGCAGACAAAAGGATCCGGATACCTATTATATTCAGGTAATTATGCCTGAAAAAATCCGCCTGAACCTGGTTTTCATTGAGCATCCGAGCTGGACAAAGTATCTGAGCATTATCTTCAAAACCATTGGGAAAATTGCCGGATAAAAGATTAGCCCCGTTCCCCGGAAAATGATCAACAATGAGGGTCATGTAAGATAATCCCGTAAAAAATTTCATATCTCGTATAAAGATTCTATTTTTGTGAAGGGCTAGACATTAGCTTTCATTTTTGAGGGAAACACCTTTTCATTAATATTGATATGAGAATAAAAATTTCGTTCCTGAAGGTTCACGGAAGCAGTGGCACCGTACCCCTTCACCATCAGAAAATCATTTCTGCTTTCATGGATGAAGTCATCCGTGAGTTGCCGGTCACTTCTGACTTTTATAATTTCTCTTCTTTGAAGGGAACTTCCAAAGTTCAAAGCGGGCAGATTCGCTTCCTGTCTTCAAAAGTTTCATTGGTAGTATCAGCACCACACAATGAATTCACTGAAGATTGGGTGAAAAAAATCTTTGATCGCCGATTGGTGAGTTTTGCCAAACTGACTCTGGTGCCCAAATCATTCGACATCATTCCTGATCCGGAATTCAAACCTCAGATGAAATACGTTTGTATTTCACCAATGATCCCGCAACCTCCGTTCCTGACAGATGAAACAGGAACATTGCCGGAACCTCTGGATCCAAGAAGTCACGAGTTTTCTGATCTTTTCTACGATGCTGTCCTCGACAGAATGGAAAAGGCCGGATTTACGGAAGAGCAAATCAGCAGCTTCGCGGAATTTGAAATCGTTCCTGATCCGGGTTATATTCAGAAGATCTCTGAAACCCACAAGAAATTTGCACGCATCTACAAGAACAACAACAACCAGACAATGTATGGTTACCTGTTGCCATTTACCCTCCACGCTCATCCTCAGGTACAGAAATTTATCTGGGAATGTGGTATCGGAAACTTTACAACTCAGGGTTATGGAATGGTGGATGTAGTGGGAGGAATCTCCGCTGAAGTAGTGCCTGAAGAATAATTCTTCTGAAATTCTTCTCAGTTCGTATTCGTGACTTTCGCGAATTTCTTGTACTGAATTTCTTCACCTACCACTACAGCAGCGGTATAAATTCCCAGCAGAAAATTCTGAACAGGAATTTCATCCTGTATAATCTGTCCTGCGTAAGTTGCCTGGTAGTACTTGGAAAATTCCATTCTGCCAAATGAATCATAGATATAAAGTACCACCGAGCCGGGACTTTTCATGAAAATATTCAGGTGTGAAGGGAAATTGTAGACGGCAGTAGGGAAAAAGTCGAAATCATAATTTCCGCAAACAGTTCCTGTCGTCCAGCTTCCGCTGTATAATCCTCCCCAGAAATACGCGGCGCATTCGTTACGGTAAGTCTTTTCATCGCAACCACAAACAGGAGCATAATCCCTTCCGCATGGTTCATATTCATTGGCAGTTCTCAGGGAATCTTTGCAATTCACAAATGTGAGCTGGGCGGATGAAGGAAGAACCTGGAGGAGGGAAAAAATCGCGACGAGTACTGTGAATCTTTTCATATCTCTGTAAAGATATTAATTCGGCAGGCGTAGGTCAACACGATTAACGTATTTTTACACCCGCTTATTGGTAATCCTGTGAATTTCCTCGCGCATATCTATCTTTCCGGTGACGACAAGGAATTGATGGTCGGTAATTTCATCGCCGATTTTGTCAAGGGCCGGAAGAAATTCGACTATCCAGATGGGATCCGTCGGGGCATCGAATTGCACAGGCAAATCGATGAATACACCGATCATCATCCGATCACCGGTCTTAGTAAAGACAGACTCCGGCCAAAATACAGTAAGTACTCCGGGGTAATCGTCGATCTGTACTACGATCACTTCCTGGCCTGTAATTTCTCCCGATATTCGGAGCAGAGCCTCGAAGAGTATTCCCATCAAACCTATCGTACCATCAAGGAATACAGTGAAATCCTGCCGGAAGGAGTCAATTATTTCCTTCCTTTCATGATAGAAAGGAACTGGTTGCTGAATTACAGTACAATTGAAGGTATCGGTCGGGCGCTCACCGGTTTGTCCAAAAGGGTTTCTTTTGAGAATAAAATGGATGAATCTGTCGCCGATCTAAAGGAACACTATGCCCTTTTCGAAAATGAATTCAATCGCTTTTTCCCCGAGTTGATTACCTTTGCGCACTCTTTTTCCTGAAGATGCAGATCTACCTGAAAGTCAAGCCCAATCAGCGATTCGACAAGGTCGGAAAAGTCGGAAATGACTGGGAAATCAGGCTAAAAGCACCTGCAGTTGACGGAAAAGCCAATGAACATCTGATCGTTTTCCTTTCCAAAGTCCTGGATCTTCCCAAATCCCGGATACAACTGAAAAAGGGGCAAACAGCAAGGATAAAATGCCTTGAAATTGACGCGGATGAGGAATTTGTACACAGGAAATTAAACGAACACCTCGTTTCCTGAGCATTTACGCTGTTTTTAGCCCATCCATACACAGAACACTGTGTATAACTCCGTCACGAAACAGAGGCTGAATTTAAAGGGGAAGGCTAATTTTAGCATGCCAAAAATTGCCCCTGAATGGCAATGCTTCTGCATTGTCCGGATTCAGAAATTAAATAGAAGAGATTGTAAATTGTTTTTAATGACCAAATAAAGATGGCTGAAAAGAAAACTGTTGATCATGGCTATACGGAAGATAGCATCCGCTCGCTCGACTGGAAGGAACACATCCGTACCCGCCCCGGAATGTATATCGGAAAGCTCGGTGATGGTTCTTCAAAAGATGATGGTATTTATGTATTGCTGAAAGAAGTCGTCGATAACTGTATCGATGAACACGTGATGGGATATGGTAAAGTAATCGATATCCAGATAAAAGACGGTCGCGTGGATATCCGCGACTTCGGACGTGGAATTCCTCTCGGGAAAGTTGTTGAATGCGTTTCCAAAATCAATACTGGTGGTAAATACGACAGCAAAGCTTTTCAAAAAAGTGTGGGATTGAACGGTGTCGGTACAAAAGCGGTGAACGCGCTCTCCAGTTGGTTCCGTGTGCAATCCTTCCGCGAAGGCCGTATCAAGGCCGCTGAATTCAGCAAAGGAAATCTCGTGAAGGATGAAAAAGAAAAGGCCAGCGATGAAAAAAACGGCACCCTCATTTCATTTCATCCGGACGAAAGCATCTTTAGTAATTTCCGCTACAACAGAGATTACGTGGAAAGTATGCTCTGGAATTATGTGTTCCTGAACAAAGGACTTGTCATTCGTTTTAATGATAAAGAATTTTTCTCCGAAAACGGATTGAAGGATCTGCTCGAAAGAAATCTCAGCGATGAAATTTTGTACCCGATCGTTCACCTGAGAGGCGACGATATCGAAATCGCGTTTACACATACGACTTCCTATGGCGAGGAATATTATTCCTTCGTGAACGGACAGCATACTACTCAAGGCGGTACACACCAGGCTGCCTTTCGTGAAGCAATTGTAAAAACCATCCGTGAATTTTATAAAAAAGAATTTGATGCTTCGGATGTACGGACTTCTATTCTCGCCGCTATCAGCGTGCGAGTTCAGGAGCCGGTGTTCGAATCGCAAACCAAAACAAAACTTGGTTCACAGTTCCGTGAGCCCAATGGTTTGGCAATTCGTACCTGGATCAATGATTTTGTAAAAACAGAACTCGACAATTACCTGCACAAATATCCTGAAACGGCGAAAGCTCTGGAGCATAAAATCCAGCAGAGCGAACGTGAACGTAAAGAGATCGCGGGAATTAAAAAGTTGGCGAACGAAAGAGCGAAAAAAGCAAACCTGCACAACAAAAAGCTCCGTGATTGTCGTGTGCATTTGAATACCAAACACATCGACCGTCAGGAATCAACGATTTTCATTACAGAGGGAGATTCCGCGAGCGGATCCATTACAAAAGCGAGAGATGTAAATACTCAGGCTGTTTTCAGTCTTAAGGGTAAGCCTCTCAACTGCTATGGAATGACAAAGAAGGTTGTGTACGAAAACGAAGAATTCAACCTGCTTCAGAATGCTTTGAATATCGAAGACGGACTGGAAGAGTTGCGTTACAACAAAATCGTTTTCGCGACCGATGCCGATGTGGATGGTATGCACATTCGTTTGCTGCTGATGACTTTCTTCCTGCAGTTCTTCCCTGAGCTGATCAAGAACGGACACGTTTACATTCTGCAAACTCCATTGTTCCGTGTCAGAAATAAAAAGGAAACAATCTATTGCTACAACGATCCTGAGCGCCAGCGCGCCATCCATAAACTCGGACCAAAACCGGAGATCACTCGTTTCAAAGGATTGGGAGAAATTTCTCCGGATGAATTTTCTCATTTCATCGGAAAGAAAATTCGTCTGGAGCCTGTATTGCTGAGCCAGGAAGAAACCATTCATCACCTGCTGGATTATTACATGGGCAAAAACACCCCCGACCGCCAGGAATTCATTATCTCCAAACTCAGAGTGGAGAAGGATGTGGTGAAGGAAGAGATGATGGAGAATTGAGGATTGATGATTGAGGATTGAAGATTGAAGATTGAGGATTGAAGATTGAGGATTGAAGATTGAGGATTGATGATTGTTGATTGATGATTGAACATTGGTTAGACTTAAAAACTCATAACTCATAATTCATAATTCATCACTAGTGTCCGATTAAGATACGAATAAGTTCTTTGAAATTATTGATTGACAAGGGTTACAGACGATTTTAGGTTGGTGACGATTTGAAATCATTTCATAGCTTTTCTTCAAAAATGCTATGAATAAGGGCAAATACGTCTTCGCACAAGTAGCTGAATACCTTCCTGCAAGGTTGTTTGATAAATATGTTGCAAGATTTGATGGGAATAAGAAGGTCAGACATTTTACTTGTTGGAATCAAATGATGGCGATGATGTTTGGCCAACTCTCCAATCGTGATAGTTTACGTGATTTACTCGTTTGCATTGAAGCGCACTCATCAAAATTCTATCATCTTGGTTTTGGCAAAAATGTTTCACGATCAAATCTTGCGAATGCAAATGAGAAGCGTGACTATAGAATCTATGAGCATTTTGCTTATGAGATGATTGGCATAGCGCGATCATGTTGTCAGAACGACGGAGATTTTCATCTTAGCATTGAAGATAATGTCTATGCATTTGATGCAACCGTCATTGATCTGTGTCTAAATATATTTTGGTGGGCTACATTTAGAAAAACCAAGGGGGCGGTGAAAATCCATACGCTCTATGACATTAAGACTTCAATACCATCATTTGTTTACATAACTCCAGGTGATACTCATGAAGTCAAAGGACTGGATGTCTTAGAGTATGAAGCCGGAGCATATTATATACTGGATCGCGGATATCTCGATTTTAAAAGACTGTATTATATTCATCAACAACAGGCATTTTTTATTACACGAGCTAAACACAATAGCGATCTCACTCGAATTTACTCTTCAAAAGTGAACAAGAAATCCGGAGTACGGAGTGACCAGATTGTTAAACCTGCTAACTTCTATCCACAACGAGATTATCCGGAAAAATTACGAAGGATAAAATTTTATGATGAAGAACAAAGTCGCACTTTGATATTCCTCACAAATAACTTTACCCTGAAAGCCATTGATATTGCAGCACTATACAAGTACAGATGGAAAATCGAATTATTCTTCAAATGGATTAAGCAGCATTTAAAAATTAAATCCTTTTGGGGGACTTCAGCAAATGCCGTGAAGACACAAATCTATATTGCCATCATCACTTATACCTTGATTGCAATTATCAGAAGTCGACTTAAGCTAAATCGTAGCAATTACGAAATTCTACAGATTTTAGGGGTCTCACTTTTAGATAAAACCCAGTTAAATCAACTACTTGCAGACCCTGTCAATCAAAATGTCAAAGAACAAATTTATAACCAATTGGAACTTAGCTTAATCTAATCGGACACTAGTGATAATTCATAATTCATAATTCATAACTCATAACTCAACCCGGAATTGATTTTAAAAAGATTATAGTATCATAATAAAATGGCAAAAAAGAAAAAGGAAGAACTTCCCAAGGAGCAGCCGGAAGAGCAGGTAGAACATACCGAAGCTGTCGTCGTGCCCCATGTGAATGGTATGTATGAGAACTGGTTTTTGGATTACGCTTCCTATGTAATCCTGGAACGCGCGGTTCCACATATCAATGATGGATTAAAACCTGTACAGCGTCGCATCCTGCATTCGATGTGGGAAATGGAAGACGGTCGCTACAATAAAGTGGCGAACGTAATCGGACATTCGATGAAGTATCACCCGCACGGTGACGCTTCCATTGGAGATGCGATGGTGCAGCTGGGTCAGAAAGACCTGCTCATCGACATGCAGGGAAACTGGGGAAATATCTATACGGGTGACAGCGCGGCTGCCGCACGTTATATCGAAGCCAGACTTTCAAAATTCGCATTGGAAGTTGTCTTCAATGAAAAAACCACCGACTGGCAACTCAGTTACGACGGACGTAACCGCGAACCGATCACCTTGCCGGTGAAATTTCCTTTGCTGCTGGCACAGGGAGTAGAAGGTATCGCCGTTGGTCTGGCATGTAAAATTCTCCCTCACAATTTTATTGAACTCATCGAAGGTTCTATCGATATTCTTCGCGGTAAGAAAGTCAGCATCCTGCCGGATTTCCCGACAGGAGGTATCGCTGATTTCAGCAAATACAACGATGGTCTACGTGGTGGAAGAATCCGGATCCGTGCAAAAATTGAAAAGAAAGACCGCAAGACATTAGTCATCCGTGAGATTCCTTTTGGAACAAATACGTCCAGTCTCATCGATACTATTCTTACCGCGAACGATAAAGGAAAAATCAAAATCAAGAAAGTCGAAGACAACACTGCCGCGGAAGTGGAAATCATGATCCACCTGCACAGCGATTCTTACGAAGATCTTGATAAAACGATTGACGCACTTTACGCGTTCACTGATTGTGAAGTCAGCATATCTCCCAACTCCTGTGTGATCGTGGAAGACAAGCCACGTTTCATGAGCGTGAACGATATCCTGAAATACAATACCGAGCAGACCATGAGTTTGCTGAAAAAGGAACTCGAAATCCGTAAATCGGAACTGGAAGAAGAATGGCATTTCAGTTCACTGGTGAAAATCTTCATTGAAAAACGAATCTACCGGAACATTGAAGAATGTACGACCTGGGAAAGTGTGATTGAAGCCATCGATCTCGGTTTGAAACCCTACAAGAAACGTTTTAAACGCGAAATCACCCGCGACGATATTGTTTCCCTCACAGAAATCAAAATCAAACGTATTTCAAAATACGATGTAAAGGAACAGGACGAGAAAATCCGCGGTCTGGAAGAGCAACTGAAAGAAGTGGAACACCACCTGGCGCATTTGCGTCAGTACGCGATCAGTTGGTACAAAGAACTGCTGCGTAAATACAGCAAAGGCCGCGAACGTAAAACAGAAATTTCTTCTTTCGAACAGGTGGTTGCATCCGAAGTAATCATCAATAACCAAAAGCTCTATGTAAACCGTGAAGACGGTTTCGCGGGTTATGGTTTGAAGAAAGACGAATTCGTTACCGAATGTTCCGAACTGGATGAAATCATCGTCTTCCGTGGCGATGGAACCATGATCGTCACCAAGGTCGATGAAAAAAAATATGTCGGGAAAGATGTCCGCCACATCGCCGTGTTCCGTAAAACGGAACCGGAACCGGTATACAACCTCATCTACCAGGATGGAAGAGGGGGAAGTGTAATGGTGAAGCGCTTCACTGTTGGCGGAACTACACGGGATAAGGACTACGTCCTCACCAAAGGCTCGGAAGGATCCAAAATCCTTTGGCTGTCATTCGGAACACCGGAAGAAGCTCCGGTTGTTCGTGTGATGCTCCGGCCGAAACCCAAACTGCGGATTACGCAGATTGATGTCAACTTTGCCGACTACGAAGTGAAGGGCAGAAGCACGATCGGAAATATTCTCACGAAAAATTCCGCCAGCAAGGTGATCAAATTATCGGATGCGAAACCTTCACCGAAGGCTGAGCAGATGAAAATTGATGCTCCTGTGAAAGCCACTGCACCGGCTGCGCCCGTCAAAAAACAGGCACCACCGCCACCGCCTGCGCCTGCAGCGAAGAAGCCATTTCCGGGTAAAACTTCAGGAGGATCATCCGGAAAAAAGTCCCAACCACTCAAGGAAGAAGCGGCGGTAACCGTGGAGTGGGACCTGACCGCAAACGAAAAGATAACAAACGACCGAAACCGGATACTAAGCGATCTGGAAAAAAAGTCAAAGGAAAAAAATAGCTCACAGACGGAATTGTTCTGATTCTTTCTCTCAGCTAAAATCACATGAAATCAGGTTCTTTGCCTTTCTGAAGGGTCAGGCAAAGAACTTTTTCATTTGCAGAGAACACAGCGCATGAAATGTTAAGAGGTGCCCTCTGATTATCAAAACAAAGGATTCAATTTTTCTTCATGATTTTCGTTTATCTTCACATTCAATGAAAAAACTGATTCTGTTTCTGTTCCTTTTTACAGCCTTTCTAAAGGCTCAGGCCGCATTCATCCTTATTCCGATGGATGAAACCCAGAAGAACCATCTCAAAGCCTATGGCATCGCATATTATGCCTTGCAGAACACGGTGGATGTGCAATGGTTGCTCAATTACAAAGGAGGAAGTTTCCTGCTGAGTGACATTACCAAACTCGAACAGGAGTGTACCATTCGTGGTGTTTCATTCCAGGTGATCGCGGATGTGCAGGCTGCTGCCATACTCCGTGAAATCGCTGATCCGGAAGTGAACATGGAAGTGATGAAGCTTGAAAAAGCTCCAAAGATCGCGGTGTATTCACCGAAAAATAAAATGCCATGGGATGATGCCGTGACCATGGTGCTTACTTACGCGGAAATTCCTTACGATATTGTTTACGACGAAGAAGTATTGAATCAGAAACTTCCATTGTACGACTGGCTGCATTTGCACCACGAGGATTTTACAGGGCAGTACGGGCGGTTTTACTCTGCATACCGAAATGCTCCCTGGTACCAGGAAGACGTGAGATTGCAGGAAGCCATGGCAAAGAAAACCGGTTATGGAAAAGTATCGCTCATGAAACTGGCTGTCGCGCAAAAGATCCGTGACTTTGTAGTTGGTGGCGGTTATCTTTTTGCGATGTGTTCCGCGACCGACAGCTATGACATCGCGCTTTCCGCGGAAGGGGTGGATATCTGTGAATCCATGTTTGACGGAGATCCTGCCGATCCGGCAATGAATACCAAAATTGATTATGCCAAAGGTTTCGCGTTTCGTGGATACAAACTGAGTACAAATCCTTACGAATACGAATTCAGTGAAATCGACAACCAGCCACCGGCAAGAAATCTGCCACGTACGGAAGATTTTTTCACCCTCTTCGATTTCTCAGCGAAATGGGATCCGGTACCAACGATGCTCTGCCAGGATCACGAACAGGTGATCAAAGGTTTTATGGGACAAACAACAGCCTTCAAAAAGAAATTCATCAAACCCGAAGTGCTGATTATGGGTGAAACCAAAGTTCAGGACGAAGCCCGTTACATTCATGGTGAATATGGCAAAGGCACCTGGACCTTCTACGGCGGCCACGATCCCGAAGACTACCAACACCAGGTCGGCGATCCACCGACAGATCTTTCCCTTCATCCCAATTCCCCAGGCTACCGTTTAATCCTGAACAACGTTTTATTCCCGGCAGCGAAGAAGAAGAAGCAGAAGACGTGATTTATTTTTATTTATTCTCTGATCACGACCTTGGTAATCTTCCCATTTTTTTTATCACACAGGTAAAGCAAAACCTTTGTGCATATTATTGGGAAGTTGGAATACTCTATAAAACAAAATATCTAACTTTAATTTTACTGTTTGATTGAATAATCAAGAATATTGTTTGCTTGAAAATTTGGCAGAGTATTGACAAATACTTTTTCTATAAGACAATAAAAAAATCGAACCAGTAACTACCAAGCACTAACCACCAAGCACTAACAACTAACAACTAACGACCAAAAGCTACTGATCCAAAAACCTCCAATCCACCCCAAACTTAATGACTCTGCCGGGTTGTGGGTAGTGAGGAACGTAAGTGTATGTATCCTGGATCAAACCATCACCCAGATTTTCAAATTTAAGAAATAACCTCGCGGTTTTTATTTTCATATTAAAAAAGAAATTGATCACCGGATAACCACCCGTCTTTTTTTGTTCCTGTAAATAAAATAGTCCGGTTGCAGGCATGAAAGCGTCAGCATAATAGGCGCTGTTAAAATGTGCATCAAAACCCAACTGAGCCAGCATCGCTTTTTTGAATAAAAAGCCCTGGTAGTAAAGCGCGTTCGTTGTGGCCAGATCCGGTAAAGGGAGTCGTTTTATGTCTGTGCTCGATTGAAAATAAAATTTGTTGTCAAAATGGAAATTTCTCCATTTGAAATTCTTGCTGAGCATAAATTGTGTTACCTGAATAGAAGAAACTGCCTGCTCAGGACGGGAAGAAGTGCTTAGGAAAACATAATCGTCGAGATTGAATACACTTGCTTCGAGTTTAAATTTCCAGACAGGTAATTCATAACTGACAGTCAGAAAGGAGAGATTTTCGTTCTTGAAATCATTTTTCCATCCAAAATGATTGCCTTCGTACAAACTGTATATCAGATCGGCTTTGTGATTATCAGTGTGCAACTGTGCCGACAATTCACCAAAAGAATACAATGGAGAATGTACAAACAGATCACCGGAATAACTTGTTTCATCATGGCCACTGAGTACATAATGCCCGTTCAAGCTAAAATGCAAACGGTTGCTGTCGGGTCTTGTGGCAATGGTGCCGAGCAGGGAAATATTCTCCCAACTTGTATCGGAGCGCTGGGAATAGCGGAAAGACTGGTGTTCCAGCATGGCTGTCGCTGAAAAGTTTTTCCGGAACGAACTGCCTTCTTCCAGATAAGGCAAACCAATCCCGGCACGGTTTCTCAAATCCGTGTAATGCAGGGAATCATAAGTTGTGGTAGAGTAAAAATAATCGGAATAAAAGGAACTGTCGGTTGATTTGTCTACATATGAAAATGAACCGCTTTCATAGGTAATTTCGTGATGCAGGCGAATCCAGGTTTTGATTCCGGATTGCTGAGTAGTGTCACTTTTTTTTCCAAGATCAAAATACTGACTCAGTGAAAAACTCTTCTTACGAAACCTGTTTACTGCATCCGTAAGATTTACAGGAAGACCTTTCAAAGCGACATTTGTCAAAGCTGAATTGTCAAAAAGTGAATCATTGCTGATTCCGCCATTGACCTGGTTCTTGATTACATTGGTAAAACCATTGGCAAAAAAAGCGTAACGCTTATTGGGCGACTGATAGGAAGTAAATACAAGAAAGCGACTATGAAATACATCGCTGTTGGGAAGGAAATCTTTTACGGTGATTCTGTTAAAATCAAAACCGGCGTTCCAGTTTTTCAGAATGTTTTGTGTGTGCAAAATACCAATGTGCTGCTCACGAAATGTCGCGTTGTGATAGGATAAATCGCTATAGCGTTTATTGGTTTTGTAATATTTAATCCGGTCATGATCGAAAAGATAGAGATCGTAGGTATTTATGGAAGGACGGGTATAAACTGAATTATCGGGACGAAACAGCTGCGAATTCGCTGCGCTCCCAAGTGTACCCAAAAAATTATAATGCAGGTGAAAGGCAGGATTGATCTCTTCATGATCCGTGAGGGAAGTATCCGGAGCGATCATGTTTTTTAATCCCTGTCCAAAATCGGATTCATAGGTGTAACGGACAGAAGTAGGTACGGTCAGAGGAAATGCGGTAGAATCTACGGGAGAAGCATGCAGGCTCAGGGCATTAACAAGAAACAGAAAAAAAATGCAAAGATGACGCATACTCCTGCGGGACAATATTTTGTTCAAATGTACGGAATTTGAGCATATTTTGAGTTAATTTAGGCCGATAGGATAGAAATTGAAGGCCTGGCAAGAATGAAAACTTTTCTACAGAAATTAACCGACGAGCTGATTGCGAAACACGGTGAGGATCTTTCAAAGATCCGGATCATATTTCCTACCCGAAGGGCTGGTTTATTTTTCAGAAAGGAGCTGGCAACACATTTGTCCAGACCGGTCTGGGCACCGGAAATTTTTTCCATCCAGGATTTCATCGCCGGATATACAACTTACACCATTCCTGATCCGCTCACGCTTCGTTTCGAACTGTTTAAAATCTACAATAAATTTTTCCCGGGAGAATCCTTTGACCGGTTCTATCCATGGGGAGAATTGCTTCTCCGCGATTTTGAAGACCTCGACCGTTATCTTGCGGATCCATCCAAAGTGTTTTCACTGATTTCAGATATGCGTGAAATCGATCAGGTATTCAGTCTGGCGGACGAAGACATGGAAAAGCTGAAAACATTCTGGCAGAATTTTTTTGATAAAGATCCGTCCCGTCTCAAATCTGAATTCATGAATACCTGGGAACATCTGGGTCCGATTTATCGTGATTTCAAAGCGAGTCTGAAAGAACGTTCCCTCGCATACGAAGGCATGGCTATCCGTGAACTGGCGGAAAGATTTATTTCTTCCGGTGCTCCTGATTCGGAAGAGTATACAAAAATCATTTTCGCCGGATTCTATGCATTGTCGCCGGCTGAAGAACACATCATCAGCTCATTTGTAAAAAAAGGCAACGCCGAAATTATCTGGGACGCGGATGCTTATTATACCGATGATCCCAGACAGGAGGCCGGTTCATTTTTACGTGATCATCCATTGGTTGGAGATGATTTCCATTGGAAAGAAGATTATTTCTCTACCATCCCGAAGACCATCGAAATGGCCGGAATTCCTTTGCAGGTCGGACAGGCAAAATATGCAGGTTCATTGGTGGCTGATTTGATGAAGGAAAAAGATTTCCGCCCTGAACGTACTGTCGTCGTAATACCGGATGAAAATCTGCTGTTCCCTGTATTGTATGCATTGCCGGAAGAACTCGAAGACATCAACGTCACCATGGGTTATCCATTGCACGCGACTCCGGTGTTTGGATTGTTTGAATCTTTAATTGCCTTGCAGCGTAATTGTACCATCGATAAGGAAAAGAACGAAACATTTTATTTCCGCGATGTCCTGAATATCCTGAATCACCCTTATATCCGATTGATTGATGGCAAATCAATCAGTGCATGGGTGCAGAAATATGAAAAGGACAAAACAATTCGGATTATCGGTAATACTTTAACAACTCAAAAATCAGAGCTTTTCAAACTCATCTTTTCCCGGCAGGAAGAAGTAAAAAATATTTTTGAATGGGGAAGAAGGGTGCTTCGTTTGATCCTGGATTCGATGAATGAACATGAGTTTCGTTTTCACCGACTGGAATCGGAATTTGTCTATCATTTTTACACGCAATTACAACGACTGGAAGAAGTGATCCTCGAGCAAAATGTTGTTCCCGGACTCGAAACCATCTGGTATCTGTTCAGGGAAATTATTTATTCTTCCAAAATTCCTTTCACAGGCGAGCCACTGCGTGGATTACAGGTGATGGGATTCCTGGAAACACGTGTGTTGGATTTTGATAATGTGATCATCTTGTCGGTAAATGAAGAAGTGCTTCCTTCTTCGGGGAACAGTCCTTCTTTTATTCCATTCTCCATTCGCAAAGCATTTAATTTGCCTACGTATGAAGAACAGCATGCCGTGTCCGCATACCATTTCTACAGATTGCTGCAGCGTGCATCCAATATTCATTTGCTCTACAATACCGAATCCAAAAAAGTAGCAGGAGGGGAGAAGTCGAGATTTTTATTGCAGATCGAATACGAACTCGCCGCAAAATTTTCAAAAAGTATACGGCTGACCGAAAAGATCATCAGTACAGGATTTAGTAAAGAGAAAGTACAGCCGATCGAAGTGAGCAAATCGGATGAAGTGAAAAGTATCCTGCAGAAATATCTTCCAAACCCTGAACTCAAGAGTAAATTTTCGCAGAACTTTTCTCCTTCAGCTTTGAATACGTACATCACCTGTAAGCTGAAATTCTATTTCAAGTATGTCGTCAAGTTGAAAGAAAAGGATGAACCGGAAGAGGATATGGAAGCTTCGACATTCGGAAAAGTGCTGCACAAAGCCATGGAGCTTGCTTACCGGGATGTGGTCGAACTATCCGCGGACAACCTTGATAAGATCATCAAAAAATCCAGCGATTATCTGGATGAAGCCATCGCTCTCGAATATGTAAGCGCAAGTGAACTCGAGGGGAAAAATATTTTGCTGAAGAATGTTATTCATGAATTGCTTTTGAAAATATTTAAAGTAGACAAAAAAGATTTGCCTTTTCGCATCCATGCTTTGGAAAAAGAAGTGAATCTTGAATTTTCACTGAATGAAAAAGACCGTGTTTTACTCCACGGTTATATCGACAGAATCGACGAGGACAATACAGGCGTTCGAATCGTCGATTACAAGACGGGTAAAGTAAATACAAAGAAGTTTGAATCCATTGCGGACTTGTTTCAGGATCCTGTGTACAAGGAGCAATTACAGGCTATGTTGTATGCATACATGGCCCGAAACAATTATCCCGGAAAATCCATTCGTTCCGGACTTGTTACGCTGAAAGACATGAGCCAGGGCATCTGGTATCTGCAGCAGGGACAGGTTTTTTCTCAGGAACAGTTCGCTGAATTTGAAATTCAGTTGAGGAATTTGATCAACGATATCCTCAATCCTGCTACCTCATTTACTCAAACCGATGATGAATCCCGTTGTGAGTATTGTCCCTTTTTAGAAATCTGTAACAAGTAAAAAAAAGCGGAGCCCTTTTTAGGAGCTCCGCAGTTCATGTTCAGGTGGTTGGTATTATTGAACTACTATTTTCAAAAGCTTTTGTTCATTCTCTGTACGTAAAGTAGCGAGATAGATTCCGCGTGCATAATCACCGATCTCCAGATCGATCCGGTTCTCACCTTCAGCGGCGGTAATGTTTCTTTCTTCCATGATTCTGCCCGACATATCCACCATTCGGAATTCAATTTTTTGGTCGGCACCGGCATTAAAACTGAATGCCAGATGATCCTGAGCTGGATTCGGGAAGGCTGTAAATTCTGAGGATGTTGTATTGTCTACAATTTGCGCCTGACGTGCACTGATCACATAAACAGTTGTTGTCAGAGAAGTGGAATAACAGCTACCTGCATTATAAGCACGAACGGAGTAAGTACCTGCCGCGCTCACTGTAATTGATTTTGTCGTCGCTCCTGTTGACCAAAGATAACCTCCTGCTGTACTTGATGTCAGGGTTACTGTTTGTCCACTTACCAATACATTCGATCCTGAAAGAGTAATTGTAGGCACAGCCGGAGGAGTGCAACCATTTGCATTTACCAAAACAGCACTTGAAGTTGCAGCACAACCATTAGATCCTGTAACAGTCACACGATAGCTTCCCTGCGCATTAACTGTGATGCTTCTGGTTGATTGTCCGGATAACCAGCTATATGTACTTGCAGTGCTTGCAGTAAGAGTAATACTTGGATTGGATGTAGATAAGGTTGTTGAACCGCTAGCAGTGATGGTAGGAGTTGCAGGTGCAGTTAGTAGAGACGTCACTTTATTGGCTGACTGAGCGAAGCAGTTTGGACCGCCGTAACCTTTTACCCAATAAGTACCAGCTGAACTGATCACAATTGAACGAGTAGTAGCACCATTGGACCAAAGGTAACCGCTGGCAGCTGATGAAGTAAGTGTAATTGGCTTACCGGGACAAATGTTCAGTGAACCGCTCGCTGTGATGGTTGGTGTAGCTGCAGTAGTTGTGATACTTACAGCAGTAGCGGTTGAGGTTGCGGTGCAACCACCGGTTGTGGCTCTAACAGTATAGCTGCCTGCAGTAGATACAGTAATAGATTGTGTTGTCGCTGAATTGGACCACAGGTATGCTCCGGCTGTACTGGATGTCAGCGTCACGTTTCCTCCGGCACAAAATGATGTCGGTCCGCTTGCAGTAATTGTAGGAGCTGCCATCGTACTGCTTACGGTAACAACTGTAGCCGGAGAAGTGGCATTCACACCACTCGTGTTGGTAACACGAACAGTATAGCTTCCACTTGTACTCACGGTAATGGAACGAGTAGTTGCGCCACCCGGGCTCCATAAATATTGTGATCCTGAATTCGCGGTTAAGGTCACACTTCCACCTGTACAGAAGGAGGTAGGTCCGCCTGCTGTAATGGTTGCAACCGCGGCCGTAGTAGTTTGTGGCATTGTGGAATAAGTGAACCACACATAACCCTGTAGATTAATATTTGATTTCCAGGTACCCGTTTCCGATGTGTAATATCCGGAATAGGTCTGGTAAGGTTGGGTAACCGGATGCGATGCCAGCCATGGTCCCATGAAAGAGGACTCGCTGGAGAAGATTGGAATGATCTTTACTGAAGTATTCAGAGAAGCCGCGTCAATCAAGCGATTGCGTGAATATTGATAAACGTCAGCATCGTTCGTACGATATGCGTGTAATAGGATCCTGTCAGAGCGGGAAGCAACCTGTTGAATTTGACCTTTGTTTGGCCAGCCCAGATAATACTCAGAAACCAATCCGTTAGCACCGGCAAGGGAATCGATCTTTTTGAATTCTCTCCAGGAGAACGCCCAGGCACCTGCTGTGTCACAGGAACATCCGTTGGGTACAAGGTATTTACTGCAATACAATGAACTGATACTGGAAGAAACCCAATATTCAAATTCGAAATTCAGAACATTAAATTTTTCGGTGGCAACAGTTCTGCTGTTATTATAAGGAATGATGTAATTCGAAAAGAAGGAATAAATCTCACCGGATGCTGAAATCTCAGTAATTCCATAAGTATTTCTTGCCTTGGTCATAAACGCGGCAAGCTGATTTTTTCTCGTCGTACTGCTCCAGTCAAAGGATCCCAGATCATAAAAAATGATGTAGGTGAATCCATTACCCTGGCTGTAATTCAGGATTGTGTTTTCCTGTGTAGTATTTCCCAGCCAGGAGTTGACATCTTTTAAATAATATCCACGAACATTATTCGATTGTGCATTCATTACTGCGCTCCAACTCAGGAGCAGCATAATGAGAATTCCTTTGATTGCTTTTGTAACCATCAGGGGTAATTTTAAGAGTAAGAATTCGTTGATACGAACGATGTTGATTGGATTGCCTGATTTAATTTCTGAATTGAAATTGTGAAAGATGATGGCTCATCTTGTGTGTTTCATTCTTCGGATTCAGAATCGACTTTGGTTTCCTGCAAAGCCTAAATCAGATAACAATTCCCTCAATCGCTTGCGAAGATAACAGTTAATTAATTCCATGATTATCAAGCGCTGATAAGTTTTTAACAGGTGTGTTTATTCCCACTTTTCAGACCTTAAAATGCTCCAAAATTCTACAGTATTCAGTCGAAAATGGACTCAAAACGGATACAATTTGGAGTAAAAATGAATTCTATTACAAAGATGAAGTAATTAAAAAAGATGGAAAAAAAGCATGGAAAACAAAAAAACACCCTGCTTTTGACAGGGTGTTTAATAATTGGTGGCTTGTATTGTTGATTAATGGTGGATCAGGATCCGTTTCGTCATTGAAATTCCATCGGCTCTTACCGTAGCGAAATAGATACCTGGCATGAGATCTTCTGTGTGGAGATTGATAGAATTATCTCCTTCAACAACTGATGCATTCTGTTTCAAAACAATTCTTCCGGAAATATCCATGATACTAATCTCTCCATTCTGAACAAAGTCGGCGAAGAAATAGAATTGGATGAATTCATTCGCGGGAACAGGGTAAGCCAACAATTCATCATCATCCGATTGTGTATCCACTTCCTGGTATACAGTTCTGCTGGATGTGTTGTTGTTGGTTGAAGAATTACTTCCTGTGGTGAAATATGATTTCGCTGAATAAGAACTGGCAGTAGTTCCACACATTGTCTTCACACGGTAGGAATATCTTGAATTTGGAGCAAGATTAGTAAGCAGAACGGAAGTTTGTCCTGTGTTCGGCATGCGCAAATAATAATATGTGCTCGTTCCTTCTTTTTTGTAACGTACAATCACACTGTCTGTTTGTGGCATTGAACTCCATGTTACAAGCTGACTGGTTGGACTGACAGAAGCAGATGCCAGTCCAGATGGTGTACTAAGGATGCAGGTAGTTACCGGAACAGTTACGTACTGAGCGGAAGAATTCTGACTGCAACCATTGCTGTTTGTTACAACGAGCGAATAAGATCCATCCTGTGTCGCTGAATAAGTAGATGACGTGGCTCCTGAAATCGAAGCTCCGTCACGATACCAACGATAAGTTGAAATTGATCCACTACCTGAACTGGAAGTAGAAGTGAGTGGTACACCACTGGATTGTGCGTTACCAACTGTGAACGATGATGAAGGAAGTCCGTTTACTTGTACAGTGAGTGTATTTGAAGTTTGTGCTGTACCATTTTTTGTAACCGAACAAGAGAAAGTTCCGGAAGTATTTACTGTGATCGTTTGTGTTGTAGCACCGTTTGACCAGAGATAACTTGCATTCGAAGGAGCCGAGAGTGTTACATTTCCGCCTGTGCAAAAAGAAAGTGAACCTAAAGCGGTAATGGTAGGAGTAGTAGTTGTGGTTGTACCATTGTAAACAGGATGTGGCATATATCCATAATCAAACCAATGGTATCCTTTCAATCTGATATAGGGTTTCCATGAACTTGCATCCGCGTTATAATCCGCTACATATTTTGTGTATGATTCAACATTGGAATGAGAAGCTAACCATGGACCCATGAAAATCGGTTCGGAAGAAAAGATCGGCATCACATCAACAGGCTGATTCAATGAAGCAAGATAACTCAGACGTGTCTGGCTGTAACCATATACTGAAGAAGGATTGATACGGTAAGCATGCAAAAGTATCCTGTCGGTATTACGTACAATCTGTTGTGCCTGTCCCTGGTTAAACCAGCCTACATAAGTTTCTGAGATAGCTCCCTGTACACTGGCGAGGGAATCAATATTGTGCATTTGAGCAATGTAAAACTTAAACCCACCTGCCGAATCGCATCCACAGTTGTTAGGCTGTAAGTATTGCGTACAATAGTATCCACCCGGATTGACGGATGATGTTGTCCAGAATTCAAATTCAAGGTTGAAGACATTGAATTTTTCATTCGCATTCGTATGTGCATTATTATATGGAGCAATTTTATCACGAAATGTTGAGTATGACTCACCAACAGCACCAATATTGATGATGCCATAATTCTCACGCGCTCTGCGAATAAAGCTGGCAAGTGTATTTACACTGTTCGCGTTTGAGAAATTGATATTGTGCAGATCATAAAGAGCAAGATAGTTGAATGAACTGTCTTGTGCATAATGCAAAAGACTATCTTCTTTTACTGTGTTGCCAAGGATCTGTGAAAAATTGTCAATGTAAATTCCTCTGAGATCAGTCGTTTGGGAATAGGCTCCTGAACTCAGGAGAAGAAGGGCAATCAGAAGCCGGGAGTAAATTGATTTCATTCGCAGGTGTATTAGAGGTGTGTTTTTAATGATAAGGGCAAAGTAGTTCCTGCGAAGAATCAGAATTTGGAAGAGATCAGGTTTTGGATTGTCTTGTAAGGATTCACTTGTTGTCAGTGCAAGAAATGGTTAAAGTCTGCTCAATTCTGGAGAAAAATTGACGCAAAATCCAAATTGAATGCCATTTTAAGCGTATTTTAAGCCATTTATGAAGATTTGGGAGATGTAAGGAAAAATTGACACTGTGTACTAAAAGTGAGTATGGCCGAATAATAATGAGCTAATTCAATTCCTGTTTACAGTTTAAGCTTTGGATTTCCGTTCTTTGTTGCTCAATAAATTTCCGACATGAAAAAATTTACAATCGCTATACATGGTGGTGCCGGTACAATTCTTCGCTCTGCACTGACTGATGAAAAGGAAAGAGCCTATCGGGCAGGACTACAGGAAGCTCTGGATGCGGGAATGGGCATACTTTCACGAGGCGGCAAATCATTGGATGCCGTGCAGGCAGCTGTTGAAAGCCTTGAAAATTGTCCACTGTTCAATGCCGGAAAAGGTTCCGTTTTCACGAATGATGGCAAACATGAAATGGATGCTTCAATTATGGAAGGATCAACTCTTCGTGCAGGTGCTGTTGCCGGAGTTCATCAAATAAAAAATCCTGTTGCTCTTGCACGCGCGATTATGGATCAAACTGAACATGTGATGCTCAGTGGAGCAGGAGCAGAGGAGTTCGCCAAACGTGCCGGTATAAAAACTGAAAACGATGATTACTTCTTTAATCAGTTTCGGTTTGACCAGTTAAAAGAAGTACAGGACAGTGAAAAAACCATTCTGGATCACAGCGATAAAAAGTTTGGTACTGTTGGCGCTGTCGCTTTAGATATGGAAGGACATATAGCTGCCGCAACTTCCACAGGTGGAATGACCAATAAAAGATATGGACGGATAGGAGACAGTCCGGTGATAGGAGCAGGAACCTATGCAAACGACCTCACCTGTGCAGTATCCTGTACCGGTCATGGAGAGTTTTTTCTTCGTGCTGTTGTTGCTTATGACATTTCTTGCCTTATAGAATACAAAGGCTATTCCTTAAAACAGGCTTGCGAAAAGGTGGTGCTGGATAAGCTTGTAAAAATAGGAGGGGAAGGCGGACTAATAGCCATCAACACACTTGGAGAAGTGGAATTGGTCTTCAATTCTGAAGGTATGTACCGGGGATTCGCTGATAACCTCGGAAATAGCCTGATTTCCATCTATAAAGACTGAAAAAATTAACATCCGTTCTTTTTTTTCATTTAACAGGGAAATTGTCAGTATACCTTCATTATCACTATTTCACTTTACTGGTATGCCCTCGTTTTGTACATTTGTTCATGAGCAGAAGTTGCTTGAAATCAGCACCTTTTTTAATCTGTAGTACCAACAGTATTTTACTCTTGGTGCTTTTGCTTTTTAGCGACTCCTCATTTGCTACTCATATTGTCGGTGGTGAAATGAATTACCGCAATTTGGGTGGTAATTTATACGAAATCAAACTTACTGTATACCGTGATTGTTATAATGGAATAGCTCCCTTTGATAATCCTGCTTCTGTCGGAATCTTTGATGCGAATAATAATCTTGTATCAGTAGTTTCACCTAGCATCAACGACCGGCAGCAGGTTCCCAACGCGATCAATACTCCCTGCCTGATTCCTCCATCAGATGTCTGCTATGAAGTGGCACATTATATTTTTACTACATCATTGCCTCCGATTGCAGGAGGCTATCAGATCGTTTATCAGCGATGTTGCAGGAACAGTACAATTGTCAACCTTGCAAACGTAAACAGTACAGGAGCAACCTATCTTGCTACTATCCCTGATCCTTCTGTCGCTACCGTAAACAGCAATCCCATATTCAATAGCTGGCCACCAACTTTTATTTGTCTTGGCGCGCCTTTTACAAATGATCACTCCGCTTCAGATCCTGACGGAGATTCCCTGGTTTATGAGCTGTGTACACCATATAATGGTGCGGATCCGAATACACCTATGCCTCAGCCACCCAATCCACCTCCATACGATACAGTCGTTTTTATACCGCCATATTCATTGAGTGATGTGATGGGAGGAACACCAATGACCATCGATTCAAGAACAGGCCAACTAAAAGCGACACCTTCATCGATTGGTCAATATGTATATGGCGTGAGAGTTTTGGAATTTAGAAATGGTGTGAAAATCGGAGTGACTCAACGTGACTTCCAGGTGAATGTGGTCCCTTGTCCGCAAATTACGGTAGCTTCTATCTTTTCACCTACGATTGTTTGCGGAAGCCTTGTTGCCGCATTCACCAATAACAGTTTTAATGCAGGAACTTATTCCTGGAACTTTGGTGATACCAGCACCACCGCGGATACTTCCTCAGTCCAGAATCCTAACTGGTTGTATCCCGACACCGGAAATTATTTAGCTACACTCATTGCATATTCTCCGATCAATCCTGATTGCAACGATACCGCTGAGGGAATTGTCAGGGTTTATCCTGTCTTCAATGCGGCATTCAATACGATTAATGAACGTTGTAAATCTGTATTTGAATTTAAAGATCAATCCTGGGGAATAGGAGGGACCGCTTCATTTTGGGCATGGTCATTCGGTGACGGGCAGACATCTACTGTTCGGAATCCTTCTCACGATTATACTGAACCTGGGCTTTACGATGTCCAACTGATTACTTCAACTGATTCCGCCTGTCTGGATACCATGACGCAAACAATCTCTGTATTGCAGGTACCGGTTGCTTCTTTCATTCCGTCTCTTGATACATGCAAAAGAACATTGAGTATCGTAAATACTTCCGAATATGCTTCTGAGTTTCATTGGAATTTTGGAGACTCTTTTTATTCTGACGATGAATCACCAGAACATGCTTACGGTGCTTCAGGCACATACCTTATTCAGGCGACTGTGGTAACTGATTCGGGTTGTGTGGATACTTCAGGTGTTTACCCATTGACAATCCCGCCATTACCAAAAGCCAGGTTTCTGGATTCAGTTGCTTCCTGTGATTCAGTTGTGACTTTTACCAATACTTCCTCTGATGCATCATTCTATTCCTGGGATTTTGGCGATGGAGATACAAGTGACCTGGAAACTCCGCAACACACCTATGAAATGTCAGGACATATTCCGGTGACATTGATTGCTACTTCAGATTATGGTTGCAAGGATACCGTATCGAGGGATTTGTTTTTTGTGAGCTTTAAAAAAGCGGAATTCAATTCCTTCCTTGATTCATGCAGTGGTCTGGTGAGTTTCAGGGATGTGACAAAAAATGCTGTTTACTATCATTGGGATTTTGGTGACGGAGATACCAGTACTGTCGCCGAACCGGTTCACAAATACAAAGCCGATGGCGAATATCGGGTAGTTTTGAAAGTGAACAATGAAACCAGTTGCATCGATACTGTATTTAATTTCACGCATTATGAATCACCTTTAGGTGAAAGCGTATACATTCCGAATTCTTTTACACCAAATGGTGATAACCTGAACGACATATTTAAAGCGGAAGTTTTTCGCCCCTGTGATATCTATTCTTTGTCCATTTTTGACAGATGGGGACAAATGGTCTATGAAACCGATGATGTCGCGAATACAAGTTGGGATGGAACTCTGGATGGAAGAAGAATTGAATCAGGCGTATATGTCTACATCCTCAAAGGTACAGATCTTGAAAAAAGAGGCATCATCAATATTGTCCGGTAAAACTTTCTTCAGAGTAAAAAATCAAATCTTTATTTCCCTTTTCTTTTCCGGATTGTTTCTTCATAAATTTTAATGAGCGGATCAACAACAACATCTATGTTGTGATAATCTTCCGCATATTTCCTGCTCTCAATTCCTTTCGAGTTTCTTAATTCAGGATGTAATAAAAGATTCTCCAGCTGCTGATAAATCGTATCCGGATTGGTATTGATGATCGGAGAAGTACCCGGAAAACATTCAAGCACGGATGGTTTCATGTAACACATCACCGGCTTACCAAATGCAAAAGCTTCCATGGTGGCCATCCCGTAACTTCCAAGTATGAGCTGATCTACGAAAATGTCACACTGTCGGATGGTTTCCAATGCCCTTGTTCTTTCAAATTTATGAACCAGGATAAATTCCAGTTCATATTTTTGTTTGAGCTTTTCAACAGCATCCACAACATAGGAAGTTCCTTTGCATACCGGAGCAGACGGCGCATGCACAATGAGTGGTTTTTTGTTGTCGGCAGAAGGATATTGTGGAGTATACAAGCCTAGATCAATCCGTTGAATAAACTTTACATACTCCGGAAAAATGTCAGGGAGAATGTATTGCTCCATTCCCGGAAAAACCAACGGAACAAATCCGGCCTGCTGATACATCTTTTGGATCCGTCTCGAATGATCCATGCTTTCATAAGCGTACTCATAGCCATTGTGAAAGATCGCTTTGTAATAAGGATTATCAGCAAATTCAACTTCCGGTATACGTATGTCACTTCCAACCCATTCAACCAGACAAGGTTTCTTGTAATACTGAATGATTGGCAGCGTTAATTTAAGAAGCGGAATGCTGAAAGTTCCACACCAGTGTATCACGTCCGCCCACTGAATGGCTCTTACTGTCTCCAGATAAAAACGACTCAGGTTGTAAAATTTCTGTGGAAATCCGTAGGGTAAATTTTTGAGCTGGTAGGATTTGAAATTCTTATTGTCCTGGTAAGGATTGGAATCAATAAACAATGCCTTCGCGTCGATTCCCGCATGAATCAGACGATCCACAGTAATCGCAGGCATGGATGCAATGTTTGAAGGTAAAACCAGGACTTTCAAGACAGAGAATTATTTATTTTTTACCACGCATGGTTATTCCGTAAAAATCCGTGAACTCGTGAGTCACTTTCAGACCGGCTTTGGCAAACCAACCTCTGACTTCTTCTGTGGTATGTCGCGTGCAATTTTGTGGATGATACCAGTCAAAGTTGATAACGGAATTATCATGAAAACTCATGCTGTCGCTCCAGAAACATTTGAAGAAAAAATGATAGATCAGTCTTTGTACATCGTATTCGCCTGCTTCAATTCCCATGACATCAAGTGCAGGTACAGTAACCTTTACATTCTGTTTGTGCAATTCCATTCCAAACTTCGTGATCTCATCACAAACTTTCATTGCTTCCTCATAACTCAATCCTGCTATTTTATCACGGATAAAATCATCGGAATATTCCCGCAATGGTGCTTTTTTCTTATAAACGTATATCGCTATCTCTCCATCTGAGGATAATAATTTCACAAGATTGAGAAAAGCGGTTTCAGCATTTGCAGTATGATGCAATACTTCCTGACTATAAATAAAATCAAAGGTGCCAAGGTCAGAGAGATCGTTCATGAGATCTTTCTCATAAAACGAAGTGTTCGGAGCATTGTCAAGATTTTTCTTCGCGATTTCACTGGCAACAAGATCAATCCCTACAATTTCACTTTCTGCAGGAGCAGTCGTACGCAACAATGCGGTAACCCGGCCATTTCCACATCCCGCATCCAGTATTCTTTTTTTGTTTTTCAGGAAAGAAGATAATTCAGCTGCCGACTGAAATCCGTTTCTGTTCAATATCCAGTTTCGGATATCTGAACCTTCACGAAGAGTTTCAGAAAAGGCAAGGTCCGGATTGTTTTTCCATTTGCTGAAAAAACTTTCGGCTGTATTGTTCATACTAGTCATAGCATACACTTTTTTAATCCCTCCTGCAATGTAGTCAGTGGTTGGTATTTTGTAAGATTGTAAATTCTGGAAGAATCACAACGGATGTTCACGACATTTCCTTCCTGGATCTTCACATTAGCTTTCTTTCCTGATTGAGAAGCAATAAGGTCAATAATCTCCCTCAGTGATGTTTCTTTCAATCCGCCCAAATTCAGGATTTCAAATTTTTTGATCTCTGATGAAATTAACCTGCTGATGATTTCAGTGCAGTCGTCAATGTAAATCGGACTTAACAACAAACCTTTGTTTTGATTCAATTGTATTTCTCCTCCCGACAAAATCTTATCAATGATGTTCGGGATCAGCATGTTTTTCTGTCCGGGCCCGTATGGAGAGAACAAACGAAGTATGGCTATGGAGATGGAATCACTGTAGGGTCTCAATAAATTTTCAGCGGCAAGTTTAGAAGCCGCGTAAAAGTTTGATGCTTCTGTTTCATCACTCTCCTTTAAAATTGCTGTGGAGCTTTTATATACACTCCCCGTAGATGCATAGATGAATTTTGAAACTCCGTTTCTTTTGCACCAGTCAATGAGTTGAAATGTGGAATTTACATTCACCATGTAAATATCCTTTGCCTTATCAGGGAATTCCCTGTAATGACGGGATTGAGCAAGATGCACAACCGCATCCGGCTTTGGAAGATTTCCGGGAAGAATAAATTCACCTCCGAAATCAATCTGAATAGGGTAGTGCCTTGAAGAAAGTGGAGAAAGAACAGATCTGTCAGCTGTATACACTTCATGTTCCGGATTTCGTAACAATGCCGAAACCAGGTGGCTGCCAATAAATCCGGATGCTCCTGTGACTAAAATCTTCATGCTGTTTCTTCAGTTTCATTAAAAACAAAATGGCGCAACCACCACTCCAGACAAATGAATGACCAGATCAGCAAACGATGATTTACATTCTGATTGCAATGTTCATCAAGCGTTTTGTCAATGTATGCCGGGTTGATAAATTCACGCAACCTGGATTTTTTCTTATCCGTAATTAGCGCGGATACATACTGGAAATTCTCTCCACGATACCAGGATTCATCCGGCGCGGAAAATCCTTGTTTCTTTCGTTGTAAAATTTGCTGCGGTAAAATTCTGGACATCGATTTCCTTAGAACATTTTTCCCGTCATCGAATTGCATTTCATATCTCCTGAGTTTTCCCAAATCATTTTCATCGATCCGTGTCATCTCATCAAATTTCCCGAGTTTATAACGCACAGGAATTTTCTGAGCGAAGTCCACAAGGTCGTTGTCCATAAACGGAAATCTCTCTTCCATGGAATGCGCCATTGCCAGTTTATCACCAACAAGGAAAAGAGCCGGAAGAAATGTTTTTGCCTCGAAATACAAGGAATTTTTTACATGGTCCTCAGGTGAACCATAACTGAGTTTATCATTATACAAAAACACATTTTTGAAAACAGAAAATGGATCTCTGCCGGCCTGTGTTTTTGAATACACTTCTGAATTGAACAACTGCTTTTTATCCTCATCATTCACGAGACGTTGCCAGAAGCTGTAGTATTCTTTAAAATAATCGTCGCGGTTCAGCGATTTGCTTACACGGTAATATCTCCAGGGATAACCTCCATACAATTCATCTCCTCCGGCACCGCTCAGGCAAACTTTCACAAATTTGCTTGCAAGACCGGAAATGTAATAGTTCGGATAACTCATTCCAACACGCAAATCTTCCAGATGGTACACCAGCTTCGGCATGGCCCATGACAAGTCGCTGCTGTTCAGTACCTGTTCGTAATGTTCCGTTTTGTAATAACTGGCCATCAATTCAGCATCGCGGCGTTCGTCAAAATTTGCCTCTCGACCCGTCGTTGCCGACATATCAAATCCGCAAGTAAATGTCGCGAGTCGGGATGTTTGTCTGCTTGCTACCGATGTAATCGAACCCGAATCCATACCACCGCTGAGGTAACAGCCCACACGTACATCGGCTACCATCTGACGTTCCACTGCTTGCTGAAAGAGACGAAAAGTTTCTTCCTCAGCAGTCTTTTCATCAATGCGTTCATCCGTATCGGTGAAATTATAATCCCAGTAAGACCATTCTTTCAAATTCAGCTGCCTGTCGAATTTCAATATTCTCGCGGGAGCAAGCAATTGAATCCCTTTAAAGAGCGTATGAAAACGAAAAAGATTCTGAAAAGTAAAATATTCGTTGAGTGCTTCGTAATTTATATCGAACTGATAACCGGGATGAACAAGAATCGCTTTGATCTCTGATGCAAAAATGATTTTATCATTCTGGATGCTTACATACACCGGTTTAATACCGAATCTGTCACGAGCGATCACCAATTCTCCTGAACGTTTGTCGTAAATCGCCAAAGCGAACATTCCGTTCAGCTTTTTAAATACTTCGTCACCCCATTCAAGATAACCCTTCAATACTACTTCTGTGTCTGTCCTTGAGGAAAAGGAATGACCACGCTGGATAAGTTCATTGCGTAGTTCCGCGAAATTGTAAATCTCCCCGTTGAAGGTGATCACCAATGAACCATCTTCTGTGGACATAGGTTGTTTCCCGGCAGAAGTCAAATCGAGAATCGCGAGTCGTTTGTGACCGAGTGCAACGTTTTCGTGCACATAAACACCGTCTCCATCCGGACCACGGTGTGCAATTCTGCTCAACATTTTTTTGATGATGCCGTTATCCGAAACCGGTTTATCAGCATACAGGAATCCGGCTATACCGCACATGAGCTTAGATTGCAGAAATTTTTTGTTGCGCGATTCGCCAGTCGATGAGTCTCAATAAACCATCTTTCAGCGATGTAGAAAAGTAGAAATCGATTTCATTTTTTGCCTTGTCAACCGACGCGATTCTGTTTTTTACAAATTGTCTTGCATCGTCCGGTGCATAAGGCTTATACGTAACCTGAAGGTCCGAATTTTTTAGAGAAAGAATGAGGTTGCACAATTCACGGATAGTGGTTTGTATACCCGTACCGACATTGTAAAAACCAATATTCACCGGACTTGTAAGTGCTTTGATGTTGCATTCAGCGACATCATCAACATAAATAAAATCATAAGCCTGAGTTCCGTCCCCATTGATGGTTGGAGGATCATTCTGATCAATCTTATTCAGCATAATCGGAATAACACCTGTATAGGCAGCATTCTGATCCTGTCCGGGTCCATATACATTCATGTAACGTAATCCCACAATCGGTAAACCGTACCGGTCATTATATGCAGTACACATGGCCTCACCGGCAATTTTGGTGGCACCGTAAAAATTTCTATTGTTAAAAGGATGTTCTTCGGTCATCGGAACCTGTAAAGCATCGCCATAAACAGAAGCGGAAGAGGAGTAGACCAGTTTCTTGATGTTGTTCTTAACACAGGCTTCCAGCACATTGAAAGTTCCGGCTATGTTGACTTCAAAAGCAGTACGCGGATAATCTTTGCAATGCAAGAGCCACATCGCTGCCAGATGAAAAACATAATCCATGCCTTTCATGGCATCGTGAAGGATGTCAATATCGCGTACATCACCACCTACATCAAAAATTCTAACCCTTGGATCCTTTAAGGATTGATTGATGTTCTCATGTTTGCCACGAACGAAGTTGTCATAAATGACAATCTCTTTAACATCCTCATTTAGAAGACGTTTAACAACATGTGAGCCGATAAAACCAGCTCCGCCGATGACGAGTACCCTGCTACCTTCCAGTTTCATTGATAGATGTTTTTCTGATTTTACATGGATTTTTTCCGCACCATGAATTGAACAAAATTAAGAAAATTTTCGACACTGATCCTTCGTTTACAGCTCTTGAAATGAATGGAAATATTGGTTGAAATCCGGATAACTTCAAAGGTTTTTCACTCCACCGGACGATGTTAATAGCCGTGAGAAACCCGGAACAACAGCTCCGAAAAAAGCAGTATCATTGCCTCTAAGCATCGCGACAAGAATGGGAGTAATCAAACGTCAGGGAATCACCAACACAATCTCCAGTTACCTCGGGATTGGTATTGGCTTCATCAACCTGATTGTGATTCAGCCCCAATTCCTGACAAAGGAAGAACTTGGTTTGACGCGGATACTGTATTCATTTTCCATACTGGTGGCCATGTTTATTCCACTCGGAATTGGGAATGCTGCCATCCGTTATTTTCCGCTTTTCAAAGACAAGGAAAATAAAAACCATGGCTTTTTTGCTTTCATGAATTTGTTCCCACTGGCAGGATTTGTTTTGTCTTGCCTGGTGATTTTTCTGTTCAAGGATTTTATCCTGAATCAGTACAGGACGCAGAGTCCATTGTTTCTCGAATATTTCAACTGGGTATTTCCATTGATCTTTTTCAACGGCTTTATTTCAGTACTCAGCATCTATTGTTTCGCCAATTACAAGTCAACAGTACCCGCATTCATCAATGATGTTGTGGTTCGTATTCTGACAATTATCGTTGTTTCCATCTACTTTATGAAATGGGTAACATTGAATCAATTCGTCGCGCTGTTTGTTGGGGTTTATGCAATTCAGTTTCTCGGTTTGATCCTGTATATCTTTCAATTCGACCGGCCGGGATTCAAAATAGACTGGACCATTTTTCGTGAAAAGAAAATGTTTGAACTGATACGCTATGGTTTGCTGCTCTGGTTTGCCAACATTGCGTCTATAGGACTCAAATACTTTGACTCCATAATGATCGGAAAATACCTTCCGCTTTCCTTTGTTGGGATCTATACCATCGCGGCATTCGTCCCGACTGTGATCGAAGCTCCACTAAATGCAATCGACAAAATTGCTTCCGCGAAAATCTCCTTCGCGTGGGCAGAAAATGATCATTCCCAAATCCGGGAAATCTATCGTAAATCGAGTTTGTATCTTTTCCTGCTCGGTGGTTTTCTGTTTCTGAATATTAACGTAAACATTCACACTCTGCTCAGATTCCTTCCGTCAGGCTACGAAGAAGGGGAGATCGTAGTCTATATCATCAGTATTGGAACTCTTTTCAATATGGCGACAGGTCTGAACGCGTCAATTCTTTTTAATTCGGAGAAATTCAAATTCGGAGCCTTTTTCCTGGTTCTGCTTGCGGTTATAATCCTTGCATTGCAAATGTTCCTTATACCGATTTATGGTATAGCAGGTGCAGCAATAGCGACTTGTATTGCTTCTCTGATTTACAATCTGATGTTGTTTCTGACTGTATGGAAATTCTTCGGACTACAACCCTTTGAAAGAGGAAATGTAAGAGTGTTGCTAAGTCTCATACTTTGTTTTGGAATCGGATTGATGATCCCGCATCCTGACAATAAAATTCTGGATATCATAATACGTTCAGGTGTCGTATCGCTTCTCTATTTTATCCTCATCTATTCTCAAAAAATAGTCCCTGAATTCCACAAATATTTACCCTGGGAGAAAAAGAATTAACTGACTTTTTTCAGAAGCGCTTTTGCTTTTTCCTGAGTGTCTTTGTCATCAGCATCTTTGGGGATCATATCGATTACCTTTTTACACCAAACTTTGCACATCACATCATCACCTTTATTGTCACGTTCGGAATAGGAGAGCGCCAGCTCGTATTTGTGAAGCATCGCGTCCGGTTCTAACAAAATCGCTTTTGAAAAACAATCAATGGAAGCTTCGTATGATCCTCCTTCCGGAACTCCTCCAAACAAGGTATTGATCATTGCCTTTTCAGCGAAGTTAAACCCGGCGATGGTTCTGTGCCATCTGCCTAAAATATGCCAGGCGCCTGCCAATTTTGGATCCAGACGAATCGCGTCATCACATTCCTTCTTGATCAATTTCGCATTCGCGATCTTTTGTTTGCTGCTGGCGTTTTCATTGATGCGACCCAATGCAAGCGCGTAATTGTAATGAGCCTGGGCGCTATTGTTGTTCAGCGCTACGGCTTTTTTGGACAAGTACTCCGCCTTCTTAAAATTATTCATTCGTGCAGACTCATCCGTTTGTCTGTTCCCGATTTTGCAGAATAAATAACTGGTATTTGTGAGATAATCGATATTCGAAGAATCACTCTTTAACAATTGAGAAAAAATGGTCATCGATTCTTCCCATTTGTTCTGATCCTTCAACTGCAATGCTTCATTGAATCTGGAATCCGGTTTTTGTGCGAAGATGCCTGATGAAAAGCTGAGTGTTGTTATGAAAACCGAGAAGAAGACAAAACATTTTTTCATAGAGATGATGATTTTGTAGTTCAGGTTCAGTTCAATTTAATTTTTAGTCAGAGAGTTGATAGAAAAATGGAATGTGTTCGTCGGAAATTCATAGTGTCACCTGGAATTTGGACATATCAGAACACCCTCCTGACCTGCTTCTTGGCATTGTCAATACTAGCGTTCAATTCAAAGCCAAGGATCAGAATCAGGCTGTTGAAATAGATCCAAAGCATAATGACGATGAGTGTCCCGATTGAACCGTAAATTTTATTGTATTGTCCGAAATGATTTACGAAGTAAGCAAAACCGGTGGAAACGATGATCGAGAGCAATGTCGCGAATGTAGACCCGGCCGAAATAAACTGCCAGCGTTTCCGCATCACAGGAGCATAATAATAAAGAAATGAAATGGCTATAAAAAAGAGTGCCAGTACAACCGCCCATTTACCCAAAAGCAAGAGCGCTATCTGGGTTTTTGTTTTCAGGATACTGTGTTTGACCAGATATTTAGTGGCGATTTCACTAAAGATAATAAGTGCTGTAGATACAATAACAAGTACAGTAAGTAACACCGTTAATACCAGCGCGACCATTCTTTGCTTAAATGGAGTTCTGGTTTCTACCACATGATAAGAGCTGTTAAAACCTCTCATCATTGTCATGAAACCATTCGTAGTAAAATATAGCGCCAAGACGAAACCAAAGGAGAGTAACCCTCCCCGCTGAATTTTAATAATGTCTTCAATAGTCGTCCGTGCGGATTCGTAAGCATTACTTGGCAAAATATTCTGAATGAGTTCGAGTAACTGCGACTGAAAATCGTGAATAGGAATGTAGGGGATGAGAGAAAAGAGAAAAATGGTAGCAGGAAAAATAGCCAGAAAGAAACTGAATGCAAGTGACTGTGCCCTGGTTACAATGGAGCCGCGTTGTATTCCGGTGAAAAAGAAATCCGCCACATCGTAAATTGGCAATTTGTCAAAACCCGGTAAAGCGACACGTTTTGAATAATCGATGAGCGTACGGATAGGAGGAGAGAAGAGAATTACTCTTAAAACCTTTTTGACAATGACCTTTTGAACCGGTGGCGGATTCTGATTTCTCATTTCACAATTTTCATTGAGATATCAAGACTCTTGTAAGAATGTGTGAGGGCTCCAACAGAAATAAAATTCACACCGGTCTTCGCATACTCCAGAATATTATCCAGAGTAATACCTCCCGAAGCTTCAGTTTCGAATTTCTGATTGATCAGATTCACTGCTTCACGAATCATTTCCGGTTTGAAATTATCCAGCATAATCCTGTCGGCACCACCTGCTGAAATCACCTGTTTTACTTCCTCAAGATTCCGTGTTTCAATTTCTATCTTAAGTTGTTTACCTTGTTCCTTCAGATATGCATTCGCTTTACGCAATGCCTCCTTGATACCACCCGAAGCATCTACATGATTGTCTTTTATCAGAATCATATCATACAATCCAAATCGATGGTTCATACCGCCACCCAATGTAACAGCCCATTTTTCAAATAATCTGAAATTGGGAGTGGTTTTTCGCGTATCAAGAATGACCGCACCTGTTCCTGCAACTGCATCTACATAACGTCTTGTTAAAGAGGCGATTCCGCTCATTCTTTGCATGCAGTTCAGCAGGAGGCGTTCGGCCTTCAACATCGATCGTACTGAGCCTTCCACATTCATCACAACATCTCCTGATTTAACACTTGCACCTTCCGCAAAAAGGGTTTTAACAACCATGGAAGAATCCACAATGTTTAATACCTGATCCGCTACAACTAATCCTGCTACCACACCATTTTCTTTAATCATCACTTTCGCTTTGCCCTGCTCAGATTGTCCGATGGTACTCAGGGAAGTGTGGTCTCCGTCGCCGGTGTCTTCTAATAAAGCTTGTCGTATAAAATCACTGACAGACAATCCGTAATGAGGGTACTGTGATAAATCCATGGTGTAAAGATTCGGAAAAGACCTGAGTTTATTGATTAATTATATTCCTGAGACAAATAATTTAGTTCCGGAAATGCTCATGTGGTGCATTTCCGGATGAAATGTACTATTTGTTATTGAGGCTCAATCCTTAATTCCTGTAGGATGTATTTTCCGCCAGATGACTTGAGGTAAAAAGATGTACGAAAAGATTTTCCGGAGGTGGTAAGAAGTGTTCCAATGGCATATAAAGTTCCTTCCTTTGAAGATCCTTTATGATTGACGAGAAACGATTTTGGTGTGTTCTTTGCGAAAAAATCTCTTAAAACCAACTCAGCCTGAGCCTTGCTGTAAACATCTTCCTGATTACCGATCGTCATGTCGAGCGAATTGCCGAAGAATGTGGAAATCTGTCTGGAATCACCACTTCTGATCGCATTCGAGATTTCTTCGTAAATATCCAGCGCCATAACTTTGACAGCCAGAGTGATAAGGAGAATAAAAACAGTTGATTTTTTCATGCTATTCAGATGAGCTTCTTTCGCAAACATCAAGCCAGATGCATCAATGAACTGCTAAAATACACTTATTTTGGAGTCTCAATCCTGTTATTTATCCGGCTTATTAACGGCATATTGTCAACTGACGGAATTGTATATTTATCCCTGAAAGAAGCTTATGAAATGTGAACTCTTTTTTATTGGAAAGACCACTGAAAAATACCTTCAGGAAGGAATTGACCAATATCTCAAACGATTGAAACATTACCTGCCGGTTTCCATCACGATTATTCCATCCGGCCCCGGAACTGACCCATTAAAGGTAATTCAGACTGAATGCGATGATGTATTGTCGAGACTGAAACCGAGAGATTTGGTAGTACTCCTGGATGAAAGAGGAGCGACTTTATCGTCAGTAGAATTCTCTGCAAAGATTCAGCAGTGGATGGTTCAGGGGCACCAACGCCTCATCTTTATCATTGGTGGCGCTTATGGAGTAAATGAAGAACTGAAAAAGAAGGCCAATCTTGTACTTTCTGTCTCGTCCTTTACACTGACACATCAGATGATCCGCTTGTTTCTGGTGGAGCAAATCTATCGTGCAATGACTATCATTAAGAATGAATCCTATCATCATGGATGAACAAAGATTCTTTCCAGAGGATTAACAGTTACGTGTTGATTTGAGAACTTTCTGGTGGATTTCATTGTACTTTTTAACTCCTTTTTCAAGTGAAAAATACTGTAAAGCAACTTCGCGAATATTGGCTTTCGGTGTTTTCAATAAAGACGGAATCTGGTCAATAAGAAAATCATAATCTTCATCAGTGAACGATTGTAATACTGCACCGGTTTTTGTAGACCCGATTATTTTGGTAGTATCTCCTACATCTGAATTGCAAAGAATGGGAATTCCCATGCTCAAAATCTCTCCCATTTTAGCAGGAGAAGATGCCATCTTCGAATAAACCGGTTTGATAAAGAAGATGGATAAGTTTGACAAAGATAAATATGTAGGAACCTGCTCATGATCTGCCTTTTGAATAATCAGCTTGTCAGCAGGAATGTTTTTTGCAGTCAATTTCTTGATAATGAGATCCTTTTGCTCGTGTGTGATAAATAAAAATTTAGCATTGGGATATCGGATCAAAAGTTGTTTGAAAAAATCCAACATTTCATCCAGCATATACCAGGTTCCCACTGCTCCCAGATAGGACAAGACCAGGTCATTTTCAGTGATCCCAAGTTCTTCAGCGGCTTTTGTACGTTGTTGCTGATCTATCTTGTCGGGGTGAAAATAATCTGTATCTACACAACAAGGGATTACTTCAATGGGCACAGGACGGTTAGGAATGCTGCGCCAGGTTTCGATTTCTTTTTTTGCTGAATCCGTCAGACAAATCGTGTAATCCGCACAGGCAAGAAAACGTGCTTCTTTTCTTTTGAAAAATCTGTAGATCCATCGATACACAAGTAAATTCTGATTCCAGATATCTCCATCAATACGTTCATCCGCATAAAAGCCCCGCATGTCAAAAATAAATTTCAATCCTGATTTCTTTTTGAGGTGTTCGCCTATCAGAGCGGGGACATAACTCCTGCAATGCACAATATCATATTTTGACTCCTTTAATAAACGTTTGCAGTAACGTCTCATTCGAAGAATGTCAAAGACCGTTGACAATACCGGCGGACTTTTGGTATAAGAAATATTTTTCCAGGTAATGCCTTCCTCTTTCAGCATCTTGGAAATTGATTCAATTAACTCCGGCCTCGTTTTTTTTTCGGAACTCATGATGGTGATTTCATGTCCCATCTTTCTCCAACCACGCAGGTAAGGTATTACCTGGGATTGTCCCAATGGATCTGAAAGACCGTCATACGTTAAATAAAGAATATTCATAAGGAACCTAAAAAATCCGGTGTTGTCAGTTTACGTCAGTTCATTCAAATTGTTGCCGGACATTCGTTTTTACGAGGCAAATTTATCATGCAATTAAGACAAAAATTTGTAACTTTGGATTACAAAATCTTTTTATGCTTGAAATATTATCGGTAGTAGATTTGATCATTGGGCCTATCTACCTGGTTATCTTTTTCTTTGTTGCCCACCGTATCCGGTCAAAACACATTGACACAAATCCCAGCTACAGGTATTATGTATCCGGGTTAATGGTAAAAATGCTGGGCGGTGCTGCTGTTTGCCTTGTCTATGTTTATTATTACGGTGGTGGGGATACAGTGAACTATCACATGGATTGCGTTTCTGTCAGTAAATTATTTGTGAAGAATCCCTGGCAGGCTATCCGCTTTACTTTCCTGCCTTTGGATGCCGAGACATTCTATTCCTTCGATAGCGAAACCGGCTGGCCCTTCTATTCCTATGATGCTAAATCTATGGCCGTAGATCAAATCAACTGGATTTTTGCATTCATTAGTTTCAATAGCTTTATCGGGCAGACGATGTTGCTTTCCTTTGTGTGTTATTTCTCTATCTGGAGATTGTATCAGATGTTTCTCATTGAATTCCCAAATTTGCAACGGGAATTTGCAATCGCGATTTTATTCATGCCATCTGTGGTTTTCTGGGGCTCCGGCTTACTAAAGGATTCCATGACATTCGCGGCTGTAGCCGCATTTACAGCCTCCTTTCACCATCTGTTGAAAATCAGAAAGCAAGTCCTGCGAAATGTTGTATACATCATCCTCAGTTCTTACGTCCTCATTCTGATTAAGCCTTACATCTTTTTCGCCGTATTACCGGGATCAATATTGTGGTTTGTTGGGTATCAGCTTTCAAAAGTGACGAACCCCCTGGTAAAGTCATCGGTCGCACCTTTGCTCATCGTATTGTCCGTACTTTCCGGATACCTCATGCTTCGGCTTATGGGTGAAACACTCGGTGAATATTCTGTTACAAAAGTTCTTGATAAAGCGTATGTTACCAACCAGGATTTGAAACAGGAATATTACCAGGGTTCATCTTTCGATATCGGAGACTTTGATCCTACCGTACAGGGGATTCTTGGAAAAGTTCCGGCTGCTATCAACGCGGCCCTGTTTCGACCGTACTTGTGGGAAGCCTATAACGCAGGTATGTTAATGTCCAGTCTGGAGAATTTCATCTTACTGATGATCACAATATACCTTGTTTTGAAAATGAGAGTTTACAATCTCTTCCTTCTCATGTTCAGGCATCACATTCTGTTCTTCAGTGTTTTCTTTAGTCTTTTCTTTTCGTTTTCAGTCGGACTCACCACTTCTAATTTTGGAAGTCTCGTTCGTTATAAAATTCCTGCAATCCCATTCTTTGTAGCAAGTTTGTTTATTATTCATCACACTTTCCAGGAATTACAAAGGGAAAAGAATGAGATAAAAGAAACAATTGCAGGCGCATAGAAATTTTCCCTTGCAATTCTCGAATTAGTACCTGCAGAAAAAATAACGACTAATAAATTTGCTCATAAATATTTTTTACCCTTGAAAAGTTTCGTTGTTCCTCAGCAATAGGGCGAATTTTTTGATACAATTGATCGAGGGTGTTTTCTTTCAGCAATTGATCCATTGTTTTTATCGCCTTGAGATAATCTTCGTCAGTGAGATTCTCGATCACAGCGCCAATTCCTTCTTCTTTGATGATCTTGCTGTCATCAGCAATATTCTTCGTGATGATGACTGGCAAGCCAAGCGCCCAGTATTCTGAATTTTTAATTGGGGCGGAATATTTCCGGGATGGGACAGGCTTGTACGGACTAATGGCAAAATCACCCAGACCCATGTAGTCAGGTACACGTGAATGGAATACAAATTTTCGAATAAAAATATGTTCAGGAACTCCGGCATTCTTCATCCATGCACTGAGGTTTTCCTGTTTTTCACTCGTCAGCAACACAACTCTGAATTGTTCTCCCCAAAAGTCATAGGCTACCTTGAAGAAATCAAAAACCTCCTGTTCAAGATAGAGCCCGCCAAATTTTCCTGCATAAACACAAACAATTTTATTTTCCAGATTGAGCTTTTTCAGGAGATACGGATTTTTCCGGTTCGCTTTCGAAAACAATTCCAGGTTTACGCAGGCCGGTTTTATGAGCTGGTGTCCGATGTGAAAATGATACCGTTGTTCAACATATTCATCCATGTCCTTCGTGCAACAAATCAAAGTACTGGCTCTTTTACCCTGTAATTTTTCAAACCAGCTCAGGATTCGGAATTGATTGGATGAACTACTCCAGGTACCTGTTTCCAGCATCACATCCGCGTGTGGCTCATAGCTGTCAACGATAAGTTTCTTTCTTGAAAATAATGAAACCAGATATCCAATAGAACCTGCCGGAGTACACCAGGGATGCACATGGCTGATATTTCGTGTAATCGCAAGAAGAAGGAGCCTGATGAAAAAAGGTATCCAGTAAAAAAAACCAAGGATGCCGAATTTGTGGTAATTGAAATCAATCCATCGAATTCCTTGTAATCTCAATCGTTCCTTTACCTGTGATTTTTCATTCGCGTTCAAGCGTTGCTGCTTTTGTTCCAGAGTGACGAGGTAAACCACATTTTTGGAGTCAAGCAGATTTCCAAAAATCTGAATGTAGGGCAGGGTGTACGCCTGAATAAGAGCGTCATTGTAACTCCAATAGGTAATTACCAGGATATTTTTGGTCTTACTCAAGAGACGTTTTTTTTAATTTTTTGTATTACCCGGTTTCCGACTACACACTTCATGAAAAGTACGGCATACTTTTTTTTGAATCCGGCTTGACGTACCGCTTTCCACAGATAATTCAACGCTTGCCGGTTTTGACCGTCAATATACGAATGTAAGGCCATAAAATAATCAATATGCGCTTTCAGAATCGCAACATCTTCACCCTGAAGATCAACATTCTTCAGTATCCACTCTTCAGCAAGCTTTGTGCGCCGGATAATAATTGTATTGTTTTCACGCATGGATCTGTCATCATGATCATTCATTTGTAATGTGATCTTGTCAATCAGATACAAACGATGATGCCTTAGATTTTGCAAATGAAACATCCAATCTTCTTTGATCGCGTATTTACGATCTTCTTCAAAGTAGTGGAGATCCTTATTGCCCATGCGTACACAAATATTACAGGCCAATGGATTTCCATTCAAAAAGAGATGGTAATCGTAAAATCCTTCTTTCAGACTGCACACATCAGGGAAAGAAATTTTATTTTCCCTGATGAATTGGAATTTTGAGGCTATGAAATCAGGTGTGCCTAGCTCTTTTATTTTGGTGTATAACACTTCCAGATGATCCGTAAACAAATAATCATCTGAATCCAGGAAAAGAGAATATTCACCTTTTGCCAGACGTAATCCATGATTTCGAGCGGCACCACGCTCCTGGTTTATTTGAGTAACAATAGTAATCAGAGGATGGCTGCCAAACTCGTTTCTTAAATTTTGCAATGTGTCGTCCGTACTTCCATCATCGACAATTATTATTTCGAAATCACTGAAGGTCTGTTGAAGGACGGAGTCAATCGTTAACCGGAGGTAATTCCAGCGATTGTATGTTGGGATGATAATGGAAAAAAATTTTGGCATCTGCGATTTACCGGATAAAGGTACGCACAAAATGAACAATAACAGGAGGGAAGAGATTCTTACGCATTTCCACTTTTCGGAGGTTATACTCTTTGTAAAATACCGGATCTGTCTCCTTCAGCAGGAGCAGAATTTTGTGAATCATTTTTCTGTCATACACTTCATAATAAATTACGAGCTGATTGAATAAGAAATGCGAGTTAATCCTTTTTAATTCCGTCTCATTAAATTCTTTCAGGTGTTTATAGCTCGTGTTGTCCTCATGGTAAAACCCCTGATCCTTAAGAAATGAAATATACTTTTCTGTTCCATGTACAGAACGAAGAAAACGGGAAAAGACCTTTATCCAGTCTCCTGCGAATCGTTTGAACTGACTGACAGTTTTGCTCGATGAATGCAAACGATAGCGGGAGAGTACTTTATTCACCGGCAGGATTGGATAGCAGAGGGCGATTCTAACCAGTAAATCGTAATCCATTCCAAAATGCAGACTTTCATCCAGCATTCCGGTTTCTTCAATTACTTTTCTTTTGAAAAATGATGATGGCTGTGGAAATGGAATGATCGCGTAATAACGCAAGGGCAAATCTTTAAAATCAGCTCCGGTAATTTGTTCCTTTCTTCGATTTCCAAAAAGTATCGAAGTGCCGTGGAGCAATGCAATTTCCGGATTTAGTCGGAACAATTCCGCGACTGTATACAGGGTGTCCGAAACATGCAAGTCATCACTGCACAACCAGCAGATGATTTCTCCTGTTGCATGTTGTAAACCCTTATTGATGGCGTGACTTTGTCCGTCATCCTTCTCACTTACCCAATAGCTTAAATGCTTTTCATACTTTTTGATAATTTCAACTGAACGATCTGTACTTCCGCCATCAATGATGATGTATTCAAGGTTAGGGTAATTTTGATTAAGAACAGATAAAATGGTTTCTTCCAGGAAATCCGCCTGGTTGTATGAAGGGGTGATGACGGAAATTTTAGGATGTTCTTTAACCATTTTGGTTTCTTTCTTCTTCTAAACATGTCAGAATCCTTACAAATGAAAATTCTGACCGGAATAGTTCAGATGCCGGATCTTTTTGCTGTTAATTTTGTTCGGATATCTTCGTTAAAGAATTCATACAAATCTTTCTTTTCAATGGTCACCTTGGTTTGAGGGGGTGAAGCGGATTCAATGAGCTGATACTCCTGATTGATGGATGATGCATTTCCGATCCTGCGGTTTGGAATAAAATAACCGTATTTATCAATGATCTGAGTTTTGTAAAGAACACTATTCAGTAAATCGGATTTGGAATGTTTGGACGGAGGGGAAATTAATGGGAAATCTCCATGAATATAATCTCCTGAAAGTATTGGATTTTTTATACTTTCTTTTTCTTTAGGTTGAATGATGTCATTTGCAATACCTTCAATTTCCTGAATTGATTTATAATCCAGAAAATAAGTTGGCTTAAATGTGCATTGAAGTGCGGCAAGGTTCATTACATACCAGTAAAATGCATTCTGATCCAAACGATCATAGATCCTGTCGATACACCAGTCGTATTGTTCCACAATCCCTGATTTCTTTACTTCACTGATAAATTTTTCCCAACTCATTCTGTATTCGAATCCGACAGAAAGAAAATCCCAATTGGTTTTTAATACGGAAATTAAAACCTGGTATAAATCACGTACAATTATAAAATTATAATCCGGTTGAAGAATCTGGTTAATGGCATTGATTCGTCCGTTTCCACGAATGAATTTGGTGACAATGGGTTTGTCAGGTTTTGTCAGTTTTTTTAAAAAACGAATATGTCCGGAAGACAATTTTTTAGGATCACTCACAATATGAGGAGAAGTAGAGTGGTGGTAAAATCCTTCGTAATTCAGTGTGTTCGTTTTTCGGTCAAGCCAGAAATACGGTTCATAATTGATCCACACGGAATTGTGTTTTTGGGCAAGCAGGTAACTCAGGTAAAGCTGTATCGCCTTTGTACCCGACCTTCCAACACCATAAATTGAAATATGCATAGCGTGTATTTAAATGAAAAGAGAATGGTTTCAGGATGATGATTTGAAAATGAGCTTAAGTTTATGGTTTATTTTCTGCATTAAATTTCCCCGGCCTTCCTTAACTTTTATCTCAACAGCCCGCTGATCCGCTTTCGTATTTACAACGAAACTGTCATCGGGTTGAATTTGTTTCAACTTGCCTTTTTTCATTTCAGCAAGACGAGTAATTTCATAATTTGTATTGGTTGCGTCATTTCCAAACCCAATATTACTAACCAGGTTTATTGTCGGTGTAATTACAAAACCCGAAAGATTCCATACTGTGTAGAACCATTGAATATCCCAGGTGTCGATGAGCCCATTTTTGGTTTTTTCAAGGAAGTCATAATAGTACTTTCTCCACTCTTTATTTGGAGTTAGTATTGTTAATTTATCTGCTTGAATGAACTGATCCAGTTTTTCCATTTCGAAATCATATTTTTCCCAAGCTCTTTTCCAGGTAGCCCATCCCCATGGATGACATAATCGTGAGAAATAATATGACCCTTTGAAATTGTATTTTTTACCTTTTAAATAATTTGAACCATTGATGTGCATTACACGTTCATCGTTTTTGTATTTCTCGAGAAGAGTTTCACAGAAACTAAAAAAACTCAGATCCGGCACACAGTCATCTTCCAGAATAATTCCCTGGTTATTATTTTTGAAAAACCAATCGATAGCATCAGGAACCGCGTATTTGGTAGATTTGTTTTTATCCCTGAATAAAGTAGAGACTTTGCATTCCCAATCCACAGTTTCTGTAACTTTACGGGTGGCTTCACACTTTTCACGATCTCCCGGAATGTGATCTCTTGGCCCATCCGCAGCGATGTATAGTATTGACGGACGTAATTGTCGTATTACATCAAATACTTTTCTTGTATGTTCAGGCCGGTTGTAAATAAGAAATAGTACCGGCGTATGAAATAGCGCGCTATTCATCTATTCTCCGGTTTGAATAATTTTCTTTTATAATATTTACAAAATTATTCGCATAGTTATTCATCCGCTGATGCAGACTGGATTTTGCTTTTTCTTCCAGTTCCAGATCCGGTCCGGGGGCTAATTCCTGCCAATGCTTTTTCAATAGTTCAGCCAGAGATTTTGCATCGTGCGGATCAAAAAAGTCCGACAAAGGTGGATTTTGCTCCATGTGCACTTCAATGTTGGAAAGGATTGCTCTCTTTCCAATTGATTTGCATTCCTCAACAGTAGTGCTCCATCCTTCAAAAAGTGATGGATTAATCAGTGCGATACATTGTCGGATAAGTAACAATACATCGTTGTGATCCACCAACCCGAGAATGAATAATTGATCCTTGAGTTCCCATTCTTCTATTTTCTTTTTCAATTCGTTACTGTATTCCGGATTTCTGTAATCTGTGGGATTACCTGTGCATACAATGATTGGAAAAATATTTTCCTTCTTTAAACGGTGCAATGCTTCAAAAACCAGCATATGGTTTTTGTGTTTCCAGAATTGATTCGGGAGATAAAAAAACTTTTCAGGGATCGAGTATTTACTCAGTAGCTGACCGGGATTTATATCCCAGATACCTTTTGGTACGTTAGAAACGAAATTGGATATCCTGCTTTTGTTTAAATATTGAGGAGCAAAATTTGCAAGGTCATTCTGCGCATTTTTACTGCTCACAATGATAATGTCGGCATGCTCGCAACCGTGCAGAAAGCGCTGGTTCCTTTCAATAATTTCTTCTTCACTAAAAAAATAACTCATATGAACATGCTGGAAATCCGGAATCCAATAGAGTTTAATCAAGTTGTTTCTGCTCAATAAATGCGCATTGTTATGTGTAAACAGAACATTCATTTGGGCAACTGTATACCGATTGAGCTTTCTCGTAAGTTCTTTATTATAACCTCTGACCACCAATGAGAATTTATTTCCAAAACTCTTTCTAAGTTGGTAAACAAATTGAAAAAACCGGCCGGTAAGTTTGCTTTTTTCATCATTTTCTATTTGCAGATCCAGATTTTTTACAAGATAGATACTGACATCCGGTCGCGTTCGTAATGCCTCAATCAGATTTGCCTGGTAAGTAAACCCACCGGTCCATGAACTGCTACCCAGTACCGGTATAATTATATTGATTCTGTTAAACATGTATCGCTTCCTGATATGCGTCGTTCAGTGCTTCTTTTAATGTTCGCTTTGGTGACCAACCGGTCATGGAAATAGTTTTCTTCAAACTGGCCTGCTGTCGGTGTCTGTCAACTTTTCGGATTCTGTCGGGATGTTGGAATGCGCTGAGTTTTTTACCGGAAATTTCAGCAATGAGCTCAAGGATATCCGAAACTGAATGTTCCAATTCGGTACCAACATTAAAGGCCTCGAAATCTCTTGCATAGTCTCGGCTGCCAATGGTTGCGAAAGCTTCCGCGACATCCTGAACATGAATATAACTCCTCAACGGCGTGAGATTTCCCAGAGCGATTTCCGTTTTGTTCTGAAGAACTTGCTGTAAAATATCCGGAACCAGGTGGGCATTGGTTTCGTGTGCACCCACTGTATTGAATAACCGGCAACAAACAGCTTTGAAAACTTTTCGCTCAGCATACAAACGAACCAGATCTTCACCGGCTCTTTTCGTAATGCTGTAAATATCGTGGGGAACAACAGGCGTTTCATCCTCGTGTAATTCATGGTCCACAATTTCGTAGACCGCGCCGCTGGAAGCAAAAACAAATTTTTTTACCCGAACACTTTGTGCGGCGAGAATCACGTTTTCAGTACCCTCAATATTGGTACGGAGTGCTAACTCAGGTTTTTGTTCGCAGGTTGGAATGTGATGAATCGCTGCCAGGTGGAAAACTGTTTCCGGCTTATGTTTCTCGAAAATCCCGGTTACAGTTTTTTGATCAAGAATATCCGCCTCATGGATAAAAAGGGCAGGGTTATTAGAATCTAAATAGGATTTTTTACCGTAGGAAAAATTGTCTAACACGACAACTGTATTACCCTGCGACAATAATAATTCGGTGAGATGGGAACCAATAAATCCGGCTCCTCCGGTAATCAGGATGGTAGGCATGATTGAATTGAATACGTGGTGTTTTGATTAGGTAAGCGCAGGCTTTATAGCGACAAAGCTATACATTCTTCCCGGAATCCTGCGCTCGTCTAAGGGTCCACCGAATTTCAGTTGAACAGCTTTTCGGTAAATATATTGGAAGAGGCCTAATTTACCTAATATCCCAAACTTCTGTTTGGCACGTGTATTCAAATTCTGGGTGAATTGACCTGGTAAGGAAGCCAAAGAATCCGTCGTCATTGGGGAGTAATTGATAATCGAATCAAAATACCGGATCACCCTGATCACTTTAAAACCGGCATGTTCCATGGCGGCGAGATACGTTGATTCACGATATGCGTTTTCTCCACCGTAATATTCCTGCAAAGGATGGGATTTCAGGAAGAGGAGCTTATCTTCTTCATTGTAAATTACATGATCCCGGATGGTAAAAAGAAAGCCCCCGGGTTTCAGAACTCTTGCAATTTCCTGGAGAAACTTTTCCAGGTTGTGTGCATGGTGCATAGCCTGTCGAACATGCACGATATCGAACGAATTATTTTCTGCAGGAATATCTTCAGCATACGACTGTAGGATTGATATTGTATTTATTCCGTAATGTTCGGCTAAGGTTTTGATCGCGGCACATCCAACAGTCGCGCTGGGATCTGGTTCCAGAGCTGTGAGCGTATACCCACTTTTCGCCAAAGCAATGGTGCTGACTCCATTTCCCGAACCGACATCCAGAATTGTTTTGGCTTCAGGGGCATAGGTAAATAGTAGTTCTAATGTGGCTTTGAATTCATCGGACGATTGAAATCGCTCTGCATTTAAAACCAAATCAGAGTCCAGGTAAGAATCATGCAGAACTTGTTGAAAAGCGGGCAGAGTTCTCAGATGAACGATGGTTTCTTCCCATGTCATCGGGTAAGTGGTATCTAAGGATTTCGGTTGCGGGCCTGATGACATTTCTACAGTTTTTAATTTTTCGAAAAAGCGATGCAACATAATGAACGGCAATGTGCAGCATCATCTGTTCCTTTACCCTTGCCGGTATGAGGATTGTATGATTCTGCTTCATTGGCTTCCTCGGAATTAGAAACAATCCATCCTTCGGGTTTGTATAAAAAATACCTTTCCTTCATTATTTTTCCCGCCGGTTCCAATACTGTTCTGATTCGTGAAACCATTTCTGAATCAAATTGTTGAAAGAATCCATGGTTCTCAAATTTACCATAGGGAAATGTAATGCACATCATTCCCCCGGATTTTAAAACCCTCAGTAATTCTGAAATTCCTTTTAAAAATGAGTAACTTTTTTCCTGTGTAGTATCCCTTCGCTCCAGATCATAACCATAGATGGAATTATCCATATCGATATGTTCAAGGGTACTCTGACAAATAATTGTGTCAAATAATTCATTTCTGAACGGCATATCCAGGAGGTCCCCGTAAACGTAAGAGATTCGTTTTGAGGAATAATTATTGATTTCCGGATAAAAGGTGAAAATGGTTAAATCTTTTTCTTGTAACAAAGCATTCGAAACAAGTATGGGGTAATTGAATGTTGAACCTGCATCCAGAATTTTCTTGCCGGAATTTTTTAGTTGCGCAAAAATCCATGGGTATTCAACAATTCTGTCATCAATCTTCTTACCATAGCCTGATGGAAGTCTGCCTGCGTCAATTTCCGAGAGGAATGACGGATCTTGTATGCTTGCATTGATTTGGTTCCACTTGAAATCATCATACCCTGTCGTCCATGCTTTTTTACCGGATAGCTGATACTGCATCAAGCGAATTGATTTCCGGAAAGATCGGTAGGTGGATTTGAGGAATGATAGCATTTGAAATTTTATTGTTAGGTGTTAAATCAAACCTTGCGTTGGAGTTGAAATTATACAAACCATTTGGTTGATTTCCCTCGCGGGTAGGAAAGCAAAAACAATGCATTGCGCTCGTTGATATTCCGGAAATACCATTTTCTGAAAAATGGCATTTTTATCAATGCAGATTTTAATTTCCATTTCCAGGGAATGTCTTCTTTGAAAACATCCTTCCATAAATTCACCAATACAGTATTATCCTTATCCTGAAAATAATAATAATCAAATGCATCGATCAGGTTAGCCCTGAAAACGCTAAGTTTAGTAGGGTAAGGTAAATCGATTTTAGGATCGTCAAGCATGTACCTGAACATGCGGGCCCTGCCGAGAGAGAATTTACATTGATCTACACTTCTTTGTTCTTCATGCATGATCGCGCAACTCCAGATTTTATCAACTCTCAGAATTGCATGCTCTTCAGCCGGAGTACAATTTGTGAGGCGGATCCAGAAATCTGTGTCTGCTACCATATCCACATTGGGATTTAGTCTGTCAACCTGCAAGGCCCGTTGTAATGAGAAAAATGTGGATCCCTGTGGAAAATGATTCTTCAAAGCAAATACATTCCTGCGATCCAGAAAACCATTTTCTTCTTTTTGAGCAGGAGGGGGGCATAATACTTCGAGAAGTTTGGTTGTCGATCGGAACATGGTATGCCGTTAAAAGATTCAATTGAGGGTTTTCGGAATACATTTTGGCAACCTGAGTGAACACTCCGGCCTCAGAATAATAGTCGTCTGAACTTTGAATTCCGCAAATTTCCCCACTTGCATGATCGAGTGCTTTGTTTACTCCATCCGCAAATCCTTTGTCTTTCTCCCTGTAAAACTGAATTCTTTTATCTTTCAACACATAAGCGGCGCAAATTTCAGCAGTCTGATCAGTGGAACATGCATCCTGAATGATGAGCTCCCAGTTGGAATAATCCTGTTTTAGTACACTCAGTATCGTATGTTCAATATATGCGCCTTGATTAAAGCTCGGAACGATAATGGATATTTTAGGATTGTTCATGACTCCTTGACCCTTCATTTCAAATTTATTTTTTCACGATAATCATAAATCCACTGAACTGTGAAAAGAACTTGAAGCAATCTTTTCGCTGATCAAAGAAATGATGATAGGCGAGACGGTTGCCAAGCAATGCAGGATGGCCGTAATCTTCCAGTATCATCACTCCGCCCGAAGAAAGTGTTTTTTCGAATAATTCTTCCATGAGAAATGTGGACGCCCGGTAAGAGTCACAATCAACATAGATGAATGAGAGCATTTCTGGTCGTACAGAATTCAGCGTTTGCGTGAAATCGCCTTTTACCAATTGGACATTCGGACGGTCTGTAAATTTTGATTTCACTTCTTCGAAATTCACTTCATGCGTATCACTCCAGAAAGCATCGACACCAATCGTTTCCACCGGAAATTTTTCAAAGGTGTCGTACATATATAATTTCTTCTTGTTGCCGTATGCCTCCAGCAAGAGTGAAATCAGAAAGCCGCTATGTCCTTTGTAAGAGCCAAATTCAGCAACATCACCGGAGATTTCGTGCAGGTTAATGTAACGAATGATCTGGCACAAATCCATGAAATCACGGATGTCACATTTTTTTTCAAAACGTGTTAAGGAATGTTGATACAATGCAAAATAATCCGTTGTGTCATTGAGTAGCGGAGAAACAAAATCAAAACTGTGCTGATGGTCTTGTTTTCTGGCGAATTCAAAATCTTCCCAGGTATCTCCAAGATAGTCGAATGGAATATCTTTGAGAACTGTCGAAGAAAACAGTGCGTCACTGATTTTGTAATTGATTTTATTCCGGAAATAAAAGGAAAATAAACCCATCAGTTTTCCGGAATCCTTTTCATGATTTTTTAGTGTAGACAATTCAGCGAATGGAACAAGAATTACCTGTATTCCATTTGCCTTCAGTTTTGTCAACAATACGCTGAGTTCAGTATTCCCGGGTGATCCGAACACCAGTATTGTGTTTTTATCTTTAAAATGATTTTTCCAGGCCAGCGATTGAGCGAAAAAGAACTGCGCGGCTTCCGCTTCATTCCTGATGTAAAAACGGCTGTAAATTTTGGAGCCAAGTTTTTTTCCTTGTTCCTTAACAATCCACTTGTCGAGATAATTGTCGAGCTTTTGTTTGATCGCCAGCGCCAGATTTCCTTCGCGGTAATATTTATTGATTTTTCCAAACATGTATCAAGAGATCAGGAAAGAATGTATGTATCAATGATTGTGAAATTGCCAGTTGGTAGTATGCCAGAGTAAACCTTCGTCACCATCTTTTTCTTTACGGATATAATTCAGATCGAGTGTGATTTCATTTTCCGAATATACCAGTGTATCATGATTTTTATCCTTGATGCCGAAAACGACATCGTAGACTCCCGGAGAAAGTGAAGGTAAATCTATTCTTGTATCTACAGTAAATTTGCCTATGGCGGTGTCCGGAAGTTTAAAGTTCAGATCATCGTTGGAATGAGAAGTAAATAATCTGGATCCGTCTTTGGTGACCAGTGCAAAGCCGATAACCATCTCCTGAACCGGAGAATTTATTTCAAGCTCAAAGCGTAAAGTAGGATTATCGCCATAAGAATAGGTATTCACTTTCTGCTGCTGATTATCAATCCAAAATGGCATTTTGAGTTTAACTCTTCCGTCTTTCGATTGAATATATTCTCTGACATTCTCAGAATGTGTTTGCGTTGTGGCAAGATAGTGCTCCACAATTTGCGCGGAAGGACCGATCATTTCAACCTGGCCTTGTTTGAAGAGAATGGCTTTGCTGCACAAACTTTTTATCGCGCCCATATTGTGACTGACAAAAAGTATGGTTCTCCCGCTGTTCGCGACTTCGTCCATTTTTCCCATGCATTTCTTTTGAAATTCTGCATCGCCAACTGCAAGTACTTCGTCAATAATCAAAATCTCCGGTTCAAGAAAAGCTGCGACCGCGAATGCAAGTCTAAGCTGCATTCCGCTGGAGTAATGTTTGAGAGGTGTGTCCAGAAATTTTTCTACTCCGGAAAAATCAACAATGGCATCGAATTTCTGCTGGATTTCTTTCCTTTTCATCCCGAGAATGGAACCATTCAGGAAGATGTTCTCACGACCTGTCAATTCAGGATGAAACCCGGTTCCAACTTCAAGAAGACTTGCGATTCTGCCACGTGTAATGATTCTTCCGGTGCTCGGCGGAGTGATCCTGGACAGAATTTTCAGTAAGGTGGATTTTCCTGCTCCGTTTTTGCCAATGATTCCGACAGACTCTCCCGGAAGAATGCTGAAAGAAACGTCTTTTAATGCCCAGAATTCTTCTGATGTCATCGTGCTCTTAAACCGCAACAAATTCATAAGACGACCCTGAAAAGTCAGGTAAGGCGACATTTCATGCGCGATCCTGAATTTCTTCGAGACGTTTTGGATTTCGAGGATCGGTTTCATCATGCGAGGTCAGCAAAATAATGTTCAGTCTTCCGGAAGTAAGCCATGCCGATAACAGAAAACAAGAGGGAAACGCAAAAGCTTTTACCTGCCAGAACATAATCAATTCCGGCGCCTGAAAACGCGGCCCGGAATGTGTCAATCGCGCCTGCCATGGGATTCAGGATTTGCACTGTTTCTCTCATCCAGCCTTCCGGAATAATACTCACCGGATAAATTACAGGCGTGAGAAAAAGAAGAAACTGAACCAGGAAGGGAATGACATATCTGAAATCCCTGTATTTTACATTCAATGCGGAAAGAAAACTTCCCAGGCCAAATGTGGTCATTAAAGTGATCAGCAAACTTAAAGGCAATCCAATGATCAGTGTTGAAAAATGTATCGGAGCATGATAATAAATCAACATTCCAATCAGGATAATAAATGTCATCATGTAATCTACCAGTGAGGCAAGAATGGCAGATACCGGAATTATAAGTCTTGGAAAATAGATCTTCTTGATAATATTGGCATTGTTCACCATGCTGTTACCGGCATTGCTGATACCGCCTGCAAATACGTTCCAGAGCATTAATCCTGTAAAGACAAAAATCGGGTAGGGGATATTTTCAGAAGGAACCTTGAGCGCGTGATTAAAAAAAAATGTGAATACAAGCATCAACAGAAATGGCTGTAGAATCGCCCACAGAGCACCCAGGACAGTTTGCTTGTATTTTATTTTAATATCCCTCCAGGTGAAGAAGAAAAAGAGTTCGCGAAAATCCCATAACTCCTTTATGTCCAGGCCTAAACGTTGTGCGGGTTTAATTTCGTATTCCATAAAAAGGACAATGACCAAATGTAACGGAATGGCCCGAATTGTCAAAGTAATGGACAAAAATAAACCCCGGAGATCCGGGGTTTAAAATGCGTTGGAATTAGTTTTTCGGTGTCTGTTTGACGATCCTCCTGACCTGAATTTCATCACGGAACCGGATTCGAATGGAATAGACTCCGTCTGAAAGTCCGGAGAGCTCTGATTGAATTTCCAGCAAACCCTTATTAGCGATACCACTGTATAAAATCTGAATGCTTTTTCCGGTATGATCAAACAACTCAATGTTAACCTCATCTTCAAACGGTAAAATCAGTCTCACGGATAACTCACCGGTAAATGGATTTGGATAAGGATTTACAAAAGCAAGATTCGCGGTACGGTTGAAACAACGCTCATTGTTCGAAGGAACATTGTCTGATTCTCCATTTGGATCTGTCGCTTTCACACAGTAATAATCAAAATCAGAATTTGCGGAAATCAGGAAGGCGGCTTTAAACAGATAGCTCTGAATTCCTGCCGGTCCGTTTGGAATTAAATTCTCGTATTTCTCTTTTATGGTAGTGCCGTCTTCAAGACGTGCTTCCATATTTACCTTCGTAATTTCCCGTGTTCCAAGATTTGCGATCCGGGCTACCACATAAAAATAATCTCCGTCAACATAAGATGAATCGCCGGTTATAGCAATATCAAGAACAGGCTTGATTACATAAATACTTTTTTCAACAGAATCAACACAACCATAAGCACTCGTAACATACTGATGGATGACAAAAATTCCGGTATCCTGATACAAATGATTTGGTTGATGCAAGGTGCTCGTTGCAGTGCCATCGCCAAAATTCCAAAGATAGGTTGATCCGTCTGTAGAGAAATCTGTGAATTGAACATCCAGGGGAGGATTTCCAAATTGTGGATCAAAACTGAAATTCGCGCTAGGCAAAGGATAGACATGAACATTTTGTGTAATGCTTTTTGCACAACCAATGTCGGATGCAATACTTAAGGTTACCGCATAAGTTCCGGTATCAGTGAATGTGTAACTGGGATTCTGAATGGTATCAAGAGAAGTGAGGCCGGCGATGCTCCAGTCCCAATGCACAATACTACCATTGCTGATACTGCTGCTGTCAAGGAATTGATAGGTATTGTTGACACAAATAGGCTGTATTCTGAAATCAGCGACCGGAATAGGACTAACTGTAACTTGTTTATTTGAACTCGTTGCGCATCCGGAAAAAGAGTACACTGTAAGCGTTACAGTATAGGTTCCGGGGAATGCGTAAAAATGGGCCGGCTCCTGCAATTGGTTTACCTGGTTGTCCCCGAAATTCCATAAGTACGCGCTGTCAAGAGAGGAACCCGGATTGAAAAACTCCATCAGGTTTCCATCACAGGTTGGTGAGTAAGTGAATTGTGACGGTGCTGATGGAAAAATCTGAACAGTATCACTGATCGTATCCGAACAACCAAAATTCGTTGTAGAAATCAGAAATACATTGTATGTATTCAAATTGTTGTATGTATGACTTGGATTGATCGCTGAACTGATATTGTTTGGATCACCAAAATCACCAAAATTCCATGTGAAAGAAGCGAGCGACGAAAGAGAATCAGCTGTACTTTGATTAGTGAACTGAACGGCCTGACCGGAACACGGATTGGAAAACGTAAATGCCGCTGTAGGTAAATCGTGTACAGGAACATCCATCGTATCACTGCTGACACATCCGAAATTAGAAATCACTGTCAGCACAACTGGATATGTACCTGCTGCATTATAGGTATAAAATGCTGTATTCGGCGCGCCTGAAAAATCTCCGGTTCCAAAATCCCAACTTGTGCTATCAATGCTGCTTCCTGTCGGTACTATACTGATATTGTCGAATTGAGTGGTCCCGCCAAAGCAAACATCTGTATGCGTAAAGGAAGCTACCGGACTTTCAACCACATCAATTGTTTGTTGAAACATCGCACTCGGACAACTGGAAGGGGAGTAAACAATCAACCTGACAATATTCGGTCCGGAAGTAGTGAATGTGTGTACAGGATTTGGAACAGTATCATACGTATTGTCACCAAAGTCCCAATACCATCCGGAAAGTGTATCACCGGAAACACTGGATAAATCCTGAAACTGAACCTGGTTGTTCTGACAAGCATTTGTGGATGCAATAGAAAAATCAGCTACAGGAATATTGTTGATCTTGATGTCTTTTTGAATTGTGTCAATACAACCATTGGCTGCGGTCACAATCAGGTTTACAAAGTAATTGGCGACAACAGCAGGATAACTGTGCTGCGGATTTGCCTGGGTGTCGCTATTGCCATCACCAAAATCCCATGCATAACTCTGAATCGGACTTTGTGAATTTGTCGCGTCTATGAATTGAACAGTCTGACCAATACAGGTGTTTGATTCTGAAAATGAAGCTTCAGGCTGGTAATTTATATTTAAAGAATTGCTCCAGGTATCTGTACAACCGCTGTCAGAAGTAACTGTCAACGACACAGTGAAATTTCCTCCAGCAGGATAGACATAAGAAGGGTTCTGAACATTGGAAGAATCACCATTCCCAAACATCCAGGTCCAGGCGGCAAGAGTTCCGGATGCGATGGTAGATTGATCCGTAAAAGGTATCAGAGTACCGGCGCATGCTGTTCCTGAACTAAATGAGACCACAGGTTTCGGTCCGATGTAAATATCTCTTCTCAAAGTATCGGTACAACCGGAACTTGCTGCGGTAATTAGTGTGACAGTGTAAGATCCGGTTGCTGTGTACTGATTAACAGGATGCTGAAGGGTAGATGTATTCAGGTCACCGAAGTCCCAGTCCCAGGATGTAATGGCTCCCTGTGAAAGTGTTGTCGTATCGGTGAACTGTGTAGCGTCCCCAAAACAAAGTGAACTTGCAATAAATCCCGACTGTGGAGCGAAGTTTATTGTAATAGAATCACTGTAGTATTTTACATTGCCATTGGCATCTGTCGCCTTCAGAGAAATATATTTCAGGCCACCGGAAGTCCAGGAACAAGACGCATCTATTGCGGTACTGGTAGCAGGATTGGCGCCACAATCATTGTTTAGCTGAATAATTCCACAACTGCTTCCTCCGTAATTACTTGTTAAAAGATAAAATGAAGACGCATCTTTTACCATAGCCAGGAACAATCCGGATGCTCCAAAACCAGGAAGTGTAAGCGAAGAACAAGATGGATTCGGATTGGTGATAGTGGTTCCCAATTTCATGTATAAAATTCCGCCACCTGAATTCTGAACAAATGCTCCCCAGTTCAAACCATCAAATCCTACTTTTACATTCTGAGGAAATGATACATTGTTTGGAGTAGGAGTAAGTGTAACAATGGATGGTGTATTGCTCAAAGATGTTCCAAAGTCAAGACGGAAGATCGCTGATGAACCGTAACTGCTTGCAAATCCATACCATTGATCACAATCTTTAATAATATCTACGTCCAGCAATGAAGCGGCACCGGGAACAGAAATGGTGGACGTTGTCGGTGTATTCGTAACCGATGAACCGAAATTAAACACTTCAATTGTCGCAGCTGTGTTGGCTACAAATAAATAGAGACTGCCATTGTCCTGAACAGCTTTCAGGAAAAACGCGTTCCCTCCCAATTGTGCAAAGACAGTACTTGTAACAGTAGGCGTATTGGCGAGACTGTTTCCAAAATTATAGACAAGCAATTTTGCATTCCCTTGACAAGCCAGCAATCCATACCAGTTTCCTGATTCATGAATCAATTCCATATTGGAACGTCCACCACCAGCTGAAAGCTCACCACCAATATTTCCAAGATTGGTCAAAGTTGGGGAGTTCATCAGAGAAGCTCCAAAATCCAATCGGGCTATAGTCGCGTCACCATCATTGTTTACAAATGCATACCAATTTGTTCCGTCAAACACAGGGGAAATTCCCAATGGATTTAGGAATGTATTGGAAAAATTTGTGGCCAACGGAACCGCGTCAAAATCTCCTCCACAAAAATCCCATTCATAGCTGTTCGCGTTTGTCGAAGTGTTTGTGAATGACACAGACTGATTGGCGCAGCCCGCACTTCCAATGGTAAATCCCGGAACCGGGCATTGGCTGAAAAGCCGGGCAGCTGAAAAAATGAGTAGCGCGGCAAGTGTAAGTTTTCTATTCATGTCTAATACTCTGATTTTGACAGAGTTTATATCTTACGAACAGAATACTCAAAAGTTCAGACCCATTGTATTTTTAAGAAGTTGAATAAGAGTAATTTACGATAAGAATTGGAGCTTTTCAGTACCCTGAATTCCGGATTTAAGAAAAATGAAATGAAATAGCTTAGCATTTGCAAAAATGGCTGACTTCAGTACCAACAGAAATGATTTAATTTTTCCAAAACCTTTCAATGACATGTACGTATAGTACTCCTTTTCAAAAATTCGTTTCCAGTCATCGTAAAACCAAAATGGAAAGAGTAACCAGGAGAAGATCTTTCTCAAAAATTTTCCCTTGAATAAAAATGGGTAGTCAAGGATTCTGAGTTCTTTGCTCAGCACAATTTCAAAAACTGATTTTTGTAACTCTGTAAGTGAACTTTGCCATTTCTTCGGGTCTGCTGAATTCCGAATTCCGCTACCTTTAGGAGAAAAATTATCTCCATGCCAGGTTTTACCGAGGAAAGTTGTCTGCAACATGGATTCTGTATAATGAATACCAAGAATTCGGCATAAATTTTCAAGCATTACAACTCTGTTTTTCTGGAGATCTTCCAGGCGGATCAGGAGAAAATTATCCGGAAATTGGATAGCTGTTCGGATGAGTTTGGAATACCAGTAATAACACAAATCAGCATACAAACCTTGTATATACCGATGACCTTCATCTGCATGTAGTTGCTGCTCTATTCTTTTTTGTTCCCAGTTGTGTAAAGCGATGTAGTTCGATCGCGGATCCCGCAACATGCAAAGAAATTTTGCCTCCGGCCAATCACTGGTTACTGCCGCCGCAAGGGCTGTATTTGGATTCGAGGTGTGCTCGTGGTTGTAAACGACTTTGATTGACGCTGTATCAAAACCAAAGTATTCTGCTATACAATACTGTAAAGAAATAAAAAGAAGTTTTCTATTCGTGAAATCGTCATTCAGTAGTATGGCAACATTCGCTGCAATCTCTTTGCAATCGATTTTAATTTCTTCATTGTTTTCTTTCCCTAAATACCTGTTGATGTTGTAAGGCATCATCGATTCAACCCAGAATTCCATCTTCTTCGCGATACATTCCGGTTCATTTCCCGGATTGTTTTGAATGGCAGGCCAGAGGTCCGTATAAAAATTCAGAATTCCCGGATAAGCAAGCACCTGTGGATGGGTGTCGAGCAAACTATGCAATAATAGCGATCCGCCTCTTCCAACGACCATCTGAAAAACAACTTTCAATTCGTTGTTTTCCATTTTGCTTTTGAACTTTTGAAAACCTGATAGATCCATTTATTTTGCCGGTATTGGAATCCAGCTTTTGCCTGACTCAATCAATTGCTGGCAAACTTGAAGATCATTTTCATTGTCGATTTCATACCATTGACCGGAAACAGGTACAGTTTGAATGTGAATTCCCGCTGAGATCAAACCATTCAGCAAACTTGTACAATCCAGTTTGTCGACTTTCGCATTGCCAAGTGTGTCGAGGTAATTGCGGATTTTACTCCAGCCTTGTGGAGTGATTTTCAACAAACCCATGTACTGACCATGTACCTGTTCAATACTGGTTGGTTTTTTTCCAATTTCAATCAGCAAACCTTTTTCATCCAGGATAAATGTCTCAGCATCTGAAAAAGGATCATCAAATCTTGCTTTCCAGATCTCAAGCCATTCAGTATTGTAACTGATTACAATATCACCTTCGGAGGAAGCAAGCGAATCAATGGTTGCTTTGGGATAAACAATATCCGAATAACTCACGAGTGTTGTTTCGGATTCAAGCCAGGAAGAAGCGCAACACAGTGAATACACCATGTTTGTTTCCGACCACCGTACGTTTTCAAAATAAGTAATCCCCTCGGCAGGCAATGTATTTCCGAGATAGCCTCTCACCAGTCCAATATCCGTGATTCCCGCTGCATGCATGCTTTCAAGGATCCATCCAAGAATGGGTTTACCTGCAAGCATCGTCATGCACTTAGGTTTGTCCGCGGTTTGTTGTCCAAGCCTTGAACCACGACCGGCTGCGAGAATTAGTCCCTTCATGAATATCAGGAATAAAATATTTTTTTGAAAATGGAAATGTCTTCCGCTCTTGGTTCAGGGTAACGTTCCGGATGCCAGAGAATTCCGGCAGTATTCAGTTCCTCGTGACGAAAAGCCTCACAACTTCCGTCCTCCGCTTCAAGCAAAGAGAGTAGAGGAGCGGATAGTTTTTTTATTCCAAACTGATGATAGGAGTTCACTTCACGGATGTTTTTCCATTCGGATTCAGCGATTCCTGTCGCATGCACCTTGTGACTCTGAACAACATGGCCTTCGATCTTTCCAATGCCGGAGCCATAATGGTGAGCCAGTAATTGCCCTCCTTTACACACTCCAAGGGTCGCGATGTTCCATGCGGAAGCATGCCGGATCAACTCCAGTTCGTAATTTTCACGCATCTGGTTGATGGGGTTGGGATCCACTTCGAACAAATCATTACCTCCTGACAGAATAATTCCATCCGGTTCAATTTCCCGGATATATTCCATTGCCGGAATTGTATACTGAACCGGAATGAGCAACAGATTACAGGCATTCGCAAAGGTGCCCCATTCGAGATCGAGGCTTGCCTGGATCTCTTTGTATTTATCGTAAATCGTAATACGTGGCGTGATCAGGATCTTTTTCATTCGTGAATTAATTAATGACTTTCACCAATTTGTTTCCACAATCAATTTCCAAAGTATTCGCTGTACTCCAGATTTTGTAATTGTTTTCCCCACAACCAATAATAGCCGGCAACCTTAATTCCGCGCAGCGTATTGCCATATGAGAATTCACGCCGCCATACAAGGTGATAAGTCCGGCAATATTTTTCGAGAAAAGCCAGTCGAACCCCGGGTCAGCGCTTTTGACACAAACAATTTTTCCTTCCAGCGAGGCATTGAACAGATGCTCCTGCGTCTCAACAGCGGCAATGATATTTTTATGTGTGATGTAGTTGGGCTCATCATTCCCGGAATAGAATTGATATACATCCTCCGGTTTGGTAATGAGATAAGGTAATTTAATGTTGAGCAAAATTGAATGCAGTGTTTTATTTTGACGAATGTTCAGTGTCAAAATATCTTTTACATCCCTTTCGTCAACTGCAGCGTATAATTTCATGAATACAGATACATCCGCGTGTGCCAGTTCTTCCTTACTCAATGACAAATGCTGACCAAATTTCGAAATCAATTCAAGAATATCACTCAGGCATTTTGTAAATATAAATTTCGAATATTCTCTTGCTTCTATGGCTGAACGGATGAAATCCAGCAATTGATGTGAATTCACACCAATCTTATTTTTCTTTAATGCCGCGTCCAGTTTGCTAAGCGACACTTCCGTGAATTGAAAACCGGAGTGGGTGGGTGCAGATCCCTGTGTTGTTCCATTTTTCCGAATGGTAAAATACTTGTCAAAGGCGACATCGTAACGATCCGATAAAATATCATACGTGCCCGGTCGGAGGTGTCCGTATTTTTTCAAAAAATCTTCACGGCTCATCACGCCATCCTGCAAATCATCGTGATCGGTTTTTAATTGCTTGGAAACAGTGTTCAGCTCTCCAAGAAATTGATCGTATTCCTGCAAACTGAATATATCCAGACTCAGACAGGATTTCAAAAATTGCATACCGATAAACGCGGCTCTCGCCAATCCTGCAAAGGGAAGTGTGCCGTAACGTTTACATTCTTCGATCAACCAGTATATTTTATCAACCTGGCTCATTCCGCTTTCCAGGATAGATTTTCTCCGGGCATCCAGCAGGTTAATCTTATCAATGTCTTTTTTATAAATCCCGTTCTCCGGATCAATGATTCTGTTTGTCAGTTCCAGTAATGCCAGTCGAAGTGTTTCGATTTCCGCATTACTGAATCCGTATTTAGCCAGCGTGGATATCCTTGACTCCAGATCCAGATTGTAACAGGAAAAAACAATATTGAATTCTATCTTATCATGATCCGATGGATACTGCTCCAATTGCCGGATATAAAAATTCGCAAGCTTATGAGATAATTCATCGGGAACACCTGCCGGGATGAATGAATTGAAACTGACCCGTACATCAACATAGGGTTGACCAAACAGGGAGATCAGCAGAGGAAAACTTCTGAGATTTTTATAGCCGTAATTGTTACGCTGGTACGCCCAGATAGAATCTGTAATCAGCTCCTTGTAAAGTGACAATGCAAGCATCCCGGGTTTCGTGCCGATGATTTCAGCAGGATTCCAATCCGGCATGATACCAAGTACAGTTTTCGATCCGTAAAGATTTGGATGCGGGAGATTCAGTTTCTGAACCTTCTTAAATATTTTCAGGAGGTAATCATTGTAATCCGCCGGTACAAGATCTTTTTTTACCGTCTCGGCAAGTTTTCGAACCTGGAAAAGTATTAAACGGCCACTCTTATCAATCGCGAATTCAACATCAATTCCGTTAATGCCGGTCAGGATTTCCAGTTCCTTAAGCAACGAAACTATTCTTTCCATTTCCGGGTTATCGAATTCTCCCGTATAATGCTTCCACCGGTAATACGTTTTCAGATTGGAACCACCACCACCCGTGACTGTGTCTGAAGCATTGTTCACGTCATCATAATTGATGACATAATAATCATTCGCCGTATCAAGATCACGAGAGAAGGCTACGCCACTCAATCGGATGTCGTTCACATGCTCCTGAACCAGAATTTGTTCGTTTCCGGTTTCATTACCGTAGGAGGAGATTACTTTATTAATCGCGTCAGAATAGACAGTTCTTTTATTCAGCGGAAGATTTCCTATGGATAAAAAATGTCCCGCGTTCGAGCTTTCGGCAGTATCTTCTGCTGTGGCAGAACTCCGAACTATAATGGAAGTTTGTTTTCCGAATTTTGCTTCAATCGATTCACAAATACTTTCTTGAGACCGACTCCATTCGGCTGTAGTAAACACAATAGCATCCAATACTACAGCGGAAGATAATTTTCCCCTGAGTGCCGCTAATGTTTCCGCTTTTGTTCCGAGATGGATCATCTTTTATTTTGTGCTCTTTGCCGTCCAGGCACGAGATTTATAAGGGACAACGATTTCAGGAAGCCCGCTGATTTCCTTTTCAATCATGGCGATGATCTTATTCCAGGTTTCAGGACCGGCCTGAGCTTGTATATCGTTAGTAGAATGCCATGCTCCCATATAACGATCGATGCTCATCACAACATCGTATTCCTGTTCCATGTAAACAACATCTTTAAACTTACCGCTGGCAGCAAGTGCCCTGCTCAATGTTTTAGTAAAATCTCCAGATCCTGAAGAAACACGTTTGAGATCAGGAACCATTTTGCGAATTTGATTTTCAATTGAAGTATGTAATTCGCTCACCTCTAAATTTCTCGGATTCCAGATAGCAGTGAAAAATCCTCCCGGCATCAGCACTCTTTGAAATTCAGTCAGACCTTTATTAAAATCCACCCAATGAAATGAAGAACCCATCAACAACCAATTTACAGAACTGTTTGCCAGACCGGTTTCTTCACCGCTTCCTTTTTGCCAGGTTACATTTTTTCCGGTGGTGTATCTTTTTCCTTCTTCACGCATCGCGTCATTCGGTTCAACCGCTGTGATGTGATATCCAAGGTCGGCAAGATTTTCTGTCAGCTTTCCCGTTCCGGCACCAACATCAGCGATTTTTAAATCTTTGAAAGAACATTCGGCATGTTCAGCAATATAACGGAGGATGACTTCTGAATATCCTGTCCGGTGCTTATAGCTTTCAGCTAATTTGGTAAAGTCCCCCTGTTTCATAATTTTTCGAATTAGAAATTAACTTTTTTGATGATCTCCGAAGCGAGTTTTGGTAACTCATTCATTTGAAATTCCTGAATAACCATGAAAGGTGATACAGGTTTATCAAAGGATTGGTTGACGCCTACAACATTTTCCATTTCTCCCTTCAAAGCCGCGGAATACAAACCTTTTTTATCGCGCTTAATCAATGAAGGCATCGGAATATCAAGATAAATCTCAAAATACTCCTGTATATGTTTTTTATTCCATTCCTGAATTTCTTTGTACAACGACATCGTTGCGCACACCACATGGATATTTTCTGAAACAAGAAAATGACAGAGTCGGCTCAGACGTCTTGCGTTTTCCATTCGCTCCTCAGTAGAATATCCTGTTGTGCCACCGAAGATTTCGCGCAAATGATCTCCATCAATGATGACAACATTCGGATACATTTTTTTTAATTGCGCATAAACTTCTTTTGCCAAAGTCGTTTTGCCTGAACCCGCGAGTCCTGTTATCCAGATCAGTTTTGTCATTAGCTGATCAGTTTTTTAAGTACGTTTCGGAATCGTTGAATTCGACCAGTCGCACTGATCGATCGAAAATAATCTTCCACTGATTTTCTAGCTTCAGCATTCTCTTCAAACTTTTCCGGGTAGATATAATTTTCTGCATGTTCCGACATGCTGAGTACTTGCTCAAGAATTCTGTGACTGGAAATACTGTTGGTGTAGTGCGTTCCACTCCCGTCCTGGCCAAAATTAATAGTAAGGGATTTTGCAGGATACAATGTCAGACCATTTCGTAAAAAGATGGAAGCATACCATTGAACATCCCAGGTATCTATTTTTCCATCTCTTTGGTCTTCCAGCATTTTGCAAAAATCACAGGAGTCGTTGAAATTGAATTTCGATTTTAATTTACGTGTCTCCAGTTCTGCTAATAACCTGTTAGTATCGGCATTGTAATGCTTCCAGGCTCTCGCCCAAGTTCCCCAACCCCATGCAGCACCTGTGGAAAGAAAATATGTTTTTTTCATTTCCTGCCGGATCGGGTAGGAGTAGGCTGATACAGTCATTACTTCTTCACGGTCCTTGTAGTATTCAAGAGCCTGATTACAATATTTCAGAAAATAAGGAGACGTATGAATATCATCCTCCACAATAATCGCATCCTTGTATGTTGAAAGAACACGGGAAATTCCTCCGTAAATAGATTTGGAGCATCCCTGGTTTTTGTCACTAAAATCAAGTGTGATTTTTCGAAAACGTAATTTTCTCTCAAACAACTTACGCGTTTCTTTCACCCGACGCAGTGTTTCATCATTTGCATCCGACTTTGGTCCATCGGCACAGACAATCAATTCATACTTGTCTGCATCTACATTGGATTGCAGCGCGTCAAGAGTTTTAAGCGTATGGTCAGGTCTGTTATAGACGAAAAGAACAACAGGAGCCGTCATTGAAAGAGAATTGATTTAGCGGGAAGCAAGTACTTGTTGTTCCAATGCATGTAAAAAATCCTGATAAGTATTTCGGATTCCATCGTGCAAACCAATTTCAGCTTTCCAGCCGAGTTGATGAATGCGCGTAGAATCAAGAAGTTTTCTGAAGGTTCCGTCCGGCTTCGATGTATTCAGCACAATGGAACCTTTGAAACCTGTAATATCCATGATCATTTGCGCCAATTCCGCGATGCTGATATCTTCGCCGAAACCAATATTGAGAAATTGTTTCTCATTATAATTTTTCATGAGGAAGACACAGGCGTTCGCCAGGTCATCCACATGAAGGAATTCACGTTTTGGTGTTCCGCTGCCCCAAACTTCTACTGTAGCATCGCCATTTACTTTCGCGTCATGAAATTTCCGAATCAAAGCAGGTAACACATGAGAATGCTCGAGGTGGTAATTGTCGTTAGGCCCATACAAATTAGTGGGCATAGCCGAAATGAAATTACATCCGTATTGATCACGGTAAGCTTCGCACAATTTAATACCGGCAATTTTAGCAATCGCGTAGGGTTCGTTTGTTTGTTCAAGGTATCCTGACAATAAATATTCCTCCTTCATCGGCTGAGGGGAAGCTTTTGGATAAATACAGGATGAACCCAGGAACAATAATTTTGTGACACCGCATTTATATGCTGAATCGATAACATTCAATTCAATGGCAAGATTGTCGTACAGGAATTCTGCCCGATAAATATTATTCGCCTGAATTCCGCCAACTTTCGCGGCAGCCAGGAACACATAATCCGGTTTGTTCTTTTTGAAAAAATTCAGAACATCTTGTTGATTTCTCAAATCCAGTTCACCGGAACCGGCGAGTAAAAGATTAGAGAATCCTTCCGCACGGAGACGTCGAACAATGGCGGAACCTACCATTCCGTTATGTCCTGCAACATATATTTTATCTTGCTTATTCATTGTAATTAAAAACCTTGTGTCCGCCTTCTTTCAAATATTTGTCTTTACGGAATAAATCCAGATCCGAAGTCATCATTTCTTTCACCAGCATATCCAAGGTATACACGGGTTTCCACCCTAGTTTTTCCTGAGCTTTGCGTGCATCACCGAGAAGTAATTCAACTTCAGTCGGACGGAAATATCTTGGATCGATTGAAAGTACCTGCTTTCCAACAGGCAATTGATATTCAGGTTTGGAGCAGGATTGTACAAATGCCTTTTCTTCCAAACCGGTTCCTTTGAATTCAAGTGCTATTCCTACTTCTAAAAATGCTTTTCGAAGAAAATCTCTTACAGGTGTTGTTGTACCTGTAGCAATCACAAAATCTTCCGGAGTATCCTGTTGCAGCATCAGCCACATCGCTTCAATGTAATCTTTTGCATGCCCCCAGTCTCTCTTTGAATCCAGATTCCCCAGGAAAACCTGGTCCTGAAGCCCAAGCGCGATACGTGCGACTGCTCTGGTAATTTTTCTGGAAACAAATGTCTCTCCACGCAATGGAGATTCATGATTGAATAGAATTCCATTGACTGCAAACATATCGTAAGCTTCACGATAATTCACCGTAATCCAATATGCATACAATTTGGCAACAGCATATGGAGAGCGTGGGTAAAAAGGTGTTCGCTCCGATTGTGGAACTTCCTGTACCAATCCATACAATTCTGAAGTAGAAGCCTGGTATACTTTTGTTTTCTTCGTCAGTCCCAGCAAACGGACAGCTTCCAGTATGCGCAATGTTCCAATACCGTCGGCATTGGCTGTGTATTCGGGAGTTTCAAAACTAACTTTTACGTGCGACATCGCACCCAGATTGTAAATTTCATCCGGCTGGGTTTCCTGGACGATTCTTATCAAATTGGTGCTGTCAGTCAGGTCACCATAGTGCAATTTGAATTTTACATTCTTCTCGTGCGGATCATGATACAAATGATCAATCCGGTCGGTATTAAATAGAGAACTCCTCCGTTTAATACCATGGACATAGTATCCTTTTTTCAGAAGAAATTCTGCCAGGTAAGCTCCATCTTGTCCGGTGATTCCGGTGATCAATGCGACTTTCATAGAAATTTCAGGTTCTGCCTCTGTTGAGCAAAGATTTTATACTTCTCAAAGATACAAAATAATTGCTCTTTAAAAGGCAATTCCCCGCCCTTTTGGCGCATGATTAAAGGGTTTTTCCACAGCTCTATTGTAAAAATATTGTCTTCGGAGACTGGCACTTTTCCACACTCAAATTGATTTTAGCACCTTTGCCCACAACTTCAACACATACACCCAAACAAAAAGCCCCCACACCCAAAATCACACTCACACTCACACTCACACTCACACTCACTCTCACTCTCACACCCCACACTCACACTCCATCATGAGGCTCGTATTCGCAACAAACAATCAACATAAAATTAAAGAAGTCGCCCATTTACTTCCGACTGATCTGCAATTGATCAGTCTGAAAGATATTGAATGTGATGACGATTTGCCTGAAACAGGAGTCAAGCTTGAGGACAATGCCCGTCAGAAAGCCCGTTATGTTCACGATAAATTTGGTGTGGATTGTTTTGCTGATGATACCGGTTTGGAAATTGAAGCCTTGAATGGCCGACCGGGTGTATATTCCGCCAGATATGCGGGGCCAGCTTGTATTGCGGAAGACAATGTACTAAAGGTCCTCACTGAATTACAAGGTGTACAAAACAGAAAAGCAAGATTCAGAACGGTGATCGCTCTCTATCTTAGTGATAAAGAATATATTTTTGAAGGCTCAATTGAAGGGAGAATTACAGAAGCCCCGGTCGGTTCTCATGGATTCGGTTATGATCCTGTGTTTGTGCCCGAAGGGGAACAAAGAACTTTTGCTGAAATGAGTTTAGAAGAAAAAAACAGATTTAGTCATCGTTCAAATGCAATACGCAAACTTTCTGATTTTCTTAAACAACACAGCATTGTCTGATCAATCAGACAATTTCCTTTTTCTTTTTCACCGTTCTCGCCGCATAGTAGAACAATGAAAACATGATCAGAATATAAATAGAGAAAATGATTGTGTATGTATGGGTCCAGTCTCGAAGGTATTTTTCAATAATCACCACAAGCAATAATGACAACAATGTCATAAACCAAAATACCATAGCGACTTGACGGTCACTCAGACCAAGGTATGCGAGAGCATGAGTCGTATGATCTTTTCCGCCTATAAATGGACTTTGTCCTTTCATCAGGCGATTGATCACAACAGTTGTGGTATCAATAATTGGCATTAAAAATACAATCAGTGGCAGCAATAAATTCCTGGCACTGATGAGATCTCCGGAAGGTGGTTCCGCGTTCCACAGATATTTTATACCTACTGCTGCCAGAAATACACCCAGGAACTGACTTCCGGTATCACCCATGTACATTTTTGAAGGATGCCAGTTGAAATAAAGAAAGCCGATCAATGCAGCCATTACACCAATCATAATCATAAAATAAACACTGCCGAATTCCTGGTGAAATACCATGACCGTCAGCGCAGAAAGAATAATGGAAATGGATACGGTGGTTGTTATCGCGTCCATGTTGTCAAGCATGTTCAGTGAATTCATGATTCCAACAACCCAGAAAATAGTAATCACATAATTCACGGGTTCAACATAGGAAAGTGTAATCTCTGTTCCTGTTACCATCAAAATAACCGCGCAGGTGACCTGGGTAAGAAATTTCAGAAACGGCTTTGTATTGTATGCGTCATCAGCAAGCCCAAGAAGAAACCCCAGCATCGTTGCAAGTAAAATTCCAATGAATTCCTTGCTTAGAAATACCTGGTTGCTGTCAAAGAAAATAGAGTAGGTGATAACCGATAAGAGATAGATAATGTAGAATGAAAAGCCTCCGACTGCAGGTTTTGACTGTGAACCCCAGCGAATGACCGTGTCATCCTGATTGCGGATGCCGAGTGTGCGTACAAATTTTAAGAAGAGCCGATTGATAAGAAAGGAAAATACAATGGATACGACGAAAAACAGGCCATACACTGTAACTAAATATTGGCCGGTTTGATTCATTGTGCTGGATTACTTTTTTGATTCTTATTGATGCCCAAAATTAGAAAATTTGATTGTAGTCACAATGGACATTGGTGATGGTTGATTTTTTGTGGGTATACAATCTGATATTAGTGGTGTTCTTATTAACGGGATTGAGGCATATACTCTCTCAGAGAAGGAAGTATTTTATCCTTTCCCGAAACAATTGGTTTGGAAACTTTCCAGTCAATATTCAATTCCGGATCATCAAAACGAATTCCTCTTTCGTGCTCTTTGCTGTAAGGACTGGTAACTTTGTAACAGAAAACAGTATCCTCTTCGAGTACTGAAAAACCATGAGCAAATCCCGGTGGAATCCACATCATTACCTGACTGGTTGAATTCAGTTCCAGACTGAAATGTCTTCCATAAGTAGGGGAGTCGGGACGAATGTCAACAGCTACATCCAACGCTCTTCCTTTTGCCACACGTACCAGCTTTCCCTGAGCTTTGGGATCTTGTTGAAAATGTAATCCGCGAATCACATTGATCTTACTGATGGATTGGTTGTCCTGAATAAACTCTACATCAATACCCGCGGCGAAGAATTGTTCTTTATTGTAAGATTCAATGAATGAACCCCTTTCATCATGAAAAATTGTCGGTTCAATGATAATCAATCCGGCAATCGGAGTATTTATAAATTTCATACCTAATGCTTAATTGCCTTTTATCCGCATTTTGAGACGGTCCCAGCGAGACATGTGTTTCTTTGCCTCATCATCATAGTAGCCATAACCGTAGCCATAACCATAGCCGTATCCATAGCCATAACCATAGCCATATTTGAACCGTGACATCTCAACTCCATTCAGTACTACCGCCATTTTAATTTTATTCTCATCAATGAGCTTGTTCAGATTTTGGATAAACATCCGTTTGGAATACTGTGCCCTGATGATATAAATCGGATAATCCGCGTTTTGAATAATTTCAACGCCGTCAGTTACAATTCCAACAGGTGGTGTATCGATAATCACCACATCGTAAATATTTTTCAGATAATTGATGAGTTCATTCATTCGTTTACTCAAAATCAATTCTGATGGATTCGGTGGAATTGGGCCGGCAGTGATGAAATCCAGATTTTTCAGATTGCTCTTGTTGATACAATTCTCCGGACTGTCTTTTCCGATAAGTATCGTACTCATTCCCCTTACGTTCTCAACGTTGAAACCAAGGTGAATCTTCGGCTTCCGCATGTCAAGGTCAATGATCATCACTCTCTTTTCAGAAAAGGCGATCACACCGGCAAGGTTGATGGCGACAAATGTTTTTCCCTCTCCTGAAATAGTGGAAGTGATCGCGATGACCTTCGCTCCCGGCTCATTGGAGATAAATTGTAAATTGGTACGAACAGAACGGAAGGATTCCGAAATCGCTGATTTTGGATTTTTGTCAACCAGCAACTGAGACACAGGAATTTCACTTTTGTATTTCGGAATGATACCCAGCAGAGATGCGTCTGTGTACTGGTTGATCTCATCCAATGACATGATTTCATTGTAGAAAAGGTATCGTACAAAGATGATCAGGAAGCTGATGATGAAACCCAAAAGCAAACTTCCGGCGATGATAAGTCGGCGGTTAGGGGATAAGGGTTCAGTCTGAACTTTACCTCTTTGAAGAATGATGTTATTGGTTACAACTCCGGCTTTCGTAATGGAAAATTCTACTTTTTTCTCCAATAACAACTGATAGAATTTCTGATTGACTTCGTATGTACGCTGAAGCCTTGACATTTCAGCTTCCTTGCCCGGCAATTTCATGAACCCAAGTTCGAATTCAGCGATACGATCATCAATGGATTTTATTTTTTCTACCAGCGATAGCTTGGCATTCGCCATGGATTTGATCAGAATTTTTCGCTGGTTGTCGATATCCAGATCAAGCGATTTCATTGCCGCGTTGGCATCTGTAGCCATGAACCCAAGATTCGATTTCTTGTCTTCCAGAGTCTGAATTTTTTCAACCAGATTTTGAATCAGATTATCCGTATATGTCCCGGCCAAAAGGGGTAATAAATTCTCCAGTTTGTCATTCGTAAGAATATCTTTTTCCAGACGATCCAATACAGCCATATCCAGTTGAATCGCGACACGCTGATCAATCATAGTATGAATGTGTTCCAATACATCATCCGCGTTTTTTGAAGGATCAATAATTTTATTTTCCTTCTTGAAAAGCTCGAGTGATATTTCCGAAATCTTCAGTTCATTGTCGATGGACTGGATTGTTTCGTTGATAAAGCCGAGCGATTTATTAGAACCTTCGGATTTTCTTTCTTTATCATATTCATCGTACTCCTCTGCCATGGTGTTTACAAAGTCAGCGGCTTTGTTGGCATTGTTGTCTTTGAAAGAAATTTTGATTGTTTGCGCATTCGGATTGAGAATCATCACCGATACAAACTGATAATATTTCTCAATCAGAGTCTCTTTATTATTAATGGTAAAGAAGAAAGGATTATCGCTGATTTTTTTCTGTTGCTTAAGGACGGTCTGGTAATCGGAAACTTTGATCCTGAAGCGGATTCCGGGATATGCATTCCATTCACCAATCGCACCTGCCCTGACTACATCCTGGTCACTCCAGCGGTAACGAACCTGGAATTGTTTCTGTGAATCAAAAGTCAGGTTGAAGCGGGTGTCGAGCAGGTTGGAATCCTGAATCTGATATTCCACAGTAAATGGAGCGTTCTTGTACATTTCATTGTCAAGAACATTTCCATGGAAATAGTAACTCACATCCATCTTCATGCGCTCGATTACACGTGAGATCATCACCCGTGAACGAAGGAGTTCGATATCTCCGGCAAGTTGATTGGAAGACCCCATCGCGTCCATGAATTGTGTGTTCTGCAGATTCAGGACAGCATTCGCGTTGTTTACCGTTCCGATTTTTAAAACTGTTTCAGACTGGTAAATAGGGTGGGTGTAACGGAGGTATAAATAAGAAAGTGTTAGAAAAATGGTGATGTTAATGAACAGAAGATAGAAATTCTTTCGCGCGATAATGGCGAATAATTTCAGATCAAACTCTTCATTCAGGTTCGATATTTTCTTTCTGCCCATCGATTAGTTTTTCACAAGATTCAAAACAAGTAAAACCGCCGTAATAATGCCTACCACTGGTGTAAGTTGCTGGAAAACTCTTTGTTTGTAATCCGGTGCTGCTTCAATATAGATAATGTCATTGCTGAGAATCCTCAGCTCTGAATCTTTTAAACCCTCAAGCGTATACACATCCGCTTTGTAAATTTTCGGATTGTGTAAATCACCTCTGATAATTTTGATTTTATAGGCTTTACTGTTCTCCGTGAGTCCGCCTGAAAGTGCCAGTGCTTCGAACAAACTGGTGTTGTCATTTTGCAGATTCACCAGCACACCATGTCCGTTATCTCCCTGGAAAACCAAAACATGCCGGTTCGTGACCTTTAGAATGACAAATGGATCGTTGTAGTATTTGGAGTACATACCTTCCAGAAGTGTCTGGGCGGCGCGAATATCCTGACCAAGCAGATTTACATATCCAATAATCGGAAATTTCACCATGCCTGAATCATCCACTACATAGGAGAAGTTTTCATACATATTTGTAGTGGTCATTGTATTCTGGGTGATGTCAACCAGGCGAAATCCATCATTACTGTAAATGTGTAATTCGAGCTTATCGTAAGGCTGAATCAGGTATGTTGTTTTGGCCCCCGAAGCAACGGTATCCCTGGAATATTCATAGTCCTTTGGAGTTTGAAACATTCTGTTGGGCGCCAGGGAACGGCAACTGCATAAAAGTCCTAGTACACAAATAAAAAGGAGGTTCCGCATGTGTTGTTTATGTTGACAAAAATAGGATTTATTAACGAATTTCCCAGAAAATAATACCATTAGCGCTTCGACCGACGACTTGCCAATAAATCGTAATAAAGGCCTTTCATTTCCTGGACAAGTCTGGTATAATGAAATCTTTCTTTCACAAGTTCCCAGCCGTGTTCGGATAAATGCGAACGGAAATTATCGTCTTCCAGCATCCTGGTAAGCCCGTTTGCAAACTGGTCAAGATCGTTGTTGGCGACCAACAATGCGGTGGAACCTGAGGCGACGATATTTTCAATGCCACCAACATCCGTGGTGATGATCGCTTTATTTCCAGCCTGCGCTTCAATCAGACTTACCGGTGTACCTTCATTCAACGAAGTGAGGGCAATAACATCAAGCCCCGAAATGGCTACATCGACTTCATGAATCCAACTGCAAAATGTTACCGTTGCTTTCCTGGATTGTTGTGGGAAATAAGTATGATCCAGCTTTAGTTCATTGCAAAGATTGATGAGATGCGTTCTTTCTTCTCCGTCACCGATCAGAAAAAAACGTACTCTTTTGGTCGTGTTTTGTAAGGCTCTCGCAGCAGCTCGCAGAAAAAGCGTGTGGTTCTTAACCGGCACCAGCCGGCCAATGATTCCAACAGCAATTTCATCCGCTTCGAGCATATATTTATCTCTGAAAATCTTCCTCTTGTCTGATATCTTTTCCTGAAATCTCGACAAGTCAAACCCCAATGGGATTACTTTGATTTTGGAAGGGGGACAGACCTTATGAATAGTACTCAGCTCAAACTTTTGACGATCGCTAATTGCTATGATAGCGGAACTTCTGGCCGCGAGATACCGCTCAATACCAAGAAATAATTTTGTTTTTAAAGGATGAAAGTAGGAGTGAAATACATGCCCGTGAAAGGTGTGAACAATCACCGGAACATTTTCCCGGATGGCTGCCAAACGTCCAAGCGTTCCGGCTTTTGCGGCATGCGTATGAACGATATCCGGTTTAAATTCCCGAATAATTTTTACAATTTTTCTGTATGCAGCGTAATCCCTTACCGGATTTAAGGAACGATGCATCTCGGGAATTTTCCGGTAAGAAAGTCCCATATCATGCACGATGAAATCCGAACTCTCTTCAGAATCCTGCTTTGTACCTGCCGCCAACAAAGTCTCAAATTCCGGAGCCATGTGCTTCGTCAAAAGAGCTGCGTTAAAGGTCGGTCCGCCCAGATTTAATCGGTTAATAATTCGTAAAACACGTGGCACAAAGACGAATCGTTTAGGAATCGGGCAAATATAAAATAAGCATTCATACTACAGGATGACTTTTTGCCAATGATCCCGAACTGTAGGTGAATAAGTCTTCTGTCAGAGGCTGATTTCGGGATTAAATTTCCATAAACTGCTGAATGTTAAATATATGACTTTGCAAGTCCGGCTATTTCTTTCAGTTTAAAATCATCTTTCCATCCGTTTATTTCTATATCTTCGCCCCCTCATAAAACTAACCCTATGAACAAAAAAGTATTATCGCTTGCGGCTTGTTTCAGCCTTGTAACAATGTTCTCATGCGGACAGAAAGGCAAAGCTGACTTGTCGTTGAAAAATGCAGCGGATTCAGCATCTTATGCTATCGGAGTATCCATCGGAACAAATATGAAAAAAGATGGTCTCGAAACTTTAAACCTGGATATCCTCAAGTCCGCTATGGAAAGCGTACTGAAAGGAGACAGCCTGAAACTTGGCGCGAAGGAATCACAAGCTGCCATTCAGGGATACCTTGCTACAAAACAAAAAGAAAAAGCTGATAACAACATCGAAGCCGGAAAGAAATTTCTTGCTGAGAATAAGAAAAAAGCCGGCGTTATCGAACTTCCTGACGGAATGCAATACATGGTCATGAAAGAGGGTACCGGTCCTAAACCATCTGAAACGGATACTGTAGTCACTCATTACCATGGAACTTTAATGGACGGTACTGTTTTCGATAGTTCTGTTGAAAGAGGCGAGCCTGCTGAATTTCCTGTTGGCGCTGTGATCAAAGGATGGACAGAAGCTTTACAAATGATGAACGTAGGTTCAAAATGGAAACTCTTCATTCCGCCATCCCTGGCGTATGGCGATCGTGCTGCCGGACCAACAATCGGACCGAACTCAACATTGATCTTCGAAGTTGAACTTCTCCAGATCAAAGGAAAATAATTGAATTTCTCTTCATAAAAAAAGGAGGTTGTTTAGAACAACCTCCTTTTTTTATTTCCTGATTTTTCTATTCTGAAATAGCATTAATCAGCGATAAATTTACCGAGCATTTTTCCTGCTTTCGCGTAAGATTCTTTCACACGTGAATCAACAGAAAAATCGTAGCCCATTGATCCGCTACCAAGTACATTGTTTACATACAATTCAGCAACAACTGATTTGTCAGCATTTTTGATAACGTTAAAAGTGAAATGGGCAAATGCCGGACGTTTTGCAAAAGCGACATTGTAACCTGGTTCGATATAGGTACAGTTTACATTCAGAGTATATTCCGCGGATGTTTCATTTTCTTTCACTTGCAGACCCATTTTTGATACTCGCTCATTAAAAAGTTTGATGAACATTTCCGGGAAAACATTTTTCTTCGCTGCTTCCCATTTTTTCAACCACTCATCCGCTTCCGCTTTTCCTTTTGATTTTTCAATCTCAGCCATTTTATTTTTTGTGAATTCGTCCTCTGAATTGTAAGCGCCAACTTTCAATCCGTCAAATGTGAAAGTCACATTCATGACTTTAGAACTTTTAAATGCACTCAGGTCACCCGACTTCTGAATAATTTTGCTTCCGCCACCCATCATTTGTGCATTCACATTGTTGAGCACGAAGGCAATCAAAAGGCTGCAAAGTAATAATGTCTTTTTCATTTTATTTTAATTAAAGGTTTGTTCAAATGTATCTGATTCTTTAAAAAGAAGAAAAAGATATTTCAAAATAACGCTATGGATAAGCAAATTTTATCCTTTACAAGGGAATGCTCAGTTTGGATTGAATCAAGGTAAAATCTAACAATGAAGACTTAATTATAAAACCAAGAACCATGAGGTAATCCTGATCGCTTTTATCTTTTGTTCTATATATATAGTGTGATTTTCGATTTTCGGGGGAGGTAAGGTCCATTTTTACAGAATTTTAACCGGATTTACCACTTTTCATGTTTTCTGCCCATTTCTGATTCATTCACTATCACTTGAATTTTTAAGATTGAGTCAATTAATATTAATATTCCAAGTTTAAGTTGGATTATAATAATTGAACTCAGAGTGAGTGGATTTTTCAATAAAAATAAATATATTGAAAATCAAGTCAATACGTATTTATTTGAAAAATATTAGTACCATGTATTGCATAGTAGTATCCTATGACCATATCTTTGTATCACCTTCTTAAGGGTATTACATAGAACCTTAAGAAATATTTAAACAAAAAAACAACACAGCCACAGTATAACCCCAAAAACTAAAACCAATGAAAACTAAAATCTTTTTCTCATTCCTGATGGCAGCCTTCTTTGCCTGCACAACTTCAAAAGCGGATTCCAATGATCTGGTATCGGATCTCAGAACACCGGGCAACTTCTACGGATTGGTAGTGAACACAAATGCCAACGTAATTCTGTCACAAGGAAATGAAACTTCTTTAAGAGTAGAAGGGGACCGTCGCCTGATCAATTCAATTCATACTGAAGTACTGAATGGCGCATTGATCATCTCAGGAACCAACAACAGACCGGTGACTATCTATGTAACCATCGAAGACATCAACCTCATCGAAATAAACGGTTCAGGAAAAGTGTTTGCCAGTCAGCCTCTGAACTCAGACATGCTTTTACTCAAAGTAAATGGTAATGGCAGTATCAAACTGGATGTTCGCGCACTTGCTCTGGGAATGATCGTCAAAGGCAGCGGAAAAATTATCGCTTCCGGTAGTGTTGGGGAAAGTTTTGTACGCGTCTTCGGCAAAGGAAATGTCTACTCACAAGGACTCGATTCCTTCTCAACCGATGAGCTGACTGCGTCCACAGCTAACTGGAACCAGGATCCATCAAAAGGTGCGAAGCGCAATCTTCTGAACCTTCATCAATAAGCCATACAATAGTGTGGCTCCATTCAAAATCAAGTTCAAAATCAATTAACCCAAATAGCCATGAGCAGTAATTTAGAGAATACGCAGGCTCAGATGCGCAAAGGGGTACTGGAGTTTTGCATTCTGTCGATTCTTTCACACCAGGAAGTCTATCCTTCCGATATCATTGCCCGGATGAAAGAATCAAAATTAATCGTGGTGGAAGGAACCTTATATCCTTTGCTGACACGATTAAAGAATGCAGGTCTGTTACAGTATCGCTGGATTGAGAGCAAATCAGGACCTCCACGTAAGTATTATTCATTAACTCCACTCGGAGAAAAATTTTTGGAAGAACTTCATCAGACATGGAAAGAACTGGTAGAAGCAGTCAACCACACAACACAAAAACCTTTGCATCATGAATAAGACAGTCACAGTTAATATAGGTGGAATCGTCTTTCATATCGACGAAAACGCGTATGAACGGTTCAAGCAATATCTGGAAGCGATCCGCAGTCACTTCACCACCGCTGAAGGCCGCGACGAAATCATGCAGGACATAGAATCCCGCATCGCTGAAATGTTCCAGGACCGTATCAAAGACAGCAAACAGGTCATCACCCTGGAAGATGTGGAAGAAGTCACCATACAAATGGGACGTCCGGAACAATTCGGTGATGAAGCCGCGCATGAAGAGCAAACTAAATCAGAACGTCCTGAAGTGCAGGAAGGACCTGTAAAACGCCGCCTCTTCCGTAACCCGGATGATAAATTGCTGGGTGGTGTGTGCTCCGGTGTCGCGAATTACTTCGACATCGACGCAGTGTGGGTGCGACTGGCATTTGCTTTCATCTTCTTTGTCTTCGGTTCAGGATTCTTGTTGTATATCCTTTTGTGGATCATTGTTCCTGAAGCAAAAACCACCGCTGAAAAACTTCAGATGCGGGGGGAGCCTGTAACCATCTCCAACATTGAAAAGAATGTAAAAGAGGAGATGGAACAAATCCGGAAAAACGCCGGTGAAACAGGAAAAGATGTTTCTAAAAAAGCGGGAACAGTTGTCGGGAGAATTTTCGAAGCGATAGGAGAGGTGATCAAATTCTTCTTCGTACTGCTCGGTAAATTAATCGCCATCTTCTTTATGTTCATCGGGATTATCGTGGCCTTCGCGATGTTTGTTTCCTTGCTTGCCTTGTTAAAAATTCCGGGAACACACTATCCTGCCGTTTGGCACTATGCCTTTGCATCCGAAACACATTTTGTATTGGGTTTCATCGGAGTCGTGTTGCTGATAGGAATTCCATTTCTCATGCTCGCCTATGCCGGAGCACGCATGTTATTCAACATTAAGAAAAGTTCTAAAATCGTTGGATTCACTGCGCTGGGATTGTGGTTGGTTGGAGTAGGCATTTGCCTGGTCATCGGAATTCGCCTGGCTTCTGAATTTTCAGAAAAAGAAAATGTGCGTAAAGAAATCGCGCTTGTTCAACCCGCTTCACGCACTATGATTGTGGAGATGAACGGAAGTATAAATGAAGAGAAGAAATACGACGACTCGGATTATGATGAGGACGAAGATTTCCAACTCAACATCAACGACAACCGTTTCCTTTCACAAAAGGTTAAACTGGATATCGTAAAGAGTCCTACAGATTCCTTTGAACTGGTAGAAATCCTTTACGCGAGAGGTGGCTCCAGAAAGAACGCGATCGATAATGCTTCGCACATCAGTTATGTGTTTTTGCAAAATGATTCCGCGCTAAAACTTGACCGTCATTTCACCCTCAGTCCGGAAGAAAAATACAGAGCACAAAAAGTACAACTGCTTCTACGTGTTCCTGTAGGAGGAAAGGTAAAGCTTGATGAAAGTCTGAAAAATTACATCTACGACATCGATAATATCGAAAACGTACTTGACCGCGACATGCTGAATCGCACCTGGATCATGACCGAAAAAGGACTCCGCTGTGTTGATTGTGATGGAACGGAAAGTACCCTCGGTGGAGGAGAACTGAACATCAACGGTGATGACGGCAGTCAGATCAAGATCGATGAAAACGGAATCATCATCAACGGTTCCGATGGCGGAAAAGTTCGGGTGGACAGCAACGGGATTTATATCCGTGAAAATGGAAAAGATAAAGTCCGCATCAACCGCAAAGGGAATAAAATGGAAATGAATATCAACGATGACCCGCTTCCGCCCCCTCCTCCAAAACCTTCAGAAAAAGGCAGTACCCATATACAAAGCATGATTTTTTAAGTACAATTTGAGTTTGACAATAAATTGTTTTCTAAACCCCGGCGTCTTGCCGGGGTTTTTTTATTGGACCGGTTTTGTAAAAGTGTTATAAATTTATAGAATTCAGTTTTACTTTAAAAGACATTGTATTGCGAAGAGTAACATTGATAGTGTATAAAGGAATTTAAGAAAAATGTTGGTGTAAAATTTTTGTACATGATTTTTATCAGGAATTCATAGGTATTTTCCTTCATTCATTTCCTGATTTAATAAACTTCATTTTGATTTTTTGATTTTTTTTGATTTAATTTGATTTGAAGTTGATTTAAGATTATAGCTTTTGTGCGGGAGGAGGGAGCATGCATACAATCCCCCAAACCATGTTTCCGCGAATTGGAATTGTGTATTTAGTTTTTAATTAATTCGGAGAGTTGACACATTCTCCTTCATTTTATACAAATAATAAAACCCGGATTATGAAAAAAATAATTTTCATGGGTTTCTGCCTGTTTAGCTTAGTTTCCAGCAGCCAAAGCCTTGAACGTAGTGTTGTGGCTGTGTCAGGAAATTATTATGAACAGCCAGGAACCGGATCACTTTCATTTACCCTTGGAGAAATTGCTGTTGCAACATTGAATAGCACCGGTAATTTCCTCACGCAGGGATTTCAGCAACCCGATACTTCATTTATCGACTTTGTTTATGAAAAGGAGGCAATAAATGGATTCACTATTTATCCAAATCCTGTTGCGGATGTACTCACCTGTAATATTAATTCTGAAGAAAAATATCTTTTCAGTATTGCAGATGGGGGAGGGCGACTAGTAGATGTGCCTCAGATCACTCAGGGTTTTCAGGTTTTTTTAAATGTGCGTTCTCTGGCACCGGGAATTTATTTTCTGAGTATTCTGAACAATACTGGAAAAAGGATTGCAACCAGGCAATTTGTAAAACCTTGAACATTCTACGCATTTCAAATTTCTCTCTTTTATCATTGAACTAAATTCTCTTCAATGGCAAATCCATTTCATCATTCAATTTATATAGAACATCTATGTTACGCCACCTCATTCTCATCGTCACCATTTTTACATTTCTAAATATTCAGGCGCAGACACCTCAGGCACTCAACTACCAGGCCGTCGCCCGTAATACAACGGGAGCCATCCTTGCGAATCAATCTGTTGGCATTCGTATTTCTATTACGGATGGAAGCGCAGGAGCAACGCTTTTCCAGGAAACACATACCGTTACAACCAACCAGTTTGGTTTGTTTACACTTGGTGTAGGTAATGGAACTGTTGTGAGTGGAATATTTTCTTCCATTCCCTGGGCCACAATCACTCCCTGGCTACAGGTGGAAATGGATCCCGCCGGGGGAAGTGCTTATGTGATGATGGGCAGTTCGGCTTTGCTGAGTGTGCCCTATGCCTTGCAGGCGCAGAAAGCAAATACCTCTGATGTAGCGACCAATATGACTTTGAATGATCTGACGGATGTTAACTCTACATCACCTTCATCCGGACAAGTGCTCAAGTACAATGGAACGAATTGGGTTCCTTCCCTCGACAGTAACAATACATACACGGCAGGCAGCGGTATCAACGTGGCAGGGAATGTCATTTCCAATACGGGAGATCTTAATTCCGCCGACGATATTACCAACAGCACTAGCGCGAACGGTGACCTGAGCGGAACCTATCCCAATCCGACTGTCGCGAAAATAAGAGGTGCTGCCGTTTCCACCACGGCACCGACAAACGGTCAAGTACTGAAATACAACGGCACGCAGTATGTTCCTTCAACGGATAATAATACAAGCTATACACAGGGAACGGGAATAAATATCAGCGGAAGTACGATCAGCAATACCGTTACCACTCTCGATAATCTTAGCGATGTGACCACAACGGGTGCGGCTTCCGGGCAGGTTTTGAAGTACAACGGCACAAACTGGATCCCCGGCACCGACAATACCTCCAGCAGCAGCGGCGGTGTAAACAGTTCTCCTCGTCTGAGCGGCGACGGCACACTAGGTTTTCCACTTGACATTGCACAACAGGGAGCAAGCAGCGGACAAGTGCTTCAATGGAACGGTACTTCCTGGAGCCCAGGTAGTGGTGCAACAGGTTATTGGACTGCAAACGGAAACAACATCACCAATTCTAATACAGGAAATATTGGAATAGGAACCTCTACGCCTCAGAGTAAATTGGATGTAAATGGCATCCTTTCCCTCAATGATTTTGAACTGAGATTGCGAAGCGGCAATAATGCTGACCATGGCTTGAAATACGATCCAACTATCGACGGTCCGTATCTCTTCGGTTACAATGGCGGCGCCCTCGGAACAAGCGGAATGCCCAATTCTTTAGAGTGGAGTTTTACCGGCGATGTTTCTGCAAAAAATAATTTCTATACAGAGCATTCCATCATCGTTGATGATGCAAGCGCAAACACCGGCAGTTTAAGCAACAGTTTAACTTTTGGAAACGGAAGCGGTGAAGGAATCGCCTCCAACCGAAATGCCGGTGTGAATCGATATGGATTGGATTTATATACGGGAAGTGCAAAAAGAATATCCATTGCGAATAGTGGTTTAGTGGGAATTGGAACTGCCGCTCCAACTCACAATTTGCAAGTACACAACAGCACCACTGCAACATCATCCATTCAACTAACAAATAATTTTACCGATAGCACAACTTTAGATGGCGGTTTGATTATGATGGACAATGATGAATTAATTATTGTAAACCAGGAACCTTCGAAAATAAAATTAAGAAATGGCGGAGTTGATCGGTTAACAGTTTCTCCCTTTGGCTTTGTTGGCATCGGTACAACAACTCCTCTTGCCAAACTTGATGTTAATGGCAACACTAATATTAATGGTACTTTAAAAATTACCGACGGCACAGAGGGCGCAGGAAAAGTTTTGACGAGTGATGCGAGTGGGAATGGGAGTTGGCAAACTACTGCTGCAGAGCAGGTTGTGTTTAAGGCACAATTGCAATTTAATTCAGTAACATTTAATGGTGTATATCATCAAATAATTTTTGATAGTGTTTTTGTTAATAACGGAAATGGCTACAATGAAACTACAGGCAACTTCACTGCTCCTTCTCCAGGATTATATTATTTTCATTCACAACTAGTTTGGCAAACCACATCTCTTCCGCACACTGTTGCCATTACCTTGGGTTCGAGCGCACATCCATCGGAAGAAACTGCTGACATTTCAGAAATGACATCAAGTAATGGCGATGCTGTAGCAACGATTACATCTGGCATATTTTATTTGAATGCCGGAGACATTGTGAAAGTTTGGGCCTCCGAAGAGTCTAGTGGTGATGCTACAGTCGTTGCTTTCTCTGGGAGGTCTAATTTTTTTGGCTATAAAATTTATTGAATAAGGCAATTTTGACTGCCCTAAATAAAATGTAAACTCGAGATATAAATACGGAGGTGGCCGAAAATCCGAAGAAGAGTAGGTAACAAATACTTGATATTATGTCAAATGCAAAAATTCAAGATTTTGAAGTTGTATGTGTTATTGAAGACGACGGTAGTTTAGTTGTAAATGATGGCGTAACTAATTCTGTGAATTATGAACGTGCTTATCAATTATTTAGAACGAGTCATGGAGATCTTTACGATCAAATTACATTTTTTTTAGACACACATAGCGGTATGCCATCCGATGGTCCTTATTTTAGTCAAATCTATAACAATGTATTAGGCATAGGATTAGAGCAAAGGGACACTCGTAGTAGATGGGGAACTACGAAACTACAAGGATATCATGTTATGGCACAATGGGCATTTCAAACTTGGCGCCACACTATGGGACAAGAATGGGGACATCAGTTTGCCGCATTTGCACATTACAGAAACCCGAGTACAGGGCCAGCACTTGGAGAGGAAATGGATGATCATATTAATTCTCAATATCCCGGTCACTGGTCTTCATTTCTTGACGATGACAGTTCTCCGATGGCTTATGATAGATTTAGTTGGATTGAAGTCGAACCAGGAAGATTTCGAATAATTGTGCGACCAATTGAAGATATGACTTATTCTGATCTTGATCTTTACCTTATGGGACTTAAGGGTCCAGAAGATGTTGGCGATTTTTTTATCCTTCGCAATCCCAATCGCATAGACGATTATAATTGGACAGCAACAAAAGTAGTGTTAACGATACAAGATTTTATTAATCATGAAGGTGTCAGGATTCCATCTGTCTCAAATTCTCCTAAGCATTGGAGACAAGCCTTTATAGTTCTGACAAAAGACATAAATATGGTTCGTGACTTTGCAGGAACAGTGAATTTTCAAAGATTAAAATGGGAACGGGATTTTCCAATTATGACAAAAGGAAGAGGACTAATTGTTACTAGTCTGGATAAAACCACCGATACAACTTCTTCGACTGGTCCTGCCAATATGTTAGATATTTCAAATTTAGAAATTTCTTTGTTGCAAAAAATTGGTGAATGGGGGAAAATGAAAGTTGGTGGACCAGGTGGCTGGCTAATCGTTATAAATGTTCCTAAGAATGGGCCAAAGGGACCAGTAATGCAAATCATTTCAACTGAATTAGCAAAAAAGCAAGGTTACGATGTAGAATCAATTAAAAAAATTAATAAAGAAATAATAGCTATGAACAAAGTCAACATTAATAACATTAAGAAGTTGGCAAAGCTATGTAGAATAAAAATGGTGTAGTTTTTTTTGGGGGGGCAAGTCGACTTATCTTTCAACCAAGTTGGTAGCTATTGATTGTAGGGTGAGTTATAGCGAGTTGTACCTAGGATCTATTTAGCACCAAAAATTGCAACCCAAGAGGTATTAATAGAAGCTCCTCTATTGCCATCATTATCAAATAATAAATCACTCCGTATGAAAAAAGCCAATCTTCTCCTTAGTATCATTTTTTGTGTGATTACCGGAATGGCACAGACTCCCCAAAGTCTCAACTACCAAGCCATCGCCCGTAACACTACAGGCGCAATCCTTGCGAATCAATCAGTAAGCATTCGTATTTCTATTACGGATGGCAGCGCAGGAGCAACCCTTTATCAGGAAACACATACCGTTACAACCAACCAGTTTGGTTTGTTTACACTCGGTGTAGGTAATGGAACTGTTGTGAGCGGAATATTTTCTTCTATTCCCTGGGCCACAATAACTCCCTGGCTACAGGTGGAAATGGATCCTGCCGGAGGAAGTGCTTATGTGATGATGGGGAGTTCGGCTTTGCTCAGTGTGCCCTATGCCTTACAGGCGCAGAAAGCAAATACCTCTGATGTAGCGACCAATATGGCATTGAATGATCTGACGGATGTAAATTCATCTTCAGCTGCATCCGGACAAGTGCTCAAGTACAACGGAACCAACTGGGCTCCTGCGCTTGACAGCAATACGACTTATACGGCAGGCAACGGTATTAACATAGCCGGAAATGTCATTTCCAATACGGGTGATACCAATGGAAATGATGACATCACCACCGGTACAACCGCGAACGGTGATTTGTCAGGAACTTATCCGAATCCAACTGTTGCAAAAATCAGGAATACAACTATCTCTGCAACATCCCCATCGAATGGACAGGTCCTGAAATACAACGGTACACAATGGGCGCCTGCAAGTGATAACAATGCCAGTTACACACAGGGAACAGGAATCAGTATTGCCGGAACGACAATCAGCAATACGGTGACAGCGCTTGACAATTTGAGTGATGTCACTACGACAGGCGCCGCATCAGGGCAGGTTTTAAAATACAACGGAAGTACCTGGGTTCCTTCTACCGACAATACTTCCAGCAGCAGCGGCGGAGTGAATATCACACCTCGTCTGAGTGGAGATGGAACGGCGGGAGCACCGTTGGATATTGCTCAGCAGGGCGCGACAAGCGGACAAGTACTCCAATGGAACGGAAGCGCATGGACACCGGCGAGTACAAGTTCAAACAGCTGGACGACCAATGGTAACAATATCTCCAACAGCAATACCGGGAATGTTGGAATCGGAAACACATCTCCACTTGCAAAGCTGGATGTGAAAGGCAACATCGCCCTTAACGACAGCACACTTCTGTTAAGAGCCGGCAATGATCCCAACCATGGATTGAAATTCGATGCGACACTCAACGGCCCCAACCTTTTCGGTTTCGATGGCGGCGCCCTCGGAACCACCGGCATGCCGAATTCGCTCGAATGGAGTTTTACCGGTGATGTTGCTGCTAAGAACAACCTCAGCGTTCAGAACAATCTCAATCTGGACAATGCAAATACCAATGCAGGAACACTGAGTAATGGTCTCACCTTCGGAAACGGAAGCGGAGAAGGCATTGCCAGCAACCGCACGACAGCAACGAATCAATATGGTCTTGATTTTTATACCAACTCCACCAACCGCATGACCATCACCAATACCGGAAAAGTTGGCATCGGGAACACAAGTCCTTACGGACCCTTGAGTTTCTCAAACTCTGATGGAGATAAAGTTGTTTTGAAATACAGCGGCAATCCTAATAATGTAACAGGGCTTGGAACGCTGGGAAACAAATTAGTGATTAGCGGTGGTGATTATTTTGATTCGAGCAACGGGATTGTATTGGGCTATGGCAGCAGCAGCAATGGAATTGCAACAGTGATGTCCGTAACACCTTCGCCCGGACGGGTTGGTATTAACCAAACTCTTCCTTCTGCTACACTTGATGTAAACGGTACCTTTAAATTAACGGATGGAACACAGGGTGCAGATAAAGTTTTAACAAGTGATGCAAATGGAAATGCGAGTTGGATGAATTTACCGAGTGCAGTTGCTTGTTCCGCAGACAATTCAGGTGGGCAAAGCATAAATGATTCACTCCATTCCTTTTCCAATCAAACAGTTGTTTTTAAAAATGAATTTTATGATGATGGTGGTAATAATTATGATCCATTAACCGGAATATTCACAGCACCATCAGGTGGGATTTATCATTGCGATGCACTTGTTCTATTATTGAGATACTCAGGAAGTTCTCCAGGAAAAGTATGGTTAGGTATTTTTAAAAATAATATTTATGTTTCTGACGCGGCATTTAATTCAGATGCGGGATATTTCAGCATTATGATTAGTTTAGATATAAAACTCGTTGCAGGAGACAATATTAGATTTAAAGCTCTTAATAACTCTGGAGATAATTTTAAAATCTGGACAAATAATGGGGAGACAAGGATAAACATTCATAAGGTTTATTGAAAGGATTTATGCATTATAAAAACAAAAAGATAATGGCTTACATTTTAACAAAGACAAATGGAAAATTTACAATTTTTAGTGGATGTAAATGCGGAGGCAAAATAAAGAATTATGGGAAAAGTGTTTGCAACAGTTTTACACCTTCAGTTCCTATGAAAAAACCTGATTTGGCAATTTATAGCCAACTAGAAGAAATTCAAAATGGCAGAGTTCCTTCTTGGGATAGTCCAGATATTTCAACAAATGATTGGGGCCCATTTAAACTAAAAAGAGAAGCAACATTCATTGTTAGAAATTTATCAGATGTCCCTGCGATTAATGCATTAGCTCATTTTTATACTTCACCTTATGGAATAGGAACAAAAAGAGAATTAAAATCTTCGATGCGTTTTAGTATCGGGGCAAGAAGCAAGATTGAATTGCTTTTTCCACTTCATCAAACCACTTTAAGGGGTGAACAAAGATTAGGAGTTCACCTAGAATTAGAGCATCCTTTTGACTCGAATCGGATTAATAATTATGGTGCACAAGTGCATGACGGAGCTTATACAACAGAATCAGGGAAAGATTTTATATTCTCATTTCCGGTTATCAATGACTTTCATTCAAATAGAGATATTCAATTAAGCATTTTGCCAACTGATTTAATTACAACCATTGACCAAGGACTGATTAGAACTTATTCACCATTCGAACAAATTACTGTAAGTATTCACATAAGAATCCCAGAATATATGGTCGGCACTTCAGAGAATTTGCTTTATAAATCTATTTCAATTATTGGAAGGTCTTCAAATGGAGATTTGATTGGTGGGGTAACAAGATTAGTTTGGATTAATAATTAAAAATTCTAAATATTGATAGCATGAATTTGTTAAAAAGAATTTTGATGATTTTTACACCTATTCTAAGTAGAATTGGAATTTGCGGAAATGTAGGTTTTATTTCCGGAACAATATGTGGTTTTATCATTTCAAACTTAGCTTGGGCGTATAAAGATTTTTTTTTAACGGATACAATGGCTTTGAAACTTTCATTATTACTTGCGATTTTAGCTTGGTTTATTTGTTTATTTATTTTATTGATTCGTATTAGATTTTCGCTTGGCTCAATAGCATTTCCTACATTATTTAATTGCCTTGTCGTTTGCTTTCTTACTGTGTTTATCACAAAATGGATTAATCAATTCACAATGGCATGGGTCATTGGGATGTTTGTAGGTGCGTTATGTGGCTTCATTCTTTGTAAATTAAATTATTTAGTAAATAAAAAATAAAGCTATGGCAAACTGTAATGATGAATGCCGACCAACGTGTGGTCAAATAAATGATAGTACTGTTCCATCCGCCTTGACCCAAACAGCTAGCGTTATCGGTTTTATCGCAAGCATACTAGGGATTTTTGGGAAATTGATTAGCATAAAGGATTTACCCTTTCCAATAATTATTTTTATTTTGTCTCTTTCTGCAATTTTAGTTGGTTTGGCAATTATCGCATGGGTCGGAATTGCCTGGTATGACCAGTGTACCGAAGAACCGGTTGTGGTAACTAGTGATGGGTCATTGATGAAAATGAAAGGTACCAAGGAATGTGTTACTGGTGTAGTTAATAGTATAAAATCAGATTTTAGTAGCATTTGGAGTATAGCTTGGATATTTCCTTGGACAGCAAATCATGATAGCATAGATGTGGTCGTTAGAATGAGATATTGGGATGTAGTTGAAAGTAATGGTGCAGATGTATTTTGTACTTATGAAGAAAGCGATAGAAGATCTGAAATACTTCGTTGTTATTTTTTTACTCAACGAGTATGTGATGTTGCAAAAGGTGCTTTAATTGGTGCTGTTATTGCCTTTGTGGTAATTTTGGCAATTGCAGCACTTGTTATTAGTGCGGTTGTTTTAGGAGTCTTGGCAGCGGCAGGATGCTTTGCTTCTTGGGGCACGGGATGTTCGGCAGCAATTATTGTTGCATTGTTAGTTTTTATTGCAATTGTTGGTGCTGTTACATTAGCTGGTGCTACTATTGGTGGACTGGTGGTTGTAGGTACTTCCCAACCATCTTCACCAACTGCTCAAAATGTGAGTGGAGAATCAGAAACAGCAATATCAGAAGGTGACTTAATAAACCTTCATGGCAGAATGCTAATTAAAGAAGATTCGGATGAACTTTTTCATAATTTAAAAGTTAATGTTTTTTGGTGGGTTTCACAGGAGCAAGAAAAACTTCCTAAGTTATTGGGCAAAATTTCAGGTACTTCACCATTTAGTCATTGTGAAATAGATGAATTGTTCTTTCAACATTTCCAGAGGAGAAATGAGGAAACAGGCGAAATATCAGTTGTGACTGTTAGTATAGATCCTTGCACTGATAGCATAAACATTAAACCAATTAGATGCCCGTGATATTTATTACCCCCCGCTGGGCGGAATGTTATGCAAGACACGCATACGTTTAATCCATCCCGCCAACATGCTTCATTCCGCCCCAGCCCGCTTCGGGTCGCTTGCACATTAAATCAAAAGAAAGCAAATTAAATAAGGTTTGTATCACTGCTAAACACAAACTCCTCTACGTGTAGTCTTCCCTTAGGAAGCTTGTTGTAGATTGTCGGGTGGGAATGTTTTAAAGATATCTACGACCTATGCATCGTTTGTAATATATATCAATGATTATTACTATAATAAGTCAGAAATAAATTAAAAGCGATTATAATAATTCATTCATATGAAAAAATTATACCTTCTCACTCTATTCATTTTCTCTGCACTTGTATCTTTGGCGCAGACTCCACAAAGTCTCAACTATCAAGCCGTCGCCCGTAATACTTCAGGGGCCATCCTTGCAAATCAATCAGTAGGCATTCGTATTTCTATTACGGATGGAAGCGCGGGGGCAACGCTTTACCAGGAAACACATACCGTTACAACCAACCAGTTTGGTTTGTTTACACTTGGTGTAGGTAATGGAACTGTTGTGAGCGGAATATTTTCTTCCATTCCCTGGGCCACAATCACTCCCTGGCTACAGGTGGAAATGGATCCCGCCGGGGGAAGTGCTTATGTGATGATGGGGAGTTCGGCTTTGCTTAGTGTACCTTATGCGCTGCATTCAAACACTTCAGATGATAATAAATGGACGGTTACCGGAAATGATATCTATAATAATAATAGCGGAAACGTCGGTATTGGGACAAGTAGCCCGCAATACCAACTTCATATGAAAAGCAATGGCGATGCTGTGAATGCAATTAGTAGTGGAGCAACTGGTGCTGCCTGGAGTTACTATATGCAAAATGACACGCTTCGTTCCGCTGTCGGCTGGAGTAATCTGAATAACGCATTGACATTTCACGTAAAGGGTGATGACAGGATGGTTGTAAATGGCCTTGGTAATGTGGGAATTGGTATCACTACACCCGATGCGCAACTTCATTTGCACAAAGACACGGATCCCATGTTGCTCCTTACAAATAGTACAAGTGGCTCCACTGCTAATGATGGCTCAGCCATTTGGTTAAACGGAAATGATCTGAAAGTGGACAATCTTGAAAATGGAAATATCGTTTTCAATACTAATTATCAGGAGCGAATGCGTATAACAAACACGGGCAACCTGCGCATCACAGATGGCACGCAAGGTGACGGAAAAGTTTTAACGAGTGATGCGAGTGGGAATGCGAGTTGGAAAGTGCCAGCAGCCGGGCAGGTATATTTTGAAGCATACAAAACATCCGGGCAACAAACGATACCTGCTGGTGGAGTGCATAGGGTTATTTTTGATACCACTATGGTCAATATTGGAAATGCATACGACGAAGATTCCAGTTTATTTACTGCTCCAACAAGCGGTGTCTACTTTTTCTATGGTGAATTATTTTGGAACGGGCAATCTACAAACCAAATTGAGTTTGGTATGCGAAAAGCAGGTGTGACCGGATGGAATGGAGCTCAAGGATTTGGAAAAACAGGTGTAAACTATGAAAATACTAACTTAAGCGGATCGCTTTTTCTAAACGCAGGAGATAAGGTTGAGTTTTTCGCAATATTCTACCAACAGGGAGGTGGTACGAGTATCAACATTGGGGGCAGTTGGGAATTTTGTTATATTAAAGGATATAGAGTAAATTGACTCTTGTTTTATCACTTTCCTCATAATCTTTTCTATGTTGCTGTTAGAATGTGATGTAAATAAGGGTGCGTAGAGATTAACAAACAATGCTCGAATACATCCTCAAACAGGCTTGTTAAAAAAAATCCCTTTGCGCCTTTGCGCGAAAAAGAACTATTGCAACCAACTTCACATGTTACTTTTTCTCCGCATTATAATCCACGGCACAACCACAAAAGCAAAACCCATAAATAAAATCAAAGCACTGGACAACCATTTTTCAATAAATGGTGTTTCGAATTTGGAAAGAGTAGGGTCGGTTTTGTGAAGAAGAAAATCAATGTGTTCGCCTTGCCGATAGGTATACCATCCATCCACTTCGATCAATACCGTATCAGGAGATTCAGGAGAGATCAGGAGCGGACAGGGCCTGTTGTATTTGTCAGGAAGAAAACCGACGATGGTTCCTGTTGTATGGATATAATTCTTTTCTCTTTCTAATTTTAAATAAACCAATATCGCTCCAATCAGCAACAATGCAATGCCAATTGCCAGGATGATCTTCAGTACCGCCGGATTATCTTTATCGTTGAAGGATTTTTGTATTTCCATAAGAGTGAAATCGAAAGGAGATTATTTGAAAAAGATTACTCATTACCAGCCGGCCCGCTGTATCCTTGTTGCATAATAGGTTCCGTTGATGATCAAGGCGGGATCATTTTTGTAATATCCTTTTTCGCATCTCATCGCATTGCCATTCAAATACAAGTTCGTACCGTCATAATTCCATGTACCGGAATTGGAAGCTGTATGTGAAACACCGCCCGCGCCGGAGTTGCCGGAATAATCCATCGAGCCTTCGGAACCGTATTGAAAAGTACCATCCGGATTTAAGGTCAGTACATTCTGGTAACTGATTGCTCCGGAGTTCGTGGAAGTGGTGCTCATTTGCATCCAGCTTCCGGCGATTTCGGTTGTACCACCGGCTTCCTTGTTTGATTCACCTTTGCTGAAGACTTCAGTAACCCTTTGGCCACTGCCATTCACACCTGTCACGGATAATTGGTTTCCTTCCAGGTTCAATTCAACATCTGATTTGTTGGTTTTATTTTCCAGATGCATGACATTACCTTCAAGTCTGTAATTCATTTCAGCGCCACCCAATTGAAGTGTACCATTTTCACGAATCACGAGTCGGCCGCTTTTTCCGGTCCAGGTGCCGATGTAACCGTTACTTCCTCCTTCGGTATTACCGCTTTCCGGTGGTGTATTTCCGGGAGCGACAGCCGCAGAGACATCTCTTTGCAGTGAAAGTTTGATATCGTTTTCCGTGTTGCTCAGTTCCAGGTGGTCACCGTTCAATGTGTAATTCAGTACCAGCGTTTGTCCCTGCTCAGTGATGGTAATTGTATTTTCGGTATTTGTATACGTTACATCGCCATCGTAAAAAACAGCCTTTCCGTTTTCTCCGAGCATTACAAAGGCGCCAAGTCCGTCCTGGTCGGTGCCGCGCCATTTTCCTAATAAAGGATTTGCATTCATTTTATCCTGAATTTGTTTTGAATCCGAAGTGTTTTCATTGCCATTTTTGCAGGAGAAAATCGCAAAAACCAAAAGGAGATAGATAAAAGAAAACCGCATTTGAAATTTTATTAATATTTTGACAATAAAATTTTATTAATCCGTTATAAAAATATTAAAATTCATCAATAGTGAAGCGGGGTGGCCCGGGGGGGGGGGAAAAAGGCGCCGCCGGCGGCGGGGGCGGGGGAGGGGAAGGGGGGGGGGGGAGTTGGCCCGCCCAAAAACCCCCCCAAACCAAGGGAAAGCGAGGAAGGGGGGCCCCCCCCCCCGCCAAAAGGGGGGGGGGGGGTGGGGGGGGGGGGGGGGGGGGGAACAGAGAATCAGAGGAAGAAGGAAGGAGAAGGGGGGGGGGGGGGGGGGGGGGGCGGGCGGCCCCCCCCCCCCCGCCCCCCCCCCCCGCCGGGGGCCGGGGGGGGGGGGGGGGGGGGGGGGGGGGGGGCCGGGGGGGGGGGGGGGGGCCCGGGGGGGGGGAGGGGGGCGGGGGGGGGGGGGGCCCGGCCCAGGGGCCCCGGGGGGGTGGGGGGGGGGGGGGGGGGGGGGGGGGGGGGGGGAGGAAGGGGGGGGGGGACAAAAACAAAAGGAAAAGAGGCGCGCGCCCCGCAAGCGCCCCCGCAAAAAACCCGAGAAAGAAGGGGGCCCCCGGCGGCCGGGGGGGGGGGGGGGGGGGGGGGGGGGGGGGGGGGGGGGGGGGGGGGGGGGGGCGGGGGGGGGGGGGGGGGGGGCCGCGGGGGGGGGGGCGGGGGCGGGGGGGGGGGGGGGGGGGGGGGGGGAAAAGGGGGAGGAAAAAACAACACGGGGAGGGGCGGGGGGAAGGGGACCCCGGGGGGGCAACCGGCAGGCAAGGGCGCCCCACCAACCCCCCCAGGGGACCCCCAGGGAGGCCGGGGGGGGCGGGGGGGCCCCCGGCGGGGGGGGCGGGGCGCGGACCCCCGGGGGGGGGGGCGCGGGGGGGGCCCCGAGGGCGGCGCCGGCGGGGGGGGCACGGGGGGGCGGCGCGGGGGGGGGGGAAGCGCGGGCGGGAGGGGAGGGGGCGGGCGGGGGGGGGGGGGGGGGGGGGGGTCAAATTAGACATCACCGTTGAATCTTTGAATAAATTATTTTTTATGAAGAATATTACTGCCTTCCATTCTGTATTAATTTGTTTTCTTCTGCTCAATATTTTACCGGAAACAGGTTCATCGGCTAAAATTCCTTCCAGTAAAAGGAGCAAGGATGTCATTGCCAGACAAACTCCCATCTTATTGAAAGAATCTAATGCCAAAGGCCTGACTCTCGGACAAGCTGTATGCATTCGAATTTTTAAGGAAGAAAAGGAACTGGAATTATGGATTAAAAAGGGAAGTAAATTCTCGATGTTTAAATCCTATCCGATTTGTACTTTCTCCGGTGAACTGGGTTCCAAGAAGAAAGTTGGCGATGGACAGGCTCCCGAGGGTTTTTATACTGTGTATCCGGAACAGCTGAACCCATCCAGTGATTATCATCTTGCATTTAATATCGGATATCCGAATGCGTACGACAGAGCCCATCATTTTACCGGAAGCGCGATCATGGTTCATGGAAATTGTGTTTCCATTGGTTGTTATGCCATGACGGATGCGCGGATTGAAGAAATATTTACAGTCATAACGAAAGCTTTTGAAGGCGGACAATCATCCTTTCAGGTGCAGATTTATCCATTTCGAATGACCAGTGAAAAAATGGAAGCTCATGCCGGTTTGGAATGGTACAGCTTCTGGCAAAACCTTAAAACCGGTTACGATTATTTTGAAACACATCAATTGCCACCGGCTGTTACTGTGAGCAAGGCGAAATACGTTTTCAAATAATTTGATCGCATCATTCTTATCAAAGGTTTATTCTGTCCATGCGAGAATGATAATGACCAAGGGAGCAATCACGAAATAGGAGAGTGCTACATAAAATAGTGAACGGTAATAAACTGATTCTTTTCTCTTTTTGCGCTGACGGTAGGCAATAATTCCCATGACCACAGGAGCGCCGATAATCAGGTAAAATGTTCCTACGGAAGCGAGTCCTGACCACACCCAATAAAGCGTTGTGAGAGTAAAAAGGAGGAGTCCTCCATAGTTTACAAAAACGAGAAACCATTCCAGTAAGGGAGCTTTGTTCTGCAGTTCTTTTTTCATTTTTATTCCCATTAAAATATAAATGAGAAGGAAGAAGAGCGGGATCAGGATATAAATAAAAATGGGAATCATTGAAATCGTTTGAAGTACGATCAAAAATAATAAAACATCAGAGAATTTTTCAGGTCTTTTTCGAATGCTCCTTTATATTTCCTGTTGGTTTGCTTTAGTTTTTACAAATTAATGCTTCTTCAAAAGCTCATTGAAGCTTCTATCTGATCAGTTTCATTTTATGCAACAGCATTTATGCGATGTCCAATTTGCTTCCGGCTTTTCCTGAAATTTCAAGCTGATAATTTCGTAGTCTCCAGGGGACCTCGATATCCTGATTATTTCGAAAGTGTCGCAATGTTCCAATCAATGGAAGTCTGATTTAACAAATCAGGAGGCATCGGAGCATGTCCATTTTCATCGCTTTATTTCCATGCCTTAATAAAAATTAAACCCTTGGAATTCCGCTTGATTCGGGGCTTTCATCAGATTTGAAGGAGATTAAATTAAAAAATTTCTCAACAGGTGTATTTGCAAAGGAAAGTTTTCACACTTTTGTTAGAGAGGGGTTTGGTTGGAATACAATCATTCGCTTTGATTGCTTAAAAATCAGGTTTTTATCGAATTTTGGCAAAAAAGGAAGAAAACAGGACAAACATCAAATATCAAATTTATAAACTATGGCAACAGCAGAAGTAAAAGAAACGGTAAAAGAAAAATTAAAAGCACTACAGCTTACCATCGACAAAATCGAAAAAGCCTATGGTAAAGGAACCATCATGAAGATGGGTGATGAGGCGGTTGAACAGGTTGAATCCATTTCCACAGGTTCGATTTCTTTAGATAATGCATTGGGTATAGGCGGACTTCCAAAAGGAAGGGTCGTTGAGATTTATGGTCCGGAATCTTCGGGTAAAACAACACTCGCGATTCACGCGATCGCCAATGTGCAGAAGAATGGTGGTATTGCCGCCTTCATTGACGCGGAACATGCTTTCGACCGCTTCTATGCTCAGAAACTTGGCGTTGATCTGGAGAATCTCCTGATCTCCCAGCCTGACAATGGAGAGCAGGCGCTTGAAATTGCGGAAAATCTGATTCGTTCAGGAGCTATTGATATCCTTGTCATTGACTCTGTCGCAGCACTTACCCCAAAAGCTGAAATCGAAGGCGAAATGGGAGAAAGCAAAATGGGTCTTCAGGCTCGCTTGATGTCTCAGGCATTGCGTAAATTAACAGGTACCATCAGCCGCACGGGTTGCTGCTGTATTTTCATCAACCAGCTCCGTGAAAAGATTGGTGTGATGTTCGGAAATCCTGAAACTACTACCGGTGGTAACGCTTTGAAGTTTTATGCTTCCGTGCGTCTGGATATCCGTCGTATCGGACAATTGAAAGACGGTGAAGCCATCGTTGGTAACCGTACAAAAGTGAAAATTGTAAAGAATAAAGTTGCTCCTCCATTCAGAATTGCTGAATTCGACATCATGTACGGAGAAGGTATTTCTAAAATGGGAGAGATCGTGGATATCGGTGTCGACAAAGGCATCATCAAGAAATCAGGCTCCTGGTTCAGCTATGGTGATACCAAACTAGGACAGGGAAGAGATGCTGTGAAGCAGCTCCTGAACGATAATCCTGAACTCGCTGAGGAACTGGAACTCAAGATCCGCGAAGCTCTCAGAGAGGCTGCAGCAGCCGGTTGAGAATCAATTCGGATCCACAGGTATTCAAGCTAGTGATGGGAAGGCATCATTGATTTCCCAATAGTTTGATTGGGTTCCTTGGAATCGGAATTGATCCTGAAACCAGAACTTATAATTCGTATTTTTCGGCCGTAAAACATAACCTGCCAGGTTATTGTTTTGCGGCTTTTTTATTTCAAACTATGTCTAAACTAAAACTGGTTTATTTATCCTTCATCATAGCCGGATTGCTCTTTCAATCCTGTCGACAGAGCGGTAATGATGCAAATGGTGAAAAAGAAAAGACCGACACTCTGAATAAAGATGATGTCTTCTATCAACTGAATCAGAAGATCGCCAAAGATCCGGGCAATGCGGATGCTTATTATCAGCGAAGCAAAATAGACCTGGAGAAAAACCTGATCCAGCAAGCCTTCGCGGATGCAAGCAAAGCTGCGTTTCTTGACTCCTCGAAGATTGAATATTTCCTGATGCTCGGGGATGTCAGCTTCCGCGGACTGCAAATCCGAAAATCTGTGGAAGCCTATGAGAAATGTCTGAAACTCGATCCGAAAAATCTTGAGGCCAATCTTAAGCTTGCTGAAATTTATCTCTACATCAAAGGATATGCGAAGTCCATTTCTTACGCGAACGAAGCATTGAAAATCGACGAAAAAAAATCAAAACCATACTTCCTGAAAGGCTTTGTGTACAAGGAATCCGGTGACACGGCAAAGGCTTTGTCGAGTTTTGAAACAGTGGTGGAACTTGAACCTGAAAATTATGACGCGCACATTCAGCTGGGGAATTTATATGCAGCATTAAAAAACAAACTTGCGCTGGATTACTATGGAAACGCATTGAGTCTGCGACCGACCAGTACGGAAGCACTCTATGATCGCGGCTTGTTTTTACAGAATATCGGAGAGTTCAACAAAGCGATTGGAGATTACAAAGTGATCTTAAAACTCGATCCGCGATATGCAGATGCGCATTACAATATTGGGTACATCGCACTTGTCTACAAGAAGGATTACAACACCGCGATAGAGCGCTTTACCGAAGCGATTAAAATCAATAAGGATTACGTAGAAGCGTATTACAATCGCGGGCTGGCTTATGAATTCAAGGGAGACAATAAGGAGGCCATTGCGGACTATCGAAAAGCGCTCGGTATTTTTCCTACTTACAAAATGGCCATCGACCGACTGCAAATGCTAGGTGAGAGGTAAGCATTTCTTTTTTCTGGTAACAACGGGTACAGTACAAAAAAAGAAAGGGAACCTTTCGGTTCCCTCTTCTTGTCATTGATTCACTAAAAACTATGGCGTAGTTACTTAACAGAATCAATTACGGCTTTGAACGCCTGTGGATGATTCAGTGCAAGATCGGCAAGTGTTTTACGGTTGAGATCCAGACCTTTTGCATGGATTTTACCCATGAGTTCTGAATAACTCAATCCATGCTCACGAGCTCCGGCATTGATACGCATGATCCACAGTGAGCGGAAATTACGTTTCTTGGTACGACGGTCACGGTATGCATAACCTAAACCTTTTTCTACTGTATTTTTGGCAACTGTTAATACGTTACCTCTCGCTCCCCAGTAACCTTTAGCGAGTTTGAACATTTTTTTTCTCCGTGCTCTGGACGCGACGGCATTGACTGAACGTGGCATTGTTTGTTGGTTTTTGACGGAAGCGTTTCCGGTCTGTCGGAAATCTTAGTGCTTTTTGTCGGGTTAAAAAATAATTGAGGTTTAGAGATCCTGAAAGCAAGTGTTATTTCAACACCAGCATTTTTGCAACCCTGTCCTGATCACCTGAAGAAACCAAACCAGCATGCGTAAGGTTACGCTTCTGTTTTGTTGTCTTTTTGGTAAGGATGTGGCTCTTGTATGCGTGCTTTCTCTTGATCTTTCCGGTGCCGGTAAGCTTGAAGCGTTTCTTGGCTCCGGAGTGGGTCTTCATTTTTGGCATTACGTCGTATATTAATTTTGGTATTAGAAATTCAATTCGATGAGGCCGGAATTACCCAAGCTTCTTACTTTTTCTTTCTTGGAATAGGAGCGAGGTGAATGAACATCCTGTTTCCTTCCAACTTCGGCAGCAGTTCTACTTTTCCGTATTCTTCAAGCGCCTGAGCAAATTTTAGAAGGATAATTTCTCCTTTTTCTTTGTATGCGATTGAACGTCCTTTGAAGTGAACGTATGCTTTCACTTTATTGCCATCTTCAAGGAAGTTCATTGCATGCTTTACCTTGAAGTTGAAATCGTGTTCGTCAGTATTCGGACCGAAGCGGACTTCTTTCACAACCTGCTTGCCCTGCTTGGCCTTCATTTCCTTTTCCTTCTTCTTCTTGTCGTACAGGAATTTCTGATAATCGACAATTCGGCAGACTGGTGGATCGGCAGTTGGAACGATCTCAACAAGATCGAGTTCCAGTTCTTTCGCGAGCTTAATTGCGTCTTCCCGGGTATAAACATCAGCCTGAACATTTTCTCCAACCAAACGCACCTTGAGAGCGCGAATGTGTTCATTGATGTTGTGTTCAGCTTCTTTTTTCACCGGACCTCTTCGCTGAAAGGGCGGGCGGTTAAAGATTGGACGTGGTGGCCGGTTATTACTTTGCGTTGCTATAGTATCCTCCTTGTTAATATAATTGTGTTTCGTTTTTTACTTTACATCCAGGATGTTAGTAATCTCATCCTGAATTAATTTAGCGAAGTCTGAGATAGCATAAGTTCCGAGGTCACCACCACCGTGCTTTCGTACGGAAACTGTATTCTCAGCAAATTCTTTTTCCCCTACAATCAACATATAAGGTACTTTTTTCATCTCTGCATCCCTGATTTTCTTACCTATCTTTTCATCCCGCTGGTCAAGGAGCCCGCGAATATCGGAATTTATAAGCAATTGTAAAACTTTTTTCGCGTATTCATTGTATCGTTCACTGATCGGAAGTATGCTTACTTGCTTGGGAGCCAGCCAGATAGGGAAGTTTCCTGCAAAATGTTCGATCAAAAATCCGATAAAGCGCTCATGGGTTCCAAGGGGTGCACGGTGGATACAAATGGGCGTTTCCATTTGATTTTGGTTGTTTTTGTAGGTCAAACCAAATCGTGCCGGAACCGCGAAGTCAACCTGGTTGGTTGCCAATGTAAATTCTCTTCCGATCGCACTCCATACCTGAACATCGATCTTTGGACCATAGAAAGCACCTTCATCAGGCACTTCGATATACGGAATTTTGGAATCGATCAATACCTGACGAACCATATCTTCTGTCTGTTTCCAGAGTTCAGGATTGTCAACGTATTTCTTTCCAAGCTTGGAAGGTTCATGCGTTGAGAAACGCATCACGTATTTATCGATGTTGAAGATCTTGAAATACTTCAGGTACATTTCATTCACCGCGTTAAATTCCTGAGCAAACTGTTCACGGGTGCAGTAAATGTGGGCATCGTTCATTTGCAGACAGCGTACGCGCATCAATCCGAAAAGCTCACCGCTTTGTTCGTAGCGGTAGCAGGTTCCGTATTCAGCCAAACGAATCGGTAAATCACGATAACTTGGATTCAGTTCCTTGAAGATCTTGTGGTGATGAGGGCAGTTCATCGCCTTCAGATAATATTTTTCACCATCCATCTCCATGGGAGGGAACATCGAATCGGCATAGTAGGGAAGATGTCCGCTGGTGAGGTACATGGATTCCTTCGCGATGTGCGGAGTCCGCACACGCTGGTATCCTGCATCCTGTTCGGTTTTCTTCGCGAGTTTTTCCAATTGCTCGATGATCACAGCGCCATTGGGCATCCACAAGGGTAAGCCCGGACCGACATCATCGTCAAATGTGAAAATCTCCATCTCCTTACCAATCTTCCGGTGATCACGTTTCTTGGCTTCCTCCAGCATGGTGATATATTCATCCAGCTGACTCTTTTTTGGAAAGGTGATACCGTAAATACGGGTAAGCTGTTTGTTCTTTTCATCGCCTCTCCAATATGCACCGGCGATGTTCATCAGCTTGGCAGCCTTGATCAAACCGGTATCCGGAATGTGCGGACCACGACAGAGATCAATGAAATTTCCCTGCTGATAAAAGGTGATGGTACCATCTTCAAGATCATTCAAAAGATCAAGTTTGTATTCATCACCTTTCTCTTTGAAATAATCAATAGCTTCTTTTTTCGAAATTTCTTTGCGGATATATTTGTTCGACTGCTTCGCAAGTTCGATCATTTTATCCTCGATCTTTTTGAAATCTTCAGAGGAAATTGCTTGTCCTCCCAGATCTACATCGTAATAAAATCCATTGTCAATTGGAGGACCAATACCGAATTTAATTCCCGGATAGAAAAACTCCAGAGCTTCAGCCATGAGGTGAGCAGATGAATGCCACATGGTGGACTTCGCTTCGCGGTCGTCCCACGTGAGCAGTTGCAATGTTGAATCGGCTTTGATCGGGCGCGTAGCATCCCAGACTTCACCATTCACTTTTGCTGCAATAACATTTCTTGCCAGACCCTCAGAAATGCTTTTAGCAATTTCAAGGGAGGTCGTACCTTCAGGGTATTCCCTGACATTCTTGTCGGGAAAAGTAATTTTAATCATTGCTGATAAATCAATTGGATTTTTTCAAAGAGGCGTAAAGGTAGTAAAAACCCTCTTTTTTTATATAAAAATCACGAAAAATATAATTTTAAAAGTTCGAGGCTCGAAGTTCAAAGTCCGTGGTTTTTATTGGATTGTCACTCGTCCCAAGTTCCCCGTCACTCCCAAAGTCCCTTGTCACTTCCAACCGTCCCTCGTCCCAAGTCCCCTGTCACTACAAATAGTCCCTCGTCCCAAGTCCCTCCCAATAGTCCCCCGTCACTCTAAAAAGTACCTCGTCCCCTAAAAGCCGCCTAACTATTTCTCCAACACCCCTTTAATATCCGGTAAAAAGTAGCGGTTGCTCTTCAGGATCTTGCCGTCCTCGCGGTAAATGGGCTTTCCATGTTCATCGAGCTTGCTCATATTGCTGCGGTGAATTTCATCAAATACCTCTTCGATTTTGTACTGCAAACCATGAGCGATAATGGTTCCAAAAAGAATGTACAATTTATCACCGAGAGCATCCGCGATCAGGGTCAGATCCTGTTGCTCGCAAGCTTCCAGATATTCATCATTCTCCTCCTGCATCAAACGATGACGCAGCTGAACGATTCGTTCTTCAACCAGTGCATTGGGTGATTCATGATAATCCAATCCGAAAGTGTGGTGGAATTCTTTGACTTTGTTTATTTTATCGAGGAGAGCCATGGCGGGGTTTAGTTTTTAGTGGTTAGTGCTTGGTGGTTAGTGCTTGGTGGTTGGTGCTTAGTGGTTGGTGCTTAGTGGTTGGTGCTTAGTGCTTAGAGGTTAGTGCTTGGTGCTTGGAGGTAATATTTATAAATTAGTTATTGTTGCTGATGTAAATTAATAATTCAATATTTCCTGTTATTTAGAGATTAGCTGACTCGCTAAATTTCCAAAATCCAAAATCCAAAATCCAAAATCCAAAATCCAACATCTAACATCTATCACCTAACAACTAACAACTAACAACTAACCACTAACAACTAAAAACCAACAACCAACAACCAACAACCAACAACTAAGTCTGAATAACTCCCACATTATACGCCTTGGTAACAGGAGCATGGTTCGCGGCTTCGATGCCCATGGAAATCCATTTGCGGGTATCTGTGGGGTCGATAACTGCGTCGAGCCACATGCGTGATGCGGCGTAATATGGGGAGATCTGACTATTGTATCGGTCTGTAATTTTCTTGAGTAATTCTGTTTCGTCTTCTTTGGTAATTTCTTTGCCTTTGGATTTCAAAGCGCTCACCTGGATTTGCAAAAGAACTTTCGCAGCCTGAGCACCACCCATCACCGCGATTTGCGCGGTGGGCCAGCCAACAATCAGTCGGGGATCATATGCTTTTCCGCACATCGCGTAATTCCCTGCACCGTATGAATTGCCAATGATCACAGTGAATTTAGGAACGACAGAATTGCTCATGGCATTCACCATTTTTGCTCCATCCTTGATGATCCCACCTTGTTCGCTTCGGGATCCTACCATAAAGCCGGTAACATCCTGCAAAAACACTAAAGGAATTTTTCTTTGGTTGCAATTCATGATAAAACGTGCGGCTTTATCCGCTGAATCGGAATAAATCACACCACCGAATTGCATCTCACCTTTTTTGCTCTTTACAACTTTACGTTGATTGGCAACAATTCCAACCGCCCATCCATCAATGCGTGCGACACCGCAAATGATGCTTTGTCCGTATTTGTCTTTGTATTCATCAAACTCACTGTTGTCAACGAGGCGGTAAATAACCTCGTGCATATCGTATTGCTTTGAAGCTTCAGTAGGTACGATACCATACAGATCTTTTACATTTTTCAGCGGAGCAACACTTTTTTCTCTGTTGAATCCGGCTTTTTCAAATTCACCAAGCTTGCTGAAAATATTCTTGATATGGTCTAGTGCAGATTTATCATCAGGATATTTATTATCTGTTACTCCTGAAATCTCACATTGGGTTGTTGCTCCACCTAGGGTTTCATTATCGATGTCTTCACCAATTGCAGCTTTCACCAGATAAGATCCTGCAAGAAAAATAGAACCGGTCTTGTCTACTATCATTGCTTCATCCGACATGATAGGAAGATAAGCGCCTCCGGCTACACAGCTCCCCATAATCGCGGCAACCTGAATAATTCCCATGGATGACATCACAGCATTATTCCGGAAGATTCTTCCGAAATGTTCTTTATCCGGAAAAATTTCATCCTGCATCGGTAAAAAAACACCGGCACTATCGACGAGATATATGATTGGTAAGCGATTTTCGATTGCAATTTCCTGAGCTCGCAGATTTTTCTTTCCGGTCATCGGAAACCAGGCACCGGCTTTTACGGTCGCATCATTGGCAACAATGACACATTGTCTTTTGGAAACATATCCGAGTCCGACAACAACGCCTGCAGCAGGACATCCGCCATATTCTTCATACATTCCTTCAGCGGCAAAGGCTCCAATTTCAAGAAAGGAACTTCCTTTGTCGATGAGGTATTCGATTCGTTCACGCGCGAGAAGTTTTCCCTGTTCGTGTTGTTTATCGGCATTCTTTTTTCCCCCGCCCAGGGCAATTTTACTCAGTTTCGATTTTAGCTGGTCAACAAGCAGACGCATGCTATCCTCGTTTTTATTGAATTCAAAATCCGTCATAATTCAGGTAATTTACTGCGGCCCAAAGATAGGGGAAAAGGCTTTCAAAGTTTTCTGTACTGAGGCGGAACCGATTTAATTTTTAACACGAAATGAAATAATATCAACACTTCACCATTTCTTAAAAACGAAAAAAACAGCCAGGATCATAAAGAAAAATCCGACAAGATAATTCCATTGCAATTTGTCGGTCTTGAAAATGAATACGGTGCAAACGGTGAAAACACATAGGGTAATCACTTCCTGAAGCATTTTCAACTGAAATAAATTGAAAGGGCCACCATTTGACTCATGTCCGATGCGATTTCCCGGAACCTGAAACAAATATTCAAACAAAGCGATAAACCAGCTGATAAGAATGATTCCAAGCAGACTGGTGTCCTGTAAAATATTCCATTTTTTGAATTGCAGGTGCCCGTACCATGCGAAAGTCATAAAGAAATTCGCCACCACCAGAAGAGTAATGGAAATTATTCCTTTCACCTTATTTCTCCTGTGATTTTTTCGATTTCTTCAGTTTGGGAAGTGTTGGTTTGACCCGCTCCATCTTGTATGGAGTAAATTCAAAACGTGAAATAACGACTTCCATTTCTTTCAGATTAGAAGGCTCGGAAGCTTTGTACAGCCATACATTGATACTGACTCTTTCATGGCCTGTTTTGTATGCCTGGTCAGGTTTGTATTTCCAGTCCTTGTAAATTTGCCCGACACTGTCCGGATTTATTCCATGTTCGTATCTGGAATTGAACGTGATTTTCTTTTTTCTGACGGAAAATTCGTGGCGGGTAGGACGGTTCAGATCGCTATCAAAACGAAATGCTTTTTCTTCATAAGGTTGAATAACGTATTGAGTATTCAGATCAACATCTTTACCCCATTTCGAAAATTCAATATCAATTTCTTTGTGGAAATTGCTCGTGTCGGTATGATCGTACATAAACAATCCAATGACGACATCTTTGTCCAAAGGTTGTGGCAAGCGGTCAATGAAGAAAACATATTTACCGTATCCCAGACTTTTCAACATTTGAACCTCTGAACAATACCAGCGATCATTCTTGTAACGAAGTTTGAGATGGAGCTTACCGTCTTCATCAACCCAGACATTCTCTTTTGATCCTGAAAAATAATTTCTGCCCGGACCTGTATGTTTGTCGAATGACTCCTTAACGGCCCATGTGTACCCTGAAAATTCCAGTGTATCACCTCCATAATAATCAAATTCAGAGCGGATTTCAGAGGCGGATACAGTATTTACCATGAAGTACAAAGACAATAGGCAGAACGGAAGAAATTTTCGTTTTCTATTTTTCATAAAGTCGGACACATTCCATCCATTCATTGAAGTTTGGGGGAAGAAAGAGGAAGAAATGAAGCGCGTTAAATTCATGCGCGGGGGTGATGTTTGATTATGGACTGACGGAGATAGTCTCTGTCGAGGTGAGTATAAATTTCTGTAGTAGTGATTGACTCGTGACCAAGCATTTCCTGCACAGCTCTCAGATCAGCGCCACCTTCAATCAGGTGTGTTGCGAAGGAATGCCTGAAAGTATGCGGACTAATACTTTTTTTCAGATTTATCTTTTCAGCGAGTTGTTTGATGATGGTGAAAATCATAATCCGGCTGAGTTGGCTTCCTCTTTGATTCAGGAAAATGATGTCCTCATTACCCGGTTTAATGGTAAGATGACAACGAATTTCATCCATGTAAATTTTAATGTGCTTGATGGCGACACTGCCAATAGGCACCAAACGTTCTTTGTCACCTTTTCCGGTAACTTTTACAAATCCGATTTCAAGGTGCAGATTAGAGATTTTCAGATTTACCAGCTCGCTAACACGTAGTCCGCAGCTGTACAAGGTCTCCAGAATAGCCTTGTTTCGTACGCCTTCCGGTTTGCTCAAATCAATGGCTGCAACCAGTTTGTTGATATCTTCAATGCTCAGGGTATCCGGCAATTTTCGGCCCAGCTTGGGTGTTTCAAGAAGCTGGGAAGGATCATTTGAGATCAGATTTTCCATCAGACAGTACTTGAAAAATCCTTTTATGCCTGAAATTATCCTTGCCTGAGACCTGGCGCTCAGACCCAGTTCATTGATCCATTTCAGAAAATCCTGCAAATGCTCCAGTTTTAAATCAGCCGGAGTATGTGCTAATGAGTTGAGTTGCAAGTACTGATCAAGCAGAGCAATGTCATGCATATATGCTTCCACGGAATTTCCGGAAAGGGAACGTTCCAGTTTCAGGTAGGATTTGAATCCATTTATGTATGATTTCCAGCTCAAAGGATGCTTTTTAGGACCTTAGTCAAAGTTGAACATTCAAGCGCTCGGATCAATCCAGTACTGAAAAACTTTTCCACATACGCTTCTGAATAATTGTGAGTAATTTCGCCTCAAGAAGAAAGTAATCCAATGAGAATATTCATCCTGAACGGCCCCAATTTAAATCTGCTCGGACAAAGGGAAACCAATGTATACGGAACTGATTCTTTTGAATACTATTTTGAAAAACTGAAAAACCTGTTTCCGGATCATTCACTCGAGTTCAGACAGAGCAATGTCGAAGGGGAGCTCATCAATATGCTCCATGAACAGGGATTTACTGTGGATGGGATCATTCTGAATGCAGGTGGATACACACATACATCCGTCGCTTTGGCTGATGCAGTGGCTGCCATCCGGACTCCCGTAATTGAAGTTCACATTTCAAACGTGTACGCAAGGGAAGATTATCGTCATGTCTCTCTCATGGCTAAAAATTGCCTGGGCGTTATTGCCGGCTTTGGCCTGGATTCCTACAAACTGGCTATTGAAGCTTTTTTGATGAAAAATAATTTGAAGTAAGGCAGAAATTTACTTCACGGAGAAAGCAAACGACATCGACCTTTTAATTTCTTTTTGCAAGGCCAATACATGGTCTTTTGCTTTCAAGGCTTGTCCCATTCGCACACTGTCATTATTTGCCTGGTAATAAAATATGTGCTGATCCAGCATCGCCTGGAAATCTACCATCTTATCAATTGCTCCGGCATCTGTAAAAAGTAATTTGGAATTGATGAATGGGAAATCCATTCTTAAAAATTCTGCAGCACTGAGTGAATCACCCGGGACTGAGGATGAAAAACAGCCGGAAACATAACGTTTCGGATCGTAAAGTTTTTGATTGGAATAAAAATAATGGCATTTAGGATCTGTCAGGAAAGCCCGGTTTTCTTCAGCCGCGACAGCCTGCATTTTTGCAAGTACGGTTCGGAATGAATTTACAAGAGTAGTAGTGCTGAGGTCACAACCGGTATTTTCAATTTGTTCAGGGTGTTCTGCACGCAAGGCATCAATGAACCCATCGTATTCCTTTTGGATCTTTTTATAAAAATCCGGATAGAGCACAGGAAGAATCCGGTAATGAGTGAATTTTAAATCGTAATTCAATACCACCAGGTCCGGTCTGAAGTTCTCGGCAATTCTGTAGTAATAATACTGGATCACTGTGGACCAGTCGGAGATTAAAACTATACTGTTTTTGGGACTTGACACATCTAAAAGATGCATCAGATCCGAACTTACAGGATATGTTTTCCGGTTGTGATCTGCGTAGTTATAGCTTATTTGTCCCAGTAAAAATAAGGGCAATACAAATGCAAGTTTGAAGCGATCATAAAATTCATAGATCCCGAAAAAGACCGCGACACTCAACATTAAAAAAGGAAGCAGCATGTAAGCGTCGGTACTTGCCCATTGATTGTTGTTGAGCTGATACACAAACAGGAATAAGAAAAAGAGAAGGATCATGTTGAGTACCCTGAAATTTTTTCTTTTCCAAAGGGTAGAAATTCCCAAAAGAAAAAAGGGAAAGAAAAGGAACAACTGCATTACTGTTAATTTCAGGAAGAAGGGGATACGTGCCTCTATAATTTTCTTGGAGGTGTTCGAAATGTTTTTGGAATAGGAACCACCGCTCATATGGTAAATCATACTGCTGATCGTATCCGGTTTGCCAAACATGAACGGATATTCCTGCTGTGCACGCAAAAACATCCATCCGTAAAAAAGAAGAGTTATACCTGCAGTGATGCCTGTAAGCAACAGAAAGCTTTTAGTTTGAAGTATGCTGAAATACTGACTGACAAATCCCGGGCCTGTTGTTTTTTGTTTACGTTTATTTTTGTCCTTCTCATTTTGTTTCGGCGCAAGTTTGTGTTTAAAAAGTGTATCCAGAAAAAAGAAAGGTGTAAATGGAAGAAACATGATCATTGTAAGATGGTGATTGGATAATCCCATAGCAAGACCAATTGCTCCGATCACCAGGTAGAAATATTTTCTGTTGAAATGATAATGGGTGAGTCCAAACAAAACGATTGCCATCGATAACACCTGAAAAGCATAGACTTCCACGGTATTCGCCCATGCCCAGGCTGTTGCACCGGTTGCAAAACTGGTTGCAGCAAAGAAGGGTATGAATCCGGAACGGAAATTATTTTTCTGATGACTGGAAATTTCAAGAAGTAATTTTCTAAAAGTAAAAAACAACAGAAGGCTGGAAGTCGCTATACATAGAGATGAAAATAATGTGAGAGATACGATAATTGGCATTCCCAACAAACCGGTGATCTTTTCCCAGATCATACCCGTTGCAACATAAGCAGGGGTACCCGGAGGATGAGCGATGCTACCGAGTTTAACAACTAACGCGAATTCAGCGGAATCATCAAACATTAATGCGCTTGAGCTGGTAATATAAAATAAAATGAGTGGGAGTACAAAGCTTAATAAAGCAAAAAGCAATTCAAGGGGCGATATTTTTTTCATAGAGTGAACTATAGCGAAGACTAAAATAATTCATTTAATTTTTCCCGCCAAATGAGAATTATTACACCAAGAATGGCTACAAAAACCCCTGCAAGAGATTTCATGGTGAAGCGTTCTTTATGAAGGAAAAAACTCAGGAACAAAGCAAACACCGGAACGAGTGAAAACATGGTTTGAGCGACTGAAGCGTCAATGAGAGAAACTGAATACAAAGCCATGGTCACGCCAAATACTGGACCGAAAAAAGTACCATAAATGGCATACCTGATTCCTTTGTTAGGATTTGTGCGTATTGATAAATACATCGCGCCAAGTTTGCCCTGAATAAATGTGAGTAAAAACAGAGAAGCAGTTCCTATCATCAATCGTATAAACGTAGCATGCAATGGCAGCATCTGGTGTTGCGTAACATTTTCAGCAATCATTCCTTTTTTTGCAAGTACAAGTCCGGCTCCCTGACAGGTAGCCGCAAGGATTCCAAAGATAACTCCTTTGGTAGTGCTGCCATGGCCATGATCAGGGATTTGCTCACGTTCACTCTTGCCAAGACTGATGGTAATGACTCCGATGATGGTAATTGCCATGCCAATAATTCCAATCAAAGAAATGTGTTCTCCAACGAGTACAGATCCAAGTAAAAGTGCCGCGGCGGGTGCAAATGTGGTTAGCACACTTCCGAGCCTTGGGCCAAGAATAGCATACATTCCAAATCCAAAATAGTCACCTACCGTTAGTCCAATGATTCCGGATAAACCAAGCCATAACCAGGCTGGCAGATAATCGGAGGTAAACATGTTTATGAAAGCCTGAGGAGCAACAATCAATGAAGTTGCACCAATGGTTAGTGTCGCAAGCAAAAGCCGGAAATGATTCAGCGGATTCGAACCCAGCCGTCGTGCTGCCTGGGTGAACGGAAATATGCAAAAAGACCAGGAGATTGTCGCAAGTAATGCGAAGATGATTCCAGAAAATTCCATAGGCTATGAAACAGTCCTTTCGCCAAATATCGCGGAACCAATTCGAACCATGGTACTCCCTTCCTCGAGAGCCAGGAGATAATCACCGGTCATTCCCATTGATAAAATATCTAATGAAATGCACGGTGCATTGTTTACTGATTTTTGTTCTTCAAAGAATGTTCGAAGTGAACGAAACTCTTTTCGAACTTTTTGTTCATCATCGGAGAATGAGGCCATTCCCATAAAGCCTTTTATCTTCAGGTTATTCAGGGATTGTAGCGAAGGTGAATTCAGAATTTCTCTGGCTTCATCAAAGGATAAACCAAACTTGGTTTCTTCAGTGGCGATAAAAATTTGTAACAGGCAATCTTGGATCCGGTTTTCCTTTGCAGCTTGTTTGTTGATTTCTATCAACAGTTTAAGACTATCAACACCATGAATCAGGGAAACAAAAGGGGAGATGAGTTTTACTTTATTGCTTTGTAAATGTCCAATGAAATGCCATTCCAGATCTGCAGGGAGATCATTTCGCTTTTCCAACAATTCCTGGACATAATTTTCGCCGAAAGCACGTTGACCATAATCATACAATTCACGAATACTCTCCGTCGGTTTGGTCTTACTAACTGCTACCAATTTGGCCTGGTAAGGCTCAAGTTCCTTGCGGATACAGTCAACATTTTCTTTGTTGAAATTCACCCTGTAAAGTAAACTTGTCAGGCTCAATTAAACAAGATGTTTTTTTCTAAAACTATTTCCGTTTCAACATGTTTATAGATGCAAACATCAATGATGATCTTTTAATGGAATCCTGACCTAATTTTCCCGATCAATAGGTATAAATTCATCATATCCGTAACTTGCACCCGTGAAACGACTGATTAGTTATCTGAGTATTCCCTTTACCGCGCTTTTAGCTTCCTGTTCCCGACCCGCGGAAAGACCGGTAAGTTTGTCTCCTGATTCCGAGTCAGTTTCAATCTATTCCTTCAAGATGAAGGACTTAAGTGGAAATGAGGTTGATTTTCAGCAATTCAAGGGAAAAAAGCTATTGATTGTAAATACTGCAAGCCACTGTGGTTACACTCCTCAATACGATGAACTCGAAAAGCTCAGTAAAGAATACAAAGACAAGATCACTGTTGTGGGATTTCCTTGCAATGATTTTGCAGGACAGGAACCGGGAAGCGCTACAGAAATCGAAAGTTTTTGTAAGAAAAATTATGGAGTAACTTTTCAATTATTTGAGAAGATCCATGTGAAGGGAAAATATCAGTCACCTTTATACAAATGGTTAACAGATAAATCTCAAAATGGCTGGAATGAACAGCAACCGACATGGAATTTTTGCAAATATCTGATCAGCGAAAATGGGGAATTACTTGCCTTTTTTCCATCACGTGTTTCACCAATGGATGAAAGAATTTTATCCAAATTGAAATGATTTTTCCGAATTTACGTTCGGCAGTATATTGACTAAATTGATTCCATTGTATTATGGAAATTTCATTACCTGCAGGAATAGATTTTGGTGGTAAGATGTCGGGCACATCTGTAATAGCTGTTCCCGGACAAACAACTATTCGCCTTTTCAATTGCGAAAAAAATGAAGATGCTGATAAATTTTTACTGGATATTATTCAACAGAAAAAGATCAGCTGTGTTTTCCTTGATGCGCCTTTAACTCTGCCCGGAATTTACAGAGGATTGCCAACAACAGAAGATTACTTTTTCCGGGAATCGGATCAAAAACTCAAATCTGTTTCGCCAATGTTAATGGGAGGCCTCACAGCAAGGGCAATGAAATTTTCCAGTGTCCTGAGAAAATCAGGAATTGAATGTTATGAAGTTTATCCACCTGCCTTTATCTCAAGAATGAAATTAAACGCGATGGGATACAAAAAAGAAACAGAACAAATTCCCGAGATCTCGGAAAAAATATCAGAAATAATCGGTTTGCCACTGATGCATGAACTCAATACCTGGAATGAAGTGGATGCTTTGATTGCACTCGCCATTGGAAAATTATTTCAACAGAATAAAGCCGAATTGTGTGGTACTGTGGATGAAGGAATTGTTTATTACTGATATTTAATTGAACAAGAAAGATGAAGTCTGATACTAGCATTGCAAATTCAATGGAATCAATTATTGCCGTTCGTGATCTAAGTAAAGATTACGGATCATTTAAAGCGGTTGATAATTTGAATCTGGATGTTTTTTATGGTGATGTTTTTGGTTTTCTTGGTCCTAATGGCGCCGGAAAAAGCACCACCATCCGCATGTTGTTATCGTTGATTAGTCCGTCACAGGGAAGTATCAAAATATTCGGAAAGGAATTAAATCATCATCGTAACCATATTCTTTCCAAAATCGGATGCATAGTTGAAAAGCCTGACTTTTATAAATACATGTCAGCGGAAAAGAACCTGGAATATTTCGCCGCGCTTTCTGGTGTTAAACCATCGAAATCAAAAGTGGCAGAAATGCTCGAGCTGGTTGGATTGAAGGGAAGGGAAAAGGACAAAGTAAAAGGTTACTCCCATGGAATGAAACAACGATTGGGAATCGCTCAAACATTAATTCATGACCCTGATCTGATCGTTTTGGATGAACCGACTACCGGACTGGATCCACAAGGAATTATCGACATACGAAACCTGATTTTGCATTTGCAAAAGGATTTGAAAAAGACTGTGTTTTTATCATCACATATCTTATCAGAAATAGAACTTATTGCTTCACGAATGATTATCATCAACAAAGGCAAGACCATTGTTCAGGGAGATGTAAAATCTCTGCTGAGCAGTGAAGACCTCATTGTATCAATTGGAGTAAATACACCAGAAGAAGCAAAGCAAGTTCTGATTGAATCGAAATGGAAGGAATATTTTATCGAGGAAAAGGAAGGCTTGCTTATTCTTCATTTAAGTGAATCCATGGTTCCGGAAATCAATAAACATTTATGCGAAAAAGGAATAGGAGTGAAGTCGATTGAATCAAAAAGAAAGCTTGAAGATTATTTCCTGAAACTGACTTCAAATTGATACAATCTAATCCACTGAAAATACTAGATCCATGTTTTTAAGACTTACCTGGCTTGAAATACAAAAAATCGCGATTCGCCCTCGAAGCTATATTGGTTTTGTGGCAATCACGATGGTGATTTTTCTTATTCAGCTTGCAATGTGGATAGATGGAACTTCCTACATTGGATTTGTAACCCAAAACATCGAACAGACATTTTTATTTGAAGGGAAAATTTTAAATGGAAATCTGATCTGTTTTATTATTCTCCAGACACTCATTATTCAGATTCCCTTATTGATCGCTCTGGTAACCGGTGATTTAATCAGTGGAGAAGCGGCGACCGGAACCATTCGATTATTACTTACACGTCCGGTTAACAGGACAACCATACTTCTCTCGAAATTTTTTGCCGGTTCTTTATACACCTTACTGATGCTGATCTGGCTTGGAATCCTGGCTTTGTTTCTCAGCCTTGTAGTATTCGGTCCGGGGGATCTCATCGTATTGAAAACAGATGAAGTAATCATCCTTCAGTCTGGAGATGTATTGTGGAGATTCCTCACGGCTTTGACTTTAGCATTTCTTGCGCTTACATTAGTCGGAGCGCTTTCATTGATGTTGTCGTGTTTCACAGAAAATTCTATCGGACCCATCATCATCACGATGGCGATCATTATATTGTTTACAATTGTCGGTACCATGGAAGTCCCTCTTTTTGATAAAGTAAAACCATTTTTATTCACCACTCACATGATCGTCTGGCGAAATTTGTTTGAAGACCCTTTACCCATGGAGCAAATCAGAACTTCCATTTATGCTTTAATAGCTCACATAGCGGTTTTCTTAGGTGTTTCCATTGTGTATTTTAAACGAAAGGATATTCTTTCATGAAAATAAAGATCAGCACATTATTAATTTTTCTGATTTTTTCTGTCAATTTGAAAGCCAGCGATCCACGAGCGGTTATTGCAGCTGTGAATGTGAAATTCAGTCAGGTGAAAAATTACCAAACGGATGTGGTTATTAAAACTGATATTCCCTTCATTAAGATGCTTCCTGTTTCAGCAACGCTTTATTACAAAGCACCGGATAAAATGAGAATCAAATCCAAAGGAATTGCCATACTCCCAAAACAGGGATTTGATGACTTGCTAAAAGCTCTTGCCGATACCGTCTCTTATTCAGCTTTGTACCAGGGTGAAGAAAGTATCCGCAATATTCCCGTGTCTGTAATTTCCATCATTCCGGTGTCGGATACCAGTGATATGATCCTCGGTAAATTCTGGATGGATACAAAACAAAGTCTGGTGATGCGTTCTCAAATCACTACCCGTACAAACGGCACAATTTTGTCGGAATATGTGTACGGAAAATTTGCTCAGTACGCTTTGCCGGATAGCATGACAGTAACTGTGGATACAAAGAAATTCAAAATCCCTAAGGCTGTGGCCGCGGATATTAATAATTATAATTCAAACGCGAAGGATCCGGGTAAGCAGAGTAAAAAGGGAAGAATCATGCTCAGCTTTTCGAATTATCAAATCAACAAAGGTGTACCGGATTCTATTTTTAAAGAAAAATAAATTGAGAATTCAGTAGACTGCTTTTTAATTAATCAATTCAACTCCGGAAAATAAGCTGGATTATAATAATTCAACAACCAAATTGTTTCAAATGATGATCGAGGTGGAGATAAGTTGCTCTTCCCCATTCTTTATTGGATAATTTCCCGAAGAAAGGATGAGGAGATAAACTCGGCATGGATCTCATGTTGCTGAGCATTTTCAGCAATACATCTTTGTCGTTTTTAAGATCAGATGGACTGGTTCCTTTCTTTTCTGCATCATAATACGGACTGGTTGGCAATTTTCCTTTCGGCCACGGAAGAATGTAAAGTGATAACCATTTTATAAATGTCCGGCTGAAAAAATTACTCATGTCTTTCGTTAGCCTGGTTCCGGTGGCTTCTCTCAGGATATCTGTTGCGTGACAAATCATCTGAGCGGCATTCATTTTTCCCCAAAATGCTTTACTTGTTGAGTCGACTTTTTCTATCCTTGAAGAGATTTCGCGATAGTCGATATCGTTCATGATATTTTTCATGCAAAGTATTAGTCGTTTAAGGAATGCAAAATTAATCCGCTTCTTAATTTAGGTTCGAACCAGGTTACTTTTGGAGGCATGGTTAATCCTCCGTCAGCGATGTCAATCAGTTGCTTCATTGAAACAGGATACATTGAAAAAGCTACTTCCATTTCGCCGGAGTTGACGCGTTTTTCAAGTTCTCCTAATCCTCTTAATCCACCTACAAAATCAATTCTTTTATCTGTTCTGAGGTCTTTGATATTCAGAATTGGTTCGAGGATTTGTTTGGAAAGAATGGTTACATCCAAAACACCAATCGGATCATTATCGTCAAATGTTCCTTTTTTAGCAGTTAGCTTATACCATTGCTTACCTAAATACATACCGAATTCATGAAGGTGTTCAGGTCTGTATGCTGTTGAACTTTTTTCTTCTATATCAAAACTCTTACTGATCGCGTTTTTAAATTGGTCCTGAGTCAAACCATTCAGGTCTTTTACAACTCTGTTGTAATCCAGGATAGCCAATTGATTGTCGGGGAAGTGAACCGCAAGGAAGAAATTGTATTCTTCTTTTCCGGTATGATTTGGATTATTTTCTCTTCTTTCTTTTCCAACCAGAGCTGCAGCCGCGGTACGGTGATGTCCATCCGCTACGTAAGTCTTAGGTATCGCGGCAAAATAATTTGTGATGCGATCAATTCTGTTTTTGTCACTCACAACCCAGAACTGATGACCGATGCCATCTTCTGTAACAAAATTATACTCAGGTTCAGCTTTGATGATTTCATTCACCAGCGCGTCAAGAGCCGCTACATGACGGAAAGCAAAAAATACCGGTTCGTAATTGAGACTGCTTACACGCACATGGTTTTTACGGTCTTCTTCTTTATCAGGACGCGTAAGCTCATGTTTTTTGATCACATCATTCACATAATCGTCGACAGAAGCACCTCCGACAATACCATACTGAGTTCGCCCGTTCATTGTTTGGGCATAGATGTAATAGCATTCCTGCGCATCCTGAAAATAAATTCCGTCTTTGAATAATTTGTCGAAATTCTCTTTTCCTTTCTTGTAGATTTCAGGCGCATAGTGATCAAAATCATCCGGAAAATCGATCTCAGGTTTGATGACGTGATAGAAAGACAAAGGATTTCCTTCCGCTTCTTTTCTGGCTTCCTTTTCGTTGAGCACATCATAAGGTTTGGAAGCGATCTTCGCTACAAATTCTTTTTTTGGTCGGATTCCTTTGAAGGGTTTAAGTATTGCCATTGTATTAATTGGTGAAGAATGAATTATTATTTTGTTGAATAATATCAGGAATTACTGAAGCTTCAGAATTTTCTCCATTTCTGAAGTTAATTCCTCGAGATCTTCCAGTGTAAGATCTCCCATGTGACCGATTCTGAAAGTTTTATCTTTAAGTTCATTGTAACCATTCGATATCAGCATGCCTCTTTGAGCAAGTTCTTTGTTGAGTTCGCTGACATTAATATTTCTTGTATTGCGAATGCATGTCACAGTTAAGGATTCAAAACCCGGCATACAATACACTTCAAAATAGTGATTGGCCCAGTTGATCATGTATTCTGCCATCTCAATGTGACGGATAAATCGGTTCTCGATATTTTCTTTTTCGATACGATCCAGTTGAAAATCCAGAGCGAACATGTGCGATAAGGAAGGAGTGCAATGATATTGATGATCCTTCTTCTCAATGAAACGTAACATTGTTCCAAAATCCAGATAATATCCTCGCGGTCCGATTTTTTCAATTCGATCTATAGCCTTTTGAGAAACAGAAGCGAGCGATAATCCCGGAGGAAGTGCAAGTGCTTTTTGTGAGGATGTGATACAAATATCTACACCAAGACGGTCAACTTCAATTTTCGCTCCTCCAAGTGAGCTCACACAATCCAGCATCCAAACCACATCCGGATACTTTTTCATGACTACAGAAATCGCTTCAACAGGATTCATGATTCCTACTGAGGTTTCATTATGGGTGATCGCGACTGTATCGTATTTGCCTGTCTTCAGGTATTTTTCTACGGTCTCCGGTAATGTCGGATGACCGGATTCCTCTTCGTGCAGGTCGGCTTCAATACCGTTTAATTTGGCGAGTTCATACCATCGTTTTCCAAATGCGCCCACAGAAAAAACGATTGCTCTTTTTTGTGTCGCGCTTCGGATAGCGCCTTCCATCAAACCGGTACCTGAAGAAGTGCTCAGGACAATCTTATTCTGGGTGAACATCAGTCGCTGCATTTTTTGAGTAATGCGCTTCTGGAGTTCGGAAGCTTCTTTGGTCCTGTGGCCAATCATGGGTGTTGCCATCTTGGCTAAGACATCCGGATGAACAAAAGTGGGCCCAGGGATAAATAGTTTCTTGATTTCCATATTTCTTACCGGGTTTTCAGCATGCGAAGCTATAAAAAAAGCCTTTAGGAAAGACTTGAGAACAGCCTTCCTTCACGTCATTTAACCTCAAAAATTGATTGAAGCATCAATTGGTTTGTTTTTTCTGACTTCCTTTGGTTCTGACGTCAACATCCTGCTGAAGTATCCATTTCCCCTTTTTGAATTTCATTGCATCATAGGTGCCATCAGGACCACCAATTGTAACCTGGTCTTCACTACCTTGATTTTTATCAGAAGTCCCGGAAAGATGATCGAAGACAAGCATATTTTTTGAATTGTCATATCGCAAAGTCATCACTGATTGAGCGGTGAATGTGAAGACTAATCTGTTTTTATAAACTTTGCCGGTTTTAAAGAGTGGAAAACCGAATCGTGGATTGTCATGATCAAAATACAATACCTCCGCCACCTTTTGTGTAGAGATTGAATTGACGCCTTTCCACCCAAGTAAAGTGTAAAAAGTACGTTTACCTGCCTTGTTTTCAAGAATGGAATAATACACAGATCCATACCATCTTTCCGAAATTAGTTTTTCTGATTGTGGTTTCTGAATAACAAGTGTGGAATCCTGCAGCGGAATTAGTCGGATTTTATTTCCCGAATCAGAAGGCACCTGGATGTATCCAAAGTAATCGTATCGATTTCCGTCAAAGTAGGGTAGTGTCCAGGTATAAATTCTGAATTTCTCTCCCGGAGCAGTTAACACGGAAATATTTTTTATCGTATCGAAATTTGCCTGATAGGATGAAGGGATTCGCAATACCGAATCAATAATTTGTCTGAATTGTAAATTAGATGCTAGCCTTGTTGAATCGTTTTTGCCTCGTTGAATTTCGTGAATCAGATTTTGAAAGAATGATTTTTTAGTGCTGTCCGTTTCCGGTTTCGCAACAGTGTCAGGCTGTGAGAATAAATGTACAGGAATGACAAACACGAGAAATGTGATTATTCTCAGCCGATAAAAAAGAGTATTGATTCTCAGGAATGCCATTTTGTAAAATTAAAAAAACCGCAAACTATAACGGTTTGCGGTTCTTAATATTCTTTTAATCGCTTGGCTAAATTACACGTGCAAACGACCTTTTTTAGCTAACAAATCATCTTTGCTTTCACGGAAATCAGGATCATCCACACAGCAATCAACCGGACAAACGGAAGCGCATTGTGGTTCGTCGTGGAATCCGACACATTCTGTACATTTATCAGTAACGATATAGTAAGCGTCCATAGAAAGTGGTGCCTGGGCAGCATCAGCATCTATTTCAGAACCGTCCATTTTTTTAAACATACCTTTGACACTAGTTCCATCGGAGAAACGCCATTCAGCGCCTCCTTCGTAGATTGCATTGTTCGGACACTCCGGTTCGCAAGCTCCACAATTGATGCATTCTTCTGTAATCTTTATGGCCATAAAAATTTCCTTTCTACTTTTGAGGTTCAATAATGGGAGCAAAATTAACCAGAAAAAGTACATATCAAAACGGAATACAAGGAATTGTGAACTGAATTGGAATTGCTGATAAGAAAATAAACATGTTGATGAATCAGAACCAAAGGATTAGTGCTTTCGCAGAGTTAGGGGCTAAACTGAAGCAAATGCTGGAAAGCACAGAAAACACTGTAGGACAAGGAGATACAATAGACTCTGATTTTCGTCATGTACTACGGTCTGCACAACTCCAGAATCCCTGGTTTATCCCTGAAAATACTGTTTTTGCTTTGAGGCAATGGGCAGAGTTACTTACAAAAAATAAGCTTGAAAGTTGGATTGAGCCGTATCATTTGCAATTAGAAAAGCAGCTTGTCTCCAAAAGAGTCGGGGTGGTCAATGCGGGAAATATTCCACTGGTAGGATTTCATGATTTCCTGAGCGTATTGATAAGCGGACATTCATATCTCGGAAAAAATGCATCCGATGACGCATTGCTTCTTCCATACATTGCCGGTTTATTGCAAAACATCGAACCGGGGTTCAAAGAACAGGTTTCTTTCACCGATCGGTTGGCGCATTATGATGCAGTGATCGCGACCGGCAGTAACAACACAGCCAGATATTTTGAGCACTACTTTGGAAAAGTACCTCACATTATCCGTAAAAACAGGAACGGTGTTGCTGTGCTCAAGGGTAACGAAACTGCAGCACAGCTCAAACTTCTTGGCGAAGATATCTTTCGTTATTTTGGTTTGGGATGCAGGAATATTTCAAAACTGTATGTCCCTGAACAATATGATTTTTCCCTCTTTTTTGAATCCATGATGTCTTTTCAGGATGTGATGGGTCACAATAAGTACATGAACAATTTTGAATACCACAATACTGTCTATTTATTAAAGACAATTCCTTTTCTGCAAAATGGTTTTATGATTCTCAAAGAGGATGTCTCCATCCCGTCACCGATCGCTGTTGTTCATTATGAAAAGTACACAGATGAAAATGAGTTACGACAACAACTCATCAACGACAGAGAAAAATTGCAATGTATTGCAACTGAAAATAAGGAGTTGTTCTCCGGATCCGGTCTGGAACAAATTCTTACCGACTTAGGAAACACTCAACACCCGGGCCTAAGTGATTACGCGGATGGAGTGGATACGGTGAGGTTTCTTTCTGTAATATAAGTTTTATGTTCCGGGTTCCGAGTTGTTTTTTTTGGATTATCTAATCTCAATTCGGAATATGAAAAACATAATTCAAAACTCGAAAACCGGAACTTGAAACCCGGAACCCGGAACCCGAAACCCACAGTTAATTATTCGGTATCAAGTGAAACAACCTTCCCCACCTGATTTTGTGAAGGAAGCTGCCATTCGTATCCCAGCTCATCCAGATAAATACAGCTTTACCCACTACATGATCTTCTGGTACAAAGCCCCAGAAGCGTGAGTCAGCACTGTTGTGCCTGTTGTCTCCCATCATAAAATAGTAATTCATCTTGAAGGTGTATGAATTGGCTTCGGTTCCATTGATAAAAATCTTATCATTTCTTTCTTCCAGTTTATTGCCTTCATATTCACCAATCACTTTACGATAAAAATCTATATTACTTGTGTCTATTGGGATCGTAGCTCCCTTTTTTGGAATCCATAGTGGTCCGAAATTGTCAACGTTCCATCCATATTTTGAATTGAATGGAAAAATGAAATCCTGGTAAATCTTCCTTGGAACCATGTTTGGCTCAATCTTTTTCACGTTACCGAACGATTTCAAAGTTTCGGCTGCACTTCTGGTCAGGAAGAAATTAAATTCTGTCGGAGACATCATTTCGCCATCGCGAAGGCCAAGCTTATCAATCGCTTGTTCACTAAATCCTGTTCCATCGGTTACTACATGATAGGATGTTTGTGAATTGATTGGTAAAGGAATTGGTTGTCCCTGTATAAAAACGTCTCTGTCTTTCAATTCAATGGAATCACCCGGCAATCCGATGCATCGTTTAATATAATTCTCTTTCTTATCAACCGGTCGACCAAGGTTTTCTGCCGGCCAGTTAAAGACAACGCAATCCCCGCGATTTACATGACCAAATCCCGGAAGTCGGTGATAGCCGATTTTGATCCATTCCAGATAAGATTTCCCTCCGACAAGCGGTAGCGTGTGATGGGCAAAAGGAAAAGATAGCGGGGTCATCGGAACTCGTGCACCATAACTCACTTTACTCACAAAAAGGAAATCACCAACAAGAAGTGATTTTTCCATGGATGGAGTAGGGATGGTATAAGCTTCTATGAAGAAGGTTCTGATAATTGTCGCTGCAATGACTGCGAAGATGATGGCATCAACCCATTCGCGAACAACTGTTTTTCTTTGTCCCGGTTTTGGTTTAAGTAAAAACCAGACACCAAGAGTAAAAATTCCAAACAGAATGTCTTTAATCAAATCCCAGTTTATTCTGAATTTAGCCATGCGATTTTTCTTTATAAATATAATTCGCCTTTGCGAAGGTAACTTAGAGAAGCTTCCGCATTGGTTAACAGCTCGTTAATTATCCACATCAGAACTTTAATAAATCCTGCATTCCAAAGAGTCCTTTTTTTCCTTTCAACCATTCAGCAGCTACTATTGCACCCAGTGCAAATCCTTGTCTGCTCAGGGCTTTATGAATGATTTCTATTTCATCTTCATCCGAGAAGTATTTCACAATGTGCGTTCCGGGAACTTCATCTTCACGGGTAGAAAAGATGGGAAGCTCCGTGTTGTCATCTCCCTCGCCGGAGATATTTTCGTCACCCTTGTAATTCTTCCAGTACTTGATCCGGTCCATTTCACCAATGATTTGTTCAGCAAGAGTTATCGCAGTTCCACTGGGTGAATCCAGCTTATGAATATGATGACTTTCGTGGATAAACACCTCGTCGTATTGTTCGAGCTTATTCATCAAACCTGCAAGTTTTTTGTTGATCTCAAAAAAAACATTCACTCCTATGCTGTAATTTGAAGCATAGAAAAACGAGTGGTTTCCGCTTCGACAGAGGTTTTTTACCTCAGTCAATTCTTCGTTCCAACCGGTAGTTCCAGAAACGACAGGTAATCCTGCATTAAAACAACGAAGGACGTTATCATATGCCGCATCAGGCTGACTGAATTCAATGGCAACATCTGCCTTTGAGAGCTCTTCAGATGTAATGCTTGCGCTGTTTTCATCTGTAACAATCAGACTAATCTCGTGTCCTCTTTTTTTTGCCAGCGCTTCAATTGCTTTGCCCATCTTTCCGTGGCCAATGAGAATTATTTTCATTTCCGATTACTTGATATTAAGGGTGAATTTTATTCCTGCCATTGGCTCACCAAATGGATTTGTTTCCAAACAAGGTCCGGTTTTTAAACTCAGGTTATCGCTTACATCAAAATCCAATAATTGGGCGTCTACATAAGCGTCGATAACATTCATTGTGTACAACACTCCCGAGAGGATATAACAAAGATCCCTGTTTCTTCGGTAGTAATCCTTTCGGACTTTTAGATCATCGTTGGAGTATCGCGGATAATCATCTATAGTGTTTGGGTCGGTATCGTTCCTGTACAAATAGGCTGTCTTGAACTTGTGATAATATCCATTATTGAAATCAATGAAGTAAACCAGAGTTCCAAACCCGGCATAAATCACAGGTATTTTCCAGTATTTTTTATTGATCGCCTGACCTAGTCCGGGGAGCACGGCAGAAGAAAGTGCAGTTCGATTTGCTCTCTGTTTAGACTTTAAGGAAAGTGAATCAGGTTCAGATGCACTTACACTACCTGCATTCAGTAAATAAAAAATGACAACAGCGAAAAAGACACATACGCCTTTACTAAAAAAGTGTCGGCGGTGTGGTGATGTCATTTTTTACTTTAAGGATTTTGGGATAAACTACACTGATTCCGGAAGAGTTTGTTTCAGGTTGTACAGATTGAAACACAAGGCTGCTTAATAATTAAGCAATTCCAGAATCCGGTTCAGATCACTGTCATTTTCAAAAGGAATCTGAATCTTTCCGCTTCCATTTTGGGCACGTTGCAACTGGATCTTTGCTCCAAAATGACTGGAAAGAATATTCTGAATTTTAGTAAACTCAAAGGACAACTGGTTCTTGTGCTGATTTTCTTTTTTTCGTAGTGTAGATTTATTTCCACGTTCCCGAGCCAGATTTTCAACATCGCGGACGCTCAGTTGTTTTTCAATAATCTCATGATAGAGCGCAAGCTGTCGATCAATATTCTCAACTCCAAGAATTGCTCTTGCATGACCCATACTCAGACGTCCGTCACGAATGGATGCCTGGATCTCGGGTGGCAATCTCAACAAACGAAGAAAGTTGGTGACCGTACTTCTGTTTTTACCGACACGAGTACTGAGTTCTTCCTGAGTCAGCGAACATTCTTCAAGCAAACGTTTGTAACTGATAGCGACTTCAAGCGCGTTGAGATCCTGTCTTTGGATGTTTTCAACCAAAGCCATTTCCAGCATTCCCTGGTCGTTGGCAACACGTATATAGGCTGGAATGGTTGTAAGTCCTGCCAGTTTGGAAGCCTTAAACCGACGTTCACCTGAAATGATCTGGTATTTATCATAGCCAAGTTTACGAACTGTAATCGGCTGAATGATTCCCTGCTCCTTGATAGAATCAGCAAGCTCCTGAAGCATTTCCTTGTCAAAATCCACACGAGGTTGAAAGGGATTGGCTTCAATCTGATCAAGCTGAATCTGTGCAACGGAACCTACAACTCCGGTTGAGCCGGTGACACCTGTTTTACTCGTTACATCGGTGTCGGCATTCTCCAACAATGCACTGAGGCCTTTGCCCAGCGCGCTTTTCTTAGTGCTCATCTGTTACCGGAATTTTCTTATCTGCTTCTTTAATTTTGGTGAGGTTATTCTTCTGAAGAATTTCCCTTGCAAGGTTGAGGTAATTGATAGAACCCTTGCTGCTTGCGTCATGCATGATGATGGTTTGTCCGAAACTCGGAGCTTCACCAAGTTTTGTATTTCGTTGAATGATGGTGTCAAAAACCATCTGTTGGAAATGTGTTTTTACTTCTTCAACAACCTGGTTCGACAAGCGCAAACGGCTATCATACATAGTTAACAAAATGCCTTCGATTTCCAATTCAGGATTGAGACGGCTTTGAACAATTTTAATCGTGTTCAGCAATTTGCCGAGACCCTCCAGAGCGAAGTATTCACACTGAACCGGAATGATCACAGAATTCGCCGCGGTGAGCGCATTGATGGTTACCAATCCGAGGGAAGGAGAACAATCAATGATGATGAAATCATACTGACCGGATAATTTGTCTAATACATCTTTCATTTTACGTTCCCTGTTCGGAAGGTTGATCATCTCAATTTCAGCACCCACAAGATCGATGTGGGAGGGAAGCAGAAACAAATTTGGTGTCTCTGTTTTCATGATGATGTCCTTCGGATCCGCTTCGTTGATGATGCATTCATAAATGCTCATTTTGATCGTCCGTGGATCATAACCTACACCCGAAGTGGCATTGGCCTGAGGATCACTGTCGATCAACAAAGTTTTATATTCGAGTACAGCCAGGCTGGCAGCAAGATTCATTGCTGTCGTTGTTTTTCCTACACCGCCTTTTTGGTTTGCAATGGCTATTATTTTTCCCATATCGTCAATCGTGTTATTATTTTTTGGCAATACATCCTGACCTGTCTGATTTATTCAGGTCATTGAACGTTGTACTCTTAATTATATTTCAATGGCTTCGCCGATTTTCATTAACAATAACTGTTTCCCGGCGAGATCGAATTTTCGTTTCGAATCCTGCTGGTCAATTTTTATCATGTCGAATGTATCGTAGTGCATGCCAATAATCGTATCGCATTTGATGAAATCAGAAGCAATGACCGCATTGTCAATTCCCATCGTGAAATTATTTCCGATAGGAAGAAAGGCGAAATTCATCCGCTTGAAATCTCCAATGAGTTTCATGTCGAAATGCAATGCCGTATCTCCGGCATAATAGAAATTGCCTTCCGGTGATTCAATCAGAAATCCCATTGGATTCCCGGCGTAAGTTCCATCCGGAAAACTGCTGGAATGCTCCGCACGTACTGATTTTACTTTGCCGAATTCAAAGATCCAATGTCCACCGATATTCATCGGATGTGTATTGGTAATGCCTTTCTTTTGAAGCCAGCTGTGAATCTCCCAGGCTGAGATTACTTTTGCATTTGTCTGCTTTGCCAATTCAACCAGGTCCGCTGTATGGTCTTCATGTCCATGCGAAACAAGGATATAATCAGCTTCTATTTTCGTTGTGTCAATGTGCTTTGCCAGAGGGTTGTGTTTAATAAATGGGTCAAAAAGCAGTTTTTTACCATTTATTTCAACCAGAAAGCAGGAATGACCAAAATAAGTTACTTGCATAGAATTTTAAGAACTGCAAAAATAAGGTTTTAGGGAGGATTAACTTTCTAAAGTTACCAACATGAATCGAATACAGAGAGGGAAGCAGGGAAAAGTTGTAACAAAAAATTGTTCATTAGTATTCCAAATGGGAAGAAGCGATCGGCAATATTGATTCAAAAATCTATGAATTTTGAGGCTGATTAGATCAACTCACAGCACACTCATTTAAATTATAAAACACTGTATATCAAATATATAAATACAAATAAATAGATTTCGCTTTTGCTTCATTTCGAGGATCCGGCCTTTATTTCCAGAAAAATTCTTTGGAGCAAAGAATCCGATTGTGCTGTGGAACCTTCATTTCTCAGGTAATCTTCAACATATTGAATCCTCTTTTCTGTAACCGGATGTGTACTTAAAAAGTCCGGAATTTGAGCCGAGTCTTCTTTGCTGAGTGATTCCAGCAATTCCTTCATTCCCTTTGGATCGATCTTATTCCGTTTTAGGATTGCCAGTCCTTCCAGATCAGCAGCCTCTTCATATTCTCTGGAAAAGGAAAGTGTGCCCAGGATATTCGCGTTTTTTGCCATGGTACCCATCAACCCCTCCACATCACTGGAAAGTGTGGAAACCAAAAGGTATGCTGCAAGATTTTTTGCAAGCAATTTCATAGAATGTCTTTGAGTTACATGTGCCGCTTCATGACTCAACAAAGCGGCTAGTGCATTTTCTGAAGGCAACAGTGGCAGGATTCCGGAATAGACGATTATGTTTCCATCCGGCAATGCAAATGCATTTGCTTCTTTTGACTGAATGACTGAAAATCGGAGTGTTCTTGCCGAATCGAATTGAATTCCGGATGCAAAATCACGAAGTCTTTTCGTCTGAACAGAGTCTATGTTTTCCTTTCCTGTAATGCCCTCATACAAAGATTCACCAATGCGGGTATCAAAGGAAGTTGGAAGAATGTCCACAGCCCTTTCCGCAACCCATGGAAGAACAAAAAAATAACTGAGGAGTATCAAGCCAAAAAAAGCGGAAAGCATAAGCAGATAAAAATAAATGCCTGCATTGTTAATCCTGTTCATTAAACCGGAATACCCTTTCTGTGCTTTTTTCTTTCTTAAAAACCGGGCAAATTCCAGTTGCTGAAATTGAACATGACCGGAACCAGAATCGGACTTGCTAAGTGTTGCAAGCTGGCCGGAAATAACAATGTTCAGGGACTTTAAATGCCAGTGTAAACGCACGTCATTCTCACGGTGAATGATGAGATCATTCGCGATTTCATCAAAGGATATTTGAACATCTTCACCCGAGGAATTTTCACTTTCAAAATAAATTGCTGACAGCAGAGAATTCATTTGATAAAAATGTGGACGAAATATTTTTCAATGTATTATTCATTTATTGAAAAAACAAAAGCCCTCTTTTTTACAAAGAAGGCTTTCAAAAGTATACCTATTTTTTATTTACCGAGATCGTCAAAATTCACATCACTAAATGGAGAAGCTGAATCGCCTTGTCCATGGCTGCTTCCGGCAGAATGGTCAGGAGCATCCACTTTTAATGTTCCTACATGCGCAATCGCTTCATTCAACCCATCAACAAACTTTTGAAAGTCTTCCCTGTAAAGGAAAATTTTATGCTTTTCAAAAAATGGATTGCCATCATCTCCGATGCGTTTCTTGCTTTCTGTAATGGTCAGGTAAAAGTCATTGGCCTTTGTACTTTTAACGTCGAAGAAATACGTGCGCTTTCCTGCTCTGACCGATTTAGAAAATACTTCTTCACGCTGGCTGTTGTGCTCTGACATAAAATAATTAGCTTATTTGTTTAATGGATACGCAACAAAAATAGAAAATTATTTAAATGAACAAGGCCGGAGGTATCTTTTTGAGTACCTGGAAATCAGCAAGAAACAGAGGTTGTTATTCGTTTTTATTCAATTCTGACAGTTTCTAAGATTTCCAGAACAGGCTGCGCCTCTTTTGGAAACAAGATTGTCCATATTAAAACAGCTTTCAGGCGAATCAATGGTTAACCAGTTTTAGCTTTTCAGCTATGAATTGACCGGTGAAGGATTCCTTACAAGCAGGTAAATCTTCCGGAGGGCCTTCGAAAACTATATTTCCACCTGTATCGCCACCTTCAGGTCCAAGGTCGATCACCCAGTCTGCACACTTGATAATATCCGGATTGTGCTCAATGATGAGCACTGAATTTCCCTGTTCTATCAACATGTCAAAAGCCTTGAGAAGCTTTTTAATATCGTGAAAATGGAGACCAGTAGTGGGCTCATCAAAAATGAACAAAGAATGATCGTGTGCCTGGCCTTTACCCAGGAATGAAGCCAGTTTAATTCGCTGAGCTTCTCCTCCTGAAAGCGTGCTGGAGGATTGTCCGAGTCGGATATAACCTAAACCAACATCCGCCAATGGTCTTAATTTTGTCGCGATCTTATGATCATTGCCGGCGGATTTCAAAGGAGCACTGAAAAATTCAATGGCTTCATCGACAGTCATTCCAAGAAGATCCGCTATGTTTTTTCCTTTGTATTCAATATCCAGGATTTCCTGTTTGAATCTTTTCCCATTACAATTTTCACAAAGCAGATGAATATCGGCCATGAATTGCATTTCAATGGTGACTTCGCCTTCACCTTCACAAACTTCACAACGTCCGCCTTCGACATTGAAACTGAAATGTGAAGGCTTGTATTTGCGGGATCTCGAAAGTGGAAGGTCAGCATACAATGCTCTGATCTCATCGTAAGCTTTGATATAAGTTACCGGGTTGGATCGTGATGATTTTCCAATCGGATTCTGATCAACAAATTCAATGGAAGTTATTTTGTTGTAATCTCCACTTACTTTATCAAAAACTCCGCTTTGTTCTCCATATCCACCATGAATTTTTTTAAGCGCCGGATACAAAACTTTTTTTACCAGACTTGTTTTCCCCGAACCGCTCACTCCGGTTACCACCGTCATCACACCAAGTGGAAATTTTACTGACAAATTCTTCAGATTATTTTCCCTTGCACCTTCTACTTTTACAAAACTGTTCCAGCTCCTTCTGCGATAGGGAATAGGTATACTTTCTTTTCCACTGAGATATTGGCCGGTATAGCTTTTCCGATCAGAGAGAATTTCTTTGTATGTACCCTGGAAAATAAGTTCCCCGCCGTTTCTTCCTGCATCCGGACCGATATCAATAAGTTCATCGGAAGCTTTCATGATTTCTTCGTCGTGTTCAACAATAATGAGTGTGTTGCCAACATCACGAAGCGATTTGAGCACTTTAATTAATCGATCGGTATCCCGCGGATGCAAACCAATACTGGGCTCATCCAATATGTACATTGAACCAACCAGACTGCTTCCCAGTGAAGTTGCAAGATTGATACGTTGTGATTCACCTCCGGAGAGAGTGTTTGACAATCGATTTAATGTCAGGTAACCCAGGCCGACATCACTCAGGAATTGCAGCCGGCTTGTAATTTCCAGCAGAATCCGTTTCGCGACCTGCATTTGATAATCGCTCAGTTTCAATTCACGGAAGAAACGCAGGTTGTCCTGTACAGGCATCAGCACAACATCTGTAATGGATTTTCCATTGATCAATACATAAGCTGCATCTTTTCTCAATCGTGTTCCACGACAATCCGGACACATGGTACGTCCGCGGTAACGAGATAACATGACACGGTACTGGATTTTATACGCCTGTGATTCGACCCATTGAAAAAATGAATCAATGCCTTTAAAATAATTGTTCCCTTCCCAAAGCAGCTTGCGCTGATCGCGGGTGAGTTCAAAAACAGGGCGATGAATCGGGAAATCAAATTTGTAGGAACTGCGAATCAACTGTTCATTCCATTCTTTCATCTTGTCACCGCGCCAGCATACAATGGCACCTTCATACACCGAAAGGCTTTTGTCGGGCATCACAAGGTCCTCATCAATCCCTATGATGGAGCCAAATCCTTCACATCGTTTGCAGGCTCCATAAGGATTATTGAAACTGAATAACTGTGTACTCGGTTCTTCAAAACTGATTCCGTCCAACTCAAATCGATTGGAGAAAGAAATCAACTTGCTTTTTGCTGTATCCTGTATTTCAGTAATGCATTCTCCTTGTCCTTCGAAGAAAGCGGTTTGAACAGAATCGGAGATACGTGATATATTGTCCGGGTCATCCGGTTGTATCGTAAAGCGATCAATGACGATCTGAATAATGGATTGTTTGGTCGGAGTAGTTGATTTGATTTCATCCTCCGCGACACTCTTTTTTTTCCGAGTCGGTTTTGCTGTCGAAGCTCCTAAGCCAAGCGCATTGCTGACATTATCAAGTAAGGCAGCATTGCCTTTATCCAGCAATTCTTCAATCTTGTAAACTGTATCAATGATACGAACCCTGGTGAAACCTTTTTGCAAAAGAATGTTCAATTCTTCTATCAATGTTCTTCCGGCATGGAGCAGGAGCGGAGCGTATAAAAGTACTTTTGTCCCGGGAGGAAATGAGGAAAGTTCCTTCACCACATCGTCTACACTATGACGTTGTACTTCCTTGCCGGAAACCGGTGAATAGGTTTTTCCGATTCTGGCGAAAAGCAATTTCAGATAATCATATATTTCTGTTGAAGTGCCAACGGTTGACCGTGGATTTCTTGAGTTGACTTTTTGTTCAATCGCTACTGCAGGAGAAATACCTTTGATGTAATCCACATCGGGTTTATCCATACGTCCGATAAATTGACGCGCGTAAGAACTGAGGCTCTCCACATATCTTCGCTGTCCTTCCGCGTACAAAGTATCAAATGCCAGAGAGGATTTTCCCGATCCGGAGAGACCTGTGATCACCACAAATTTATTTCGTGGAATCGCAACATCAATATTCTTTAAATTATGAACCCTGGCGCCCTTTATAATGATAAATTGCTTCGGATCCAGTTTTTCTACACCTGCCATAAATTTTCCTGAACTGCGAAGATAACAAATAGGAAGGCAGAAAATTATTGAGAAAAACAACTGATTCAGGAAGCACTGGATTCCGGCTTAATTATGTGTTCATTTTTCCGGATTAATTGAGCAGTAATTTCAATGAGACTGACTTTTGAAAGGTCACAAACGAAGAGCGTTTGTATTTCTGGTTCAAATTGAACAAGTAAATCCTTTTGCAAAAGCTAATTTTTTGCACAAAATCAATCTTTTCTCAGAAATTGTAGGATTTTTCTAAAGATTTATTTGAATTCATTGAATTGATATGTTATATTTGATCTAACCAAAAGAAACCATCAGAGTTTTTTCAGGTAAAAAGGAATAGAAATAATTTCACACATTACTAAACGGAGGCATCGCATAGTTAAACTTCTACTTTAATTTTTTACTCACACATTAAAGCAGAAAACAACTATGGCAAACCTTCATCTGATGGATGATAAAGATCTTGTGCATCTTTATCAAAAAGGAGATCAACTCGCAATTTCTGAGCTTATCACACGCTATAAACAGCGTATTTATTCCACCATTTATTTTCTTGTACGTAACAGGGAACTTGCTGAAGACTTGTTTCAGGACACTTTCATTAAAATCCTGACCAGTCTTAAAAACAAGCATTACAGTGAGCAGGGCAAATTCTTACCCTGGGCTTTGCGCATTGCCCACAACCTGGTGATTGACCATTTCAGGAAAGATAAGCTGATGCCACTCCAGCATGATTCTGAAGAGTATTCTGTTTTTGATGTATTGCCTCAAAAATCCCGGAACGCGGCGGAACAAATGATTTACGATGAAAAAATAGCACAGGTAAGAGCCTTGCTTGACCAGCTACCCTTTGAACAAAGGGAAATCGTGATCCTTCGCCATTATGCCGGGCTTTCTTTCAAAGAAATATCCAACATGCTGAATATCAACATCAATACAGCTCTTGGAAGGATGCACTATGCAATCCTAAAAATGCGCGAAATGGTTCAAAAACAAGAAATTAATTTGAGGGAATGATTTATTCATTTCCTCAAAATATTTCTACGGAAGAGCCCGTTATAGGCTTATAAATTCTAATCTAAATTCAAATTGCATGATAAAAACTACTACTCAAAAAGATCTTCTTCTCTATGTTTACAATGAATCAAATTTGCATGAAAGCGATCGCGTTCAACGTGCTATCGATGGTGATCCCGTCATTGGTTCAACATTCAGGGAAATTGTTTCCATCGTACAGACCTTCGATGCTGTATATCCGGAACCCTCAGAGGAGAGCATTCAGAAAATAATGAAACTTGCCTGATAGGCAAAAAAAAACAGCGGGTAATTTACCCGCTGTTTTTTTTTGTTCTCTCTAACCTTTTCTTTTTTTCAATGAACCATAGGCGAATCGTTTATGAATATGATTCTAAACTAAGCCAGGTGCCTTCTCAAATCAATTTTATTCGATCAATTTCCTGTTCACTTGGGTGAATAATTTGTTCTGCATGGTGAATGCGGCAGCTGATTATCTTTGCAGGGATGACAAAAAAGGAGCGTTTCGAAAAAGTCCTTCATTATTTTCAAATTGAGCGACCGGTGGCCGAAACCGAGCTTGAATATGCCAGTCCTTATGAATTGCTCGTGGCCGTAATCCTTTCTGCTCAATGTACAGACAAGCGGGTCAATCTTACCACACCCTCATTCTTTGCTGAGTTTCCGGTTGCTGAAGCACTTGCCGCGAGTACGCCCGAACAAGTCTATCCTTTTATCAAAAGCATCAGTTACCCGAATAACAAGGCAAAGCATTTGGTGGGTATGGCCCGGATGCTTGTTCATGAATTTAAAAATGAGGTACCTGCTGATGTTGAACTATTGCAAAAATTACCAGGGGTTGGAAGAAAGACTGCCAATGTGATCGCGTCAGTAGTGTTCAATATGCCGGCTATGGCCGTCGATACTCATGTTTTCCGGGTATCCGCAAGGATTGGGCTAACTATTGGCGCGAAAAATCCCTTGCAAACAGAGCGACAACTCATAAAATACATTCCTGAAAATTTGGTGTCTATTGCCCACCACTGGCTGATTCTGCACGGTCGTTATACCTGCACTGCCAGAAACCCTCATTGCACTGAATGCGGCTTAAAACTGCTATGCAGGTATTATGAGAAAAATAAATTAAAAATAATGAGAGTTTAGAATTGAGGATTGTTGATTATTGATTGCTGATTGCTGATTGTTGATTGTTGATTGAAGATTGATTTTCTTTTTTACTCATACAATCCGGCGGCAATTTTTTCTGTAAGGGCCTTGGGTACAAAATACGTCATCCAGGTACTGATGCGATTGATGAAACCAGGAATGATTTCTACTTTTCCTTTAAACATTGAATTCACAGCAATTCGGGCAACCTCATCAGCCGGCATATTAAATTTAGATGCACGTTTGATCATTTCAGGAGTATGCATACCAGCTGCATGCATAAAATTGGTTTCAGTGGGGCCAGGACTCAGACAGGATACAGATACTCCCGAATTTTTTAATTCGTAACGAATACCTCTTGTGAATTGCAAAACAAAAGATTTACATGCCGCATAGATAGCCAGGGTTGGAACAGCCTGATATGCCGCGGTACTCGCAACATTTAGAATGAAAGATTGCGGCTGCTTTTTAAGATAGGGGAGCATGAGGTAAGTTAATTTTACCATCGTAAAAGTATTGATACGCATCATGGCTTCCTGTTCTGATAAAGTCAATGTATCGAATCGCCCCCAGAGTCCGTAGCCGGCATTATTCACAACAATTTGCAATGGAATTTGTTCCTCTTCAATTCTTCGGGCTATTGCATCGGCCGATTTTTCAGAAGATAAATCCAGGGCAATCGTGATAACTCTTACATTGTTTTTCTTGGTGAGTTCATTTGCAATTTCAGAAAGCAAATTTTCTGAACGAGCCACCATAATAAGATCGTAACCACGCATTGCAAGATTGGTTGCAATGGCTTTCCCAATTCCTTTACTGGCACCGGTAATGAGAGCGTAAGCCATGATTGTGATTGAAGGGTATAAAAAGAAAAATGGAATCAGAAATAAACTGATTCCATTTTGAAGATCGATTGTTCAAATTAACGAACCATTTTTTGGAAGTGATGATAGAATGGTGTTGCACTTTCATCGCTTTTCGGCATGTATTTTCCGAGGATAACAGGTGTGTACATCACTCTTCGTCTGCTGGCGGCACCAAAATGAGGGGACATCGCGACACGGTGCCAGATACGGCCATCGTGAACCACCATGTCACCTGCTTTTGCATCTACAAGCATTTCATGTTTGTCTTCGTCGTTGTTCAGGAAGTATGCCTTCTTGAAAAGCATTGAAAACATATTTTGTTTATGTGTGCCCGGTATGATTCTCAATCCGCCTTTATCTGATGATGAATCGTCGAAGTATAAACCAACGTTCAGCATCGGGAGTACTTTTTTTCCGTAGAAGATGTCACGCATACTGTCAGTATGCCAACCCATTTGACGGAAATTGCTGTTAGGAGTATTTACATAATGATTAAATACAACTCCGTCTTTTTCATTCTCAGCTATACGTGCCCCTGAAGGCAATAGTACTGTAAGGCACTTTACACGGTCACTGTTAACAAAATTGTGGACAGGTTCACTGAATTGGGAAGTGAATGGGAAACGATGAACAATTTGTTTTCCATTTTCATCAATTCCGTATTTGATTGGGACTCCATTAACGACCTTAACGTCATCGCGGATCCATTTTTCCTGAATTTCTTCTGTTGATTTGAGAATTGCACGCACCTCTTCAAGGCTTGCAACACCCTGAAAATGGATAAAACCATTCTTGTCGAAGAATGCAATTTGTTCATCGGTGAGTTTCGGACCCAGCGTGAATTTAGGATATTGGACTTTACTCATTATTCAGCTATTTGATAAAAAGGTAACAACATTGGAAATCAAACCAATGCGTTGGCTTAATTGAATGATGATGTGAAATCAGATTTAGTTTCCAGTAAATTTTGAACGACAAATATAAAATAATCTTTTTACTTACAAATACCTTGTTTTAAGTTCAAATTTCCATGTTATTCACAGTGATTTTTGAATCTTTCATTTCCTGAGCCAACAAAAAACCACCGGTGGACTAAACCGATGGCTTTTTGCAAAAAAATCAACGCAAAACACGATTTTCTATTATTTCTGCTTTTGGACTGATCTGGTCTTTTGAACGTGTGCAGGTTTTTTCTTTTGGTTATTGACCTGACGAACACTGCCTACGGGTTTGATAAAATGTATATTGTTTACCATCACAGTTGAAGTGAGGGATGTTTGTAAAGGTCTTCTGCCTGCCGGAGTTTGTGAATTGACTTGCATGCTTCCAATGAGAACTCCCATCAATAAGGAAATACCTTTCATTCCAGTTTAATTTATTTGGCAAATGTGCAGGGGGAACGGTGAAGGATAAGTGAAGGTTTCAATCGACGTGTAATGGAAAATAAATATGAAATTGTGTACCCTGATCAGGCTCACTTTCAACTTTCAAATCGATTTTATGAAAAGTCGCAATGGATTTTACGATCGGTAGTCCTAATCCGTAACTCAATCCGTCTTCAGGCCGAAATCTCTTGAAACGATCAAAGATGAAGGGTAGATGTTCGCTCGGAATCCCGACACCGGTATCAGCGATGCTCAGGTGAAAATGATCTGTTTCAAGTTTTCCCTTAAAGGAAAGTTTGCCTCCGCCTTTACTGTATTTTATTGAATTGGAAGCGACATTGAAAATTAAAGTATGAATAAGTGAACGGTTACAGGGTCCAAAGACAAAATCACTATCCCATTCCTGACTCACTTCAATTGATTTTTCTTCAATCCTTTCAGCCAATTCTTCATTCACTTCGTTGCAAATTTCCAGAAGAGAAACTTCATCGGTTTTCAAATACTGATCGTTTTCAATTTTTGAAATATAGAGCAATGCCTTTACGATTTTCGTGAGGCGGGAAAGTGTTTTTTGGGATTCCACCAGTCGGCTGAGCACTTCATTCGACAAGCCGGGTTCGTTGATGATATTTTCAATTCTGTTTTGAAGGATAGAAATGGGAGTAAGCAATTCATGTGAAACATTCGTAATAAACTCTCTTTCGATTTGAAACGTTTCCCTGATTTTTTGCATCATGTCATTAATGGAGCGATCAAGCTGAGCAAATTCATAGGTATTTGTTTTGACCGGAGTGGAGTCAAAAGTGGAAGGATGCTGTACATCCTTCAGCTTTTTATTGACAATGCGGTTAAAAGGAAGTAACAGGATTCTGGCAAAGCCCAAATCCAGAAAAATGGATAGCAGAATCACCGCGAATAAAATCCGAAGTGTAAACTGGCGAATGGTATCGTTCAACTGATCAATTGTACTGAGACCTTCTCCGATTTCAATTTCGTACAACTGGTTGTCATACAAAAAAGCCTGGCTTAGAACCCGGTGTTTCACAACATCGTTTTCAATCAGACGCTCCGTATTTTCAATTGTCCTTTTCCCAAAATCTCCTGGAAGTCCCGATAAAGGAGAGATAGAAACATATTCTTCCTTGAAAACATTGTAGCTGTCAAAACTGCAATCCTGGTCCAGGCTGATTTCATTCAACCCGCCAATCTGTACCATGCGCATCATTTTTTCCAATCTTGCGCTTAGTCGTTTATCGATATGATTGTAAACGATCCCCTGAATAATAATAGGAATAATTACTCCAAAAGCGCCGATGATGAGTGCTTTGGATATAGCATTGTACAGTACGAGTTTGACCTGGAGTTTCAAGTGAAGGAGTGGCCGGGGTGTAATCGGTCAGTGGATGGGCGAGTAATGATCAAGGCATGTTTAACCTGTAACCAATTCCTCGAACGGTTTCAATAAAGTCTGAATTGGCAAATGCAGCAAGTTTTTTCCTTAGATTTTTAATATGTACATCAATATAATTTGATTCGTAATCTTCCTCCAATACATCGCCCCATATATGCTCAGTTAATTGCACACGGGTAATAACACGGTTTTTATGCAGAGCCATATAATGCAAAATGTCAAACTCCTTTTTTGTGAGGTTAATGACATTTTTTTCAAAAGCTACCGTACGATTTTGAATATCCATGATAAAATCATGAATCTGAATAGTATTGTTTTTCAAACCATGCTTCCTGCGAATAATAGCCTGCATCCTGGCCTGAAGTTCCAGCAGCGAAAATGGTTTTGCCAGGTAATCATCAGCTCCCAGGTCCAGTCCGGTGATTTTATCATCGATGGTTCCTCTTGCCGTGAGCACAATAAACGCGGCATCCATTCCGGCTTCCTTGGCCTCTTTCAGGAGCTGGAAACCGTTATAATCCGGAAGACCAATATCCATCAGGACAAAATCATAAGAATTAACAAAAACTTTTTCAGATGCGCTTTTTCCGGTGAAAGCTACGTCGCAATGATAGCCTTGTTTGGTAAGAAAAATTTCAATCTCATGGGAAAGTTGCCGCTCATCTTCAACAATTAGTACATTCATAGTATTGTTCTGAATTATAAAGTATTTATAGCTTCAACGAGTGAAGCACAGGCAAATTTTATTTGGTCATCGGTGATAATCAATGGTGGAGCGATTCGAAGACAATTCGGGGCAAAGAGAAACCAATCGGTGATGATTCCTTTTTCCAGACATTTTTTTATTACCGCCTGATTGATCATTTCACTTTCGAACTCCAAAGCTAAAAATAATCCCAGACCTCGTACAGAACGAATATCAGGATGTTTTAACAAGGACTTGAAAAGATCTCCTTGTTTGTTAACCTTTTCATTTAATTCCGGTTTGGATATTTCTGAAAGGGCAGCATATGCCGCCGCACAAGACAATGGATGGCCGCCAAAAGTACTGATATGGCCTAAAACCGGATCATGAGTCAGACTTTCCATTATCTGTCTATTTGAAATAAAAGCCGCCAGAGGCAAGCCACCACCAAATGATTTGCCGAGCAACAGGATGTCTGGTATTATTCCGGTATGTTCCATTGCAAAAAGCTTTCCTGTTCGTCCCATTCCTGTCTGGATCTCGTCTAGAATCAAAAGGGCGCCAACTTCATTACATTTTCTTTGCAATGCCTCCAGAAAGCCGCTCTCCGGTAATACAATCCCGGCTTCCGCCTGTATCGCTTCAACAATTACCCCGGCACAATTTGAATCAATAGAATTCAATACCGAAAAATCATTGAAGTCTGAAATCAACCCTCCGGGCAAAAGAGGTCGAAAAGCATTTTTTAACATTTCATTACCGCAAACACTCAGAGCACCCTGAGAACTGCCATGATATGCATTGCGAAATGAAATGAAGTGACTTCTTCCGGTGTACCTTTTGGCGAGCTTTAATGCTCCTTCAACTGCTTCGGTACCGGAATTGGTAAAATAGATATTGTCCAGCTCCCGTGGAAGTAAAGAAGCAAGCAAAGTTGCCAGTTTCACCTGGGGTGATTGGATAAATTCACCATAGACCATCACATGCATATGCTTATCCAACTGTTCCCGGATGGCTCCAAGAACGAGTGGGTGTTGATGGCCAAGATTACTGACGGCAATACCTGAAATCAAATCCAGATAAGCTTTCCCGGAAGTATCGTATAAATAAACTCCTTCCGCTTTATCAATCATCAAGCCCATGGGCAATGGAGATGTTTGGGCTACATATTGATAAAACAGCTGTCTGTCGGTTGACATACTAAATTGAAATTACTTTAAGGAAATGCAAATATCAGATAATTGTTGATAATGTTTCCAATAAAGCTGCTTCATTCAATTCGATACTTTGTGGTTTTTGGAAGAAACGTTTCCTTAATTGGAGGCCTCGTACGGTTACTTTTGTATTGTGGTTTTCCATTTCTTCAACCACAAGATCCAGTTTCACCGAGGGTCTGCTCAATGAAAAATTCGTTTCTGCTGTGATGCTACCCAGCAAAGCATCAGAATTGATTACACGCATACCCAGTCGTGACAATGCACCTTGTGTACGCTTAAACACTTTTTCGTAAGGATACTGGAAAATTGAAGTTCTCATGATGTGTGGTTTTAGTTGTGGTTTTATGATTTTTATTTGTTTTTAGATAATAGAGGGTCGGGTAATGTTCTCCACAAGTCATTCAGTGGAAAATATGACAAATCCAACACTTCAGTTGAAGCGTTTTTTTATAGAAAAGAAATTGATACTAATGCGCAGTCATCCTGCAGAGTTCGCAAGATGTTCCCTTCCTGATTTTTTTAATAAATCAATGATCCCTGAACAAATATAACCATATTTTCCAATCGGTTACCTTGATTCAGACACCTGTTGAAAACTAAGAATAAGCTGTTGATAGAGCGTGAACAATTCAATATCAAATGATTAATTTTAGCTTTTTATATGATTATCCGGAAGCAGACAATTTTCAAGGATTTGCCTGAAAATTCCGTGATATGGGAATTGTTGTCAAAATTTTGAAGAACATTTCCTGAAAATTGAAAACTAACAAACCGAAATTAATTAATCGATGAAAAAACTGCTTTTCTTTTTAACGTGTATAATTTGCAATCTCCACCTGTTTGCTTCGGAACCCGGAAGTTCGATGAATCTTTTTCTTAAACAGAAAATGAATTCATCACCGGATAAATCCGAATTGATTACTGTATTGGTACAGGGAGATCTGTCACAAATTCAAAACAATGTCAAGCAATTCGGCGGAAAATTGATTAGTTCGGCTGGTGATATTGCCTCTGTCAGAATTTCCCTGAAAGGATTGGCAGAACTGACTCAGCTAAATGGAGTGAAAAGGATAGAAGCATTTTCACATCATTATAAACTGATGAATGATACCATGAGAATGCTTTCCCGTGTGGATGAGGTCATTCAGGGGCAGTCTCCGCTCACACAGGGATATAATGGCAGTGGAGTTGTACTTGGATTTATTGACTCAGGAATCGACATCCATCATCCCGATTTTCAAGACAGCCTTGGCCACTCGAGAATTCAATGGCTGTGGGATCAGAATTTGCCCAATGATACGAACACTCCTCAACCTTACGCATATGGACAGGAGTTTAGCGCCAGCGATATTGATAATAACCTTGCGAATGCTCATACAGGTGAAGCGGAATATGGACATGGTACTTATGTAGCCGGAATCGGTGCTGGTAATGGAAATGCACTTGGACACTTTCAGGGTGTTGCAACTCATTCTGACATCGTAGCTGTTTCTTTTGATTTCACACCGGATCTTGTGCCTCGACTTTCACATGCTGTAGAATACATCTTTACCAAAGCACAACAGTTGGGGAAACCCTGTGTGATCAATGTTTCATTGGGGGATTATTTTGGTTCCCATGATGGACTCGATCTCGAAGCTCAATATATTTCGAATCTTATCAACCAGCAAAACGGAAGAGTAGTTGTTGCTTCTGCAGGTAACATCGGTGTGATGTATCCCATTCACCTTGGTCGTTACAGTACAGTGAATGACACAGCGTTTACATGGTTTAAATACAATGCCGGTTACCCTGGAGCTTACATACAGGTATTCGCGGATTCTATTGATTTCATCCATATGCGTTACTCAATAGGAGCGGATAAGGTTACTCCATATTATGAATTCAGAGGAGCAACGAATTATGCTGCGGCAACTTCCTCTCTGAACAATACCATCACAAGAAATGTAACCAATGGAGGAAACAGAATTGGGATAGTACAGTCATTACTGACAAAAAACAATGGAGTCTATTCACTCGAAGTTTACGTTCAACCCGATTCCATAGATTATTATTGGAGATTTTCAACAACCGGTGACGGACATTATGATTCCTGGAATTACGACTGGGGATTTCAACCATTGCCAACACCAGCCGTTTATCCTCCAATGATTAATTACGTAGAACCGGATACTTTACAATCCATCATCACCGGTATTGGTTGCCTGGATAACGTGCTTACAGTTGGAAACTATTTCAATACAGACCGACATGTTGATGTGACCAATACACTTCAAATTACAGCCACCGATCAACCTCGTAATCTCGCCGCCAACAGTAGCCGGGGACCTACACGAGATGGAAGAATTAAACCCGATATTTGTGCTCCTGGTCATCATATTTTATCCTGTGGAGTATTAACTCAGATTCCAGTTATGATCTCAACTCAGCCTTATAAAGTAGCATTGGGAGGATTTCACATTACCGGAGGCGGAACGTCTGCTTCTGCACCTGTTGTTGCAGGAATCGCCGCACTTTATCTTCAAATGAATCCTACCGCAAGTTGGAGTGATGTGAAAACCGCCATGACTTCCTGTGCCGGTCAGGATCAATTCACCTGGGGGCCTTTACCAAATAATGCCTGGGGATACGGTAAAGCGGATGCCTTCGCAATGCTGACCAATTGCGGACCGGTAAATATTCAACCAATTCTCAAGGATGTTTCTATAAAATCCTATCCAAATCCGGCTAGTGGTATCATTGATATCGAATTGTTAAATGGAACTTCAGGTAATTCCAGGATTTCGGTTTCTGATCTCACAGGAAAAGTAATCCGCGAATTTAACGTCATTGCCGATCATACTAGGATTGATCTTAGTGATTTGTCTGACGGAATTTATTTCCTGAACTGGATTCAAAATGGAGGAATCGTTTCTGCACAGAAAATTGTACTCTCCAGATAATCGAAATAATCCTTATGTTCATAGTAATAAGTAGATTATTTCGCTTTCACAAATACTCAGTACTAATCCATTCACAACACCAGTAAAGGATTCCTGTTATCTTCTGGAAGTCTTTTGTAATTTTGAAAAAATATTCCGAATGAATAACCGCTTTCCCGGGGCAGAAACGCAACCATTATTTCAATACCTGAAAACTTCACGTAAAGTGGTCATTACAACGCATCATCGCCCGGATGGAGATGCAATGGGTTCATCGCTTGGATTGTATAATTATTTGAAATTAAAGGGTCACCAGGTCTATGTTGTGACTCCGAGTGAATATCCCGATTTTCTTCACTGGTTGCCGGGACATGAGCAAGTGATCAATTTTGAAGAAGACAGATCACTTTCGGAAAAATTAATCCGGGAATCAGAAATTATTTTCTGTCTGGATTTTAACTGGCTTAGCAGAGTAGAGGGACTCGAGCCAATACTCAGAAACTCAGAACAGATTAAAGTGCTCATCGATCACCATCTGAATCCTGAGCCGGTTTTCAATTATTCCTTTTCTTACCCTGCAGCTTGTTCAACCAGTGAGCTCATTTATCAGTTTATTGAAGCTGCCGGAGAGGAACACCTCATTAATAAGCAAATTGCGGAATGCCTGTATTGCGGAATCATGACCGATACCAATTCCTTTCGTTATGCTTCCATGAAGGCCGATACTCATCGGATCATCGCGAATCTCATGGAAGCAGGTGCTGAAAATTTCAGAATACACGAACAGGTATATGATCATTCCTCAGAAAACCGCCTGCGATTACTTGGTTATTCACTGAAAGAGAAGCTTGTGGTGTTGAACGATTACAATACCGCTTATATCGCCCTTTCTGAAAGCGAATTGCAAATGTTTAATTTCAAAACAGGCGATACTGAAGGATTGGTAAATTATGCACTGAGTATCGAAGGAATAAAAATGGCTGCATTTTTTTCTGAACGGGATGGCATGATTAAAATTTCTTTCCGTTCAAAAGATGAGTTTTCTGTTCAGGAATTGTCCTCCAAATATTTTGAAGGTGGAGGACACCGTAATGCTTCGGGTGGCAGATCACTGTTATCCTTGCAGGATACAATTCAGAAATTTCTGGACATCCTTCCTTTTTATAAAGCCAAGCTCACAGGATTGTGAGATTTTACTGAATAATAGAAAAGTAAAATGAAGAGGTGGAAAATATTGATTGTTCCGGCGCTGATGTTCGGGTGCTCTTCTCCAAAAGAAAAACCGGCCAGTGATGCTGAAATTCAAAATAGGTTGACGGAAGTGAACCGTCTTATGGTTCGCGATGAAGCAAAAGACATTGAGGATTTTATTCAGCGTCATCAGTTCAAAATGACAAGTAACGGTACCGGATTACGCGTACAGGTATTGGTGAAAGGAAATGGTAAAACACCATCCATACATGAGGAAGTGGCAATGGTGTATTCTGTTTATTTACTTGATGGAACATTGTGTTATTCAGCACCGGAAGCACATCCTTTAAAATTTCATCTCGGAGAAGGACAACAACCCAGAGGATTGGAAGATGCCCTTATCACATTACCGGAAGGTAGTCATGCCAGAGTGATTGTACCCTCTCATCTGGCTTTTGGTATTACAGGTGATGGAGATAAGATACCCGGTGCCAGTGCATTGTATTATGAAATTCATTTGCTGAATACTCAACCATGAAGAATCTTAAATTTATTGCTCCGCTGTTTGCTGTCATCATTACTGTTGGCATGTTTGCATGTATGAAAGGCAAAGAGATGACCACGAATGCCGGATTTCGTTATATCCTCTATACCGACAACAAAGGACCTAATCCCCAGATAGGTGATTATGTAACGTTGGATCTGGTATATAGAAACGCGGAGGATTCTGTATTTTTTGATTCCAGAACCAATCCAAAACCATTTCGTTTTCAGTTGGAGAAAATTCCTTTTCAAGGATCTTATGAAGACGGATTAACCTATTTGTGCCAGGGAGACAGTGCTACATTTTATGTTCCTGCGGACTCCATGTATGCTTATTACATCACTCGACGTGGTGAGACAATTCCACAGGAGCAAACTGTTTTCAAAAAAGGTAGCTTTTTTAAATTTGATATAAAACTGCTGCGTATTCAGACAATGATTGAAGCTGAGCAGGAAATTCTCATAGAGAAAAGTAGCAGGGAAAAAGCGGGGATGAAAATTTTTAATCAATATGTAACCGATCATCATTGGGAATCTAATTTCGATAGCGCCGGCTATTACATGGAGTACATAAAAAAAGGGTCAGGAAGTCCTGTTGATACCGGAGCAATTATCTCCGTCAATTTCACAGGTAAATTTCTTGACGGCCGCGTGTTTGACAGTTCGGAGCAGATGGGACATCCTTATCGTTTTGTTCTGAATACAAGACAGGTAATTGGAGGTTGGGAATTGGCATTTCGGAAATTAAAAGTAGGGGACAATGTAAACCTCCTTTTGCCTTCGCAATTGGCATATGGAGAAGCAGGGATGAGAGATCCGAAAAACGGAACTTACATTGTTCCATCCTATGCACCTTTACTTTTTGAAATCGAAGTGTTAAAGGTTGAGAAGCTCAATGCTTTGGTCAAAAAGTAAATTTTCAAAATTTATTTACCTAGTAGAAAAATACATGGTTTCTTGTTGAGATCGGGTAGTTTTCTCTTCCATTGTCCGATGGATTTGGTTTCAATGGATTCCTCTTTTCCGGTCAGGTTACAGGCAATGCACAAGAGGGTTTCGGATGCGCAACAAAGTAATAAATCCTGCAACATCGCATTGTTTCGATAAGGAGTTTCAATGAACAACTGAGTTTGTTTCTTTTTCAGCGCATCTTTTTCGAGTTCCTTGATTTTCTGTTTTCTGCTTTCCGATTCACGCGGTAAATAACCATGAAAAACAAAACTCTGTCCATTCATTCCACTTGCCATCAAGGCCAGAAGAATACTCGATGGACCAATCAAGGGCATCACTTTTATTCCGGATGCGTGCGCCAATCTTACAACCTCACTTCCCGGATCCGCAACTCCCGGACATCCGGCTTCGCTCATCAGGCCGACATTTTTTCCCTCTTTCAACGGTTGGAGGAATGCTGAGATTTCAATATCTTTTGTGTGTTCATTGAGTAAGTGGAAGACAAATGATGATTGGGCAACAGGACTTTTGATAAGCTTCAGAAATCGCCTTGCTGTTTTTTCATTTTCAACAATAAATTCATCCAGATGGTAAAGTATGTTTTTTCCATCTGTGGTCAGGATATCAGGATTCTCCTCTGAAAGAAAAGTAGGTATCAGGTATAATGTACCGTTAGTGTTCATGAAATCAGAATCTTGATTTGATTGTTCTATAATTTGGGATTCTGTTCAATGCTTGAAAGGAAATTTTTACAAGCATCCTCAATCAATTTATATACAGGTACAAATCCATCTTCATTTCCAAACCAGGGATCAGGTACATCTGAGTTTAAATTGCTTGAGGAATGTGCAAGCAATAAATCAATCTTCTTTTTTTCTTCAATTGAATTCGCCAATTTTTCTACATCCCGGTAGTTGGATTCATCCATGACGAAAATTTTATCGAAACGGGAGAAATCACTTTTATTGAATTGCCTTGCTACCAATTTAGATATATCCACTCCAAAACGGGAAGCTGTAGAAATAGCACGACGATCAGGAGCTTCACCTGAATGCCAGTTGCCGGTGCCGGCTGAATCCACTTCTATCGGGATATTCTTATCCTGTGCCAGCTTTCTTAGAATTCCTTCTGCCATTGGGGAACGACAAATGTTTCCAAGGCAAACCATCAATACTTTCATAGTTTTAATACCTCAGGAACAAATGTGGAATTGATCATTGTTTAATACTGCAATAGCTTTTCCTTTCAGTTCCTTACCGGTAAATGGATTGTTTATTGATTTAGACAGGAATTTTGAATCATCGACAGTCCATACAATATTTGGATCGAACAAAGTAAGGTTTGCAATAGCTCCTTCTTCGATATTAATTTCAGGTAAGCCAAGGACCCTGCGTGGGCCATTCGAGAATTTATCAATCAATACATCAAGACTTACTTTTTTTTCGATTGCTTTACAAGCTGCGCCAAAAGCGGTTTCCAATCCGGAGGCACCAAACGCGGCAAGGTCAAATTCTTTTACTTTATTTTCCGGATCTTCAGGGCTATGGTCAGAACAAATAGCTGAAATGGTTCCGTCGTTCAAAGCTTCAATTAATGCTTCTATATCATCTGATGTACGTAAAGGCGGCTTCACTTTTAGCATGGTATTAAAATCTGACAATTCACTGTCATCCATGGCAAGGTGCAGTGCAGAAACATCTGCACTTACTTTCAATCCTTTTAGCTTTGCTTCACGAATCAAATTCGTAGCTGCTTTGGTGGTAATGGTAGAAAAATGTATCGCCGATTCCGTGTAAGCCGTCAACTGAAGGTCACGACTGATCATTACTTCTTCCGCGATAGAGGGGATTCCTTTTAGACCAAGGGTTGTACTGGTAACTCCTTCATTCATCTGTCCTTTTGAGGAAAGAGAACAATCATCCGCGAATGAAAAAATTCGTCCGCCGAAATTTTTAGCGTACAGTAATGCCCGCGTCATTAATCCTGCATCCTGAACCGCTCGTTTGTCGTCAGTGAATGCAATTGCGCCGGCAGTTGACATGTCATACATTTCACTCAGGTCTTTACCTTCCCTTTGATGCGATAAGGTTCCTGCTACATGCACTTCCACAAGTTCATTCTTTGTTTTATTCAGCACAAACTCTACTTCCGATTTGGTATGGATAGGAGGAAAGGTGGAAGGCATGCATAAGACACCCGTAAAACCACCCTGAGCAGCGGCTTTGCATCCGCTTTTTAAATCTTCTTTATACTCATATCCCGGTTCTCTGAAATTTACGTGGAGATCAAACCATCCCGCCGATAAATATTTATTCTTTGCATGAATCGTTTCTCCGTCATTTAAACTGAGAGATCCGGGTGTGGCGATTTTTTGAATGATTCCATCAATGATGAGAACATCGTGTACAGATCCGGAATCAGAAGAACCGGGTTTTACCAGAGTGACTTCTTTGATCAGGATTTTCATAGTGATGAATTTTTATGGATTATCAGGAGCGGAAGAATCGGACCAGTAAGATTTCACATGCCAGGAAAACAAGGACAAGCAGGATACAGAATTTCCACAATTGCCTTCCATCATTCATTTGTGTGAGCGAATGAGTGAGATCCTTGCCTTGAGCCTGGATGATATTAAAGTTCTTTCCATTGGATGCCTGCATCAGTTTTTCGAGTTCGTCCTGAGAATAACAGGTCAGATCTGATTCAGTGCGATCGTAGTTAAATGAAATCCCTGATAGCATGGATTTGTCTGCTCTGATTTCGTAGGTTCCGGAGGACCGGATCTGATCGTGCACCGAAAGCACCATGCTGTTTTCCATTCTTCTTATTTCAGGAATAATGTCGAATTGCAATTCCTTGTTGACAAGGTGCAAAATATTATCTCCCGGGAATACACTGTCCTTGAAAGTGATTTCCTGATTTCTGCCGATGATCAGAGGAGCACCGATTTCAGATGATCCGGTTAATGCTGACTTGATGAAAATTGGTACAAACAAAGCATGACGTGAAAAATTGCTGAACTCTTTTCCCAGCGGAACAGCAAGGAAATATAACTGGCCATTACCATAGTTACTCATTCCCAGGAATGTATTTCCGCTCTGAAGTTTAAGCAAAGCCTCTTCCCGGTTTTTACTCGATTTGGAAAGCGAATAGTAAGCACTCACCAGTGGCAGGTCAAGATTTTCAGGAAGGTTTTTATTTTTTTCGAAAACATCTTTGAACAGATTGTGATCCTTTTCGATTTTTGTTACCTTCTCAACACCACGGTTCATTGTCAGATATACCGGGGCACCCATTGGTTCCATTAATTCTCTGTATGAATTCAAATCTGCTTCCGGAGAAGGAATAATAAATAATTCTCCACCCTGCAAAACATATCTTCTCAATTCCTGCGACAAGCCGGATGACAACTCTTGTACTTCATTAAGTATAATCATTTGATTATTTCTGAATGAAGAATAATCAACCTGAACAGCGTTGGTGTTTTTGAAAACAAAATAAGGATCATTGCCAAAAAGTGCCTTCAGGTTTTGGCTTTCTTCTTTCCCGTTAATTGCAAGAAGCTGAATAGATGGTCTGACTTTGAAAGTGAAATAATAATTGTCATCAAAAGTAACAGGATAGTCGGTGATCGATAACTCAGCATTTTGCCATCCCGCTTGTGAAATTGTGAAAGAGAGACGAATATCTGTTACAGCATTGCCGCTAAGGCTTACACTTGCCAGCGATTTCTGAACGCCATTGATGGTCAGCTTTAATGGAATATTTTCGATTTCTTTTTCGCTGTTGTTTTTGACTCGTACAACCAATTCGTTGTTTGAGTTCAGCTGAATGAAAGGGGTATTGATATAGCAGGTATCGATATAGATATTCTGTTGAAGGCTGGCGGTCAGTGGTACGAAATTCAGCTGAAGCATTGTATCCGGTTTCAGATTTTCAGGATTCATCTGGCTGCGCTGAAAATCGGAAAGGATATATGCAATATGATCGCTGGTTACATCCGCATTGCCTCCAAATAATGCATCGTGTTGACGAAGCACAATTTCTGAAAGGGATTTCACTGCCGGACCCGGATGCAGTTGATCAATTTCAAGTAAAAGTTCTTCCCTGCTCAATAATCGCTGATGATGTGCTTCAAAATCATTCGTCAGCAATTGAAACTGATCACCGGGAGAAAAAGCCATTGCGATTTCGTGGGCTTTTTTCTGAGCCAGGCTAAACAGACTGCCTTCTTTTCCGACAGCTTCCATGCTGAAGGAATTGTCGATGAAAATGCTCACTTTTCTCATCGATTTTCTCTTAACATCCTTATTTTGAGGAACGTATGGCTGAGCAAAAGCGAAGACCAAAAATGCAACTGCAAGCAATCGCGAGATTAAAATGAGGAGGTGTTTGAGTTTTGATTTCGATTGAGTGTCCTGCTTTATCTCTCTAAGAAATTTGACATTGGTAAAGAGGACCTTCTTAAATCGCCGGAAATTAAAAAGATGGATAATTACCGGTATCGCCAGAGCGAATAAAGCGAAAAGGAATTCAGGATAGATAAACCGCATTGCTCCAAAGATACGGAATCAAAATTTCTCAGACACACCTAAACCGAACAAGGCGAAATCATATTTTACCGGGTCCTGTGGATCCAGTTCTTTTAAAAAGCCCGTCAATTCAGTCGCTGCCTGCCAGTCGTTTTGATTTCTATGAAGGATGCCTAGTTTTCGGGCGACTCTTCCCGAGTGCACATCCAGTGGGCAGGTAAGGAGTGAAGGTTGTATATTTTTCCATAGCCCAAAATCAACACCGGCTTTATCCTGACGAACCATCCAACGCAGAAACATATTGATCCGTTTTGAAGCAGAACCTCTTGCAGGGTCTGCAAAATGTTTCTCGGTGCGTTTGGCATGTGGAATCGAGCAAAATAAATTTCTCCAGACTGATATCGATGTTCCGAGGTGAGAAGCGTCTTTGGGAATTGCAGTATTCATGACTTGTTCGAGCCCACCGTTTTTTCTGTAAATGTTTTGAAGATGTAGCATAAAAACACGGCAATCTTCCGAATTAAACGTACGATGTCGAAACAAATTGAATCTCCGGAGGTCTTTCAATGCAAAATTCAGGATAAAATCATGGGGCGAATCATCCATCAGCCGCATCAATTCCCGGGCATTTTTAAGGATAACGGACCTTTGCCCCCAGGCAATGGTAGCCGATAGAAAAGCTGAGATTTCAATATCCTCTTTTTTGTAGAAAAGATGAGGAATACTTACCGGATCCAAAGGAATAAAGTCAGGCCTGTTGTACAAGCTGACTTTTTCATCCAAAAATTCCTTTAATTCTGCCTTTTGAAGTAGTTTCATTCAAAGACAAAAGTAGTGACTCTGTCCTTCTTTTCAGAAGACAAATAATATTGCAGCCAATGAACAAATAAAAACCAGAATCAGGTCAAGGATTGCGTACTTGAATTTTGCGATAAACATGGTGCCGATTTTTATATGATTATAGTTATTGGTCGATTTAATTTTCAGATGCCCTTATTTGTCCTTCACAAGGCGCTTCGCAGTGCGCCTTGCTACGGACAACAGCCCAAGCACGTTCAGGCCGAAATAGGTTGGCGGCGTTTTTTGAATTCGCCTCCATAAACTACGGACATGACCTGGTTCATCTGCTCCAATAATTCTTTTTCGGTATGCTGTAATACAGCGGATTCCTTTCGTTCACCAAATACTAGGCTCAACGAGTGTTTCGCAGACACAGTTGAATTACGGTTATAGATAATTTCCATATAATGGATTATTAAGGTTATATAAGAGGGGTAATTTGTTGAATTTCAGTCTTAGTTGTAGATGAAATCCTTAAGTTGGAATACATCAAGTGGTTTAACCAGGTAACGTACAACACTTGGGTTCATCAACACTTTATGCTTAGTGTCCTGATCAAGAGCAGTAGTGGTCACTACTATTTTGCATTTGCTGCGAATAAAGTCTGACAGGTTATTAAATTCTTCGAGGAAACGGAATCCGCCGTCATTTGGCATATCAAGGTTCAGAAAAATCAATTCCGGGACATCGCTCAAACGAGTCACATTATTGAGGAAATTGATCACCTCATCCTGGCTCAGTTGTTTTTTCACCTCTTTAGCCACATGCAGAGCATTCAGAATTGTTTCGCTGATAAACAGGTCCACCTCACTGCTATCTACAATGATTACTTTATTGAATCTTGGTTCTGGTTTTGCTTCGCTGTAAGCAATTTCTTTGTAGGCTCTGGTCGATTTCATGGTCGTAAGAATTAGTGTTTCAGATTAGTGAGTCAAAAGTACCCCCACGACCGTCCCAAAAAAAGGGACAAAATGAAAATAAATAGACATTCGGTCTGGCCATAGACTATGACCCCGAATGTCTATTATTCAAGAAATTTAGCGTTTTACGAATTTTAGTGTGCTAAGTCATTTTCTTTCGATAAATCCGACCTCCTAACTATTAATATATTGATATATAATAATATAAGATATTTTTTTAGTCTAAACTTGGAGTATTAAAAAAATACCCCAATATTTACATTATGGGACATATCAGTTAGTTGACTTTGGGTCAACAGAACATCCAATAACCATATCATCTAATGAACCGCCGGTTTCTACATATTGATACAATGCAGCGTCGCCACCCAGTTCATTATAGTTGCTGTTTGATTGTGCCTTGGTTACTACATCCTGGTTAACCTTTATTTTTCCCGATCCGGAATCATATGTGATACCGAATGCCATTAAGATGCTGATTAAGAGTTCTAACATATTTCGCAGTTTTTATGGGGTTTGAATAAGTCAAAACTATACCCATATGACCATCGGAATGGACGATTTTCGGCGATTATCTTACAATGAGATGAACCAGCATTTTTTATATATAAATCATGATTAAACTCAATTCTCTAAAAAACCTGATTTCCAAACTGAATGAGGAGGAGTATACTTCAGTAATCAATTTTTTAAAATTCAACTCTCCGAAAACAGGCCGGGCAAACTTGAAAAGTGTTTTGTTGGTTGAAATAGCCAAAGACAAACAGGCATATACATCTAATGAAATTCAAAAAACTATATATGGAAATATCAATCATGTCGCATTTAATAAACTCGTGAACCGGGTTTATACAAAAGTGCTTGATGTGATTATTCTGGATTCTAATTTGTACAATGGTAAATATTCAACCAGGAATAAAGTTGTATTTGAACTGAGGAAAAAAATTTTACAGGTAGATCTTGTGATCTTGAGAGGAATTCGTGAAAATATTGAAAGAGAGATAGACTATATCATTCATAAATCAAGAACATTTGAAATATACGATGTCTTGATTCAAGCTCTCTATTCAAAACAGAGATTTTTAATTTTGCAGAATAATCCTAAAAAAGCAGGTCAAATCAAAGCTGATATAATTGAGGCTGAAAGAGGTTGGACGGCATTCAATTCTGCTCAATCAATTTTTAATTCAATTTCGTCCAAAATCAATGCTTCAGCGGGTGATAGGAATTTTGAATTGGAATTGAATTCGGCGGTTCAGACATTAAAGGATAGCTATGATCAAACAAAATCTCCAACAATCTTGTATTACTATCTGTTTCTTGCAACCGAAATTTCACAAAGAAAAAAAGAATTTCGAAAAGCTTCTTCATATTTGGAAGCACTTTTAAGAAATGTCGCTTCAAATAAGTCAGTTTACACAGACTTTAGGTACGGAATCACTCTAATAAATATTTCGAATAATCATATTCTAACATGTGAATTTGATAAAGCGGAGAATAGAATAATTGAAGCTAAAAAGTATTTTAAAGAGCAACCTGTAAATTTATCCATTGCAGAAGAAATAGAATTTTTAATCCAGTTGTTCACAGGAAAGATAGATAAGGCCGAGTTAATTATTAATAAGTTGGCAAATTCACCAAGTGCATTAAATGTTCCACTGCTTCTTAGTAAATGGACATATATGAAGGCTTGCATCTGTTTCTTGAAGCATAACTTTAAAGATGCAATTGATTTGTTTAGCCGATCCTCAGAGATCGAAAAAGATAAAGAAGGATGGAATTTCACCAAAAGAATAATGATCCTCTTGTCTCGTATAGAAATGAACGATTTGGATTCAGCTGATTTAGATATCCAGAGCATGGATAAGTTTATGAAACGTTTACAAAAAGATAAGCATATCAAGCCGAGATTAATTCTTATTGTACGAATATTAAGAAAGCTCATTAATGAAAATTTTGATTATAAGAAGGTTTATAAATTGAGAAAAAAGTACTTTGAGAAACTGATGTCAAATGAACCCGATTACAAATGGGAAATTAAGAGTCCAGAATTGATAATTTTTGATGAGTGGTTTATGTCAAAAATGAATAATTCAACTTATGATTCAAATAATGTTATTCATAAGATTGATGCATTAACAGATTAAATTCTATTTTGTGCGGTTGTGATTTTATATAAGAGTTCTGTTATTAGCTGCTCTAATTATAGAAAATGTTACAGAGCATATTTTGCAGGCAACAGTTTTTTTTATTTATCTTTTTCTTCAGACTCATTGATTCTGCTTATTCAAATCAGTTTATTTGGAGAGAAACACATGTGCAAAATGATTCAGGTTCCCAGATAAATAATATAAATAAATTTTCTAATTTTAAGTTAGAAGATCATAATTTAAACTTTTGTTTATCTTTTTTGCAAAGCCAATTTTTGCAAGATAAAAACGTATACTCATTAGGACTATCTGAAAAATATGCATTAAATTTTCGATTTGTAAAGTGTGGACTAAATTGGAGATTTTGTGGAAAATCAGATCTGGGATTTGTTTATATTATAGATAGTATTTGGTTAAAAAGCAACGACTATTTGGAATTCTATATAAATGGCTCTGAAAAGAGAAATAAAACATTTGAGTCATCGTATTCTTTACTATTTATTTCGCAAACACTTCCGACTTACAGTTATTACAATCAGGACATGACTAAACGAAGAGTACAAATCGGTGGTTTTTTAAACCCTGGAGTACTTCAACTTGCATATGGATTTGAATATAAGGTTAGAGAAATGGGAAGGATAGTTTGTTCATTAGCAACAATACGTTTACATTCCTTTAAAGAGTTTATTGGATCAAATCAAGACCAAGCCGATCAGATATCAAGGGTTGATTTGGATTATGGCTTTAGTTTAGATTTTGATTGCAAGAAAAATTTTAAAAATCGGTTGGAAATCTCAACTAATCTACATTTTTTTGTAAATTCATTTACAAAGGATAAGATAAAATACAACTCTGACTTGTGTATTAGATATCTATTTTCAGAATTAATTATTTTGCAATGCACTGCGCGTATAAATTTCGATTCTGAAATATCGAGAAAGTTTATTTTTCAAAGTCAACTATCGTTAGGTCTCAATTATAAAATCAATCATTAGTTTTTATCATTCGTGTTTCAGTGTTTTGATTCAATATTTAGTTCGTAATTTTATTATTTTCATTTGGCTCATTTAAGAACGATAACGAATATCGATCTTGTTTATTACCCTCCATGCTGTCAAAGAAATCTTTTGGAGTTAATTTGTGAATTGAACATAACTTAAAGAAATTTTTCATAGTTAAATTTTGGCCATTTTCCCATCTCCAGTAAGCTGTTCTATTTAGATTATTTTCATAGCTGAATAGTTCAGCTGATTTGTATCCTTTTTTAATTCGTAGCTTTCTTATTGCTACACCCAGGTTGATAAGCATTTCATCTTTTGATTTTTTAGCCGTTTTCATGTTTTCATTTTTATACAGCAAGAATACTTATACTACCAAGGAGTTTAATGGAAATTGAAGAGCCTATTGAGACATTGAAATTGAGCTAAAAACCTTAAAAAAGTTTTTGAAAAGCTAGTAATATTGGTTTACTTTGGAAAATAACATATACAATTTGACATCTAAATATGAAAGAGTTGAAGGATTTGAAATGGTTGATTCTAAATCTCACAAAGGCCGAAAAAAAGGTTCTTTTTAAGTTATTAAAATTAACAAATGAAAAAGGTGCCGATTCGAAAGCTATACTTTTAATTCAATCACTATTGAATAGTCAGGACTATCATGTAAGTGATTTGAATACCATTTTATATAAAGATTCCCAAATAGTTGCGTTGCGTAAACTTATTAAAAGAACTTACTTGAGAGTATTGGATGTAATTCTATTAAAATATTCAATTGACTCCAATACAACATATGACTTACGTGCAAAGGAAATATTTCTATTGAGGAAGAAACTGCTTCAATATGATATGTTACTTTCAAGAGGTATTCAAGACACGAGTATTCCTGAATTGGATAAATTAATTCAGAAAGCTGAGAAGTATGAGTATTATGATATTTTACTATTCATATTGTACAAGAAACGTAGGTTGCAGCTCGCTTCTTCCAATTATAAGAGTTTTCAAATTACAAACCATAAGATTGATAAATTTGAAATGGCAAGGAAATGTTTGCATAAAGCAGAAGAGTCTTTTTATATCGCTTGTGTTTTGAACTTTCAATCAATAAATCAAGAAGAGAATAAAAGTGGATATTTGAAAAGTATAATAAATGAAATTCGTGAAGATGTTAGAATTACTGGATCAAAAACCATTCGATATTACTTATACTTACATGAAATTGAATATTTCGACTTGAAAATGGATTATTATTCAGCTTATCTTTCTTCTGAGCAGTTAACCTCATTTCTTCATAAAGAAAGTATCGTCAATAGCTTAACAAGGATGTCTACCGCTTTATTGAATAAGGCAGTTTATTTAATTAAGTGTTATCGCTTTCATGAAAGTGAATTAATTTTAAGCAACCTGGATCGAAGAATCTTGAAAAACAAACAAGATGATCTGGTTATTAAGGAGATTCTATTGTGTATTGCCATATTTTCTAGCAAGCAATTACTAGCCAAAGAATGTTTGACTTATATTTCAAAATTAATTGAAAGCGATGATAATTATGGAATAAAGAAATCAAAATATTACTATTTAGGACTTAACTGCAATTATTTATTTGGACATTCGCTTTTTGGAAAAACATTTTCCGACTTCCCCGACGAAAAATGGAAGTTTTATCATCGTGTATTTAGTATTCAGTTGTTGATTGAATCTGAAAAATATGAATTGGCAGATGCACAGATTGAAAATAACAGGAAGTATATTGAAAGAATGAAAAAGTCGGATGTCCTGGATTCTCGACAGGCATTAATTGGTAAGGTGCTGGTTGAGCTTAGCAGGAAAAGCTATGATTTTAAAAAGGTATCCAAATCAAAGCATAAGGAACTCGCATTGTTGGATTCGGTTGAACCTGAATATCGCTGGCAGATCATGAGCCCTGAGTTTATTGTATTCCAGGATTGGTTTAATGCTCAGTTAAACCATGAAAAGTATGATCACGGGAAAGTTATGGAGAGAATGAAAGCAAAAATATCTCCTGTTGTTCAAAAACCCTTAGTAACTTTGAGCCCTGATGACGGTAGTAAAAACAACAGAAGAGTTCCTTCAGGAGCAAAGAGAAAAAAACTGGCTACTGCTTGATGTCAGAAGTCAATCGGAATTTTCGCAGGGACATATTCCAGGGGCAGTAAATCTGCCTTTGCTCAATGATGAGCACCGAAGAATTGTCGGTACTACTTATAAGCAAAAAGGACGGGAAGAAGCAGTACAGGCAGGCTTTGATCTTGTGGGTCCTTCTTTCGGCGATTTTGTAAGACAGGCTAAAAGCCTTAGTAAATCTAAAACCATCTTTCTTTACTGTTGGAGAGGGGGAATGCGTTCCGGTATTATGTCCTGGATTTTGAACATGGCGGGTTTCCAGGTACATGTATTGAAAGGTGGATACAAAGCGTTTCGTAACTGGGCAATGACCCAGTTTTCTATCCCAAGGAAAACCATTGTAATTGGTGGGGCAACCGGTTCCGGTAAGACGGAATTGCTGGATTGTTTGCTCAAAGATGGAGGGCAGGTGATAGATCTGGAAGGCCTGGCCAACCACAAAGGTTCTTCTTTTGGTGCATTGGGGCAGCCTCCTCAACCAACCTATGAGCAATTCGAAAATAATCTTGCTTTAAACTGGAGATATTCTGATCCTGACAGCATCCTCTGGTTGGAAAATGAAAGCCATGCCATCGGCAGAGTAAAGATTCCTGATCCACTCTTTGAAATTATCCTGAATTCACCTTTGATTGAAGTGATCGTTCCTAAAAAAATCAGGGCGGAAAGAATCCTTCATGAATATGGACATTTTCCTCCGGTTTCTTTAGCTGAATGTACTGCTAGGCTTCAAAAACGTTTAGGAGGCTTACGAACACAGCAGGCTTTATCCGCTTTGGAAGAGAAAAACTTTGATGTCTGGATTGACATTCTACTTGATTATTATGATAAAACTTATTCTCACGGAAACGAAGAGAGGAAAAATAAAGTAATCAGGAGTATAGAAATTTCTGATGGTGAATCTCATCATGAATTTGCAAAAAGAATTGAAACATTTGGAAATGAAATTTTAAACCAGATCATTTGAATGGACAATCAACTGAATGAAACCATAAAACTCACCCAGATGAGCCGGGGATCCGGGTGTGGCTGTAAAATTGCACCTGCTATTCTGGAAGAAATACTCGGAGCGAAAGTACAAGGGAATAATTTTCCTAACCTTTTGGTAGGAAATGAACATAAAGACGATGCGGCTGTCCTGGAATTGCCGGGAGGTATTTGCCTGATCAGTACAACTGATTTTTTTACACCTATTGTCAACAACCCATACGATTACGGTCGAATAGCCGCGGCGAACGCGTTAAGTGATGTTTACGCAATGGGTGGTAAGCCGATCCTTGCACTCGCGATTATGGGTTTTCCTGTAGATAAATTATCTACCGATGTTGCAAGACAGATCATTGCCGGAGCAAAAGAGATTTGTAAAACCGCGAATATACCCCTGGCCGGTGGTCATACTATTGATTCTCCTGAACCGGTTTTTGGTCTTGCAGTAAACGGCCTTGTTAAAAAAGAAAACATTCGAAAGAACTCAACTGCAAAAGAGGGTGATGTGCTCATCCTGACAAAACCCCTTGGTACAGGAATTCTTGCAGCGGCTCACAAACGTGGTCTGATTGAGACTGCCGACCTCGAACGACTTATACAAGTGATGACACGACTCAATGTTGAGGGTGAGAAGTTGGGTGAAATTCCTGGAGTTCATGCCATGACGGATGTAACCGGCTTTGGTTTGTTGGGACATCTCATTGAAATGTGTGAGGGGAGTGGATTATCCGCAAATTTAGTTTTGAATAAGATCCCTTTAATTGAAGGAGTAGAAACCTATACAAAGCAATTCATCGTTCCGGATAACACTTATCGGAATTGGAACAGTTATGAGAAAAAAGTAAATGGTATCAACGGACCCGAATTCATGATTCTTTGCGACCCTCAAACAAGTGGCGGACTATTGATTTCTGCTCATCCTGATTCTGTGAATGAAATCACCGAGGCATTAAACCAATTTTCATTCACTGAAAACTGTACGGTGATCGGATCCATGATTCCGCAATCGGATTCAATGGTATATATTCACCAGAATTGAAATTCCTGTTTAGTGAATAATCTGAATACGGCTGTGCTGCACGCCTTCCGATGAAGTACATTCCAGGATGTACATTCCGGATGGTACTGCATTCACATCAATTTTGGTGCTGTTGCCATTTCCAAGGAAATCATCATTCGTACTGTAACAGATTTTACCATTCAGATCAAACAGCTTCAGAGTTGGGTGATGCAAATTTTGCATTGCTTCAAGCAGGATGAATGACTCCGCGGGATTGGGATAATTGCGAATCATTTCACCGGATTTTGCCTGAAGGGAAATGCCTGTACCATCATCGATGACAATTGTGTAATCCTCTGTTTCCCCGGAAAGGAAATTTGTACATGCATCGATAGCGCCATTGGTTGCACCTGACAAACGTGTACGGATTCTCATTTTTGTTGTACCCAAGGATGCAGTTGGAGGGACAATGAACAAAATACTGGATGGAACATTAATAGTTGTAGAAGCGCTGATCTGTGACCATTCCGATGCGTCGAAAGAACCATTTCTGTCATAATCTATCCAAAGTGAAATATTCGCGTTGAAAGTGGTGGTGACACTGATTTCGTAAGTAGCATTACGTATCAAAGTGGCGGTGGTAAATCCTGATGGTGGATAATCGGAATAATTCGGAGCCGTCAAATTTCCACAACCGGTTCCTACATTCGCAAGTGTAGTACCAAAGATTCTCACACTGTCGATGGAACCATAACCCATACAATCGCCTCCGAGATTTTGGGTGCAGTAACAAAGTGTTGGCGAGCTGAAATCAACAAATACAGGAGTGGAATAGGCGGTGAGTCCGCTACAGGTAACGGCACAGCGATACCAATTAGCAATCACTTGTGTAGACGAATAACTCAGGACGGTTGCTCCGGTGAGATCTGTCCATGTAATAGAGTCAGGAGAAGATTGCCACTGGTAAGTCTGACCAGGTCCACTGCTGTTTCCGGAAAGTGATACAATGAATGGATTGTTCGGGCAAACAGTACTAAAGGAGGAAAGAGCAACTCCCGGCACCGGTGGAGCGGTACAAGGAGCAGGAGCTTCCCATTTGTAATGGAGGCCAACAGGAGGGACAGATGATGGATTCAATGTGCATGTAGCGGTATTCGTTGCTCCATTGATAGAATTGACCCAACCTCCGGTTCCTGTACCCCGAAGATTAAAATCGCTGCTGTCATTTCCAATCATTCCAACAGTAACGAAACTGGCATTCAGATTGCATGTCATTTCACCATAACTGTATTCAATTTGGTTGCTACCTTCATAGAGCAATATTTGAAAATTAAAGTTGTCTCCGATATTTCCATGCTTTCTGAAATTTTTCCATTGAATCACCAATGTTTGATTTGGACTGGTGCCAATTGTCGAATAAAGGATTGATGAACCACCTTGCGCCTGGAGATTTCTTGCGAATCCTGCAAGGAAATTTCCGCCGGTAGAAGAATTCAATGGAAAGTAATCCGATGCTGAATTCATATTCACACCACCGGTTCCGAGGGCGATCCAACCATTCACATTCACTCCGAAAACATCGTAATTGAAACCATTGTATAGAAAATTAAAACCAATCGGCAAACCGGGACCACTTTGTGTTGATCCTCCGAGCGGAAACACAGGATCAATAAAATATTCATCTTCTGAAGTAGTATCACCAAGAAATGTTCCGGTGGCAATTTCATCATAATTGCTGATATCCGATTGAAAGATGTATGTACTTACCTGTGCTGAGGAGGTGTAAATTAGTCCAAAACTGAGAATGAAAATGATTTGAATGGATCGGAGTAACATAATTTTTTCTGCATTGAGATTGGAGAACAATTTAGGCTATTTTTTTATTTTCATGTACTTGGATAATTATCAGAAAGCCTTGTACTGGCATAATCTGAATTGTTAAATTAATTATATTAGCATTTCAGGTAAGATTCTTTCTTTCCGCCTGTTTCCTGCAGTCCACAATTCGAATCATTTAAACACACAAGTGAATGAAAACATTCCTACGTATTTGTATTGGCATGCTGTTGTTTGTTCCCAATTTCATGTATGCACAGTGCACCACTACTAATGCTAAAACATGCAGTTGCAAAGATGGTACGACCAATTGCGACCTTTTGCCTGATATTACTATCGCCAGGCCTCCACTTTTAGTCAGTGGATCGAGTGGGGTAATTGAATATTCTCAAACAGGGAATGGCGCGAATAACGGAAGGTTACGTATTTCAGTGAGCACTCCGAATATTGGCTATGGACCTCTTGAAATCCGTGCTCAGGCAATTTATGTATGTGGAACAGACACATTCTATGGTACCGCACCGGCCACTTGTACAGATGGCAGTGCACCAAAGCAATTGATCAAACAACGTGTTTATCACAAAACCGATTCTGTAATGTCGTATTATGACCGTGATGCAGGTACAATGACCTACCATCCGACACATGGACATATGCATGTTGACAATTGGGGAATTTTCACTTTACGTACTGCAACTGCAGATCCCAATCCATTGAATTGGCCTATTGTTGGTAATGGAGCAAAACTTGCATTTTGTTTGATGGATTATGGTACCTGTTCAACCTATAACGGACATTGTGTAGATTCAAGCGGCGCGACACTTACCAATACCAATTTCCCGAATTTCGGATTAGGTGGGGGAAGCTTCAGTTGTTCTCCAACCGCACAGGGAATTTCTTCCGGATACACAGATATTTATTATCAAAGCCTTGATGGTATGTGGATTGATATTCCACCGGGAGTTTGTAACGGACAATATTACATCGTCGCGCAGATTGACCCTTACAATTACTTTTTAGAATCAAAGGAGAACAATAATATTATGGTTGTTCCCTGGACTTTGACTCAGCAAACAGGTGCGCCTACCATCACAGCAAGTGGATCGACTTCCATTTGTCCGGGGCAAACGGTGACACTTACTTCTACCAGCGCAAATGCGTACTTATGGTCCAATGGTGCGACAACACAGAGTATTTCCGTGTCAACTCCGGGTTCTTATACAGTTACAGCCACCAATTCAAATTGCGTTTTCACCTCGACCGCGGTTAACGTTGTAGTAAATTCTCTGAATGTCACGGCAGGATCAACGCCAGCTGTGGTTTGTTCCGGGGCTCAGACGCAATTATCCTCTTCCGTTACAAATGTTCCGCAGCAAGGTCCTGTAGCATTTACAACAAATACAGCTGTCACCATTGTTGATTATAACAGTACTAACGGCGCTACTCCTGTTTATTCCCCTTTGGTAGTTTCCGGGATAACTCCTGCAACATTGTCTTCGGGCGCAATTGTAAGTGCAAAAATTAATCTCACTCACACCTATGATGGCGATATAGAAATTTGGTTAAAGGCGCCTTCAGGAGATTCAACATTACTGAGTAATCGACGCGGTGGAAGTGGTGACAATTTCACCAACACCATTTTTTCAATGTCATCTGCCACTTTGATTTCTACAGGAACGGCACCGTTTACCAACACTTACAAGCCGGATGGGAATTTGAATGCACTTACCGGAAATGTAAATGGAACCTGGAAATTGATTGTGATTGACAGAGCAGCAGTGGATGTTGGCCAGATTTTAAACTGGACACTTACTGTTCTAAATAACGAGACTTATTCATATTCCTGGAACGCTACGCCTTCAGGTTTTGTATCCACCATCCAGAATCCAGTAAACACTCCAGGCGCAACAACTACTTATACTGTTACGGCAACCAGTTCAGCTACCGGTTGCACAGGGACTGCAACTACAGTGGCAACGGTTACACCGGTTATTTTTATTGGTTCGTTGAATCCGGGTTCCGGAGCATCAGGAAACATCGTTACCATTTCGGGTAATGGTTTCTCAGGAGCAACTTCTGTTACATTCAATGGAGTCCCCGCGACATCATTTACAGTGAGTAATGCAAATCAAATTGTCGCTGTAGTACCTGTAGGCGCGACATCCGGACCTGTATGTGTTTCAGTTGGAGCCTGCAGTTCTTGTAGTGCCGTAAGTTTTAATGTAATTTCTTCCTTTGCGCTTAACCTGAAACTCTTTATCGAAGGTTATTACACCGGTGTGAGTTCGATGGTTCCTGTTGCAAGTCCCGTCACATATCCTTCGGTTTGCGATACCATTTTGGTTCAATTAATGGAAAACTTAGCAGGATTCCCGCAGGTGTTTTCAGGTGCGGCTATCCTTGGTACAAATGGAACATCGAGCATACAGATTCCAAGTTCACTCAGTGGTAAAAATTGCTATATCCGAATCCGGCATCGCAATGCTTTGGAAACATGGAGTGCTACACCCATTTCACTTACAGGCGGTACTCTGAGTTATGATTTCAGTACTGCGGGAAGCATGGCTTTTGGAAGCAATCAAAAACAATTAGGTGCCGGGGTGTATGCATTGTATAATGGAGATGTGAATCAGGATGGTTCTATTGGGTCCACAGATTTTACAATGATCGAAAACAAAGTTCAGCTTCTCCTGTCTGGCTATATTACAGAAGACCTGAATGGAGATTGGATGGTAGAGTCGACGGATTATTCATTCATAGAAAATGTAAGTCAGTTATTCCTTCTGGCTACGCATCCTTGATACTAAATAAAAAGTTTGAATTACCTGTGATAGATTCATTGCACAATGAATTTGCCACAGGTAATTTTTTTATTAGAATCAGTGATAGAATAAAAATATATCCCTGACGAAAATGTGTTTAAAGAGATTTCAGTAATTATTTCATCTAAATGAATTTTATTAGTCAATTGTCCGTTTGAATTGAAGATTGAAAATACCACATCCTTCTTGATTGAAATGTCATTGGAGTGGATTCTCAGACGATCAACTGCCGGGTTAGGGTAGACCGTGAATCCCGATTCAGTGGAATATTCAGGAAGTGAAGAAGTACTGTCAGGAGTGTATTCCCATAGATCTGTTTGAATATTCAATAAGCTATCATTTCCCATTCCTGCAAAAGCCCTGTTATTGATTACAAAGCAGGTTCCATTCGAAAATGGTAAACCCGGATAAGAAGCAACAGCAATCCACGAATTAAACACAGGATCGTACTTCCAAAGATCATTTTGATAGGATGTAGAAGTGCCGCATCCAACATAGCCTTTATCGAAAAGAGAAAATGAGATTGCATTGGATCTGTACTCTCCTTCAAAGTCGGCCAGCTGTGTCCAGGCATCGAGAAGTGGATTGTATTTCCAGAAATCTTTTTTCAAGTCCTGAGAAAAAGAAAATCCGGTACCAAAATACACCGTGTCCCGAATGGCGAAGCCGGCTGCCCAACGTCTGCCGAAAGTTGCAAGATCAGATACATTGCCAAGGTTCCGTTTGATGGTCCAACAGGTATCTGCGTATGGATTAAACTCCCAGGTTTGTTTTACATAACCGGAACTTCCATCATAACCACAAAGGATATATGCCCTGGACCTTGCGACAATTGCGACAGCATCTCGTCTGCCACTTGTAATGGCGCTCGTGTTGTAGAGTCCGAGTTCCTGTGCACTTTGCCATGTATTGCTTACAGGATTAAAACTCCAGAAATCTTTCAAAAAGTTTGTATCGTCATAGCCGGTTCCGACATATCCCAGTGTATCGATTGCAAAACCAACAGCGCCTTTTCTTGCCACACCGGCGAAATCCGCCACCTGGGACCATGCATTTATATCCGGATCAAATTTCCAGAAGTCTGTAAGCAAATTTCCCTGGCTGTCCTGTCCTGTCCCAACAAATGCCTGACCATTTATCACAAAACTCACTGCATTGATTCGTTCGATACCGGGAAAGTCGGCCCTACGAATCCAGGTATCAACACCTGTTGCACCTGAAAGTGCTGTTGACAGGAGAGTACACCCGAAGATGAATGATTTTGAAAAGAATGAAAATGTATGCAGGAGGGGTTTTTTCATAATTAATTTTGGTTGACCAATATGCCGTCTTTCATCACGAGTTTTCTATCCGCGAGTCGTGCCAACTCTTCATTGTGTGTGACGATGACAAATGTATTTTTAAATTGTTCTCTAAGCTCAAGAAACAAATGGTGTAATGATTTGGCTGAATTGGAATCAAGATTGCCGGATGGTTCGTCCGCAAACACCACACTTGGGTTGTTAATGAGCGCCCTTGCGACCGCAACACGCTGCTGTTCTCCACCGCTCAATTCGGATGGCCTGTGGCTCAATCTTTCACTTAGACTGAGTACATGCAGCAAATGACTTGCCTTGTTCATCGCTTCTTTTTTTGAAACTCCTTGAATCAAAGCAGGCATCATCACGTTTTCCAAAGCACTGAACTCAGGTAACAAATGATGTGATTGAAAAACAAATCCAATTTTTTGATTTCTGAATAGAGCAAGTTTGCGGGAGGAAAGGGTCGTGATCTCCACATTATCAATACTCACACTTCCTGAATCCGGTTTCTCCAGAGTGCCCAGAATGTGAAGCAAAGTGCTTTTTCCGGCTCCTGATGCACCAACAATGGAGATAATTTCACCGGTTTCGATGCTCAATTCAATTCCTTTCAAAACCCGAAGTGAATCAAAAGATTTCTGTATTGCGTTGGCTCTAATCATGCTTGTTTTGCTTCGACCACGAAAGTAATGAATCTTCAGTAACCGGAAATTCACCGTCAAAGAGGATGCTCCAACCGGCTATTCTCGCCAAGGTTTTAACTTAAAATTGAAATTTTCAGAATCACAATTTCATAACAGAATTGATCTGGGTTTATTGTTTTGAAGACCTGAAAAAGGTTTTAATTACAGGGTATTTCTTTACCACAGGAATCTAAGCATCTCTCTGAATTAACACAACGATCAATCAGCATTCAAATTTTGTCTGTAGGTTTGTGTCTCAATAAATTTGTCGATTAATTCACTTGACATTGTTGTTTATAAACATTTTATATACAGATAATTAGACTGAATCAATAAACTATAATACTACATGAAAATCACTCCTCCGGCCATTTCGGAATTATCCCAATATTATCAGAGTTACCTGAAATACCTGCCCGAGACTGACCTCTTGGAAGCCATTCAAAAACTGTCCATGGAATCGGAAAAATTTTATTCTGAAATCACAGAAATTCAGGCAGGATACAGTTATGCCGAAGGTAAGTGGCAGTTGAAAGAAGTCGTTGGGCATATCTGTGATACGGAAAGGATTCTGGTTTACAGGGCACTTCGTATTGCCAGGAACGATAAGACCCCAATCGAAGCTTTCGATGAAAATTTTTACACGGAAAATTCCTTCTATTCAAGTAGAAGTTTTTCAAGTATTTACGAAGAATGGAAGACCATTCGTGCAGCCAGCTTGTCCTTTTTTCAAAACCAACATCCTTCCGTTTTTGAAAATGTAGGAACTGCCAACAATACACCTGTAAGTGTAAAAGCGATCCTGTATTTTATCATCGTACATGAAAGACACCATCAAAGGATCATAAAGGAGCGTTATTTAAACGTTGAAAAATCGTGATGAATTACTGATTCCACGGGCATTCCGGATAAAAAAAATGATACTTTTGTGCGGCAAAATTGTGCTTAAACGCCTAAATTCATCACTATGAATATTCATGAATACCAGGGAAAATCGATCCTAAAATCATTTGGAGTCGGAATACAGGAAGGAATTGTAGCAGAAACACCTGAACAGGCAGTTGAAGCTGCCAAAGAACTAAACAAAACTACTGGTACTTCCTGGTGGGTAGTGAAAGCACAAATACATGCAGGTGGCAGGGGTAAAGGCGGCGGAGTAAAGCTTGCAAAGTCGCTGGATGAAGTAAAAGAGAAGGCCAGTGCAATTATTGGAATGAATCTGGTAACTCCTCAAACCGGGCCTCAGGGTAAAAAGGTAAGTAAGGTGCTCATCGCACAGGATGTATATTATCCGGGCGCCTCTCCAACAAAAGAATTTTATATCAGCGTTCTTCTTGACAGACAGAAAGGAAGAAATATCATCATGTATTCTACCGAGGGAGGTATGGATATTGAAGAAGTGGCTGCCAAAACTCCTCATTTAATTTTTAAGGAAGAAATCGATCCTAAGGTAGGAATGCAGGGATTTCAGGCAAGAAAAATTGCTTTTAACCTGGGATTGAGTGGAGAAGCATTCAAACAAATGACAAAGTTTGTCGCTTCCTTATACAAAGCTTACGATACCATTGATGCTTCTTTGTTTGAGATCAATCCGGTTTTGAAAACATCCGATGATAAAATTATCGCGGTGGATTCAAAAGTCGGTTTTGATGAAAACGCTTTGTTCCGTCATCCTGATTATGCGGCGATGCGTGATATCGCGGAAGAAGATCCAACGGAGGTAGAAGCAGGTGAACACAACCTGAACTATGTGAAACTGGATGGTAACGTCGGTTGTATGGTGAATGGTGCCGGACTTGCGATGGCAACAATGGATATTATCAAACTTGCAGGTGGTGAACCGGCGAACTTTTTGGATGTAGGTGGAACTGCAAATGCAGCCCGTGTAGAGCAGGCTTTCCGGATTATCCTCAAAGATCCGAATGTGAAAGCCATTCTCGTGAATATCTTCGGAGGAATTGTTCGTTGTGATCGCGTTGCTCAGGGAATTGTAGACGCCTATAAAAATATCGGCGCCATTCCGGTTCCGATTATTGTCCGTCTTCAGGGAACTAACGCTGAGGAAGCGAAAAAGATTATTGATGAATCAGGACTTAAAGTATTTTCAGCGATTCAGTTGAAAGAAGCTGCTGATCTGGTGAATGAAGTTCTGAAAAAGTAAACCAAATATCATGAAAGCATTATCCAACGAGGAAGCCTTCCTGGCTGTCCCTGAACCATCTTTGTGTGATTACAAGTCGTCAAAATTTGTCATCCAGCAGGTTCCTTATGAACATACTTCATCCTATCTGGAAGGAAGTGCGAATGGTCCGGGTGCTATCGTTTCAGCTTCTCATTTTGTTGAATTCTATGATGAAGAACTCGACACAGAAACCTATAAAAAATGCGGAATCGCGACACTTCCCGCAATTGATTTTCAGGGAAAAGTGGATGTCGATGCAGTCGGCCTCATTGAAACTGAGACAAGAAAGTTGATTGAAGATGGAAAGTATGTTGTTTCATTGGGCGCGGAACACACAGTTACTTTAGGTTTTGTAAAAGCCCACGCTGCTAAATACAAAGACATCACAGTGGTTCAAATCGACGCGCATTCTGATTTGAGATCCGCATACCATGATAATCCATATTCACATGCATCAGTCATGGCCAGGATTCATGATTTGAATATCCCGCTTGTTCAGATTGGAATCCGTGCACAGTGTAAAGAAGAAGCTGATCTGATCAAGTCGGCTAAGAATATTCATACTTTCTACGCACATCACATTCGTAAAAACGCGAACTGGATTTCCGATGCTGTTTCAAAGATGAGTGATAATGTTTACCTCACTATTGATGCCGATGGTTTTGATCCTTCAATTATGCCAGCTGTAGGAACTGCAGAACCGAATGGTTTGTTCTGGGTAGAAACTCTGGATTTTCTCAGAAAAGTTTTTAATGAAAAGAATGTTATAGGATTTGATGTTGTTGAATGCGCCCCGATGGAAGGAACTATTTTGTCGGAATACACTCTTGCAAAATTGGTTTATCGGCTCATCGGTTATCAGGTAGCTAAACTCAATCCCTGAATTACTCTTTCTGAACCGGGGAATATTACTGTCTTTTCTTTTCTGATTTTACTGTGGATATTTTGAGTTTTTTCATGATTTTCCCTTTATAAATTGTGCCTATCTTTACGTAAAGACATTGCAAACGATGATCAAGAAAATTCTGGTTGCCAACAGGGGAGAAATCGCGATTCGTGTGATGCGATCCGCGCGTGAAATGGGGATTAAAACCGTTGCTGTTTATTCTGACGCGGATCGAAATGCACTGCATGTTCGTTATGCAGATGAAGCCATTCACATTGGTGCGTCACCCTCCAGCCAGAGTTACCTGGTGATGGACAGAATTCTGGATGCCGCCAAAAAAACAGGAGCTGATGCCATTCATCCCGGCTATGGATTTCTTTCTGAGAACGCTGATTTTGCGGATCGTGTGAAAGCTGCCGGATTGATTTTTATCGGGCCTGATGGAAATTCCATGCGGATGATGGGCAGCAAACTTGCAGCGAAAGCCACAGCTGAAAAACACAAAATTCCACTCGTGCCCGGAACGGCAAAAGCAATAGATGATCTGGAAGAAGCAAAAGCCATCGCCGTAAAAATCGGTTTCCCGATTTTGATCAAAGCTTCTGCCGGTGGCGGCGGTAAAGGGATGCGCGTTGTAAACAAACAGGAAGAGTTCGAAGAGCAAATGAAGCTCGCGGTGAGTGAAGCAATTTCTTCTTTTGGTGATGGCGCCGTATTTATTGAACGTTACGTTGGCTCTCCACGACATATAGAAATTCAGGTTCTGGGTGATTTGCATGGAAACGTAGTGCATTTGTTTGAACGTGAATGCAGCATTCAGCGCCGTCATCAAAAGGTTGTTGAAGAAGCCCCTTCTTCTGTGCTTACGCCGGAATTAAGGGAAGAAATGGGCAAATGCGCTGTGCTGGTTGCCAAAGCATGTAATTATGCCGGAGCAGGTACTGTTGAGTTTTTGCTGGATGAAAATCTGAATTTTTATTTTCTGGAAATGAATACCCGTTTACAGGTTGAGCACCCTGTGACAGAAAATATTACCGGTCTTGATCTCGTAAAAGAGCAAATCAGGATTGCGAATGGGGAGAAATTATCTTTCCGGCAGGAGGATTTGAAAATGAAAGGACACTCCATTGAAATCAGGGTCTGCGCTGAAGATCCTGCGAATAATTTCCTTCCTGACATTGGAACTCTTGAATCCTATGTTATCCCGCAAGGTCCGGGTGTGCGTGTGGATGATGCCTATGCTGAAGGAATGGAAATTCCAATCTATTACGATCCTTTGATTGCTAAATTAATTGTTTTCGGAAAAGACAGGAAAGAAGCCATTGAACGGATGATCCGTGCGATCGATGATTATCGCATTACAGGAGTCAATACCACACTCGGATTTTGCCGCTTCGTGATGGGACATGAGGCTTTTGTGAGCGGGAAATTTGATACGCATTTTGTAAAAAATCATTTCAAACCGGAGTACCTTCTTTCGAATAATAAAGAGGAAATGGAATTGGCCGCAATTCTCGCAGTAAGAATGCTTCGTCAACGTAGTGTTCCATTGAAAAATTTCAGCCAGTCGGAAACAACTTCAAGCTGGAAAGCGAATCGTTTGAAATAATTTTGCCTGAAAAATGAACCATTATGAAGTTTTTTTCTGTTTTTGATTTTTCGGCATAGCAATTGAAGGGAAACCGTCCATGAAACGAAATCGTTTTTATTATGTTCTTGGGTGTTTTATCCTTATCACACAATTTGCTTTTTCTCAGGATCCCCAAAAGGATGAAAAGTCAGGTGGTTATCGACTTCCTTACATCCTGGAGGGTGAAGACACCATACCGGTAGTCAATCTCCCAACTGTAAATATTGTTGATGTCAACAATCCTGAATATTTAAAAAACCTTCAGGCATATTACCGCCTGCGTTTTAATGTAATCAAAGTTTATCCTTATGCGAGACTGGCAGCCGTAAAATTGAATGAAATGGAATTGAGAATGGCATCCATGAATTCAGACAGAGAGAAGAAGAAGTATCGTAAAGCTGTCGAAGATCAGGTTAGAAAAGATTTTGAAGAGCAAATCAAAAAGCTCAGCATTAACCAGGGGAATGTGCTGATTAAACTGATTGACAGGGAAACCGGACAAACCTCTTATACGCTCATCAAACAATTGAAAGGATCCTTGAACGCATTTTTTGCGCAAGGTCTTGCAAAATTATTCGGTCACGATCTGAAAGACGAATATGATCCGGAGGGTGAAGACAAGACCATAGAAATGATCGTCAAGCAGATTGAGTACGGACAGATAACTTTTTAAGAGGAATTTATTTTCTGAATCTTTCAGCGACTAACAACTCTTTGTTACCGGCAGTATATTCATAGAAACCATTTCCTGATTTCACTCCTAAATGTCCTGCCGTGACCATGTTGACAAGAAGCGGACAAGGAGCATATTTTGGATTACCAAACCCGGAATGAAGAACATTCAGAATACTTAAACAGACATCAAGCCCGATGAAGTCAGCCAGTTGAAGTGGTCCCATAGGATGTGCCATTCCCAATTTCATGACAGTATCTATTTCTGAAACACCTGCGACGCCTTCATAAAGCGAATAGATCGCTTCATTGATCATTGGCATGAGAATCCTGTTCGCGATGAATCCAGGATAATCATTCACTTCAACAGGTACTTTTTCCAGATTTTTAGAGATTTCAAAAATATGTTGGGTGACCGAATCTGAAGTAGAGTATCCTCTGATAATTTCTACAAGTTTCATCACAGGAACCGGATTCATAAAGTGCATCCCGATAACCTGTGCAGGACGTTTCGTTTGAGCAGCGATTTTTGTAATGGATATTGAGGAAGTGTTGCTGGCCAGGATTGTTCCGGCATCGCAATAATTATCGAGGTCACGAAATATCTTGCATTTCAGATCGATGTTTTCGGTGGCTGCTTCTACAACCAGATCTCTGCCTTTTACACCTTGTTCAAGAGAAGTGAAAGTGAGGATATTCTTAAGAGTAGATTCTTTTTCTGATGCGGTTATTTTTTCTTTTGCCACCATCCGGTCAAGATTCTTTCCAATAGTAGCTATGGCTTTTGTGAGAGCATCTTGAGAGACATCAATCAGATGAACTGAAAATCCATATTGTGCAAAAACATGAGCAATTCCATTTCCCATAGTACCTGCACCGATGACAGCAACTTTTTTCATAGTAATAATATTTTCAGAAGAATGAATTCAATTCTGTTTAATCAAGTTTGGTTATCAGACATTTCACCAGATTCGTGCACTGTCGTGTTCGGATTATTTTCCTTTGTGTTTTAAAATAATGAGTAGTGTATAAATCATGATCTTAAAATCTACAGCAAGTGACATGTTTTCAATGTAGATCAGATCGTATTTTAACCGTTCAACCATTTGATCAACATTCTCCGCGTATCCGAATTTAACCTGACCCCAGCTGGTAATTCCGGGTCTTACTTTTTGTAAATGGCGATAATGCGGAGCCTGTACCATGATCTTATCAATAAAAAACTGACGCTCAGGTCTCGGTCCGACGATGGACATGTCTCCCTTCAGTACATTGTAGAATTGTGGTATTTCATCCAGACGGATCTTGCGCATCCATTTTCCGAATTTGGTTATCCGTTTATCTTCTGTGCTGGAAAGCTGGGGGCCGAATTTTTCCGCGTCAGCAAACATGGATCTGAATTTGTAGATCTTAAATGGTTTTCCGTGCAAGCCAATTCGCTCATGGCTATAGAAGAGTGGTCCCCTGGAGGAGAATAAAACGCCGATGGCAGTAAAAATATAGAGCGGAGAAAAGAAGATCATTACAATGAGAGAGATCATGATGTCCAGAAAGCGCTTCATGGATTGTTGCCAAACCGGCATCAGATCAGGAGAAATCTCAATCAAAGGAGCACCGAAAATCGCGTTCATTTTTACGGATCCTGAAAGGATATCATACATATCCGGAATGATTTTGATAATCACAGGTAAGTCTTCCAGTTCGTTAATGACCTTTCCTATATTCTCGTGTTCCGATGATTCCAGGGCAATGATGGCTTCCTCGACTTTGTGCTTCTGAATGATGCTGCGAAGCGTACGGATATCACCAAGGTTGGGAAGGTGAGCAGACAGCAAATGATCGTTGTTTCCGTCAACGTGCACAAAACCGATAAATTTATTTCCTTCCGATTGCAGTTCCGAATCCATCTGCTTCAGCAAATTCACGGCATTCGTATTGCTGCCAATCATCACAGTATTGAATCCGATTTGTCTTTTATGAATTTTATGAACTACTGTCGTTGAAAGTATAAATCGGAAAGTCGCCGTAATCGTGAAATGAAGAGTGAGTAGAGTAAAAAAAGTATGGTAATAGGATTTGTAAGAGATAACTGTATCATCCAACAAGAGAGAAAAGAATATGATGAGCACTCCAATGACGGAAAGATACAAGGTTTGTCCTAATTCCTTCAGCCGGCTTTTCCTGTATACATTTGTATAAGCACCCGTAATCGCGTAGATGAATACCCAACAAACAGGAATCAGCAGTATGCCTATATAGAATTTTTTATCCAGAGCAAAAACATCATATCCAAATTTCTGTGACTCGATGATCAATTTCCTGTACACATAAAATATACCCCAGGCAAGAACAGCGGATAGCCAGTCTGCAAAAACAAAAAGGAGCGTTTGCGTACGTTTATTCATCAATACAACACCTTAAGATTATCAAAATAAAATGTAGCTGTCGGCTGAGAGGAAATTTTGACTCCTTTCAGATAAATTTTATAAACTACATTTCCTCCCGTGATTCCACCCAATTCGCTGATGTTTACATATATTTTTTTCCATACAGATGAAGGTCTCACATACACAAGAGGAGTCTGAACAACACTGGAGCCATTTTCAAAAACACCAATTGAGAATTCATGGTCAGTCTTGTAATTGAGCTCCAGGTACACCGGAGTGAATACAGGTAAAGAAAATGTATCTGAACTTGCCACCTGAAATTCCGGCGCATTGTCAGTGAGTTCAATATATCCGGAATTATTTTCAAATGCATTCGGATCCGAAGCAAGTGTGATGTTTAGTGGAGCAAAACCGGAAGAAGTTGAGACCAGAGAAAGACTGCCGTCATCAAAATCTTCTATTTGTTTAAAAACCGTTCCTTCTTTGTAATTTATTATTGGATGGATGTTAAACACTTTCCCAGGTGTGAAATTAAGTGTTGTGTCAAAAGTGGTGAATGGGGGATAAGCTGCTCTGTTGTCGGACATCCCGTTTACCTGAATGCCGGCCCTGAAACTTATTTTGTGTATTCCTTCTCCAATAGCCGGAAAAGTAACAGGCATACCATAAGTGCCGAGATATTTGTTATCGACCAACACCCATGCATCGGATATTTTTGACGTAGCGCTGCCTTCAGTTGAGTAATCTGTATTCAGATCAATGGAATCAATTTGAAAATAAGAAGGCACAGGTTCTGTCGGATTGATCACATTGCAGGAATAAAAAACAACGACTAAGCAGCTCAGGATAAACAGAGCGGCGGGGTATTTTTTTAATTCCTTCTTTTCCATTTTCTCAAAAAAATCAGGCAAAGACATTCAAAGAGGAATTCAATTTTTCCATAACCTGGTGAGCAACATGAAGTGCAAGAAATCCTTCTTCAATAGGAACAGGAGTTTGTTTGTCTTCCAAAATGGACTCAGCAAATTGTTCAAGTTCCATTTTAATCGCGTTGGATTCTTCGACTTTTGGTTGATCGAAATAAATAATTTTTGAACCCTTATTGTTTCCGAGATCAATGGTGATATCCAAAGGGCCTGGTTCACCTACCACATTTTTCAAACGGACTACTTCTGTTTTTTTCTTCAGAAAATCCACTGAGATGTATGCGTCACGCTGAAAGAACCGGCTTTTGCGCATGCTCTTCAGCGAAATTCTGCTGGCAGTAAGATTCGCTACACAACCGTTATCAAATTCAATTCTTGCATTGGCAATGTCCGGTGTGTCACTCACAACAGCGACACCGCTTGCGCTGATTTTTTTAACGGGTGACCGAACCACACTCAGGACGATGTCAATATCATGAATCATCAGGTCGTGCACCACCGATACATCCGTGCCACGCGGATTGAATTCTGCGAGTCGGTGTGTTTCAATAAACATGGGTTGATGCAGGTATTGTCGAGCGGTCAGAAAAGCGGGGTTGAATCGTTCAACATGACCCACTTGAGCTTTGACTCCGGCTTCATGCACAAGGGCAACGAGTTTTTTACCTTCATTGACTGTGTGAGTAACTGGTTTCTCAATAAAAATATGTTTGGATTTCCTTAGCGCCTTAACTGCATATTCAAAATGGGCGAGGGTTGGCGTTACGATATCAATCGCGTCCGCCTGATCTATGAGCTCTTCCGCAGAAGAAAAGGCGCGGATACCGAGCTCACTGGAAACAGCTTGAGAATGCTCCGGACTGTGATCATAAAAACCGATCAATTCTACGGACTGAATTTCTTTCAATAACCGGAGATGAATTTTCCCCAAATGACCGGCACCGATGACCCCTATTTTCAACATGGTTATTTTCGTCCAAAATATTATTTGCGACGCGAAATTAGCAAATTTTGGGGCGTGAGAAAAGGATTAAGTATGTCGATGTGAACGTGTTTTTGTTGATAGAATACCTGAAAATTTCAATTTTTTATCAAATTACGGGGTTTCTTTGTTGCATATATCCAGACCGAAAAAATGAAGTACGAGGACAATTTCAAGCACCAGGGGATGCGTAAACAGTTGATTGACAGCATCAAATCTAAAGGAATTGATGATGAAAGGGTGCTGGAAGCCATGATGAAAGTTCCAAGACACTACTTTTTGGAAAAAGCATTTTTAAACCAGGCTTACACCGACCAGGCATTCAAGATTGGGGCAGGACAAACCATTTCCCAGCCTTTTACTGTTGCTTATCAAACTTCCCTGTTACATCTGCAGAAGGGGGATAAAGTCCTTGAAATAGGCACAGGAAGTGGATATCAGACATGTATTTTGCTGGAGATGGGAGCTAAAGTATTTTCCATTGAAAGACAAAAGGAACTGTTCGACAAAGCCAAAGAATTTTTACCGGCCATAGGCTATTCTCCAAAGCTGTTTTATGGAGATGGTTATAAGGGTTTGCCTGCTTATGCGCCTTTTGATAAAATTCTGGTTACATGCGGAGCCCCTTTTGTTCCTGAAGAACTTGTAAAACAGTTGAAAGTGGGAGGGATGATGGTAATCCCGGTAGGAGCCGGAGAAGTACAGGTAATGACAACGATACTGAAGACATCTGAGACCGCTATTGAAAAACACGAGTTAAAGAATTTTCGTTTTGTTCCAATGTTGGAGCACAAGGACTGGGGAAAATAATAGATGACAACTTTAGAATTTATCCGATAAAATTCTCACGGGTATTTATCGGATTAACATAATTAAATTTATCAAGGAATTTAATTTAGAAAAAAGTCAAAAAAAAAGCTGTCACGATTGTGACAGCTTTTTTTTGAAACCTGTAGCTTAGTTATCCCACCACATACGCGGTGTCAACATAGTGCTTGATTGGTTTGAGGAATTCGGGTTGTACAATCTTTCGTTAGTTGGGTAAATATAACGACGTGGGATTGCACTAGTAGCTCCTGATGAAGGTTGAAGGTCAGGATATCCTGTACGGCGCCAGTCAGTCCATGATTCAGGTTGCAGATAATTTGCAAAGTATTTCTGTGTCATGATCAGGTTGAGTTTGTCAGCCGTAGTGCCTGTCCAAACAACGTGAGCAGTTTGATAGGTAGCGTCATCAGCCGGAGCAACTCCAAGCTTTTCCATATTTGCAGTTACAGCTTCATGCAATGCTGTTTCCGCACCTGCGTCATCACCCAAACGAAGTTTGGCTTCTGCTTCGATGAACTTTTGTTCGAAATAGGTGAAGAAGAATACCGGAGCATTGTCAGCCATGTATAAAGCTGAAGGGAAACCTGGAGCATAATATGCGCCACCTGTATCAATGACAGCTCCATAACGCGGGTCATCATTGGCGATCATTTCATCAATGATGTAACAGCTTACACCATAGTAATAATCAATAGGTGAGTAGGAGATGTCCGCACGTTGATCAATGTACTGATACCATGGATTCTGGTAATTGGTACCAAAAGAAAATTGTGCGTCATCAGCTGAGCCTGTTAAACCACCGGCATTAATTGCATCCAATGCAGCTTGTGCAGCAGCAGTTGCATTTAATTTGGTAGTGTGAATGGCAAGACGAGCCAATAGACCATTCGCAAGAGCCTTCCATTGGTCTGTATTTCCACCATACATTCTGTCATCGCTACCAGGAACGATAAAATCATCTGCGCCATTATCAAGGTCAGTGATTGCTGTACTCAATAATTGCGGAATGATCGTTTCATAGATTTCCTGCTGTGAATTATAGACAGGGTTCAGCTCTGAGTTTCCTTTGAATGCATCAGTGTAAGGAACATTTCCGAATATGTCTGTCATAGCATTCAGTGAATAGGCCATCAGGATTTTAGCAACACCATTGTACACATCGTACGCACCTGGGGTTTCGTTGGCTTTCAGCATGATTTTGTTCAAATCATCCATGTTACCGGCATACATGTTATTCCAGAGATTGTTGAAATCTTCCTCTGTGAATACATAATTATTATAACCAATAAACTGGCGGCCAACACCTGTGGCGTTTTGAGCAAGAATGGCATTGAAACGACCAATGTCCCCACCGTAATTATAAGCAAGTGAAGCCTGGGCCGATGGAAGAATGATATTTACCGGAACATCACTGGGAAGGTTCGGATTATCATTCACATCAAGGTAATCCTTTTTACAGGAAGCTAAAGAAGCAATAGCAAACAAGGCTACTATTGTTCGGGTTTTTATATGGAATCTTTTCATTGAGTTCTGTTTTTAAATTAATGGATACATGATTATTTCAGCTTACATGGTTACACGAATGCTAACACCGTAACTCCGGGTATTTGGCATGTTGAAGTAGTCCATTCCAAGGCTATTACCGGAACCGGTAAGACTTGTTTCAGGATCTACACCTTTGTAATCTGTTTGCAACCAAAGATTGCGACCAATCAGTGAAATATCAATGCTTCCGAATGGAGTTTTCTTGAGCCATTTTTTATCCAAAGAATAGCCCAAGGAAATTTCACGGAGTTTTACATAAGAACCATCCTCAACGAATTGTTCAGCAGGACCGGCAAAACCGGTTCCGATACCTTGATAGTAAGACTGATCCAGAACAACAGGAACATTATTAGCATCACCGGTAATCACAAGGTTGCCGTTAGTATCGTAGTAACCACGAACACCTTCAAATACTTTAGTTTCTCCACGTGTCTCTGTTTCTTTTGTCATACCGAAGTTGTTCAGAGCACCGCGGGTACCGTTCCAGATGATACCACCTTGTTTGATGTCAATCAAAGCGGACAAACTGATTCCTTTGTATGTAAAGGTATTTGTGATACCGCCTGTCCAATCCGGATTAGGATCTCCGATTACACCAACTGTAGGATCCTGGATAGGAAGTCCATCAGCTTCATTGATCACAATGTTTCCATTACCATCACGTAACCAACGACCACCATACATTTGCCCATAAGGTTCACCTACTACAGCATAAATTGCCGAACCTTCGAAACCACCCAGGAATACATCCTTGATTCCATCAGCAAGTGAAACCACTTTGTTTTTATTCTGAGCCCAGTTCAAAGTGATATCCCATGTGAAACTTTTGGTTTTCACTGGAGTGAGGTACATCATGATCTCCATTCCTTTATTTTCCATACTTCCGGCATTCTTGATCTGGTATTGATAACCAGTGGATCCAGCGATAGGAACCGCAAGGATCTGATCTTCAGATTTACTGCTGTAATAAGTAAAGTCAAGTCCGATTCGGTTATCAAGAAATTTGAGATCCGCGCCAATTTCAAAAGATTTGGTTTTCTCTGGTTTCAGGTTTGGATTACCCAGTGTATTATCCGAAGTGTAACCAGCTAAACCATCAAGAGGGAAGGAGATACCTGCAGTCCAACCATCTGCGAAGAAACCAGATGTGTAGTAATTTTTAAGTGCATAAATGGGTGCATCTTTACCAACAATGGCATAGGATACACGCAGTTTACCAAATGGTAAAACTTTGTTATGCATATTCAAAGCATCTGTAAATACCCAGCCAAGACTTGCGGAAGGATAGAAGAAAGTACGTTTATCACTGGGAAGTGTAGAGGATGCCTCTGAACGACCGGTCAAATCGAGGAATAGATAATCTTTATACGATAATTTGCCTTGTGCATAATAGGCTCGTGTGCGGTAACGGTTAATACTTTCACGAGTGAGAACATTTGATGCAACAGAGATGTTTTGGAAATTCGTAAAATTGAGGATGTCACCTTGTACAAATAAATTTTCTTTATAACTACTAAAGAAGTTGTTACCAACAAGGATGCTTCCGGTAAGATCATCAGTAAGTTTTCCGCTGATAGTTGCAAGGAGGTCAGAATTGATGTGACGATAGAAAATATCCTGGTGGAAAATTTGTCCATCAGGAACTGCTCTTGAGCCCAAAGCAAAAACTTGCTTTCTTCTATCGCTATAAAAATCTGATCCAATACGGTAAGTTAAGCTAAGCCATGAAGTCGCTTTATAATCTCCCTGAACCGAACCGTACATACGGTTTACGTCATCATTAAATGGATTTTGGTTGATTGTCCAATATGGATTGTCGTAACCAGCACCCCCACGATAATTACGTTGAGTTCCATCTGCAAGAATGTATGCACCCGCAGCTTCAGGGTCACTATAACCACCTGAGTTATCAAACGAAATAGGTGTTCTTAACAAGTCAAGCATCAAACCGGAAAGGTTTGAACCTTGCTGAACACGACGTCCACCTGATTTTGAATAGGTAATTGAACCGGTCGCGGAAAGTTTGGAAGTGATGTTACTTGCACCACCAAGAGACAATGTATAACGGTTGAAGTTGGACAGAGGAACAATACCTTCATCTTTCAAACGAGAAAAGGATACTCTGAAAGTACTTGCATCAGTTCCACCGGAAACGGAGATATTATTCTCCATTGAAAATCCTGTACGGAAGAAATCGCCAAGGTTATCATAAGGAGTCATTTTGATTGCTCCCGGAGTACTTGCAGCTTCGGTTGCTCCAATCATTTGACCATATTGGTTAAAAGGAGTAGCTGCTGCCGGATTCCAATAAGTAGTATCTACTGAAGGTCCCCAGCTACCGGATGCGCTATTTTCGTAACTGCGATATGCACCACCTGTTCCTTTTACAAATTTATTTTGTTGCTCTGGAAGTTTGTTTACTTCACTCCAGTTGAGTTTTGTGCCAATGATCACATTCACTCCACCGCCAACTTTTTTAGCTCCGCGTTTAGTAGTGATCACAATAGCTCCATTCGCAGCATTGATACCATAAAGAGCAGTTGCAGAAGGTCCTTTCAATACGTTGATAGATTCAATATCGTCAGGATTGATATCGACTGCACGATTTGAATTGTTTACAGCTTCGAGGTAATTGTTATCCCCATTATCCGGATTACCTGATGCTTCATGAGAATTATCAATTGGTACTCCGTCTACAATAATTAATGGATCATTGCTTCCGGTAATGGAAGCGGCTCCACGAAGGCGAATGTTTACTGACGCACCCGGTGTTCCTGCTGATTGAGTCACCTGCAAACCGGAAACTTTTCCGGAAAGGGCAGAGAGGGTGTTGGTCTGACCGGCTTTGGTCAGGCTCTCGCCATTCACAGTTTGCGTAGAATAACCTACAGCCTTCTTTTCCTGTTTAATTCCAATCGCAGAAACAACTACTTCATCAAGTTTCATTACATCTGCATCGAGCACTACATCTACTACGTTTGATGCACCAAGTGTGACATCTTTTGTTTTCATTCCAATTCCTGAAAAGCGGAGGGTTTTCGCCGTGCCTGGAACGGTAATTTTAAAATTTCCATCAATGTCGGTGGATGTACCAATTGTGGTACCGGCAACAACGACACTAACTCCGGGTACTGTCAAATTATCCTCGGAGGATGTGACCTTACCGGTAATGGTTCGGTCCTGAGCTGAGGCTTTGTTTGAAACAAGAGCCAACAGCAACGCGAATAGCGTAAGTGTTTTTCTCATAGAATTTGATTTTGGTTAAACTAGCGTTTCCTGAAAATTGACGTCAATCTACTAAAAAAATAAGCTGATTAACAAAAATTAACTTAAAAACTTGATAACATGAAAGACAATCTTTTGAAAGTGAATCTGATCATTTTCAAACACCATGTTCATAATTCTTGATTTTAGGGCATTTTGGAAAAATCAATATTAAAAATCAGTTTGTGTTTTCTTTTGTGTTTGATTTTTTTCACATCAATTGTACTCTGAAAAGATCGAAGATTGGAACCATAATTTTTTTAAAAAATTTCCACTTAATCAAAATCCTGTTTTGTAATTATCGATGAAAGTACATTCAGAAGAATAAACTCGACTTAACATAATTAAGTATCAAAATAAAAAGTTCTTTCAGAAACTGGATTAATTGAAAATGTACTGAGCTCTGAAATCAATCACAAATTATAGTCAAATAGAAGTGAGGCAGAAAAGGGTAATCAAAGAAGATATATGTCGTTATATTGCAATGAATTGTGTTGAATTATATAATCTGATAGGAAAGGTCAAATAGACAATGATCATGTTTTTTTTTCTGAAGATGCAATATTTTTGAATTTTGCCCGACTTCATGGAAGTGAAACCTTATTCTTGATTAAAAGTTAAAATTCGGTTAAACAGATAAATTAATGAGTTGAATGGTAGGTCTATGAACAGTAAAGGGTGGATAACTCTAATAAATACTTGACTCATATTTTGAGATGCGCTTAAATTTGTCACCATTATAAACCCAACTAAACCTTAAACCACAGAAAAATGAAAAAAATCATTCTTAGTGCAGCTTTAGCAACAGCGATGATTAGCGCTAATGCTCAAGACATGATGTCAAAAAAAGGAACTCCGATTCTTCCGGAGGCAAAAGATTGGTCCATTGGATTTGACGCAGCTCCACTTCTGGGCTACTTCGGAAACTTGTTCAACAATACAGTTGACAACTCTGTTTCTGCCAGTTATCAGCAAAACATGATGTTGGTTGGTAAAATGATGAAGGATGAGAACACAGCTATGCGCGCGAAATTGCGTATCGGTTTTGGTTCTAATTCCAATGATGCTATCCTGAATCAGGATGGAAGCACATCAAATCCTCCTGCAACTGTAACTGATAACCGTAAGATCAGTTCTATGAACTTCAACATCGGTGCTGGTATTCAGAAATATCGTGGAAAAGGCCGTTTGAAAGGCTTCTACGGTGCTGAAGCAGGAATCGGTATTGGAAGCAGCAAAACAACTTACACTTATGGTAACGCGTTTTCTTCAACCAATCCTGCACCAAGCTCTACTGATTGGGGTAGCAACATCAACCAAACAACTGGTGAACGTACAACTGAAGATAAAAATGGTTCAACATTCGGTATCAACCTTCGTGGTTTCATCGGTGCTGAATATTTCTTCGCTCCAAAAATGTCTCTTAGCGCTGAATACGGCTGGGGACTTGGTCTTTCTTCAACTGGAGAAGGCGAAACTACAACTGAATTCTGGGATGGTGGTGCAACTACTCCTGGTGTAAAAACAGTTACTTCTAAATCCGGCAAATCATCTAACTTCAACCTTGATGTAGATAACGCTGGTGGACAGATCGTTCTTTCAATGTATTTCTAATACATACAATCGTTTAACAAAAAAGTCCGGCAAACTGCCGGACTTTTTTGTTTTATAGCCTTGTTAGTTGTTGGTTGTTTTTCAGAAAATGAATATTTACTAAATGTACCCAATCCTCAATCCTCAATCCTCAATCCTCAATCCTCAATCCCCAATCCTCAATCCTCATTCCCCAATCCCGGAACTAAAAAACCTACCGAACGACCTTCCTGATCTCCCTCTCCTGATCCTTCTTTTTCAGATCTTCCCGTTTGTCAAACATCTTCTTTCCTCTCGCTACTGCGACATCCACTTTAGCGAATCCCCGCTCATTAAAGTAGAGTTGGATAGGAACAATGGTTGTTCCCTTTTCTTTGAGTCTGGATTCGATTTTTCGTAGTTCAAGTCTATTTAAAAGCAGTTTTCTGAGTCGCTTGGGTTCATGATTATTGTAGGAGCCTTGCTTAAATTCAGAGATATGCATGTTCTTTAACCACAGTTCTCCGTTTGTCAGGATTCCATACGCCTCGGATAAACTGGCTTTCCCTTCACGAATGGCCTTAACTTCAGTACCTGTGAGCACAATGCCGGCAGTAAATGTCTGAAGCAGTAGAAACTCAAAAGAGGCCTTCTTGTTCTGTATTAGTATTTTATCCATGCTTTAATAAAGCAACCTTTAAGGTGCTAAGATACAGAAAGCAATGGCATCCTTTCTCAATACAATTGCTCTTCGTTTCAATTTTCAATTGTTCGGGATTTCTTCCCGTACAATTAAGACAGGAACATGAATGCGGTGTCGCACAGAATCAACTGTCGTTCCCAGGATCATATCCTTGAATCCACGGTGACCATGAGCACCAATTACCAGGAGATCCGCATTGTATTGATTCACGAGATCCGGGATAGCTTTTTTAGGATTTCCGTAACCAATCTTTAATTCAACATCATATCCTTTTGATTTTAAATCGTCGACATATTTTTCCATATTCTTCTGATCAGACCGGAATTCAAAATCCTGAATTTCCTGTTTCATCATCAACGCTCCCGCAGATTCGACAATGTGTATGAGTAAATAATGTGCTCGTTTTCCTCCCTGACTGATTGCGTTGGTGATATTTAACTGATCCATTTTTGAAAAATCCACTGCAATAGCAATTCTCTTGTAGGGTTTTGGTTCCGTAAGTATGAGTTCTTTTGCTTCGAGATGAGGAACTTTTGCTTTCTCGTGGTGAGACTTCTTAAACAATGGCCTGAAGGTGATGTACAACAAAAGTAAAGCAGCCATAAGTATTATTGGAACAACGGTGATCCAAATAATTACCGGGTTGCTGCTGCTTTCCAACCAATCCTGAACCTGGCTGTAAACCAGTCGAGCATTTAAACCAACAATAATAATGGCGGAAATCCAGGCGGCGATCTGAACATAGATTGGAATTACAAATTCTTTCATTTTACTTTTTTCACTCACAAAATGTATCAAAGGAATTACGGCAAAACCAAGCTGCAGACTTAAAATTACCTGTGATAGTATAAGTAACTTTCCCGTTGCCTGTTCTCCAAAATATACAATGGTGATCAGTGCCGGAATAATAGCAATCAAACGGGTCAACAATCTTCTCATCCAGGGTGCAATACGTAATCGGAGATATCCTTCCATTACAATTTGTCCGGCGAGAGTACCGGTGAGCGTGGAACTTTGTCCGGATGCAATGAGGGCAATCGCAAACAATGCGGGTGCCAGTTTAGTTCCCAACAAAGGTTCCAGAAATTTATGGGCGTCCTGAATTTCTGCCACTCCATATAATCCATTCTTGAAAAATGTAGAAGCCGCTAAAATAAGTATTGCTGAGTTTACAAAAAATGCAAGATTAAGGGCAATGACAGAATCGAAAATATTGTACCGTATGGCCTTCCTGATATCCTTTGAAGAACGATTGAACTTTCTGGTTTGCACCAGTGATGAATGCAAATACAAATTATGAGGCATCACCGTAGCGCCAATAATACCAATCGCTATATATAATGCTGCTTCGTTTGGAAGGGTTGGCACAAAACCCTTTACAACTTCACCGAGATCAGGTTGTGCAAGAATCATTTCCGCGAGGAATGCCAGGCCAATTACTGCAATCAACGCGATGATAAATGCTTCCATTTTGCGAATACCAAAATTGATCAGGAACAAGAGTAAAAACGTGTCAAATACAGTGATACAAACGCCCCACAACAAGGGAATGTGAAAAAGCAAATTCAACCCGATTGCCATTCCTAAGACTTCCGCCAGATCACAAGCAGCTATCGCGATTTCCGCAAGAAAATACAAAGCGAAATTGACCGGTTTGGAATAGGTTTCTCTCGATGCCTGTGCCAGATCCCGACCACGTACAATTCCCAGTCTGGCACTCAGACTCTGGAGCAGAACAGCCATGAGATTAGACATGAGCAAAACCCAAATCAGGGAATAACCAAACTGGCTACCACCGGCAATATCGGTTGCCCAGTTTCCCGGGTCCATATAACCGACACTTATCAGATATGCCGGACCTAAAAAGGCAAGGATTTTTCTCCAGCCTTTACCGGTATTGGAAGTATCAACAGTCTCATGTACTTCCGGGAGTGAAGTATTTGAATGTTTTAATTCGAGCATTTTGAAGAAGTATTTTAAAAATTAAAAGAAGCGGACAGGCTCAATTGCTAACTTTGTTATTTAACAGGCAGAACCAGGATGTTTCTGGCTACTTCATGACTGATGTGCTTAATTTTCTTGTTTCCTGAAAGAAGCAAACTCATCGATTGATCTATTTCCAGTTTTTGCCTGATGATAATTTTTTTTCCGAGAGAATATCCTTCCTTTTCCATAAAGCGAAGAAAAACCGGGCGGTGATCAATGACACCGGTTATTATGACTGGCTTGTCCATCTCAGCGGCACTTAATGGTATGGTATTTTGCACGTGAAAAATTCCCTGGTCGTCCGGTATCGGATCACCGTGGGGGTCATATTTAGGGTAACCGAGATAATGATCCAGTTTTGTGATCAGAGCTTCAGATTTTATGTGTTCCAACTGTTCGGCTATTTCATGCACTTCATCCCAGGAGAAGCCCAGTTTTTCCACCAGGAATAATTCCCATAAACGATGCTTACGGATAATGTTGACTGCTACTTTCCGGCCGGATGTACTCAGGGCGACACCCTGGTACTTTTCATAACGAATCAGTTTTTTCTCGGCGAGCTTTTTCAACATATCGGTGACCGAAGCAGGAGCCGTCTCTACCAATGCCGCGATCGCTGTAGTACTGATTTTCTTATCTCCTTTTTCAAGAAGCTTGTAAATCGCTTTTAAATAATTTTCTTCAGAGAGGGAATGCATATCGAATTTTAAGCGTGTTGAATTGAATTCGTGAGGTAAATTTTAGAACTAACTGATATTAAATTTAGACAAATCTAAATATTTATTTCAATAAAAGAAAAAAGCAAGAACAGTGTAGTGGAGAAAAGAACCCTGAATTGAATTTATTGGGGCTCACGTATGTGTAAAGGACTGATTGTCAGAAACAGTATTTCCGCTGAATTGTATTAAATTTGATGCCGTATGGGAGTTTATAAGAGTCTCTTAAAACCGGTATTTTTTCTTTTTGACCCGGAGAAAATCCATCATGTTGTTGTGTTGAGCCTGCGTGTACTGGGCAGGATACCCGGCATGAAATTCCTGCTGCGAAAGTTGTTTGTGAAACAGGATCCCCGTCTTGAACGCAATATATTTTCAATTCAATTTCCGAATCCGGTCGGACTGGCAGCGGGATTTGATAAAGACGCGAAACTTATTCCTGAATTGGCATGTCTGGGCTTTGGGTTTATTGAAGTAGGCACTGTGACACCAAAAGCTCAGCCTGGTAATCCCAAACCTCGCATGTTTCGTTTAAAGCAGGATGCAGGTATTATCAATAGGATGGGCTTCAACAATGAAGGGGTGGAAGCCATGGTTCAGAGACTTCAAAACCGCCCCGCGCATGTGATCGTTGGAGGAAATATCGGTAAAAACAAATCCACCCCGAATGAACAAGCTATTCAGGATTATGATATCTGTTTCCGGGCTTTGTTTCCGTTTGTGGACTATTTTGTTGTGAATGTGAGTTCTCCCAACACACCTGATTTACGTTCGCTGCAGGAGAAAGAGCCTCTGCTGGCACTGCTGAGTCATCTGCAAAAGCTCAATGCTCAATTGAGTGCCGGATCCGATGGAGCAAATGCTGATAATAATCTTAAAAGAAAACCTTTGCTTTTAAAAATTGCACCGGATTTGACCAATGCTCAATTGGATGAAATTATAGAGGTAACCCTGGAAACCAAACTGGATGGTATCATCGCTACGAATACAACTATTTCTAGAAATGGTTTGAAAGCGGATCAAGTAACCATTGAAGAAATTGGTGCAGGCGGGTTGAGTGGAAAGCCTTTGACTTCCAGATCTACTGAGGTAATTCGTTATCTCGCGGATAAGGCTCAGGGAAGATATAAAATCATTGGAGTGGGCGGAATACATTCTCCTGAGGATGCACTTGAAAAGCTTGAAGCCGGCGCATCCCTGATTCAATTATACACAGGTTTTATTTATGAAGGGCCCGGACTTGTGAAAAAAATATCAGAAGAACTTTTGAAACATTCCCAATGAACAGTTGCCTGAAAGATACTTTCAGGCAAAAGAATTTTAAATACATTCGTTACTCACTTTTCGCTTTTTCAGAAAGATGCTTCAGAACTTTTGCTTCAAGAAAGAAGATGATTTCTTCCGCGATATTTTTCGTCTGATCACCGGTACGTTCCAGTTTTCGAATTGTAGAAACGATGTGTAATGCCTGACTGATTTTATCCGGATGAGATTTGATATATTCTTCAATGACAGTATTAGCATTCCCATTGATTTCGTCGAGTATATCATCTTTCTTGAAAACACCCCGTGAAAGTTTGGCGTCTTCCGCATCAAATGCGCGCTGAACATCCGTTAACATTTCAATGGCCACGTCATACATTTCTTCCAACCTGGTGACTTTTAATAATTCAGAGTCGAATGGAGTTTCAGTTTCCATGACATAACGAGAAATTCCATCCGCAATATCACCTATCCTTTCAAGGTTGGAATTGATTTTCAAAACAGCCAGGACAAAACGCAAATCAATCGCTACCGGATTGAATAGAGCGAAAATATTTTCGCAGTCCTTGTCAATTTTTAATTCAAGAGCATTGACTCTTTTTTCATTGAAGTTTACTTCTCTTGCCAATGCATTGTCCATATTCAGGAATGCCGACTTCGCCTTTCTCAATTGAGAAATCACAAGGTCAAACATCTCAACTTTTTCATCCTTCAGCCTTTTCAGCTCAACATCTAAATGTGTCATAAATTATTGTAGTTCTAATGGGATAAATTTACAATTTCTTTTTCGAAAGAACAGGAATCCGATTTGTTCTCATCCAAATCTTCCGGTTACATAACTTTGAGTTCGGGGATCTGCGGGGTTGGTAAAGATTACAGGGGTATCGTCAAATTCGATCAGGTCTCCCAGGTAAAAGAATGCTGTTTTGTCGCTCACCCGTCCGGCCTGTTGCATATTGTGCGTCACAATGATGATGGTGTACTTGCTTTTCAATTCATAAATCAGCTCCTCAATTTTTGAAGTAGAAATTGGATCAAGAGCGGATGCGGGTTCATCCATCAGCAATACTGATGGTTCATTGGCCAAAGCTCTTGCAATACAGAGACGTTGTTGTTGCCCACCCGACAATTCAAATGCTGATTTTTTTAATTTGTCTTTTACTTCTTCCCACAAAGCTGCCTGACGTAGAGACGTTTCTACTCGTTCTTCAATAAAAGTTTTATGTTCAACACCATTGACGCGTAACCCATAGGCTACATTCTCGAAAATGCTTTTTGGAAATGGGTTCGGTTTTTGGAATACCATCCCCACTTTCTTACGCAGTTCATCAATCCGCATACCGATTGATTTTTTATAAATGTCTTTTCCGTCCAGTAATATATCACCTTCAATTCTGACATTTTCAATGAGATCATTCATCCTGTTGAAAAGCCTGAGATAGGTCGATTTGCCACAACCTGATGGTCCGATGAGGGCAGTGACAGTATTTTCCTGAATAGACATTGTAATTCCCTTCAGGGCATGAAATTCACCATAGTACAGATGAACGTTTTTACTTTCAATTTTATTCATAGCAGGATTATTCGAAGGAATTTTTAATTCATTTTTACTTTGTTTCCCAGATATCTTCTCAAAGCGTTTGCAAGTAAATTCAATATCAGTACAAAGAGTACCAATACCAATGCCGTACCATAAGCCATATCTCTGGATTCTTCCACTTTTGTTCCACTCGTGGAAATTACATACAAGTGATAGGGGAGTGCCATGACCTGATCGAAGATTGAAGTTGGCAATTTCGGTAGGAAATAAGCCGCAACCGTAAAAAGAATAGGTGCTGTTTCCCCGGAAACACGACCAATTGACAAAATTAGTCCGGTGATGATATTCGGCATCGCAATGGGCAAAACAACCTTGCGAATTGTCTGAAGTTTAGTAGCACCCAATGCATAGCTTCCGTCACGGAAACTGTCGTTCACTGCAAGTAAAGCTTCTTCTGTCACGCGTATAACAACAGGAAGAGCAAGAAGTCCTAATGTCAGCGATCCGGCTAGAATCGAATCCCCGAAGTTCAGTGTTTTTACAAACAGTGACATTCCAAACAAACCAAAAACAATGGATGGAATCCCCGCGAGATTATTAGTCATCAATTTCATGAATCTTTTAAACTTCGATTCATTTGTGTATTCATGGATGTAAATTCCTGCCAACACTCCAATAGGAAATGCAAAAAGCATTGATCCTGTTACGAGACAAAGAGTTCCGATAATTGCCGGATAAATTCCGCCTTTTGTCATTCCGTCTTCTGGCATTTTCGTTAAGAAATCCCAGTTGAGCATATGCCAGCCTCTGACAAAAATAAATTCCAGGATCCAGAACAAAATTCCCAGAACCAGAATGCTCAGAATTCTGAATGTCCAGAACGCAATATTTTCTTTCGCTTGTTTAGTCATAAGCCGACTTATTTCTTAAATTTTCTTTTAGCCGAAATTTTTTCTACCCAGATATTGATGAACAGCGTTAAGATGAACAAAATACATCCCAGTGCGAATAATGCCTGATAGTGAACTCCGCCTTGAGGTGCCTCACCTAGTTCTGCTGCAATTGTTGCAGGAATTGTACGAACTGGCTGCAACAAAGAATGTGGCATCACAGCTGCGTTTCCGGTCACCATGAGCACAGCCATGGTTTCCCCGATCGCCCTGCCAATTCCCAGGATAGCGGCTGCGGAAATGCCCGACATTGAATAAGGCAGCACAACACGATGTATGGTTTGCCATCTGTTTGCTCCTAAAGCCAGAGAAGCTTCTTTCATGCTTCGTGGTGTATTGCGAATGGCATCTTCAGAAACTGTGATGATTGTAGGCAGTGCCATGATTCCAAGAACAATGGATCCGGCCAATGCAGTTTCACCGACAGGTAAGTTGAACACATCATGAATTAGAGGTACAATAACGATCAGGCCAAAAAAGCCATACACAACGGAAGGAATTCCGGCAAGTAATTCTATGATAGGTTTCAAAACTTTGCGAACTCTTTCATTTGCTACTTCCGCCATATAAATTGCTGTGGCGATACCAATCGGCAGGGCAAATAAAATCGCGAAAATGGAAACGAGTAAGGTTCCGAGAATCAATGGTAAAACGCCAAGCTGGACAGCCGGTTCGGCAGTGGGGAACCATTCCTTTCCAAAGAGAAAATCGGGAATGTTGTTCTTGTCAACCTTCACAATTTTCCCCTTCAAATCACTTGCAAGGTATTTGTCAGTGTAAACAGCTAGCAGGTTCGGAATACTGTCAACTAAAGTGTTGAGTTTTTCCGGCAGGTATTCAAAGTTCTCGCCAATTTCTTCATCGGAAAAATATGCTGATAAATCATTGATCGTAAAAAGCAATATCGTATCATTCTTTCCGCCAAGATCTTTCCAATTGGTTATTTGCTGATCAAATATTTGTTTCAATTGTGCCGCTGTAAGATGTTCAACGGGATTATTTTTATTGACGACGATGACGTTGCGATTTTCAAGTGGAGAAGTGGTAAACAAGCCAAGACCTTCCTTGAAAAGAAAGATTACAATCAATAGAACTGTAATGGTTGTCAGTGAACCGCTCATCAGCAGCAAACCTTCAATGAACTTCTCAGTAAACCTTTTTAAAAAATGCTTCACCTGGCTGTTTTGTTAATCTTGTTGTAACAATTCATTCACAACTTTTGTTTGCTTACACAAACAGCAGTGGTAAAAAATTACCACCGCTGTTTCAAAATTCAAGGGGATGAATTTTGATTTTCAGGAATGTGCCCTAAAACCCAACTTATTTCAGAGAAATATAACCAACTTTATTTACCAGCTCTTGCCCTTCAGCACCCAGTACGTAGTCAATGAATGGTTTTACACTTGCTTCTTTAGAAGTAGGGTAGTAGAAATACAAGGGACGAACGATAGGATAAGTCTTATTTTTTGCCGCTTCCACAGAGGAGTTGACATAAGTTTTTCCCTGGTTGTAAGAAACCGCTACATCTTTCACTTCTTTGGTTACATAGGCAAGGCCAACATAACCAATCGCACCTTTGGTTTGACTTACAGATTGAATGATTGCTCCGGTTGCCGGCATGTTCAAAACAGATGAAGCGTAATTTTTACGGTTCATTACATGTTCTTTGAAGAACTCATAAGTACCGGAACTGGTTTCACGTGAGTAAACGATAATTTGAAGATCATCACCACCCACTTCTTTCCAGTTTTTAATTTTTCCGGTAAAAATTCCTTCCAATTGTTCACGGGTAAGTTTACCTACTTTGTTGGATGGATTTACGATAACGGATAAGGCATCATTCGCGATGATTACTTCTTTGAAAGCACGACCTGCATCCTGAAGCTTCATTCGCTCATCCATTTTAATTTTTCTTGAGGACATCGCGATATCCGTTGAGTTGTCAAGGAGTGCGGAGATTCCAACACCACTTCCGCCACCTACAACAGTAACACTTTTACCAGTATTCTTTTTCATAAAAGTTTCCGCTTCTTTTTGAGCAAGTGGCAATACTGTATCACTACCTTTGATCACTATTTTTTGGGCGGATAGAGTTGCAGAAATCCCAAGGGTTAATGCAAATACAATTAGTTTTTTCATTTTATTTTTGATTAGATACTTCTGTTTTGTTTGTTGAATTGGTTGAAATTACTATTTAGAATTTAACCTGCATTCTTAAAGTGAATGAATTGTCTTTTAAATCTTTTGTATAACCGGAAAGACTTGAACTGGTTTCATTAGTTACGACATCGTAATAGGCCGTAAGTTTCACATTCGCATCCCAACGGTATGCTAATCCAAGACCAAGTGTTGTGTATTTGAGATCAGTAGAATTGGTCTTGACAGCATTTGAAGTAACGGATTTACCTATTGCATCACCTTCGATCTCAGTATTTGGATCATACCAGTCGTATTTTACTATTGCCTGGAAACGTGATTGAGCGATGTTCTGCAGGAAGTAAAAATAGGCTCCGCTGAATTTACGTTTGTAAATATCAGTAGTAACAGGAAGGTTAGAGTTAATACTTTTTGTACTTCCTGTATTGCCTGTTCCTGAAGGCTGATCGCCCTGGATATATTCTGCTCTGAGTGTAGTCAAACCAGCTGCCCAATCTATGCTGAATTGAAAGTCAGCACCGTAATACACTCTTTCTGTGAAATTCCGGGTGTTGATGTTGACTGATTTCACATCGTCTTTTTTGCTTTCAATCACATAACCTTTTACACCATTTGAATCCACACCGAATTTGTAAACATTGACAGTATCAATTCTGTAACCACCGGTATAATATGAAAACCCAAGACCATATTTAATCTTTTCAGATTTTGTGGTGCGGTTCATTCCAAGGTGGGCAATGAAGTCCTTCTTTTTATCAAAATCACTTACATTTTCACCAGCGCCAGGTGCACCATTTCCATTAAACCAACCCGCATCCAGTTTCAACCAGTTCCAATTGGAAGTTTTTGGCCCCTGGATACTCAACATTGCTCCGAGATCACGTTCACCCGGGAATATCAATTGAGACATTCTTCCGCGCTCAGGACTTTCTCTAAGGCTGGAGGAATAAACAATTTCATAACCAAATGGACGATTTTGCATACCGGCAGTTACAGAGAACCAACCGGACCATGGATCAGTGAATTTTCCATAAGCGTCTTTTATCGCAAGTCCTTTTTCGGTTACATCAAATTGAAGAACATACTGAGAAGTTGAAATTCCTTTGTCATTTACCGGAGCATCATATTGTGCCTTTAAACGTCCACGACGGATCATAAAACGTTTATCATTTCCGGCTCCAAAAGCTCCACCGTTATAAGCAGCGGCACCTGTTGAATCACCGTATTGAAATTGAGTTTGGATATACCCACTCAATTTGATCCGTTTCAAAACGTCAAGTTCTGAGCGAATACCTGCTACGTGATTGGTTAAAGTGTCTAAAGGATTCACTTCAGCATCCTGAGCAAATGATCCTGTTGCAATAAGATTAGCAACAAGAAAAATGATTTTAGTAAACTTTTGTTTCATGGGTGATTGGTTCATTTATTTAAGCTCAAAGGACGCAAGTGTAAATTATTGCAATATGGTTTCAATATTAAGTGAATGTTAAATGTAAACCGAGAGTATCTATTGTGTTAAGTCCCAATACTGAATTTACTTGTAGTTAAATGTATGATTATCAGTATTTAATGAGATTTTTGCACCTTTTGACTTTGACAGTTTTAGAAAATGCCTGGAAGAAGACGCAAGCTGATTGATTTGCTTGAATTGTGTGATTATATGGAAAATCGGTAACCCAGACCCTTTTGAGTTTGTATGTAATTCTCTCCAAGCTTCCGACGCAGTCTTAAAATATGAACATCAATGGTCCTGTCATTAGAATTAAAAGTACGGGACCACACTTTTTGAAAAATTTCTTCCCTACTGAATAATTTTCCAGGTTGTGAAGCCAGTAGATGAAGTAATTCAAATTCCTTTCTGGAAACTGAAATTTGCTGATGATTTAAATAAACAGAATAAGATTCCCGGTCGATGTAAAAATGTGACCGGCTTTCCATTTTAGCCTGTAGTGAAATGGAATTTCTATTCGCGCCAATTCGTGTGTAAATTCTGCGAATCAATGCTTCTGTTTTAATAGGACGTGGTATGAAATCATCAGCACCTGAATTGAACGCAGCTACTTCCGTTTTTTCGTCCAGTTTTTCTGATAAAATGAGAATCCGGCTGTGTTTAAATTCAGAAGTGGATCGCAATGAATGGCAGAGTTCAAAACAAGCGAGATCCTTTTGCAGAGTATCCAGAAGAATTACATCAGGAATGTTTTTATTGATTGCTTCTGAGATTCTGGAATATTCCTGAATCCAGTTTACCATAAATCCTGAATCTTGCAGGGATTTATCAAGACTTGAAATATCTGATTTCTGAGGTGCGACGAGGAGTACACTATAGGAGGGCTTGGATTGAAATTGCATGATCAAGCCTTTTGTATTAGTTCTTTAATCATTCCAAGGAGAATGGCAGGGCGGATAGGCTTGGTGATGAAATGATCTCCACCTGCATCAATGGCGTTCATGGTGGTGTATTCATCTGAATCAGCTGTCAGAAACAAAATTGGAATGTCCTTGATCAAATCATCATGTTTGATAATTCTACAGGCTTCTATACCTGAAATTCCGGGCATCCGGATGTCCATGATTATTAAATCAGGATGATTCTTTTCTGTCGATGCAATGGCTTCAACACCTGAATTGGCAGTAAATACGATATAATTTTCCTTCTTGAGATTGTATGAAAGTATTTCTACAATATCCGGCTCATCATCTACAACAAGTACTTTCAAAGGAGTTTCCATTTTCATTTTATTTCAAAAGTACACGCATGACATGAACTGGGCATTACTCGTATGTAAACATACTGTTAACGTTTTCAGGTCTGGTTTCGATTCTGTACAGAAAGCTGCCGGGCAGAATGATTCATTTTCCTTTGTATAAAAAGGGTCAACTCGGGAAATTTATCCATGAAAAGCCACGACAGGTTGGTATTCACGGACCCTGAAGGCATTGTCATAACAAGAAGGTTGCAGTGCTTCGATAAACATGTCCGCGAATTCATTTTCGTAATTGTTATCCTGAAAAAAGGAGCCATTAGTACCTGAAAAACTATTGGACATAACCAGAAGTCTGACACCTTGTCCATGAATGGCTAATTGTATATCCAGAAGAGAGTACATTCCCAATGAATCGGATTGTTTCACTGCCCGGATCATTCCCCGTTCCCGGTCATCAGTTTGAATACTAAATTTCATCCTGGCCAAAACTGTGATGCATGACCGGAAAGCTTCTTGTTCCTGGCTATTGTAGACATAGATTTTCATAATTTTTTAAGTGTAAAGGAACAGTCTCAATGTTGAGAAATAATTATTCCCGCATTAAGCCTTAATAAAATTGCGTGTATTTTCGTTACAGGTATATTGGATTTCAGGAATGCGGCAACTTTCTGATTACCATATTATTGCGAGATTATTTCAAGGCATACCATCAGGATGGCAACAAAGAAGAGCTCACTAAAAAAGTTTATGTGGATCATTGCACTGATCCTGTTAGTTGTTGTCGCGGTCCTGGGGACTTTGATTTATAAAAAAATCTATTCTCCCAATGTAATGACCAGTAAAAAAAGTCCCCAGTATATCCTGATTCCAACAGGTTCAACTTTTGAAGATGTAGTTAAAATCCTGGATGATCAGAAATTGCTTATCGATGAAAAGTCTTTTCGATGGACAGCCGGACAAATGAATTATGTTACAAAAGTCAGACCTGGAAGATATCAGCTTACAGCGAGGATGAACAACAAGTCGCTGATCAGCTTGCTTCGTTCCGGAAAACAGGTGCCGGTTATGGTTGTGTTTAATAATATCCGCACCAAGGAGGAACTGTCAGATCGCGTTGCAGCGCAAATTGAAGCCAGATCAGCTTCTATACTGAATTTACTGAATGATCCTGATTATGCACAGAAGCTGGGATTTACTCCAGAGAATATTCTTTCAATGTTTTTACCGGATACCTATGAGTTTTACTGGAATACTTCCGCGGATCAATTCATAAAAAAAATGAAGAAGGAGTACGATAAATTCTGGAATGCGGAAAGAATTGCGAAAGCAAAGGCGATTCCACTTACACAGGTCCAGGTTTCAACTCTTGCATCTATTGTTCAATTGGAAACCAATAAGGAAGATGAAAAACCGGTTGTCGCAGGAGTTTATCTCAACAGGTATAAAAAAGACTGGAAACTTGAAGCAGATCCCACACTGGTTTATGCATTGGGCGATTTTACGATTAACAGAGTGCTTTCAATCTATAAAGAAATAGATTCTCCGTATAATACCTATATGTACAAAGGCCTACCACCTGGTCCGATTTGTCTGCCAACAACCTCATCCATTAATGCTGTACTGAATTATACGCGTCACGAATACATGTATTTTTGTGCCAGAGATGATTTCAGCGGATATCATAGTTTTGCTTCAACGTATGATAAACACCTGTTAAATGCGCGGAGATTCCAAAAGGCCCTTGATAGAAGAGGGATTCGTTCTTAATTCATAAAATGCAAAAGTTAATTCTCTTTATTCTCATTTTATACAGGGCAACTTCTCTCGCTGCTCCTACACCTGTTTTACTTTTTTTAAGTGAACGTGACCAGGCTGACTCCCTTGGATACAATATTGTGAAGGAATTGCCACCATTGGTGTATAATGAAATCATGTCGGGCCGACTTTCCCTGTGGGATTCACCAAAAAAGGAAGTTCAGATTAAACCTTCCACACTTCGCAAACTTGAAGAATCATCCGGGATGGAATTTTCAAAAGCTGCACAATTGTTTATCTATGAAATGTGGGATATTGCCAGAAAGGACGGGGAGTTGAATACGATTGGTTTTTACTTTTCTAACCGTACCGCCAATGGAGAAGAAATTTCATACGGATACGTGGATGCAGATCCACTCGATCACCTCTTCAGGCATACGCCAATTCCTACAAATGCGAATGGCAATTGCTATACATCATTCGAAAGTATTCTTACCAATAAGTATTATTTCTACAACATTGTTCAGTACGGTGAAAAGCAGATCTCTAACCTTAAGGAAGCAATTGAACTGAAAGAAGAAGTAAGGAAATTTCTGGATATAAAAACCAATCCACCCGTTTTCGATTGTAAGGTACTTTGGTATACAATTGACGGACTTGGAAAGGAAGAAAATCCCGGAACAAAAGCGTCACAGTCGTTTCTTGCCGCTCTGCAATCCTTCCTGAATGAAAACCGTGAGGTATTTTACAATCTTGGAGGCGATAAAATCCGGAATTTTATGCAGCCGGGCAAAATTCTGGTCAACAGAATGGAAGTGAGGGAAAGGTGGAAAAAACAGGATAATCAGATTGTTTATGAGTTTGAAATGGCAAGGATCTATGTTGATGATAAACCATTGGATTCACTTTCAGCAACGGATTTCAAAAAACTGGACTTTCTTGTTGATTTTAAATCACCAGCTGATTTTCTGAATGAAAAAGAGTTTTATTTTCGCATTTTTAAAATTAACTCTCAGGAAATTGATTCGGCAAAATCAGATGCATTTCTGAATGGATTGAAAACATGGAAATGGAATGTATTGACAGAATTCGCGAAGTATGAATAGTTCAGGGCTAATGAAGGACCGTTCATGCTTCAAACGTTTGAAAGAAAGTAAAAATTAAAGCAGATAAACAATAAAAAAATGGATAAGATAAAATTTGGAACTGACGGTTGGCGCGCTATTATCGCACATGATTTTACAGTTGAAAATGTCGCCAGGGTATCTGAAGCGACCGCGAAATGGTTATTAAAGCTGAAGAAAAATCCAACGGTAATGGTTGGACACGATTGCCGTTTTGGAGGAGAACTATTTGCGGAAACAGTAACAAAAGTAATGGCCGCTCACGGAATAAAAACATTTCTTGCAAAGGGTTTTGTTTCCACGCCCATGATTTCCCTTGGAACTCTTGTATATAAATGTGATTTGGGAATTATAATCACTGCCTCACATAATCCGCCTTCATATAATGGCTTTAAGTTGAAAGGTTCTTATGGTGGCCCTCTTACACCAAATCTTGTTCAGGAAATAGAAGATATGATTCCGGAAACTTCAAGTACGGACCTTTCATTAAGCATTGGCGATGTGGATAAAAAAGGGCTGATTCAATGGGTCGCACTCGAAGATGACTACATCCGACATGTTGAAAAGAATTTTGACCTGAATGCTATCCGGAATTCAGGTATGAAGCTAGCTTATGACGCGATGTATGGAGCCGGACAAAATGTTATTCGCAGATTATTTCCGGATATCACGCTGATGCATTGTGAAAACAATCCTGGTTTTCATGGACAGGCACCTGAACCGATTGACAAGAATTTATCTGAGTTCAGAGAGCTTATTAAGGAACGTAAAAATATCGACAGCGGTTTGGTTACTGATGGAGATGCAGACAGGATCGGTATGTATGACGGAAATGGAAACTTTATCGATTCACATCATATCATACTTTTACTGATTCATTATTTGTACAAGTACAAAGGGGTGAGAGGAAAAGTTTGTACCGCATTCAGTACGACTCCGAAGGTTGAAAAACTTTGCAAGCATTATGGACTTGAACTTGAAACCGTAAAAATTGGTTTTAAATATATCTGTCAGATCATGATTACTGAGGATGTACTCCTCGGAGGAGAAGAGAGTGGCGGTATTGCGATTAAAGGTCATATTCCGGAAAGAGATGGAATCTGGATGGGCCTGGTGATTTGGGAATTTATGGCCAAGAGTGGAAAGAAAATGCCTGAACTGATCCAGGAAGTATACGATATTGTTGGAGCTTTTTCTTTTGAGCGCAATGATCTTCATCTGAAGGAAGAGGTAAAAAAGAAAATTGTTGAAAATACTGCAAAGGGTGCATACAAATCATTTGGAAAATATGTGATTAAAAGAACTGAGGATCTTGACGGTTACAAATATTTCTTTGACGATGAGAATAAGGAATGGCTCCTGATAAGAGCTTCAGGAACAGAACCTGTCCTGAGAACATACGCTGAATCGACAACCCGCGAAAAGGCCTTTGAAATTTTAAAAGCCGCAGAAGCGACTCTGGTAAATGGATAATCCATTTGGAGTTTTGTCTCACTCTATCCTATAATTCGAAATAAAATTACAGACTCACACTCACACTCACACCCAAACTCACACCCAATTGTAATGGCTCACGAAATAGATTTCAAAATATTCGGCGATGATATGCAGGCGGTAGAGATAGAACTTGATCCGAAAGAAGCTGTAAGAGCTGAAGTAGGAGCAATGCTCTACATGGAGGATGGTATAGAAATGCAAACTAGTTCCGGAGGTGGAATATTTCAGGGATTGAAAAGGATCATTTCCGGAGAAAATTTCTTTATCACTTCATTTTTGAACAACGGGAATGCTAAATCTCATGTAACCTTCGCTGCGCCATATCCCGGTAAGATAATTCCTTTGAATTTAAAAGAACTCGGTGGGTCCTTTCTCTGTCAGCGGGATGGATATCTCTGCTCCGCGGAAGGAATCGATATCACTGTTGAATTCACAAAAAAAATTGGAGCCGGTTTGTTTGGTGGTGAAGGATTTATTCTTCAAAGAATCACGGGCGATGGATTGGCTTTTGTCCATGCCGGCGGTACGGTAATACAAAAAACGTTAAAGCCTTATGAATCTTTACGTGTTGATACCGGATGTCTTGTCGCATTTCAACCTTCGGTGACTTATGATATCCAATTCATAGGTGGTTTCAAAAACGTTCTCTTTGGAGGTGAAGGAATGTTTTATGCGAAGCTCACTGGTCCAGGTGTGGTCTATCTCCAGACGCTTCCTTTCTCAAGGCTTGCTGACAGAATCATTTCTGCTTCCCGTTGGGGCAACAACCGTGAAGAATCCCGTGGACTCGGTGGCCTTTTTGGAACACTGATTTCGGGAGATAAGTAACATCGCTTCCGCAACAGATTCACTTTACTCAATTGATTGAGTATATGAATCGGCATAGAATGTACAGTCCTCTGAAAGAGGTTTTAAATTATGATTTTTCCCGGGGAGATTTTTTATCTCTGTCTTCTGCGATCATCAGGAACAAGCCAATAACATAGATTGCGAGTATAGAATAGATCATGATTTTTTGTTTTGAATTGTTTAATTGTTTAATGCTTTAATTCTTTTGTTCTTTTTTAGTTCTGTCTTCCGCTATCATGAGTAAGAGACCAACTACATAAATGGCAACGATAGTGTAAATCATAGGATTTGGGTTTTAATTGTTTAGGGATTATTATTGTTTTTTAGTTTTGTTTTCAGTCATCATGTAGTACAAGCTTGCAGCATAGATTGTAAGAATTGCGATCAACATCTTTTTATAGTTTAATTTTTTTGAAATTTTTTGATTATTCTTTTTCCGTTTGAGTTCGTCAGCTCCAGAAAATACATTCCTGTGGAAAGTCCGGAAGTATTTATTGCAATTCCATCGTAAGACCCATGTGGGACATTATCGCTTTTGAACATTTCTTCTCCTGAAATAGAAATAACACGTATCAGATTTATTGTGGCTGATTCATAGTTTAATTTTACAGTGATTTTTTCCAGGGCCGGAATCGGGTACAGTTCCATTGAACCGGAGTTTGATTCATTCTCTGTAGCTGTAATGGAAACATAAACTGAATCAGATTTTGATTCACATTGGTACTGATCCCGGATTAAGACCTGGTAAAATCCGTCCTGAGATACCTGGAGATAATTTAAACATGCACCAGGAAGCATCGAGTTATTCCAATACCATTGGTAAGATTGAGCTGGATTGGTGCTAAGTGTAAAACCATTCACGTAAATCACCGGACGGGCTGGATTAGCATGTACCACGATATAATTCCAGCGCATCAGGGTTTGTGATCCCTGTGAATTGGTCACTGTGAGAATGACATTGTAGGTTCCCGGAGTTTCATAACTGACAACCGGGTTTTCTAGTGAAGAGGATGCAGGATATCCTCCGGGGAAGGTCCAGTTGTATGAAACTGACTGTACAGAATTATTGACAAAGGATATAGTGCCGCGTTCACAGATATCCTGATTTGCAACAGTAAAAGAGGCAACTGGTAAATTGCAGGAAACAGTATCAACATGAATGGTGTCACGTGAAGTGCAATAATTATCAGAGATCTTTACGAAATATGTTCCCGCAGTTGTGACGGCTAATTGATTTAGGGTACTTCCGTCCTGCCATGTGTAATTGAAGGCAGAATTATTTCCTGCAACCAGCAGGAGGGAAGAGCCTGAACAAATTGTTGTGTCAGGACCCAATTCAAGGTTAGGTTTCGCAGATGCGCTTAACGTGACGGTATCGGAATGGGATGGACAACCGGATGTGTACACAGTTACAAAAAATGGTCCTCTGCTGCTGACATAGATGTCACAGCTGGTTGCCCCGGTATTCCAGATATAGCTGCTACCGGAAGTGGCGCTAAGCAGAATACTATCACCAAGGCAAAGATGAACACCTGACAAGGAAATTTTAATTTGAGGTTTTGAAATTGCTGTTATCCTTTTTACTGATGTGTCGGAAGAATAGCATGTTTGTGCGACCAATTGCACAGTATAAACACCGGTGTTTGGTAAAGGGAATGAGGCATTTTCCTGAGTTGTCAGATTCTGACTATTCACCAACCATCTGAATGCGCTTGCATTAGCAGACTGGTTTGTGAAGGCAACTGACATTCCGGTACAAAGAGAATCAAAAGGTGTACTGAAAGCAGAAACAGGAACTTTGCAGGATAAACGAACGATCCAATAATCTGAAGCACCATGATTTCCCGAAACATTTCCATCATTACTATAAGTATATCCTGAAAAGATGAAACTACCGTCGCGGGTTTGGAGAATACTGGATGGCCTTTCATTTCCGCTACCACCCTGACATTTCATCCACTCAGTAGATAATTGTTGATCGAGTTTTATAAGAAGAATATCTTCTTGTCCGTGATTGCCATCAACATCTCCGTCATTTGAAGTTGTACCACAGGCAAGCAGATAACCTCCATCCATGCTTGAAATTGAACTGAAAGCAATGTCAGCACCAGTCCCGCCAATGATTCTTTGGTTTTGAATAGTTCCGTTTTGACCTAATTGTAAAGTCCAGATATCGTTGTATCCGGAGTTCTGCTGCAAATCCCCATCTGAAGATTTACTGTAGCCACTCACCAGGAAGTGATTGTTGGATTTACTACTGATTGCAAAAGCGGATTCCTGGTCACTTCCTCCAAAACAACGTGTCCAAATCTTATTTCCACCGGAAGTCAATTTGATGACCCAGAAATCAGTGTTTCCATGCTGTCCTGAAACATCTCCATCATTTGAATTAGTACTTCCACAGGCAATGATTTCGCTTGCCGATGTTTCATCTATTGAATAACAAACATCTAAACCGGAGCCACCCATTGATTTCTGCCAAACCAGGTTTCCTGAATCGTCTAATTTTAATAACCAAAAATCCTGATCTCCGTGGTTACCATTTACATCGCCATCATTTGAATATGTACCACCACCCAGGAGGATTCCACCATCAGAAGTTTGGATCATTGCATAAATCAGGTCAACCAGGGAGCCGCCAAATGTTTTCTCCCAAATGATATTTCCGTTTGATGTTGTCCGGATCACCCAGGCATCGAAATTTCCGTGTTGATGGCTAATGTCACCATCAAAAGACCCTGTATAACCTGAAAGTATTAAATCTCCGCCCGGAAGCTGGATGATTCCTGTTCCAATATCAATATTGCTGCCTCCATAGGTCCGTTCCCAGATCAGGTTGCCCATAGAATCGGTTTTCGTCAGCCATAAATCGTTCGAGCCATGGCTGAGACTGACATCCCCATTAGATGAACCGGTACTTCCTAACATCAATAAACCACCGTCGAATGACCTGATCATCTTAACCGGCATGTCCTGACCACTGCCTCCAAGGCATTTTTGCCAATCAAACAGAGGAGGAGCAGATGCATACCCTTTCGATAATGTCGAAATAAGTATAAAAAAGAGGGTGAATCTGCTAATTTGTCTCATTTTGGCTTTGTGCCATCTGTGGCAACACTACCAAAATGCATTTTGCTTGGGCGGATTTCAATTTTATTCTGTAAGAGGCTGGAATTTATGGGTTAATAGCATATTACCGAAATTGAAAATTGAAGTAATTCCGAGTATTTATTAAAGTTAAGGCCTTAAAAAAGCTCTAAATAAGCCTTAAATCTTTGATTAAATTACATGTGTAATGGACGGTGGTTTTGACGCTGATCTTTTGGAGAAGTCAAAGCGTTAAAAAGATGTGTTTACAAACAAAGCAGTACAGAAAAGAGGATAAAATTTTTCAGCAATCCCGTAAGATTGATTAATCCATCAACCCCGTAAGGTTGAAAAAGAAAACCCAGCCCCGTAAGGCTGGGTTTATTTTTTTAGAGCTTCTCGGGATTATAAATCGCGATTTTTCTGCTTTTTTCAAGAAGATGGTAGACGCCGAAGAAGATTCCGGTATAAAACAAATCCCCAATTAGTTGATTTCCAAAAAATGGCAAGGCCATAGTATAGCTTTCCATAGTTCCATTCCATGTCATTGGGTATAAACTCAAATCCGCATACCAAATGGGAAGATTGGTAATCAGAAAGAAAATTACGGAAGAAACTACCGAAAGGGCTGCTACCGAAAGGATACGGGGTTGATTGCGAACCATTGTTCCAAGGGCGACTGCTATTGCAAACGAGCCATAAACAGGTAGAATTGAAAAATGCAAACCAAGATACAAATCGGTGAGAATCATTGCTGTAAACGGCAACAAGTAAGCGAGGCGTTTATCTTTAAATGTAGCACCTGAAAAGAGTGCAATGGCACCAATTGCTGTAAAGTTAAATGGATGCGGGATCAATCGTGTAATTGCAGCGACTAAAATCAGCAAGCTGGCAATAAGCAAGGCACTTGTTTTATTTGAATTTCCGTTCATGGGATTGGTTCTATGATGGTTGAACAAAAGTATAAATTTCCAGATTCAAAATACATAATTCACTTTGAGATAAATTCCCCGTCCTCTTGTAGTAAAGCCATTTATCTCAGAATATTTTTCATTCAGAATATTTTCAAGTTTCAGTGCTGCTGAAAGTGGCGAAGTAATTTTATATTGAAGACTCAGATCGAGCAAAGTATAATCTTTAACCGGTGATGTGGATAAAGCACCCATAGGACCATTACCTGAGTCATAAAAGACATCATCTCTTTGTCCGGTATAACTTATGCCCATGGTAGAACTGATTTTTTTACCCGGGAAAAAAAGCAGCTCCATTCTTGCGGTATTCGGCCGCCTTGTCAAACCTTGTGTTCTGACCGGAGAATTCAGGAAAGAACCATTATTATACGATTGAACATGGTTTCCACCGGTTTGTTCTTGTGTGGAATTATTTTGTGCATAATCCAGATATCCATTCACAAGACTCATATTAAAGTGAATCTTTAAATAGTCTGTGAGTTTATTTTCGAAACTGAATTCAATTCCATAAGTAGTTTGTTTTCCTGTATTCAGGTAGATGTCACCGCGGTAATCATCACGGGTGAAGTCTGTTCCCAGCTGATCCACCGGAACATTTTTATCCCATAGATATACGTAATCAATTTGGTTTTGAGTGATGGTTTTAAAAACTGAGATTCCAAAGAATCCATTTTCATTTAAATTCTGTTTCAGGCCAAATTCGTAAGAATCAGAAATTTCGGGTTTAAGTTTTGAATTTCCTCTTGAAATACCTGTACTCGTATTGTTATCATACGTGTAATATAGATCCGGAGCATACAGTTGATACAGTGAAGGTGCATTTAATCCTTTGCTGAAGGAAAAATAAATCAGAGCAGTGGAACTTAGTTGAAAGGAGGGATTTACTTCCCAAATGAATTCATTTCCAAATTTGGAATGGTTAAGACTTCTCGCACCCAAAATCAGATTTAAAGCATTTAATTTTTCGTGTAACAGACTGCCCTGAATCTCAAACTGAGCATACAAACTGCTTGTTTGTATTTTAGGATTCACATTATCCATATTCGTATTTAATTCAACAATAAAAGGAGAAAAAAGTGCAGAGTAATAATAATTAGATTGGTTCATTTTTTCTTCCTGAAAAGAAAAACCAATTGAAGAACGAACGTATTTTTCCTTCCATGAGAGATAAGCGTCAACGCTCAAATTTTCACTCTTATAGTGATCCTTTGCAAATGAATGATCTGTTATTCCATTGTCATTTACAATGGAAGAATCATTCTGTGCATTTCTAGTGTTGTTAGTCAGGCCGGTGTTAAGCAGTACTTCCAGTTTTTGCATCGGTTGAAATTGCAGGTTACCGGAAAGAGTTTTTCTTTCATAATCAAGGACGTAATTATCATCGTCGATGAATGCGGATTTATCGATATCCGTTTTCATTTTCAGGAATTGACCCGCGAGTGTTGCTTCTCCGTTTTTCCATTTGTAATTGATTCCTCCTCTGGCTGTTCTTTTGTTCCAATCATCCTTGTCACGATGTTTGAATACGAGAGGATCTGTCACGGTATCAATTGTTGCATCCAGGCCATTAACGTTCTGAAGAGCAGCAGAACCGAAAACACTGATTCCATTTTTAAACAGATACCCGACATTTGCTGAAGGAACGAGCATCGATCCGCTTTTTTGGAATAAACCGGATGACAAGCTAACCCGACCATTAATTCCTGGTTTCCCGGGTTTGAAGGTTGTAATCTGGATGACTCCGCCAATGGCGGAAGATCCGTATAAGATACTGTTTGATCCACGCAGAATTTCAATCCTTTCAATTTCGGAGAGAGGAAGCTCGCTTAAATCGATTGTATTGTTCACAGTCGAACCATCATTGATCCGAATCCCGTCAACAAAAATGGAGGTTTGATTGCTGTTACTCCCACGCATGAAAATACTTTCATTCGCACCAGGGCTTTGATTGTTTCCGGTGATGTAAATTCCTTCCTGATGTGATAAAAGTTCTGCGACCGTCGAATAAACACTTTTGTCTAAGTCGGAGGCAGTGAGAATGGTTACGCTCCTTCCTGTGGAAAGTACATTTCGTTCGAATCGTGTTGCAACCACTGTGACTTCTTTTAAATCCTTACGAAGGGAGTCGTTCGGTTGCACCGCGGCCATTGAGAGGGAAGCAAGTAAACCTGTTGTCGCTAAAAATACTGTATTTAACTCCTTGATCATTATTTTGAATTATTGAAAGATTAATTCAAATAGAGGAGTAAAAGGCTGAAGGATAGGGACGCGATGCGTCAGAACCATTCGTGCTTTTTACCCGAAAGCATTGATGTTTGCATGAAGGCAGGTCTTCTGACTTACTCCTTGCGAAGCGCCTTCCCGTCCTTAATTTACAGACAGTGGCAAAATGCTTCGCAAACTCATGGAGCTTACAGCAGCGGGAACTGTTCACGAATTTCACGTGATTCCCTTTTAATTCCGGTAAAACCGGAAACCTTTCCGCGGGACAAATGTAACAGAAAAAATAACTTAGCTAAGAAAGAATTGTTAAATAATAAATCCGTCCATGCCGGGCGAAAAAAATATCAAATCACATTTTTGAACCTGCTTCACTGTCTTTAAATGGATGTCTGTTTCTCCACGATTCACCCATTTTACCTTGAAAATATTCCTGAATAACAGAAACGCTCCAACGGGTAATTCTGTTACGTATAAGAATATAATCATTAAAATAAACAGGTTGACAACCAATTACCGCTTTGGCTTCACGGGCTGTTCTGCCAAGTTCAAGTTCTTTTTTATTTTTCAAAATTGCCTGCTCAACTCCATCAAACAGAATATTGAAATATAAATTGTGAGTCTTATTATAAGTATAGTCCATTCCAATATAGTGCAATTCCAATGAATCTTTATGATCAAGCATGGTCGCAAAGGCAACTAGTTTATTGTTCAGAAAATAGCCGGTCATATGGAAACGGTTGCCACAATTTTGGAAAAGTTCTATGAAATAGTTTGCATCAACAATTCCCATACGGATTGTTTGTTTCGAACAAATCTCCTGGAATAGTTTTGTAATATCTTTTTTGTGAAGTGTCAGAAGGCTATAGTCAAATTGTTTTCTCTCCAAAACAGATCCTGCTCTGCGAATTTTTCTTGCCCGCTGCGCGTATTTGTGAGTAAGTGCCTTTTCATAATCCTGATACGTTTTCCATGTTGGCATTATCTTTAACTTCATGGTTAAATCAGTCTCAAAAACACTAAATCCATATAATTTCGCTACATCCGGAATGAAATTGTCAGGCATGTCTTTCAAGACCAATACATCATGCTTTTCTTTTAAAGCGAATGCTGAAATTATTTCAAGCAATTGCCTTTCCGAGATTTTACCGGATTGAGAATCGAGAGGAGGGAAGTCAACCGCGAATAAATTTCCGCAAATGACTATACGAAATGGAAAAATTCGAACCAGTACTGATGCAAGTTTTTGCCAGATATTACTTTCTGATACCGAAAGATTATAGTGACCAAAATGCAGAAGTTGAAAATACACACGTCCAACAATTTCGTTTTCTTTTGAAATCAATAGATAACGAAAAGACAAATCAAGCGCTCCGGCCCGTTCAAGTGCACTTAAATAATCGGATTGTAAAGCTGAATCAGGATCCTTAAACTGATCCCATTGCTCACGAAACAAATCATCCAGAATTGTGTCGTGTACATATACGTTAAATCCGTCAATTGAATATTCCCGCAGTAGCATAAACAATAAACAAAGGTGAATGAAAATAGATATGCTTTAATAAAAAAAAAGGGAGCAACGCTCCCATAAATTCTTTTTCATTTTATTCACTCCCTTCCAACATGAAATTTCCTAGTCAGGACATCGGAATTGTTATGCATGCGAAGAAAATAAACTCCATCACTAAGATTTTCTGTTTTCAGAAAGAGTGGGTTGAAGCCTTTATCCACATGGACAATTCTGCTTTCAATCCGTGCTCCATTGGATGAGAAAATTTCAAGTACAAATTCGCCTTTGTATGGAGAATTCAGATAAGCCGTAGAATTTCCATCATTTTTTGAAGAAACATAAACATCAATCAGATCGCGCTCTGAACAACTATGAACTTTGATGGGTTCAAATGTTTCTGACCGGTTATCATAATCCGTTTGGCTGAGTCTGTAAAACGCATTTTGACTATATGCATTACGGTCAACAAAGAAATAATCAATCAATTGAGTGCTATTGTTTGATCCGGAAACGGTACCGGCTATTTCCCATTCGACCCCATCGAGACTACGTTCAATCGTGAAATAACTATTGTTGATTTCGGTTGCGGTGGTCCATGTTAATCGAATATCTGATCCATCACATTCCCCATCAAAATGAACAAGCTCAACAGGCAAGAGGTTTGCACTTCCTGAAAGTGTCCACCAGGTTCCAAAAATACCCAATGTGTTCGCTTGTGTACCGTTAGTAACACTTGACTGAGTTCCCGGCACCGGATTGGTCCATGACACAATAGGGGCCACCCAGCGTTGAGCGAGCAAAGTGCTGATGGTTCCTACTTCTGCCGGAGTCGCTTTAAATAGAATGTTCGCAGTAGCGGTAGTTCCAGTGATATCAATGTTCCAGAATCGGTCAACTGTAAATGCACTATTATCTGTTCCACTATTATTACGCATGTGAGTAACAGTAGGAGGATAAGGAAGATTTGCAAAAGTGGTATGATAGGTTCCGATTTTTACGGTGTCCACAGTCCCGCTTGCCGGAGTAAATGTGAGAGGAATATAATTAGCGGCATCATACCCAAAATGGAAGATGTGACTGGTCAGATTAGTACCCATAATCCATTTTACAATACCAGTACCATTCTCAACTTCACTTCGAATGTAGCCGTTGGTACGCGCCATACCGGTACTGTTTTTGTTTTCGATAACAATCATTCGTCCACCTCCGTTTGAAGGAGTATGATCATCATCCAGATTTAATTCTCCTGCGGTGAGGATAAGGGAATTGCGCACAAAGGTTGATGAATCAGTCGGAACATTTGTCGGATAAACGTATTCAGTATTAGCAGTGCCACCAAAATTAATATCCAAATTTCCATATTTGTGCTGTGCTGATTTAGCCTTTCCAATCCCAATACCGGTGACTATCTGATTGTCTACACCATAGTATTCTACATAGGATGAACTGGCAAGGTAAAAGTCAAGACTATCTGCAAGTGTAGTTGAAAATGCAGCATTGGTTGTTGCATTATACATACCATTTGGATGCTGAGTACGTATGCGTCCAAGATTTGTAATTCCGGAATACATCTTTACAGCATTACTGTATAATTTATTGGTGCGCATTGCCAGGACTCCGTTTACGTTGATCAGCATCCAGTCAGGAAGGGCAGAAGGTGTCTGGTGAGATGCCAATTGAAGATTCCCACTGATCATATCCAGTGTGCAATTCGTCAGAACGTTTTGTTTTATTTGTTGAATGTCGTGATTCCCTGAGCGATTGAAATTTATTGTACCATTTCTTCCAAAATTTAATATGCCACATACAGTACCCATACCCGGGTTGGTCATGGTCATGTTCCCACTACCACCAAGAGTGTAGTTCGGACTTTTTATAGTAAGCACAAGGTTCAGGGAACTCGGAACGCTGGTGGCATTATCAAAATAAAAAGTACCTGAGTTATGAAGAAAATCTCCATTAATATCATCATTCGAATTCACGGTCATAATAATGGAAGAAGAAGCACCCAATGCATCGCTTGCATTGTTGTGCATGTAGAAGGTTCCTCCGGTTTGAGAATAGCCGCCAAGGATATTGACAATGGATGCTGTTGCATCGGCTCCTTTAATACTCAGAGAACCACCGGTGATGTTCACATCATTGTTTACAAGAATCGTATCATTCTGAGTACTTGCGGAAAGAAAATTGTTACCACCACTTACATTAATACTGCCCAATATGGTCATTTTAACCACGTGCCCGGTACTCAAAGCATTTGCCTGGGTACAATTAAAACTGTTGTTACCATTCGAAATGTTCACAGAGCCAATAGTAACATTTTCCGTTCCGCCGGACTGACTTGAAATAAATGTTCCGTTTACTCCACTGATGATAAGACTTCCGGTGATGTTCAGGTTCAAAAGCAAATTGTTATTGTCGAATCCAACTTTACCAATTCCAATAAAAGTGAATTCATCACTCACTGAGGTGAAATTTACCTTGCAATTTCCGTTAATAGTAAATGCTCCTGTGAGAGCTGAGTTATTACAACTGTAAAACCCGGAAAAAATACCACCATCAAAATCAATGCTTCCTGCAGTAAAAGTGATGGTACCAGTGTTTGAATAGACAATATTGTTTTGTGCTTTGAAAGTACCGGCATTTACATCAACGATTCCTGTAACAGTGAATGTTGCAGGTCCGCTGCCATTGAGGATACCTGAAAAACTCCCACCATTCTGAACAAAATTTGCACCTACAGAAAATAAGAGTGAAGCCGCACTGGAATCAACCCCAATAACTCCTTGTCCGGGTGCAGTTCCGGATGTTGTCACATTGAAATTACCAGTAGTTTTAATGATTGTACTTCCTGCCGATTTATTGCCCTTGAAATAATCTGAAGCCGTAGTGGAATTGAATGTGAAATCACCTCCGACGATCACAGAATCTATCGAGATGTTTGGTGTGTAGAACTGACCGATAAACTGACCTTTGGTTTGTACAAAATTTCGTGCTGCACTTATTGTGAAAGCTCCATTTGTGTAAGCACCGATAGTTAATGCTCCTGTTCCATTCAGAATAATATCTCTCCTGCAATCAATACGAACTTTTGCTGCCAGAGAATCAGAATATGAAAAGTAAGTGGTAGCAGTCCCGCTGACTGTGAGATCGTTGTTGATGGTGATAGTTCCTGCTCCTTTTGCAGAAATAATTGCCCCTGGTTTACCCAGAAAATAATTTGGACCACCTGTCTGAATAACTAAATCTTGAGTTGTCATTGTCAGAGCTCCATTAGCTCCTTCAATCAAGCAGGTGGTTCCACCGACAGTTGTATTATTAAAAGTGGTTGTTCCATTTACAGTTAATCGAAGAGGGGCATCAGCTTTGTTATTGAAAATGATGTTTCCTCCGCTCAGATTGAGGTTACCGGTTACTGTCACCCGTATATCCGCACCCACAGCAAACGAACTTCCATAAACAGCATTAAAATCATAATTGATGTTCAAATTACCAGTTACCACCCAATTGAGTACTCCATAGGAAGTATCCATGATTACAGTGGGTTTGGCAGGAGCTACACTGCTGATGGTAAAGTTATTTGTAGAAAGAGATAAACTACGGTTCATTCCCCTTTGGAAAACGATATTTCCGGTACTATTGATCAGCACATCCTGAAGGAAAAGTGATGTACTGATACCGGTTCCGTCATCCATAACAATGGTGGATGCACTTACTGTCAGGTTACCACGAATCCTGTTGGTTGCAAAATAACCATCCTGGTCCCATGTACCTCCTGAAACATTAGCTGCCAGAGTCAGGTTTCCAAAAATACTTGTTGCAACTCTGCTTGGATCACCCAGAGGAATGGATCCATCACTCCATTTTTGAATCACCAGATTACTGGTTGCAGAAAAGGCCTCAAGGCTGTTGGAAAAAATACTTTCATCAAGACTGGCATTGTTTCTTGGATTGTGTATATAAGTGGCGGTACCGTTTAAGGCAAAACTTTTGTTAGGTGTAGTAAATTCAATGCTTCCGTTATTTTGTAATGAACCACCGGTATTTACAACAAGATTACCGGCTACTGTTAAATAGCTGACAGCTGTGTTAGTGATGATAACGGTTCCATTAATCGTGAGGTCATTGATGGTTGGAGTATTCAGATCTATTGTCAATGTACATCCAAGAGCAACTGTCACATTTTGGCCGGGAGTTGGAGCAGAAGGATTCCAGGTGGCAGTTGCCCACGTGCCGGAAGCAGTACAGGTTACTTGGGCGAAGCCAGGTGCATTCGCTGCAAAAATAAATAGGACAGTGATTAAAAATGAGCGAAGAATTTTCACTCTGATTATATCACAATACTTCCCCTTCAGACTGTTGTGTTTCACGTCTTTATCGAGATAAATTATAGTGTAGTAAAAGAGACCCTGTTGATGCTTGTAAATTTAATAAAATTTGCCGAATAAATGAACTCATAATTATATCTTATTGGATTGAAATGGAGCTTTTTAACCCATTTATTGCGCAAAATAGGCCTTTTGGGAGCCGAGTTCAAAGAAATCATGGTAAACAGTCTGATTTTCTAAGGGAATGCACATCTTTTCAGGATCAATATCCTTTATAGAAAATTCCGGTTAACTGTTACTCAGGTTGAATAGTCATTCAGAACTGATATTAAAACAAAAACCAACTCCGGAATTTCCGAAGTTGGTTTTGTTTTAAAATAATCTACTCAGCTGAAAATAAATTTATTCAGCAGCGAATCGGATAACCTGGCTGCCTTCTGATGTTGTCACTTGAAGAAGATACATTCCGGGAGAGAAATCGCTGAAATTAATTTCTTGTAAATTTCTGCCCAATACAGACGAACCCTGTAATAGTGTTCAATATTCTTCCACTTAAATCCACAACTTCAATTTTGTAATCTGAATTATCAAATGAACTTTTGAATTCAATATTCAGGTTTTCATGAGCAGGATTCGGATAGATATTAAGACCAAGTTGTTTCTGGATTTCTTTTTGCGAACCAGACATTCTGCAAGGAGTTGGATTAATCATCAATGTCCTGGTTCCTGAAACTCCACAGGCGTTAATAGCCTTAATACCAATTTGACCGGAAACACCAGTCACGTTGATAACAGCAATATTACTGATGGTAGGAGTTCCGGAAAGAACTGTATAACCAACCGGTACTATCACCTGATAATTGACTTGCTCCCGGTACTGCAGGCCAGTTATATACTTCATCACTTCCGGCACATGGAGTTGAATTTCCGGAAAGAGAAGATGGGGTAGAAGGGTTTCCGTAAACGGTTATACAACGATCTGATCCGGCACCGCATGCATTAATTCCATGCACACAAATACTACCGCTAACAAACACTGAAGGGAATGTAACCGTGATACTATTGCTGCTGGATGAACCAGTGGCACCGGCTGGAATACTCCAGGCATAGCCACCTGTAGCACCAGACATGGATGGAATGGTGTAAGTATAGGTTTGTCCACATACACCGGCTGTTGGATCACCTGTAATGTTTCCTGGTGTACCAAGTTTTCCACTGCTAATAGTTTTACAACGTTGAGCTGAGTTACCGGAAGGAGACCCGCATCCACTAACCGCAATAACGCAAACACTTCCGGATGTAAAACCGGCAAGAGTTGATACAGATGCGCTTGTTCCCGAGCCAATAACCGAAATCCCGGAACCGGTAACAGACCAGTTATAGGAAGCAGCACCTGCAACAGTACTTATAGAATAGCTTCCTCCCGCACCAGGGCAAATTGTTGCTGCACCTGAAATTGCTCCCGGAAGAGGCGGTGAATTGGTGATGGAGATACAACGAACACCGCTATTTGTTCCACAAGAAGTTGAAGCAAAAACACAGATTTGACCTCCGGTAAATCCGGAACCAAAATTAGCATTTACACTTGGTCCTGCTGTCGTAACTGTAGTACCTGCTCCATTCAAAGTTGCGTCACCTGTGATGGTCCAGGTATACGATGCTGCTCCGTCAACAGGACCGACAATATAAGTTTCATTGCCACCGGCACAAGCAATCGAAGGTCCGGATAAGGCAGGCGTTGATAAGGTGGCACGTATCCAACTGCATTTGGTATTTGGACCGTTCCCACATGCATTTTTAGCAAATACACAAACGTTCCATCCTGAAATTCCGACAGGAGGAAGGGCGGTATAAGTCAAAGTAACACTAGGTGAAGAAGAGACATAAGGGCTTGGGTTTCCATCAAACAAAATACCGGATGGACCGCTCCAGGAATAACCTGTTGCATTTGGAACTGTTGTAGCTGTAATTGTACCTGATCCACCAACGCATCCTACTGCAGGGAAACTGATGATACCAATTGAACCTGTCGGAGAACCGGAAGTAACATTCACAGAAACTGTAACGCAAGAAGTGATTCCACAAGCACCTTCGGCACGTACATAAAAGGTATGAATTCCAGCTCCTGTAATTGGACCCGTAGTAATTGAAGCTCCGGTACCAATTAATGATCCGGCTCCACATCCTCCTTCATACCATTTCCAGGCAGCACCTGTTCCTAAAGAACCTCCGCTAAGGGATAGGTTGACATTATTTCCAGAACATATTTCACTAGAACTTGCTGATGCGGATGTTGCCGGTGTGGATGGAAGGCATCCTGATCCAACTGTTGATGTACAAATTTGAAATCCACATGCTCCATCAGTGACAACTACAGTATAAATTCCAGAAGCAAGACCCGGTTCAGTTGCATTTGTACCTCCGGAAGGAGTCCAAAGATAACTCAATGGACCTCCGCTACCGCCACTAGTACTGACACTGACTGTTCCGTCGTTCGCACCCGGAAAACTCTCATCAGTGGCAGCACAGCTTACCGAAAGTGCCGCTGTAGGTTGTGCAATTGTAACAGTACAAGTAGTAGGTGTTGCACAATAATCAGAAACAGTAACTGTATATGTACCGGCACTCAGACCGGTAGCAGATGGACCTGAACCTCCGGAAGGAGACCAGGTATATCCTACAATGCCAACACTATTAAAAACATTTACACTTGCTGATCCGTTATTTCCTCCAAAGCAAGTAACATCAGATCCGGGTACACAAGATATGGACATGGGTACACTTGGACCTGCAATGGTTTGAGAACTGGTGAAGGAACTGCAATCGTCAGTAACGGTTACAGTATAGGTGCCTGCCAGAAGTCCGGTTGCCTGTGATCCTGTTCCACCGGATGGTGACCAGGAATAAAGAACTGTTCCAACCGAGTTGCTAACATTGCTACCGATTCGACCATCCCCAATGGAAAGACAATTGGCATCATTGATCACAAACGTAAATCCGGATAAGGGAGCAGAAGGTCCGCTTATCGTTGATGAACAAGTTGAGATGCAACCATTATTATCAGTGACGGTGTATGTATGACTTCCGGCAGTGAGACCTGTGAATGTTCCTTCTCCGGTATAAGGAGAAGTACCACCACTTGCAGTAACCTGGATACTTCCGGAATTTCCACCAAAACAATTCACGTTTGTCAGGACAGAACATGATGCAACCGGATTACTATTCACAGTTACAGAAATGGAGTTTGAAATGGCAGGAGCTGGAGTTGCACATGTCAAACTTGAAGTAAGTTCACAAGTGACCACATCAGTATTCGAAAAGGTATTACTGGTAAAACTGGAGCTGTTTGTTCCAACATTTCCACCATTCACTTTCCATTGGTAAACAGGTGTGAGACCCCCATTCGTTTCAGCAGCGGTGAAAGTTAAAGTACTTCCTGCACAGGATGGATTTGTTCCTCCTGTCAATGAAATGGAAATTGACGGAGTTACAGTGCTCGCGCAAATACTAATATTATCAACAGCGAAACTGGAACGGGAACCGCTTCCACTTATATCTCTTTGCACCCAACGAAGAAAAACTGCCGACTGGTTATTGCAGGCAGAAGGTAATGTATAGGACATTGTGATGCTATTCTGGGGAGTAGTTACTGCTGTATTTTGAACTACCGCATTGTTCTGATAAATTCCATTAGCGATTCCACTTACTGTGATCCATGTTCCTGAAACGCTTCCAATCGCATATTGAAGATCAACACCATTTACCCGTGTGGCCAGATTACGGATGGTCATTACATCCATATTAATTTCAACATTCGCATAATTTGTGGTATTGATTGCAAGACAAATTGAAGGATCAATACTTCCGGATGCAAGCATCCCAATTTTTCCATTGTAATTGTGAATCCCACCGGCTGTTGATGCAGCTGTTGAGCTCGCGGTTAGATTAGAATTTCCAGTTGGTGCAGTTACACGAAATGCACCGCTTGATGCAGTTGCTAAGGCCCATCCTTGCCAGCCGGCAGGATAAACTGTTGAACTCGAAACCAGCCCACTGAAATCCTGTGTATATGGAAGTGATTGCGGGGTCGGTGACGTTTGCGAAAAGAGAGTTGTAGAAAATACAATTCCCAAAACCAACATAAGTAAACGGATAAAAATAGGTCGACTTTGAATCATAAGGTTATTTTTAGAGGTGAGACACATGAACAAAATTAACGAAGATTTTCTGAAATCCGCAAGGGTAGCGGGAAATAAGAGGAAAGTTTATTTTTATTAAGTTTCTTTTATTAATCCTGCAGATGATGATTTTTGTCATGTTTCTTCATTTATAAGTATCCTTTTCATCTGGCTACATCTGTCTGCCCTTTAAATGTATTTTCAAAAAAAAAGCCCCGACATCGGTCGGGGCTTTCTTTTTAAACTAATCTGATTATTCTACAGATACGCGAACCAATTGGTTGCCTTCAGTTGTCTGAAGACTGATCATATACATTCCTTTTGCAAGGTGTGTAAGATCAAGTACCTGCAAGTTAGAACCTGCGTTGGCTTTTCCATCGGTTGAAAGAACAACACGTCCACTGAGATCAAGTACATTGATAACATAAGACTGATCATTCAATTCACTGTTGAACTGAACATTCAACAATCCTGTTGTAGGATTCGGGAATACCTGAGTAGCAAGTGCTTTAACAACTTCCGGTTGGTTACCGGCCAGACGGCAGGAGATAGGAGCAATTGCCAAAGTACGAGTACCGGAAACACCACAAGAGTTTTCAGCTTTCACACCAATAGTACCGGCTGATGTACCGATATTAATAATCGCGAAGTTACTGATGGTAGGGTTACCTGAAATCACAGTATATCCGGCAGGAACAACCAACTGATACTGGGTAGCACCCGGTACAGCAGGCCATGTGTAAATGTCATCAAATGCCATACATGGAGTCGCGTTACCAGAAAGTGACGCAGGAGTACCAGGGTTACCAAACACATTCACACAACGGTCAGGACCTGCACCACAGCCATTATTACCATGAACACAGATAGTACCGCTACTGAATACTGCAGGGAATGTAACCGTAATTGAGTTTGTGGAAGAACTACCTGTAGCACCGGCAGGCAATGTCCAGGTGTAACCACCTGTCGCACCAGCAATGGAAGGAATGCTATAGATATAAGTCTGTCCGCAAACACCTGTTGTAGGATCACCGGTGATATTACCAGGAGTTCCAAGTTTACCAGTTCCAAGAGTTTTGCAACGTTGAGCTGAATTACCAATCGGAGAACCACAAGAGCTAACAGCAACAACACAAACACTACCGGAGATAAATCCTGCAGTTGTTGAAACAGTTGCAGAAGTACCACTGCCAACTACAGAAACTCCAGTTCCTGATGCAGTCCAGATGTAAGAAGCTGCACCGGCTACAGGTGAAATGCTGTAAGATGAAGAGCCACCAGGGCAAATTGTGCTGGATCCGCTAATCACGCCTGGAAGCTGTGGAGCAGTGCTAATATTTACACAACGTGATCCACCTGTGTATCCACAAACTGTTGTTGCAGAAACGCAAAGTGTTCCACCTGTAAATCCTGCACCAAAGGCGACGTTCACAGTAGGTACAGAAGTTGTAACTGATGCACCGGCACCATTGATAGAAGCATTACCACCGGTGATAGTCCAGTTGTAAGTCGCAGCACCATCAACAGTAGCTACAGTGTAGATACCAGTTGAACCAGGACAAGCAATAGTTGAAGCGCTTGTATAATTTGGTGTAGAAAGGGTTGCACGGATCCAGCTGCATTTTGTATTCAGACTGTTACCACATGCATTCTTAGCGAATACACATACGTTCCAACCGGAAATACCTGCAGGAGGAAGTGCAGCGTAAGTAAGTGTTACTGTAGTTGAAGTTGAAACATACGGACTTGGGTTACCATCAAACAGGATACCTGCAGGACCGCTCCATGAATAGCCAGTAGCCCCCGGTACAGATGTACAAGTCATAGTAGCTGTTCCACCAACACAACCAGAAGCAGGGAAGCTGACAACTGCGATTGATCCAACAGGAGCTCCTACAGTTACTGTTACAGAAACAGAAACACAAGAAGTTGTTCCGCAAAGACCTTCAGCGCGTGCATAGAATGTATGTACTCCGGCACCAGTGATAGCACCTGTTGTGATCGTTGAACCTGTTCCGATTACAGAACCTGCTCCACAACCACCTTCATACCATTTCCATGAAGCTCCTGTACCCAATGAACCACCAGTCAATGACAAGGTAACGTTGTTACCTGAGCAAATCTCAGTAGCAGATGCAGAAGCAGAAGTAGCAGGTGTAGAAGCTACACAATTGGTACCAACAGTCGCTGTACAAGAAGCTGTACAACCATTTGCATCGGTAACTGTATAAGTGTAAGTTCCGGCAGCAAGTCCTGAGAACAATCCATCTCCTGAATAAGGGGAAGTTCCACCACTGGCAACCACGGTCACTGTACCATCATTTGATCCAGGGAAATTTTCGTTAGTTGGTGTGCATGCAGCAGACAAAGCAGAAGGTTCAGAAATTGTTGCAGTACCTGAACCTGCACAACCGTTAACATCTGTAACTGTATAGGAATATGTTCCAGGAGCAAGTCCTGTAAATGTTCCTTCGCCGGTATACGGAGCAACACCACCTGTACCTGTAACAATCACAACACCGTCGTTAGCTCCATTACATGTTACATTCGTAACAGAGAAGGAAGGAACGACTGTATTTGCGGTTGTAGTTACACTAAATGCATAGGTACCTTCTGAAGAATAGGTTTCTATTACAAAAATATATGTTGTGTTCGCGGTTACAGGAATATTGCTTAGCAATGAAGTAGCACTCGCGCCACCATCATCATCAGAAGCTATCCAGTTACCGCCCGCATCCAACAAGTGGAGATAAGTATCCGCAGAAATATCTGCACTCAGGTCAATTGTAACGGCATTGTCACATGGACCTGTAGTGAAAGTATAATATACATCAGGAGTACCACGTCCATTTGTATTTGAAATGGTATAGTCGTTATGCCAGCAATTTGATGAGAAGTTATCACCTGTTCCTGTAGCTGGTAAAGTTACCGCTATAGCTGTTCCAATTACATCTCCTGCAGGTGCAGGATTAACTGTAAATGTCCAGTCAGAGCAACCGGAAGCGTCTCCAAAATCATTCTTTGGAACAACTTTCCATGCATATGAACCAGCTGCAAGAATACCTGCAGAGTAGGTAGTACCAACCTGGTTAGGAGAAACCAGAGTAGTTGCAGGACCGGCACCGGCATCAAAATAGACATCGTAACCTGTAGATCCACTTGCTGCAGGCCAGCTCAGTGTAGTCGCACTTGCACTCTCACAGGAAATACCTCCGTCTGAAGGCGAACTAGGAGAAGCAACACAAGATGGAGCATTTGTAGTAAATGAAATTTCAGTACAACCAGTAGCATCGCCAATTGCATTTTTAGCAATGACTAACCAATTGTATGTATTTCCACCTGCAACAGTAGCAACATAAGAAGTACCTGCCTGGTTGGCGGATACAAGAGTTGTTGCTGGAGCGTTTGCATCCAGGTATACATCATAACCGGTTGCACCACTTACAGCTGACCAGCTGAGAGTTTGTGAAGTACTGCTGGCATTGGCGCCATTTGCAGGACTGAAACCTGAAGCACAAGAAGGTACAGTAGCGGTTACACAAACTGAGTAGACACCGGTAGCGGCACCTGAAGCAGTATGGTAAATTCGTACAAAATATGTATTACCAATGGTTAAACCAGAACCTGTGAAGGTTTCAGCACCACCCGTAGATGTGTTATTAATACAACCAAGTGATGTCAATGTGCCCGTACAAGTGTTATCAGAAGAACTGAATACCTGCAAGTGAGCATTGAAACCTGTTCCGGATTGAACTGTAACAACAGGGTTAGCAACAGGAGCTACAAATGAAAACCAAACGTCATCGTCTGCTGTACCACCACAAACTGCCTGAGGAGATGCTGTAGCAGTAATAGTTGTACCACTTGTAGGTGTACAGGAAGAACCAACTGTTAAACTAATTGCTCCACAAATATTATCATTAGCCGGTGGAGGAATAACTTCATTCACGCAGATGGAGAACATCGATATACCACTTGTTGTATAACCAGCAGTTGGTAAAGCGTTAGAACCAACACCAGAATGGTATACTCTCACGAAATACGGATCAACCACGGTTAATCCAGTAGCAATTGTTTCAGTAAGACCGGTACCAGCTGCATTTACACAATAGAGTGCATTCAGACTTCCGTCAAGAAGTTGAACAACTGCATCGTATCCGCCACCAGGACGAACAGTGACAGTTTGAGAAGAAGTTGTTGCATTGAAGCTGAACCATACATCATCATCAGGAGTACCTGGAGTTACAGCGGAACAAACAGGAATGCCGGAAGAAGCAGTTGCACCACGACTCTCATAATATGTACCACAGAAAGATGTACAAGGACCACCAGTGTTTACAGTCAATGCAGTTGCACTGCCCACTTCATCATTTCCAGGAGAATAGGTAGGAGCAACGCCAGGACCGCCATAAGTTGCTACGGGGCTAAATACGTACTGTGAGTTACAAAGCGGAAGGTAAGTTCTTGCATTTAATCCACTGTTTGCAGTAGTTGCAGGAGTATAATCGAAATTGGTTGTGTATTCATCACGCAGTGCCATTACATCGCTGTAAGAAGCAGGTGTAGTGAATGACCATCCACTCAAACCAACTGAATATGCAAAACCGAAGTTAGCGCTTCCGTTGAAACCTTCCATTGTACCATAATTGAAGGTAATGGTGTTTCCGTTTTCATCGAGTATAACCTGGAAATTCAGGTTTGGACCTGAATTACTAAACGTTTCCATTCCGATCCATTCGCAGATGATTTGAGCTGAACCGCTACCCAGAGTACCAACAATCTGGTATTTCATAGAAGCGTTCAATCCGGCAGTGGTTGCAGGGTTTCCTGTACATACCAGATCTTCCCAGAAAGGAGCGACAACCGCACGAAGTGTAGTTGCTGAAGTTCCTAAGTTATTCTGATATTCTGTTGAAGTAGATGCTGTATTGAATGTCAACCAACCGTTTGTACAAGCTTTCAAACCAGATACAGACTGTCCTTTGTAAGTGAAAGTAGTTCCGGAAAGAGAAACTGTATTCGAAGTTTGATCATCTGTAGTTGTTCCCGGGAATGAATAGTTCGTTCCGGTTCCGACAATTGAAGAATAAGAGATTCCTGTATTGTAAGAAGGATCAAAATGACAATCAGCAGGGGAAACAAGACATTCGTTTGTCCATGCATCACTACCTGAACAAGTTACTTTAAGACGGTAATAAATAGTATTACCAACCAATGAAGGAGATGTGTAAGAAGCAGTTGTTGCACCACTTCCACCAACAGCGTTTGCCCATGGGTCACCACCACCATTATCATCTGACTCTTCCCACTGGAAAGTAATACCGGAAACACCGGTAGTATAACCTGTCGCTGTTAAGGAAACAACACCAGGATTGCAATATCCGGCAGTTGCAGGAATTGTACCAGGAGTTGGAGTACCTGAACAAGGTGTTGGAGGTGTGAATGTATACACTCGTCCATTATCAGGTAACAAAGGAGCAGCGAAAGTACCGACAGCTACTGTGGAAGCAGAACTTGTTCCAATTGTAGGAGTTGACCATGCGCCTGTATTACTGATTGAACGTACATTGGCAGCAGCAGTACTGGCACCTCTCAAACCAACTTGCACAGTTGTAGCTGAAGTTCTACCAGAAGCTGTCGTAAACGCACCATATCGCAGTTCAACGACGTTAGAAGTTTCATAGAGCCAAACCTGGCAGTTTCCGGTGGCAGGATTACCTGTGCCGGAAAAAGCTTTAATACCTACATATTCAATTTTTGTAATTCTGCTTGGTGTAGAACCGCTTGTTTGAACATAATAAGTGGTTGCTGTTGTGAGTGTACCGTTCAAATCTTTGTTGAACACAGAAATCACATCATTCACTGTACCACTTAAAGCAGAATAGTTGGTAGTTGAAGTCGGAGCTCCAAAACCAACCCAACCGTTAGAATTAATTCTGAAAGTGGTGTAAGCAGTACCACCAAAATTAAAACTAAATGGAAGAGTTTGAGTTGCCGAGATAGCATCATCCATAGAGCTTAAGGTCACGGCAGCTGTACCTGGTCCGCCTACAATTGTAGAATAAGCGGCAGTAGTATTGGCAAAGGTATAACTACCAATTTGCGCAATAGAATTTGTTGTCCAGAGCCCCAATAGGAGAACAAGACAACACGCCCAACGATAAGACCGCTGAAGCGATTTTGTGGAGTACATTTTGTGTTCCATCTTTAAGTTGTTAAGTTTAGTTGTGATTTGATTGATTATTGATTTAATTCTGTAAGTCCCGGGAACAAAAAATTGAATCGTAGAAGTCCATTCTACCATTTGGACAATATGAAGTATTACTACGAAAAAGAAAAGACAAATTAGTAGGTTTCGTCAATTGATAAGTTTTATGGTCTCTAAAGTAATTATTCTTTTCAATTATACCAATAATTGTTAATAAAATCCGCCATGGGTTTGGCGAATGGCTATTTTTGCATGGTGAACTGATATTTAAAACCATGGTGTTTTCTTGTTTCTAACCGGGTAAGCAGTTTATTCGAAAAAACTTATTTGCCACGGTTGTGTTAAACTTCTGCAAAGAAAAATAAGCAAGAAACCTTATTTTTAAAAGAAAATTATACAAACTGATACATGAACTGGTTAAAAGGGGCAAAGTTCGTGGTAAACATTTTATTTAATGTTTGAATAATTCCAGAACAAAAACCATTCCGGTCTTCATTCAAATGAACAGCAGATTACATTTGAATAAAACAGTTAAATAAAATTCTGTAAGGAAAATTTTGAATGTATCCTGAGCTCCTGAATTTAAGGGCTAAGAGTGAAAATTAATAAACTCGAACGATTTTCCAACATTGAATAATCGGTGGATTCAACAATACGATCACCATTTAAATCGCAAGCAAAATAACCAAACTGCATTTGTCCCAAATCCGCATCCATCTTTATGTCATCAGCGGAATTGATAAAATTATCCTGGTTTACATCTCCGGTTTTTAATGCAAATACTCCCGGCTCCATTTGTACCATATTACTTCCAAATGATTTTGAATTGGCATTCGTAAAATCATACAGTGTATCAGGTGTATTAAAGGCAAAAAGGGTACTACTCCAGGTTTCAAGGCTATTTCTATGTCTCAGAACGATATAATAAGCTTGTAACAGGGCAGGTTGAGGAAAATATGCCGGCGCAAGACCATTCACTGAAAGCAATGCCTTACTGGAATACAAAATTGTATGCGGAATCGCTGAAGAAGCAAGACAAACTGTAAGAGTATCAGAGATGGTGTCATTTGGATTTATGCTCGCTACCATATGTCTGTTGCTTGTGTAAAATCCTTCAAGGAAGGCCTTGATATTTAATGCATAAGCAAATGGCTCTGTTGCGAACACATATTGAGCACAGGATTGTGTATTTCCGGATGCATTGTAGGGTTCAACTCTCCAGTAATAAGTATATCCTAATTTGAGAGTGCCACTGAAAACACTTGTATCAGTTACATTTGCCAGAAAATGAACCGCCGGATTCAGGGTATCAAGATATACAATGTAGCCATTTGCATTTGGTGAAGGGTTCCACCTGATTTGAATACCTGAAGAAGGTACATTGATGGTCGCATTTGCCGGTAACTGAAGAGTCGGACATACTGGTCTTGGCGATGTAATACAAATCGTAAAATTACCACTACCACCTCCGGCAGCCGCATGATAAACACGAATGAAATACGTCTGACCAAGTGTGAGTCCATTCGCAGAAATGGTTTCAAGTTGGCCTGTACTTGTATTGTTCAGACAGGACATCGCTGTTAAACTTCCACAACTTCCACTGAATAATTGAACGACTGCATTAAATCCCGCCCCACTTTGAACATTAATATTCAAATTCCTGTTTGTTGCGACAAATTTATACCAGACATCATCATCCGGATTTGTTCCAACAGCAAAACAAGAAGGAATCGAAGCAGATGCAGTTGCTCCAACAGTTTGAGTTCCTATAACAGCAGTGCAATTTTCTTTTACAGCAAGGGAAATTGCATTTGCACATTCATCATTTGATGGAGGGAGGGGTGTCGCACTCACACAAATTGAAAACTGTCCGGATGAACTACCTGATCCCGCTCCTTTGTGATAAACCCTGATGTAATAATCCTGAGAAGGAATCAGTGAAGTGGTTGATATGGATTCAAAGGCTCCAGTGCCGGTTGCATCGGTACAGCTTATAAGAATGAAAGTTGCAGAATAAAGTTGTATAACTGGATCGAAACCTCCTGATCCGGCAACTTTGATTGTTGTATTTGAATTGGTCGCTGTGAAACTGAACCAAACATCATCATCTGCTAAACTGCCTGCACAAGCAGCTTGTCCACTCGGAGTAGCATTCAGGGTTGTATAATAAGTTCCGCATAAATCAATACAAGGACTTGCATTTGAAGGAAGAGGGATCGCTGATTGCTGATCATCATTTATTGGAGGGTCAAGAGTAATTGACTGAGGTGAGTTGTTTCCCGCACTGAGTAATATACTAGAATTACAAAAAGGTATGAAATTTAAAATGTCATATGGAATAAAATCAAAAGAGGAACTGTTTGCTGTCTGTTGACAAAACAATTCTCCCGGTTGTAATACTGGGCTGAGATACATGGCATTTACACCGCAAGAATAGGTGTATAGGTGTGTCGATGTTCCATTGAATCCTTCCATGGTTCCATAAACAAACTCAATCTGATTGCTGCCTTCATATAGTTTTAATTGAAAATTCAGGTTAGGCCCGGCATTTTGATACGATTCCATCCCAATCCATTCAACAGTGAGTATTCTACTTCCTGCAATGCCACTGGTTTGATACCGTATACAGCTGGTGAGTCCGGCAAGTGTGTTAGGATTTCCCTGACAAACAAGATCTTCATAAAAAGGAGCAATAATTAGCGGAGAGAGGGTAGAACCTGTAGCGCTCAGGTTTGCATTAATATAATTGTATGGTGTGTTACTTCCGCCTCCTGTAGCTGTTGTGGATGTATTTAATGTGATAAATCCATTGGTTGAAACAAGAAAGTTCGAAAAAGTTGCACCTTCATAACCGAAACCGAAACCAATTGGAATTGAAGTACTGAGATTATCATCGGTATTCGTACCATTTTTCCATGAACTTACGGAAGTACCACTTCCACTAATAGATGTATAAGTGATTCCATTTGTTAAGATAGGAACAAAATCAAGTAAAGTACCAGTTTGAAACTGATTGACAGGACAACCTGCTGCAGGACCGACAACATTTCGTGGTTCAATGCGATAGTAATAAGTAGAATTCCAGGAAAGGATTCCGGGAGCGTAAGTTGTCCCGCCCTGATTGGAAGAAACCAGTGGAAGTGAAACCGGATTAGTTCCAAAGTAGACATCGTATCCGCTTGGACTTCCTCCTCCATTTGTCCAACTGACGGCGTTAAAATCAGGTGAGAGGCCCGTTGCTCCATTTGCCGGATACAGACTGCTTGCACAGTTTGGTACTGAAGTTGGAACCGGAGGAGTAAATTTGTAGTTACGCGCAGTTGCAACGGCAACTGTATTGTTGTTAATTTCTGTTAGACTCTTGGTACTACTAGACGCATTAATACAAAAGAAATCAGTTGGACTGGTAGCCATTCCAATTGTATAGCCTCCGGTGAGTGAATTTGCAACGAAACCTGAACCATAAACAAATTGAACCATTTTGGTATTCTCAAACAACCAAACCTGGAATTTTACATTGGCGCTTCCGGATATATTTTTTGGAACCGTGAGATTCCATTCAACAGTAAGTTTGCGGTTTGGAGAAGTACCTGTTGTCTTGAAATGTACGATACCATTTACACCGGTACTAAGATCGTCCCAATACGGACAGATTTTAGGGAAATCAGTTGCACCAGTGAGCAAGTTTGATCCTGAATTTGAAACAGCGGCACTTCCAAGACGCATTAACCCATTACTGTTGACAGAAAACTGCGTGTATGAAACTCCTGCAAATGGAAACGAAAATCCGATGTTCTGAACAGAAGACGCTATATCATCGTTTGAGGAAAAAATCAATAATGATGTTCCGCTGGTCATGTCATCAAGGGCAGGTGCACCGGATGTACTTAGGGTGTAATCATTAATTTGAGCGTAGGAAGTAGTGGTCCCTATTACCAGGGCGAGGAAACAAACAACTGGCATTACCAATCTCAGGTAGTATTTTTTCATCACAGGACTTAATTTATTTAAGGAATACTGACCATCATCAAATTCACTTCCGGAAAATTGAGTTCATTGAAAAAAATGTAAGAGGCCGGAACTTAACTTTAATGAAGAAGAATTCAGGGAAGAGAGAAGCCCCTTACCTTCTCATTAACAAATGTAAGCATTTCCTCATCAAGGATCAAGGTAAATTTAAGTGAATATAATTTTAAAGGAAAAAGTAAGGAAGTTCATTTTAAAATCATGTTAGCCCTGATTCAGATATTGTTCAAAATAGTTCTTCCAATTTAGTAAGGGAATCCTTGTACATTTGCATTCAATAAATAGAGCAAAAAATGGTTTTTATGATGCTTTTTTCATTTTAAAACCATTTAAAGGTTTAATCCTATTACTCCTCCCGACAATGTCCGTTTTTCAAAAAAAATCAATAAAATTCGACCTTACAAAATCCTTTGATTCTTTACCGGTAGACTATGTTGACGGGAAACCGGATCTGGCTCCTTTTTATAATGTTTTTCCTTCCATTGAAAATTGCCTTGGAATTGCAAAATCCCGTTCGACTCAAGAAATTGATAGAAAGTTGCTTGTTGAAGTAATTTCGGAACAATATAAAATTGCAGGAATAGATCTTTCAGGCTTAACTCAACAGAATCTTCTTTCAATTCTGGATCCTAAAACCTTTACCGTTACCACAGGACATCAGTTGAATTTATTTACCGGTCCACTTTATTTTATTTATAAAATTCTAAGTACAATTAGTCTGGCTGAAAAACTCTCAAAAAACGGTGTAGGCGTTGTTCCTGTCTATTGGATGGCATCCGAGGATCATGACATGGAAGAGATTCGTTCTGCTACAATTTTCAGTCAAAAAATAGAATGGGAGACAGATTGGACAGGTGCTTCCGGGAAAGCAAAATGCACCGGAATTGCCTTAGCTTTGGATCAACTGAAGCAAAAGATGGGCACGTTACCCGGAGCAGATGAACTATTCAAGCTCATGTCAGATGCATACACAGGCGCCGCTAACCTTGGTGTGGCAATGCGAAAACTAGTGCATTCCTTATTTCATAAATACGGGTTAATCATCCTGGACGCCGATGACGCTCGTTTGAAGTCGAAATTCTTACCTGTAATCGTGGATGATCTTAAAACACATTCAGCGGAAGCACATGTTTCAAAAGTCATTGCGGACCTTGGTAAAAATTACAATATTCAGGTTCATCCACGGAACATTAACCTATTTTATCTCACTTCCGATAAGAGAGAAAGAATTGTTCTGAACGCCGACAGATATGAAGTCCTTGATTCAAATAAATCCTGGTCAAAAGATGAAATAATTGCCGAAGTGAGGAACCATCCTGAGAGGTTTAGCCCGAATGTTGTGATCAGACCTTTGTATCAGGAAAGCATTCTGCCCAATATTGCAGTTATTGGAGGCCCTTCTGAAATAGCCTATTGGTTGGAGTACAAATCCACGTTTGATTTTTTTGGCATTCCATTTCCAGCCTTAATTCTCAGAGCCAGTCTTTTACTGATTGATTCTCCCTCGCATGAAAGAATGAAAAAATTCAACATTCTTCCGGAACAAATTTTCGATTCATCAGACGCCTGGTTAAAAAATTATTTTAAAAATACTTCAGAGCTTTCATTCTCAATTTCTGATTCACAAAACACACTAGAAGTGGAATTCAACCGGCTTGCCGAAGAAGTTTCCCGGATCGATGCAAGTTTAAAAAGTAATGTTGAAGCAGAATTACAAAGAATGAAGAATGCATTGAAGACGATAGAAGAGAAGGTTATCCGTGCAAAAAAGAAGAAAAGTGAAAATGAAGTAAATCAAATTGTGAAACTCAAAGAAAAATTATTTCCTAACAATTCACTTCAGGAGAGAATTGAAAATTTCATACCTTTTTATTTACGGTACGGTACATCGTTTTTTGATGAATTACTTTTGAACATCGATCCATTTGATCAACGTTTTATTATTCTGACTGAAAAGTAAAGATTCTGTTTTAACAGATAAGATCAGTACATGATCTCAAGAACATTGATAAACAACAAAAGCAAACCTACCTGAATCCCGAGACGAATATGTCTCACGGTTTTATACCAACGTGTGTGACGAATCATTTTTTCAGTAACAGCAAAACTCAAACCTGTAAGACTGAAGAGAAGTACTACCCATTGCGTAGGAATTCCAGTCATGGTCCGTGGAACCCATGAGTAAAACATGTAAATCCTTTCAGGATAACTGTCATTTGCAATGTAACAAACAGCCCAGATGAACCAATAGAGCAGCACCGGGATCTGAAAAATCAGACCAACATAAGCAAAGTCAAATGACCGTCGCAGACTAATTGTATTCATTATTGTGGACTAAAATGCAGGCTGTGAGTAAGAGGGGACTCGCAATAGTCCGCCTTTAAAACAAACATAATCAATTCTGTGCAATCATGCAAAAAAAAAGCAGCCCATTGAGCTGCTTTTTCGATTTCAGTGCCAGATACGTTTATTCAATGACCACTTTTCCAGCGGAAAGAACCCGATTTTTCTGAAATATTCTCCAATAGTATATTCCTGCTGTTAGACCTTCTTTATGGAAAGTAAGGGAAGTGTTCGAATTGAAGTCTGGGACAAGGATTTTCCTGACAGTGTTGCCAATAACATCATAAATGTGAAATTCCAAACCTGAACCTTGAATTTCTCCATCGGATGAAATAAGGAGATTCGATTCTGACCTGACAGGATTTGGATAAACGATCGCACGAATTCCATTTCCGGAAGGATTCTGAATTCCTGTTGTTCTCCAGATTTCAAGTATTGGTGCAGCTGTAGCACTTGCTCCCGCATAAGGCAATCCATACATCTCTTCCAGAGTGCGCAAATGATCATAATGGTGATACCCATTCGCAAAATATGTTCCGGCCTGCACCATAGGGCCTACAAAAATTGTTGGAATACGATTTTGATACAAATTGTTGTCTTCGTCAAAAGTAAGAATGAATAAACTGTTGTGAGTCATCGCCCAATTCACATAAGCTTCAAGATGAGTTCTCACCCATTCATCACCTACAACAATCCTGGCAGGATCACTGCCATTGTGCATATCATTGTCCTGATTAGGAACTACAAAACTCAGATCAGGCAATTGATTAAAGTCTGTAGGAAACATTGTTAAAGGCATATTACAACTTGCCGGGATTTGATTCGTTCCTGTACCTTGCCAATTCACCCAGGGATTGTGTTTACGTGCATATCCACCTGAACTGGCAACATTTGAACCGACTCCCGGAAGGTCTTCAGAATATCCCCCGAAAGTAAATCCGGCATTGAGAAGTGAAGCTCCAAGGTTTGGAACTGACCAGGGAGTGCCTGTAGGAACATTGTCAGTTGTCACCCCTTGATTATCGCCAGAAAACAACATAATGTAATTGGGTTGACTTGGATGTGTTAATGCATAAAATTCAACCATATTAGCACCTATACCAGCAAGGTAATTGATGTATGGAGCAGAGGCGGAACCAATTATTTGAGGGAAACCATGATTTTCGAGAACACAAATCACTACTTTATCAGGCTTTGGAATAAAGGCATTGACTTTAGTTCCCAAAAACATAACCAGGATGGGAAGTACTATCCTGATTTTATACATCTGAAATATGATTCGGATTTTCAAGGTATAATTTACCATACAATTTAATTTGCTCATGGGAGTTGGTAGGTTTGTGATCTAAAGGATCCTAAAATAAGTTCATCATCCTGTAGAAAATCTGATTTTGTTATTCTATGTACGGGCTTCTTGAACATTGTTTATTAATTATACAGGATAATGATCCTTTTTGTTTTAATCATACAGAACCGGAAGAGGCCAGAATTTTCATTTTTCGAGTGAGATCTTACAATTCTTTTCAAATTGGAAAAACGATTTTCGGAGGGTCATTTTTTATCACCGCAATTTATAAAAATAATGAAATACCTTCTGGAGAATTCCGATGATATACATCATCATAGTCAATTGAGTCCCCGAATATTATGTTAAATGAGTCATTTGATTTTTAGGATAAAATTCAAATTCATGATTAAAAACAAACGATTGCTTACTGTTCATTATCTTGCTTAAATGACGCAAATCAGGATTTGGTTTTGGAATTGAATTTCATTTTCATCCAATTCATATTTTTCAATCTTCAGAGAAGAAGAAATAAATCTGTTAATTTTGCGCATGCACGAGACCATTCTGATTATTGATTTTGGTTCCCAATATACCCAGCTGATTGCGCGCCGAATCCGGGAACTGAATGTATACTGCGAAATTCATCCGTTTCATCATATACCTCTGATCGATAAAAATACCAAAGGGGTGATATTATCGGGTAGTCCGTCCTCGGTGCGGGATTCAAATGCTCCTCAAATTGATTTAGAATCAATTCGGAAGAAGATACCTGTCCTTGGTGTTTGTTATGGAGCCCAATTGATGGCCGCACAGAATGGAGGCGAAGTAATGCCGTCTAAAATCAGGGAATACGGCAGGGCAACATTAAAGAGCATTAATTCCGCTGACCGTCTTTTCAAGGATATTCCGATGGCTTCCACGGTATGGATGTCGCATGCTGATACCATTGCAAGAATTCCTGATAATTTTGAAATTCTCGCCAGCACATCGGATGTCAAAGTCGCAGCTTACAAGATTAAAGGCGAAGCGACTTTTGGAATCCAATTTCATCCTGAAGTGACACATTCAACAGATGGAAAAGCATTGCTTCGAAATTTCCTGATTGATATTTGCGGATGTACCAGGGATTGGACTCCCGCATCCTTTGTTGATGATTCTATAAAGAAACTGAAGGAGACCATCGGAAACGATCAGGTTGTCCTTGGACTGTCAGGAGGTGTCGATTCGAGTGTTGCTGCGATATTATTGCACAAGGCTATCGGCGCTAACCTGCATTGTATTTTTGTCGACAATGGGTTGTTACGTAAGAATGAATACGATTCGGTTTTGAATTCTTACCGTCACATGGGCCTGAACATTTCAGGCGTTGACGCGAAACAACAATTCTATTCTGCTTTGAAAGGAATTTCTGATCCTGAACAAAAAAGAAAAGCAATCGGAAGGGTTTTCATCGAAGTGTTCGATGCGGAAGCGCACCGTATTAAGGATGTAAAATGGCTGGGTCAGGGAACGATATATCCTGACGTCATTGAATCCGTGAGTGTGAAAGGACCATCTGCCACGATCAAATCCCATCATAATGTTGGCGGACTTCCGGAAAAAATGAACCTCAAGGTTATTGAACCGCTGAAAGCGTTGTTTAAGGATGAGGTTCGCAGAGTCGGGAAAGAGTTGGGAATTGATGATGTTATCCTCAACCGTCATCCGTTCCCGGGACCCGGACTTGCAATTCGTATCCTTGGTGAAATTACACCGGAAAAAATCGCGATTGTGCAGGAAGCTGATGCATTGTTTATCGAAGGATTAAAATCACACAATCTGTACAATGAAGTCTGGCAGGCAGGCGTGATTCTATTGCCCGTTCAATCCGTAGGTGTAATGGGGGATGAAAGGACGTATGAAAATGCAATTGTATTGAGAGCAGTAACATCTGTTGACGGTATGACAGCCGACTGGTGCCATTTACCACATACATTTTTAGCACAAATGTCAAATGAGATAATCAACAAGGTGAAAGGAATCAATCGGGTGGTTTATGATATCAGCTCAAAACCTCCGGCTACCATCGAATGGGAATAGTTTTTTTATAGAATTCAGAACAGATTAAGGTTTATATGCAGGAAATGACGGTGGCAACAAAATTCAGATTTAAAAGTTCCTTCATTGCAATCAAATGCAATTTGAAACTCATTTTTTTATTTAGCTGTTGCCTGATTTTGCAATTTACCAATTACACTCAGGCTCAAACCATTTCCAAAAAAGACACCAGCGAAATTCGGTTTGTTAATTCTCGAAAATTCTATATATATAAAGTAGGGAAAGGCGAAACACTATTTTCCATTTCCCAGAAATTCAAAATTCCACAAGAAGAAATTCATCAGTTTAATCCCGATCTTGTGAAAGATGGATTAAAAGTGAAAATGAAATTGTGGATCCCTGCGTACAGTTGGATAAAAAAGGAAGAACAAAAGGAAGAAACTAAAAATGCAGAGGAAGTTCAACCCAAACACAAAGAATTCAATTTGTCATTTTTTACCAAATTGAATCTTGATCGTATTTACTTACCTGGTGAACCTCACGATTCTTCCTATATCGCTGAACCATTGGAAAAGGAAATCGAAACCAATCTCCAGTTTTATCAGGGCATGCAAAGTGCGCTTGTAAGACTTAAAGGTTTGGGCATGAAAGCCAGACTTGCAATTTATGATACGGGAGAAGACAGCTCTCGTTTGAATAAATTACTTTTCAGGCAGGAACTTATGGATGAAAACTTGTTACTGACAAATTTGGGGAATTCTGAACTTCGTAAATTGAACGACTATTCTTTAAAGCATGAAGTTCCATTTATGGTTTCTGGAATTAATGTGACGGATTTTGTGCGTATGAATCCCAAAGCAATTGCATTGTATCCGTCATCACTTTTGCAGTGCAGGATGACCGGTTCGAAAGCAGCGGATCTTTTTCCTGCATCGAATTGTATTGTTGTAAAGACGGTACAGGCAAAAGAAACAGAGCGATCTGCTATCTTTCGTCAGGGTTTTCTGGAAAATAATCCTGATGCAAAAGTCCGTTTTGCGGATTATGGAAAATTGGGTTTCAAGGGAATTCAGGATAGCTTGTCCAAAGGAAAAAAGAATGTGATTTTTATTCCTTCTTCCAACGAAGACATGATTTCCACAATTTTTAATTCATTGAAAGAGCTTACAGCGGATTATCAGTTAACAGTAGTTGGTCTGCCTACATGGCAATATTTTGAAACAATCGATCCTGCGCTTTTTGATACTTTTCATGTGGTATTATTCAATGCCGGATTTGTGGATTATAAAGAAACTGAAATCGAACAATTCAGAAGGTATTACCGCGACACTTACAATACCGAACCCGGAGAAGCAGCATTCCAGGGTTATGATGCGATGTTTGTTGCCGGCTTATTGTATCTGAGGAAAGATCTCGATCATCCGGATGACAAGAATGCCAAATTGATCAATGGTCTGTATTCAGATTATTTGTTTTCTAAGACTGAAAATGGTCAGTGCGTGGAAAATAAAATACTTCATTTTCTTCAATTCAGAAATTTTCTTCCGGAACTTATCAAATAGTTTTTGTAACTTCTGTTTTACGTTGTCTCCATTTCGGATCTCAGATTCTTCATTTCCGTAATTTCATATTTCAACTCATCCGTCATGATCAGCAACGATGCAAAAGAAATTTCAACCTGGTTCAGGGATCTTCAACTAAGGATAACATCAGCTCTTGAGGAGGCTGATGGTCATGCAAAATTCCGAGAAGATTCCTGGCAGCGGCCCGGTGGTGGTGGCGGACAAACCCGGGTAATTGAAAAGGGATTGGTTATTGAAAAAGGTGGGGTTAATTTTTCGGCAGTGCATGGAAAAACACCGGATTTTATGCGCAAGCAAACTGGTGCGGACCACATCTTGTCTGAGGAATTTTATGCCACCGGTGTTTCAATTGTCATTCATCCGGTTAATCCTTTTATTCCTATCATCCACATGAATGTTCGTTATTTTGAAAGTAGCGATGGTGCGACATACTGGTTTGGAGGAGGAATAGACCTGACACCACATTATGTAAATCATTCGGATGCGGAACTTTTTCACACAAGCTTAAAATCAGTCTGTGATAAGTTTGATCCGGGATATTATCCGAAATTTAAGCAGTGGGCGGATGATTATTTTTTTATTCGTCACAGAAATGAAACCCGTGGTATTGGAGGAATTTTCTTTGATCAACTGCGCGATGGAAGTGAAGCTGCTCCAAAAAAAGACCTTTGGAATTTTGTGAAGGCGGTTGGAGAAACATTTGCGCCCGTCTACACAACGATCATCGCAAGAAACAAGAAAATGGAATTCGGAGATCGTGAAAAGAAATGGCAGCATCTTCGTCGAGGAAGATATGTTGAATTCAATTTGGTTTATGACCGTGGAACACGCTTTGGACTTGAAACGGATGGTCGTACCGAATCCATCCTGATGAGCCTGCCACCAATGGCGGAATGGATTTATGATTTTCGACCAGAGTTTGGTTCTGAAGAGCAAAAGACTCTGGAATCTTTAAAAAAAGGAATAAATTGGGTTACCAATCGCTCCATTTAACATAATGTTATTGTATTTCAGAGAATTTTCTAATATTTGCAGTCAAAATCAAGCCTCTATATTACTATGTCACACGAACACCATAGTTCAACAAACAACCAGGGATTCTGGTATACGTATTTTGGAAAAGGCGGTGCTGCCGCGTTTGCATTCCTCTGGATCCTTATTACGATAATTTGGATTTTCGGCGTTGTTAAATGGGGATAAACTCTTCCTGTTTTTCTAAATAAAAAAAGCACCGGTTTTACCGGTGCTTTTTTTATAATATTTTACTTGGATAGTTGTTTGATCTTGGCAACATAATGAACGTCTTCAGCATAATAGTTACCAAGGAATGTGAGGTAACGCTCAGTGAGTTTAAAGCACTGATCTTGCCAGAATTTATAATCACGTACACAATCCTGCCAGTTGGCATACACTGCATAGTGGTTTTTGTTTCTGTATTTCTTTAATTCATCCTGTGATCCTTTGATAACGATGTTCTCATCCGGAAGAAAGATTCCAATCGCAGTAGTCTGACGTTTGAATGGATATCTCATTCCAAGCAGGTTATTTGTACGGGTCACCAGGTAAGAATTCAGATGTCCGGATTCAATAAGAATCTGCGCGTAGACCTGTTCCGGACAGATCACATGTTGATTGTCCAGTTCCTGACGTAATGATTCCTTTGACAACGGTTTTTCTTCCGATTTCTTTGTACGGCCATGCAGTACAGTTTGAACGGAATTACCATTTGTGAATGAAAAATCTGTTGAGCAAAGAATAAAGAAGAATACAAAGAAATGGAATACGAATACATTGTTCCAGTAATGTGAGCGCTCAACAATTTTAGTTTCCCGCAAATAATTCTCACAGGTTTCGTTCAGGCAAAGGACTGAGTCCATTTCCTGTCGGAAGTTTTTGGTATGACAACAGCTTGTTTTCATATCTTTTGTTTTTTGAACCGTGCGAATGGTCAATCAATGGCTGTGGTCTTGATGAATCAAAAATACCCCGCCAGGGACCGGTTTATAAACCTTATTTGGTGAAATGGCCCTTATTAATTGGTGAATTGATCCGGCTGCGGGGTCATTGGAAGTATTTGAATATGAGCCAGATAAATCTTTGAAATTGATCAGAAAATCAAGTTTCAGGAGAAAAAACACTGATTTATGCAGAAAAAACAAGCCTCAAAAGAGCAATTTTAAATTCAGGAAACGAACCGGATTTTATTGTTCAAAGCCTCAAATAGGACATATAGATATAGTATCGTATTGACAGACTCATAATAAGAGAATCTGTTTTGAACCTGAATTAGAATTCAGGTTTTCAATTAAAAAAAATCTTCGAAGAGATGAACAGGAGCAAAGCATGCTATTATCTGGCTAGATCAAATTAAAGAATTCACCTAACGAGGAGCGCCTTGTGCATGGATTCGCTTAACGATAATCGAAATTATAGGATCAAGAAAAAGACCTTAGTGTAAAAACGGAACAGATGTTTTGTCCTATAATTAATATTATGTTAAGTAGTAATATTGGTGATATTGAGCCCTTTACTTCGATTCCTAACCGATTTCAAGGTTCTGACCTCATAAAAATAATAAAGGAGCAGAATTTCGGTCCTGCTCCTTTATCATTCATTCCAATGGAAATTACTTTGCCTCCAGTTGTGCTTTTACTTTGTTGTACTTTTCAGTTTCGTTGGTTCGGGCATACAGCAATTTCAGGATCTGTAAAGTTGATTTGTACAGGCTCTGGTCATCCTCTGTTTTCTTAGGATTCAGCTCAAGCGACTTTTCCAGGTATGGCGCCGCTGATCTGAATTTCTCTTCAAAGACCTTTTTTGCTTTCTCAAATTCCTCATTTGATTTCAAGGAATTTGCCGCATTCGCCTTCTCTGCTCCCTGGTTAAAATAGATGACACCAAGGTTGTAATTCGCATCCATCAGGTCCGGGTTAATTTCAATGGCTTTTTTGTAATCAGCAATTGCTTTATCCAATTCCTTTTTGCCTTCATACAATGAAGCTCTGGTAAAATAAAGATTCTCATTGTCCGGTGCACTTTCTATGGATTCATTCAGTTTGGTGATCAATTCTTCTGTTCTTCCTGTGAGGATATACAAACGAATTTCTTCATTCATCAACGATGAATTATCGTCAAACAAGGCTCTTCCTTTTGCAATGGACTCCATCGCTTTTAAAGTATCCTTGTCTTCCAGATTCAAACGGCTCATGTACAGATAAATTTTTGGATCATTAAATTTCATATCCATTAATTTCTGAACGTACAGTTTGGCCTTTTCATTGTCTTTCGCTTTAATTGCATTAAAGTAAAGATTCTTGTAAACGATTTCCGTTGTAATATTATTTCGTTTCAGGTTATTGTCTTTATCAAGTGGCAATACATCCAAGACCAATTGATACAAACGACTTGCTTTGGCAGATTCACCTTTTGAATACGCTTCTATCCCTTTATTAAAAGCCCCGATACCTGCAACCCAGACAAGTTTGTTGCAATCGTCCTTGTAATTTTCTTTGGCATCTGTTTTCAGGCAATTCAGAAAGCCGATAGTGGCTTTTTCAGCTGCATCAGGATCCAACCCGTTTGCATTGGCAGCTGAATCATTATAGATCTCCAGGTAAATTTTTCCCTGGTAATACCACATTTTCGGATTGTTCGCGGTTGATTCGTTCTGCCCTGCCATATCAATAAACTTTTTAGCTCCCGGAAGATCTTTATTGTTTAAAGAATTGGCCGCGCTTTGCACATTGAAATTTTGTGCAAAAGTCTGAAGGGAAATAATCGTAAACAGTAAAAGCAACTTTATTTTCATGAGTGTCTATTGTTAAATTAATTCGGTAGTTTGAAATTCATAGGAGTTTTAAATGCTGAGATAAATCAACAATCTAAATTCTCAAATCTACAATTCAACTATTCGAGATCTACGTCCTTGATTTTTCCGTATCCAAGTTTCTCCAATTTATCCTTCAATGTATATCGGTTTCCAACAACCATGATCACCATATTGTCAGGATTCAGATATTTTGCAGCAAGACTGTTCATGTCTTCTTTGGTCATGTCTTTCAGGATCTGAGCCTGTTTCACAGTAAAATCAGTTGGAAGATCATATTGTACAATTCGGGAAAGGAAGTTTGCCTTTTGAAACGGTGATTCGTAACGCAGAGCTTCACTATTCAGAATGGAATTTCTTGTGAAGGCAACTTCTTCATCGGTCAATCCTTTGGCTTTGTAGTTTTTAATTTCTTTCATGATTTCAGTAACACAGGAATCTGTGGCGGTTCTTCTCACACTGGCAGAAACGGTAAAAGTTCCTGGGTATTTCGTTGCTTGAAATCCTGAACGGATTCCATAGGTATACCCTTTTTCTTCACGAAGGTTCAGGTTCAGTCGGCTGTTGAATGCGCCACCCAATGCGAAGTTCATGACATTTGATTTGAAGAAATCACCGGTCGCGTCATAGCTTGAAGAAAGATGACCAATCATCAATACCGATTGTGGCGCATCATCCTTGTTTGCAAAATAAATTGTTGTTGGCGCTGAAGATGTCGCTACAGAAATCTCCGGAAGTTTAACCGGTTTAGATTCCCATTTTTCAAGGAATGACAACTTCGGAATAATTTGACTCTCGCTGATATCTCCAACAATTACCAGGCTGGCCACTGCAGGTGAATAGTATTGCTGATAATAATTTTTCAAATCATCAATAGACAGCTTTCTGATATTTTTTTCAGTTGGGTAAGCACCAAGGACAGTATTTCCATAAATGAGATTTCTATACAATTTATCTGCAGTTTCATCCGCTTGCTTACGTTCGTTTGCAAGAGATTCGATGTATTGTTTTTTTACACGTTTAAAATCAGCAGGATCAAAACGTGGATGCAACAATTTTTCTTCCAGCAATTTCAATGTCGCATCAATGTTTTTGGTGAGAGATTGCACAACAACAGTTGTGTTTTCTTTGCCACCTTCAAATTGTATGCTGCTTCCCAGTTTATCCAGCTCCGCGCTGATCTGTTCTGTGGTATAGTTCTGAGTACCTTCATTCATCAAGCCGGCTGTGAATTCCGCAATTCCGGCTTTCTTGGGATCTTCAGTAAATAAAATGTTTCCACCTTTAATGGTGAGCAACATCACAACTTTTGGAGTTTGTGTTTGAGTACCAATAATTTTTAATCCGTTTTTCAATTGTTGTGAATACGATTGAGGAATCACAGGTGCCTTTGGAGCACCTGCAGCTGGTCGTTTGCTTCGGTCAAAATTATCTTTCGCTTTCACATATGTAAGTCCTTTGTATTCGGCATCATCATTTGCTTTCAGGTTCGCGTTTGGATTTACACTTTTCACGGAATCCTTTGACATCGGATCTTTCGGATAGACGTTTACTATTGCCGCATATTTGTCTTTCACATATTTATTGAATACTCTGACAATATCTTCCTTGGTCACTTTAGTAAAACGATCCAGTTCATCTGTAAGATTGTAGGGTCTTCCTACAAAAAGTTGCCATTCTGTAAGCAAAGATGCTTTTCCCATTGTTGTGGAAATTTCATCAATGATTTCAGATTCCTTCCCGGATTTTACACGTTGTAATGCTTCGTCTGTAATTCCGGTAGTTTCAAATTCAGTAATAGTTTCGTGAATCTTCTTTTCCGTTTCATTGAAGTCCTTTCCAATTTCCGCGGGATTCATACTTGGATAAGCGACTACAATGATGTTCATTTCACCAGCCAGTTCACTTCCTTCATACCCTACTCCTGCCTGGATAGCTTTTTCATTTTTTACGAAATTTTTGTAAAAAATGGAGTTATTCCCCTCCCCCATCATTTTCGCAAGCAACATCAGAGGAGCTTCATCTCTGTGAAATTTTGGAACTGTAGGATACACCATCAGGGTCAAAGGAAGATAAACGTTATCTACATAATTTGCATATTGATCAACAGACAGGATCGGCGCTGGTACTTTAAGTTTTTTCACTTCCGGAGAAGCGGGAATAGTACTGAAATATTTATCGGCCAAAGCAATAGCATCTTTTGTATTTACATCACCGGAAATGGTCAGGATGGCGTTGTTTGGACCATACCAACGAAGGAAAAAATTCTTCAAATCATCGACTGTTACGCGGTTGAGGTCATCCACATATCCAATGACAGGCCAACTGTAAGGATGTCCGGGAGGATAAAGAATCTGATTGATTGTTTCTACAAAAGCCATTGCGTAAGGCTGGTTCTCCACATTCTGAGATTTTTCATTTTTCACTGTTGAGCGCTGAATTTCAAATTTCGCTTTTGTAACAGAATCCAGAAGAAATCCCATTCTGTCAGCTTCCAGCCACAGAGCTACTTCAAGATTATTACTTGGGATAATTTCATAATAATTCGTAATATCTCTTTCAGTGTTACCATTCATATTTCCGCCGGCTTCACTGATAATTTTGAAATGCTCTTTATCTTTTACATGATCTGAACCTTCAAACATCATGTGTTCAAAAAAGTGTGCAAATCCTGACTTACCAATACTTTCACGGGCTGAACCAACATGATAAGTGATGCGGACAGTGACCAAAGGATTGGTGTGATCCTCGTGTACAAGAATGGTAAGACCGTTGCTGAGTTTCCATTTTTCAAATGGAATTGTCATACCGGCGCCTTGTTCCACTTTTTCAACCAATTGAGGTTGTGCCAGAACTGTACCTGCTGAGAGTACAAAGAATAGTAAGAACCAATTTGAAAGGCATTTCATGGTTTTCATGTTAGCGTTTAGATGTTAGTTGGAATATTGAATGAATGAGTTTTAGTAAAATATAGTTGGGCATGGTAAAATACACGAATCGCAAAGCAGCGACACATTTGAATCTTTCTGTTTTATTCAATTGCATACCTGATGTGTATACCCTATTATTTTAAATTGTCCAGTTTGGCTTTGACCATGTTGTACTTTTCGGTTTCCTTGGTCCGGAAATACAAGAGTTTAAGGGAACTAAGTGTTCCATTGTCATTTGGATTTAACTCCAATGCTTTTTCAAGAAAAGGTTCTGACTGTTTATACTTGTTATCAAATTCAATTTTTGCCTTATCATATTCAGTAACGGATTTTAATGCATTCGCATTATTTTCCATTTCCGAAGCCTTGTTGAAATAATAGGCACCCAAATTGAAATTCAGTTCGAAACTGTTAGGGTTGATCAATAAACCTTTTTTATAATAATCCTCAGCCTTTTTAGAATATTCTTCTGTTTCCGCGGTTTTGGCTTTTTCATTTCCCTTTTCATCCTTTGGGTGTGCCATGTTATCATAGGCGTTGCCAAGAGCGAGGTACAGGTTTTGATTTTGAGGATCCTTTACAATTGCGCTTTCCATGGATCCAATGGCTTCCTGCTGCCTGTTGGAAGCAAGCATGATATTAATTTCAGCAAGAAGTAATCGAAGTGTATCCGGGAATAATTTACGTGCTTCCTGAAGGGTTTTCAGCGCGTTAGTGGTATCCTTTTCTTCAAGGTAAATATTCGAAAGGGCAAGAAAAATATGATCATCATTGAACTTCATCGCGGTCAGCTGACCATAATATAATTTTGCCTTCTCTTTATTGCCTGCATTTTCCGCGGAGATCGCTGAATTCAATGTCACTGTTGTATCCCCCGGACTAAGTTTGAGAACATACTCAAAATTGCTGAGTGCTTTTGTGAAATTTCCTCCGTTAAAATCCGACACACCTTCACTAAAAATTAATTGTTTCACCTGTGGAATCCGGAATCCGCTGATTTCATCAGTCCATTCATTTTTAGGATCCAGTTCATTGGCTTTCTGAAAACTTTCCACAGCCGTTTGAAGACATTGATTACATAAACTTTTAAAAGTTTCACTTCCGTGAATGGCACTGTAAATAAGGCCGCGATAATACCAGGCTTCAGCCATCCCTTTCGACTGTTCATTCAAAACAGCTTCGTCAATCGCCTCCTTGGCCTTGTCGTACTGCTTGTAAGGCTCCTTATAAAAGTTGTATGCGCTGCGAACTTTTGATTTTTGAGAGAGCGCGATACCTGTGGAAATCAAAATTGTTATCAGTACCAAACTGATTCGTTTCATTTTTCAGATGTGTATAATTGGTTAAACAATCGGATCGATTCCTTCCGGGTTTTCAGTGGATTCTTCAGCTGCAGGAGAATTCGTATCCTCTCCATTATCTGCATCAGGAAGTTCGGTAATCACGGTTCCCATTTCCGCTTTTTTCTCCTCCTCGTCCACTTCGACTTTTGCAACTGATGCGATGGCGTCATCATCATCAAGGCGGATCAGACGAACACCCTGAGTGGCTCTGCCCATAACCCGAAGTTCTACCACCTTCATACGGATGGTGATGCCGGATTTATTGATGATCATCAGATCGTCGTCATCTTCCACAACTTTGATTGCAATAAGGTCTCCGGTTTTATCAGTGACATTAATGGTTTTCACTCCTTTTGCTCCTCGGTTGGTTTTTCTGTATTCTTCAACTTCCGAACGTTTGCCGTATCCTTTTTCAGAAACAACAAGTACTGTTTCTTTTTCAGGATCATTTACACAAACCATTCCAATCACTGCATCATCTTTCTCATCAAGTGTAACACCTTTCACTCCAATTGAATTCCTACCTACAGGACGTACGGTTTCTTCATTGAAACGAACCAGCTTCCCTTTGCGTGTCGCCAGCATGATTTCCTGTTTGCCATTGGTAAGTCTTGCTTCGAGTAAAGAATCCCCATCCTCGATGTTGATAGCATTAATTCCAGATAAACGAGGGCGGGAATAGGCTTCGAGTGATGTCTTTTTGATGGTACCGTTCAGCGTACACATCGTGATGAAATTGTTATTGATGTATACTTCGTCTTCCAGATTTTTCACATTGATAAAAGCTTTCACTTTATCATCAGGAGGAATACTGATCAGATTTTGAATTGCTCTTCCTTTTGAAGTTTTATTTCCTTCAGGGATTTCATATACCTTCAACCAGAAACAGCGGCCTTTTTCAGTGAAGAAAAGCATGTAATTGTGCGTCGAAGCGACATAAATGTGTTCGACAAAATCTTCTTCCCTTGTCGAACTGCCTTTTGCTCCTCTTCCACCTCTTCCCTGCGTTCGATATTCTGTCAGCAAAGTACGTTTTACATAACCAAGGTGTGAGATAGTGATCACGACATCTTCATCGGCGATCAGTTCTTCCATGGAAATGTCATCTCCGGCAAAGACAATTTCGGTACGGCGTTCATCACCGTATTTATCCTTCATTTCGATCATCTCGTCTCGAATGATTTCCATACGGAGATCTTCATTCGCCAGAACATCACGGTAATATTCGATGAGTTTCATCAACTCATTGTATTCATCACGGATTTTGTCTCTTTCCAGTCCGGTAAGACGTTGCAAACGCATTTCAAGGATCGCTTTCGCCTGGATTTCACTCAACTGGAATTGAGTCATCAATCCTTCCTGAGCGATATTTGGAGTCTGCGAAGCACGAATGAGTGCAATCACTTCATCCAGGTGATCGAGAGCGATGAGCAATCCTTCTAGAATATGCGCTCGCTTTTCAGCTTCACGAAGCTCATACTGTGTTCTGCGTATAACAACTTCATGCCGGTGATTTACATAGTGTACAATCTGATCTTTCAGATTCAGGGTCATTGGTCGGCCGTGAACAAGGGCGACGTTATTTACACTAAAAGAGGACTGGAGTGAAGTATATTTATAAAGATTATTAAGTACAACATTGGCAATCGCGTCTCGTCTCAATTCGTAAACGACACGAATTCCTTCTCTGTCGCTTTCATCACGTATATCTGTAATACCGTCGATCTTTTTCTCGTTGATCAGATCAGCAGTACGTTTAATCATTTCCGCTTTGTTGACCTGGTAAGGGACTTCCGTGACAATGATTCGCTCTTTACCATTCGGCGTTGTTTCAATGGTGGTGCGGGCACGCAAAACAATACGGCCTCGTCCGGTATGATAAGCTTCTTTCACTCCGGCATAACCGTAGATAATTCCGGCAGTCGGGAAATCAGGAGCTTTTACATACTTCATCAATTCATCAATAGTGATGTCACGATTCGCGATGTAAGCGATTATGCCCTCAATTACTTCAGTGATGTTATGTGGAGCCATGTTGGTGGCCATACCAACAGCTATACCGGATGCTCCGTTTACAAGGAGATTCGGTATTTTTGAAGGAAGCACTGTAGGCTCCTGCAAGGAGTCGTCAAAATTCAGTGTGAAATCAACAGTTTCCTTATCAATATCCAGGAGCATGTCTTCAGCGATCTTTTTCAGCCTGGCTTCCGTGTATCGCATAGCGGCTGGAGAATCACCATCCATGGATCCAAAGTTTCCCTGGCCATCTATCAATGGATAACGTAAACTCCAATCCTGAGCCATCCGGACCATCGCGTCATACACCGATCCATCTCCATGCGGGTGATATTTACCCAAAACTTCCCCGACGATACGGGCAGATTTTTTATAGGGTCTGTTACTCAAAACTCCGAGATCCAGCATCCCGTAAAGCACCCTCCTGTGAACCGGTTTCAAACCATCACGCACATCCGGTAAAGCACGGGAAACAATAACCGACATCGAATAATCGATGTAGGCGGTCTTCATTTCTTCTTCGATATTAATCGGAATAATTTTCTCTCCTTCAAACATATATGATTATTGAATAAAGTAATTAGAATGTTCTGCCAAATCCGCTGTTTCCGGGTCAGAATCTCTTTTGATTTTTTTTTCCCGAAATCCCGAAATAATTGATTTCCCTGAACGTTTAAAACCGTAAGAAATCCATCTGTTTTCAGCTTTTTGACAGGTTGACGAAGGTACTAAAATCCCTGTAATTTCGATGTATATTAACAAACAGAAAAGTGTTGAAAAGTAGAACTGACCGTTTGGCAGATACTCAGCAATTGCACGTTAATTGCAAACTGAAGAAATCAATCGCCAATTTTGTTTATAACTTGCATAAAATTGGGCGAACCAAAAATACACCTAACCGTTATACAAAGAAAACAAGTTTATGGAAGCTAAATTTTCTCCCCGTGTCAAGGATGTAATAACCTTCAGCCGTGAAGAAGCACTTCGGCTGGGTCATGATTATATCGGCACCGAACACCTTTTGCTTGGACTCATCCGCGAAGGGGAAGGCATGGCAATAAAAATCCTCAAATCACTTGGTATCAACCTGAATGAATTGAGAAAATCAGTCGAGAATTCTGTCAAAGGAAGTTCTGCCTCAATCAATAACCTGAGCAATATCCCACTGACCAAACAAGCTGAAAAAGCCTTGAAAATCACTTATCTTGAAGCTAAAGTGTTCAAAAGTGATGTCATTGGAACGGAGCATCTGTTGTTATCGATTCTGAAAGACGAAGACAATATTGCCACTCAGATTCTGAATCAGTATGGTATTAACTACGATATCGTGAAAGAAGAACTGGACATTATCAAATCAAATTTTAAATCAGAAGCACCTCAGAATCCGAATGAGGATGATCCTTACGCGAAGGATGATGAAGGCGGCAGTGGCGGCGGTATGAGCGGAAAGAAGTCTTCGGATTCTAAATCCAAAACCCCGGTATTGGATAACTTCGGAAGAGATCTTACCAAAGCGGCAGAAGAAGGTCGCCTCGACCCTATTGTTGGTCGTGAAAAGGAAATTGAGCGAGTTTCTCAGATCCTGTCACGTCGTAAAAAGAACAATCCTATCCTTATTGGTGAACCAGGAGTTGGTAAATCTGCCATCGCTGAAGGTCTTGCACTCCGTATCGTACAACGTAAAGTGTCAAGGGTTCTTTTCAATAAGCGAATTGTGACTCTTGATCTGGCTTCTCTCGTTGCCGGAACAAAATATCGTGGCCAGTTCGAGGAACGAATGAAAGCTGTGATGAATGAACTCGAAAAATCTCCGGATGTAATCCTGTTCATAGACGAAATTCATACCATCATCGGTGCCGGCGGTGCTTCCGGTTCTTTGGACGCTTCAAATATGTTCAAACCGGCTCTTGCTCGTGGTGAAATCCAATGTATCGGTGCCACTACACTTGATGAATATCGTCAGTATATCGAAAAAGACGGTGCACTTGATCGTCGATTCCAGCGCGTACTTGTAGAGCCTGCTTCTATTGATGAATCTCTCGAGATTCTGAACAATATTAAAGAGCGTTATGAAGAACACCACAATGTGAACTTCACTCCCGAAGCAATCAAGGCTTGTGTGACCCTCACTTCCCGTTACATCACGGACCGTTTCCTTCCGGATAAAGCGATTGACGCTTTGGATGAATCCGGCAGCCGTGTACATATTACCAACATCCACGTTCCAAAGACCATCCTGGACCTGGAAGGCAAAGTAGCGGATATTAAGAATGAAAAGAATCGCGTTGTACGTAGCCAGAAATATGAAGAAGCTGCAAAATTACGGGATACCGAAAAGCAATTGCTCGAGCAACTTGAGGTTGCAAAGAAGCAATGGGAAGAAGAAACCAAGAATCACCGTTATACTGTAACTGAACAGGATGTCGCTGAAGTGGTAGCTATGATGACCGGAATTCCGGTGACTCGTGTAGCACAAACCGAAAGCCACCGTCTGGTGAAGATGGCTGATGAATTGCGTGGTAAAGTAATCGGACAAGATGACGCAATTGCTAAAGTTGTAAAAGCCATTCAACGTAATCGAGCAGGATTGAAAGATCCGAATAAGCCAATTGGAACTTTCATCTTCCTTGGCCCTACCGGTGTTGGTAAGACTGAACTTGCAAAAGTAATCGCGAAATATTTGTTCGATTCAGAAGATGCGTTGATCCGCATCGATATGAGTGAATACATGGAGAAATTCGCTGTTTCCCGATTGATTGGAGCGCCTCCGGGATATGTGGGATATGAAGAAGGCGGACAATTGACTGAAAAAGTTCGTCGCAAACCCTACTCTGTAGTGTTGCTGGATGAAATTGAAAAAGCTCACCCGGATATCTTCAACCTCCTCCTCCAGGTATTGGATGAAGGTACATTAACAGATAGTCTGGGCCGCAAGGTAGATTTCAAAAACACCATCATGATCATGACGTCCAACATTGGCTCACGCCAATTGAAGGATTTCGGACAAGGTGTTGGCTTCCAGACTTCCGCTAAGACAACCCAGGCTGATGAGCATTCACGTGGCGTAATTGAAAATGCTTTGAAGAAAGCATTTGCTCCGGAATTCCTCAACCGTATTGACGACGTAGTAATGTTCAACTCTCTTAGCAAGGAAGACATTCACAAAATCATCGATGTTGAACTGGTTCACCTCTACAAACGTGTGATTGAACTGGGTTACAAACTTCAACTGACGGATGAAGCAAAGGATTTCATTTCTGAAAGAGGTTATGACGTGAATTATGGAGCTCGTCCATTGAAACGTGCAATCCAGAAATACCTTGAAGATCCGCTGGCTGAAGAAATCATCAAAGCGGAAATGACTGAAGGCGATATTCTTGAAGTGAATTTTGAAAAAGAAACTTCTACTCTCAAAATTCATGTGATTAAGGCAAATGTTCCTCCTCCTGCCAAAACAGGCACAGGTAGAAAGAAAAAGGATCAGGAATAATCTATCCTGAAATGCATAAAAAAAACGCGGGGTTCTCCCGCGTTTTTTTTTATTCCCTTATTCTGGAATTCTTGTTTAAGAATTTCCGAATTTCTCCATAACTTCAAAACTGATACCTGTTGTTGAGTAGCCACCATCATGATACAAATTTTGCATAGTTACCATTTTGGTGAGGTCTGAGAATAGCGAAACACAATAATCCGCGCAAGCATCAGCACTTGCATTTCCCAAAGGAGAAAGTTTGTCTGCAAAATTGTAAAAATCATCAAACCCCTTGATGCCGGAACCGGCAGTGGTTTTAGTTGGTGATTGTGAAATAGTATTCACGCGCACATTTCGCTTTTTTCCATAGTGATATCCAAAACTACGTGTGATGGATTCGAGCAATGCTTTGATATCCGCCATGTCGGTATAAAACGGATAGGTTCTTTGAGCAGCGATATAGGTGAGCGCCACAACACTACCCCAATCATTGATAGCATCGAGTTTCATCGCTACACTTAGCATCTTGTGTAAAGACAAAGCTGATACATCAATTCCCTTCATGTAGTATTCGTAATTACTTTCTACGTAGGGAATATTTTTACGAATATTGACAGACATTCCAATACTGTGCAACACAAAATCAATTTTTCCGCCTGTAATTTCCATCGACTTTGTGTACAGATTGGTCAGATCTTCAATGGAGGTTGCATCGGCAGGAATTATTTCTGATTGCGTTTCTTCCGCAAGCTTTTTGATCTCACCCATCCGCATGGCTATCGGGGCATTGGTGAGCACAATTTGTGCACCTTCCTGATGACAGCGTTGAGCGACTTTCCAGGCGATGGAGTTTGAATCAAGAGCTCCCGAAATGATTCCGCGTTTACCTTTTAACAGTTGATGTGACATAGTTTGGTTTTGAAAGAAAGCAAAGATAGATTTTGAATGGAATTCAATGGCCTGAAATTAGGAATTTTCCAATTAATAGCCAGAATACTTATTGTTTAGCTGGATGTCAATATCTGCCTGAAAATAAAACCCCTGCATAAATTACCGGAAATTTTTAATCAGCAGATTATTGAAGATCCCTTTAGTAGCATTTCTATTTAGAAGCCGATTTATCCGAGAATAGAATAAAAATGGAATCAAATCTTCAACAGTTCCTTCGCGTTTTCCATGGCTACAGCAGTTGGTTTGTCGCCACTCAACATCCGTGCTATTTCAACAACACGTTCATCATTTGTCAACTGACGGACATGAGTAAAGGTCTTTTTACCGGTAACATTTTTGTAAACGAAGAAGTGAGCCTCTCCCCTGCTGGCAATTTGTGGAAGATGTGTGATCGCGATGAGCTGGTGTTTTTTAGACATTTCCTGCATCACTTTCCCAATTTTAAAAGCAGTTTCTCCGGAAACTCCGGTATCAATTTCGTCAAAAACTATTGTAGGCAGTTCAATGAGTCTGGCAACTGCTGATTTGAGACAAAGCATCAATCGACTGAGTTCACCACCGGAAGCCACTTTGCTGATTTCGGAATAGGCAATGCCTTTGTTTGCGGAAAAAAGAAATCGAATCTGATCACATCCGTTTGGTCCCCATTCCCCTTCGGGATAAGCCGTATTTTCGATTTTGAGAATAGCATTGGGCATGCCAACTTCTGACAATAATTTTTTGATACTGGCTTCTACAGTCGGAATTGTTTTATTCCTGTTTGCTGTAATTTGGCCGGATAGATCGGTAAGTGCTTTTCGAATGTCATTCATGGCCGATTCACAACTTGCAATTTTATCATCGAGTGAATGGATTCCCTCTAATTTCTGGCCAAATTCTTCTTTCAATCTCAACAAATCCGCAATGCTGTTTACCCGGTGTTTTTGCTGGAGTTTATTTATTGTATTCAGTTGCTCGTTCACAATTTCCAGCCTGCCGGGATCAGATTGTATTTCTGAACCAATTGTCTCCAGTTCATTTTCCAGATCTTTCAGTTCAATCTGAACACTCTTAAATCGCTGTGCCAGATCGACAAGTCTGTTATTGTATTTTGACAGTTGCTGAACCTGACCAAACATTCCGGTGATTTGACTGAGCACATTGCTTTCTCCACTGGTGAGCAGAGTGAGCAAGTGTTCAAGTCCCTGCTGAATTTCACCGGCATGAGTTAGTGTTTTGTATTCATCTTCGAGTTTTTCAAGATCATAGGATTCCAAATGTGCCTCCTCAAGTTCCTTATACTGGAAATCGAAGTAATCCTGATCAGCTTTGGATCGTTGTTCCTCGGCCCGCAATTCTAGCAGTTCTTTTTCTAACCTTTTATAAGTTGAATAAGAATTAGCATAATTCAACAACAAATCTTTATGTCCGACAAATGCATCCAGCACTGACAACTGAAAATTACTCTTGTTGAGCAATAGTGTTTCATGCTGCGAATGGATATCTACCAACAGTCCGCCGAGTTCTTTTAATTGCTGCAAGTTTACCGGTGTGTCATTTATAAAAGCTCGTGATTTTCCTTCAGGACTGATTTCTCTACGGATCAGGATTCCGTGATCCAGATCGAGTTGCTCAGCTTGAAAGAAACGGAGAATGGCAGTATCGTTTTTATGAAAACTAAATTCACCTTCCACTATGCATTTTCTATTCTTATCAAGAAGCGCTGAAGAATCGGCTCTTTGACCAAGAATGAGAGATAATGCTCCGAGCAGAATGGATTTACCCGCACCGGTCTCACCGGTAATAATATTCAGTCCTTTGTTGAGATCCAGTTCCAATGAATCTATCAAGGCGTAATTCTGGACGATTAATCGTTGCAGCATGGCGTGAAGGTACAAAATCAGTTTTGTGTACAGAACCGCATATAATGAAAAAAGGCTCACCGTTTTGGTAAGCCTTTTTTAGTCTTCGTACAAGAGCCTTATTTTCCGCCTTTGTACATTTGTTGAAATTGTTCTTTAGTCATAACAGTATAGCCTTCAGGCAGCATGAATTTGGAGTCATCTACCTGCTGTTCTTCTACACTTTTCGCGGTCATTTTCATCGTCATACCATTCTGTTCAGTCTGAAATTCCAACATAAAGCCGTCTATCCCTTCAATTTCTGATTGAAATGAATTGCGGGCCATCAGTTCAGTGGTAAACCATGCATCAAAAGTCACTCCACCGTTCCTGCCGGTTGTAGTAACGACAGCTTTTTTGCAATTGTAACCGGCGATTACTTTGGTATCTGATTTTAACTCAACTGTTGGTTTATTATTTGAACTGCGTTCTGCTTCCGCATCCATTTTTGTCATCTTGACTGCAGATTTATTTCCGAGCATATCCATCAGGGTAATTGTTTCACCCAATTTATGATCCGAAATAATAGAGGTTGAACCAATACCCATCTGTATTTCTGAACGGCTCATATTGCCTTTAAAATAGAGCACAGATTCCGTGGGCATCATGGCAAGGGTTTGTTGATCTAATTGAGAATTCGGGTAAGAAATTTCAAATACGATTTTACCCTGACCAACCAATCTGCCGTTTTCCTGAGCCTGCGAAAAGTTAGATGTCGAGATCAAGAGAAATGCAAGCAAAGCGAATTGAGTAATTTTTTTCATGTTTTGGTTTTTAGGAAGATCCAATATATAGCAAATATATCCCTTTTTCATGTATGAAAAAAGTCAGTTCACGGAATTTTGGGATGAGAAATTAACATTATGGAAAAATAACGATTCTAATCCCAATTGCTCTCCGGAGTACAATAATTTCAGGAAAAAGTGGTTGAATAATCAGGGCTTCGTCTTGAAAACCTTGTTCATATCTTTTGAAAGGCGCACGGCTCTTGCGTTTTAAGACCTTCTAATTTTAAAAACTTAATAAAATCAGGTAGTTCATGGCGAACAGGCTAAAGAATGAGGCGACAGAAGAGGCCAGTCCGAAACGGGAAAGAGTCAAAAAGAGTACTAAAAACGCAGGATTTAGAGCGAGAATTCAGGCAATACGGAATTTTTTGGGTGATGAAAGAACCCATAAGATTTTTGGAATGACCCTGTTGTTACTTGCCTTTTTCATGGTGATCGCTTTTGTGTCCAACCTGTTCACATGGAAAGAGGATCAGGCAATTGCTGGTGTTAATTCGATCTGGGAACTTTTCACCCGTGGAGATATTTCTGTGGAAAACTGGTTGGGTAAGCTTGGCGCGGTAACTGCTTTGCAATTTCAAAATCACTGGTTTGGTATCTGTGCATTTTTTCTGCCCTTTCTGCTCACACTTGCCGGAGTAAAAATCCTTTGGGATGTTGCTTTGCTCCCGATTACCAAATCACTGAAATACTCTTTGTTCACAACCATCTGGCTCTCTACATTTTTTGGATATATCTTTCATAACAATCCGGATATGTTGATTCTTGCCGGTGGTTATGGATATCAAATGAGCCAGACATTGAATTCAATGGTCGGTTTCATTGGAACCGGCGCTATGCTTGTATTCACCTTTACTGGATTCCTTGTTGCTGCGTACAATATTTCATTCCGCAAAAAAGCAGAGACTGAAATGCCTGCTGAAGAAGGAAGTGTCGAAGAAGCTGTTGCCACCTCCCCCATGCCTGTCATGAATATTTTAAAAACAGAAGATTCTTCAAGAACCGTGGAACTGGATCTTGGAGTTGATGAAGAGGAGGACGAAGAAGAAGAGGATGAAGAAGAAACGACTGAGGAAAATGCTATTGATCTGTCCCTTGAGGATGAACAGGAAGAAGAAGTGATGGAAGAAGAGGAAGAAGATCCGGATCTTTCACTTGAAATAGCTTCCCTCCTCGCTACGGAAGATGAAGTGCCGATGGAAGTTGCCGCGGTTACTGAAGAAGCAGCAGTTCTTGATGATGATATTGAACTTCCACACGCGCAAGGAGATTATGATCCAACGCTTGACTTGTCTTCCTATAAGTTTCCTACCCTGGAATTGCTGGAGAATTATGGCGACAAGAAGATTGAAGTGAACAAGGAGGAACTGGAAGCAAATAAAAACCGGATTGTAGAAACACTCAGTCATTACAATATTTCCATCGAAAAAATTAAAGCAACAATTGGACCTACTGTAACATTGTTTGAAATAGTTCCACAAGCCGGTGTCAGGATTTCAAAGATTAAAAATCTGGAAGATGACATTGCTTTAAGTCTGTCTGCTTTAGGGATCCGGATTATTGCCCCAATCCCCGGAAAAGGAACAATTGGTATCGAAGTGCCTAATCAAAAGCCGGAAATGGTTCCGATGAAGTCGGTACTTGGCTCAGAGAAATTTTTCAATAGTGAGTTTGAATTGCCGATTGGTTTAGGTAAAACAATTTCCAATGAGGTGTTTGTTGCAGATCTTGCAAAGATGCCCCACTTGCTTATGGCCGGTGCAACCGGACAAGGAAAATCTGTTGGCTTGAATGCAATCCTTGTTTCATTACTGTATAAGAAACATCCTTCACAGGTAAAGTTTGTATTGGTGGATCCCAAGAAAGTGGAATTGACACTTTTTAAAACTATTGAAAGACATTTTCTCGCAAAACTGCCCGGTGAAGAGGAAGCAATTATTACGGATACCAAAAAGGTAGTGAATACACTCAATTCTTTGTGTATCGAAATGGACCAGCGTTATGAGTTATTGAAAGACGCCCAGGTGCGAAACATCAAAGAGTACAACACGAAATTTATTTCCAGGAAGTTAAATCCTGTGAATGGTCACAAATATCTTCCTTATATCATTTTGGTGGTGGATGAGTTTGCCGACCTTATCATGACTGCAGGAAAAGAGATCGAAACGCCAATCGCCCGTCTTGCTCAACTTGCCCGTGCAATTGGGATACATCTGATCATCGCGACACAAAGACCTTCCGTTAATATCATCACCGGAACAATCAAAGCCAACTTCCCTGCCCGGATTGCATTCCGTGTAACCTCTAAAATCGATTCCCGGACCATCCTGGATAGTGGTGGCGCTGATCAACTCATTGGACGCGGAGATATGTTATTCTCTACTGGCGCGGATCTTATTCGTCTGCAATGCGCATTTGTTGATACCCCGGAGGTGGACAGAATTACTGAATTTATTGGTGGTCAACGAGGGTATAGTGATGCTCACCTTTTGCCGGAATATGTCGATGAAACCAGCGAAGGAAGCAGGGAATTCAATCCTGATGACAGAGATCCATTATTTGAAGAAGCGGCGGCAATTATTGTTCAGCATCAACAAGGTTCAGCTTCCCTCCTGCAGCGGCGATTAAAACTTGGATACAACAGAGCAGGAAGAATTATCGATCAATTGGAAGCGGCTAAAATTATTGGTCCGTTTGAAGGTTCAAAAGCACGTGAAGTGCTAGTGAAGGACCCAATGAATCTTCAAAACATTTTGCAAGGCCTGAGACACAGGGAAAACTGATTTCCTTTGCTCAAAATGATGCAATTAGCTTTCATTTCGAGCTTACCACAGAGTCTGATTTTTCCTTATTCGAAAATTAGCCGGATTTGCTTTGGTCTGCTTTTTGCTTCCTGACGCGGAAACCTTAAATTTGTATCAGATTTCCTGAAAAAGCACCAAAAAATGAAAAAAAAGATAGTTTTTGCCTTATTTCTCTTGATCGGTTTGAGTTCAATGGCTCAAACAGCCCAGGTAGAACAGACCGATAAAAAGGCACAGGAAATCCTGAAAGGAGTCAGCACCAAATACAAATCATTTAAGTCGGTAAAGGCCACTTTTGTAATTTCTATTGAAAACACAAAAGACAAAAGCAAAGAGGAACAAAAAGGTACTATTTACCTGAAAGGCAATAAGTATAAACTTGAAATAGCAAGCCAGGATGTTATCAGTGACGGTAAAACACGCTGGACTTATGTGAAAGATGCCAACGAAGTTCAAATTGACAACCAGAAGACGGATGAGAATACAATCAGCCCGTCAAATATTTTTACGATGTATGAAAAAGGCTGGTTGTTCAAATTCATTGGAGAGCAGAAAGAAAAAGGAATGGTATATCAATTGGTTGAATTAGTACCGGTAGAACCAAAGAAGAAAAATATCTACAAGGTGAAACTGACCATCAACAAGAATGATAAATTCATCAGTACCGCGAAAATTTTTGACAAAAACGGAAGCATTCAGACTATTACAGTTGAAAAGCTTACTCCGGATGTAATTATAGATGATTCACCATTCACATTTACTGCCGGTAAGTATCCCGGAGCAGAAATTGTTGATCTGCGATAAACAAATTGAAAAGCACCTTTACAGGTGCTTTTTTTTTATTAGACATTCAGGATGGCTTGAAAGTTATGTACCTTTAGGAATATCAATCCCAGGATATCATGAATAAGTTATTCTTTCTGATTCTCTGTCTTGCTACTCTTGATGGATTCAGTCAACCAACCATTACATCAACCGATTTACCATTCGCAGGATTCTACTTTACAACAGGCACTGATTCAACCTATAATGCTGCGATTCCTGCCGGTGGTGCGAATCAAAACTGGAACTATAGTTCCCTCGTAAATTTATTAACCGATACAGCAGGCTTTATGCCGGCTACAGGAACACCGTATGCCGCTACTTTTAGTGGTTCAAATTTGTCTGGCTACGATAGAGAAACTAATTCATACTCTTATTTTACTGCCAATTCAACAGGTTTTTTCATTGATGGATTTGGTAGTTCCGGCGGAAATTTTGTGCTAAATCCCGGACAATGTTTTGTACCGGTTCCATTTACTTTTGGCAATACAAGTACCAATGTCGCACGCAATATCGTAGATACAATGTATACAGATACCAGCGGCACTACCTATACAGTAAGAAATATTATCAATATCACCTCCCATTTTAATGCGGATGGTTATGGTTCACTGACCTTGCCCAATGCCGTTTATCAAAATACTCTTCGTGTCAGGATTACTGAAACCAGATACGATTCATTGTATGCATTGGTAGGGCCTGTATATATTCTGATTCGTTCTTCAGCAACTCAATTCACTTATTTTCGCTGGTTTGAACATGGCGGTCAGGCTTCTTATTTGTTAGGAATTAAAGCAGACAGTCTTGGAAATAACGCATTGTCTTCCGAGTATTTGATGGCATCCGCTGTTTTGCAGGTTCCTAAAACGGAGAGTAACCATCAACTGACGATTTATCCAAATCCTGCTGTAGATCAGATCACATTGAATGGGGGTTCAAATTCTGAACCAGGGCTGATCAGTATTTATACTTCAAATGGTCAGCTGGTTTTTGAACAGACCTGGAACTCTGATGATGAATTGACTCTGGATTTGAAGTGTTTTGCCGGGGGATATTACATTCTCAATTTTAAAAGTAACATGAGTAACCGTACCATTCCATTTGTCGTCACCCAATACTAATAAATTTACCAACCATGTTTTCCTTCCGATCATTATTTGAAAATAAAACAGAAATGCTAAAAGTCCCTGTGGTGCTTTTGTTTATTTTTTATTTGGGTGGATTACAGACGATATCAGGCGCTGTGCCTGACAGTACTGTTACTAAGCAAGTTCAGGACTATCAGATTTCGTTACCAAGGCCTGCAAAAGAAATCAAAAGGATTTTGTACGATAAAAGTTTTCTTCCTGTTCAGGGAAAATTATCTGAGGATAAAAAATCAGTGATAATTAAGAACTATGAAAAAGGAAGCCGGGTCAGAATAAAAGTTGTTTACGAGGATGATACAGAGGAAGAAATTCTGAAAAGTCCCTGTTATATTGATCCGGTTGTACTTTGATTTTTGGGTTGGACTCTCGCCTCAAAGGGGTATTTTATTTTAAAGCTTGTAAATCATCCTCAACTTACAACTTCACCATACAAATCAAATTCCTGAGCGCTGGTGATTTTTACATTCGCGAAATCTCCGATTCGAATATAATGCTCAGCTGCATTTACAAGAATTTCATTGTCCACTTCCGGAGAATCGAATTCTGACCGACCCACAAAGTAATTTCCTTCTTTTCGATCAAATAAAACCCGGAAAGTAGAACCAATTTTCTGTTCATTGAGTTCACGGGAAATTACCTGTTGAATATCCATGATGCCTTCTGCCCTTTCTTTCTTCACTTCCGTCGGAACATCGTCATTCAATTCGAATGCATGTGTGTTTTCTTCGTGTGAATAAGTGAAAATCCCAAGTCTGTCAAATCTTGTTTTCTCAACCCAATCTCTCATTTCGGCGTAGTCCTCTTCCGTTTCGCCAGGGTACCCTGCTATCAGAGTTGTACGCAAAGCGATACCGGGAACTTTCTCCCGGATGGAGTCCACAAGCTGAATAGATTTATCCCGGGTAATACCTCTTCGCATGCTTTTGAGCATTCGGTCACTGATATGCTGCAATGGCATATCAAGATACTTGCAGATATTCTCACGTTCATTCATTACATCTAAAACATCCATCGGAAATCCGGAAGGATAGGCATAATGTAAACGCAACCATTCAATTCCACTCACATCGGACAGTTTCCTGAGCAAATCGGCCAGAGTACGTTTTCCGTGAATATCAAGACCATAAAAAGTAAGATCCTGTGCAATGAGGATCAATTCCTTTGTGCCTTTGGCGGCAAGCAATTTTGCCTGGGACACCAATTCATTTTCCGGAACAGAAAGATGTTTCCCGCGCATGAGTGGGATAGCACAAAATGAACATGGTCGGTCACAGCCTTCAGAAATCTTGAGATAAGCGTATTGCTGTGGTGTTGTAAGCATCCGCTCACCTACCAGTTCATGTTTGTAATCTGCGCCAAGTGATTTTAGAAGCTTAGGAAGATCACTTGTTCCAAAAAAATCATCGACCTGGCTAATTTCTTTTTCCAGTTCAGGTTTGTATCGTTCGCTCAGGCAACCGGTAACAATAAGCTTGTCAATTTTTCCATTCTGCTTGGCGTGCGCGAATTGAAGAATTGTGTCAATGCTCTCCTGTTTTGCATTGTCAATAAAGCCACAGGTATTGATGATGACTATGGAAGCATCATCATCAGTGGATTCGTGAGTAACATCGAATTTGTTAGCTTTCAACTGTCCCATCAGTACTTCAGAATCATAAATATTCTTGGAGCAACCGAGGGTGATGACGTTTACCTTATTTTTTTTTAGTGTTTTTGTTTTCATTCTAAAGATGCATGAATTTACTTTTCACTAAAAAGGGAATCAACAAATTCACTCTTGTTAAAGACCTGAAGATCTTCCATTTTTTCTCCTACCCCAATGTATTTCACAGGGATTTTGAATTCATCTGAAATTCCAATGACCACACCGCCTTTGGCTGTACCATCGAGTTTTGTGAGAGCAAGCGCGTTGACATCTGTTGCTTTGGTGAATTGACGGGCTTGTTCAATCGCATTTTGGCCGGTAGAAGCATCCAGTACAAGTAGAATTTCATGAGGTGCATCAGGTATTACCTTCTGCATCACACGTTTGATCTTTGACAATTCATTCATCAGGTTGATCTTGTTGTGAAGTCGTCCGGCAGTATCAATGATCACTACATCCATCTTTTGTGCAACAGCCGACTGCACAGCATCAAATGCAACGGAGGCGGGATCTGAACCCATTGCCTGTTTGATGATGGGAACATCCACTCGTTTGCTCCAGATATCCAATTGATCAACTGCGGCGGCTCTGAAGGTATCCGCGGCACCAAGCATTACTTTTTTTCCAGACTTCTTGAATTGATAGGCGAGTTTTCCAATGGAGGTTGTTTTTCCAACTCCGTTTACACCAACGACCATTATGACATGTGGAAGTCCATTGTGTTCAGGAATAACAAAATCTGTCGCGTCGAGAGTATTATTTTCGGCTAAGAGTCCGGCAATTTCATCCTTTAGTAAATTATTCAGTTCATCAGTGCCAACGTATTTATCTTTTGAAACACGAGCTTCCAATCGTTGAATTATTTTAAGTGTGGTGTTTACACCGATATCGGATGACACCAGGATTTCTTCGAGGTTATCCAGTACTTCTGAATCCACTGTTGATTTACCAACAACCGCTTTTGCCAGTCTTGAAAACAAGCTGGTTTTTGTCTTTTCCAGTCCTTTATCAAGACTTTCTTTTTTTTCCTTTGAGAAGAAATTAAATAAACCCATAAGTATATTACCTCCTTATACTTTACTTATAAAAATGAATGCAAAGAGCATTACAGCTAAACATTCTTTTAAATAAAAAAAGCTTCTTTCAATAGGAAAGAAGCTCAATAAATATTATTGATGCAACAGATTATTTCTCTTTCAGAAAATCTTTTACGTGGTCGTTATGAACAACTTCTTCCTTAAACTGGTAAGCACCTGTTTGAGGATTTTTGATCATCTTGATCACTTTGGAGAACTCTTTTCCTTTTCCGGATTTAAGGGTTGCAACTACTTTCTTTGCCATGACTTAAATTATTTGATGTTTTGGAAGAACTGTTAAGGATCAGGAATTATTTGATCTCTTTGTGAACGGTCATTTTCTTGAGAATCGGGTTGAATTTTTTCAACTCGAGACGTTCAGTCGTGTTCTTTTTGTTTTTTGTGGTGATATAGCGTGAAGTACCAGGCATTCCGCTTGCCTTGTGTTCGGTACATTCCATGATAACTTGTACGCGGTTACCTTTCTTTGCCATGATAATTCGGTTTTTTTAATGGGCAGGTCACAGACCTATTTTCGAGGGCTGCAAATATACCAAAATATCTACTGATTCCAAATTTATTAGCCAGAAAACAGGATGTTTTCAGCCATTATTTGTTAAAAAAGGACTTTTGCTGCATTTCTTTCTCCACATCCTGCCATTTTCGGGGTAGATTTCCTGAAAGGATATTCGGTTCAGCTTCAGTGATAAGTACGTCTTCTTCCAGTCGTACCCCTATATTCCACCATTTGGGATCACAAGGACTACCTTCCGGGATGTAAATTCCGGGTTCAATGGTGATCAGATTTCCAGGGGTCAGTTCTGAATAAGGACCCACATCATGGACATCCAGACCCAGGTAATGGGAAGTATTGTGCATGAAGTATTTTCCTGCTTCATCCGCACCAGAAATAATTCCAAGTTGAATGAGGCCTTCCGAAATTACATGCATTGCTTTGATGTGCGGATCTCTGAATTTGTTTCCGGGTCGGCAAGCCAGGAAAGCATCCTCCTGCGCACGGTAGACCAGATCATAAATCAGCTTTTGTGGTTCGGTAAATTTTCCATTCACAGGCAAGGTCCTTGTCACATCTGCTGAATAACCATGGTATTCGGCTCCCATATCCAACAGCACTAGTTCTCCTGCTTTGAGTGGCTTTCGATTTGATTCATAATGGAGGATACAGGAATTTTCTCCTCCTCCGCAGATACTTGGATAGCCTACAGCTTCAGCACCTGAGGATTTGAAAATATATTCACCAACAGCCTGAATACTGAATTCTGAAAAATCCGGTTCCAGGGCATGCATCATTTCCCGGTGACCATCGCAAGTGATGGAAATTGCTTTTTGAATTAACCTGATTTCTTCTTTTTGTTTGATGGCGCGAAGTCCAGCAAGAACTTTAGCCAGTTTAAAATCATCATCCAATGAATTTGGAAAACCTGAATTCAATTTGAATTGTTCTACCAGACTGTACAAATCAGTTTCCGATTTTTTATCATCCGTCATTCCTTTTGGAAAACGTAAACGGAAAATTCTTTGCATTGAGGCATAAGGAATAGGTAAATTCTGAAATTCGGAGGTTGTTTTTACAAATTGAATCCCCGAGATTCTACTTGCATCTGAACTGCCTGCATTTCTTCCATTCCATATTTCTTTTTGTTGAACTTTTTCGGGAATAAATAAAAGTTCGTTGGTTTTTTCTCCATATAGAAGTTGGGTATTTTTAAATAAAATAAGAACGGCATTTGCCTCTGTAATTCCCGTCAGGTAATAAAAATTAGGGTCCTGATGAAAAGTATAATCTACATCGTTCGAACGATTTCTTTCAGGGGCAGCAAATAAAATACACATGGAAGAATCAGTCATATTTTCTCTGACAGCTTCCCTCCTTCCTTTGAAGAAATCAGCAGGAAGCAAATCATTATCGTAAGTCGGAAATGAAGAAGTCTGTCCGATTAAATTGATCACAGGGAAGAAAACAAAAACAAATATGTTTGAAATAAATTTTCTCATAATTTGATTCAATTTAATATCATGACAGTTTGAGGTATCAGCCAATCTAAAGGACTATGTAAATATCTGATATTTTCAGGCAAAATTATCCTTTAAACGACCGGCAAATTGAAATTGCCTGGTTTCTCCGGCTTCAGAACTCTGTGAAATTTAACATCTTATTCTTGCTTTTTTGATTACACAGATGGAATTTGTGCTGAATTTTGATTTAATTTGTTCAAAATCAGATCCACTATGAAAAAATTTACTCTGTTTGGCATTTTAATCTGTTGCTCGTTACTGTCAATGGCTCAATTGAGTTGGCTTCAAATTCCTGATTTCCCGGGCACACCAAGGAGAGGAGCTGTTTCTTTTTCTATTAATGGATTAGGATATACCGGACTTGGATTGCTTGGGACAGGTCAAGGTGAAACAGATTTGTATGCATATGATCCCATCTCTAACACATGGTCACAAAAGGCCGACTTCCCTACAACAGGACGTTTTGGTTGTGTAACATTTGTTATAGCCGGGAAAGCCTATATATGTACCGGTTCAACCGGGGCTCCATCTGCTCAATTATGGGAGTATGATGCTACAGGAAACACATGGACGGCAAAAACAAATTTCCCCGGAGGACTTCGTGAAAGCGCAGCGGGATTCAGTGTTGGAGGAAAGGGGTATGTTGGAACAGGCTATGCGGGAGGAAATAGTTTTACTGACTTTTATGAATACGATCCTGTGATGGACAACTGGACTGCCAAAGCAAGCTTTCCGGGACCGGCGAGAAATGGAAGTGCGGCCTTTTCTATCGGGTCAAAAGGATATATTGGTTTAGGAAATAACACCAATTCAACAAGTAATTTCCGTGATTTTTATGAATATGATCCGGGCACCGACACCTGGGCACAAAAAGCGGATTTCCCAATCCCATATGTTGTTGAGCCATGTACTTATTCTTCCACTACCAGTGGTTTTGTATTGTGTGGTTATTATTACCAAAGCGCTGGGATCACGCATAATCCTTTAAACATGTTTTACCGATATGATCAACAACAAGATGCCTGGACACTTGAAGGAACATTCCCTGGTTATCCAAGAGGATATGCAAGCGGCTTTCTGTTGAATGATGATATTTATATTGGTGTTGGTGGACAGACAAATACATTCGCTCCGATGTTTAATGATTTCTGGAAATTGAGTAATGGAGCATTGCTTTCAACCGGAAATATCAGCCATGATCAGGACTTTGGTTTGTATCCGAATCCGGCCAATCATTCAATCCACATTGGACAGGAAATGGCCGGTAAAAAACTTGATCATATTCGTATTTATGACAGCGCCGGTAAAATGGTGATGATGCAAAAACTGGATGATGCAAAGCAATTGATAGATATTCACTCTTTGTCCGGAGGATTGTATTTTGTAGAGTTGATCACCGGTAAGGGTGAAGTGATGGATAGTCGCTTTATCAAACAGTAATTCCGATGATTGACTAGTATCAAATTATATCTAAAAAGAAAGCCGGTTTCCCTATGAGAAACCGGCTTTCTTTTTAAAGCTTTATGTAGAATTAGATTTTACCTTTTTTAATAGCTTTCTCAATAGCAGCACTGATACCAATTTTATCAATGGTACGAAGCGCAGAAGTAGAAACCTTCAATGAGATCCACTCACCCAATTCAGGCACATAAAAACGTTTTACATGCAGGTTCGGGTTGAACTTTCTTTTTGTCTTTTTATTTGAGAAGGAAACACTGTTTCCCGTCATTGCTTTTTTTCCTGTCAGATCACAAATGCGTGCCATGGGACTTAATTTTTTAAGAGGCGCAAAGATACTATTATTTTTTAATGATCAAGCTTTTTTGATTGATTTTTCATGATTTCATTGTTGAAAACTCCCGGAAATTTAACTTAAAATTCGATTAATACGCTGAAAGTCATATTTTTATACCAACAAGCGCTTTTCGAAGCAAATTTAAGGCATGCTGACTTGCTTCCATAATGACACGTTCTCTGACCCGACCCAAAAGAAATTTTCGGGTGATAACCTGTTCCGGGGTTGCGAGTGCGAGCCAGACTGTACCCACTGGTTTTTCCTCGGTTCCCCCTCCCGGACCGGCGATTCCTGAACAGGCAATTGAGTAATCAGTTCCAAATTTTTCTTTAACATGAGCAGCCATTGCTTTGACTGCCTGTTCACTTACGGCGCCATGAACTTCAAAGATATTTGGATCAACATCGAGAAATTTCTCTTTGATTCTGTTTGCATATGCAATCACAGAGCCGATATAATAATCCGAACTTCCGGGAATCGTAGTAATCTTATGTGCAATATATCCTCCGGTGCAACTTTCGGCAGTAGAGAGTGTTTTGCCTTGTTGACGAAGCAGTTCTCCAATGATGGATTCCAGCTTTTCCTCTTCGAAGCCATAAATGTATTCACCCGCAATTGAAATTAATTTTTTGACTTCACTTTCCATTTCAGAACGTAATGCAGATTCGTTTGTTCCGTTTGCTGAAATACGAAGTCGAACCATTCCGGGTGAAGGAAGATAAGCCAGTTTCATATATGGTGGAAGCTTATCTTCCCAGGACGAAATCAAGTCAGATAAATTTGATTCTCCAATACCCTGAGTAAGTATTGTACGGTGTTGAATAGGCGGTAATTTAAATCTGTTAATGAGGCGAGGAAGAACTTCGTTCTCCATGATTCCTTTCATTTCATAAGGAACACCCGGCATTGATACAAATACTTTTCCCTCGTCATCAAACCACATTCCGGGTGCTGTTCCCCATTTGTTTAGAAGAACTTCACAGTTTGAAGGCACCTCAGCCTGTTTCCTGTTGGTATCGGTAACTCCCCTGCCCCTTGCTTTGAATATTTCCGTGATCACTTCGAATGATTTTTCGTCAAATCGAAGCGAGCTGTTAAAATACCTGCACAGTGTTATCTTTGTAATATCGTCCTTGGTTGGACCCAGGCCACCAGTGATAAAAATCAAGTCGGCCCTTTTCCGTGCTTCATTCAATGCTGCAATGATATGTTCCGCATCATCGCTTACTGAAGTGATTTGCTTCACCTTAACTCCTATTGAGTTGAGTTTCTGACCCATCCAGGCACTATTCGTGTCAATGACCTGCCCGATCAACAGTTCATCCCCGATGGTTATAATTTCAGCTAATTTCATAAGAATGAATAATTCAGTGGAATTTAGGGGTTCTATAGGTGACCCGTTTTCGGACACGAAGATAGTTTGAAAGGCCTCACAGAGTTTTTTTATTCTTGTAAAATATTTACCCGGGTGTATGCGTCAGCTTTAACATATGACACAAACCCGAACATTCGCTTTCCCTATGATCAAGGAGCAAGATGATTCCATCCGGGACGTCATTCAACAGAATGGGAAGAAGCTATTTGATTTCATCCGGAACCGCGTACGGGAACCGGAAGATGCCGAAGATATTTTTCAGGATGTTTTGTTTGAACTGACCACTGCATACCGTATGATGCAGCCGATTGAAAAAATTGCCGCATGGATGTATCGTGTTGCAAGAAATAAAATCACGGATCAATACCGGAAGAAACGTCCGGACTTGCTCGAAGATCAATTGAAATTCAGAAGTCAGGATGATGACGATCAGCTTTTTCTTCAGGATCTTATTCGGTCTTCGTCTTTAAGTCCGGATATGGAATTCGATCAGGCACTCATTTGGGACGCTGTAGAACAGGCATTGGAAGAATTACCCGCTGAACAACGTGAAGTATTTATCAAGCACGAGCTTGAAGGAATTACGTTCAATGAAATGGTGGAGACAACCGGTCTCTCATTAAATACACTCTTGTCGAGAAAAAGGTATGCGATTCTCCATCTTAGGGAGCGCCTGCAGGGTTTGTATGATGAAATTATTAACTCCTGATTTCAGGAAAGAAAAAAAAAATTAAAAAAAAACGATGAAAAAATTCTGGATACTTAAAATCGGATTCTTTGTGATAGCAGGCTTTTTGTTATTTGGGTTGCTGGTCATGGGATTATGGAACTGGCTTGTTCCTGTGTTGTTCCATGGTCCATTCATAACATTTTTCCAGGCTATCGGACTGCTTGTTCTCAGCCGGATTTTGTTCCGCGGTTTTTGCGGGATGAAAGGTGGACGACACGGCTGGAAAGGCGCTCAGTGGAAGGAGAAAATGGAGAAAATGACACCTGAAGAACGGGAACGAATGCGGATGTTGTGGAAACAACGTTGCAACTGGTCGGGAGATAAATTTGGAAGCACTCCTCCTCCACCGGAAAAAGCTACAGATTCATAATCATGAAGACAAAGAAAAGGGTACGGAAGCAACCGTACCCTTTTCTTTTATGGAATTTGGCCCCATCTTTGTATTTCTCTGAACCAACAAACTTAATCCGGTCTTTATGCGTACTGTAAAATTATTATTCTCCATTCTTATCCTGATTCCGGTTCTTTCCTGCTCTCAGGTTGATTTTAATAAAATTGGAAAGGACATTGATAAATCGATCAATTCCGGGAAGCCGCTTACGAATCAGGAAATCATCGATGGTTTGAAGGAAGCTTTACAATACGGAAGCAAGAATGCCTCCGGTTCCGCATCCAAAGTAGACGGTTTTTTCAAACATCCCGTCATCAAAATTCCCTTCCCTCCTGAAGCGGCCGCTGTGGAATCCAAACTCAGGTCATTGGGAATGAATAAACAGGTGGATGAATTTATTCTCACCGTGAACCGCGCGGCCGAAGAAGCTGCCAAACAAGCCGCTCCTGTATTTTTTAACGCGGTAAAAGGGATGACGATCACTGATGGTTTGAATATTTTACGTGGTGCGGATACAGCCGCTACCGGTTATTTACGTAAAAAAACAGCTTCACAATTGGATGCGAGCTTCAGACCCGTAGTACATTCCGCTGTACAAAAAGTAGATGTTACCAGGTACTGGAATCCTCTCATTACAACTTATAACAAGCTTCCCTTTGTAACAAAGATGAATCCGGATCTGGATGCATACATTACACAGCGCGCTTTGCATGGTTTGTTTTATCTGGTAGCCCAGGAAGAAACGAAAATCCGTAAGGACCCTGCAGCCAGGGTAACAGCATTGTTACAAAAAGTTTTCGGAAGTAAATAATAAAACGGAGTCACACAGATTCTTCGATTCAAAAAAAATCCCCACCGGAAGTCCGATGGGGATTTTTATTTGAGATAGGATTAATAACCAATTGAAATCTTATCAGGATCACCTTCTGAAGGACGAACACTCATTACAGGTATCTTGGAGTGATTGATCACCTGTTGAGCAAAATTACCCATGAATAAACCACTGCTTTCCTGATCAGTCATGATGATGATCAGATCAGCATTAACTTGTGTAGCGTAATCAATGGTGATAGAAGCGGTATTATCTCCCTTAAAGATTTTTACAGTATGTGGAATTTCATGTTCTTCAAAATAATCTCTTACCTGATGAATTTTCACTTCAAACTTACGCTGCATGTCAATGTCAGACATGGTCATAATTCCGGTGATGTGGATCACTGAATTATAATGCTTGGCGATTTCAGCTGCCTGCTTAACTTTCTGGCGGCTGGAAGGAGAATTGTCGATGGGTAAAATGATATCCTTAAAACCAATTTTCTTGGCATGTGTCTGAACTGAAATAACCGGACAAGGAGCACTCATCACAACTCGATAAGTATTGCTTCCGATAAGGAATTCCTGGAATCCGCTGACACCATGAGTTCCCATGATGATGATATCAATTTCCAGTTCTTCAGAGATGTTTACAATTTTCTTGTAGATATTTCCCATCTCCGTCCGGAAATAAACTGCCATACCGCTATCATGGTGTAGTTTTTCAGAAAGTTGTTTCAACTTTTCGTTCGCAGAAGATTCAATTTTGGACTCGAAATCAGATTGGGATTTACTAAAGGCGTTGCTGATGGCACTGGTGAATGAATAAGATTCAATCACGTGCAGGAGATGCAGATCAGCTTTGTGCAATTTTGCCATGAAGACGGCATGCTCCAGGGCCAGCTCAGCTGTTTCCGAAAAATCAAAAGGTATCAGAATCTTTTTGATCAGGAATTTTTTGTTCATGGCTAATACTGTTTAGGTAAAATTAGTATTCAAAGGCGGATATGGTGAGGTCTTTCTTTTCTTTTGGTTTGATACTGATCACAGGGATATCGGTACCATTGATGATTTCCTGTGCGGATGAACTGATAAACATGATGTCTGACCAGGTCAATTCTTCCTGCGTCATGATCATGACAAGATCCGCTTTTATTTTCTTTGAATAGGATATAACTTCTTCAGCAATGTCGTCTCCATGCAGAAATTCCATGGTACATGGAGTTTGTTGGGATTCTACGTATTGGAAGACTTGCTGCATCTGACGTTTGAGCTTATTGACAATAAATTCATCATCAGTATTAAGTACTGTAACCAGATGTATTACAGAGCCAAACAGCTGTGCAAATTCGATTGCATTTTTTACTTTCTCTTTGGTCTCCTTAGAAAGATCAAGAGGTACCACAATATTCTTACAACCGGGACGGTGTTTTTTCCCTTTGATAGTAATCACCGGACAAGGAGATTCCCGGATTACACGCAGTGCATTCGAACCGATAAATTTTTTCAAACCCACGCTTCCATTGGTTCCCATGACAATGAAGGAACACTTTAGTTTCTTTGCGGCCTTTTGGATTTCTTCATAGACCTTTCCTTTAACAACCATAGTGAATACCCGAATACCAATCTTTTCGGTTGTTTCGTGGGCAAGTTTATCAAGTTCTTTGAGGATTTTCTTTTCTAAGGATTTATCCTCCTTTTTTTGAAAAAACGGCAGATGAAAGCTATCCTCCACAATGTTAATGAGGGTAATATCTGCTTTTGTCAAACGGGCCAGGTTATAAGATTGCCCCAGAGCAATGTAGGATTGTTCAGAAAAATCAATTGGTACAAGAATGTGGTTTCTGAAACTCGCCATATACAGGAAATATGTTTTATTATTGTGAGCAAATTTAACGGAATCATTAACATGAGCAAAATACCAGAATCAGAACTTATCCTCAATCCGGATTTTAGTGTTTATCATCTCAACTTGCTACCGCAAGATATCTCTGACACAATCATTAATGTAGGAGATCCTGACAGGGTCGCTTTAGTTTCCAGATTCTTTGATAAGATTGAACTTAAGAAACAGAAACGTGAATTTGTAACTCATACTGGTTTGTATAAAGGCAAAAGAATCACTGTTATATCTACCGGTATCGGAACTGATAATATCGATATTGTATACAATGAACTCGACGCCCTTGTAAACATAGACCTAAAAGAAAGAACAATCAAAGAAAAGCTCAGCTCATTGAATCTCATTCGAATAGGTACCTCAGGTTCATTGCAGGAAGATATTCCTGTAGATGGATTTGTTTTTTCTGCTTATGGGATGGGTTTAGACGGGCTTTTAAATTTTTATAAATTACCTAACGATGCTGAGGAACAGGATATTGTTGATGCTTTCCGAAAGCATTACCCCAATCATGGAATTTTACCACAGTCTTACATAGCACGATGTTCTTCAAAACTTGATCAGGCATTAAGCACCGGAATGTTTAAAGGAATAACAGCAAGTTGCTCAGGATTTTATGCACCTCAGGGACGGGTTTTGCGATATGAGCTTGCCCGTCAGGATTTTATCCCAACTTTAAATAGCTTCCGGCATGGAAATCACCGGATTACAAATTTTGAAATGGAAACGGGAGCCATGTATGGATTAGCAAAGATTCTTGGTCACCACTGTTGTTCCATTAATGCCATTGTAGCCAACCGGATAAACAATAAACATACTCACAAGGGCGAAGAAACCATGGACAACCTTATCGAGACTGTTCTTGATCGACTGGCTAAAATAGCTTGAGAAAATTTTGACTCAAGCTTTAATTCAGAGCTTTTGAAACTTCTGTTTGTAAGTACCCGATGCTGTGATGGCTTCAAGAAAATAGAGCCCGGCAGGTAATTGATCAACCATGAGTTCTAAATTGCCTGAATGTTGCCCGGATTTTGATACTTCACTTATTAACTGACCAGCACTATTCAGAAGACGAACCATTGATATTGATTCTGCTTCAAAATGAATGCTGAGTTTGTCTGAACAAGGGTTTGGACTTAGCTTAAATATATTTTTCGGTTTCTCCTCTCCTACACCTGCTCCAATAGGGACCATTTGAAAATCAAGAGTGGTCAGGATTCCATTTGACAGATTTACTCCATTTATGGTTTTTGTATTGTATCCTGTTTTTGTGCAGGTTACAGTATAAGTTCCACTATCAGTATAACCGGTTTTGTATTCACCGCTTGAATTTGAATTTTGAAGAACAGTGGTTCCGACAATAGAAATTTCCGCACCGTTAATAATCAAACCGGTAATACTATCTGTAACATTCCCTTCAAGATAGCAGGCTCTTTTGTAAGTGGGTTGAAACACATAAAAAGTACCACTGCTCATATCAGTTGCAACGACAATTCCGGAACTAAAATACGGATCAGCATCCCAGCACAAAGAAGAGCCGGTAGTATAGTTGCCAACTTCGATTAAATTGGAGGGACGTAAGGCGTCAACAATGGTCAATTCACTGCCATAACTTGGGCAAAGAAGAAAATCATTAAAGACCCTGACATTATGAACTTCATTGGCCGGCATATTGGTTGTGAAATAGTCATCCAAAAAGGAAATATTTGAAAGATCACTCACATCATATGATGCCAATGGTTCACCGGATCGCTCGTCTGTAGTAAAAATTGTATTTCCATCATCACTTAACCATGTATTGTGATTGAACTGTCCGGGAGTTTGCTGTGTAGCGAGCAACAACGGATTCGCGCGATTTGAAATATTATAAACCGAAAACTGACCTGCTTGTATATCACTCGTCCAGATAGTATCACCTCTGACATAACTATCATGACAATAATTTAATGTAACTGCGCCAACATATTGCGGATTCCATGGATCAGAGATGTCGCAAATTAACACTCCATTTCCGAGTGATGAAATGTTGTGACCATTGATGTAAACATAATTGCCTGCGGTTGTTACTGTGTGCGCTTTGGTAAGCATGTTCTGGATCGCTCCATCACCGGTATAAAACTTATAATGTATACTATCCGGAAGGTATCGAAGATCGATAATTTGCAAACCATTATTGGTATTGTTAGGATCCACACCTTCACTCACAGCATAAGCATAGTCACCTTGCACTTTTACTTCATGCCACAGACTTTGTACTCCCGGTGGCTGAAATAAGATGGTAGGAGTTGCCGGATTTGTAACATCCACAATTGTTACTCCTACATCGGTTCCAACCAGCGCATATTCGTGTCCTTGTCCATCCTCATAGTGCCAGCATCCTGCAAGCGTTCCGGGAAAGGATAATGTGGAAAGCAGGCTCAGATTTTTGGGTGGTTGAGCGCTGAGAGCCTGCATGAAAAAAACAATACAGGCAATGGATACGAACAAGAATCGATTTCTAAACATGGTTTTTCTTTTCAAATAGTTTTACTGAATAATGAATTTACCACTATCCAGAATTTTTGAGCCTGAGATGATCTGGTAATGATAGATACCATTTGCAAATTCTTCTTTTTGAAGTTCTACTGAATTTGAAGAAATTCCATTGATTACTTTCACTTCTCTTCCAAGAACGTCTGTAACATTCAGGTTCCATGAATGGCTGTTATCAAAAAGATTATTGACCAGCAGCGCGGAATTTGAAAAAGGATTTGGATAAACGAAGGAAAGTCCGGATGTAGAAATATCCGCAGGCAAGCCAACTGAAATATCATATCTTAAAACTGCCAGGTCTTTTTGATCGATTCCCGGAGCTTCCACATAACCACAAAGCCACATTGAGGTTCCGCGTAATGCGATAGCATTTGGAGAATCATCACCATTCGCCGGACCATCATAATCAGCTACAAACGTTTGAATACCCTGATCGTTGTAGCGGACAGTCACCCAATTGTGATTTGTTCTTCCTCCACTGGTGTCAGTTTCAGAAGTTCCGGTAACAAATACATCACCAACAGCATTTGTGTAGATAGCAGTTGGAACATCGTCGCCATTAATTGGGCTGTTGTATTCCGGTGGATTCGCCCAGAGTTGACTCAGATTGTGATCAAACTTAATCGTGAGGTAGTTGTAATTGCTATGAAGTGGATCCGGATCAACATCTGATTTCAAGGATACAATGATATTGTCCTGGTTGTCGTGCGCGATCACTTGTGCAACATCATTTCCCAGACCTAAGCCGTCGTATCCAAAGAAATTAACCTGGTTTCCTGCGGCATCGAATTCGACAATAACCGCATCATCGGTAGCAGTACCGGAACCTGTCTGACTGTATCCTGCAACAAATATATTGTTGCTATTATCTACGACCATGTCAAGCGGACGATCATCATTTGAAAACGGTCCATTGTAAGTTGCCGGTGAAGCCCAAACAGGATTTCCTGTGATCGGATCGTATTTCAGAATGACAAAATCATCATCATTTAATTTTTCCATTCGTCCACAGACAATAACATTTCCACTGTTATCAAGGATAATTTTGGAAGGTTCATCCCGGAGGTTTCCGATACCATTGTAACGTTGGAGCCAGATCTGGTTTCCATTCGTATTGTACTTAATGGTAACAATGTCATTATTGTCAATTGTATCATTCAGATCGCTGTCACTTCTACCGGTGATGTACACATTGCCGGCGGCATCCACGACCATGGATTCTGATTTATCAGACTGATTCGCTGAGAAATTATATATACGAGTCCAAACGGTGTCGCAGGTATTCGGATTCCATTTCATTGTGAAAAAATCACTTTTCTGATTTGTGGATTTCGTATAACCTGTCGCATATACATTTCCACTTGCATCCTGTGCAACTGCAGTCAGTTCATCATCATCGCTTTTACTGCCGTTGTAAGTAAAAGAACAGAGTGTGTTGCCTGCATTGTCGACAGCCACGAGGAAAATATCGCGATTGTGATCTTCCTGATAAGTGTATCCGCCGGCATAAGCATGATCATTATTGTCAATGACAAGAGATCTCGCGCTTTCAGAAAAATCACCAAGTCCATTGTAATGTTTTACGAATACTGTTGCACCTGAATTATCATATTTAATAACGGTAGCATCCTTTTGAGTGGTGATATAGTCAGATCCACCAACAACATAAATATTGGTGTTATCTGTAACGACACTATATGCAATATCTCCGCCATTTGTTCTTGTACCGGCATATGTATTCATCCAAAGCTGGGTTCCGGATGTATTATACATCACGGTCATTATATCGTAATCATTAATGAGCGGATCCGGATTTAAATCCGATTTTCCGGTGATTATTACATTACCATTAGTATCAGTAATGATTGAAGCTGGGATATCGTACTGTAGTGAAGTACTACCGGCAATTCGGGACCATTGTAATACTCCCGATGCATTGTATTTCAATGTAGAAAAATCATAATCAGTTACTGATGAATTGTCGGCATCCGTCTGACCGCAAACAAATACATTATCTGAGCCATCCACAGTTATCGCGATCGCGCGATCGTTTTGATTGTAAGCGCTGTTCCAGCCTTTTGTCCATTGCAGAGTACCGGATGAATTGTATTTGATAGTACGGATATCGTCATTATTTCCATTGTCGCTACGACCACTCACAATCACACTTCCCGTATGATCCACTACCAACCCTGTAGCGCGATCAGTTCCATTTCCGCTGTTATAAATTTGAGTCCAAAGAACCGTTCCGTCTATCCCGGAATATTTGAGAGTTACATAATCATCATCTGAGCCATTGGAAGAGCGGCCTGTGACAAATACATCTCCTGTTCCATCTACACCCAATTTTGCAACTTCATCTTTACCGTTCGCAACAGCAGATCGGGAAAACTGACTTTGCCAAACCACTCCGCCATTTGGATTGAACTTGACAGTGATGTAATCACTACTGCCTGATACAGTATCGGGTTCAGTATTTCCGGTTATGATAATGTTCCCGCTTCCATCAACAGCGATGTCTACCGGAATGTCATCCAGTGACCTGGTACCATTCCAGGTGGTATCCCATTGACGTACGCCTGCAGAGTTGTATTTTAGAAGAATGATATCATTTTGAGTTATTCCGCCATCTCCCCAACCGGCTACATAAATATTACCTGCAGCATCCACAGCGGCGGTGACTGCTTCATCGTCAAAACTATTCTTTCCGTTTTTTGTTTGCCACCAGAGAGTATCACCGGAAGAATTGAATTTTACGGTGAGTAAATCACGATAATTTCCCTGTTTTACGGTGTACCCAACAGCAACATAATTTCCTGCACCATCCGGTACCACTTTGTTGAACCGTTCAGAATTGTCGCCAAGGCCGGTATGAAAATTGGACCAAAGCAAAGTTGGAGATTGTGCTGAAAGGCCTCCAGCGAATAAAATCAATGAAAGAGAAATAAGTAGTCGGTTTAGTTTCATATTAAATAAATGAATGATTTGAAAGTCAGGGGGTAATGGTGAACTTTTGATAATCACAAAGATAACAAACAATTTTTCAAAGAGGGGCATATTCTGCCTCTTCATGACACTTTCATGAAATATCAACATTTTGATTTCCCCACTCTGAAAGCCTTGTCCCCAGAAGGTTACAGAAAATTAAAAAAAATGCATGTGAAGCTTCCAACAACGCAATGTTGAAAATTAGGACCCTTAAAAAGTATCTTTTGGCGGAAAGGTCAGTTAAACTGAGAACAAAATTAGATTATGAACCGGACCGAAATTGATGCCCTGATTCGATTGTTAGATGACAATGATTCTGAAATTTTTCAACATATTCAGGATAAACTGATTCATTATGGAAAGGATGTTATTCCAATTCTGGAAAGTGCATGGAGTAGTTCAATGGACGCTATCATGCAACAAAGAATTGAAAGCATCATTCACCGCATTCAGTTTGAGGATTTGCAACATGAGTTGCGGGTTTGGGCACATTCCGGAAGCCGGGAACTGATCAAGGGCGCGATTCTGGTTGCCCGTTATCAATATCCGGAATTGCAGGAAGAGCTTATTCAGCGTCAGCTGGATAAAATGAGAAAAGACGCCTGGCTGGAAATGAATGATGACCTCACGGCAATGGAACAGGTGAAAGTTCTGAATAAAATATTTTTTGACATACATGGATTTAGCGGAAACACTCAGAATTATCATGCTCCGCAAAATTCCTATATTAATATTGCACTGGAGACCAGAAAAGGTAACCCTTTGATGTTGTCCCTCCTCTATCTTGAAATTGCGAGAAGTGCAGGTGTCCCGGTATACGGAGTCAACTTACCGGAGCATTTTGTATTGTGCTATAAGGATGAATTGAATGATCCGGTTTCTATCAATGATCACTCTAAAATTCTCTTTTATATCAATCCGTTTAGCAAAGGGGATATTTTCAACCGGAAGGAAATTGATACATTTTTACAGCAATTGAAAATTCCACAGGAAAATGCCTATTACGAACCTTGCACCAGCAAGGACATGATTCAGCGGTTGATTAGGAACCTGATGAACTCCTATCATAAACTGGGATTCATGGATAAAGTTGAGGAACTTCAGCAATTGATGCGTGCCACTTTATAAGTGGAATAAAGCCCACAGTACAACCCTTTCCTGATTCATTTGCCGATTCCTGAAAATTGGATTTCGTACAAGTGTTTATACAATCCATTGTGTTTTAGTAATTCCTGGTGATTGCCTTCTTCTTTTATTTCACCTTTGTCCATCACAATGATTTTGTTTGCATTTTGAATGGTTGACAAACGATGGGCAATGACAATGGAAGTTCTGTTTTTAGTCAGCTGCCGTGTAGCTTCCTGAATCAACTCTTCTGATTCTGAATCAATGGAAGATGTTGCTTCATCCAGAATGAGAATTCTTGGATTAAAGACATAAGCACGTATGAATGAAATCAATTGTCTTTGTCCTACACTGAGCATTGCCCCTCTTTCCATGACATTAAAATTGTATTGTCCCGGAAGTTTTTCAATGAATCTGTGCGCACCAACGGCTTTTGCTGCATCAACAATTTGTTCCATAGAAATGGACTGATCCCTTAGAGAAATGTTATTGGCGATGGTGTCGGAAAACAAAAAAACATCCTGCAATACAATGGCAATTTTTCGACGGATAGATTCGAGAGAATAATCGCGAATGTCCACATCGTCGATAAATATTTCGCCCTTCTGATAATCATATAGCCTGCCAACAAGGTTAATGATGGAAGATTTACCTGCACCGGTAGCACCAACCAGAGCTAAAGTTTCACCCGGATTTACACGGAATGAAATGTTCTTAAGAATCCAATCCGGATCAGCGATATTTCCGTGACCGGTAGAATTCTGCGGTGCATGATCAGCATATGAAAACCAGATATTCCTGAACTCGATTTTTCCACGCAGTTCCCTGGCTTCTATCGTACCCTGATCCGGAATGAATTCTTGTGTATCCAACACCTTAAACACTCTTTCGCTACTGACCATGCCCATCTGAAGGGTATTGAACTTATCTGCCAGTTCGCGGATTGGACGAAAAAGTAAGTTGATGTACATGATAAAGGCGATAACATTCCCGAGAGAAACATCTCCCTGGATGGTTCCTTTTGATCCCCACCACACAAGCAATCCAATGGATGTAGCTGTGAGTAATTCGACAACAGGAAAAAAGATTGAATAATACCACACCGATTTGATGTGAGCTTTCATGTGTTTCCTGTTGATGGTTTCAAATCGTCTTTGTTCTTCCTCTTCCCTGTTAAAAATCTGAACAATATTCATTCCTGTAATGTGTTCCTGAACGAATGTATTGAGAGCAGCAACCTGAGTCCTGACTTCACGGAAAGCTTCCTTAATACCTTGCTGGAATACACGGGTTGCCAGCAAAAGAAAAGGAATCGTTGATAAACTGATCAGAGTAAGTCTCCAGTCAATAAAGAACATCACAATGATGATCACAATCAATTGTAAAAGATCCCCTAAAATTACAATAAGTCCTTCACTGAAAATATCTGCGATAGTTTCAAGGTCACTGATGGTGCGTGTGACCAATGTACCTATCGGAGTATGATCAAAATATTTTAATCTTAATCTTGAAATGTGATTGAATAATTTAACACGAAGATCCTTGATAATGACCTGGCCCAGCCAATTCGTTATGTAGCTATGAAAATAGTGAACCACACTTTGGAACAGCAGTAGTCCTATCATAAGTAATGTCATTCTGAGCAATCCCTCTTTATCAGGATGAAGAATGAAATGGTCTACGGTATACTGAACGAGTATTGGTCTCACAGGAGAGATTCCTGCAAGCATCAATGTTAAAACAACACTGATCCAGAATTCGCGTTTATACGGTTTTGTAAAAGCGTATATTCTTTTCAGGATCGGGAAGTCGAACGCTTTGCCAGTTACATTTGTTTTTGACATTAATCTTTGGAAATGTAGGGGTAATTCACTTGTATTAAAGCCAATCCTTCAGCAGGAACTGAAAATCCGGCTTCCTTCCTGTCTTTACTTTCCAAAATCATCCGGAATTGCTCTTCATTCAACTTACCCCGGCCGGCTTCCAGCATGGTTCCTACAATCGCTCTTACCATGTTTCTAAGAAACCTGTCTGCAGAGATCGTAAAAATGCTCGCATTTTTTTTTACAGTCCATTCGGCACGACTTATTTTGCAAATGTTTGTCAGATTTTGAGTCCCTGTTTTTGAAAAACAAGAGAAATCGGAATATTCAAATAACACATCAGCCAATTTATTCATTGCATCCAGATCAAGATCGTAAGGATAGAAAGCGGAATATTGATTCTGAAAGGGATCTTTCTTTTGATGAATTCTGTATTCATAGGTTCTTGCTGTTGCGTCATAGCGGGCATGAGCATCAGAATGAACAGGAATCAATTTCTGAATGGCGATATCTTTTGAAAGAATACAGTTTAACTGGTGAACAAAATCATCAGGACTCTGAAGCTCTGCTTCAATATCAAAATGAACAAAGAACTGACGTGCGTGCACTCCTGTATCCGTTCTTCCACAACCGGTCGTTTCAATAGATTGCCGGATGATTGTACTCAAGGCTGAGTTTAATTCAGACTGAACCGAATGGGCATTTTTCTGTATTTGCCAACCGTGATAACGGGTTCCGTCAAAAGAAAGCTGAAGAAAGTAACGCACGTGATTTATTGTTCCGGTTTGCAAAAGTACATCTTCTCCTCTACTTATTCAGGATATTCTATACGCGCATGGTACATACTTCCGAGCATTTTTTTGAAGATCTTTTTTATTTCGCTGATGTCTTTCAGTGTAATCGGCGAATTCACAAACTGGTTTTGTTCAATCTGGTGTTCAATAATTGAATCAACCAGGTTGTTAATGGATTCGGGATCTGCATGTTTCAGACTTCTGCTGGCGGCTTCCACGGAATCGGCCATCATCAATACCGCGGTTTCTTTCGAAAACGGCAAAGGACCCGGATATCTGAAAATGTCTTCATCAGGAACTTTCTCCGGAAAATTTTTCAGATAGGAATGATAAAAATACTGTAACAATGAAGTACCGTGATGTGTCCGGATAAAGTCTATGATCTGATCGGGGATATTGTGTTTTTTCGCCTTCTCAACACCTCTGATGACATGACTTTTAATGATTCTTGCGCTTTCTTCAAAGGAAAGATCATCGTGCGGGTTGATGCGTGAGTTTTGATTTTCGATGAAATATACAGCCATATCCATTTTACCGATGTCGTGGTACATGGCTCCGGCCCTTACTAACAAAGGATTTCCACCGATTTTAAAAATTGCAGCTTCAGCCAGATTGGAAACCTGCAGAGAATGTTGAAAAGTTCCAGGTGCTTTTAATGATAATTCCCTTAATACTTTTGAATTGGAATCCGCAAGTTCCATCAGCGAAACATCCGAAAGGAAACCAAAGGCCTTTTCGAAAATGAAAATTAGCGGGAAAGCAAAAAGTGTGATGACTGAATTTCCGAGAAACCATTTCAGGTTCATCCAATCGATAGTTCTGAAATTCGCTTCGTGTAGAATTGTGACTCCAATAAAGGATATCGCGTAAGAAAGAAAAATCATAAGTACAGAAATGAAAAACTGCACGCGACGACTCATACTTACAATGCTGAAAATGGCAACCATTCCTGCAATGGTCTGAATGAACATGAATTCAAATCCGCTCGGTGCTTCAAAACCGATAATTAAAAGTGTGACAATATGGGTGAACAGGGCTGTCCGGGTGTCGTAAAAAGCCCTGACTATTATCGGAAGGATACATACCGGAACAAGGTACATATCAAAGAGGTTGACTTTCCTTGCCCACAGAAACATATAGGTAATCAGGAGCATTAATAACATCAGCAAGACGATCCTGGAATTGTCGTCATATACCTCCCGCCGGAACAAGTAAAGAAAAATCATCAGCATACTCATGGCGAGCGAGACCAGAATGAAATGACCAAGGAACATCATCCAACGGGAAGAACCGGTGAATTCCTGATTTTTCATTTCACTCTTCAGGCTTTCCAGTTTTTGAAATTTCTGATCATCTACTACTTCACCTTTCAAAATCACCACTTCATCCTTCTGAACAAGGCCAAGGTTTAGGGAAATTTTATCAATGAGCTGTTTGGTCCACTGTCGTGTCGCCTGATCGTCGTAAACGATATTATGTGATAATGCATTTTCCAGTAATGGCGATAGAAGAGTTTTATCGGCTTGTGATATTTTATCTAGTTCGTCAGATATATACTGGAAAGCAGACTGGATGGTAAAAAAGGATTTGAGGTTTTTCTCTTCTGCGATGTTGTCTTTTACGAGGGTAATCATCCCATCGGGATTGTTGAGCGGACTTTGTTCATTGATCAGAATGATACCCTGATCATAGGTCATTTGCAGAATCCGTGAGCCGATTTCAAACTGAAGGTTCTTTAATTTTTCAAGCTGATCCGTCTCTTTTTTAGACCGGGTTCCATAACCATATTTCTTTTCCCATACTTCAGTCAACTCGTTGTTGAATGAGTATTTTTTTTCTTCAGAAAGATTTTTGTTGAACTTGTAAAAGGGATGAGCGTTCTGCATCACTTCCGCTCTTTCGGTATTTAATTCCTCTTCTGTTTTATTGATCGCGAAATCAAAAGGAGCCATGAGGTTTTCATAAGCCCAGGGTTTACCTTTTTGATAAGAATAATTGAATTGTGTTTCTTTTGGAAGTGCCACCACAATCATGACAATAGCCGTCAACACGACAACATACTTGAAGATGTTCTCATGTTGGTTGGACAAGCGGATAAAGTAATTCTTCATGTCAGGTGGTAGCTTGAATTATAAGCTGTTGCGAAGGTGGTGGATTTTCATTTTACTGTCATGGAGCGCTTTGAGAAAATATCAACAAAACAAAGCTGACAGGTTGATTCAGGAATCCATTCAAATTGGTTAAATTGCGCCCGGATTTAGAGTAATCATCTTATAAAATTAATAAAAAATGAAAGAAGTATATATAGTTTCTGCAGTGCGGACGCCAATTGGAAATTTTGGAGGAGTCCTTTCTTCGATGACAGCAACCCAATTGGGTGCACATGCAATCAAATCCGCTTTGGAGCGTGTTAATCTCGCTCCATCAGAAGTTCAGGAAGTCTATATGGGAAATGTGCTTTCCGCCGGAGTTGGACAGGCTCCTGTTACTCAGGCATCAATATGGGCTGGGATTCCATCAAATGTACCCGGAACAACTATCAACAAAGTATGTGCATCAGGGATGAAAGCTATCGCCCTTGCTGCAGAATCGATCCTGTTGGGTGATAATGATTGTGTAATTGCCGGTGGGATGGAAAGCATGAGCAATGTCCCCTACTATCTTGATAAAGCGAGGACTGGTTACAAGCTTGGAAACGGTACTGTGATAGATGGTTTGGTGAAAGATGGTCTTTGGGATGTTTATAAAGATTATCATATGGGAAATGCCGCGGAACTCTGTGCAACAGAATGTAAAATTTCCAGAGAAGAACAGGATGCATATGCTTTGGAATCTTACAGACGTTCAAAGGAAGCCTATGCCAAAGGAGCTTTTAAGGATGAGATCAGTCCGGTAAGTATTCCGGTAAAAGGAAAAGATCCTGTTGTTGTTTCAGAAGATGAGGAATACAAAAATCTTCGCGCGGACAAAGTGCCAACACTCAAACCCGCTTTTCAAAAAGACGGTACTGTTACTGCTGCCAATGCTTCCAAGTTGAATGACGGAGCCGCTGCTCTTGTCTTAATGAGTAAAGAAAAAGCTGATGCATTAGGACTTAAACCAATTGCCAAAATCCTTAGCTATGCCGATGCACAACAGGCTCCGGAATGGTTTACAACTACGCCAGCAAAGGCACTTCCAAAAGCTATCCAAAAAGCGGGAATAAAACCTGAGCAGGTTGACTTTTACGAAATAAATGAGGCTTTTTCTGTCGTTGCGATTGCAAATAATCAATTGATGAAACTTGATCCTAATAAGGTGAATGTTCATGGAGGAGCTGTTTCGCTGGGTCATCCTTTGGGCGCCTCCGGTGCAAGAATTATTGTGACGCTTATCCATGTTTTAAAACAACACGGAGGAAAAATTGGAGCTGCCGGAATTTGCAATGGCGGTGGCGGTGCAAGTGCCATGGTTATACAATTGACCTGATAAAAACGATATTTATTTGCTAACTAATTGGGCTGATTTCCGTAAAAGATTCAGCCCTTTTTTATTAATTTCGTCAGATGTTCGCGTTTTGTCCACTTAGTATTGTACCGGTACGGAAAGAACCCAGTGACCGAAGTGAGATGGTAACTCAGCTCCTTTTTGGAGAAAGAGTTGAAGTGATCGATAAGCAGGAAAACTGGCGGAAAATCAGGATATCTTTTGATGGGTATTCAGGTTGGGTGGACAAAAAACAATTGATCACACTTGAGGCTGCTGAATATGCAAGACTAGAACTTCTTCCACTTTCTGTGAGTCTGGATATTGTACAATTGGTGGTCCTTCAAAACCACCAGGTTGTTCCCGTAGTTTTAGGCAGCACACTTACAGGATTTAATCAAAAGAAATTTGTTTTTGGCTCAACTGAATTTCAGTATGAGGGAAATGTTTCCACTCTTCAAAAACCTGATCCTTCCCTCCTGCTTGAAAATGCATATATGTATTTGAATGCGCCCTATTTATGGGGAGGCAGATCACCCTTCGGAATTGATTGCTCCGGATTTACACAGATGGCTTTCAAACTCTGCGGAATCGCAATAAAAAGAGATGCTGCACAGCAGGCGGAACAAGGTACACTGATCCATCTTTTGGAAGAAGCCAATGCCGGAGATCTGGCTTTTTTCGATAATGCTGAAGGAAAAATTGTCCATGTTGGTATTATTCTTCCCAATCAGCACATTTTACATGCCAGCGGAAGAGTACGGATTGATACTCTGGACCATCAGGGAATATTTAATCAGGAACAGAATGCCTATACGCATAATCTTCGTCTGATTAAACGGATGTATTAATCATTCCTGTTTTTTTGGTTTTACATAATGTTAAGGTTCATGGAGTTTATTTTTCATCCATGAATTGAGGATAAATAGTTGTGAATTCTTTGCAGAATTGAACTTTTATAGCTTAATTTTGAATTCTGATGTTTAACCAAAACCACACAATTATGATTTACAAAAATTTACTTCGAGGAATTATTTTTGCGTTTTTGTTCCTTCAAATTTTTTCTGTCGGCGCTCAAAATGCGGATCAAAAATGGAGTCTTGGATTCCATGGAGCTCTTATCGAGCCACAATCAAGTCTTGGTAGTCAGTTTTATGATTTTACCATCAACAGCACCACATTTGGTCAGGGACTTTCACTGAATCATTATCTGAACAAATCATTTGATTTAGGTTTGTTTGGTGTTGCGGGTAAAATGGCCCAGTCAAAAGGAGCCTACAATTACAATGACCTTGTATTTGCCCTGAATCTGAGATTGCGTTACAAACTTTACAATGGTTATCTTTTAAATGAAGAAGCAATCATTGGACCGTATATCACCGGAGGTGTGGGTGGTGCTCATGGTACTGTTGATGCTCTTGGAAAATCAGAAGGCCGTCTGAAAGAAGGAATCAATCAGCTCGATTTGTATGGAGGTGCCGGGATTCGTTTTCGGATAAATGAGTACATCAGCCTTGATTGGCAAACCGGAGTCCACATGCCGTCCGATAATAAATGGGATGCGAATACAGGCGGTGTAAAAGATCAATTCCTGGAACACTCTCTCGGCTTCATTCTGAATCTTGGTGAAGGAAAAGATAGTGATGGCGATGGAGTAAGTGATCGTCACGACAAATGCCCAAATACACCGGCAGGTGTAAAAGTAAATGAAGAGGATGGTTGTCCTCTCGATCGTGATAAAGACGGTGTTGCCGATTACCAGGATGACTGTCCGGATGTTGCAGGTATTGCCGCATTAAAAGGATGCCCTGATAAAGATGGCGATGGTGTTGCTGACAAAGAAGATCGTTGCCCTGATGTGGCAGGATTGATGAATCTTGGAGGTTGTCCGGATGCTGATGCTGATGGTATAGCTGATCTGGATGACAAATGCCCAAATACAAAAGCAGGCTATAAAGTTGATGCAACCGGTTGCCCTATGGATTCTGATGGCGACGGTGTAGTTAATGAGGAAGATGATTGTCCTTCAGTGAAAGGACTTGCATTCCTGAAAGGTTGTCCGGATGGTGATGGCGATGGTATCGCGGATAAGGATGATAAATGCCCTACTGTTGCAGGAATTAAAGCAAACAATGGTTGTCCGGAGATTCCAAAAGAAATCGTGACACAGATCACAAAAATTGCAAGTAAAATTTTCTTCGAAACAGGAAGCGATAAGTTAAAATCAGTTTCTAAAACTCAACTGGATGACCTCGTTGACATTCTGAAGAAATATCCTGAAGCTAAACTTGCTGTGGAAGGACATACAGATAATACAGGAAATCCTGAGAAGAATGTTCAGCTTTCACAGAAACGTTGTGAGTCCGTGAAAAACTACCTGGTAAGTAAAGGAATCGACGCAAATCGTCTCAGTGCTACCGGTTATGGTGATACAAAACCTATCGCGGATAACAAAACTGCCGACGGTCGTGCGAAAAATCGTAGGGTTGAATTGAGAACTGAATTCTAATAAACAGTTCCCGTCAAAAAAAATCCCCTTCAATTTTGAAGGGGATTTTTTTTTAACCTTCCCTGCTACTCTTGCTCATGATAATCGTTTTCCTCGGATTTTTCAATTGCGGCTGGTTCTGATTCCTTCGCTTCTTTATTTTGTTCATCCAAAGTCCATTGATCAGATGCTGATGTTCTCAACCAGACTTTTCCGGATTTTCTAAATACATCGATATGCAATCCGAGTTTTTCCTGTCCTTGTTTTTCTAATTCGAAAACAGTCATCAACCCATTAATCAACAAGACTGAATTGGATTTTTGTTCCGCAACATCCATCAACCTTTTTGAGGAATCCAGGAGATCTTTCGCGGTATAGCCTTTTTCTTCCTTAGGTTTTGATTTGAAAAAATTGAGTTTTAGAAAAGGAAACCTTTTAGCAAATGCAGATTGAACCTCTTCTATTTTCATTTCAGGTCTGATTTCAATATTCATGGGGATGTGATTTTAGAATTCGTAATTCTACAAAACGTTTAATTATACGGGTAATTCATTAGAGTAATAATAGATTTAATGTTCTAATTTTGAAATGATAGTCGTCATGGAACACTTTGATTAATAGTCTGAGACAATTTGTCGCAGACCTTGTCAGTTATAGGACAAAATGTTCGTTTAAGGCAGAGAAACTGGTTCTGGACGGTTCTTTGATGGTGAGCTGAAAAATAATGAAGATATGAACTTCAACAATTTCACTATTAAATCACAGGAAGCCATTCAACAGGCACAGCAGCATACAGAACGACTGGGTCAACAGGCGATTGAACCAGTACATCTGATGCTTGGAATGATGGATGTGGATGAAAATGTACTCCCCTTCATTCTCAAAAAGGTGAATGTTAATCCTGACAGTATTCAATCTGTCATGAATACACTTGCTGAAGGTTTACCAAAGGTCAGCGGTGGACAGAAATACCTGAGTGATGCAGCCAATAAGGTTGTTCAGCAGGCTCTTTCGTTGGCTAAAACATTCGGTGACGAATATGTTTCACTCGAACACATTTTTCTTGCGCTGGTAGGATCAAAGGATAAAGCGGGTTTATTGCTGAGGAACGAAGGCGTAACAGAGAAAGACACCAAAGCAGCGATTCTTGAATTGAGAAAAGGGAATAAAGTGAATAGCGCTACCGCGGAAGATACTTATAACTCCCTGGGTAAATACGCAAAAAATCTGAATGAACTTGCCCGTCAGGGCAAGCTGGATCCGGTTATTGGTCGTGATGAAGAAATTCGTCGTGTTCTTCAAATTTTGTCCCGCAGGACCAAGAATAATCCAATATTAATTGGTGAACCTGGTGTTGGAAAAACCGCCATCGCGGAAGGATTGGCTCACCGGATAATCAATGGAGATGTACCTGAGAACCTGAAGAGCAAGCAAATCTTTTCTCTCGATATGGGTTCACTAATTGCCGGAGCGAAATACAAAGGGGAATTCGAAGAACGTTTAAAATCTGTGGTGAAAGAAGTGATTAGTGCCGAAGGAGATATTGTTCTTTTCATCGATGAAATTCACACCCTCGTTGGTGCAGGTGCCGGAGAGGGAGCCATGGACGCGGCGAATATCCTGAAACCAGCATTGGCACGTGGAGAATTACGGGCAATCGGTGCCACTACACTCGGGGAATATCAAAAGTATATTGAAAAAGACAAAGCCCTTGAACGCCGTTTTCAAAAAGTTCAGGTTGAAGAACCAAGTACTGAGGATGCGATTTCTATTTTACGCGGACTGAAAGAAAGATATGAAACACATCATAAAGTTCGGATTAAGGATGAAGCTATTATAGCCGCTGTTGAATTGAGTGAGCGTTATATATCCGATCGATTCCTTCCGGATAAAGCGATCGATCTGATCGATGAAGCAGCTTCCAAGTTGAGATTGGAAATTGATTCTGTTCCTGAAGAGTTGGATGAAATGAACCGGAGAATTATGCAGCTGGAAATTGAACGAGAAGCTATCAAACGAGAAAAAGATGATCGTAAACTCGGTGACCTGAATGAGGAGATCAGTAATCTCAATGAACAACGCAGGCAGTTAAGAGCGAAATGGGAAAATGAAAAGCAGGTTGTTCAGGGAATTCAAAACATCAAGGAAGCACTGGAAAATTTCAAAGTAGAAGCTGAACAAGCGGAACGTGCGGGTGATTATGGGAAAGTCGCGGAAATCCGATACGGCCGGGTTCGTGAAGCGGAAACGAAGTTGCATGAACTGGAAAAACAATTGAGTTCAATGCAATCGGAATCCGCGTTGATTAAGGAAGAAGTGGATTCTGAAGATATCGCCGGAGTTGTATCGCGCTGGACAGGCATTCCTGTGACTCGAATGCTTCAGAGTGAACGTGAAAAATTACTTCATCTTGAAGGAGAATTACACAAACGTGTTGTTGGACAAACTGAAGCCATCGCTGCTCTGGCAGACGCTGTACGCAGAAGTCGGGCTGGATTGCAGGATTCGAAAAAACCTATCGGTTCTTTCATTTTCCTTGGAACAACCGGTGTCGGTAAAACTGAGCTTGCCAAAGCTCTCGCGGAATTTCTCTTTAACGATGAAAACGCGATGACTCGCATCGACATGAGCGAATACCAGGAAAGACATACAGTGTCACGATTGATTGGCGCACCTCCGGGTTATGTAGGATATGAAGAAGGTGGTCAGCTGACGGAATCAGTCCGTCGCCGGCCCTATTCTGTGGTGCTTCTGGATGAGATTGAAAAAGCGCATCCGGATGTATTCAACATACTCCTCCAGGTTCTGGATGACGGAAGGTTGACTGACAATAAAGGTCGCACTGCAAATTTCAAAAACACCATTATCATCATGACCTCAAATATTGGTTCTCATCTGATACAGGAGAGTTTTGAAGATATGAATGAAATCAATAAGGATGATGTAATCGCGAAGACAAAGAACAAGGTTTACGAATTGCTCAAGAAAACAATTCGCCCTGAATTCTTAAACCGTATCGATGAAATCATCATGTTTCAACCGCTTACACGTGATGAAGTGCGCGATATTCTGGAGTTGCAGTTTTCACTCTTGCAAAAAATGCTTTTACAAAACAACATCACAATCACAGCCACTGAACTCGCTATCGATTGGTTGGCTCAACTCGGTTATGATCCACAGTTCGGCGCAAGGCCTTTGAAGCGTGTGATGCAGAAAAAAGTATTGAACGAATTGTCAAAACAAATTCTGGCAGGGAATGTTCAAAAGGATGATCACATTGAACTGGATGTCAATACAAACCATGAATTCATTTTTCACAATAGTCCAAAATTGGCAGAAATTTGAGTTAATTACATCAGAAAATGATTTCAAGCGACGGAATTATTATTCCGTCGCTTTTCATTTTTATACCATACAGAATCGATGAGTTCCTTATTATCTTTGTCATTCTCTCAAATCTAAATAAAAAAAACCATGACCAGAATTCTTGCTCTAATCGCTTTGTTCCTGATACAATATGGAACTTCCAACGCTCAATCGTGTTGCAGTCCGAGTGCCACTCAAAAATTTGGACAGCTTGCGATGAACTCCGGATTTGTTGCGGCACATGAAGCCCCACTCCCATTCAGTTACGAAGCTGCCTCGGGTTCAATGATTACATTTAAATGTTCAGATGGAACGAGTGCATCAGCATTCGAAATAAAATCATCCCAACCTACCGCCAACTGGTTAATTGTCATTCATGAATGGTGGGGATTGAATGATTATATCAAACGGGAAGCTGAAAAACTCCAGGTCGATCTTGGCAAAACAAATGTATTGGCAATCGATCTTTACGATGGCAAAATCGCGGAAACTCCGGGTGTTGCTCAGGAACTGATGGGTGGTTTGAAAGATGACAGAGCCAGAATGATTGTTCAGGGCGCTTTCAGTCACATCGGACCCAAAGCAAAAATATTCACACTCGGCTGGTGCATGGGTGGCGGATGGTCCATGCAAACAGCATTGATGGCCGGAAAACAATTGGGAGGTTGTGTATTGTATTACGGAATGCCGGAATCAGATATTGCAAAGCTGAAAACTCTAAAGGCAGATGTTCTTGGCATCTTTGGCACAAAGGATGCCTGGATCAACAGTGAGGTGGTCAGCAAATTTGAAAGTAATATGAAAACCGCTGGGAAAAAGCTGACAGTAAAAAATTACGATGCTGATCATGCTTTTGCTAATCCGAGTAATCCAAAACACGATATAGCTGCTTCCGCAGATGCCTACAATGTCACTTTAAATTTCCTCAAAAGCAGAATGAAGTAAACATTGAATTTTCTGCTGTTTAATTTATGCGGTGAAAATTTGAAATACCCAAATTAAGGCTTCTTTCAAGCAGGATTTTGTATTTTGTCCTTCATTACGGAATCAATAAGTGATTAATTTAATACAACAAATTCTTACCCGATATTGGGGGTATTCTTCTTTCCGTTCATTGCAGCAGGATATTATCCTTTCTGTGATGGAGGGAAATGATACACTTGCTCTGATGCCAACCGGTGGCGGGAAATCAATTTGTTTCCAGGTCCCCGCGCTGGCTAAAGACGGGATATGTCTTGTTGTTTCTCCTCTGATCGCTCTTATGAAAGATCAGGTAGAGCATTTAAGAGCAAAAGGAATCCCGGCTGTGGCAATTGTTTCCGGAATGAGCAAAAATGAAATAGACATTGCTCTGGATAATTGCATATATGGAAAAGAAAAATTCCTGTACTTATCTCCTGAACGTCTCAGCTCGGATATTTTTCTTGCTCGTTTGCAAAAAATGAAAATCAATCTTATCGCGATTGATGAGGCACATTGTATCTCGCAATGGGGTTATGATTTTCGTCCATCCTATTTAAAAATTGCGGAAGTCCGGAACCAATTACCAGGAGTTCCCATCCTTGCACTTACTGCATCAGCTACTTCGGAAGTTCAGGATGATATTCAGCAAAAGCTGGCTTTTAAATCTCCAAAGGTTTTCAGGAAAAGTTTCGAGCGGAAGAATATCTCATACATGGTACTTCATGAAGAAGATAAACTTCAGCGAATGCTGAACATCATGCGAAAAATTCAGGGCACCGGAATTGTTTATGTTCGTACGCGAAAAAAAACAAGAGAAATCGCGGCTTTCCTTCAAAGGAATTCGGTGATTGCTTCCTTCTACCATGCCGGACTGAGTGCTTCCGAACGTGCTAAAATTCAGGAACAATGGATGAGCGGAAAAGTACGGGTGGTAGTTTCTACCAATGCTTTCGGCATGGGGATAGATAAAAGCAATGTACGATTTGTGGTTCACCTTGATATTCCTGATAGTTTGGAAGCTTATTATCAGGAGGCTGGTCGGGCCGGACGAGATGAACAGAAGGCTTACGCGGTTTTGTTATACAATGAAAGTGATATTGTGGATTCTGAACGTCGACTGGAAATGAGTTTTCCTGAAGTTCAGTCTATTCGTCATACCTATCAGGCTCTCGCCAATTATTACCAATTGCCGGTTGGTTCCGGGAAAGGTGTCAGTTTCGATTTTGACCTGAGCGCTTTTTGCGCCAATTATAATTTACAGGTTGCTGAAACATTTAATTGTTTGAAGGTTTTGGAAATGCAGGGATTGATTGCTGTTACGGAGTCGTCTGATTTGCATGCACGATTGCGGGTAAAGGCTAATTCACAACAGTTGTATGAATTTCAGGTTAAAAATACCCGGTTTGACCATTTTGTCAAAGTGATCCTTCGGTCTTATGAAGGGTTGTTTGATGACTATGTAATGATAAAAGAAAGCGAGATTGCTAATCGTGCCGGAATTACTTTGGAAGAATGTATTTCGCTTCTCAAACAGCTGAGCCAGTTGAGAATATTTAATTATATCGAATCGAAAGATACACCTGAGATTACTTTTACCGAAGAAAGATTGGACCTGAAAGATTTGCATATCGATCGGGAAAATCTTGCAGATCGAAAAAAGAGATACTTATTCCGGCAGAAGGCTATGTTGAATTATGCTTCTTCTACAGATAAATGCAGAAGCGTGCTCCTGCTGAATTATTTTGGAGAAGAATCGCGATCCAGATGCGGTGTATGCGACATCTGTCTGCAACGAAATAAAATCGGCGTCAGTGATCTTGAGTTTGAATCCATATCAGAAAAAATAAAGCACTTTTTATCGAAAGGCAATGCTCCACTCGAAGATGTTGTAAGCACCATACAGGATTTTCGTGAAGATCAGGCACTGAAAGTGATCGAATGGATGATTGATAATTCCAGAATAAAATACGCACGTGGAAACGAACTGGAATGGATACATGATTCCGTGTCATGATTAATTTCATGTCATGAAAATAATTTATTCTTGTTCATGAAACTGGATCTTGATTTTTATACCCGGAAGGATGTCGTGAAAATTGCCAGAAATTTACTCGGCAAATCTTTGTTCACCAGATTTGAGGGGAAATTAACCGGTGGAATTATCACCGAAACGGAGGCATACGCGGGTGTTACCGACCGTGCTTCACACGCATTCGGAGGCCGAAGAACTGCACGAACAGAAATCATGTACAAACTTGGTGGAACTGCTTATGTTTATTTGTGCTACGGTGTTCACTCGCTTTTCAATGTTGTTACCAATATTGAAGGTGTTCCGCATGCGGTACTGATCAGGGCAATTTTCCCGACAACAGGAATGGAAACTATTCGTGCAAGGCGAAATTCAGGGAACAAAGCCTTGAAGAAAATTTGCGCCGGTCCGGGAACTGTTTCATCCGGATTAGGAATTCACTATTCACACACAGGAATCAGCTTGCTTGAAAATAAAATCTGGATCGAGGACAAGCAGCTGGACATCGATGAAAAACAGATCATTACAGGACCACGTGTAGGAGTAGATTATGCCGGAAAGGATGCGCTTCTGCCCTATCGTTTTATTCTGAAAGAAGGTTTTCCCATGGAGTAATTTTTCTTCTCGATTTTTTCCGGTTTCTTTGCCGGATATGAATAAATTCCCCAGGATCATACTTCAGCCCAAAAAAGAAAGATCACTGATGTTATTTCACCCCTGGCTATTTTCAGGTGCTGTGAAAAAGACAGAAGGTGAAATTGCGGAAGGAGATATCGTTGAAATTTTTTCAGCGGATAACCGCTATCTCGCTACCGGACATTATCACGAGGGCTCAATCAAAGCCAGGATATTTTCCTTTGAACGAACAGATGCGCTACTCCCATTCTGGAGGGAAAAGCTCGCTGCAGCTTTTGCGGTTCGGGAAGGTCTTGGTCTTGTGGAAAATGCTGACACTACGGTTTATCGCCTGGTGCATGCAGAGGGCGATGGACTTCCCGGACTGATCATCGATATTTACGGGAGTGTTGCAGTGATTCAAACGCATACTCTTGGTATGTATCGACTGGTAAATGTTTTCGCTGAAGCATTGAAAGATATTTATAAAGGCCGGCTGACTACCATTTATGACAAAAGTGCTGATGCTATGAGTAAGCAAGCACTTAGTATTGATTCGAATCATTTCATTTTTGGAAATGAATCTGATACTGTTGTCAGAGAAAATGGAATTTCATTTTATGTCAATTGGGTAGAAGGTCAAAAGACCGGTTTTTTTATTGATCAAAGGGAAAACCGGGATTTACTCAGGAGATATACTGTTGGTAAAAACGTACTGAATACATTTTCCTATTCCGGAGGTTTCTCCATGTATGCGCTTTCTTCGCCTGCTAAACTGGTTCATTCGGTTGACAGTTCAAAGAAAGCGGCGGAATGGGCAATCCGGAATGCTCAGTTAAACAATGTTTCTGGATCACATACATTTTTTACTGAAGATGTTTTTGATCACCTCAAAGGGAGTGATAAATTCTATGATGTGATTATACTTGATCCTCCTGCATTTGCGAAACATCTGAGTTCAGTTGACAAAGCCACCATTGGTTACAGAAATCTGAATACGGAAGGTTTCAAACGCATCGCTCCCGGAGGAATTTTGTTTACATTTTCCTGTTCCCAGGTTATTGATAAAAATCTTTTCCGGAAAATTGTATTCCAGGCAGCCGCGCAATCCGGAAGGAATGTCAGAATACTTCATCAGTTATCACAGGGCCCTGATCACCCGATTTCCATTTACCATCCGGAAGGAGAATATCTCAAGGGATTGGTACTACTTGTTGATTGAGGATCTCAGGTAGTTAAGAATGTCGGGAAATGAAAATGTTCATATTTGTAGCAGAATAATTTTTCAACCTGCGCAAAGGTTGACGGGTCTGACTTAATTTTGCCCTTTGATTCCATATGCAGGTACAAACAAGCTATCGCGACATTATAAAAATGGCTTATCCTGTGATCATCGGGTCACTGGCTACCACCCTTTTGAACATCACTGACACAGCCTTTTTAGGGCGGGTCGGAGAGGTTGAGTTGGGAGCATCTGCTGTCGGTGGTGTTTTGTATTTTGTTTTTGTCATGATTGGCATATCCATTGGAATCGGTGCTCAGATTTTGATTGCCAGAAGAGCCGGTGAAAAAAAGGAAAGTGAGATAGGCGAAATTTTTGACAATAGCTTATACATTCTGTTTGGACTCAGTTTAGTCTTGTTTATTATTCTGGAATTTTTGTCTCCGCTTTTGCTTCGTCTCATTTTGGATTCGGAGCCAATTATTGACGCAAGCATCCGTTTTTTGCATTACAGGGCGTATGGAATTTTCTTTATCATGCTGGCCACTGTATTTCGTTCATTTTATGTTGGAATCGCACAGCCAAGGGTATATGGGATCTATTCCTTCATCATGGCGTTGGTAAATATTCTGCTTGGTTACTTATTGATTTTTGGAAATTGGGGTTTCCCGAAAATGGGAATCGAAGGAGCAGGCCTTGCTTCCACCATTTCCGAATTGATTGCTTTGATTTATATTTTTGGTTACACTTCAGTGAAACGCGGGATTAAGCAATTTCAATTGTTTCGATTCAGAAGGATAGACTGGAAACTAATTTCAGGGATCATGAATCTGTCAGCCCCGTTGGTTGTACAGAATTTATTATCCATGGGAGCATGGTTTGTGTTTTTCATTTTCATAGAAAAAATCGGTGCTCATGAACTTGCAATTTCAAATATTGTACGGGGAGCTTACATGGTTGCGATGACTCCAATCTGGGGGTTTTCCATCGCGGCAAATAGTATGGTCAGCAACATCATCGGACAGGGGAAAAGTGAAGAAGTGATCGCACTTTTGAACAGGATTATTAAACTGGCACTGTTGGTAACCGGAATTATGGCCCTGATTAACGCTTCTATACCGCGTTTGATACTTCGCATTTTTACTGTTGATGAAATCCTCATTCAGGATTCCTTAGGTTCATTTTATGTGGTTATTTTTGCGATGTTATTTTTTGCATTCGCGATTGTGTGTATCAGCGCTGTGAGTGGTACCGGTGCAACGCGTGCCGCTCTGTACATTGAAATCGCGGCAATACTGATTTACATGATCTACAATTATGTGATCACCTTTCTGTTCCATGGAACCGTAGAAATGGTGTGGATGTCAGAAATTATTTATTGGATCTTCACCGGCGTTGCCTCCTATATTTTCCTCAGGAGTTTACGTTGGAAAAAAATTGTGATTTAACCTCTAACATCTTAAATCATGCACCCTCTCCCCCGAATAATCTTTTACGGAACACCTGAATTTGCAGTACCCAGTCTTGATATTCTGGTACAAAATGGTTTATCGGTTGTTGCAGTTGTGACGGCTCCTGATAAACCTGCCGGGCGCGGACAAAAAATCCTGCATTCCGCTGTGAAACAATATGCCCTTACTAAAAATATACCGGTACTCCAGCCACCGAATTTGAAAGACCCGGCCTTTTTGGAAGACCTTGAAAGAATGGCTCCTGACTTACAGATTGTGGTAGCTTTCCGAATGTTACCGGAGAAAGTATGGAAATTTCCTCCTCTTGGAACATTCAATTTACATGCGTCACTTCTTCCGCAATACCGTGGTGCGGCCCCGATAAACTGGGCAATTATAAACGGAGAAAAAGAAACAGGGATCACTACTTTTTTCTTGCAGCAGGAGATCGATACAGGCAAGATAATTTTTCAGGAAAAAGTAGAAATCTCAGGCGATGATAATGCCGGAAGTTTGCATGATAAACTGATGGAGTCAGGGTCTGAATTGGTGCTCAAAACAGTTCAGTCGATTATTGATAAAAAATCCAACCGGTTGATCAAAATGCAATGGGTGCCGGTGCAACTTTAAAAAGTGCACCCAAGCTTAACAGTGAAAACACAAAAGTGGATATCCATCATACGGCGGAGGAAGTTCATAATTTCATTCGTGGACTTTCACCATACCCTGCAGCGCATGCGGAATTATTTAATCCGTCGAGTGGGGTTAGTTTTAAAGTTAAAATTTACAAAAGCACTTTTGAACCCATGGCTCATGATAAGCGTGCAGGTTCCATTGAAACTGATAATAAATCCTATCTGAAAGTTTATTTGCGCAAAGGAATTGTACAGATTCTTGAACTGCAATTGTCGGGGAGGAACAGGGTGTCGGTCAGAGATTTTCTGAATGGATTCAAACTGGAAGGAATTTGGCAATTGAAGTAGGATTTCATCATTTCGAATCATATCCATCCCGGAATTGTATTTGAAATGATTTTTTAGGGACAAATTAATCCTTCGCTATTGTTGATAAATACATCCACTCGAATCAGTCTTTCTCATTTGTAAAACTGAATTTTGCATCAATGAAAAAAGTGGTGGTTTTTACCGGTTCCGGCATCAGCGCTGAAAGTGGCATAAAGACATTTCGGGATCATGACGGATTATGGGAGAATTACAAGATTGAAGAAGTGGCGACTCCGGAAGCCTGGGCCAGGAATCCAGCAAAGGTTCTGGATTTTTATAACATGAGGCGAAAGGAAGTGTTGCAAGTCCTTCCGAATTCCGCACATTTAGCCCTTGTAAAACTTGAACAAGCCTTTGATGTTGAAATCATCACTCAAAATATTGATGATTTGCATGAAAGAGCCGGGTCAAGCAAAGTATTGCATTTACACGGAGAAATTCTGAAAGCAAGAAGTTCGGTTGACGAACGATTAATAGTTCCTGTTCAGGGCTGGAAAATGGAACATGGAGCTCTTTGTCCAAAAGGGTCTCCATTAAGGCCACACATTGTTTGGTTCGGGGAAATGGTCCCTTTACTTTCTGTAGCGGCTGAAATTGTGAGCCAGGCAGACATCTTTATCGTTGTTGGAACCTCTCTCGCTGTTTATCCCGCTGCCGGATTGGTCGATTTCGCTCCATATGACAGCGAAAAGTATTTGGTTGATCCCAATGAGTCCGTTTATGTGAAAGGTGTCCAGATCATTCGGGAAAAGGCCGGAACGGGCCTCCCAAGACTGGTTGATCAATTACTTCAGGATCATTCAGGATAAAGGAACCCAATAAGTAATCTCGAATTAAATTTAATAAGATCACATTTCACTTTGATTTTCAGCTTATAATAGAATTTATATAATCCAATAATCCATGTCAATGAGCGATCCATTTTTCGATTCTGAGTTTTTTAAATGGGTGGTATTACCGATCATTATTTTTTTTGCAAGGATGGCGGATGTGAGCTTGGGTACCCTCAGGAATGTCTTTATTTCCAAGGGATTTAGAAATATTGTTCCAATAATTGGGTTCTTTGAAGTTCTTATCTGGCTGGTTTCCATTCGTCAGGTGATGCGTCATTTGGATAACCCACTTTGTTATGTAGGCTTTGCCGGAGGCTTTGCAGCAGGAACATATGTAGGTTTATTCATCGAAAGAAAACTTGCTTTGGGAATGCAGGTTTTACGCATCATCACCAATCAGAATTGGCAGGAATTGGTGAATGCATTACAACTTCAGAATGTCGGTGTAACTATAATGGACGGTCATGGCTCCAAAGGCCCGGTTAAAGTCATTTTTACCATCATTAAAAGGAAGGATTTGAACCTGGTCAGGCAGGTTATCAGGGATCATAATCCAAATGCCTTCTATTCCATTGAGGACATCCGGGTAGCCAATCAGGGGGTTTTTCCAAAAAAATCGGCTGTAAACAATACTATGGATTACATCCGTAGTGTTTTTCCTGACCCCAAAGAGAAATGAACGTTAACCTGTCAATAAGATGTTCCCGGTGACGTTTCGGAAACTATTGAAAGTAATAACTTTGTGACAATAAATCCTATCGATACTAATCACACAAACCTAAAAAACAACCAATGAAAACAAAAGCAATTTTAGCATTTATGGTAGCCGGTGCACTCGGCTTTACTTCCTGCACAAAGAAAATTGATGAAAAAACTATGGGTGAAATCACTCAGTTTGGAACTGACTGGACCAGCCTTGGCGAAAAAGCTACTGCATGGAGCACAGAGCTCAATGAAACTGCTACAAAGGCTAAAGAATTTGCTGCACAGCAAACTGAGCGTTCAACAGCTATCGCTTCTTCTAAAGACGAAGCATTGAAAGCTACGGCAGCGAACATGTCCAAAATGGCAACAGAAGATGCAACCAAAATGGATGGAATGGTTAATGAGTACAGCACTTTCAAAGCTACCTGGGACGAAACAACAAAACAATTCACAGAGTGGAAAGACAAAATTGCTAAAGGCGAAATCAGTGCTGATGAAGCAGTAAAAGGTCTTGCAGATTTCCGTACTAAAATGAGCGATGCTCAAACTAAGATTGATACATGGAATACTGCTTATGCTGAAGTAAAGAGCTCTTGCGAAAAGAATATGGCTGCTGCTGATGAAATGGCTAAATCCATGGAAACAACTACAGCGAAAAAATAATTGCTTACTTCTTTAATTTTGCAAAAAAGGTCTGAGATTTTCTCAGACCTTTTTTGTTGAATGCAATTCCTGGATTTCTTTAAGCAATTGCCGTGAGTAATTGTTAAAATACCGTTTGTGACGAAAAGCGCTGACCCAGCGAATCCCATGAATCACATCGGTGAGGAATAACTCATCGGCATTAAGCATGTCCTCTACCTCTACTCCTTTTTGAATCACGGGCTTTCCTTTTTCTTCCATCATCCGGATGATGGTTTCCCGCATCACCCCGGCAACACAGGCTTCATCCAGTGAAGGGGTGATTAAATCATTTCCTTTTAGAAGAAAGATATTCGAACTGATTGCTTCCGCGACCCTGTCATCTGTATTGAGTACAAGACAATCTCCATAACCATGATGCCTTTTGTGCAAACCGGCCATTACATAATAAAGTGCATTGGAGGATTTTAAATTTGACAATGCGCTAACCGGCTTCTTGATATCAGTATACAGTTCAATTTTCAATCCGGTATCATTGAGTTTATAATGATGCAGTGAAAGCGGAGTTACCTCAATGATATAGGATACATTATTGGATTGTGGCGTGTACAAACCCCCGTCATTTCTGAAAACTTCCAGACGAATTCTTCCATGGCCTTTCAGGTGGTTGACCTGATCCAGGTGCCGGATCGATAAATATAAATTGTGAAAGGTCAGATCATCATGAGGTTGCATGCCCAGCAATGACATACTTCTCTTTAATCGCTGCAGATGCTGTTCAAAAAACAGGATTTCGCCATTCATGAGGCGAATGGTTTCAAATACAGCGTCTCCGTAACGAAAAGCTCTGTTGGCAGAAGTAAAAATCGGCTGAGATGATTCAACGATATTTCCGTTGAAATTAATATATGTCGCCTGTTGCCCCATTTCGCAGAACAAAAGTACTGCGAAGCAAGGCATGAAAAATTATTATTTCAAAAATTAATTAACGGGAGAGTCTTAATAGCTTTTGCCAAGAATCAGGGGAAGTGTTTCCAAAAGTGATGAATTTGAAAGTACTTTCAATGATCTCACTCCGGCTATTGTTCCTGCTTCCACATCTCTGTCGGCATCACCAATGAACCAGGATTGTTTTGGGTCAATTCCGAATCGTGCCATCGCCTTTTCGAGCAGCAAAGAATCGGGTTTTCTGCAAATGCATTTTGTGTTGTCCGGATGGTGCGGACAATAGTAAACTTCTGAAATGTGGATTCCCTGATTTTCCAGATGTCTTTCCAGATGGAGATGAAGGTAATCAGCATCCGCTTTTGTGTACATTCCTTTTCCGATCCCACCCTGATTGCTGATAATGATCAGCAGGTAGCCTTCTTTTTGAAAGGCCTGTAAAGCCGGGATCAGATCTTTATTTAATTTAAAATCCTCCAGCAGCCAGGTATAATCTCCCCTTTCCTCGTTGATGACACCATCGCGGTCGAGAAAGATGGCTTTATTTTTTTCAGATGGCATTCCGGAAGTATATCAGTTGATCGAAAAATGAAATCACAAGGGATGGCTTTAATAGAATGGTGAAGAAAAATCCATACAATGCTCCCCACAAATGGGCATCGTGATTGATTCTGTCACCACCTTTTTTACCCATGTAATAGCAGTAAATTAAATACAATATTCCAAAGATAATCCCAGGCAAACACAAGATGCCATAGAAACAAAGGCGTTGAAGCGGATTAAACAAGATAAATGAAAACACCACCGCTGATACCGCTCCGGAAGCGCCCAGAGCATGATAAGCAGGATTGTTTTTTTCTTTTGAAAATGTCGGGACTATTGACATTCCTAATCCACCTACATACAAAAGGAGAAAATTGATCGTAGCTCTGGATCCAAACAATGCATTAAAATAATCTTCTACTGCCCTTCCAAATGTGTACAGGACAAACATGTTCACAATGAGGTGAAGCCAGTCGGCATGGATCAATCCACTACTGAAAAACCGATACCATTCCTTCTTCTGACGGATGAGATAAGGACTAAAAATCAGTTTGTCCAGAATACTGTGGTTCTGGAAAGCAAGAAAAGAAATCACACAAGTGATGATCAGGATAATATTGGTCATGGAAGGTTTCTTCTTTTCCTGAAAGTTTAGATCATCAGTTTAAAATGCCTCAGACATTGAAACGGAAATGCATTACGTCCCCGTCTTCTACAGTGTATTCTTTACCCTCAATACTCAGTTTTCCTGCATCCCTGCAGGCAGTTTCGGAACCCAGAGTTACGAAGTCAGCGAAGTGAATTACCTCTGCTTTGATAAATCCTTTTTCAAAATCGGTATGGATCACTGCAGCAGCCTGGGGTGCCATCATACCTTTGGTGATGGTCCATGCTCTCACTTCCTTCACACCTGCTGTGAAGTAAGTTTGCAATGAGAGTAAACGATATGCAGCTTTAATCAATTTACTTACTCCGGATTCACTCAGACCGAGATCATTCAGAAAGGCCTGACGATCTTCAAAACTATCCAGCTGAGTAATTTCAGCTTCTATCGCTGCAGCGATGACAAGGATTTCAGCCTTCTCATCATGAATGTGTTCGCGGAGCTGATCCACATATTTATTTCCAGTATTTACGGATCCTTCATCAACATTACAGACGTAAAGAACAGGCTTTGCCGTCAGCAGGAAAATATCCGCGATGAATCGTTGGTCTTCTTCAGCGACCGGAGCACTTCTTGCGGATTTACCCTGTTCCAGATGGGCTTTATAAACCATCAGAACATCCATCGCTTTTTTAGCGTCTTTATCTGCTCCGGCTTTTGCAACTTTTTCAACGCGGGCAATTTTCTTCTCAATACTGTCGAGGTCTTTCAATTGAAGTTCCGTATCGATTGTGCCTTTGTCACGGACCGGATTTACCGAACCATCCACATGCACAACATTCGGATCATCAAAACAGCGAACGACATGAATAATCGCATCACACTCACGGATATTACTGAGAAATTGATTCCCGAGTCCTTCACCTTTGCTCGCTCCTTTTACAAGTCCGGCAATGTCGACGATTTCAATTGTTGTCGGAACCACTCGTTGTGGTTTTACCAGACGTTCCAATTCCAAAAGGCGGTCATCCGGTACGGTGATAACGCCAATATTTGGTTCGATAGTACAAAATGGAAAATTTGCCGCTTGTGCTTTCGCATTTGACAGACAATTAAACAATGTTGATTTTCCTACATTCGGTAACCCGACAATTCCACATTTCAATCCCATAATCTTAATCGTAATAACAGGAAATATCCTGCTTCTTTATTTGTTTTAAACTGTTGTGTTCTGAAGATGATAAAATGAATCTGTTTCAAACAGAAATTATAATTTTTATTTTCCACCCGAGGTCGACAGAATTCCCTGATACTTTAAAGTATTTGCAGGATCGATGAGACTCAATACCTGTACAACCTGACTTTTTTCATCCTGAGGTGCCTGTGAATACAGGTTGATGATTTCATCACATTTAGCATTAAAGAACACCTGCATGAGGAAAGAATTTGGTTTATCGTTGTAGACTCTGCGTAATTCTTTAATAGATTCTGTGACAGCTGACCGAGCATTCACCTGGTCTTCCGACAATTTATCAAACCCCAACCTGTGATATGAATACATCGTGTTGCGGAGAGGTTTGAAAGATACGTTCATCAGATTTTCGGAAATCCAATAACGGTTTCGTGAACTTTCAAAGGCTTTCCAGCCTCTTTCCGCAAGTACCTGCGCATTGCTTACAATAGATTGCGCTTTTGTAAAGTAGGGTGTTCCTCCTTCAGGCGAAAAAGAATCGTAATCGAGTCCGATGATGATGTTAGCATAATACGCCAGAACAGCAGTGAGATTGGAATTGATATTTGCTTCATCAAATTCCAAAGTCTGATCCTGTACATACCGGAAATTAAAATCATTGTCCTGGTGATTGAACAAAGGTGAATTGTAAGATGTCTTGTACACCGGTCTGCGTGACTGAATCTGGATATTCGCTTTGAAATCATCCACAGAAGTTCTTTCAGAAATTGTAATGATGATGCTGCATTCAATTCTTTCCTGGTTCAGAAACTGGTCATTCGTCCAGGTTCTGTTGTTCATGAATTCCCGGATGGCGGTTTGCAGGGTTTCGTAAATGGTTTTATCGCTGGCCTGAATCTGCGGAGTCAGCACAGATACCTGGCAATTCAGTTCTTGTGCATTGCTGAATTCAGCTGTAAGTAAAAAGGAAAGAAAAATGAGAATTCTTTTCACCATGATAGACGAAGGAATTTATTATGAAATTATTTTTGTAGCGCGGGGATCAGGAAATCAAGAATATCCTTTGCGACATTTTGTTTTGACTTCAGCGGATAATCCTTTATTGAACCATCTTTGCTCAGAATACTTATTTTGTTGGTGTCGTGACCAAAGCCGGCTCCGGCATCACGAAGTGAATTGAGGACGATGAAATCCAGATTCTTTTTGGACAGTTTTATTTTCGCGTTTTGAGTTTCGTCATCTGTTTCGAGAGCAAAACCCACCAGTAATTGGTTTGCAGGTTTATTCTTTCCAAGATCCGCAAGAATATCGGTTGTTGGTACCAACGAGAGTTCAAGGGAATTATTTTTCTTCTTGATTTTGCTGCTTTCTACATGATCCGGTTTGAAATCGGCAACAGCGGCAGCCATGATTAGCAGAGCCGCTTTTGGAGCTTCCAACATGCAGGCAGCATGCATTTCCGCGGTACTTTCGACTTGTATTCTCCGGATGTTTGAAGACTGGCTGTGCAGTGAAGTCGGACCGGTAATGAGCACGACATTTGCGCCTTTTCTTGCGGCTTCCTCCGCGATAGCAAATCCCATTTTACCGGAAGACCTGTTCCCGATAAAGCGCACCGGATCAATCGCTTCATGTGTAGGTCCGGCAGTAATCAAAACGGTTTTTCCTTTTAACGGGAGATCAGTGGAAAAGAAACTCTCCAAAGCTGAAAAAATATTTTCCGGCTCCTCCATTCTTCCCTCTCCATTCAACCCACTGGCAAGTTCGCCCTCAGTGGGGGCTATCAAGTGCACACCGTCTTTTTTCAATTGATCCATTGACCTCTGCGTGGCTGGATGCTTCCACATATCCAGATCCATTGCAGGAGCGATAAAAACAGGACATCTTGCAGAAAGATAAGTTGCCAGCAGGAGGTTATTACAAATTCCGTTGGCCATATGCGCAAGTGTATTCGCGGATGCCGGTGCAATGATCATTGCATCAGCCCACAAACCAAGATCCACATGGTTGTGCCAGGAACCGGTAGAAGGTTCAAAATAATCTGACAAAACCGGTCGCTTTGAAAGTACGGATAGCGTCAAAGGAGTGATAAAGTCCTTTGCGGAACCAGTCATCACGATTTGCACTTCCGCACCGGCTTTCACGAGCAGACGGGTAAGCAAAGCTGATTTGTAGGCAGCGATGCTTCCGGTTACTCCGAGAATTATTTTCTTTCCTTTCATCGACAAGGGTCAAAATTTTTTTCAGGAATTTAAACGAAAAAATCCAAAACATGAGTCTTGGATTTTCCCGTAAAGCGAAAGAGAAGGCAGATTAGAAATTATCCTGCTTTTCTTTGTTCGGATTGCGGAAATAGATTTTGTCTTCGGTATATTCCTGTACCGCGATCAAAGTTGGTTTCGGCAAGCGTTCGTAGTATTTTGAAATTTCAATTTGCTCACGGTTTTCAAACACTTCTTCCAGATTATCAGTGCTTGAATTGAACTCCGATAATTTGGCGTTCAGTTCATCCTTCATTTCAGAAGAAATCTGGTTAGCACGTTTCGCAATAATCACGATGGATTCGTAAACATTACCAGTTTTCTTGTCGAAATCAGGTACATTACGTGTGACAGTAGTATTTACGTCCGATTTGTAATTCATGGTTACCGGTTTTTAGTTTTAATTGGATGAGGTTACGGATGGGGTAATTTTTTCTATACGTTTTCTCGTGAGCAACACGATTTCATCAGCTTCTTTACGGTATTTGCTTTCAGCATAAGCGGACGCGAAATCAGCGTAGGCGCTTACGGTTTCCTGGTACCTTGGCAAACGTTTGTCTTCAATACTATTTTCTGCAAGAAGAAAACTTGCTTTCAAAATCAGAAACATTGCTTCTTCTCTGTATTGTGTAGACGGAAAATCAGCGAGCAAATTGCGGAAGGTTGTTACCGCGGCTTTGTAATCCTCCATATTGTAATACAAGCGTGCATTCTGAAAACTCTTTTCTTCAAGTTTGCCACGCAACTGGTCGATCAGTTTATTGCATTGCGCAATACGTGTGCTTTGAGGATACTGATCGGCAAACAGTTGCAATTCATTAATTGCTTTAAGAGTGTTTGTCTGATCCAATGAATATTCAGGTGAATCCTGGTAGTAACAGTAAGAATGCATGAATGCACATTCTTCAGCATATTCACTGGTCGGAAATGTTTTTGAGAAATTATCAAAATCGTAAGCGGCGGTTTCGAAATCTCCAAGTTGATAATTTGTATAAGCGTAATAGTAATAAGTCTTTTCAGCTTTCTTGGTTCCGCGGTAAACGGTGATCAATTCTTCAAGCAAGGGCAGCGCTTTGAAATAATCGCCTTTGTTGTAGAGTTTGATGGCCAAATTCAGCTTTGCATCCATGTCGGTTCCCTTCATGACACGGGTATAATTGCTGCAGGAAGCAATAAACATGCTGATAATCAGCAATATATAGGAAATCCGAGGGAACATAAGCCCGCAAAGATAATAAATATTAATTGAAATTCGTAATAAAAACGAATGCTTCAACGTCGATTTCGAGCATCAAAATGTGACTTATTGCTTAATCAACCGGGTTCTTTCAGAGATTGATCCGTCCTCTTCAATGGCAAGAAAATAAATACCTGAAGTGAGATGCTCTCCTGTTTGAATAAGACCGGAATTGCCTGAAAGAGGTTTACTGATGATTTCCTGTCCCATTGCATTCCAGACATGAAGAACAGCATTTGAATTTTCTTTCTTCAAGTGGTATTGAATATTGATCCTGTTTGAGAATGGATTTGGAAATACCTGCATTGAATTCCCGGATTCGACCTGATTTGGAATGCTGGTTGCCAGTGCACCTGTTAATTGAAACTGATCGATGGCTCCTTCGACAATATGTCCGGGTGAATTGTCCGCAATTTCCACGATAAGTTGCATGTTTGAAGTAGGTTGAATGTATGCAGAAATGAGGAAACTGCTTTGAGTCCATACAGGAGAACCATTGGTGTTGTCGATATTCTCAATTGTGACAGTTGTTGTTCCATTGCTCAATTTTACCTGCATGGAATCATTTGGAGTGCTGCTGCCACCGAAATTTGTGAACCAACGATAATACTCAACAGATGGATCCAGGTAAATTGTCGCATCGAAAACAGGTGAAGTTAAAATGGTATTTCCGTTGTCAACGTCATTCGACGAATAAGAACCAACTCCGTTATCTGTTACAAAACACTTGTCTGAACAATCGCCGGTTACATCGAATTCAGGATTAACCGGAGCTCCTGTATTCGAAAATGTTCCATAAGGTTCTCCCCTTTCCCATGCATTTAATGATGAGCCGTTGACTGTCCATCCAAAATCAAGGGAGAAATCATCGTAATATCCCCGGTTGAGTTGGAATGAATCCGTTAGTGCGGCATCAACTACTGTAATCGAAGAACACTGTGTTACATTGCCCCATTTTCCAACCAGGATATCATAAGTTCCGGCAATGATTCCGGGAAATGAATAAATACCCTGACTGTTGGTTGTTGTTGTGAGATCAAAATCGGAATTGGTCAATTGAACGGTTGCGCCTTCAATCAGATCTCCTGAAGGCACTTCTGTGACTACTCCGGAAATTTCATAAGATGGTAAAGGAGCAAGCTGAACATCCTGTGTCGTAACAATGCCATTTGCAAGCACTACTCCACTGATCGTTTTCGGGAAATAACCGGGTTTGGAATACAACACGTCAACAGTCCCGGCAATAGCCATTCCTGACTGATAAAAACCGCTTGAATTAGAAGTTCGGAAAATGCCGGCCCCAAGAATTTCTGCCCTTGCACCCGGAATAATAATACCACTTATAGAATCAGTAATCGTTCCTTCAAGATAACAGCCACGAACGTAAGTAGGACTAAGTACAAATAATCCATTATCAATGTCAGAAGCTACAATAGTTCCGGAAGGAAGAAAAGGATAAACACCCCAGCAACCATTGAATCCATTCCCGCTTCCCTGAGTGTAAGTATCATAATGTCCTACTTCAATGGGATTGCCCGGCCGGCTGACATCGGTAATGACCACTCCTTCTTTGTACCAGGAAGTAATTGCAAAATTATTGAGGATATGTGTATTGTGTACGATGGCGCCTGACCCTGCAGCAGTTTGAAAACGGGATAGTTCTGTGATGTTACTCAAATCAGAAATATCGTATTCGGCCAGGAAAGAATTCGAATTTTCGTCAGTGGTAAATACTCTTTTGTGGTCAGCAGACAACCAGGTGTTATGTGTAAAAGCTGTCGGTGTGGATTGAGTGGCTAACAAGACCGGATTTGATTTATTCCTGACATCAACTACAGTGAAAAAACCTGAATAAATGTGCGATTCGTATAATGTATCATTGTCCACAAATCCATCATGAACATAAGCCGGTTGCCCGCCACCTGGGAAAGTATACTGACCTGCATAAGTCGGATTCAGAGGATCCGCAAGATCCAGGAACAATGTATTTCCATCCCCAATATTACTACCATACAAATAAAGAAAACCGGTTGTAGTATCGCAATGCAATGCATGAATTGAATTCAGCTGACCTGCAATTGCACCATCTCCTGTATAATGTGTACTGCTAATGCTTGCAGGAAGCAGGCTAAGATCAACAATGGTAAGTCCGCCTCCGCCTTCTGTGGTCACATATGCGTATTTTCTGTATGTTTTGACTTCTCTCCATTCAGAAATTGCATCATTTACTGTGAATTTGATAACCGGACTGGACGGAATTGTGACATCAACGATTGACAATCCAAAATCAGTTCCTACAAGCGCGTACTCATTTCCCAATGAATCAACATATCCACCGATATTAGCCAGGGCTGAATTACCATAACTAAGGTTTGCCATTAGTTGCAGGTTTTGGGAATATGCTTGGAAACTTAGCAACAGTCCGAACAGCAGTACAATTCTTTTCATCTGATGATATTTTTTGCAAGAACGTTTGTTTCAGGTTCACAATCAAATTCAATTCTGAATATCGCATGAAATTCTTGTTATCTTCTAACTATTTGCTTTTTCAAAATGATTGAAATTCTCGGGGAAATTCAATTTCGGATCTATCCGGGATGAAAATTAACAATGGCTTCTCCTTCAAAATTGCAGAACTGGCCTTTTTAGAGACTTGTGCATGAAACCTATCAGTAAAATGAACACTCGAGATACAATAACGCATAAGAATCTCTATTTCAATATGTTAACAACTTCAGTTGATTTAAAAGACGTTTTATTGAGAAGATTTGACCTCTGATTTTATTCTGAATTGCACAATTGAATGTTGATTAATTGGGGCATTTAATCCCAAAAATCTTTGATTTTAAACGAAAATACTTACTTTTGCTAAGCGACCTTTTGTATGCAAAGTTCAATTGAATGCTGAAGGATATTTTCGATTTGTGACATTGGTTTTTTTATAAAAATTAAAAAAAAGAAGAAGTGGATTTATTCGAAAAATTAAAAAAGAACAGAGGACCTATCGGCCAGCATGCAAAGGATTCGCATGGTTATTTCACTTTTCCAAAACTCGAAGGTGATATTGGAACAAGGATGGTTTTTCGTGGAAAAGAACGTTTGATCTGGAGTCTGAATAATTACCTGGGATTAGCGAATCATCCGGAAGTAAGGAAAGCGGATGCGGAAGCTGCCGCAAAATTCGGATTTGCTACTCCGATGGGAGCCCGAATGATGTCAGGAAATTCAAATTACCATGAACAGCTGGAAAGCGAGCTTTCTACTTTCATGAGTAAGGAAGATACAATTTTGTTGAATTTCGGCTATCAGGGAATGGTATCCGCGATTGATTGCCTGGTTGATCGTCATGATGTAATTGTTTACGATAGTGAAAGTCATGCCTGTATTATTGATGGTGTTCGTTTACACATGGGAAAACGTTTTGTTTTTCCTCACAATGATATAGCGAATTGCGAAAAGCAATTGGAACGCGCCACCCGAATTGTTGAAGAAACCGGAGGTTCTATACTTCTGATTACCGAAGGTGTTTTTGGTATGAGTGGTGATATGGGACGATTGAAAGACATAGTTGAATTGAAGAAGAAGTTCCAGTTCCGTCTTTTTGTTGACGATGCCCATGGTTTTGGCACAATGGGTAAAACCGGTGCCGGAACAGGTGAAGAACAAGGAGTACAAGATCAGATAGATATCTATTTCGGAACATTTGCCAAGAGTATGGCAATGATCGGAGGTTTCATTTCAAGTAGTGAGGATGTGGTGGAATATTTGCGTTACAATATGCGTTCGCAGATTTTCGCTAAATCCATGCCGATGCCATTGGTTCTCGGAGCTTTGAAACGTCTTGAATTGTTGCGTAGTCAGCCAGAGATGAAAGACAATCTCTGGAAAATTGTGAATGCACTCCAGAATGGTTTGAAAGAAGCCGGATTTAATATTGGTAAAACACAATCTCCTGTGACTCCTGTATATATGAATGGGAGCATCGGAGAAGCGACCAACCTCATTTATGATATGCGTGAGAACCATGACATCTTCTGTTCCATGGTTGTTTACCCTGTTGTACCCAAAGGAATCATCATTCTTCGCCTCATCCCTACCGCGGTACATTCGCTGGAAGATGTGAGCTATACTATTGATGCTTTCCGTAAAGCCTATGTAAAATTAAAAGCCGGAGAATACATGTCGGATAAAATTGCAGCATTCTGATCTGAATAAAATGGTTGCACACCTTTAATTAAAATGAACCAATCCTCACCCCATAATTAACTTTAAACCCAAAACACGATGAAAGAGTACGAAAAAATCAAACAGCTCGTTGCGGCTATTGAAGAAGACGTCATCAAGTTTTCTGAAAAAGGGAATGCTGCTGCTGGTACACGCGTTCGCAAAGGCTTGCAGGAAATCAAACGTGCATGTCAGGACATGCGTGATGCCATTCAGGATCTGAAGAAAACCGACGAACCTTCCTGATTCTGTTCTTCTAAAAATAATCACCTTGAACCCGACCGGTACGCTGGTCGGGCTTTTTTATTTGGACCTTTTTTGAAGAAAGAATGTTGAACTTCAATTTAAAACTGAAAGTTTGTAGGTGATGCAGAAGGCAAACCCGTGTCAGAATATTCAATAAGAATTCTAAGGTTTGTAAATTGCTAATGGACCCAAATTAAAATTTGAAAGAGGGAACTTTATCTCACGGTAATAAAAAAGTGGAAGGGCAAGGGTGAGAGTAAGAGTAAGAGTAAGTGTAAGAGTAAGAGTAAGTGTAAGTTTTAAGTTTTAAGTACTTGAAACTTACTCTTACACTTACTCTTACTCTATTAAGTAGCGAAGGGGGGAGTCGAACCCCCGACCTCAGGGTTATGAATCCTGCGCTCTAACCATCTGAGCTACCTCGCCAAAAAGGGCTGCAAATATCGCCATTCCTTTCTTTTTCGCAAAGAAAATTTTAGGATCTGCCTTCTTCGCTGAGCATTTTTGTATTGTGTTTCAGAGTCCTGAGAACCAAAGTCATGACAACTGAAATGCCCAATACATACAGAAATTTCTTTCCAACACTAAAAGTTCCATAGCGGAAAAAGCCCATCAGCACTTCCACATAAACGAATCCGATGACCGTTGCCAATACACCGGAATATTCTCTTCTAAGTACACTTTTCATTGAGAATGGAATGTCACTCTTTCTGAAAGTACTCCATTGAGGAATAAATGCAGGTACTTTGAGTGACCAGTCCATATATGTTTGCCCGAATTTTTTTTCAAGAAATCGTTCTTCCGCGAACATGATGCGTTCATAATAGAGCCAGTACAGCAGGCTTACAATGATTACAAACGCAAAATTGTGAGTGAATACAACAATTCCTATCCACATGAGGTAATTTCCGAGGTACAAAGGGTGTCTTACTGTGGAATAGATTCCGCTTGTATTCAGTGATTCCGCTACCTGGTTTTCAGTATTTCTACCGGAAGTTCCTCTTGGGGTTGTTCCGATGGTATAGGCTCTTACAATAAAACCGAGAAAACTGAGCAGCACAGCTGTATAATTGATTAGTGTGCTGAGTGTCGGATTGAGCTGAGTATAATCTGTAAAATAAACAGCTGGTATTGCCAAAAGGAAAAGGACCACAGGAATCTGCCCTCTTCGTTTGAACAGCCAGTTTCCCGAATTTTCAAAAGAATGTAGAAGTGCCATATGAATTTCGGCGAAGGTAGCCGAAAGATTGAGAATTTGCGAGCATTTTCAAATATTTAAAAGCTTTCATTCAGAAATAATGACTATCTTGGGCGCCCGAGTAAAAAATCAATTATTTTCAAACAAAATTTAGAATGACAATTGTGAAGCCGGAAACCAAAACGAATAAGAAACAAAAGTATACTCTTGAATTTGAGATAAAATCTTCTCCCAAGATTCTTTATAACTATTTAAGTACTGCCAGTGGCCTGGAAGAATGGTTTGCTGATAAGGTAAATATTCGTGAAGGAGATTTTATTTTTCATTGGGAAGGCAGCGAACAGCGCGCCCGTATCATCAATAAAAAAGAAAATCAGCTGGTTCGGTATAAATGGCAGACTGAAGACAAAAAGGACGACACCTATTTTCAATTTGAGATCGTTCAGGATGAAATCACGTCAGATGTTGCCTTAATTGTAACTGATTTTGCAACAGATGATGAAAAAGAAGAAAATGCGCTTTTATGGAATAGTCAGATACACAATCTGATGCACCATATCGGATCCTGATCAGATCAGCACTTCTTTCAGCATTAGCCAGGTTTCTTTTCCAAAGTCACCCATTTCTTCATAATGGAATGTTGTGAGCCTGCGACTGATTTTCACAAACTTTAATTGTTCAAGTCTACTGGAATCGTGTTCTTTCAGCCACTGGTCCAGAACCATGTAATTATCGCTTCCAAAATGATATTCCCATGGAGAATCAGGATGGATGCATAGATAAAATTCTTTGCCTCTCAGTTTATTAATGTTTTTGCTCAACGAAGGCCGAAGTATTTCCAATGCATCTCCCTGGAGATGAATTGTAAAACTGAATTCATTTCCCCACCAATACATTGTTCGGAATGCAAAAATGGATTCCTTACTGAATAAACGTGGATAGTCAAGTACAAAATAAGGCAGCAGTCTGTAATTCTCACCCCTGAATATTTTTCCTGATTTGGCGTTCAATCCTTGAAATGGGAATGGATTGTTTTTTTCAATATTTTCCAGTGTATCGCATAGATCTCCAAGGAGCTTTACAATACCCTTGGAAACGCGATGTTTCACCATGAAAAATTCGATGTTCTGAAGTACCTCCAGTTCCTCGGAACTAAATTTCAATTTACTAACTTGCACATCTTTCGATTTAAAGGGTAAAGATAACGTGAAGAAATTAACACTGCTGCTCCTTCGTTCTTTTGCCGGACCCCTGGTGCTGACTTTTCTGATAGCCCTTTTTGTCTTGTTGATGCAATTTCTGTGGAAATACATCGACGATCTTGTAGGCAAAGGGTTGGAATGGTACATCGTTGCGAAACTGATGGTGTACGTTTCAGTAACGCTTGTACCACTTGCATTGCCTTTGTCCATCCTTCTATCTTCCATCATGACCTTCGGAAATTTGGCGGAGCATTTTGAACTTACAGCCTGCAAAGCCGCAGGGATTTCCTTACAAAGGGTCATGCGTCCATTGATGATCACCGCAGTGCTGATATGTTTTGGGGCATTCTTCTTTTCAAATTATGTGCTTCCAATCGCGAATCTCAAAATGAATGCCTTGCTGTACGATGTTCGTCAGCAAAAACCTGCTCTGTTGATCAAGGAAGGAATTTTTTATAATGGCATTGATGGTTATTCAATTCGCGTTGCTAAAAAAGACGAGGACGGACAAACGCTGCACAATATTATGATCTATGATCACAGTGCTAACCGGGGGAATCTGAAAGTAATCATGGCGGAGAAAGGGAAAATGGCGATGTCTGATGACGAGCGTTTTCTTATACTGACCTTATTTAAAGGTACAAGTTACGAGGAACAGGAAAGTGAACGTGGACGTGCCGCTCATCCAATGATGCGAACGGAATATGAAGAAGAAAGAATTCGTTTTGATTTAAGTTCGTTTAAACTAACACGCACCAATGAACAACTTTTCAAAGACAATTACCAGATGCTGAATCTGGATCAATTGTCAATGGCTGCTGATAGTCTGGACAAAAAAATCGCGCAACGAAAAAAGGAATTTTTTGAACGATTGACTGCTTCTCTAAACGTTGATACCAACCTGAACAGTTATTCGAAAGAAGTAAAACAAACATTGAAAGAATCCGAAATGGTTTCAAACTTCGCGCCATCACGCAGGGATATGATTACCTCATCCGCATTATATGCGGCACGAAACATCAAAAGCATGTCTGATGACGCGATGCAGGATATCGATATCAAGTCAAGGAATCTGGCAAAACACAATATCGAGTGGAACAGGAAATTTACCTTATCGTTCGCGTGTTTGATTCTTTTCTTTATTGGAGCGCCCTTGGGAGCGATCATCCGAAAAGGAGGATTAGGGATGCCTGTGGTAGTATCGATTTTGTTTTTTGTGACCTATCATGTGATTTCCATTTCGGGAGAAAAATTCGCACGGGAAGGTGTTATCCCTCCTTTTAAAGGAATGTGGATATCATCCATTGTTCTGCTTCCAATAGGAATTTTCCTCACTTATAAAGCCACTACTGATTCCGCTCTTTTTGACCGGGATTCTTATATCAGGTTCTTCAAAAGACTCGCCCGTAAAAAATCCTGATTTGTAACGCATTCCTTTCATTTGTGAAAATTCTCCAGATCTGCCACCGTGTACCTTATCCTCCTCTTGACGGAGGAAATATTGCCATGCTCAACATGGCTAAATCGCTTGTCGCAGCCGGAGCGGAAGTTCACCAGTTCGCGCTGAATACAAAAAAGCATTATGTCAAACCGGAATCTTTTCCTGCTAATTTAAAAGAGTTGTTGCATTTCCAATGCGCTGATCTGGATACGCGTATCACCATCGGAGGAGCATTCAGTAATTTATTTAAAAAAGAATCGTATAATGTTGTGAGGTTTTTCAATGAGGAGATTGAAAAGACCCTTGCCTCTATTTTGCAAAAAGAAGATTTTGATGTGGTACAATTCGAAACACTATTTGCAACTCCCTATATTCCGGTTGTCAGAAAATATAGTCGGGCCAAAGTAAGTTTAAGAGCCCACAATGCTGAACACATTATTTGGGAAAGGCTTGCTGGTGCAGAAAAGAATGTATTAAAGAGAACTTATCTTAAATTTCTTTCCAGAAGGCTTAAAAAATACGAGCTGGAGATCCTTGATAAAATCGATTTTTTGATTCCTATCACGAAAGTTGACGAACAAATTTTTAAAGAACTTGGATACAGGAGGCCGGTTCTCAGTCTGCCACTTGGAGTTAATCTTGAAGATTATCCTATAAATAGGAAAACACGTGCTCCACTTTCTTTATTTCACCTCGGATCTATGGACTGGCTGCCCAATATTGAAGGTGTAGAATGGTTCCTTGAGAAATGCTGGCCTGAAATACATTCCGCTTTCCCTGATTTAAAATTGTTTCTGGCCGGCAGAAATTTTCCGGAGTACATCCTCGAAGCCAACCTCCCTGGAGTATTCTGTGAAGGTCGTATTGAGAACGCGAACGCGTATATGTCTGACAAACAAATTATGATTGTGCCACTGCTTTCAGGCAGCGGAATGCGCGTAAAAATTATTCAGGGAATGGCATTGGGTAAAACAATAATTTCAACAACAATAGGCGCTGAAGGAATCAATGCAGAATCCGGAAAAAATATTTTAATCGCGGATACACCTTTAGATTATTTTGAAACAATCAAAAAATGTCTGGATAATCCCGAAGCCTGCAGACAAATTGGAATTGCCGCACGTCAATTGGCGGAGGAAGAGTATTCCAATCTCTCAATCGGGAAAAAGCTCCTGAATTTTTACCGGGAAAAAATAAATTAGTCGTTATCGATTTTGATGGTATGCCCCATCTTATCCCGCTTGGTGATGAGATAGAGTTTGTTGTGCTTGTTTGATTTTATTTCAATCTGAACAACTTCACTTATTTCCAAACCATATCCGATCAATCCTGCGCGTTTCTTTGGATTGTTTGTCATCAATCGCATTTTCGATACACCGAGATCACGAAGAATCTGCGCGCCGACACCGTAGTCTCTTTCATCTCCTTCGAAACCGAGTTCCAGATTGGCTTCAACAGTGTCTCTCCCCTGCTCCTGTAATTTGTATGCCTTCAATTTATTTAGCAGGCCGATTCCTCTGCCTTCCTGGTTCATATAAACAATCACACCTTTGCCTGCTTTTTCAATCATTTCCATTGCACAGTGCAATTGAGGACCGCAATCACATCGACAGGAACCAAAAATATCACCTGTGAGACAAGAGGAATGCACACGAACCAGTACAGCTTCATTTTTATTCCATGTACCCTTTACCAGTGCGAGATGCTCCTGACCGGTACTTACTTGTTTGTATGCATATAAATCAAAATCACCGTATGCAGTAGGCAATTTTACATCGACTTGTTTTTCGATAAGGCTTTCTGTCCGCAGTCGATACGCGATGAGATCTTCAATTGAAATAATCTTGAGTTTGAATTTCTCCGCGATCAGCATCAGATCCGGGAGTCTGGCCATGGTGCCATCAGCATTCATGATCTCAACAAGTGCTCCTCCGGGTTGAAGTCCTGCCAGTTTACTCAGATCAATAGTAGCTTCTGTATGTCCTGCGCGACGCAGCACGCCGCCTTCTTTCGCTCTCAATGGAAAGATATGACCGGGTCGGGCAAGATCTTCGGGTTTTGTACTTGGGTCTACAAGCGCCTGAACTGTCTTAGAGCGATCGCTGGCAGAGATACCGGTGGATGTTCCATGTCCTAGCAAATCAACAGATACCGTAAACTGTGTTTCGTGGGAGGATGTATTTTGCTTCACCATCAGGTGCAAGTCGAGTTCGTTGCAACGTTGCTCGGTCAGAGCTACACAAATGAGCCCTTTTCCATGTGTTGCCATGAAATTAATCACTTCAGGAGTTACATTTTCAGCGGCAGCAATAAAATCACCTTCATTTTCCCGGTGAGCATCGTCAACTACAATAATAACTTTCCCCTCTTTGAGGTCCTGAACGGCCTCTTCAATCGTATTCAGTGTGAACATAGCATTGAAATTGTATTCCTGATAGGCTGCAAATTTACAAAAGTTTAAGGGAATGAACTAAAAGGAAGCAATTCATGACGAATTTCATGATATTTCAATTTTGATTACAGCTGCATCATGAAGAAAATCAATAAATCCGTCTTGAATTAGGCCTTTTCATTCATTTTTCAGTCACCAGTTCAGATCTTTCTTACGATGGTAAGGAATGGATCATTTGCGACAACACTTCCTTTCCCAATCGCTGTATCATTGTTTCATAAACCTCCCTAAACAAGCGTATGGTTTAACTCTCAACCCCGTAAGGTTGACTTCAAACGCCACTCAAGCCCCGTAAGGCTTAGTGGCGTTTGTTCATTTAAAATATTTCCTGATCTCCTTTTGAATCATGCTTTGTCGAATTACAATCCAGGAGTTTTTTTTGTGCCAATTTATAATCAGAAGAAAATATTTATTCCGTATTTATAAAAACAAATCATTGAAAACCAATTCACACACTTTTTATGTAAGAAATTTAAAAAATCTGAACACACGCATGCTTCCTGTTGAATTATCATTGTTCAGTAAACACAAACAAAAACACAAACCTCTAAACTGTACACGAATGGTCAAACACTGATCGAAACCTTAACGGTCGACATCAACACAAACCGCGCCCCGTAAGGCGCGGTTTTGTTTTTTAATACATTGAATGATTAAAAACTGAAATGAGTTTCTCATTCAGAAACAGGAGGCTCGGTGACCTCCGGCTTTTTCATCAGGTGAAGACGGATCAACAGATCTTTCAGGGAATTAAATTCCTGTCTGTAAAAAACACCGAATCCCTGAGTATACGGTGAAGTATAATTGATCAGGTTATCGTTGTTGGAACGGTTAAAGCCTTTCAAACGGAAACGGCCGTCTTCATTCACTTTGTATTCCGCGTAAAAGTCACCCACGACGTTGCTGTTGCTGTTGCTTTGTGTAGCCGCATTGTTTGAATATCCAATATTTCCTTCAACGGTGAGGCGATCATTGAAAAGTGACTTGGAGAACATCAACTGGATTTCCTCTTTACTGTAAGTATCCTTCGCTCTGTAATTGAAACCGATATTTACATTTTTACTTACCTGGGAAAGCCAGTTACTTACCTGGTTGCTTAACAATTCACTTGCACTGGCACCCGCGCCTGATCCGGCGTCAAAACCGGCTGTAGCCACTCCGGTTCCCGAAGGTGAAATGAATTGATTGAAGACAAGCAAGCCAAACATTTGCTTGTTGATTTCCTGCTCTGAATTGAGAATACTCCGTATATAGGTTTGTTCTGTTGCGTCCACTCCCCTGACATTAATTTCATAATTGATGGTTGGGTTCATGAGTTTATTGGTGAGCAACAATCGAAGATCAACTGGTATGCGTCGCTTGTAGGTACTATCCGGAATGATTTTATAGAGTGAAGACGTATACACCACATACACGGCAGACAAATCTACAGTCGCATCGTAGGGGTTTCCTGCCCAGGTGATTCGGCTTCCTCTGTCAACAATAAATTTTTTATTGATGAGGTTTTGGAGTGTGAACAGGTATTCACCTTTGTCAATTGAATAGGTTCCATACATATTAAAATTTCCGGCAGTATTGATATCCATTCGGATACTCCCTGTTCCGGATCCTGTAATTACGTCACCAATTTTTTCATCAAAAATAATGTTGATGACCGCTGTCGGATTCATATCCAGGTTCATGTTTAATTTTACACCTGAAAGATTCACAAGTTTGTGTATTTCTATCTCATCATCATCTTTCTTTTTTGTTTTATCAATGAATGTGATGAAATCACTCTGGCTTACGTCGCTGGTACTGTTTAATGGTATATTCAGTACAGTTCCTTTTTCAGGACTCAGGTTGATGTCCATGTTCATATTTTCGATAGCGCCATAAAAATGCGCATAACCTGAAACAAAAGCGGTTCCATAATAAAGAGAATTTTGAGCCGCATTGGTATTCAACATTTGTAATTTCCGGGGGCGTACTGTGACATCGAATAAAAATCTGGAAAAATAATCATGTGTAATTTTCCCGCTGACATCCGCTTCATTGTTGTATTTGTCAACGATTTTCATCCCGCTCAGATCAAATATATTTTTACGCACTTTTACCTGGCTTGTAAAACTATATCTGGTATTGAGATAATCGACTACACACGATGCTCTGGAAAAATCCACGGTACCTTCAAATACTGGTTTTTTCAATGTGCCGGTTAAGGTAAGATCAGTTGTCACCTTTCCATTCACTTCGGACATGATACCGGTCAAATAGCGTTCGATTGTATGTAAATAAAAGTTGTTGAGCTTCACCGTGAAATCCAGGTTATCTTCTTCCCGTGCAGCATAATAATTTCCACGAATGTCGATTACTTTTGCTGAACCTCTGGTCACACCAATGTTCGCAACAACGATTTTTTGCTCTGAATTGTAGCGTGAAATAATGGAAGCGACACCCAGAGTATCGTGATTAATGCTTAGATCAGAAATGCGAAGATCTGTTTCCATCTGCGCGTTCTTTTTCGCGTTACTGAGATAAGCATTTCCGTTGATGACGCCTCCCAAAACCACTTCACTTTGTTGGAGGAATGGATTCAGGTTATCGAGACTGAAATTTGAAAATTCCAATGCCAGATTTTGAGAGATCGAATCACCAATAATTCCTTCAATCTTTACCTCTTCATTTTGCTTACTGAAATTCAGATGATGTACAACAATGGATGAGCTGTCGAAAATGATTTTATTGTCAGGATCCAGATTCCAGGGTTGGTTTTGAAGAACGATACGGGAAGAATCGAAATGCATATCAAACCGGTTCGCTGAATAGAAATCGAAAGAACCTCTCAACCTTGCGCGGTTGGGCAGGGTGTCAGCATCTGCAAGTCGCAGGAGATAGGATAAATGATTGTTCTTCGCATCAGCGATCAGATTCAAACCGGGAAGAGAGCTGCTATCCGCCAAACTTACTTTGTCTGAATTTGCTTCGACTTTCATTGTTTGAGCATCCGCGCTTAAATTGATGTTATTACCATGGAAAAAGAATTTTCCATAGCGTATCTCCGGGCTGGAAAATTTCAAATGAAAGGAACCTTTCAATGAATTGATATCACCGTTGAGGCTGGTAAGCGGATCAAAGGTCCAGGAAGGGAGAAAATTTTCAGTGATTACAGACATGTTTTTAACATGAATGAAAAAACTGAAATTCTGATCATCAGGATTTTTTTTGAGAGGTAATACGACTGAAGGCAAATACCGTGGAAGAATTTCTTTGAATGCATCCGCGAGAGTTGCCAATTCGTATTTACCTGAAACTTCACCATCCAGGAAATCTGATTTCAGTTCAATGCGTTTATCTCCACTTTCTAATTTTTGAGCATTCAGATAGACATTTCCGATCCGATACATCTTTTTATCGACAAGCAGAAAAGTGTTTTTGATTTCGACAATCCCTTCAAGATTATCCAGTTTATTTCCTTTGAAGTGTGAGGAAATAGAAGTTTGCAAAATATTTTCTCCCGGGATATTGATGAGATGTAATGTGTCGAGTCCTGCATGACGGATCTCTGCTGTAAAATTGAATACCGGAAGTTTGGCCCTGAAATCGATGGATCCGGTGAAGTCCATATCGAGATTAGGATCCCTCACTCCTACTGTTCCATTGAAGAGTTTTTTTGCAATCTCACCATCCACCTTGATATTTCTGTAGTTGTAATTTTTAAATTCAATGGATTCAACGGTTCCTGTCATCCTTGCATCCACATCATTCAATCGCAAACCCTTTCCTTTAATATCCGCATTGAATGTGATTTTTCCGATATCTTTTAATAAAGCAATTTTCCCAACATCAAATTCATGTGCCGCAAGGTGACCACTATACACTGAAACTTTTGATTTTGGATCGTATTTTAAATTGATATCCGAATTGATATATCCCAGCTCTGTATTGATATTTCCATAGGCGACAAAGTCGCTGAAGAAGCCGGTGAATTTTCCTTTGAAAATAACTTCACCAAGGGATTCGAGGTTCTCAGGAACTTCTACAAAATTATTCTCATTGAATGGCGGCAAAGGAATAGATGCGATGTCTTTTCGATTGGTACGAATTTCTTCAGCCTGAATATCCATATACGTTTCTTCGATATAAGGCAGTCCGGACATGGAAATATTTCCTTTGAAATAAGAAGTGTTGCCAAATTTCAGTGTTACATTTTTTCCTTTGAATCGATTCACTGTTCCTTTAAAATTCCCGTCAATCAAAACGGAATCATCCATACCCCACAAGTCGTGAGCGAAGTATGCGATATCCTTAAACGATACTTTGGAATTGTGAAAATCAGATTTCCATTGAATACGGCTTGTGAATTCGTCAAAATCCGGGAAACTGTCGTAATCGAAAGTCAGGTCACCCTTAATGTCCGTGTGTGGAGAACGGATAACCAGATTTTCGAGTCGGATCTGATCGGAAGAGACTTTTGCTTTTGCCTGGAATTCATCAACAATAAAACCACTTTGGTCGCGAAAACGGAGATTATGAACAGTGGTGAAAATAGAATCATTGACAAAGGAAATATCACTGAGTTGACCGTTTATCCCGTCAAGGGACAGGTTTGAAAATTCTACTCCAACCGGTGAAAGGGTATCGTTCTGATTGCTGTTGATGAAACGGACCTCTTTGAGTGACAATTCTGCAACACTCAATTTCCAGGGTTTCGCAGTAGTATCGGTTGGAGAAGATGATGAAAAATAATCCGTAAGAAAATGCAGGTTGTCATGAGCTTCACCTTTGTAGTGAACAAGTCTGAACAGCGTATTTTCAAGGCTTAACTTATTTACAGCAAGGATTTTCTTTTCAGTACTGAGGTCTTTAAGGGTGATAGAAATCCTACCGGCATAAATCAGGGTATCCTGATGTTGATCTTCCACATAAACGCCTTCCAGGTTGATGCTTTGTACAAATTGAATACTCACCCGGTCGATCGTGATCTTTGTATTCAGTTCACCGGAAAGATATGCTGCCAGCCGATTGGCAATCCAGGTCTGGGATGAATCGAACTGAAGAGCTAAAAAGAGTCCGCCCAGGGATAATAATACGATCCCCAGAATCCAAAGTAAGATGCGACCGGCTTTTTTGATATTTTTGAGGCTTGAAAAGGTAATAATTCAGCAATCTTCGTACCGTGAATCCTAATCCTGTTTATATCCTTGGCATAGAATCATCCTGTGATGAAACATCCGCGGCTGTGTTGATGAACGACCGGGAGCTTTCAAATGTTGTTGCCAATCAAACACTTATTCACGAATACTATGGCGGAGTGGTTCCTGAACTTGCATCGCGTGCCCATCAGCAAAAGATTATTCCTGTAGTTGAGGAGGCTCTCCGACAGGCAAATATAACCAAAAACCAACTGAATGCCGTTGCCTTTACAAGAGGCCCGGGTTTGATGGGTGCTTTACTGGTAGGCGTGTCTTTTTCAAAAGCTTTCTCGCTGGGACTGGGGATTCCGATGATTGATGTCAATCACATGCAAGGACATGTACTTGCTCATTTCATTCAGTCAGAAACCAGTCAAAAAAGAACCCCGGAATTTCCGTTTTTATGTCTGACGGTATCCGGTGGTCACACACAAATTGTGAAGGTCAATGATTATCTGAGTATGGATATTCTCGGGGAAACCCAGGATGATGCTGCAGGAGAAGCTTTTGATAAAGCTGCAAAGATTATGGGTCTTCCTTATCCCGGTGGTCCCATGATTGATCGTTTGGCAAAAGAAGGCAATCCTCAACGTTTTGCATTTCCACATCCTCAAATGCCGGGATTGAGTTTTAGTTTCAGTGGACTAAAGACTTCATTTCTTTACTTCATCAGAGATCAGATGCAATCCGATCCGGATTTCATTGAAAAGAACAAGGCAGATATCGCTGCGAGCATCCAGTACACTATTGTGAATATTCTGCTAGAGAAATTAAAAAGAGCATCACGCGAGACCGGGATCCGGCAAATTGCGATAGCAGGAGGAGTCAGTGCGAACCAGGGGTTACGGAATGCGCTGATGAATCTTCAGGAAAAATTGAATTGGGAAGTTTTTATTCCTCCATTTTCATATTGCACAGATAATGCGGCGATGATCGCAATGGTTGGTTACCGGAAATTCCTTGCCGGTGATTTCACAAATCAGGATATTGCTCCGCTTGCACGGATGCCATTTTAAGGGCTTTGATTGTATTTAAAACAGAAAAATCTTCATCATGATTAAACGGTACACTTTATTGTATTTTCTCATACTTGTTTCCGGTTGTACTCAGAAAAAAAGTAATCCGGAACAAAAAATGGTGGTCGAGTTAGATCCCAAAACTGCATCACATCAATTTTTGTATGGCTTGTGGAGTCTTGACAAAGACAGCATTTTGAACAATGAAGGATATCTTTTTAATACTGATGGCAGTTTTAGTCTTGTCGCAAGTGAACTGAATGGGAATTGGGAATTTAAAGGAAGCGACAGTCTTGTCCTTACTTTCAACACCATGACCAGAGGAAGTCAGACTGAAGTGTTTGCTGTGGATACAATAACTGTTGACAAACTGATCATCTCAAAGCAGGATGTCAAGCATTCTTTCAGAATGGTACCATTCGGAAAGAATTCTGAAGGCATCGTTTTATCCGGTTTTATGGGCACCATTGCTCCCGGTGTAATAAAAGAGTACACATTCAATCTTCAATCTGCCAAACAGATCAAACTGGAATTGGTCACTAAGGAGACGGGAATTGATTTTCAATTTTTTGACGGTGAACATGAAATCACCAGTGTTCCAGTAAAAAGCTGGGAAGGTATCATCGTCCGTGGTGGTTCTTACCGGGTTTTAATTTCACGATCAAGCAAAGGAGCTTTATCTGATGAAGCTGCTGATTTCAACCTAAAGGTCATTGGCTATTAATTTTTTACAAGTTATTCCGTGTCTTCAGGAAATAAAAAAAAGTTCCCCACCATGGTGAGGAACCTTTTAATAAACACAAACCTGATAATAATCGATTTATTGCATGACTGCATCCACTACGTGAACAATTCCGTTTGAAGCAGGAACAGATGCAACGATAGCTGCATTTCCAAGGTATACTTTTCCGTCCTTCAGACTAACTTTTACTTTGTTTCCACCAAACATTGTAACTGTTTGACCGTCCTGGAAACTTTCAGCTTTGAAAACACCCACAAGCACATGATTGTACAGTATATTTTGCAGCTTGTCTTTGTTTTCCGGTTTCACTAAATTTTCAACTGTTCCTGCAGGCAATGCGTCAAAAGCAGCATTTGTTGGAGCAAAAACCGTAAACGGACCATTGTTTGACAAAGCATCAACCAATTCGGCAGCTTTAACAGCAGCAACAAGTGTTGTATGGTCTTTTGAACCAATAGCGACTTTTACAACATTTGGTTGGGATACATCATCAGCAACAGCGGATTGGCCACCACCAGCGGGTTGCTCGACTGCTTCCGTTGTAGTTTGATTATCACCTTCGTTTTCAGGAGCATTTTTGCAGGCTCCAAAGAAAGATAATACTCCTACGATTGTCAGGGTAAAAAGAATCTGTTTTTTCATATGTGTGTGATTTGGATTTCGTGAATGATTCTCCGAAGATATTTTGAACCTAATTATTCAAATATGACTATGCTCAAGGATTTATATTATTTTCATCATGTAAAAAAATAGGAAATCGTATCTTTCCGTTCATTATCTTCTAAAATATGAAATTTTGAGGGTGTTTTATGTATCTTAAATCCGAAAAAAGTACCGTCAGAAACTGGAAAGAATCGGATGCTGAGGCATTGGCAAAGTATGCGAATAATAATAAAATCGAAGCCAATCTCAGGGATGGTTTTCCTTTCCCTTACTCCCTGGAAGAAGCTCATAAATTTATAGCTTCAGTTCAGGCGACAGATCCTGTGACCATTTTCGCGATTGAAGTAGGCGGTGAAGCAATTGGCAGTATAGGGTATTTCCCTAAAGACAATATTTACAAGTACAATGCTGAAATCGGGTATTGGATTGGTGAACCATTTTGGGGAAGAGGAATTATTCCTGAGGTACTCCGGGTCATGACCGAATACATTTTTGAAACAACTCGCTTGACAAGGATTTACGCAGAAGTGTTCGGCAGAAATACTGCATCCGCGAGAGCTTTGGAAAAAGCGGGATTCAAAAAAGAAGCTACGATCCGACAGAACATCATAAAAAACAATAAAACGGATGACACTTTAATTTATTCCATACACAAGACTGAATTTCTAAATGGAATCTGAATAAAAAAAGAGGCTGAAGATTTTTCTCCAGCCTCTTTTCTTGATTAAAACCTATTACCAGATTTTTACTCTTAAGCTATCCGGTCTGTACATCGGATCACCATCTTTGATATTAAAGGCTTCATAGAATTCAGGCACATTGCTGAGCGGACCGTTCACACGAAGAAAATTCGGTGCATGCACGTCAGTCATCACCTGCATCGCGAGAGAGGCATCACGCGCATGGCCGAGCCAACCGAGGGTGTATCCAAGGAAATATCTTTGCAGAGGTGTCAGACCATCGATCTTCTCCCCTTTTTTGAATTGCTCAGTTTTCTTGAATGCTTCCAGTCCAATTACAACACCACCCAGGTCGGCGATATTTTCCCCAAGAGAAGCTTCTCCATTTACATGAAGGCTATCCAGGACTACATAATCGCTGAATTGTTTCACAAGAATATTTGCCTGTTTTGTGAATTTAACCGAATCATCAACAGTCCACCAGTTTTGAAGATTACCACTTGCATCAAACTGACGACCCTGATCATCAAAACCGTGTGTAAGTTCATGTCCGATGGTAGATGCCGCAGCATAACCGTAAATGATGGCATCATCAGCCAGTGAATCAGGAAGTCCGGGAATCAGGAATTGGGCTGCCGGTAAAACGATTTCGTTGTTGGAAGGATTGTAATATGCATTATAAGTTTGAGGGGTCATTTCCCATTCGGTACGATCAACCGGTTTATATAATTTTGCAACCTCATAATTGTAAGACCATGCTCTGCAATTCATGACATTCTGAACATAAGAATCACGGGAAATCTCAAGTTTGGAATAGTCTTTCCACTTGTCAGGAAAACATACTTTACGGTTAATTTTAGAGAGCTTATAGAGTGCTTTTTGTTTTGTATTGTCGCTCATCCAGGGAAGACCTTTTATTCTTTCCTGATATGTGTCAAGCATGTTCTGTACGAGTTTGTCGTAACGCTCACGCATGCTTTGAGGCACGTATTTCGCTACATAAAGTTGCCCAAGCGCATCACCAAGAAAACCTTCCTGTTCATCGAGTACGCGTTTCCAACGAGGGCGTTGCGTTTTTACGCCTGACATCACAGTTCCGTAGAATGCAAAGTTCTCTTTATCGAATGCTGAACTCAGCTGATCCGCAAAGCTGTTTACAAGATTCCAGCGCAGGTATGTTTTCCATTCCGGAAGTGAAACTGTATTCAGGCTCTTTTCTACTTGCTTATAAAATTCTGGCTGGCCAATGATCACGGAATCGATATTATTCAGGCTCATCCGGGTCAAAATATCTTTCCATTGAATGGATGGAGTAATTTTAGTGAAATCCCCGACAGACATTTTGTTGTAATTCGCATAGGGGTCACGCAGATCTTCCAATTTACGAGAAGCTTTTGCCAGGTCTGTTTCAATTTTCATGACCGCCGCGGCACTGCGATTAGCGGTTACTCCGTCTTCCCCAAGTAAACCAAACATGCGGGTCAGGTGAAGAACATATTCTTTACGAATGTTGGCAGTGCGGCTATCGGTGTTGAAATAGTAATCACGATCCGGTAATCCGATTCCACCCTGGTAAAAATGCAGGGCGTATTTTTCACTGTTCATTTCATCCTGAAAAATATAGGCGCCGAATAAAGGAGAGCCAATATTTACCTGGAAGTCTGCGATGAGATTGACAACATCGGAAACACTTTGCAACGCATTGATTTTATCCAACTGGGCTTGTAATGGTTTTATGCCCTGAGCCTCAATAGCAGCTGAGTCCATTCCTGTTGACCAGAAATCTCCTATCTTTTGAGCATTACTCCCCTTTTGCGCAGACTTATCAGCAGCTGCTTCATCGCTCAATTGGCGAAGTTTCGTGTAGTTGTCATCTCTGACAAGGTTTGCAATACCCCATCTTCTTTCGCTTTCAGGAATTGGATTTTGCTTCATCCAGGTTCCTGTTGCATATTTGAAAAAATCAGTTCCCGGTTGAACAGTTGTGTCGATCCATTGCCAGAGAAAATCATCCTGTGTGACATTCGCCTGTTGGTCGGTTTTTTTTGAAGCGCAGGACCAGAAAAGTAGGATCACTGCCGGTAATAAAATCAGTTTTTTCATTTTGAATATTTAGTTTTAATGCGTTCAGGTTTTTCGTGGTAGATAAGATTATGATAAAATTATGGGTTACAAAGCTAATGAAATGTTGAGTTTTTCGACAGGATTAACGATTGTTAACTAATCCGGCAATACAGGGCTTGACTCTTTGGATTTCAAGGTAATATGTATGTCGAAATTTGTGGATAAAGTTGCAGGACTGTGACAGAGTGATTGATCTTCATTTCTTAGCTTCGCAAAAAATCATGAATATGAAAAGAGTTCTGTTTGGAATTATTGCCATTTGTGCTGTATTGTTTTTCAAAACAGGTGTATCCCAGGACCCTCATGCTAAATCAGATGCTAAACCTGATACAACTATACATTTCAAATCTGAAAAGCACTTCAAAAATGTGAAACAGCTAACCTTTGGTGGTGATAATGCAGAAGCTTATTTCAGTTTTGATAACACAAGAATTGTATTTCAAACAACAAATCCTGCCTGGAATGTTTCCTGTGATCAGATCTATTACTCAGGCTTAGATTATTTTTCTCCAAGTCTTGTGAGTACCGGAAAAGGACGCACTACATGTTCGTATTTTCTTCCCGGTGATTCACTGGTACTTTACGCATCCACACACCTGGCATCAAAAGACTGTCCGCCAAAACCGGAACCACGTCCGGATCATAAATATGTTTGGGCATTGTATGATTCCTTTGACATTTTTGTCGCTGATCTAAAGGGGAATGTGCGTAAACAGCTTACCAATCAACCCGGTTATGATGCTGAGGCAACCGTAAGTCCTAAAGGTGATAAAATAGTATTTACATCCACACGCAATGGTGATATTGATTTGTATACAATGAACATTGATGGCAGCGATGTGAAACAGGTTACCAATGTACTGGGTTATGATGGCGGAGCTTTCTTTTCACAAGATGGAAAACGTTTAATTTTCCGTGCAAGTCGTCCGAAGACTGAGGAGGAAATTGCTACTTACAAATCACTTCTTTCACAGGGACAAGTGATGCCCACCAATATGGAAATTATGACCTGTAATGTAGATGGAAGTGGTTTACGCCAGGTTACAAATCTCGGAGGTGCTAACTGGGCACCTTATTTCAGTCCGGACGGAAAAAAAGTAATCTTCTCGAGCAACCACGTTTCTAAAGGTTATCATTTCAATTTGTGGATGTGTAATCTGGATGGGTCAGGTTTGGAGCAAGTAAGTTTTGATCCTGTATTTGACGCCTTTCCTGTTTTTTCAAGGGATGGTAAAAGGCTGGTCTTTTCAAGCAACAGAAACAATGGAGGTACCCACGATACAAACTTGTTTATTGCTGAATGGAAATAATGTTCAACACCAGCACGATACAGAATTTGTTAGGCTGATTTCGAGTTTTATTATGGGTTAAATTCACTTTTTCACCGTCGGTATTAAGCAAAGAAAAAGCAATCGCAGCCTTTTTCTTATGTTTGCTTTATATTTCTCCATCGAATTTTTCGAAGGATTGCTTTTTTCAGATTAAATTATGAAACCAGGACGCATCTTATTACTACTTGCGATTGTTTTGATAGCTGTTGTCATTTATGTTAATAAATGTTCAAACGGAAAAAATCAAATGAATCCGTCCGGAGGTTCGGGAAAATCCTCAGCTCCCCTTTCTGTTTCAGGAGTAATTGTATCTGCTCTGCCACTCGATGATCAGATCTATGCTACAGGAACACTATTGTCAAATAATGAAGTTGAATTGAGAAATGAAATACCCGGAAGAATTGTGAAACTGGGTTTTCAAGAGGGCACAACTGTTCGTAAAGGCGATTTACTTGTAAAAATTGATGATGATGATTTGCAGGCACAATTAAAAAAGTCTGAAGTTGATAAGCAGTTGGCTGAGAAAAATGAAATACGTCAGAAAGATTTGCTTGACATCCAGGGAATCAGTCAACAGGAATATGATCTTGCATTAAACTCATTGAATAAAATCAAAGCGGATATTGATCAGATCAGGGCACAGATCAGCAAGACAGAAATAAGGGCTCCGTTCAATGGTGTGGTTGGTTTGAGAACAGTTAGTGAAGGATCTTTTATTAGTGCAAACACCCGGATTGCGACACTTCAGGAAGTAGATCCGATGAAACTTGAATTTTCGATTCCGGAAAAATATTTTTCTACTCTTGGAATGAATACGGAAGTACATTTCACAGTTGAGTCTGCAAAAGGAAAATTCAAAGGCAAAGTTTATGCTTATGAACCAAAAATTGATCTGGCAACACGGTCTCTGACACTCAGGGCGATTTGCCCGAATCCGCATCACGACTTGATTCCAGGTGCACTTGCAAAAATTGACGTTCCACTTTCACGCATTGAAAATGCCATTCTCATTCCAACTCAATCTGTCATTCCTGAATTGAAAGGCTACAAAGTATATACGGTAAAGAATGGAAAAGCGAAACCAATGAAAGTAAGACTTGGGTTAAGGAATGATTCAACCGTACAGATCACCGAAGGTTTGAATGAAGGTGATACAGTTCTGACAACCGGAATCATGCAAATGCGCCCGGATATGCTCATAAATGTGAAAGTTAAAAACTGATTGAGAATATTTTTTAAAAATAAGAATTGATTCTAATTCATTTGTTCCCGATTCTATGAGTCTTTCATCATTAAGTCTAAAACGGCCGGTATTCGCGATGGTGATGTCTATCATCATCATGCTTTTTGGCTGGATTGGATTTAATTTTTTAGGTGTCCGGGAATATCCTTCCATTGATCCACCGGTGATTACTGTGAGGACCTCTTATGCCGGTGCAAACGCTGAAGTTATTGAATCACAAATAACGGAGCCACTAGAAAAAGCCATTAACGGGATAGCCGGGATACGTTCCATTTCTTCGAATAGTAATCTTGGAACGAGTAATATCACTGTCGAATTTACACTGGAAGTTGATCTGGAAGCGGCAGCGAATGATGTGAGGGATAAAGTTTCTCAGGCACTGCGGCAATTACCACAGGACATTGACGCTCCACCGGTTGTTACAAAATCGGATGCGAACAGCGACGCGATTATTTCTATGACTGTGGAGAGCAGTACCCGGAATCACCTGCAGGTGAGTGATTATGCGTCCAATATTATACTGGAACGTTTACAAACGATTCCGGGAGTAAGTACGGTTCAGATCTGGGGGGAGAAAAAATACGCGATGCGGATCTGGATGGATCCTGCCCGACTTGCGGGTTATTCTCTGACTCCACTGGATATTCAGAACGCATTGAATCGGGAAAATGTTGAATTGCCTGCCGGTAAACTGGCCGGTTCATCAACGGAGCTCACTGTAAATACAAAGGGAAAACTTAATACAGAAGATGAGTTCAATAATCTGATCATTTCATCAAACGGAACACAAACCATTCGTCTGAAGGATGTCGGCTATGCAACCCTTGGTCCTGAAAATGAAGAGACCATTTTAAAGCAAAGCGGAACACCGATGATAGGTTTGGCCCTTGTGCCTCAACCGGGATCCAATTACATTGAAATTGCTGATGAATTCTACAAACGTTACGAGCAATTAAAGAAGGATCTGCCCAAGGATTTGATGCTGAATATTGCCCTTGACAATACAAAGTTTGTTCGCTCTTCCGTTCTTGAAGTTGAAGAAACATTGTTGATCGCGTTCTTGTTGGTTGTGATCATCATTTATCTCTTTTTCAGGGAATGGCTGATTGCTATCCGTCCTTTGATTGATATTCCGGTCTCACTGATAGGCGCGTTTTTCATTATGTACCTGGCGGGATTCTCCATCAATATCCTGACTCTTCTTGCGATTGTACTCGCAACGGGACTTGTTGTTGATGATGGGATTGTTGTGACCGAAAATATTTATAAAAAACTTGAAGCCGGTTTAAAACCCGCGGATGCAGCCCGTGAAGGAGCGAATGAAATTTTCTTCGCGGTGGTTTCTACTTCTCTTACACTCGCTGTGGTCTTTTTACCAATCATCTTTTTGCAAGGATTTGTTGGCCGGCTTTTCAGGGAGTTTGGGATTGTGATGGCAGGCGCTATTTTAATTTCCGCGTTTGTATCCCTGACACTTACTCCTGTACTAAACGTAAAACTATCAAGAACTACTCACAAGCATTCTAAATTTTACCTGGCTACTGAGCCATTTTTTAGTGGAATGATTGATCGTTACCGTCGTTCACTGACAAGTTTCATGAAACAACGAAGATGGGCAGTATTGATACTCTTTGCTACTGTTGGTTTGATCTGGGGAGTTGGTTCTTTGTTACAATCTGAGTTATCTCCACTTGAAGACAGAAGCTGGTTGAGGCTCACCGCGAGTGCACCGGAAGGGACAGCTTACGAATATATGGATCATTACATGGACAGAATTTCAACTTTCCTTGTAGATTCTATTCCGGAGAAAAAAGTTGTACTCACAGTCACCGCACCCGGTTTTGCAGGATCTGGAGCAGTGAATTCAGGATTTGTGCGTTTAGCATTGGTGGATCCAAAAGACAGAAACCGTTCCCAACAACAGATCGCGGATTATCTGAATAAGAATTTAAAATATTTTCCTGAGGGAAAAGCCTTTGTTATCCAGGAGCAAACTATCAGTGCCGGCGGTGGCGGTGCGCGGAACGGACTCCCCGTTCAGTTTGTCTTAGAAAATGCCTCTTTTGATAAGTTGAAAACCTATCTGCCTAAATTTATTGAAGAGGTAAATAAAAATCCTGTATTTCAGGGAGTGGATGTGAATCTGAAATTCAACAAACCGGAGCTCAATATTAGCATTGATCGAGAGCGAGCCAGTGCTTTGGGAGTTTCAGTAAATGATATTGCGCAAACACTTCAGCTTGCCTATAGCGGTAAGAGAATGTCATATTTCAATATGAGTGGTAAGCAATACCAGGTTATTGGACAGATGGACCGGGAAAACAGGGATGAGCCATTGGATCTTAAAACACTTAGCATACGCAACCGGACCGGTGAGATGATTCCTTTGGACAATCTGATTCAGGTTGTTGAAGAAAGCAGTCCTCCTCAATTGTATCATTTCAATCGTTACAAATCAGCCACGGTGCAGGCAGGTCTGGCTCCCGGAAAAACCATTGGTGACGGCATTGACGCTATGAATGCAATCGGGGAAAAAGTATTGGATGAATCCTTCTCCACTGCGTTGACAGGACCTTCACGGGATTATGCGGAAAGCAGTTCAAATATTCTCTTTGCCTTTATTCTGGCATTGGTTCTTATTTATCTCATCCTTGCAGCGCAGTTTGAAAGTTTTATCGATCCGTTTATCATCATGCTTACTGTTCCTCTGGCTTTGGGTGGAGCTGTGTTGAGTTTGTGGCTGTTTAACCAGACGCTGAATATTTTCAGTCAGATCGGTATCATCATGCTAATCGGATTGGTGACAAAAAATGGTATTCTCATTGTAGAATTCGCGAATAAGCAAAGGGAGAAAGGTTTATCAGTAAAGGATGCTGCCATAGAGGCTTCCACGCTTCGTCTCAGACCTATCCTGATGACCAGTATCGCTACCATACTCGGAGCCCTGCCTATTGCAATTGGACTGGGAAGTGGCGCTCAAAGCCGGATTCCGATGGGAATTGTAGTAGTGGGCGGCTTGTTGTTTTCATTGGTGCTTACTCTCTACGTTATTCCGGTGATGTATACATATATTTCGAGGACAAAGAAACATGAAGCGGAAGAATAGTTTAACGATTCAAAAGAACGAAATAACCGGGCCGGTTTTATTTACTAAACAGGTCCTGGTTTTGTTTAGCTTTTGGATATGCTCCTGTTTCAATTCCGGAAGTGTCATGGCACAGGATTCTTTGCTTACGCTTGATAAAGCAATAGAAAATTCCTTGCTAAATAATTTTGATGTAAAAATTGCCGGCATTGAAAGAGATCAAAACAAAAACAACGATCATGCTGGTATGGCCGGCATGTTGCCAAAACTTGATTTGAACGGTTCATATTCTACTTCCAATCAGAATACACGTCAAAGTTATTCCAGTGGTCTGGAAGTAAATCGCGACAATGTGAGTACGGATAATCTGAACGCCAACGCAAGCGCTGTATGGACTGTTTTTGACGGGTTGAAAATGTTCGCGACTAGGGAAAAGCTCGGAGAGCTCTATTATCAAAGTGAGGAGAAGTTAAAGGTTCAAATGGAATCCACTTTGCAGGAGGTTATATCCACTTATTATTCCATTGTACAGCAAAAGCAATTGCTCGCATCAACAAGGGAAGAAATTAAATATGCGGAAGAACGTATGCATATCGCGGAAAGGCGGTTGGGAAATGGATCCGGTTCAAGACTTGACTTCCTGCAGACAAAAACTGATCTCAACGCCTTGCGTTCGGCCGAACTTAATCAGCAATCCGCACTGGAAGCAGCGAAGATTCAGCTCAATCAGTTCATGAATAAAGAACTCAGCAGTTCGTTTGATGTTACGGATACCATTATCATTAACTATTCTCCTTCCCTGGAGGACCTGCGGAATTCGGTACTTTCAAAAAATCACACGCTGAAGTATTTTGAAAGAAATGAACAGATTTCAAAATTGGGCTTGAAAGAATTGCAAGGGTCGAGGCTTCCGAAAATTTCTTTAAACGGAGCATATCAATTCACAAAAGTGAAAAATGAAGTGGGATTCGTTTTGCTGAATCAAAACACCGGATTGAATTATGGCATTACCGCTTCCCTCCCACTGTTCAACGGATTTATTCTTTCTTCACAAATAAAAAATGCCCGTTTGAATTTGAAGAGCAGTCAGCTTTTGGTTGAGCAATCACGTCAGGAAATTTCAGCTGAACTGCTGAATGCATATCGTAATTTCACAAATCAAAAGGCCACCTTAAAACTCGAAGAAGAAAACATTGAATACGCCCGTGAAATTTTAAAAGTAGCGCAGGAGAAATTTCGTATTGGTGCGAGTAGTCTTGTAGAAGTAAAAAATGCTCAATCGACATTTGAAGCAGCCAATCTGCGTCTGGTTTCAGCCCGCTACAATACCAAAGTATCTGAAACATTACTTCGAAGACTCAATGGTGATTTGATTCACTAGAAAAGATTATCTTCATCAGGTAAAAACTCCCTTTGAAAGTCCCGCCTTTTTCTAATCATCAATAATGATGAAGCTCAAAATTTCTTCAACTTTACGTGAGTTCATCCAAAGCCAGAAATTTTCAGGAGTATTACTCATATTTTGCACGATAACTTCTCTTATTCTTGCAAACAGTTTATTTTCGGAAGGTTACATTGGACTACTTCACATGCATTTAGGAATGCCCGGACAAAATTTTCCAGGGATGAGTGTTGAGCATTTCGTGAATGATGGCTTAATGGCTGTTTTCTTTTTGTTGGTTGGACTGGAAATTAAGCGTGAGTTAATTGCCGGCGAACTTTCATCATTTGAAAAAGCAAGTATTCCGGTTTCTGCTGCTATTGGCGGAATGATAGTTCCGGCTTTGCTGTATGCGCTTTTCAATCATGGAACTGCTACTACTTCAGGCTGGGGAATTCCGATGGCTACGGACATCGCGTTTGCAATCGGAGTGCTTTCTTTATTAGGCAATCGGGTTCCTGATTCTTTAAAAATCCTTCTGACCGCACTTGCAGTTGTGGATGATCTTGGTGCAGTAGTAGTCATCGCGCTTTTCTATTCTTCAGGTATCTCTTTCTTTTACCTGATGTTGTCTGGCTTGGTGCTTCTATTGTTATTCATCATGAATCGCAGCGGAGTTAAATCGTTGGTATTTTACCTCATCCCAGGGATATTGCTTTGGTATTTTATGTACAGTTCCGGAGTTCATTCCACCATTTCCGGTGTTCTTCTGGCAATGGTGATTCCATTCAGGAAAAATGAAGAACATACACCTTTGCTCAGGCTGGAACATTGGCTCCATCGTCCGGTTAATTTTATCATCATGCCCTTATTTGCTCTGGTGAATACGGCAATAGTTTTTGATCCTGGTATTTTGCATCAGGTAATTTCTCCGGAGAGTTTTGGTATCGCGACCGGACTGATTTTTGGAAAACCAATCGGCATATTACTTTTTATCGGGTTGGCCATTATACTCAAGATCGGAAAATTGCCTGAAGGAATAAACATGAAACACATTGCAGGTATCGGAATACTTGGTGGTATTGGATTTACGATGTCAATTTTCATTTCCTTACTTGCGTTCAAAGAACCCGAATACATTCTGAACGCAAAACTTGTTATTTTGCTTTCATCTTTTATTGCAGGAACAATTGGTTATTTTGTATTACTTAAAATAAATGACACAAAAGCCTGAGAGTAAAAATCTGGGACCACAATTACGATCTCCGCATGGCCCGATGGCAATTGAAGTTGGTTTGTTCATGGAGCGAATCAATGTTGAATTGTATACATTTTGTTTACAACATAATCCTCCGGCACCAAAGGAAAAGGTTCTCGAAATTGGTCCGGGTAACGGAGCATTTTGTTCAGAATATTTTCTTAAGACAAAAGATCTGTTGTATACCGGTGTGGAAATGAGCCAGGAAATGTATGAGGAATGTCTGATCAGAAATAAAACTTTTGTCGAGTCAGGAAGAGCGAAGTTTTTCAAAGGTGATATACTCAACCTGGAAATGGATGACAATACTTTTGATGCTATTTATGGTGTCAATGTCATCTACTTTCTGAATCCTATGTTGGATTACCTGAAATATTTGCATCGCATCTTGAAACCGGGCGGACGACTTTCCTTTGGTTTCCGGGACGGAAAATCCATGAAAAATTTACCCTTTGTGGATGATAATTTCAATCTGTATGAAGCCGACGAAATCGTCGATATCCTTCGAAAATCAGGCTTTGAACGGGTTGAATACCGAACAACTCCCGAAACGATAAAGACCTTAGAAGGGCAAATCATGACCCTTACGAATGTCTCTTCCCTTGCCTTCAAAGGAAAAATGGCTTAAACTTGTAAATCTGTACCATTTTAAGGTACAAACCGGCTTTCAATCAAGTATAAGCATGAAAAAAATCTTCCTTGTTGTTTTGCTTTTTTGGGGAGCAAATTTGTCCGCCCAATCCGTTTCTAAGCTGACGGTCACGGATAATCTTGCTGCTTCAAGCAAATTTGGATATGGAAAACCCAAACCAGCTGCTCCCAAAGCAATTTTTACTATGCTCCCTGAAAAGGGAACGCAGGTTTTGTTTTATACAGATCTTGTTCCTTCCGATACTTTGCCTGATGAATTCATGTTAAAATTCACTGCTTTTAAAATGAATGGCGGTAAAGATGAATGGGTTGATGACCGCGAATTAAAAGTCAAAAAGATGGCAACGTATTCGCTGACCGCTATCAATTTTTTTAACGAAGGAAATTATAAGATTGTGGTTACAAGAGCGGATAATCCACAGAATATTCTCGCGTCAGGAACTTTCACCATCAATAAATAAGTAGGAGATTTCATTACTATGGATCAACAGCAAATCCAAAAAATTGTTGCTTCTGAACTGGAAGAAAGATACAGCTATGCTTTTCCGGAACAATTTCAGGATACGATTGAAGAGTACCTCGTAGAACCTTTTGAAGCGAATTTTCTGATAGAAAGCACAAGAGATTTTGAGAGTTATTGGGTTATTGCAGACCTCATTCCCGAAAGCCCCGGCGAAGGGCATCTATTGATATACAGTCCGGCAGAAGATCTGTTTGGTCTTGCATACAAAGGAAATCTGTCTGAAAACGGTGCCGGTATTTTCATCGGTCTATTCGGTTCTCTTGGACAGGCTCTTGAAAATGCCTGATTTTTTTGATGAATATCACCTGAACTAATTTTGTTAAGATTTGTTATCTTTCAAAGCATCGCAATCCGGATGCTTCTTTGCCTCGTATCTTTGTGAAAATTAAATCATGAAAATTTTATCGTTAAGTATTTTACTTGCCGGAATTCTGATTACTTCTCCCGGCTGTTCCCAATCATCTTCTAAAAAACAAACTCCTTCTGCAATGACCAACTCCGTTCCTGCTTCTCAAATTGATACCGCTACATTCGGTGGCGGATGTTTCTGGTGTACTGAAGCTCAATTTCAATTACTGGACGGAGTTCTGAGTGTTCAGTCCGGATTTTCAGGCGGATCCATTAAAAATCCAAGCTATAAAGAAGTGTGTACAGGACTTACCAGACATGCAGAAGTCATCCAGGTTACCTATGACACTACAAAACTCAGTTATGATGAATTGCTGGAGGCCTTCTGGACATCCCATGATCCTACGCAATTAAATCGCCAGGGAAACGATGTCGGAACTCAGTATCGATCTGTCATATTTTATCATTCAGAAACGCAACATCAGCTTGCTGAATCATACAAGAAGAAATTAAATGAGTCAGGAGCTTACGACAAACCGGTGGTCACTGAAATATCTCCCATGACTGTATTTTACAAAGCGGAAGATTATCATCAGAATTATTTTAATCAAAATGGAGATCAACCGTATTGTCAGTTTGTTGTTGCTCCGAAAGTTGAGAAATTTAAAAAAGTCTTTAAGGAAAGAATCCATCATGATTGATGGATTCATTTTTTATTGATTTCCAAAACAACAACAACCGCGTTTTCTCCTGCATTATTGCCGGTAAATTTGATGTTACCTGCTTCCTCTGAAAAATGTATCGCGCCGCTTTCATCACCCGATAATGCTTCATGCAGTTTGTCGGCGTAGGATGTTTGTCTGCTTTTGTTGATTTTGTCATTCAAAGCGCTATAGTCAATAGGTTTTTTGGTGACTACCACAGCCATGAAATCCTTGTTGCCGATACTATCCGGTAAGAGTGAATAATCTTTCGGGAAAAGTCTTGTACCTGTGATTCCACAATAGGGAGAATGTTTAGGTGTATATGGAAAGAGGATATAACTTGAACCATCGGTTTCCTGGCCGAATACATAGGTATAACACTCGGTGTTATTAGTTGCTTCGATTTTAAATTTGGTTCCTTTTGAAACCGGCTGATTTGTTCTGAATAAACCATTACCGGCATCACTCAATGGAATGTTTCTCTCAGTCTCATTTTCAACCAGACCAATACTCATTTCAAATTCATTGGGAGAGAATTGTTTTCCGCTTCCCATGGGATACAATCCATAAGCTTCTTTAGTAAAGTAATCGAAATCCTTGTATCGAACCCATCCGATACCATTTTCTCCCCATTCTGGTCCCCAGCTGTTCATGATTTGAAATGCTCCGCCTTCGAGATAATCATCATAGCCAATGACACACATGCAGTGTCCTCCGAAACCGGACATATCATAATCCTCACGACTTGGAATCCAGACTTTCTCCCCCATCATTCCCTGCATGAATGATCCTCCGATCATCATTCCTACTACAACCGGAGCTCCTTGCGCGAGATTTTGTTTGATGGCAAGCATGTCAACCTTGTAATCATCTCCGCTTTTGGTGAGACGTTGTGCTCCTTTGATACGAAATTGAGAGGCTTTTTGTATTTGCTGATCGTCGGGCTGACGTGAACAATCTTCATCGGTGTATTCGAATTCATTCAAGGGAAGAGCACCAACTTCTTTCATGTTCTCCATCGCTTTTTCAATGTAAGAACCCTGGCAACCCTGGAGGTGGATCTGATTGTAGGTAAAAGCAGGACTGAAAACCAGTCCTGATATTTGCTCAACATCTGAACCTGCCGTATCAGAACCATCTACTAATCTGGCTTTGGGAGAAGTTGCAACCTGCCGGGAATAAAGAATTGTTCTTGCGGCATAACCACTTCCCCAACCCACGCAGGAACCTTGTTGGCCCTGATTAAGTCTTTGCGGAGCATATTGTTCGAGTGATACTCTTTCCGGCAGTGGATTCTTTTTATTGTCTGCAAGAGGCTCATACACTTCAACAGCATCATACTTTTCAGGATCAAAACTCGCCCCTAAGGAAAATAGATTCGATAAATTTTTATTTCCGCCACCAGAGTTACAATTGCCTCCAAAGAAATACCAACCACCAGCTATTGCAAGTAGCAGTAGACCAAGTTTTGGATTTCGAAAAAGTAATGCAAGAATTATTGCAATGAAATTACCACCCGGACCACGTCCACCTCCCCTTCCACCGCCACCGGGAAAATTGTCTGGACTGGGTGGGCCGGTGTTGTCTTTTGAGATGCGTATTGGCATGGAGGCTTTTGGTGGTTAGTGGTTAGTGGTTAGTGCTTGGTGGTTAGAATACGGAATAATCTTTTTTAATGGGTTCAGGCATTTTCGCTTTCCCAGGTGTCGAAAAGAAGTTTGAGGTAGATATTTTCTACCGGTGAAATAACATCATCCGCTTTTACCAACTGAACTGCGAAATTTAAAAAATCAGTTCTTTCTTCAGGAGTTGAGTCGGAATAAAAATCGTCCATACATTTTTGGAAATGGAGAATATAATCTTCCTGTTTTAATAAGCTGAGATGTTCAATGGCTCCATCGAGGTTTACATGAAAAGGATAATTTTCTACAAGATATTTACGGATAACCAGATCTTCCTTCACACTGAATTCCTGGTCAACAAAAGAAAGTAATTGTAACATGTGGTATCCGGCTTCTGCTTTATTTAATTTTCTGTTCATCATGAGTTTCTTAGGTAGAGATGCTAATATAGTAAACTTCAAATTGAAATTGCATACCAAAATCAGGGAATAATTATTGAAAAGGGTTAGGGATAAGTTGATGAGGGTTCTTCAAATATTCGTAAATTCGCATGATCAGCGTTGGTAAATATAATACGCTGATAATCAGCAGATGTCAGATATTATTCGATTGTTACCGGATACAGTTGCCAATCAGATTGCGGCTGGAGAAGTCATTCAAAGACCCGCTTCCGCGGTGAAAGAGTTATTGGAGAATGCTGTAGATGCCGGTAGTACACGAATTGAGCTATACGTAAAAGACTCAGGCAAGACATTACTGCAAATAACCGATGACGGTTGCGGTATGAGCCCAACTGACGCGCGTCTGTCGTTCGCAAGACATGCCACCTCAAAAATCCGTTCAGCTGACGATTTGTTTTCCATTCGCACAAAAGGCTTTCGCGGAGAAGCATTGGCTTCGATTGCAGCGATTGCACAGGTCGAATTGAAAACACGGCGATATGAGGATGAAGTCGGAACTCAGGTAATCATTGAAGGCAATGAAGTAAAGAGCCAGGAGCCTGTGAGTTCTCCATCCGGAACAACAATTTCTGTGAAGAATTTATTTTACAATGTTCCCGCCAGGAGAAATTTTCTGAAATCGAACCCGGTTGAAGCACGACATATCATCGATGAATTTGAAAGAGTTGCATTGGCTCACCCGGATATATTCATGTCCCTGCATCAGAATGGACTTGAGATTTTCAAATTGCCTGTAGGAAATTTCCGGCAGCGCATTGTCGGTGTATATGGCAGTCATTACAACGAACGACTTGTACCGGTTCAGGAAGAAACAACTTTGCTATCAATTTCCGGTTTCATCGGAAAGCCTGAGTTTTCCAAAAAGACACGAGGCGAACAATTCTTTTTCGTGAACCGAAGATTCATCAAAGATCATTATTTGCATCATGCGGTTTCGAGCGCTTTTGAAGAGCTTTTGCCACGTGATAGCTATGCATCTTACTGGTTGTATATCGATATTGACCCTTCCAAAATTGATGTCAATATTCATCCGACTAAAACTGAAATTAAATTCGAAGACGAACGATCCGTTTACGCCATTGTACGAGCGGCCGTAAAACGATCATTAGGTCAGTACAGCGTATCTCCTGCCCTTGATTTTGAACAGGAGAATTCATTCACTGTTCCACATTCACAGCGACACCAGCCTGCACAGATGCCCGGTATTACTGTAAACACGGGCTACAATCCCTTCCAGTCGGATCGATCCAAATCCATTACAGGTTCAGGATGGGAAAAGTTGTATGAAGGCATTCATGCTGTTGCTCCACTGCCGGAAATTCTTCCACTGGAAAATCCGGAAACCGATACTCCATCGGAATTGCCTTTGACGGATCAAAATTCAAATGCTCAAAATCTCAGGTTTCAGCTGAATCAGGAATTCATCATTCACAGGATACCGGAAGGTTTATTGATCATTGATCAGCAGGCGGCACATGAACGAATTCTTTACGAACGTTTTCTGAATCGTAAAGAAGATGATAAAGGCGGATCACAACAGGATTTATTTCCTCAAACATTGAATTTCTCCAGCTCTGATTTTAACCTTCTGAAAGAACTGGAGCCGGATATCCGGGCTCTTGGTTTCGATATTCGTGAATTTGGAGGAAATAGCTTTGTATTGCATGGAACTCCGGGAGGAGTTGAAAAAGGCCGGGAAAAAGAGATCCTTGAACAGGTCCTTGAACAATATAAAAACTACCATTCCGTCTTTTCAACAGGGATCCGTGAAAGCCTTGCAAAGTCACTTGCCCGTAGTTTATCCATCAAAAAAGGCAAATTTCTGTCTGATGGAGAGATGCGGTCAATAACGGAAGACCTTTTGCTTTGTGAAAAACCATCTGCCGGGCTGGATGGAAAACCGTGCATGAGTTTGTTGAAAACCGATGACCTCAGGGATCGTTTTAAATAGAATCATTGCGGAAATTCAACCCTTGGAAGATTTGCCAGATCCAGGAGTGCTAACGAACAGGAAAGTTTCCTGAATATCCATTACGTATGAATTACGAACCCTTTCGTCCCCGTTCATCCAGTTTCCTGCCTGAGGTTGTCAAAAACATCCTCATCATCAACGGGATCATGTTTCTTGCTACCGTGCTCATGGAAAATCGTGGAGCGGATCTGGTAGACATACTGGGACTTCATTATTTTGAATCCGATAAATTCAGAGTCTATCAGTTGATCACTTACATGTTCATGCATGGTAGTTTCATGCATATTTTCTTCAACATGTTCGCCGTTTGGATGTTTGGCTCATCAATTGAAAATGTATGGGGACCGAGACGTTTCCTGACCTTTTATATACTTACTGGTCTGGGTGCAGCCGTTGCTCATTATGGTATTCTTTATTTTGAAATGCAACCGGCACTGGCCTTTTTCAATGATTTTATTGCCAATCCTACCCATGAGAAACTGGGTGCTTTGGTGAACTCGGAAGCCTTCCAGAGTTTTTCATCCCGGGACATGATTGAACATTACAATTCCTTTGTTCATGACTATACTGTGATGGCTGCACAGAATCAGGCTGAAGCTCTCAAAATGAGTGTTGATTACATGAGCCAGTTCAAAGCTGATATTCTGAATGCCCCTGTTGTAGTGGGCGCTTCGGGTTCAGTGTTCGGATTACTTCTCGCTTATGGTATGTTGTTCCCGAACAATCTTTTGTTTGTGATGTTTTTTCCTGTTCCGATCAAGGCAAAGTACTTTGTGATCATTTATGGCGCGATTGAGTTATTTAGTGGTGTTGCACAGATTCCAGGAGATAATGTGGCACACTTTGCACATTTGGGAGGATTGTTTACCGGATTGCTCATCATACTTTTTTGGAGACGTGGCCATCGTGGTCGTTTCTGAAAATGAAATTCATAAAATGCATAGAAAAGCACAAAGTAAACGATCGTAATGGCCAATTCATTTTCTGATAACCTGAGAAGACAAATCAGCACAGCAGACACTTTGCAAAGACTGCTAATCGCTAACGTACTTGTCTTTGTTGTGGTGCGACTGGTGAACAGTCTGACTTCACTGTACATGGTTCCTCTTTTGGATTTTGAATCAGTGAGCAATTGGCTGGCAGTACCGGCTGCTCCAATGAAATTGCTTTTGAAACCATGGACATTGATCACATACATGTTTTACCACTGGGATTTTATGCATATCCTGTTCAACATGCTTTGGTTATTCTGGATGGGTAAAATATTTCAGGAATATCTCGGAAATAAAAAGTTGTTCAATACATATATTTTGGGTGGGATCAGTGGCGCTCTGTTGTATGTTCTTGCTTACAATGTTTTTCCTTTGTTCGCGGGTTCTGTTCATTCAGCGTATGCATTAGGAGCATCTGCCAGTGTTTTGGCCATTACAGTTGCAACTGCGACTCTGCTTCCCGATTACTCGATACATTTGCTCTTTTTTGGCCCTGTGAAATTAAAATGGATTGCCATGGTGACCATCCTGCTCGATCTTATTAATGTGAGCGGAAGCAATGCCGGAGGCCATATCGCGCACTTAGGCGGAGCCCTCTTTGGATTTGTATATATCCGTCAGCTCAAAAGTGGAACCGATCTTTCCGCATGGCTCACAAAATTGATAGCATTCTTCACTCCCGGTAAAAAGTCAAGAATGAAAGTGAGTCATTCGAGAAGAAGAAACGATGAAGAATTTGCTGCGACAAAGAAAAGCAAACAAGCCAGGCTTGATCAGATTCTGGACAAGATCAGTAAATCAGGCTATGGAAGTTTAACTACTGAAGAAAAAGATTTTCTATTCAATGCCAGTAAAGACAAGTAGTTTGATTGAACTCTAAGTTTATTAATATTCTTTAACAGGGAGTGTAGACCTTACGGCAATTCATGAAGCAGAATTTTTTGAATAAACTTTTTTGGATTTTAAATATTCTCGCGCTGATTGGTCTGGGCTTATCTTATCTGGCCTCTTATGTCAGTCCCGTGAAAGTCTGGTGGCTTGCTTTATTCGGATTGGCTTATGGAACTTTACTTGTCATTAATCTGCTGTTTGTTGTATTTTGGTTAATAAGGAAAAGCAAACGTTACAGATATTCCCTAATCCTTTCTGTTTTAGGGATTGGAAAAATTTTCGGAATGTTCCAGATTTCCTTCACACATCAGCTGGATGATACCGCTCAAAGAGAAAAAGGAAGATTGAAAGTAATGAGTTTTAACGTCCGGCTTTTTGATCTGTACAATTGGTTTCACAGTACGGATACGCGTGAACGCATTTTCGAGTTCCTCGACAGAGAAAAACCGGATGTACTTTGCTTTCAGGAATTTTTCTCTTCAGAACGTGGCGCTCCATTCTACAGGAATGATGACACACTCCGGAAGTTGCTCTCAATGTACAGTCATATTGAATACACACTCACTTTACACGAAGGAGATCATTGGGGCATTGCAACTTTCAGCAAATATCCTATCCTGAACAAACAAGCTGTCCATTTTCAAAAGAGAGGCGGGAATATTTTTATCTATACAGATATTAAAGCCGGAGAAGATACCATCCGGGTGTTCAATACTCATCTGGAAAGCGTCCGTTTCAGATGGGAGGATTACAAGTTTATTCAAAACCTGGGAAACGATGAAGTCCAGCAGGATGAAGTCAAAGGTGGTCTAAACATCCTGCGACGTTTAAAAAGAGCCTTTGTAAAGAGATCCATGCAGGTACAGGTATTGCACGATACGATGGATGCCAGTCCTTACCCAATCATTTTGTGTGGCGATTTTAATGATTCTCCTCCTTCCTATACGTATCACATATTGGCTGATGATCTGAAAGATGCTTTTCGTGAAAGCGGCAGTGGATTTGGAAAGACCTATTCCGGGCCATTCCCTTCTTTCCGTATTGATTATATCTTTCACGACAAACGGATCAACTCTTATGGTTACAAGACAATGCGTGAGGAGTTGTCTGATCACTACCCTGTCAGTTGTTGGGTAGAACTACCATAGTTAATTGGACTTTTCGAATACGTCCAATTCCTTCAATTTTATAACGCATTTGTGAATTTTCGATTGAGCGAATGGATGTATTCAATTTTCATCCTGAAGTAAATACTTTAACTGATAGCATATAATGCTTATAAATAAGCATTTAGATTATTATACTTAAAATTCAATTCGCTTAGGTTTTTGACCTTCAATGGCAATGAATTAATCCAGGGGAAATTCAAATGATCAGAGCGGCAAAGTAAATCGATTTCAAATTTTCGTAAAATTCTAAGATTTCATTTTCAAAGTTGGATGGCAATATTGCAGGATGATAGTGCATTTTACTACCTTTGGCCCCCCAATGAACCGTCCCTCCACTGTATCCTTTTATACACTTGGCTGCAAATTGAATTTTGCAGAAACTTCCACTATTGGTCGTCAACTCAAGGAAGCCGGTTACTCTAAAGTCGATTTTGAAAACGGAGCTGATGTGGTTGTAATCAATACTTGTTCTGTGACGGAGAATGCGGATAAGGAATGCAGAAGCATTGTCAGAAAGGCTTTGCAATTGAATCCGGGGTCATTTATTACCGTGATTGGATGTTATGCGCAGCTGAAGCCAGAGGATATCTCCGTTATACCTGGAGTTGATCTTGTCTTGGGTGCAACAGAAAAATTCAAAATACAGGATTACCTTCATAATTTCAGCAAAAAAGATCAGGCAGAAGTTCATTCCTGTGAAATTACTGACGCCAGTTTTTTTGTGAGTTCTTACAGTATAGGTGATCGTACAAGAGCATTTTTAAAGGTTCAGGACGGTTGTGATTATACCTGTTCTTACTGCACCATCCCTCTTGCCAGAGGAGCGAGTCGTAGCGATTCGGTTCAAAATATCGTAGACAATGCTATAAAAATTGCTGCCCGTGGAGTCAAAGAAATTGTTTTGACCGGTGTTAACATCGGGGATTTCGGTACAGATCATACTGGACTTGTTAATAGCAAGGAAAATTTTCTTGATCTGATTAAAGCATTGGATCAGATAGACGGAATAGAGCGATTCAGGATTTCATCTATTGAACCAAATTTGCTCAAGGATGATATTATTCAGTTTGTTTCTTCTTCACAAAAATTTGTACCTCATTTTCATATCCCTCTTCAATCAGGGTCAAATAAAATTCTTGCGTCCATGCGCAGAAGATACAAGAGAGAACTATACGTGGAAAGAGTTTCACGAATCCGTGAACTGATGCCGGATGCCTGTATAGGAGTGGATGTTATCGTTGGTTTTCCGGGAGAATCAGAGGAGGATTTTCTGGACACTTACAATTTTTTGAATGAACTTGACATCTCCTACCTGCATGTGTTCACTTATTCTGAACGGGATAATACAGACGCTCTACTGATTCATCCTGTTGTGCCGATACAAGTACGTAAACAAAGGAATAAAATGCTGAGGATACTTTCTGAAAAGAAACAAAGAGCATTTTATGAGAAATACAGAGGATGTGAGTTGCCGGTACTTTTTGAAGGTCTATCTGACGATGGATATCTTCATGGTTTTACTGACAATTACATCAAGGTTCGTGTAAAAATGGATTCCTCCATCAGCAACCAGATCATTCCATGCATTTTAGAAACTCTGGACGATGAGCAAAGGATTTTTTCGGCAATGGTTCACTCTTTAAACTGATCGGTATTTGTTATTTCTTTTACGGTTTTTAGTGTAAAAATGTGAAAAGAGTCTGCGCAACCAATAAATAAAGGCTTTTCCGGGCAGTCAGTTGTTCGAATCAGGTATTTTTCTTATTTTGCTTAGCCTACAAAGTTTTACTCATTATTCGTTTTTATTATCCATCACCATCACTTTATGAAGCATTCAAAACTCAATTACTTTCCTGAAATCATTATGTTCAAAAATTGGTCAAATTTGCTTAGTCTGAAAATTTTCTGTTTCATTCAGATCTTCAGCCTGGTTATTTCTTTTTCATCCATTGCAGCAGATCAATGTATGCTACTCCCGATCACTGTTCAAAAAAGAACTCAGGAAGCGTCCCTGATAGTTGAAGCGGAAGTGTTGAGTTCTCAATCCTTTTGGACAAAGAACCACGATATGATTTATACGATTCATCATTTGAAAATCTATAAATTATTCAAAGGAAATCCCTCATTAACGGAATTTGATATCCTTACTGAAGGAGGAACTGTTGGCCTTGATAAAGTTGAAATCACCTCGAGCCTGTCTTTATTTCCTGGTCAACAGGGAGTATTTTTCTGTAATGTTTCAAAGCTGGATAAAAAATTAAAACCAACCGGAGGAAACACGCTTTACGATGCTTATGGAAGTGAACAAGGCTTTATCGAGTACAATGTTGTGGAAAACCTTGCCTCCACTCCTTTTTATCACTACACTTCCATCACAGGACAATTGTATAGTGAATTGACAGGATATACCGGTGCTCAGTTTGTTCAAATTGCACCGAATACACTGCTTAATCAAAGCATCCAAAAATTGCAGGCACCGAAAAGTGGAGGCAATTCCACACTTGCGATTCCTACGATTACTTCTTTCACTCCAACTTCAATTACTGCAGGAACAAGATCCTTGTTAACCATTAACGGCACAAATTTCGGTGCAACACGAGGAACAGGATTTGTTGAATTTAAAAACGCGAATGATGGTGGTACAACCTATGTCAAAGCAAAAGATATTGATTACAGAACCTGGACAAGTACACAAATTACCGTTTGGGTTCCGAGTAGTTCACTCACTAATGGGCCTTCTGCCGGAACAGGCACAATTAGGGTGACAAACAGTGATCCAAACAGTGTGACCAGTGCCGCTACACTTACTGTAACCTATTCGCATATCAATGTTGAATACAACAACACAGGATTTTATACGGAACATATCAATGACAATACTACCGGTGGTTATACTTTTCAATTTGAGTCGGCAAGATTTGCCTCGAATGCTCCGGCAGTAGCAGCATTCACCAGAGCGATGAATACATGGACCTGCAACACAAACATGAATTGGATCATTGGCGCTAATACCGCAGTGGATACCGTTTTAGCGGATGGAATCAATATTGTTCGATTTGATATTGGTCCTTCCCTACCAGCCGGTGTTCTTGGTCGCGCAACAAGTCGTTTGAGTGGTTGTGTTGGCGGAGTTGATACAGTGTGGACTGTTACGGAAATAGATGTTATTTATGATGATGGAGCTGCGGGACTGGCATGGCAATTTGGCCCATCTAATGCGACGATCAGTCAGGTAGATTTTGAATCCGTGACAGTACATGAATTGGGACATGCTCATCAGTTGCAACACATTATTCTTTCAGGTGCAGTGATGCATTATTCCATTGCGAATGGACAAACTACTCGTACACTCAGTGCTGCCAATGATATTGCCGGAGGAAACTATGTCCTCACAAAAAGTGTCGCTGCTCACGGAGCATGTAAACTGATTGCAAATGCACTGACCACTTTAAGCCTTGCTTCAAGTATAAGTATTGGTGCCACAGGTACTAATGTCTGCTCTAATGCCAGTGTCACATTTACCGCTACATCCGTTGTTCCTGCCGGAACTCCGACATATCAATGGAAAAAAAATGGTGTAAATGTGGGCACCAACAGTACAACTTATACCAATGCATCCTGGGTCAATGGTGACGTCGTCACCTGTGTTATGACCGTGAGTGGTGGTTGTAACGAGGTTAAGACCTCCAATGCCATCACAATGACCGTGAGTAGTCCTGTGGCTGCCAGTGTAACTATTAGTGCAAGTCCTTCCGTGACAATTTGCTCCGGAACTTCGGTAACATTCACTGCTGTTCCAACAAATGGTGGCACCCCTACATATCAATGGAAAAAGAATGGTGTGAATGTAGGTACTAACAGTACCACGTATACGGATGCTGCTCTTGCAAATGGAAATACTATTACATGTGTAATGACCAGCAGCCTGGGTTGTGTCACGGGAAGCCCTGCGACTTCAAATACCCTTACAATGACTGTCAATGCAAGCGTTGCCGCTGGTGTCTCGATAAGTGCAAGCCCTTCCGGTACCATCTGTGCAGGAACGAGCGTAACGTTTACAGCAGTACCGACCAATGGTGGTGCAAGTCCCTCCTATCAATGGAAAAAGAATGGAGTGAATGTGGGTACCAACAGTACGACATACACAGATGCAGGATTAGTAAGTGGAAATACAATTTCCTGTGTGATGACAAGCAATGCGACTTGTGTGACCGGAAGTCCTGCTACCTCCAATACAATAACCATGACGGTCAATGCAAATGTCACAGCCAGCGTCGTGATTTCCGCGAGCCCGTCTACTTCCATTTGCTCAGGAACGAATGTGACTTTCACCGCAGTTCCAACCAATGGCGGTACAACTCCCTCCTATCAATGGAAAAAAAATGGAGTAAATGTGGGGACAAATAGTACAACTTATTCGGATGCAGGTCTTGCCAATGGGAATACAATCACTTGTGTAATGACCAGCAATGCTACTTGCGTAACAGGTAGTCCTGCTACATCCAATACCATCACAATGACTGTGACTCCAAGTGTCACTGCCAGTGTTTCCATTTCCGCGAGTCCATCTTCCACCATTTGCGCAGGTACAAGTGTGACATTTACTGCTGTTCCGACGAACGGCGGTACAACTCCATCTTATCAGTGGAAAAAGAACGGTGTGAATGTCGGCACCAACAGTACAACATATACAGACGCAGGATTAGTGAATGGAAATACCATAACCTGTATCTTGACCAGCAATGCTACCTGCGTTAACGGTAGTCCGGCTACTTCCAATACTGTTACCATGACGGTAAATGCGAACGTTGCTGCCAGTGTCGCGATTTCTGCAAGTCCTTCGGGTACCATTTGCGCAGGTACAAGTGTAACTTTCACAGCTGTTCCAACAAATGGAGGGACAACTCCTTCTTATCAATGGAAAAAGAATGGAGTGAATGTGGGAACCAACAGTACGACTTACACCGATGCTGCATTGGCAACCGGCAATACAATTTCTTGTGTCATGACCAGCAATGCGACTTGCGCAACAGGAAATCCAGCTACTTCAAATACAATCACGATGACAGTGAATGCCAGTGTTGCTGCCAGTGTATCCATATCCGCGAGCCCTTCAACAACGATTTGTTCAGGGACCAGTGTGACCTTTACTGCAACGCCTGCGAATGGAGGTCCAACACCATCTTATCAATGGAAAAAGAATGGGGTTAATGTTGGTACCAACAGTACTACTTATACTGATGCTGCCTTGGCGAATGGAAATACCATTACCTGTGACATGACCAGCAATGCAAATTGCGTTACTGGAAGTCCGGCTACATCAAACACGATCACGATGACAGTTAATGCAAATGTTACTGCCAGTGTTACAATATCCGCGAGCCCTTCTATAACAATTTGTGCAGGAACAAGTGTGACCTTCACAGCTACACCGACGAATGGAGGTCTTTCACCTTCTTATCAGTGGAAAAAGAATGGGGCGAATGTTGGTACTAACAGCCCAACTTACACCGATGGAGCTTTGACAAATGGAAATACGATCAATTGTCTTATGACCAGCAATGCAACTTGTGTTACCGGAAGTCCGGCTACTTCGAATACTATTACCATGACGGTAAATGGAAACGTTGCTGCCAGTGTCGCGATTTCTGCAAGTCCTTCGAGTACCATTTGCGCAGGTACAAGTGTAACTTTCACAGCTGTTCCAACAAATGGAGGGACAACTCCTTCTTATCAATGGAAAAAGAATGGAACGAATGTTGGCACCAACAGTTCAACCTATAGCGATGCAGCCTTGGCAAACGGGAATGTAATTACTTGTGTCATGACCAGCAATGCAACCTGCGCAACTGGAAATCCCGCAACTTCAAATGCAATCACCATGACGGTGAATCCGAATCTGCCGGCGAGTGTTTCTATTTCCGCAAGTCCATCACTAACCATCTGTTCGGGTACAAACGTCACATTTACTGCTGCACCAACAAACGGAGGAACAACTCCGGTTTATCAATGGAAAAAGAATGGTTCTAATGTCGGTACCAACAGTGCATCGTATGCTGACGCAACTTTGACGAATGGCAATACGATAACCTGCGTCATGACCAGTAATGCAACATGTGCAACCGGTAATCCCGCTACTTCGAACACGTTGACTATGGTAGTTAATCCTGCTCCAACAGTAACAAGTTTCAGTCCTTCAAATGGAAGTGCAGGGACATCAGTAGTCATAACCGGTACAAATTTCAGCGCTGCCACAACAGTACTTTTTAATGCAACGAGTGCTTCTTTTGTGATCAATTCTGCAACACAAATAACGGCAACGGTTCCTGCAGGTGCGGCTTCCGGTACCATCAAAGTATCCAACACTTGCGGAACCGGAACAAGTGCTTCCTCCTTCCTGGTCAATGTTACCTTTACACTTACTGTATTTATTGAAGGTTATTATAATGCGGGTAGTATGCCGGCTGTTGTGAATCCGATTGGAGCTCCAACTGTTTGCGATACCGTGACAGTTGTGTTGGCGAATTTTGCGAATCCAACCATCATTGATGCGACAGTAAAAGGAGTTATAGGGACAAATGGAACAGGAACATTTATTTTTCCGTCTACTATGGCAAATGTACCTCATTGGGTTGGTGTTCGTCAACGGAATACACTTGAAACATGGAGTTCAAATATTGTAAACTTCCCTGGTACTTCTGTAAGTTACAATTTTACAACTGCTATTTCACAGGCATTGGGAAGTAACCAGGTTTCAAATGGTGATGGAACTTTCTCTATCCGAAGCGGCGATACAAATCAAAATGGAAGTATTGAATCAACAGATTTTACGAATATTCAAAGTGATTCCCAGATTTTTTTAACAGGATATGTCGCAACAGATCTTACCGGTGACAGATTGGTTGAATCAGCTGATTATAGTCTGATCGAAAACAATTCATTTTTGTTATTATTTGCCATCACTCCATAAACAAGTAATATTCACAGGATTGCATTTACAAACGGCTTCACATTATGTGAAGCCGTTTCGTTTATATCTCTATCAGGAACTTTCAGGTTTGCAAATCTATTCGCACTTTTACAGCTGCAAATTAATCCTTGTCATCCACCATGTACGCAGGCCTTTCTGATTTGATTAATGACTTTTTCGGGACACATTTTACTGTTTCATTCCCCCCTACGTTTGGAACACTTGTGGCTATTTCCTTTTTGCTTGCAGCATGGACATTAAAACTGGAATTGAAGCGAAAAGAATCTCTGGGTTTGATTTCTCCTTCAAAGCAGCTGATCGAAGTTGGAAAACCTGCCAGTGCTTTGGATCTATTTGGCAATGCTCTTTTTGGATTTATACTTGGATTCAAACTGGTCTTCATCTTTATGGAGAGCCCTCAATTTTTCAACGACCCTCCCGGAACACTTCTCAGTACAAAAGGAAATTGGTTTGGTGGTCTCGCCGGTGCTGCATTATTCGCCTACCTCAAGTACAGAGAAAAAGATAAAAGCAAATTAAAAGAACCAAAACATCAGGAGATTACTGTTTCTCCTTATATGCTAGTGCCGGAACTGACGATGGCCGCGGCATTTGGAGGATTAATCGGTGCGAAAATATTTCACATCTTCGAATACTGGAGTGATTTCGTCGCTGATCCCGCAGGTATGTTTTTTAGTGGCAGCGGGCTGACAATGTATGGTGGTTTGATCGTTGGTGCGATCGCGACGATCTGGTATGGCAGAAGCAAAGGAATTCCTGCTTTGGTATTGTGTGATGCAGCAGCACCCGGACTCATGCTCGCCTATGGAACAGGACGAATCGGTTGTCAGCTTGCCGGTGATGGAGACTGGGGAATCATCAACATGGCACCCAAACCGGGTTGGATGAGTTTTCTTCCGGACTGGTTCTGGAGTTTCAAATATCCGCACAACGTAATCAGTGAAGGAATTCAGATTCCGGGTTGTGAAGGCAAACATTGTTTTGAACTCATGCACGGAGTCTACCCAACTCCACTCTACGAGAGTATTGCTTGTATCTTCCTTTTCTTTGTGATCTGGTCCATGCGCAAGAAACTAAATGTTCCCGGACTAGTTTTTTCAGTTTATCTTTTATTCAACGGAATCGAGAGATTCCTGATCGAAAGTATCCGTGTGAATTCCAAATATCATGTAGCTGGAATTGACTTCACACAGGCACAATTGATCTCTTTACTCCTCGTCGTAACCGGTATAACCGGAATTCTTTTGTTGAGGAAAAAGAATAAATCCAAGCCTGCATTATAAATCTACAATCAACAATCTAAAATCTAAAATCAACAATCTCCAATTCCAATGAGCCAACTCCAGGAACTCTGCGAAAATGTTACACAGCTTACCCAGGAAGTCGGTGATTTTATTCGTGGAGAGAGAAAGAATTTCAAGCAGAGCGCCGTAGAGAAAAAAGGACACAACGACTTGGTTTCTTATGTCGACAAAACCGCTGAACGAATGCTGGTGGATGGTTTGTCAGAACTTTTACCGGGATCAGGATTTATCACGGAAGAGAAAACCAGCAGTGTTAAAGGAGAAGTTTACAACTGGATCATTGATCCGCTTGATGGCACGACAAATTTTATTCATGGTCTCCCCTGTTTTTGTATCAGCATCGGTTTGTTAAAAGGAGAAAAACTTGTACTCGGTGTAGTACATGAATTGAACCTTGACGAATGTTTTTATGCCTGGGAAAATGGCGGCGCCTATATGAATGGGGACAGCATTCATGTGTCAAAAGAAACCAGGTTGAGCGAAGCTCTCATCGCGACCGGATTTCCTTATCACAATTATGACCGTATGGGGCCATACATGGAAGTGTTTGACTATTGCATGCGGAATACTCACGGACTACGCCGACTGGGTTCAGCGGCAGCTGATCTGGCTTATGTCGCGTGTGGCCGCTTCGAATCTTTTTACGAATACGGACTCAATGCCTGGGATGTTGCCGGCGGTATTGTGTTGATTCAGGAAGCAGGTGGTAAGGTTACCGATTTTTCTGGAGGGAATTCCTTCCTTTTTGGCAAAGAAATTCTTTCCTCGAATTCAGCTGTTCACGAGGAGTTTTTGGAGGTGATTAAAGAGAAATTCGCGAAATAAAATTTCTCGGAATCCTGAATTATTCTTTGATAAACCTGAGCGTTTCGGTTTTGTCTCCAAGAATCAGTTTCAAGAGATGGATTCCATTCGGCTATGTTAATTCGTGCACGCACTTGTGCAAACCAGGTTTCTGGTTGTTCAATTCCGATTTGAGTTAGGAGAATTACGAGTTATTCACTCTTACTTTTTTTGCTTGTCCAAAAAAGTAAGAAAAAAAAGGACCCCACGAGCACAGAGCTTGCATCGTGCTCCGATCTTGAGGACAATGGCTTTTTAATGGTCGATGCAAGCTCCGCGCTGCTCGTGGACACCCTCGCACGCCGGCGCACGAGTTTGTTTTCTGAAAATTCTCTTAAAAAAAGTGTATTTAATTTTCTGTTCCCTCCTCACCCGATTTCGCATGGTTCGCACTTCTCGTGAACGAATTCGCACATTTGCATATAACGTGTACGTTATACTTTATACTTTATACCTTATACATTTTGACTAATAACTTTGAAAAAAGATCATTTCTCCGAAACGCCGTAGATCAATTCGGCTGAAAAGCGTTGGTCGAGGACTCCGAGTTTTTCGGCACTGGCTTTGGAGACTTTGATGATGAGTCCTTCGTTGTCGCCGGAATCAGGGAGTTTGCCGACAACTTTTACGAAAATAGAACGACTGTTCATCCGGTTGGTGATTTTTATAATCGTTCCGGTTGGCGCGCTGCGGTGAAGGGCGTAATATTTATTCGGATTGATTTCTTCGTCTTCGATCCAGGATGCTACACCCTGCTCTGTCACTTCTTTTCTGCCGGAAGAAAAGGCATACTTCTTGTCCTCCTTGCGGGGATCCATCTTTGGTTTTTCCGGAGCAACAGTTTTTACAATAACTGTCTCCACTTTTTTTGGCTCGATAACCTGAGGTGCTGTGCCGATTTCTGTTTTATCAGGAGTTTCATGTTTTACAGGCTCGGGTGATTTCTTTTCCGGCTGTTCAGCGGTCTCGACATTTTGATCAGGCTCTTTTATACCAACAGTAAGCGCTTGTCCTAATTTGATGGAATTATCTTTCAGCTGATTCCATGCTTTTAATTGATCAACGGTGACCTTGTATTTTTTGGAAATACTGAAAAGGGTTTCCGATTTTTCAACTTTGTGTATTACCCGGGAATTTTTTGTGTTGGAAGAAATTGTCTGATTTGCTTTATCCTGAAAATTTTTCTGGAATCTTGGATCCGTCGGTTTTGCTTTGGCCGGAATCAGCAGAACCTGTCCTTTGAGCAATTTATCATCGCGATCCTTGTTAGCGATACGGAGTTCCGAATAAGAGATACCATATTTTTTTGCAATCGAATACCAGCCATCTCCCTCACCAACCTGGTAGCGGATAAATTTTGCTCCCTTGATGGTTTCTACTCCAATCGAATCAACAGGACTGAAAGCGTGGCTGAATATCGGGAGGCAAATCCCTGCAATAAATAATAGTATCTTCTTCCGTAACATAGTCGGCTCCATTCAGCAAAAATAGTGCAAACCCAGTCCGGTCGCCCTCTGGCAGGCTTAGTGAATGAACAAGGTTTTCAACATTTAAAGGGCAATTGCGGTCTTGTTCCGGATCAGTACGAGACCTGTATAGGTCGCAAGTCCGTTGAGGATCAGCAGCTCAAAACCGAACTTGTAGCCGTTGAACCAAACCTCGCTATAAGCATTCAGCACATAACAAAATACAGGGGAAATCAGACAAATCAGCGGTACCAGCTTGTCTTTTACCTGGGCTTTTGAAAACAAACCGAAGGCATACAAACCCAGCAACGGTCCGTAGGTATAACCTGCTACCGTGAAGAGCTCCTTGATGACCGCTTCGTTGTTGATCATCCTGAAAATTACGATCACAACAAGCAGTAAAACAGCGAAACTGATGTGAACCATGTACCGTGTTTGTTTCTGTTTCTCTTCAGTCCAACCCCGCTTTTTTATTCCCAGAAAGTCGATGCAAAATGAGGCCGTCAGAGCCGTAAGCGCTCCATCAGCACTAGGATATGCGGCAGAAATGAGTCCGATGATAAAGAAAACTGCTGAAAAGGTTCCCAGACTGTTTAATGCGATCGTAGGGAACAAATCATCACTGCTTCGGGTTGGCAGAGGAATACCTTTCGAGGAAGAATACATGTACAACAATGCGCCCAATGCCAGAAACATCATGTTTACAAAAAGCAAAATCGCGCTGAAAGTGAACATGTTTTTTTGGGAATCTTTCAGGGTTTTCACACTGATATTTTTCTGCATCATTTCCTGATCGAGTCCGGTCATGGCAATAGCGATGAACATTCCTCCAAAAAACTGCTTCAGGAAAAAGCTTCCCGGACGCCAGTCGGTATTGATGACTTTTGTGTATTCACCATTGACCAGTCTGTCCATCAGATCCCCGAAACCCATGTTCATTTGCCTTGCAATCAGGATGACAGATAAAACCATGGAGAGCAACATGAAAGTCGTCTGGAGCATGTCGGTCCACACAATCGTTTTTACTCCTCCTTTAAAGGTGTAAAGCAGAATCAAGGCAATGAAGGTTGCCACAGTGATCCAGAACGGAATTCCCCAATTATCAAATACAAAGGTTTGCAGGACGTTTACAACCACAAAGAGACGGAATGAGGCTCCGATGGTTCTGGACAAGATGAAATAGAATGCACCCGTTTTATAGCTCCAGAAACCGAACCTTGTTTCGAGATAGGAATAGATTGAAGTAAGGTTTAAACGATAGTATAAAGGAAGCAGAATTAATGCGATCACGGTATACCCTACCAGATAACCAAAGACCACCATGAGGTAGGTATATTGTGTGGTACCAACCCAGCCGGGGACCGACATAAAAGTAACCCCGGACAAAGATGCTCCGATCATTCCATAAGCCACTACAAACCATTTTGAGGACTTATTTCCGATGAAAAAGGACTCATTATCAGCATGCCGGCTGGTGCGCCAGACGACATAAAAAAGCAGCGCGGAATAGGCAACTACGCATGTTAAAATCAGGTTGGGTGACATTCCGTTTTTGGTTGTGTATCCAAGCCGAAGTAACTAATTTCGCATGCAGCATGGGAATCCACTCATGCCGACTTATCAACACAGAACTTGAGTACTTTTTCATCACGGATATTGGAGGAAACGGTTGCGGAATTTTCGCGACTGCCCGGAATCGGCAAACGTTCAGCCCTTCGTTTGGTTCTTCACCTGCTTAAAACCAGCGCTGATGAACCGGAAAGGCTTGGCAATGCTTTGATCAGGCTTCGCAAAGAAATCCGCTATTGCGCGATTTGTCACAACATCACCGAAAGCGAGACTTGCGCGATTTGTTCCAATCCAAAGCGCGATGAAAATGTGATCTGCGTTGTGGAAGATATTCGTGATGTGATCGCGATTGAGAACACCAACCAGTTCAGTGGCAAATACCATGTACTCGGCGGAATCATCTCACCGATGGATGGAATTGGTCCGGGCGATCTTGCTATTGATTCTCTGATCAGCCGGTTGCGGGAACATCCTGTCAAAGAACTCATCATGGCCATGAGCGCCACCATGGAAGGTGACACTACCGCGTTTTTTATATTCAAGAAAATAGCTTCCTTGCAGCTTCAGGATATCCGGTTTTCTACCATCGCCCGCGGAGTTTCTATCGGTGATGAATTGGAATATGCCGATGAGGTTACATTGGGACGCTCCATATTGAACCGGGTTCCTTATGAAAATTCTATTTCGCGATGAGCACAGGAGACGGTTATCACTTGATTTGTATTTGTTCATCATTCACTAACTTCCACCCTATTTTCTGATCTGCTTGTGAAGCTATCCGTCGTCATTGTCAATTATAATGTCAAGTATTTCCTTGAACAATGTCTTCACTCGGTGATGAAAGCCGCTGCAGGCATTGAGACGGAAGTTTGGGTAGTCGACAATAATTCTGTTGATGGTTCGGTGGAAATGGTGAAGGAAAAATTTCCTTCCGTGAAGGTGGTCGCGAATACCGATAACAAAGGTTTTTCCAAAGCAAATAACCAGGCGATTCGTCTTTCTACCGCTGAATATGTTTTGCTGCTCAATCCCGATACCGTTGTGGAAGAAGATACTTTCCGCAAGATGCTCGGATTTATGGATACACATCAGGACGCAGGTGGACTTGGTGTAAAAATGATTGATGGTACCGGTCGCTTTTTGCCGGAATCAAAAAGAGGTTTGCCTACTCCGCTTGTCGCTTTTTATAAAATCTTTGGTTTGTCGGCGCTGTTTCCGAAATCAAAAACGTTTGGAAAATATCATCTCGGTTATTTGCAGGAGAATGATATCAACGCTGTTGATGTTTTGGCCGGAGCTTTTATGCTGATCCGGAAAACAGTTCTTGATAAGATCGGTTTGCTCGACGAAGATTTCTTTATGTATGGAGAGGACATCGATCTCAGTTACAGAATTACAAAAGCCGGGTATAAAAATTATTATTTCCCGGATACAAGGATCATTCATTACAAAGGAGAAAGCACCAAAAAAAGCAGTGTGAATTATGTCTTCGTGTTTTACAACGCGATGATCATTTTCGCGAAAAAACATTTTAGCAAATCGAATGCTTCCCTGTTTACGTTCTTTATTCGTCTCGCGATTTACCTGAGAGCAGGCGCTGCCATTCTGATTCGTTTTATCAAAAGACTTTTTCTCCCTATCCTTGATTTCATTCTGTTATTTACAGGAATGTTTTTCCTCAAAGAATATTGGGGACACAACATGCTGGTGAACTATCCTGTTGAGTTCATGAGTATCGCCGTGCCTTCCTATGCTTTCCTGTGGATTGTTTCTGTTTTCTTCAGTGGCGGTTATGATATTCCCATTCGTTTATCAAAAGTGATTCGCGGGATTTTTACAGGCACATTACTCATTCTTGTTATCTATGCGCTCCTGCCGGAGGAATATCGTTTTTCCCGTGCATTGATTCTTCTCGGTTCGGTATGGGCTAGTATCTCAATGACAGCAATACGTTTGTTGCTAAACGCGATTTCTTCGAAAAATGTGGTGATGGAAAACAACACCCGCAAGAGGTTGCTCATTGTTGGTGAAGAAGAAGAAGGTATTCGTGTGCTTTCATTGCTCAAACTTTCGGACACTTCACATAATTTTATCGGGTTTGTAAAACCGGGAGGGAATGGTTCATCCGGACAATCTACCGGTACTAAACAACATACCGAATACCACAACTATTACCTGGGCGAAGATTCCAAACTGGCCGAGATCATAGAAGTTTATTCTATCGAAGAAGTTATCTTCTGTGGAAAAGATGTTGCTTCCAACCAGATTATCAATTGCATGTCAACCGAACAGGTACGTGATGTGGAATACAAAATAGCGCCTCCGGAAAGTATGTTCATTATCGGTTCGAGTTCGGTGGATAATCCCGGTGAACTTTATGTCATCGACATCAACAGCATCAGTAAAACTATCAACAAAAGAAACAAACGATTCATGGATATCGTGCTTTGCTTCTTTTTGCTGATTGGCTCTCCACTTTTCATTTTGTTTCAACGTCATCCGGCCGGATTTTTCCGGAATATTTTTGCTGTATTGACCGGCAAAAAATCATGGGTCGGCTATTTTGCAATGGAAGGAAGTCAGAATACACTGCCCCGAATCCGTCCGGGAGTTCTCAACCCGATCGACGGTTTACAACAACATTCTCTTGACGGTCCGACCATTTCCCGCTTAAACACCTTGTATGCAAAAGATTACAGAGCTTACGCGGATCTCCGGATTGTGTGGAAAGGGTGGAGAAATTTGGGAAGATCTCAGGTTCCGAATGCTCATTAATTTATAAATTTGTACATGCAGAAGGGGTTTCTCTTCTGATCCATTAATAAACACCTCTGAAATAATAATACATGGTCCAGCTGATCATGCCCAAGATGGGCGAAAGTGTCGCAGAAGCAACTATTCTCAAATGGTTAAAAAAGGAAGGTGACCGGATTGAAGCCGATGAACCTGTTCTTGAAATCGCGACGGATAAAGTAGATTCTGAAGTTCCTTCTCCTGCTGCAGGGATCTTGTCGAAACGTTTGTTTGAAGAAGGTCAGGTTGTAAAAGTTGGAGAAATAATCGCGATGATCAGCGCGGAAGGTGAAACTGCCGCGACACAGGCTCCGGCAAGTCCTGCGCCGGTTGCAAGCTCTGCTCCTGCTCCTGCTCCCGTTCCTGTTGCTTCCAATGGAAAACCTGCTGCAACTCCTGCAACACATGCTTCCGAACCTCTGGCTAAATCTTCTTCCTCAGGTCGCTTCTATTCTCCACTCGTTCGCAATATTGCCAAACAGGAAGGTGTTTCCATGGCTGAACTGGAAACAATCTCCGGTTCCGGAATGAACAACCGTGTAACGAAAACAGACATCCTGCATCATCTTGAACAACGCGGACAAGGTGGTTCTGTGGTGGCTGCTCCTTCTAAACCTGCCTCTGCTCCTGCTCCGATTGCAACGCCTGCTGCAAGTACAGCTCCGGCCGTTTCTGTTGGCGGAAGTTTTGAAATCATCGAAATGGATCGCATGCGTAAATTGATCGCGGATCACATGGTGATGTCAAAACAAACATCTCCTCACGTGACTTCTTATGTTGAAGCGGATGTAACCAATATCGTGAAATGGAGAGATCGTGTGAAATCAGAATTTGAAAAACGCGAGAAAGAAAAAATCACCTACACTCCTATTTTTATCGAAGCTGTTTGCAAAGCCATCAAGGATTTTCCCATGGTGAATATTTCACTGGACGGAACAAGAATTATTAAAAAGAACTTTATCAATATCGGTATGGCTGCCGCATTACCGAGCGGGAACCTTATTGTACCGGTGATTAAAAATGCTGACCATCTCAACCTTGTGGGGTTGACCAAAGCCGTAAATGACCTTGCGAACCGTGCGCGCGGGAACAAACTGAAACCTGATGAAATCCAGGATGGAACTTTCACCATCACCAATGTCGGTACTTTCGGCAATGTCATGGGAACGCCAATCATCAACCAGCCTCAGGTAGCTATTCTGGCTGTCGGCGCGATTCGTAAAAAGCCGGCTGTAATCGAAACACCGGAAGGCGATACGATCGGAATTCGTCACATGATGTTCTTGTCACTCTCTTATGACCACAGAGTTGTTGACGGATCACTTGGCGGCAGCTTCCTTCGCCGCATAGCGGATTATCTTGAAAAATTTGACATTAGTCGCGGTTTCTGATTCTATCCTACCGTGGTTTATTTTACACCCATCAATCACAAGATTCAACGAATGACCAGATTTCTCCACGCGAAAATTCTCGCGGTACCGGTCCTTATGGCATTGTTATGCCCTTCACTTTCATATGGACAAAAAGCGAAAGCCGGACATGTACTCACCACCGATGAAGCGAAAATTGTAAAAAAGGATGCTGCTACTTTGTTTGTTTCGACAGACTATAAAGGAGCATTGCCGGCATACAAGGATCTTGTAAAAGCGGATCCCGGCAATCCGGATTACAATTATCGTCTCGGAGTTTGTTATCTGATGACAAATGTTGACAAGAAGGCTGCGCTTGCATGTCTTGAAAAAGGCAAGACTTCAAAAGATGCCAAAAAGGATCTGGCATTTTATATGGGAATGGCCAATATGTACAATCTCAATTGGGACGCGGCAATAGAATCATTTCAAAGTTACAAGCAAAGCAGCGCGAATAAACCCATGAAGGATTTTCTTCCTACTGATCGCCTGATTGAAATGTGTAACAATGGAAAACAACTTTGCGCGACAAAGGTGAATGTGACATTTACGAATATGGGGAAAGGCATCAATACTCCCTATGAAGAATACAATCCCTTTATTTCCGCGGATAACAAGGTGCTTATTTTTACTTCCAGGAGAAAAGGAAATATCGGCGGGTTCATTGAAGACCTTGGAATTTATACTTCCGATTTGTACTGGTGCGTATGGAAAGATACCATCTGGAGCAAACCCAAAGGACTTGGCGGTATTGTGAACAGCGAATGGGATGAGGAATCAGTCGGACTGAGCGCTCTCGGGGATCAGTTGTTTATTTATTTTGACAATGTCGAAGCTTTTGCTGATTTGGGAATCGCTTCTATCAAAGGAAAAACCTGGCAAAAGCCGGTGATGATGCCGGAGCTTATCAATTCCAAACAATACGAAGGCGGAGCCTGCACTTCTCTTGACGGTAGCGTCATCATCTTCTCCAGCAACCGCAAAGACGCGCTTGGCGGAAATGATCTGTGGATGGTTCAGAAAGAAAAAAGCGGCGAATGGGGACCGGTAACCAATCTCGGCTCTGTGATCAATACAAAGTACGATGAGGAATCACCATATCTGACGATGGACGGCAACACCCTTTATTTTAGTTCTAAAGGACACAACAGTATGGGAGGATATGATTTGTTCAAATCCAAAAAAGATCCGGCTACAGGCAAATGGACAGCTCCTGTGAATCTTGGCTACCCAATCAATGATCCGGATGATAACTCTTTCTTTTCAATTACAGGCGACGGAAGATATGCTTACATCTCTGCGCTGATGAAAGATGGTTATGGTGATCGGGATATTTACAGGATGGAATACAACGATACTACCGATCATCCTTTCCGCTCTGTCATTACAGGTACAGTCAGTTCTTCCACAGGAGGCAGAATTGAACTGACAAAAGTTACTCTGACAAATAAAGCGGATCAGTCTGCTCTTGTTTACAAACCAAATACTGCTACCAACGCTTTTATATTGAATGCCGCGCCGGGAGAATATACCCTGAGTGTGGAAGGTTATAATTTTGCTCCTTACAATGAAGACATTACAGTCGGAACTGAATTTCCACCCGTGGAGATCAACAAGAAGATTGCTGTGACTTCCACAAAATAGAAACGAATGCAATTACAGCTGAAAAAACCGATTGTTTTTCTTGATCTCGAAACAACCGGTGTGAATGTCGGGGCCGACAGAATTGTCGAAATCGCTTTGTTGAAAATCTTTCCGAACGGAAACAAGGATTCGAAAACAATGCGCATCAATCCGACAATTCCAATTCCGGAGGAAGCTTCGAAAGTGCACGGTATTTATGACAAAGACATCCAGGATTGTCCAACATTCAATGATGTGGCCAGAGATATCAATGCTTTCCTTGGTGGTTCTGATCTGGGTGGATACAATTCAAACAAATTCGATATTCCGCTCCTGATTGAAGAATTTACGAGGGCCGGTATACATTTCGATCTGAATGAAAGAAAACTGGTTGATGTGCAGAATATTTTCCACAAAATGGAACAACGTACACTTGCAGCCGCCTATAAATTCTATTGCAATAAAGATTTAATGAACGCGCATAGCGCGGAAGCGGATACCACCGCGACGTATGAAGTCTTGCTTTCCCAGTTGGACAAGTACGAGACCCTGAAAAACGATGTCGATTTCCTGGCTCAATTCAGTTCTATAACAAGGAATGTAGATCTCGCTGGAAGAATTGTATTTAATGAGAAAGGTGAAGAAGTTTTCAATTTCGGAAAATACAAGGGTCGTCTCGTGAAAGAGGTTTTTAAAACAGAACCTTCCTATTACGACTGGATGATGAAAGGTGATTTCGCTACCAATACCAAAAATGTCATTACACAATTGCGTTTGAAGGAGTTCAATAAATAAAAGAGAACATTAGTATTCATGAAAATCATCTGTATCGGAAGAAATTATGTGGAGCATGCTCTTGAGCTGAAGAATGAAGTTCCTACGGAGCCGGTGTTTTTCATGAAACCGGACACCGCTGTTCTTCCACCCGACCGTGCATTTTATCTTCCTGATTTTTCCAGTGACATCCATCACGAAATCGAACTGGTTTTAAAAATTTGCAAAGAAGGAAAAAACATCACTCCGGAATTTGCATCACGGTATTACGATCAGATTACCGTAGGTATTGATTTTACGGCAAGGGATATCCAGCAAAAGCAAAAAGAAAAGGGCTTACCCTGGGAACCTGCGAAAGCTTTTGATCATTCTGCTCCGGTGGGGACATTTATTCCGTTCTCATCATTGAAGAATCCAAAAAGTATTTCCTTCCATCTGGATATTAATGGCAAAACGGTTCAAAGCGCCACAAGTGATCTGATGATCCATTCTTTTGACCAGATGATCAGTTATGTCTCGCGTTTTGTAACACTCAGAAAAGGCGATCTCATTTTTTCCGGCACTCCTAAAGGTGTTGGTGCCGTTAAGCCTGGAGATAAACTGTCGTGTTTCCTGGAGGAGCAATTGTTGCTGACGGTGGATATTAAATAAAAATTATCCGAGTTTTTTTTCGCGCAAAGGGCGCAAAGTTAAAACGCAAAGTTCGCAGAGGGATTTATTGCAAAAAAAAGAGCCTGCGGGTGGCAGGCTCTTTTTGGATGGGAGAAGGTTTTATTTCTTTTCTGGATCAGCTCCGGTAGAGGATGTGCTGTCGGTATTGGTTGCACCAACATCCATCGTATTTCCACCCTCAGCGCCGTTTAAGGATTCCTTGGTCATGTTTACTTTCCATTTGCCTTCAACACGCATCATATTCAGCGGAATCTCCCCTTCTTTTCCTTCTTCTTTATACATCACCACGGCATTATCGCCTTCAATTTTTTCAGAGACAATTTCAAATTTAAGTTCCTGAGTCTTCGCAGAATCCTGAACCATTTTTGAAAAACCGGCCATCATGTCCATCAGTTTACCGGTATCTTCCGTTCCATATTTCTTTGCAGCCTGAAAGTCATAACTGTAAAACGCTTTCAGGAAAGAATCCGCGACAGCTTTGGGAGAATCCCCTTTCCCGCAGGAAATGATGAACAACATCAGACTGGCAGCAAAGAGATACTTGATTTTAGATTTCATTGGTCGGTTTATTTATTGGTTTGAATAGTTGTAAGCATAAATTTCGCGGCAGTGCGGACTCAGGTAAATATTATCACAGGAAACATACGTCCTTCCGGAGAACCTGGTCAAAGGTAAAAAATTATTATCCCGGCTGGCGCTGGTCAGCAGCTTATAGACCAGTTCCGTACAGTACATTTTGCCATCCGATTTTAAATCGAAATCGGTGTCAAATTCGAGACCTTCACGGTAATGACGAAGCAAATCATTTTCAAGCTGAACCACTTGTTCCTTCTGCAGATCCGTTCTGTATATAGCAAAAGAATGGTTCTGATCCGGTCTGCAAAAGTTGGCCAGACTCTCCTTCTTCATTTTGTTGGTTTTGTTTTCTTCTCCACCAATACAGTGATAAACAAACACATTTCCATTTTCAACGACAATAATTCCCGCATGCGAGTAACGCTGGTCTTTTCGTGATAACTGCTGAAAAGCATTGCTGATAAAACCACGGCCATGACGAAAAATCAGGTCGCCGGTTTTCAGGAGATGCTGATCTGGGGAAGCTTTGAGCCAGGAATTTTTTATCTGGAAAGGTTGCATCCTTGCTGTTACCGGCTCAATCATGCCCGAGCCTGAAATAAAAATCAGCAGCATGGTACCGCAAACAAGAATCAACAACAAAGCATCGGAAAATTTCTTCATCCTTACATGCGTTCAGGCACTGTGATACCAAGCAAATTCATGGATTGACGAATCACTGCCGATGTAAGTTCGCTCAAGGCCAGACGGAAAGCGGAAACATCAGTATTTGCCTCGTCAACAATTACGTGATCGTGGTAAAAATGGTTATAGGCTTTCGCTAAATCATAAGCATAATTCGCCATCAGGGCCGGACTGAAATTTTGTCCGGCTTCACGTACCATTTGAGGATAAGCATAAATCAGACTGATCAGATGTTTCTCCTCTTTCGAGAATTTTCTTTGTCCGCCTGCTTTCTCCGCGATCTGCATTTTATCGCCTTTCTTCAATACCGAACGAATCCGTGCATACGTATACTGGATGAATGGACCTGTATTTCCATTGAGATCAATACTCTCGGCCGGATTGAACAACATCCGCTTTTTCGGATCCACTTTCAGAATGAAATATTTAATGGCTCCCATTCCCAGTGAATGGTACAATTCCTTTGCTTCAGCGGAATCGAAATCGTCGAGTTTGCCCATGGCTTTTGTCGCCATTTCCGCTTCTTCCACAACATCTTTGATGAGATCATCCGCGTCCACAACGGTACCTTCCCTGGATTTCATTTTACCGGAAGGAAGATCCACCATTCCATACGACAAATGGTACAAACCATCCGCCCAGGGACGCTGTAGCTTCCTGAAAATTCCACGCAGGACTTTAAAGTGATAATCCTGTTCGTTGCCGACAACATAAATCAATTGCTCCAGTCCGGGATATTCGTCAAAACGTAACTGCGCAGTGCCGATGTCCTGTGTAATGTATACCGAGGTTCCATCCGCACGCAACAAAACTTTTTGGTCCAGACCTTCATCGGTCAGATCAACCCAAACGGATTGATCATCTTTTCTGAAAAATGAATTGGCAGCCAAACCGGCTTCCACCATTTTTTTACCCAAAAGATAGGTTTGTGATTCGTAATAGATTTTATCAAAATCTACTCCCAGCTTTTTATACGTCTGCGCGAAGCCTTCGTAAACCCAGCCATTCATCTTTTCCCACAATGCTCTTGTTTCAGCATCGCCGGCTTCCCATTTGCGAAGCATTTCCTGAATCTCGGTAGCCAGCGGAGCTTTTTTCTCGGCTTCTTCCGCGGAAATACCACGCTCGGTGAGTTCTTCTATCTGGGCTTTGTATTTTTTATCGTAAATGACATAGTATTTACCGACAAGATGATCTCCTTTCATCCCTGTGGATGCAGGAGTTTCTCCTTGTCCCCATTTCTGCCAGGCAAGCATGGATTTACAAATGTGAATCCCGCGGTCATTGACCAGGTTAACTTTCACAACCTGATGACCATTGGCTTTCAAAATTTCCGCGACAGAATAACCCAGAAGGTTGTTACGGATATGTCCGAGATGCAGAGGTTTGTTGGTATTTGGTGAAGAATATTCCACCATGAGCAAACGCGGTTTCAAAGGCGAACCGCTGTTTCTTTTCGGATCAAATAATAACTGATGATCTGCTTTTACCGTATTGAAAAATTCGTTCCAGAAATTTTCGGAAACAACCAGATTCAAAAAGCCTTTTACAACATTGAAAGATGCCAGTAATGAGGAATTGGAAAGCAGATGATTCCCGATTTGTGTCGCGGTTTCCTCCGGAGATTTGCCCGATTTTTTTGTGAATGGAAAAACGACAAGCGTCTTATCGCCTTCAAATTCTTTTTTGGTATCCTGTAAGAGGATATTTTCCTCCGTCTCTGAAATCCCGTAGAGGTCTTTCAAAGCGAGGACAATACTTTGCTTCAATTCTTTCTCGAACCACAAACCCATAAAATCCGATGCCTTAAATAATAAACCCTGAAAATATTTTCAGGAGCTGTTAAGATAAAACCTTTTTCTGATCAGATCCATCCGGTCTGATCGTTTTGCAAAAGTAATAGTCTTCGTGAGATATCAGCGGTTCAGTTCAATGAAAGAATTCAGCTTCCGGAAGAAGCAATATTCCCGGAACATTTTCACCGTTTCGGTTCAGAGATCCTGTAGGAGAAGCTTAATTCGTGAGCTGGCTGACGACCCTCTGGAGAATTTCGAATGTGTTTTCCGCCATCAGGTTCTCTTTGTCGAGTGTCGGGTTTACTTCCGAAATCTCAAAGCAAATGACTTTTTCATTCTGGATGAGACGGACAAGCAAACTACCCGCTTCTTTCTCTGTAATTCCATTGCGGACCGGTGTTCCGGTTCCTTTAGAAATGGAGGAATCCATACTGTCCACATCGAAGGAAATGTAAATCATGTGACAGCGTGACAAATGAGCCAGGGCATCACGGGCGATCTTTTCAACACCGTTCCGCTTCACATCGTTTGTGCTGAATATTTTGACTTTATTCTTTTTAAGCAAATAGGATTCTTCCGGTTCGACGTCACGCAAAGCGATAAAAACCAGGTCGTTCCAGTCAATTTTGGGAGTGATCCCTCCTATCCTTTTGATCTTGCCCCAGTTTTCAAGAGTGTCCTTATCGGGTTTGTTCATCTTGTTACTGGCATTGTCTTCAGCAAGAACAGCAGCCAATGGCATCCCGTGCATGTTGCCGGAAGGTGTGGTCCAGGGTGAATGCATGTCGGCGTGCGCATCGATCCAGATGACTCCGAGACGTTGTTTCGGGTAAGCCATTTTAATACCGGAGATCGTGCCGGCGGAAGTACTGTGGTCTCCTGCCAGCACTATCGGGAACTCATTATTCTTGAGAGAATTTTTTACCACGTTGGCTGTGCGCTCCAGAACGGTGAGCAAACTTTTTATTCTCTTCGCGTACGGACTTCCGGGCGATTCGAACAAACTGAGATTCTCCGTCTGTACTTCTACTGAATCAATCTTTTTAAAGAGCGTACTACCGTAATCGAAGGCGGCAATTTTGATCGCATCCGGACCCATGCTTGCTCCGCGGGTACCGGCTCCTACCTCTGACTTCACTTCAACAAACCTGATCTTTTTCATTGTTTACCTTTCGTTTATTCTATTCAAAAAATTTATTCCCTACGTATGTTATAAATGTAAGTTACTTACTTTAGCAGAAATTTGTCAATCCGGGTGACTTACTTCTGGTCCCGGAATCTCAAGAACCACTCATTCCCTCCCTGATTAAAATGAAGAACACCTACCGCGACCTCATCGAGCAAACCTTTTACTTTCCGCAGGAAGGATTTGAAGTGATCGATAACCAACTCCACTTTTACGGTATTGACTTGATGGAAATTATCAAACAATACGGTACTCCTCTGAAAATCACTTATTTGCCTAAAATAGGATCACAAATTAAGAAAGCCAAGCGAATTTTCAATGTAGCGATCGCAAAAGCCGACTATAAAGGGTCCTATACTTACTGTTATTGTACGAAGAGTTCGCATTTTTCGTTCGTTTTGCATGAAGTTTTAAAGAACGATGTCCACCTCGAAACTTCCTCTGCTTTTGACATTCCGATTATCCGATCCCTTTACCAGGAGAAGAAAATCGATAAGAACATCTTTATCATCTGCAACGGTTACAAGCGTCCACAATACATTCAATACATCAGCGAACTGATCAACGATGGTTTTGAAAATGTCATTCCTGTTCTGGATAACATGAATGAGTTGCCTTTGTATGAGAAGAAAATCAAAGGACGTAAGAAGGTAAAAGTCGGAATCCGCATTGCAGCCGGTGAAGAACCCAATTTTGAATTTTACACCTCCAGGCTCGGGATTCGCTATGATGAGATCAAAGATTATTACCTGAAAAACCTGAAGAAGAATTCAAAGTTTCAGCTCAAGATGCTGCACTTCTTCATCAATACAGGAATCAAAGACAATGCTTATTACTGGAGTGAGCTGAATAAATGTGTGAATGTTTATTGCGAACTGAAAAAGATCTGTCCTACTCTGGACTCTCTCGATATTGGCGGCGGCTGGCCGATTCGTAAATCCCTCGGATTTGAATACGATTACGAATACATGGCTGAACAGATCATCAAGCAAATCAAACAGACCTGTAAAGCACAGGGAGTCGACGAGCCGAACATTTTTACGGAGTTCGGTAGTTTCACTGTTGCTGAAAGTGGCGCGACGCTGTTCTCCATTATCGACAAAAAACAGCAAAATGACAATGAGCTCTGGTACATGATCGACAGCTCATTCATCACTACGCTTCCTGATACCTGGGGAATCAAACAGAAATTCATTCTTCTTGCGATCAACGATTGGGAAAAGGATTACAACCGTGTGAACATTGGCGGTTTGACCTGCGACAGTGATGATTATTACAATACCGAATCTCACGTCAACCAGGTTTATCTTCCCAAGGAAGATGAGCCCAAGGGAGAGACCTTGTACATTGGATTTTTTCATACCGGCGCTTACCAGGAAAGTATTGGAGGCTACGGTGGAATTCAGCACTGTCTGGTTCCGGCACCTAAACACGTGATCATTGACCGTGATGAAGAAGGTGAAATTACAACCCGTCTTTTTGCAAAAGAGCAAAGTGCAAAGAGTATGTTGAAAATTTTGGGATACTAAAACCTGCACCACAATGGCAAAAGTAACAGGACTTGGAGGAGTTTTTATACAAGCCGGCGATCCGAAATTTCTTGCGCGCTGGTATGAAGATCATTTGGGAATTCCATTCGGCACGCATGTGTATGCCAGTTTGAAATGGCGTAATCAGGAAAAACCGGAAGAAGTTTGTACAACCGCGTTCAGCATGTTCCCTACTCCTGCCAATTATTTTTTACCGAGTGAAAAGAGTCTGATGATCAATTTCAGGGTAGAAAATTTAGCAGAACTTTTGAAAGCTTTGCAGGAAGAAGGAATCCCGGCATTAAAGCCCATGGAAGAATATGACTATGGTAAATTCTGCTGGGTGATGGATCCCGAGGGAAACAAAATTGAACTCTGGGAACCTGTTGAAAGTGGTTTTGGAGAATCCGCGCAAACGGTGCCGGTGTCAGGAGCTGTTGAAGGACTTGGAGGAGTTTTTATCAAGAGTAAAGATCCTGTTGCTCTCTCCAAATGGTATGAAAAGAATTTTGAAATCCCTTTCCATGGAGGAAACCATATTTTCAAATGGTTGCACCAACACCAACCTGCCAAAGAAGGAAATACCGTTTTCGCTTTCTTTAAAGAATCGACCACCTATTTTCAGCCTTCTGAAAAGTCATACATGCTGAATTTTATTGTCAGTGATCTGAATACTTTACTGTCAGATCTCAAATCATCACATGTAGAAGTCGATCCCAAAAAAGAAGATCACGACTACGGTTCTTTCGGCTGGATCATGGATCCGGATGGCAATAAAATCGAGCTTTGGCAGGCAAAGGGATAAGAATATTTTTCCGAAAAAATCTCTTTACAAAAATTCCACTTCGGTTGCACCGAATCCGTATTGTTCCGGCGGAGCTTCTCCATATTTAATGAATGGAATCTTTTTCAGCTCTTCCCTGATCGCGCTTTTCAATACTCCTTGACCAACCCCATGGATAAAGGTAATTTTATGAAACTTGTTGATCATTGCCTGATCCAGTTCGTAGAGAAAATAATTGAGCTGATAAGCGATGATCTGCGCGTTGTTCATTCCTGAGTAATCCTTCAGCAGTTCTTCGATGTGAAGATCAACAACTTTTGTCCGCGACAGAACAGTAAATTTCTCCGCTTTTCCTTTTCCCCCTTTGGGTTGATTTCTCAGACTTTCTTCCGTTTCTTTTTGCTGGTATTTATCGAGGAGTTTTGAAATGTCCAGTTCATTCATCGGGTTCAGGCTGCAGAGAGGCATTAACAAGACAGGCAATTCCTCTCTTCGCAGCGAGCTTTTATTGGAAGGATCGAGGAAATCGGAACCTGAGAAAGTCAGTTGTTTAATAATTGGTGACCGTGGTCGGAATTCCTTTTTGCCAAAAAAGAGGAACTGAAATTCAAAGCCGTCGAAGCGGTGCAATTGATCCGGTGAAAAAACACCCAGTGTAATTTCTGATCTTGCTGACAAAGCCCCGGAATCGATCCCTGAACGAAACTCCGCAAGTTTCCTGGCAACTGTAAATACTATTTCGTAAGTAGTATTATTGACTAAAATCAGTTCGATTTCGGACGTTAAAGGAGTCTTTTCCTGCACCATTTTCAGGGCAGCATAAATGGTATCGTCCGGTTCCAGGGACTGAATGACATCCGCTTTTCGCTGGATAGGTTTCGATGGCAATGGCAGGGTCTGGACCTCTTTGTCTTCCATTTTCTTTTGAGGTTCCAAAGGAAGTTCCGCATCCAGTTGAAATTCAATGCGAACCAGCTGCCTTTCCGCTGCTATGTGTTTAAATCCATCGCTGTCGGACACCTCAATTTTGTCGTTAGAAAGAATACGAACGACTTCGCCTTCCAGATTGTCGTTCAGGAAACGGACTTTGTCACCGGGTTGTAATTTCACTTTACAGGGATTTATACAATGAGCGATCTATTCCAATAACCGGAATTCGCGAAAATGAAATTAAGCCTTAATACCGGAGTTTATTGCAAGTCATTTCAGGCTTTTTCAGCAGTGCATGGTGTATAACAATTTTATGAATTGAAAGATCGTACTGCGATATAAAATAGCCTAAACACCAATGATGTATGTCATGCTATCGGATGAAAAAACAAAATGTTAAATTTCCATATTTTGCAATAAATAATGTCCTTTTTTCTCCACCAGATAATATTATCCTTATCTTTGCAAAGGAGTTAGTGAAAAGCTGCGACACTTCTTATTGATTCCTCCAATCATTACTTAGAATCTTTTATCCCTGAAATGGAGTTTATTCAACAGTTAATTGATTTTATTTTACATATCGATCGACATCTCATCGAGATGGTGAATCAGTATGATAAGCTCACTTACCTGTTGCTTGCCTTGATCATATTCTGTGAAACAGGATTTGTGATTACTCCCTTTCTGCCGGGTGATTCTTTATTGTTTGCCGCCGGAGCATTGGCTGCAACGGGTTCATTGAGCATTGGCTTATTGATTCTGATTCTCTTTCTGGCAGCATTTGCCGGGGACAATACAAATTATGCTATTGGAAACTTCATCGGGCATAAAATCATTGATTCGAAAAGAAAATTGATCAAAAAAGAATACATCGATCGAACACATGCCTTTTATGAAAAGCATGGCGGAAAAACAGTTGTGATTGCCAGATTCATGCCTATTCTCAGAACCTTTGCTCCGTTTGTGGCAGGACTGGGAAGTATGACCTACAAGCGATTCATCACTTTCAGTCTGCTCGGAAATGTACTTTGGATAACGGGTTTTTTACTCGCAGGCTTTGCCTTCGGGAACATTCCCGCCGTCAAACAAAACTTCACTCTTGTAGTATTCGGTATTATCATTCTCTCTCTTTTACCAATGATTATTGCTTATATAAAGGCGAAATTCTTCCCTTCAAAAACTGCGAACTAATAATTTAACCTCAAATTCCTTCTATCATGAAACGTTTTGGTTTATTTGGTCACCCACTCGAACATTCCTACTCAAAGAAATTTTTTCTCGAAAAATTTCAACGTGAAGGACGTAGTGATTGTGCATATGAAAACTATGACACAGAGAATATTTATGATTTAAAGCAAATCGTAAAAGACACTCCTGACCTGGTAGGACTGAATGTTACAATTCCTTTCAAGCAGGACATTATTCCTATGCTTGATAACCTGGATGACATTTCACAAAAAATTGGTGCAGTCAATACAATTCGTATTCATCGCCAGGACAATGGGAAATTTGAGCTCCACGGATTCAATACAGATGCATGGGGATTTGAACTGGCCATCCGCCCTATTCTTCGCCCTCATCACCGTCGTGCCCTGATTCTGGGTACCGGAGGTTCAGCCAAAGCAGTTTCATTTGTATTCCGTAAACTGAATATCGAACACTTCTTCGTAACCCGCGAGGAATCCAGATTCCATTATTCTTATGCTGATCTGAACGCGAATACCATGAAAGCATTTCAGGTAATCGTGAACACCACTCCTCTTGGAATGTATCCAAATGTGAATGAGTGTCCGAATATCCCTTACGAATTCCTGACACATAAAAACCTGTGTTTTGATTTGATCTACAACCCTGCACAAACAAAGTTTCTTGAGAAATCGAAAGAAGCCGGTGCATTTATCCATAACGGTTTCCGAATGCTTCGCCTTCAGGCGGAAAAATCCTGGGAAATCTGGAATGAACCTATTTACGTTTAAAGAAAAGGCCGGTTTATCCGGCCTTTTTTATGCAAGGAAAAATTCAGAATTATAATATTTCCTGATAATCTGATTTACATTTTCTATTTTTAGAAGCCGTCTCATTTATCCCTGAACCTTCAATTCTCCCGCAATGCCCTTTCAAATTGAATCCGATTACAAACCTACCGGTGATCAGCCTCAGGCGATACAACAACTTGTGGAAGGTGTGAACCGCGGTGATACCGCACAAACCCTGCTAGGTGTAACAGGTTCCGGTAAAACATTTACCATCGCCAATGTCGTTGCACAAACACAAAGGCCAACGTTGGTACTGAGTCATAACAAAACCTTGGCAGCCCAATTGTACGGAGAGTTTAAACAGTTTTTTCCGCACAATGCTGTTCAATATTTTGTCTCCTATTATGATTACTACCAGCCGGAGGCGTATATTCCTACAACAAATACATACATCGAGAAGGATCTCGCGATCAATGATGAAATCGAAAAGCTCCGTCTGAGCACCACTACCGCTTTGCTTTCCGGTCGTGAAGATGTACTGGTGGTGAGTTCTGTTTCTTGTATTTATGGTATCGGTAATCCGGCAGACTTTAAATCAAACATTATCAAAATAAGTGAAGGAGAAAAAATCAGTAGAAATTCTTTTCTGCATCGTTTGGTTACTTCGCTATACAGTCGGACAGACATCGAATTTACGAGAGGAAAATTCAGAGTTCGGGGAGAAACAGTGGATGTGTTCCTCGCTTATGGTGATATCGCCTATCGCATTAATTTTTTCGGTGATGAAATCGAAGAGATTGTGACAATCGATCCGATTAGCGGGAGGACAATCGAAAAGAATCCTTCTGTCATCATTTATCCGGCAACCATCTTCGTCACAACTCCTGACCGGCAGCTCGAAGCGATCTGGCACATTCAGGAAGACATGGTGAAGCAGGTTGAATACATGAAAGGCCTTGGACAGCATCTCGAAGCAAAACGTCTGGAAGATCGTGTCACTTATGATTTGGAAATGATCCGTGAATTGGGTTATTGTTCAGGAATTGAAAATTACTCACGCTACTTTGACGGACGCGATCCGGGTTCAAGACCTTTCTGTTTGCTCGATTATTTCCCCGACAATTACCTCATGGTGATCGACGAAAGTCACGCGACCATTCCTCAAATCCGGGCGATGTACGGTGGTGATCGTTCAAGAAAACAAAACCTGGTTGAATATGGTTTTCGTTTGCCCTCAGCCCTGGATAACCGTCCGCTCAAGTTTGAAGAATTTGAAACGATGGCTCATCAAACAATTTATGTCAGCGCGACTCCTGCAGATTATGAATTGCAAAAAAGCGAAGGTGTACTCGTTGAACAAGTCATCCGTCCTACAGGTTTGTTGGATCCGGTGATTGAAGTAAGACCAAGCCTGAACCAGGTGGATGATCTTCTCGAAGAAATTGACAAAACGGTTAAAGCCGGCGAAAGGGTCTTGGTTACTACGCTTACAAAACGAATGGCGGAAGAACTGACCAAATACATGACCAAATTAAATATCAATTGCCGCTACATTCACTCGGAAGTAGATACGCTCGATCGAGTTGAACTGCTGAGAGATTTACGACTGGGAAATTTCGATGTTCTTGTTGGAATCAACTTGCTCCGGGAAGGATTGGATTTACCGGAAGTTTCGCTGGTCGCCATTCTGGATGCCGATAAGGAAGGATTTTTGCGTAGCAACCGTTCGCTCACCCAAACAGCAGGACGGGCAGCACGGAATATCAATGGCCGCGTAATTTTCTATGCCGACAAGATTACCGACAGCATGCAAAAGACCATGGATGAAACATTACGGCGAAGAGAGAAACAAATTAAATACAATGAAGACAATGGTTTGTCTCCACAACAAATTGTGAAATCCATCGAAAGTATCATGGGACAGACAAAAGTCGCGGATTCAAAATTGGCGGAACAGCATGCTTATGTTGAAAGCAACAAAGTGAGTATCGCTGCAGACCCTGTGGTTCAATACATGAATAAAGAAGAACTGAAAAAACTCATCGCCCAAACACGTAAATCAATGGAGCGTGCCGCGAAGGATCTTGACTTTATTGAAGCGGCCAGGTTGAGAGATGAAATGTATGAATTGGAAAAAATGATGAAAGCTTAATTCTTCAATGAGGTTTCGACAAATCAATTTATGAAACAAAATCTCGCTCTTATTGCGCTTATTGTGGATGATTACGATGAAGCTCTTCACTATTATACTTCGGTCTTGAAATTCAATCTGATCGAAGATACAGTAATGAGCGAAACAAAGCGTTGGGTCGTCATTGCTCCCGAAGGTTCAAACGGGACTTCCCTCCTGCTGGCAAAAGCAAGTACAGAGGAACAAAAAAGCAGAATTGGAAATCAAACCGGCGGACGTGTCTTTCTTTTTCTTCATACGGATGATCTCCGGAGAGATTATGATTTTTTGAAATCCAAAAATGTCAAGTTTGTAAGAGAAATGATTGAAGAATCCTGGGGAACAGTGGCTGTCTTTGCAGATAAATACGGAAACCTTTGGGATCTCATTCAGCCAAAAGTCTGAATGCACTTTTTATAATTTTATGGAAACAGCGAAACTTTGATTAAAGTTTCATTTCCATTTTGAAAGTCATCCTTCCGAATTTCGGATGTTTCTCTTCCGGACTTGTCTGCACAAATCCAATCTTTTTATAAAGTGAAACTGCAACCTCTAATGTTGATGCTGTTTCCAGTGTCATTGTCCGAAATCCTTTTTCTCTTGCCTGTTCAATGACTTTTTCAAGGAGTAATTTACCAATTCCTTTTCCCTGATAATTTTCACGTACTCCCATCTTGATCAATTCACAGGAATGTACTTCGTGAGGAACAATCGCGCAGGTTCCGACAACCACATCATCCAAAACAGCAAAAAAAACATATCCGCCTTCCTGAATAATCCTCTCAGGGTTTTCTAGAATTTCCAGATCAGCGGCCGTGATTGAATAATATTTATTCAGCCATTCTACGTTGAGGCTTTTAAAATAACCATTGAACTTTTCGGAATACTGAACAATCTCTGTTGCCATACTGTTTAAAACAGAAACCCGCAGGAGCTGCGGGTTTCTGATGTCTTATATTTAACGGATAACCTGAAGTATCCGTGTTGCCTGTTTTGTAGTAGATGAAATTTTACAGAAATACAATCCACTTTTTAGATTGCTTAAATCTACCTGGATGATATTTTGAGATCCCGATTGGACTGCAGGATGATTTTCAATGATCAATCTACCGTCAGCAGAATACAGTTGCAAAGCGATGCTCTTATCATTGGTTCCATTCATATCCAGACTGAGCTGTGAAACAGAACCGGAAGGATTTGGATAAAATTCTCCGATTCCTTCATCCAATAATACATTTGAAATTCCAACAGGAATGTTCACTGTATCAATGGTCGCGTTGATCATGAGATCTTCGACCTGACGGTTTCTGTAAATCGCCCAGGAATTGCTCAGTACTTCAAAGCTTCTGTTGCTGACCGGACCGGAAACATTCGTTCCAAGTGTGACACCAGCCCCATCCATGTTCCAGGAAACGTAGAAACTTCCGCTGTTGATGATAATAGGTGTCGTGAGTGGGACATCCACCCACATCGGTGCAGAAAAAGAACTGTTCGGAACATAGATTGAATCCAATCTTGTTCCTACTCCGCCCAATGGTCCATTGTCATCAAAAATTGACATATAAAAACCGACAAGGTTAACATTGGCCTGAACATAAGCATGAACAGTTGTGAGTTTGCATGGATAAAATGGTGGGACGAATTGCATCCCTGCTCCACCCTGAGTTCCCAGCCAGTTCAATCCAACACCATTGTTTAAACCATCATCAAAAGTTAACCTTATTGGTCTGTTGATGGTATCTACAACAACCAGTTCCAATGTAGCGCTGTCATTACTCGGCGCGATGTCACCGGGATATAGTGTTCGTGTAACCTGTATGTAAGTACCTTCCACCTGAGGGCTGAAGGTTTCGTTCATGGAAATTGAGGCGGTTGCCTGAGCAGGCATGGCCGCAGTAGTGACTGTATCGTCCACTTCAACCGTTCCGGTCAGACCATTGACAGCAGTTGCTACATAAGAATAGACATTGAATGGACCCAGATTCACATTGCCGGCATTTTTTATTTCGCTGTTCATCACCCAGGGTGTTGGAGTGTGGTTGCTGATGAAGCGTCCGCCATTCGATGTGTTGTCATTGTACAAAGTAGAAGCATCCAATGCCTGGAAGGAGCTCGAAGCAGGATAAGTAAATTTCACAGCATAAGGGGTAACAAAATATCCCGATCCGCCTCCGGTTGGATTCAACATGCTTTGCAAGCCAACTCCACCATTGATATTTTCAATTCCTGCGGACAGATATGGAGAATTTCCTCCTCCATAAGTTCCTGATTGTTGTTGGTATTGAAATGTGATGGAGCTGTCAACAGTGGAAAGAATCAACTGAAAGGTATTGCTTCCCTGATAGGACGGAGCATTTTGATCCCAGAAGGGAACATTCAGCCAGGAAACTACAAGGGAATCCTGGTTCGGACTGATCCAGTAATAACATTGTCCCGGATTTCCACTACCGTCAAAATTCAAATCCGCTGCCATGGCGGCGATATAATCCTGAGGAAGACTTGTGTTGGGGATAATTGGAAGCGGCACACTCAACTGGCAACTTTGAAAAGCGATATAGCCGTTAGATCCAATCCAAAATTGATTCACATCATACCAATAATAATGAAAATTGAAATTCAACTGGAAAGGTCCCTGGGTGTTATCATCTGACAAACGTTCCACAAGCAATCTTCCGGGTTTGGTGAGGATGTCCACCCAATTGTATGTTGGACCCTGAGGATCCAGATTATCACGCCAGATGTAACCATAAGCATCAGGTCCTCCGGAACCTGCAATACTCCGGAGAGTAAGGGTGAAAAATACGAGTGTTAAGTAGAGTATTTTCTTCATGGTGTGGGAGATTGGTATGATGAATTTAATCTTATTTTGCTTTTGACCGACCGGAACAATTTGAATTTATTGTAATTTTCGTTCTTTGGAATTGAAATTTCAAGGAATTTAACATCTGTCCGGCTGGGTGATTGCAATATCAAACCAAATTAATTTATTTTTACATGAATTCAAAATCTATTCTTCAGTATGAAAGAGATTACAGTAGAGGAACTCAAAGAAAAAATCGACAGAAATGAGAATTTTCAGCTCATTGATGTAAGGGAGTCCTATGAATATGAAATCTGCAATTTGAATGGTGAACTGATCCCCATGTCAACCGTTTTGGATAATATGGACAAGATTGCAAAAGACAAACCGGTAATCATTCATTGCAAATCCGGTGGAAGAAGCGGTGTGATTGTGATGGAACTGGAACGCCGGTTTGGCATGACAAATCTGTATAATCTGAAAGGCGGCATCCTCGCCTATTCCCGCAATATTGATCCGAGTATACCTATCTATTGAAACTATTATTAAAAATAAAATGCGTGATACCGTGATTTTTTTCCCTTGCTGAATTCTATTGCAGGTGAAGGTAAATGAACAATGTTGATGAATTTAAAAATTGATCCAAGCAAAACCGATTTTGTTTTCACTCTTGCAAGATCAATATCCAGACTGATATAATATTGCCTGTATCGTTCAAATTCCGGTATAATTTTTCCATCCACTTCTGTCGGGTTTTCCTTTCCTCCGGTCATTCCTTCCGCTCCGAAACCTGCTCCGATACTTAACCAGTTTGGCAACCACTTTGTGTTTTTGAAAAACGAGCGTGGATTGATACTGATCCAATAACTCAATCCATTGTAGTCTTTCAGAATATTCTCCGGCAAATTACTTCCCAGCAGATTGGGTCTGTATTTTGAATATTTACTTTGATGAAATGAATACTTCAGTACAATTCGTTGCTCTCCCCATGTGAGTTGCTGAGCAGTGAAAAGTCCGATTCCTGCAGTATTGCAAAGTACATCTCCGGTAGAAAATCCCCATTCTTCTGAAAAACCATCAAAGACTTCTACGGTAGTCTGGTACAAAAATGAAATTCCGCCAGCCAGCAAAGTAGATTTCTTATTGTTGTAACCAGTCCAGCGATAACATTTCATGAGAGGTTTAGCGATAGAATATGCATCCCATGCATGCCCGAATTTATCCATTTGCTCCCATTCCGCATTGTCATTAAAAAAGTGAAAAGAAGATTGAGGATAATTTTGATACCACTGTGTATACAACCAATACATACTCACAGGATACAAACCGACAACGGTATAATTTAAAATTCTGGTTCTTTTACGATCAGGTGATTTTGCATTTTCTAACGACCAAACTGATGGAGAAGTGGAATCTGTGGGATGAATTATTTCCGATTCTGAATTATCTTCAAAAGAACCAGAACAAACTTCCGCGCAGCTAATTTTAGATTGATAAAAAAGAAGTGTGAGTAAAGTAAAAAACCGGAGGTTCATAGATTAACAGTAGCCTGAAACGATTACCTGATCAAAACAACTTTACCGGTTCTACCCTTCTCTTCACCATTACGAACGCTGTAGCTTACACGATAAAGGTAAATCCCCTCTTCCTGTCTCTTTCCCTGGTATGTTCCATCCCAACCACGCGATTGATCTACACTTTCAAAAATTAACTGTCCCCAGCGGTTGTAAATTTTCAGGTTGTAATTTTTAATCGCGCTGCCAAAGGGCAGAAATGTTTCGTTCAGGTTGTCTCCGTTGGGAGTGAAGGCATTCGGAAAAATAATATCGTTCAAACAATCTTCTGAAACAGATACTGTATCCGTACCGGAACATCCAGCAGTATTTGTAATTTTTACGGTATAAACTCCTGCCTGCTCAACTATATAATTCTGATCAGTGGAAAGATCCTGCCATTCATAGGTATTAAAGTTTCCGGGGTGAAGCAAAAATGCTGAGCCTGGACACAATGTTGTATCCGGACCTAAATCAGGAATTGGAAAAGCGTCAGGTCCGATGGGAACAATTACATCCGCACTGAGGTCACAGGAATTAGATGCCGTAATATTCACTGCATATTGTCCGGCACTCAGTCCGGTTGCAGTTGAACCGTTCTGAACAGGATCTGTATTCCACGCATACGAATTGATCGCCGTACTTCCACTCACCTGGACACTTGCTGTTCCATCCTTTGAATTTACACAGGTCTCGGGAGTTGAAGAGGTTTCAGCACTGAGAATGTAAAGATCTGCTGATACAGTATAATCCGGTATGCAATCGTTTCCTGAAGTGAGCGTGATCGTATATTTTCCAGGCGAGGAGAAAGTATGCTGAGGTACCTGAAGATCACTTGTATTTGTCGCTGAGGAAGGATCACCAAAATCCCAGCTCCAGTTGGAATGACAGGATGATGTATCTTTAAATTCAACAGTGTTGGAGGAAACACAATTCCATGAGAACGTGAAAGGAAAATTTGAAGCTTCTTCTATTTTGAAAAGATCAAATGCGAATCCATCGTAATCATTGCAGGTGGTTCCGGATCCAAAAGTAAAGCGAAACATCACCTGTGTTTGTCCTGCAAGAAATGAAAGACAATGTTTAGCAACAAGCCATCCACCACTGCCATGACCACCTCTGCAAGAACCCGAAGTTGCTTGAACCGTTCCTGCCCAACCTTGTGTTCCATTCGTGATGCTCGAAAGATTGGTAACATTATTTACGTTGTACCAGTTTTGATCAACACAATTATCAGGTTCGGAATAAGAACCAAGTGTTCTCCATGTTGTCCCGTCCGTTGAATATTGAAGATTGGCACCGTCGTACAAATATTCAGTATCCCAAAAGATAGAAACGGAAACCATAGGTTTTGACAATCCGCTGAAATCAAAGCAAGGACTCATCACCCAGGAACGTTCTCCATAATTGTAGAATGAAGTATTTAAACCACCGGAAATCCAACAGTTGGTTCCTGAAGCAGCGGCATTAATCGTAGTCTTTGAAGGAGTCCCAAGCGCCCAGTCGGAATTACTTCCTCCGGAGGTCCATCCTGCCGGCCCACTTTCAAAATCCTCACTAAATGGAAAAGTTGTGATGGGACTCACACATTGACCAATGGAATAACCGGGCAAGAGGAACAGACCAATTGCACCAAATAAGCTAAAAAAGCTGATTATTTTCCTGATTTTGATCAAAATAGCTCCTGTGATGGATATACAAAAAAACAAAAAAAAGGGACGCGAAGCTATGGATATCTTGTTGGGAGATGTTAAACAGGGATTGGCTAATATTACCTTGTTTATTGTACTTAATACCTGGTACCAGGTACAAGGTACGAGGTATTTATTGAAGAAGATTATAGGCCGGGGACAACTTTATCCTTCGGATATTTCACTGAAAATTTCAGAAATCGTTTTTCGATTGCGGAAGGTTGAACATTCATCTTCCAGGAAATTTTTCCGCTTTCTTTGTCAACATTTCCTGAAGATGATTCAATCAGGTTGATTTTGATATCATCGTTTTTAGAAACAGGAACCTGATCTTCCAATGTTATATCAATAGCTTCTTTCTTTCCATTTCTGACAGTAATTTCATAGTTCAATTCCTTAACAACTTTATCGCCCACAAACTTTGAAGTACTTAAATCCTTTTGCTTTTCACGCATGATCACAATTTTCTTATCTCTTCCCAGGGATAGATCAAGTGTGTCTTTCGTGCTTCGTGGATTAATGGATGATTCCCCCACAAAACTTCCTTCAAAATATACATTTGATTTTCCGGGAAGAAGATTCAGGTTTTCCCAACCGGTAATTTTTGCAATCAGAAATGCATCCTTGTCAATTTTCGGAGCCGCGAAATAACTAAAGCTTGCAGGTAATTCATAAGTCCGGATGTCTACTGAATACTGTTTGCTATCTGAGGGAATATTGTAAGGTATTTGAATTTCAAAATCTGTGCTTAATTGATTCTGGTCTATAATTACACGATCAAATGAATCATCAGAAGGTATTCCCACATTTTTTCGTACTTCAATTCCATCCACATAAACAGGAGCCTGTTGTAGCTGGTTGCTGAGATTTATTTCCCTTAACTGGTTATAGTTCTGGTAAAAATCAAGATACCATGGTGACAGAACCGGTTTATTTCCTCCAAGCGAAGGATTACCTGTTGAAAGTGTCAGTTTTACATCTTTCCAGTTTTCGCCGGTATTTTGAGTGATATCCGCCTTATATGCCAGCTGTACCGGATTTTTAATATCGGTTGCACGTATATCATACTTTGGTGTCCAGGAGGCACCGTTAACATAATAACTTAGGGTGAAGTTAATTGTCATCCTGCTTTTCGCAGAAACAGTGATCAGAATATTGCTGGTCGGCACATTCTCTTTCGATTTTAATTCTTCAAGTTGTTTAGTCAGCTTTGTTACTTTCTCTGCTAAACGTTTGGCTTCGGTGTGTATGTCAATCAATTTGATGGTGAGTTCAATCATTCGTTCCCGAAAAAGATCGGCCACTTCTTTCAGATTATCCGGATCAACGCCTGTATTTGCGCCGCCAACAGATTTATTGGCATTGAGTAATGCGGATTCCTGGGTATATACATTTTCGAGTCCGCTGTTTTTTTCTATCTCGAGATCCAATTGTTTCAAAGAATCTTCCAGTCGAAGAATCTCCGGCGATTTTTTTTCGGCATCCAGATAATTCAACAGATGCACAACGGAAAGCAAGCTGAAGTTCCCGATTTCCGAAACTGTGATGGAGTTCTTATTGATCTGCGAGGACAATTCCGGAACCATCAATTGTGTGATTCCCGCTTCCACATTTGCCTGAATTGTTCTGCTGATCTGAGCTCCGCTTTGATATACACGAACGGTTTTAATTTCAGAGCTATTCACCACTTTTGGGTTCTGTGCACTTGCAAAAATTGTCAGAAGACAAAAAAACAAAACGAACGCTTTTTTCATGTGATTAAAATTTATTGTCTATTTAGAAGTCACTACAAATACCGTTCTTCTGTTCCTGGCTTTCCCGGCTTCTGTCGCATTGGAAGTAATCGGCTTGGTTTCACCAAAACCTTTAAAAGACATCCGCCCCTTTTCAATTCCTCTCGAAACAAGATAATCAAACACCGCTTTAGCCCTGTTCTCCGATAAAGCCATATTATCCTGTGGGTTCCCGATGTTATCGGTATGTCCGTGCAAAGCAACACGCAGCTTCGGATTTAATTTCATGTATTCCGAAAATTCATCCAGTACGGTTTTAATGGTATCATTCAATTCATATGAATTGGTGCTGAACAGAATGTCATTAATCGTGTACTGCCCTCCTACTTCCAGTTTCTTTAATTCGATATCTCTTTTTACAGGTTGAAGGTTCTCCGTATCTCTCGTTGATATGTATTGAGATTCGAAAGCATATCCTTCCTTCTTGATCGATAACAATAAATCATGATCAAAGTTAACCACGAAAGCATATTCTCCTGTCACAGAATCGACATCAATTTTCTGAATTTTCTTTGTAGAGGCATCTTTGATTTCGATGGTCGCTTTTACAATTTCTTCATTTTTGCTTCCGTTCATATCACCCTTCTGAAAATACACTTTGTTTGGACGCATATCCGGATATAAATCAAAAGAATAAATGTCATAGCCAGCTCCACCACCATTTAATTTATTGGATGCAAAATATCCTGACTTACCATCCGTGCTCACAAAAAAACCAACTTCATCGGATTCAGTGTTGATTGGATATCCAAGGTTGATTGGCGTTCCCCAGTGTCCTTTGTCATCCATTTTACTCATATAAATATCATAACCACCTAATCCTGGAAGACTGTCAGAACTGAAATACAAACTTCTGCTATCGCTGTGCAAGAAAGGCGATTTCTCATTCCCGTTGGTATTGATGGCAGGACCAAGTTTCACAGCTCTTGTCCAGGTTCCATCCTCGCGACGTGTTGTGTAATAAATATCAATTCCGGAGAGTGAATCTCTGGCTGACGCGAAATACAAAGTCTTTCCATCCGAAGAAATACTCGGTTGAGAATCCCATTGCATCGGATCATTTACCGAAGGTCCAAGATTCTTTATTTCAGACCAGTGTCCGTCAACAAAGTCAGATGTACAGATATCGAAATTCCCTTTTGTATTAACCGTAAAAAAAAGATGCTTGTTATCAATAGTAATTGACGCGCCACCTTCGTTGTTGCTGCTGCTTTTGTTGAAGGGCTCATCCATCGGTACACCGGCATCATAAACACCGGGTGATTTCACATGCGCGATCATGAACTTCTCCACACTTTGTGGCGTCAACATGTTTCTCTCCTTCTGTTCAAAACGCCTGGTGAAAAACGCAAGTTCATTATCGGGAGAAATATACGGGAGGTATTCCGGATCACGCGTTGATAAATCGTGAACAGGTTTCGGATCAAACGGAACCGGATGTGCATACAATTTTGCCTTTATCAGCATTTTCTCCGCCTTGGTGCCATGATCTTCATTGATTCGATCAAAGGACAAAAATTTCTTGAGATAAGTTTCTGTCTCTTTCCATTTTTTGACATCGAAATACAACCAACCCAATTGAAAATACATTTCAGGATCCAGGTCAGGACAAAGTTCTATTACTTTTTTAAAACTCTGCTCCATGGTTTTATCATCCTTCTTTTTCAGGCTGATATTTCCTTGCAAAAGATAAGCATCCGCGAACTCGGGATCAGCATCAATAGCTTTGCTGATCATATCGGCTGCTTCACCATATTTTCTGGATTTGAACAAACCGGCTGCATCCTCATAGTATTTCACAGCTTTCTTATTCTGCGATTTCGGACATGCTCCTTCCTGGGCATTTGCAATCCCGGGAAATAAAAAACAACTCAGTACCATCAACCAAATGACACGATTCCAACGCACATTTTTTCTCATCACACGAAATCTACTTTTTAAAAGGATTCAAATTTTTCAATTCATCTTTTGCTTTCTGTTCGGCTGCTTTTTTAATACTATCAGCTTTGGCTTTTGCTTTAGCTTCTGCTTCTTTCTTGATGCGATCAGCTTCCGCGGTGGCTTTGGCTTTTTCAGCATCGAGTTTGGCTTGTGCCTGCGCTTTCACTTTATCTGCTTCCTCCCTGACTTTCGCTTCAGCTTCAGCTTTCTTTTTATCAAATTCAGCTTTGGCAGCTGCCTTTAAGTCATCCATTGCTTTTGCACCTTGTTTATTCAGGTCAGTAGAAATTTTCGGATCAGTCACCGTTCCACCAATCTTAATATTGACCGGAATCATGTCACCTACACTTAGATTTACTCCTTTACTATTTGCTGCTGACAACAAATTATCGAGAGCAGCATTTGCAGCACCTCCAAATGAAGCACGGGGTATGTCAGAATAAACGGTGTAATCGATGGTCTGATCGAAACCATTGGAACCTCCAATCTTACTCTTAAATCCATTGAGGCTAACATCAAATGGATCCACATAAACTCTGCCATTCATAAATTTGAATGATGGGTTCATTCCCGGAATATCCAGTTTCTTCCAGGATGGCATTTTCAATACATCAGCTATCTTGTTAAAAGCCGGGAAATTCTGCACAACGATTTTAGAAGTATTCAATTTCCCACCGCCATTGAGAGAGTTGACAACCGGACTCATTTGCTGATCAAGCAAACCGGCAACAGTCATGTCAACAGAAAACTTTCCACTCGTATTTTTGGCAATTGGTGCCATTTTTTCTACAGTATTGAAAGTTGTTACTGTTTTTTGGATGTCCCAATCTTTCACAGCCAGTCCAAAGTCGATAGCCGGTTTTTTAAGATCAGCTGATGAATAACCGCCATTCAGTTTGAGGCTACCATCCATCATTTGCATCATGACATCGTTCATACGAATGGCTTTGTCACGGATAACAATTCCACCGCTGATATTCTTCATAGTGAAATTCTGATAAGCCAGAGTACCAATATTTGCATTCAGAGAAAAATCAATATTGCCGGGAATTTCTACAACGGACATTTTTGATGTATCTGCTGTAGTTGAAGCAGTGCTGCTTTCGCTACCCATCATTTCATTCAGGTCGATAGTGGTGGATGTCAGCTTCAGATTTCCCTTGATGGTCTCACCTTTCAAAGCATAAGGCAGGAAATTCTCAAGTGAACCGGTTGCCGCGAAATCGCTTTTTCCAAGTTTTGCATTCAGTGCCGACATAGAAACGATCTGAGGATTGAAAGCCAGTTGAAGCGTATTGATAATTAAGGCCTGCTTCATGGAAGCGGATGAATATTTCATTCCACTGATACCGAGATTTCCGGAAGCATAGAATTGATCAAATTTCTTTTGTTCTACAGCAGAGAGTTTTCCTTTCGCGCTCAGATCCGCGGTGATAATTCCGGTTAAAGCTGTTCCCTGTTCAAGAGGAACCAATTTCCCGATATTATCGAGAATAATTTTGCCTTTAAAGAATGCATCCAGATCCGGATCACTTACCGGAGTTTTCAGAATCAGCTTCGCGTCAAATGGATCACCGGCCATTTCCACATGCAATTTGGAAAGATTGATAAAAGTATGATCCGGCACTCCGTCAGGATTTGTCACATTCAAATCCACAAAAACGTTTTTAACCGCTGCAGGTAAGGATGGATACTGAAACATCCCGTTGTCAATATTCAGAGTCAACCCAAAGCCGGGCATCGACAAAGCATTGTATCTTCCTTTAATGAATCCGGAAAGAGACATCTTACCGGATGATTTCAAATCTTTAAACTGCGGAGAATACACCGCTGGTATCATGGAGATAAAATTTCTGAATTCGGATTGAGCTGCTGCAAATTTCAGATCCATATCAATATTGGTATCAGGCATGGCTACCCAACCATTAACTCCCAGATCCAATTCGTTGAGATGAATTTTATTGTCTTTGAAGGTGAATTTAAAATTCTTCATGTCCATATCCAGATCCGCGGCAATAGTCGCTTTGGCTTTAGAGATGTAATTCAATCCACCATACGCCATGTCAACATTGGATGCTTCTGTATTTGTACTCAACACAAATAAATCCTGTGTGAAATCCCCTTTTCCACTATGGTTCACTCCATCCAGCTTCAGATAGAATCCCAAACTTTTATCGTCATAGATGATTCTGCTATTTGAAATCGCATAATGTTTCAGATTCGCTTTAAAGCTTGAAGGTTCAGAAGCTGTTTCAGGACCGGTAGATGGCTTGGCGATGTCCCAATTGGCTTTTCCGTCCTTGTCCACAAGGAAATTCATGATTGCAGAGTTCAGATCAACCGACTTGATCTTTATTTCTCCTCCTTTAATCACACTCATGAGATCAACAGTAAGGTCCAGTTGTTTTGTATAAATGAGCGTATCGCCGGCGAAAGGTTCAACATTGATTACCTTCAGCTCATTCAGGCGTAAAGAGAAATCAGGGAAACTGCGGAATAGAGAAAGATCAAAATCTCCGAAATCAACCTTCGCGTTCAGGTTCTTATTGGTTTCCTCTTTTATTTTGGAAACAATTTTGTCTTTAAAAAGGAAAGGCGCTGCCACAAGGAAGACGATGACGACGAGCAGGAAAATGCCTATCCATTTGAGTGCTTTTTTCATTGATATGTAGTATTATGATTGATTAATAAAAATAATTCCCATCATGCCTGTATTGAGGCAATCAGATCACTGAGCTTTGAATTTTTATTTCTTAAAAAATGATCCATTAACACTAATGCGGCCATTGATTCAACAATAGGAACCGCTCTTGGCACAACACAAGGATCATGACGACCTTTCATTTCAAGAACGGTTTCTTCACCTTTTTCGTTCAATGTTTTTTGCGACTTTAATAAGGTTGAAACAGGTTTGAAAGCCACACGGAAATAAACATCCATCCCGTTGGTAATGCCGCCCTGTATTCCACCGGAATGATTGCCGGCTGTGACAATTGAACCATCCGCATCTTTGACAAATGAATCGTTGTGTTCAGATCCCTTCATTTCCACTCCACCAAAACCACTGCCATAATCAAAACCGTGTGCGGCGTTAATACTCATGCATGCTTTTGCAAGATCCGCCTGAAACTTATCGAAGACAGGTTCACCCAATCCGGCAGGTACATTTTTAATCATACAACTGACAATTCCTCCGGTTGTATCACCTTCAGATTTTAATTTTTCGATGTATTCAATCATTTGCACCGAGGCAGTTTCATCCGGACAACGAACGATTGAAGATTCTATTTTGGAGAAATCAATGTCAGAATAAGAAATGGACGTTTTGAGAGGTCCAACTTGTGAGACAAATGCGAAAATTTGTGTTCCAATTTTGTTTAAAATTTGTTTCGCGATGGCACCGGCGAAAACTCTGGCAGCTGTTTCCCTCGCTGAAGAGCGACCTCCTCCCCGATAATCCCTGTGACCGTATTTTACATGATAAGTAAAATCAGCATGAGATGGTCTGAAAGAATTCTTCACATTTTCATAATCTGATGGTTTGTAATCCTGATTACGGATCATAAATGCGATTGGAGTCCCAAGTGTTTGACCTTCAAAGACGCCGGAAAGAATTTCGAATTCGTCAGTTTCCTGACGGGGACTCGTGATTGCTGATTGTCCGGGTTTTCTTCTTGCCATTTCTTTTCGAATGGATTCAAGGTCAAGCGTCAAACCGGCCGGACAGCCATCCAGAATTCCTCCTATCGCTGTACCATGGGACTCTCCGAAAGTGGTGAGTTTAAAAAGTGTTCCAATAGAATTTCCTGCCATGTTGTGAAGGTAGGTAAAAGCGCAGCTGAACAGGCACTCTGAGCATATAGAAATTAACGAGGAGATGTTGATTGTAAACCAGTATCTGTGATAAAGCAGCTTACACGAAGTCCACAATCATAGCTTTTTACCTATCCAGTTTTTCAACGCCGGATTGGAAATGCTCAGGTTGACCAAACCATTGATAAGCCAGGGGCGGTTGAAAATCTTTTGCATCCACCATTTTTTATTCAATTCTCCATGCAGTTTTTTGTAAACCGCTTTGTCATATTGTGATAAATTCTCGGCTGAAAAGTCTTTTTGCTGAAATGCTTTTTGAATATACTCCGCGGCTAAAACTCCACTTAACATAGCATTACCAATTCCTTCACCATTCAATGGGTCTATGAGAGAAGCAGCATCTCCACACAATAAAAACCTGGCACCGGACAGCGGACGTTTTTTTCCACCGAGAGGTAAACCGAATCCTTCGATATCACCAACCTGTTTTGCACTTTCAAATCTTGCCTTTAGCTCCGGTGATGTGTTAATGATGTTTTTAAACGCTTCTTTTAGATCGATTTTTCGTTTGCTGATGTCTTCCGATAGCATCCCAAAACCCACATTAGCTGAGTTTTCAGTAAGGGGAAAAATCCAGAAATATCCGGGTAAATAATTTTCAAGCAGGAAAATCTCAATCAAGTTGGGATCCTCGATCCCGGAAATATTTTGATAATAGGACCTCACTGCTCCTGAATAATGTTTCAGGTCTACCTTAAAACCGGCAAGCTGCTTCGCAACAACCGAATGAGCACCGTCACATCCAACGACCACATCCGCTAACAGTACCTTTCCGCTCTCTGTGAAAACTTCAACACGGTCGCCCTGATTGACAACGCGAACAACCTTATCTCCCTGAATGGTTTCAACATCAATTTTTGTCCTCACTTGTTGAAACAAAAAATTGTCAAAATCCATACGTGTAGCAACATAGCCATGATTGCTAAAGAAAACGGAGGCTTGTTTACCGTTGGGTGCTACAAGTTTCCATCCTTTAGAAATATTTTTTGACGGAAAAGCTTCCCAATCTGAAAGTAACTGAGGATCTATTTGTTTGAGTACTCGTTTGACACGTCCGCCAATTGCGTCACCACATACTTTATCTCTGGGAAAAACCGATTTATCGATCAGTGCGATTTTTAATCCACTGTTTTTCAAGGCCAGAGCGCAGGATGTTCCCGCCGGTCCTGAACCGATAATGATAAGATCAAAGAAGCTGGTGGAAGAGTTGATAGGATTATTATTAATTTCGTTGGCTAAACTATAGAATTCTTCGTGAGTCTATTCATTTTTAACATTTCCAGCGTTGTTCAGACTGAACAAAATCCTGTGCTCTTCCGTCGGGGAGCTGATATGTCGCAGTTAAATTGTATTCAGAACGGATACATTTGGATCAGACAAGGACTTATACATGAATTCGGTGTTTACACTCCTGAAATTCATGCAAAAGTCCGGGAGTTTTCTCCTGATATTGATGAATTGGATGCTGCAGGTGGATGTGTATTTCCTTCCTGGATTGATGCGCATACACACATGGTCTACGCAGGTAGTCGTGAGGGAGAATTTGTCGACAGAATTAAAGGACTTAGCTATGAAGAAATAGCATTGCGAGGCGGTGGTATTTTGAATTCCGCTAATCGATTACGACAAGCTTCAGAAGAAGAGCTTCTGGAAAATGCCAGTCTCCGTCTGAATGAAATTGTAAAAATGGGAACAGGTGCCGTTGAAATAAAAAGCGGCTATGGTTTGAGTCTGGACAGCGAATTGAAAATGCTGAGAGTCATCCGTGAATTAAAAGCACTTTCTCCAATTGAAATCAAAGCGACATTTCTTGGTGCACACGCATTGCCATTGGAATACAAAAACAATAAAGAAGGGTACATCGACTTACTGATCAATACCATCATGCCTCAAATCAGGGATGAAGGTCTGGCGGATTATTGCGATGTATTTTGTGAAAGAAACTATTTTACAAAAGCAGAAACATTTAAAATTCTCAAAGCTGCATCCAAAAATGGAATGCAGGCAAAAATACATGCAGAGCAACTGAGCCACAGTGGCGGTATTGAAGCAGGTGTCGAATGTGACGCGATCAGTGTCGATCATCTTGAGTTCGCGAGTGAGAATGATATTCGCCTGCTGCAGAATTCAAAAGTCATCCCCGTTTTACTTCCGGGAGCACAACTCTTTCTTGGGCTTCAAAATCCTCCTGCCCGGAAAATGATCGAGAGTAATTTGCCCGTTGCCTTGTCAAGCGATTTCAACCCCGGAAGCTGTCCAAGCGGGAATATGAATCAAATGGTTTCCCTGGCTTGTATTCTTTACCGAATGACACCGGAAGAAGCAATCAATGCTGCGACTATTAACTCCGCCGCGGCAATTGGATTGAGTAATTCACACGGCTCAATTGCTGTTGGAAAGAAAGCAAATCTATTCATCACACCTCCTATTCCTTCGTATGCTTTCCTTCCTTATTATTTCGGACAAAATCTGATTCGAACAATTGTCCTCAACGGCATGATTCATAGTTTCGATGAGTAAAATATCAGAATTGATTCGGGTCGAATCAATTTGCATTTGAGTATAATTTAAAGTTGAATTTCTATGTCATTCATGAATAATCCCAATATGAAAATTAATCTTGCCATAGTTGTCATTTTTCTATTGATCCTGAATGCCTGTAAACCGGACCAAGCTCAGAAGAACAATGTTATCCATCCTAAAATTCAATCCATTTCATGGCTTAAAGGGAATTGGGAAAACAGAGTAAAAACAGATGCACTCCAGGAAAACTGGATCATCGGTGATGACTCACTATTGTATGGAGAAGGTTTTGAAATTATCAAAGGCGATACTATTTTCCGGGAGAAACTGAGTATCCAGCTCGATAATGACTCGGTGAGTTATATCGCAACCGTTCCCAATCAAAATGACGGACAACCGGTTTGGTTCAGAATTGTTTCCATGTCCGACTCCGGATTTGTTTGTAAAAATATGATGCATGATTTTCCACAGATCATTCGCTATACTCTGGAAGGTGATGAAGTTTTGGTTGTCAACCTGGAGGGAATTGTAGACAGTTTGCCAAAATCACAGGAACTGATCATGCGTCGTGCGAAAGTTCGTTTAATGCCTTAAAATACTATTTATTTTAAAAGATAAGATCATACAATGAAGCAACTAATCGAATGTGTTCCGAATTTTAGCGAAGGAAGAGATCTGAATATTATCCGTCAGATCACTGATCAGGTTGAAAGTGTTGAAGGCGTCCGTTTACTGAATGTTGATCCGGGAAAAGCGACAAACCGTACTGTTGTAACATTTGTTGGCGAACCCGGACCGGTCATTGAAGCCGCGTTCCGTGCAATACGAAAAGCTGCCGAATTGATTGACATGCGCAAACACAAAGGCGAACATCCCCGAATGGGTGCTACGGATGTTTGTCCTCTTATTCCGATCAGTGGAATTTCAATGGAAGAAACAGTTGTTTATGCAAAGCAACTTGCGGAAAAAGTTGGGAAGGAACTAAGCATTCCGGTGTACCTGTATGAATCCGCTCAATCCAATCCGGCCCGTAAAAACCTTTCCGTCATTCGTGCAGGAGAATATGAAGGCTTCGCAAAAAAAATCAAGGAGCCGGAATGGAAACCTGATTTCGGACCTGCTGAATTTCCGGTTGGTAGCGGAGCCACAGTGATTGGTGCCCGTGATTTTCTGGTTGCTTACAATGTAAATCTGAACACTACTTCTGTCAGACGCGCCAATTCTGTTGCTTTTGATGTACGTGAGAACGGACGTAAAATAAAAAATGATAAGGGCGAAGAAATTGTACAGCCCGGGACCTGCAAGTCAGTCAAGGCGATCGGATGGTTTATCGATGAATACGGTATCGCACAGGTGAGCATGAACCTTACCAACATTTCCATAACTCCGGTTCACATCGCCTTTGATGAATGTGTGAAAAGTGCCTATCATCGTGGTATGCGTGTTACAGGTTCGGAGCTCGTCGGCCTGATTCCTCTTAAAGCGATGCTGGATGCCGGCGCTTATTTTCTGAAGAAACAACAACGTTCAACCGGAGTCTCTGAACAGGAACTGATCAAAATCGCGGTGAAATCAATGGGACTGGATGAACTGGGCCCTTTCAAGCCGGAAGAAAGAATCATTGAATACCTATTGAAAGATCCTGCCGAAGAAAAGCTTGTAAAAATGTCGCTGATTGATTTCGCGAACGAAACAGCTTCTGAATCTCCCGCTCCCGGAGGTGGCTCTATCTCCGCTTATGTTGGAGCATTGGGTGTATCGCTTGGAACAATGGTTGCCAACCTCAGCTCACACAAAAAAGGCTGGGATGATCAATGGGAAGAGTTCTCTGAATGGGCTGAAAAAGGACAAGCATTGAAATCCGCCCTGATGAAACTGGTGGATGAGGATACTCGTTCTTTCAACAAAATTATGGCCGCTTTCGGGCTCCCAAAAAGTAATGACGAGGAGAAAAAGATCAGGTCGGAAGCCATAGAGTCCGCTACACGTTATGCGACAGAAATACCTTACAAAGTCATGGAACTTTGTTATGCTTCCATGGAAGTGATTAAAGCTATGGCGGAAAAAGGGAATCCAAATTCCGTCACAGATGCCGGCGTAGGCGGTTTGTGTGCCCGTTCAGCTGTTTTCGGGGCTTTTCTCAACGTTCGAATCAATTCTTCCGGCCTGAAAGACAAGGCTTTTGTGGAAAAAATCCTCAAAGACGGACAGCTGATAGTTGACAAGACCATAGTTGCAGAAAAAGAGATCATGCAGATTGTTGATACAAAAATCAAATGAGACGGAAAGTCAAACATTTATTGACTTTTTTCGTAGTATCAATTATATTAAAGGATCACTGGTCCTGCGCTTAATACCAGTGAAGGTGATTCTTATGGAGCATGTGGTCGAGAAAAGCATTTAACCGTTTATTTTTTTCCTTCCCGATACAACTTGTGGTCGTTCTGCTAAAGAAAAACCACATCTTGTTATTGTATTGGGTGATTCTATTCGGTTGGATCACCAACAGCACTTCAAAAACCTTCGGTATCCCCTTTCTGTTCCTTGACCCTGAATACATGGGGACAGTTGGCTTTACTTCCTTTTTCATCATGGGATTTGCCACCGGAAGTTTTGTAATGGTTTACAATATTTCCAGTTACATCGTCAATGGATTCCGTTTCCCATTCATCGCGACATTAGGAAGACCATTTTTAAAATACACCATCAACAATTTTATTGTCCCTTCTCTTTTTGTACTCACCTATCTGGGAAACATTTTCTATTTCCAGCTGAATAATGAGTACCAGAGTATCTGGACAGTATTGGTACACCTTCTTGGCTTTATCACCGGGATGACCCTTATTATCATGGTCACCCTCACCTATTTCTTTCATTCGAACAAAGACATTGTTCACATGTTCGGAGTCGAAACTTCCGATGCTGATCCAAATGCACCGGTCGCGGAACATCTCCTGGAAATGAAAGAATTCAAACCCAAAAGAAAACTCTTCAGTGCAAGGAAGAAAACATACGATAAAGTCTGGCGGGTTGATACATATCTAAGCACATTCTCAAAAGTGAAGTTGGTGCGTCAAACCGGCCATTATACACGTGAAATGGTGGAATCTGTTTTTCGTCAGAACCACCTCAACGCTGCAATTGTCGAGATCATCGTCTTTGGCTTGTTTATCATCATGGGCTTGTTTAAGGACTATTCCTTCTTCCAGATTCCGGCGGGAGCAAGTGTATTGCTGATCTTTTCCATGTTCATCATGCTCAGCAGCGCTTTTCGTTTCTGGTTAAAAGCCTGGGCAGGTTCGGTTTTCATTTTACTAATCATTGTTATCAATGCTTTGTCTCGTCTGGGTATCTTCTACCCTGATAACAAAGCATACGGGATGGAATACACAAAGAATCACGCAACCTACAGCATCAGCCGTTTCAATTCTCTGGACGATGCGATTACGGTGCAGGCTGATTACGACAGTACCCTAAAAATTCTTGAACGCTGGAAGGAGAAATTCATTACAGACCGGGAGAAGCCTAAAATGATCTTTGTGAATTGCTCCGGTGGTGGTTTGCGAGCATCCATTTGGGCCTTTCGGATTATGCAGGTATCCGATAGTCTTACCAATAACGAATTCTCCAAGTCCACACAATTGATCACAGGAGCCTCCGGAGGAATGATCGGAGCAGCTTATTACAGGGAATTACTATTGCAACAGCGACTCGGACTACTGAAAAAATTCAATTCCAAAAAAAGCATCAGCAACATTGGTAAAGATCTCCTGAACCCTGTTGCCTACAGCGTCACGGTGAGTGATCTTTTCTTTAATATTCAGAAGTTCCAGGATGGCAATACAAGGTTCTCAAAGGATCGTGCTTATGCATTCGAAAAACAATTGAATGAAAATACAGGTTCAGTACTGAATAAAAGGCTTACCTCCTACAGACAACCGGAAGCTACCGGTCTGATTCCAATGATGGTTTTTTCTCCTACCATTGTCAACGACGGTCGACGGCTGATGATTTCTCCACAACCCATCAGTTACCTCGCAAGTCACGTAAAAGATTCTTCATTCCAGTTTGAACCCACCATCGATGAAATTGAGTTCCGTCAATTGTTCAGAGAACAAGCTGCCGACAACATCAAATTTACTTCAGTATTGAGAATGAATGCGACCTTCCCTTATATTCTTCCGGCTGTAACGCTTCCAAGTCATCCTCAAATCCAGGTTATGGATGCGGGAATACGTGACAATACAGGTCTGAAGACTTCGTTAAAATTCCTTTATGTATTTCGTAAATGGATTGAGGAAAATACCAGCGGAGTTATTTTCGTGGATGTCCGCGACTCCCATAAAGCTCGACCGATTGAGGAAAAACCCCGCATGACTTTTCTTGAAAATATTATTACGCCTCTTGGAAATATTTATGGGAATCTCTTGACCATTCAGGATTACAACCAGGATGAAGCGTATGAATACGCGAAATCCTGGTTTCATGCTCCTTTTGATTTTGTCATTTTTGAATTACCGACAAAAGAACAGGACATTTCACTTTCCTGGCATTTGACCACAAGAGAGAAACGACTCGTTGAGAACTCCGTAAATCTGAAGGACAACCTCAGCGCAATGGACAAATTACTGGGTCTGCTTTCCAGAGAAAACAAAATGAATGCTACTCCACTCCTTGTGGAACATGCTGATTCCACAATGGAGTCAAGCGAGAACCAGTAAATATCAGTATTTCAAAAGAGCCTGTAATTGTTCACCGAATCTTTTCTTGGGTAAAAAATTAAGTTCAAGTTCAAGATTCATGGGAACCGGTGTATCCAGACTCGCACTGCGGATCAATGGTGCATCGAGAAATTCGAACGCGTGTTCAGCGATTTCAGCGGCTATTTCTCCTCCCAGCCCACCGGTGATGGTATCTTCATGGAGTATGATGGCTCTTCCGGTTTTCTTTACAGAAGCGAGCACCGCGTTTTTATCCCAGGGCAACAGACTTCGAAGATCGATCAGGTCGGCAGAAATCTCTGGGTGTTCCTTCAGATAGTCAAGTGCCCAATGTACTCCAAGTCCATAGGAAATTATACTCACTTGAGTCCCTTCTCTGACAAGACTTGCTTTCCCGATTTCAGTTGTATAGTAATCGTCAGGCACATCTCCGGTAATACTCCTGTAAAGCGCTTTGTGTTCAAAAAACATGACCGGATTCGGGTCTTCGATAGCGGAAATGATCAAGCCTTTTGCATCTGCAGGAAAGGCCGGATAAACCACTTTTAAACCGGGAGTATGCGTGAACCAGGCTTCATTCGATTGGGAATGAAAAGGACCTGCATTCACTCCTGCGCCTGTGGGCATCCGCACGACGACATCCACATTCTGACCCCAGCGGTAATGAGTCTTTGCGAGATTGTTGATGATCTGGTTGAATCCGCAGGTTACGAAATCGGCGAACTGCATTTCTACAATTGCTTTCATACCATTGATGGCAAGCCCTTGTGCAGCACCGACGATAGCGGATTCACAAAGCGGAGTATTTCTGACCCTTGCTTTTCCAAATTCTTCTACAAATCCCTGAGTGGCCTTGAAGACACCTCCATATTCGGCAATGTCCTGACCCATGATCACCAGGTTATCAAATTTCCGGAAAGCCTGACGCATCCCGTCTGTGATTGCGTCCAGGTATCTTTTTTCGGATTTGGCTTGGGATTGAGGATGGATCACGGGCACTTCCCGGCGATCGTATATATCATTCAGTTCAACAGTGGTGTCCGGAACTGGATTATTCTCTGCAAAAGCGATTTCAAGATTTTTCTCTATCTCTGACTTTATTTCTTTACGAATCAATGAAATAAAGGACTCATCAATAAGCTTTTCTTTAAGTAAATAATTCTCATAATTATTCACCGGATCCTTCTTTCCCCACAGATCGAATAATTCCTGAGGAACATACTTAGTTCCTGAAGCTTCCTCATGGCCACGCATTCTGAATGTAAGACACTCAAGCAAGACCGGACGAGGATTTGATCGAATCGACTCCGCGAGTCGTTTAATGGTCTGAAATGTCTCCAGGATATTGTTTCCGTCAATTTGAACGGCTTCCATTCCATAACCGATGCCTTTATCGATAAACTGCTTCATCCGGAATTGCTCATTGGAAGGAGTTGAAAGTCCGTAGCCGTTATTTTCAATAATGAAGATCACAGGTAAATTCCAGACTGCTGCCACATTGAGACTTTCATGAAAATCCCCTTCACTCGAACCGCCGTCTCCCGAGAACACAGCAGTTACCTTCTTCTCATTCCTGATAAGGTTTGCCAGTGCAATACCATCCGCGACTCCAAGTTGAGGCCCCAGATGAGAAATCATTCCGATGATTTTGTATTCCTGTGTTCCGAAATGAAAGGAACGGTCTCTTCCTTTGGTAAAACCGCCGGGTTTACCCTGCCATTGTGAAAAGAGTCGGTTTAATGGAATTTTACGGGTTGTGAAAACGCCAAGATTCCGGTGCATGGGAAGTATATATTCTTCCGGAGAGAGCGCCAGACCGCAACCAACAGCAATGGCTTCCTGACCTATTCCGGAAAACCATTTGGCAATTTTTCCCTGGCGGAGCAAAACGAGCATTTTCTCCTCAATCAGCCGGGGTTTGAGGATTTCTTTATAAATATTGATCAACTCCTCATTGCTGAGGTGACCACGATCATAGTTCATCATGAAGATTGGAATGGACGACAAAATTATTCAAATTCGATGAGTATCTTTGTCAAAATTCTCTTGATATGGACATTCAATTGTTAGTTGTCCTGTTGGTCTTTTCCACAGCCCTTTTTTTCCTGGGACGGAGATTATATCTTCAATTTTCAAAGAAACACAGTGCCGGCTGCGAGAAATGTGGCATTGCGGATTCTGTTTCAAATGTTAAGGATTCAGGAAAATAAAAAAGGAGCTCCTTTTGGGAACTCCTTTAAAGATTGTTTCTGAGAAAGAAGGATTACTTCTTTTCACCCTCAGGTGTAGCAACAGCAGCAGCAGTATCTACGACAGCGCTCATAGAATCTTGCATTGCAGCTTGCTCAGCAGCAGCTTTAGCAGCTTGCTCAGCAGTTGCAATTGAATCTTGAACAGCTTTTTCTTGAGCAGCTTTTTCTTCAGCGCTTGGACCGCAAGCAACAACTGCGAACATACCAGCAACTAACAGGGTAGAGAGAACTTTTTTCATTTTGTTTTTAGGGTTTGTTGAATTTAGTGGGCGCAAAAGTAGGCCTTTTTTATTAATTACCAAGCCATCTGTTAAAAATAATTAACAGAAAAAAGTTAAAAACCCAAAGAATGAAAATGCCGAAAAAAGCAAAAAGGGAGCAAAATGCCCCCTTTTCGACTGAATTATTATTTAGCGCCTGGTTTTTTCATGCCTACTTTTGGAGCACCTTCCGGAGCTTTTACTTCTGCTTTCGGTTTAGCCTTCGGTTTTGGCTTGTTTGCAGCCTTTTTAGCGGCAGCGTCGATTGAATCCTGCTGTGCTTTTTGCATAGCAGCATTGATTGAATCCTGGCGAGCCTGTTCAGCAGCAGCCTGTACAGCAGCGATTGAATCAGCAGCAATTTTTTCCATAGCGGCACTAATAGAGTCCTGGCGCGCTTTTTCAGCAGCAGCCTTTTCTTCAGCACTTGGACCACAGGAGATCAAAGCGACCATTCCTGCAGCAAGAAGAAGAGAGAATACTTTTTTCATTTTCTTAATTGGTTTTTGTGGATAAGACTTTGCAAAACTATTACTTTTTTTGACATGTAAATGTTGCATTTTTCTGTACTTTTGCAAAACTAAATCGAATAAATATAACTAAAACCAGTTAACAAATGAAAAAACAACTCTTCCGCATTTCTATTGGACTTTTTACACTTGGCGTGATTTTCCTCACAGGCTGTTCTAAAAATGAAGACACAACCGCACCAAGCATTACGCTGAGTGGTGATCAGACCATGACAGTTTCTCTTCCGGCTACTGCAAATGGCAATTCCGCTTATTCTGAACCAGGATTTTCGGCTACTGACGATGAGGATGGTACTATCACTTCTTCAGTTACCGTGAGTGGTACAGTTGATATGAACCGTAAAGGATCTTATACACTTACTTATACCGTTGCTGATAAAGCCGGTAATTCAACTTCTGTTAACCGTGTTGTAAATGTGGTAAATGATGCTGAAGTTTTCGGTGGAAATTACAATAATTCTGTTGACACAGGTCTTGTTTCTCCGGTTAGTCAGTTCAATGCTATCGTTACAGTATCTGATACTGTTAACAACCTTGTGAAAATTAACAACTTCGGAGCTTTCGGTAATACAGTGAATGTTTGGGCTACTATTAATGGAACTGCAACCGGTGCTGCCGTTTCTGTGGCTTCAAGTCAGTCCCTTGGAGTAACTGCCTACATCTCAAATGTATTTTCAAGTGAATGCTTCGTGATTTCAGGTGTTAGCCCTACTTCTTTCCGAATTAAATTCGGCTGGAATGATGGCGCAAACAGTGATGTTTCTACGAGCTATTACATTCGCTAATCAAGATTAAAATTGATAAAAAAAGCTGTCTGAACAAGGCAGCTTTTTTTATTTCCCATGACCTCGTACATTCGCAATCATGACCAACAAGAGCAATTTTCTGCTCCTCCTGCAAAGGATTTTTATTTTGATGCTCCTGTTCACCATTAGCAGGTTCTTGTTTCTCATCATTAACTTCTCTTACTTCCACGAAGCTCCTTCAATAGATCTTGTACTATCCTTCTTCTTCGGACTCCGTTTCGACATCACCGCTATAGTTCTTTGCAATCTGCTATTCATCTTTCTTCACTTTTTTCACTTCTCCTTCTTTTATTCCAAATGGTACCAGCGTATCACAGCATTCGTTTTTTACCTTGTAAATATCCCTCTGCTCCTGCTCAATTGCATTGATTTGGTTCTCTTTCGCTTTGCTGGTAAACGAGCCACAGCAGATGTTTTTAAGATCATGAGTTTTGGCGAGGATTTCACCAATGCCGTACCAAAGATGATTCTGGATTTCTGGTACCTGGCCTTGTTGTTTGTACTCCTCGTTGCTTTCCTGGTGTTCTGTTATAAAAAAGTGAAGTTGCAAACAGCTTCCGGCAACAGTATCAACAACTTCTTTTTTCGCCCCTGGATAAAGCCTCTCTCCTATCTTGTTTTTGCTTTTCTGGTCTTTACTGGATTCCGTGGTGGACTTCAGTACAGACCGATCAATATACTCACAGCTTCACAATATGGGAGCGGAAAAATCACCGCGCTTGTTTTGAATACTCCCTTTTCTGTGATTAAATCCTATGGAAAAGGCACACTTCTGGAAATGCATTATTTCTCCGCTGAAGAAGTTGAACAAATATCTCCTGTAATTCACAATCCAACACCTGCTGTTGATTTTCGATCTCTGAATGTGGTGGTGATTATTCTTGAGAGTTTTGGAAAAGAATATATCGGTAATTTGAACAAGAAGACCGGCTACACTCCATTCCTGGATTCACTTATGGATCAAAGTCTGGTTTTTGAAAATGCTTACGCGAATGGAAAAAGATCGATTGAAGGTATTCCTGCCATACTTTCCGGAATTCCGGCATTGATGCAGGAACCCTATATCACATCCGCCTATGCAGGGAATACTGTCACCAGCCTTGCTTCCAATTTAAATGACAAAGGTTACACTACGGAGTTTTTTCATGGTGGTACCAATGGCACCATGGGCTTTGATAATTTCGTAAAGATGTCAGGATTCAAAAGGTATTTTGGACGCAAAGAATACAACAATGACGCGGATTTTGACGGTAGTTGGGGAATCTATGATGAACCGTTTCTCGACCGTGTCGTGAATGAATGTTCCCGAATGAAACAACCATTTTTATCCGCTGTATTTACTATTTCTTCTCATCACCCTTATAAAATTCCTGCAGCCCTCGAACACGGATTTGCAAAGGGAAGCCTCCCGATTCACCAAAGTATCCGCTATGCGGATTATTCACTCCGGAAATTTTTCGAAGCAGCTTCCACTCAGACCTGGTATCAGAATACACTCTTTGTCATCACCGCCGATCACACGGCTTTGAGTGAAGAACAGTTTTATCAGAACCGTGTGGGCATGTACGCCATTCCATTGTTGTTTTTCCGCCCGGATGGCTCCCTCAAAGGGCGGTCCATGCGAACAACACAGCAAATTGATATCCTTCCAAGTGTCATGGATTACCTAAACTACGATAAAAGTTATTTTGCTTTTGGCTCCAGTGTATTTGATTCCTCATCCACCGGTTTTGCCATCAATTTTATCAATGAAAATTATCAACTGATCGAAGGGAATTACAGTCTGGTGCTGGATACCCTTTCTGAAAATAAATTGTATAATTTTACAGCAGACAGCTCGCTCTCCACCAATCGGATCACTTCTGATACGGTTATCGGATTGCAAATGCAACAGAAATTAAAAGCCATTATCCAGCAGTTCAACCATGCCATGGTGATGAACAAAATGGATGCCCTCAAGTCAGGTAAATAATGTCTCAGAAAAAAATCCGTTTTATCATTAATCCAAAGTCCGGTGCAATGCACAAGGAACATTTCGCGGATTGGATACAATCCGGAATCGATCCTGCCCGTTATGTACCCGAAATCATTTATACTCAATATCCAAAACATGCCACTGAATTAAGCCGTGAAGCTGCATTGCGTGGAGATGGACTGGTGGTCACTGTTGGTGGTGATGGTTCCGTGAATGAAGCAGGTGCCGGACTAGTCGGTTCGAATACCGCTCTTGGTATCATTCCTACAGGATCAGGAAACGGAATGGCTCGTCATCTGAATATTCCTGTTGATTTCAAAAAAGCCTTGCATGTGATCAACCGTGGAAAAGCGGAACGCATCGATACAGCAACAGTAAACTCCATGTTTTGCGCGGGTACTTTCGGATTGGGATTTGATGCTCACATTGCTCACCTCTTCGCGGAGGCGGGCACACGGGGATATTCAACTTATGTAAAACTTGTGCTTACAGAATTCTACAAATATCCTTCCCGAAAATTTAATTTGGATATTGATGGTGACAATTTTGAAGCGGATTGTTTCCTACTCACCATTGCTAACTCTTCACAATTTGGAAACAACGCGGTAATCGCGCCGTTCGCTGATGTGAAAGACGGATGGCTGGATATTTCCATGATGAAAAAATTCCCATTTCTCATGGCTCCGCATTTGATTTACAGAATGATGAACAATAGCCTGCATCGTTCCAGATATTTTTCCGGAAAACGAGGAAAATCCATCAGGATCATCAATTCCGGAATACTGAAGGGACATATCGATGGAGAACCTGTTGTGTTGCAGGATACAATTGAAGTGAAAGTTGTCCCTTTATCCCTGGATGTATGGGTCTTACCAAAGGAACTATAAAAGATGAATTCGAAAGAACCCAAAACAGTTTCCAATTTTTTTAAACCTGCATTAACAGGATTGGCAGCCGCATTTCGCAGTCAGTTCAACATGAAAATTCATGGTATCATGACTATACTCGTGATCATCTGCGCGTTTTATTTTCAGCTGTCTCCTGTAGAATGGTGTATCATTTTATTCTGCATCGGTTCTGTTATTGTTGCTGAACTATTAAACACATCTCTGGAAGTAACAGTTGATATAGCTTCCCCGCAAATTCAGGAAAAAGCAGGTCTGGCTAAAGATGTCGCAGCAGCCGCTGTATTAATTGCTTCGATCATGTCCGCTATTATCGGTCTGATTATTTTCTTACCCAAAATACTGCAACAGTTCAATTCCTGATTTTATCCTGAAAATTCCAAGATCATGTCAAAAAAATCAAAACCACAAAGTGGCGTTGTATATTCAACAAATCCTGATTTTCAGTACCAGGTAAAACCTGTCAGTGGCCTTGTTACTCTTCCTCCGGATAAACAGGAGTTAAAAGTACAACTGGATAAAAAGAACCGTGGCGGTAAAGCGGTTACGCTCATTACCGGGTTCACCGGCAAGGACGAGGATCTTGAAAAACTCGGACGTGAATTGAAATCCAAATGTGGTGTGGGCGGTGCTGTTAAGGATGGAGAAATCCTGATTCAGGGTGACCACCGCGACAGAATCCTCGCTCTATTACTGGCTGCGGGTTATAAAGCAAAAAAATCAGGCGGCTGAACAATCCTTCCTCATTGATTTACCTTCTGACAGAAAATTTTATGTGATAAATATCTTCTTCTAAAAAAATCATTTCGTCGTTTCGCATCCCATTTGAACACCCATCTTTTCATATTCTATATCATTAGGTTCCCAGAGTTCAATTTTATTTCCTTCGATATCCATGATGTGTACGAATTTACCATAATCAAATGCCTCGATGGTGTCAGTCACATTCACTCCTTCTTTTTTGAGAGAATCAACAAGCGCTTCCAGATTTGCAACCCGGTAATTGATCATAAACTCCTTTGTAGAAGGTTCAAAGTATTTTGTCTTCTCTGAGAATGGGCTCCATTGTAAAAAACCTTTCTTCGATGAATCTGTCGCCTGTCTCCATTCGAATACAGTACCATATTGATTTGTAACCAAACCCAAATGGGCTTTATACCATTCGCGCATTTTACCCGGGTCTTTGCACTTAAAAAATATGCCACCAATACCGGTCACTCTCTTTAAATTTTTATTTTCCGCGGAGGTGTTTGAAGTCATCGACTTGAATGCAAACCCAAAGAAAAAAGATGCAGCTAGCGCAAGGGTGAAGAGAATTGTCTTTTTCATGGCAAATAATTTAGGGGTAACAGAAAATTAATCTGTTCAATAGACACAAACAAAATGCATTTACTCAGCTTTTCTCAGATTTCTCCCTCACCTTTTTGTAAACATTGATCGCGACAAGGAGTAATCCGGAAAAAATTAATAATCCTACAAGTCCGTATAACCAATTGGTGGTATCTCTGAGCACTACAATAAATACAACAGATACAAGAATAATCGTAGCGACTTCATTCCAGAGACGGAGTTTGAAACCACTGTAACGAATCTCATCTTTTTGAAAGCGGCGGAACATGATTCCACATTGCAAATGATACAATGTCAGAGCGAGTACAAATCCCAGTTTGAGCAAAAGCCAGGACGGCATCGGCCAGGGATAAACCTGGACAATCATCCACGTTCCGAAAATATAAGTTAAGATTGCAGAAGGCCATGTAATTCCGTACCATAAAGGTCTGGCGGCTTTTTTAAAATGATTCATCAGAATGCTTCGTTCCGGTTCAGTTTTCCCTGCAGCTTCGCTGTGGTAAACAAATATCCTTACAATATAAAACAGTCCGGCAAACCATGTGACCACAAAAATAATGTGGAGAGCTTTGAGATAGAGAAAATTCATATTCGTTTGATTATATTCAGTGTTTACGGGCAATTACTTTTTCATACAAACGTTCGTACACAGGCATAATTCTTTTAATGTCGAATGTCTTCGCGTGTTCCAAAGCCTGGTGTTTGAATTTGAGCAGGCGTTCTTCATCTTCCAAAACATAGATCGCGTTTTTGGCCATGTCATCAACATCACCGACATTACTCATAAAACCGGTTACTCCCTGAACATTCAGTTCCGGTATACCACCGGTATTGGTAGAGATGACCGGAACCTGGCATGCCATCGCTTCCAGAGCGGCAAGACCAAAACTTTCCGTTTCTGATGGAAGAATAAACAAATCACCGATGGATAAAATTTCTTCCACGGCTTCCAGCTTTCCAAGAAAGCGGATGTGATCACATGCGGAGCTCTCACGGCATTCTTTTTCAATCTTCCCGCGGTCAGGACCATCACCAATGAGCAAAAGTTTGGATGGGATCTTCTCAACAATTTTAGAAAAGACCTTAATCACATCACTCACACGTTTGACAGGGCGGAAATTCGAGGCGTGTATGATCAGTTTTTCATTTCCCGGTGCTACGGCTCTGCGGAAATGATCTTTTCGTTGTTTGTTAAACCGTCGCAAATCTATGAAGTTGGGGATGACTTCTATTTCTTTATCCACTTTAAAATTCTGATAGGTATCCTCCATCAGATTCTTTGAGACAGATGTCACAGCATCACTTTCATTGATTGCGAAGGTGACCACAGGATTATAACTGGCATTTTTTCCAACAAGGGTGATGTCTGTACCATGCAAGGTGGTAATGAATGGCAAATGTACTCCCTGGGCAGCCATAATCTGTTTGGCCATATAAGCAACTGATGCATGAGGAATGGCATAATGTACATGAACCAGATCCAAATGCTCGAAGCTGGCAACATCCACCAGTTTGCTTGTCAGCGCCGTCTCATACGGTGCAAATTCAAACAAGGGATAATCAGCGACACTTACTTCATGAAAAAAAACATTTTCGGTAAAATGTTCCAGTCGTACAGGCTGACTATAGGTGATAAAATGAATCTTATGACCTTTTTCTGCGAGGGCTTTTCCCAGTTCGGTAGCAACCACTCCACTACCTCCGAATGTCGGGTAACACAAGATTCCAATTTTCATATTTTTTGATTCAAAACCTGACGGGCTTGATCAGGTAAAAACCAAAGATAGAAATAGGAAAGAAACCGCGCATCGAAATTTGATTCTATTTTTTCAAAAAAGAATCATAAATAGTCTGCTGAATTTCCGTCCGGACATTCATTTTCACCAGTTTATCATTGGTTGCCTCAGGATGAATGCGGTTGGAAAGAAAAATATAGATCAGGTTGTATTTGGGATCCACCCAGACACAGGTACCGGAAAAACCCTGATGTCCGAACGATTCAAGGGATGCAGAAGGACTGCATGGACTCGATTTGGCCGGATCCGGTTCGGGTTTGTCAAAGAGCAAACCTCTTCTGTTTTTGTTCTGAACAAATTGTTGCTTTGTAAAAAGCGTTACCGTATTCGGTTTTAGAAATTGCCTTCCGCCATAATTTCCCTTATTCAGCAACATTTGCATAATCACTGCCAGATCATTCGCGTTACTAAAAAAACCTGCATTTCCCGAAATTCCACCCTGCATAGCCGCAGCCGGATCATGAACATCACCAATCAGTAACTGGTGTCGGAATTCCTTATCATTTTCTGTCGGGACGATTGTTTCAAGAGGAAATTTCTTTCTCGGAAGGAAACCGGAATTTGATAATTGCAATGGTTTGTAAAAATTATTTTCAAGATAAACACTAAAGGAATCCTTACTCACTTTCTCGACCATGTTCTTTAATAGAATCGGACCAAAATCGCTATACACATATTTTCCTCTTTCATTCAAAGGTGATTTGTAAATCCATTTCAGGAGGCTGTCGGCATATGCTTTTTTCATATAAATACTATCCGCAACCCTCAATGAGAAATCCGTCGATCGTGTTTTCTGATAGATGGATGACATCAGGCTATTATCTTTCACTGTCTGCTTCCAGAATGGCTGCCAGGATTGTAATCCAGCCTGATGAGCCATGACCTCTTTGATGGTCAAACTTCTTTTGTTCGTAGTCTTTAAGGCAGGAAGATATTTTGAAAGTGGTTGATTCAAATTGATTTTACCATCATCAAATAATTTCATGGTACCGAGTGCCGTTGCAACGATTTTTGTTACTGATGCAACATCGAACAAATCAGAGTTTCGGACTTTTGTTGTGTCTTTATAGGTCCTTGTTCCGAAAGATTTCGAATAAACTACTTTCTGATCTTTTGCGACAAGAACCTGGCAACCCGGAAAAGCACCGGCAAGGATTGCATTATTTACAATGGAATCAATTCTGCTTAATTTTTCAGACGACATACCGGCATCTTCCGGAAGGGTGTACTTCAGTCGGATCGCACGGGAAGTATTTTGTCCAAGGCTCCTGGTATATCTTGCAGTGCTATTCACAGGTAATTTTCCGGAGCTGCTGAACCCTCCCATAACAACCTGTGCAGCCATTTCATGTGTCATCGGAAAATCTTCATAAGCCAAAACAACGGCTTTAGCGGAGTCAGTGTTTTGGAAACGTGAAAATGTATAGGCATTTCCAAAATTCACAAATACTGTTGGATAAGCGGCAATCACTTTATCAATAAACATCTGAGCGGCTTCAGGAATCGCAAAATTATTTGCAGCTTTCATACTGGTTCCGTGCAGACTCAAAATGACGATGTCATAATTTTCGAGAAACTTAAACAAAGCATCAAAAATGGAAACCGGAGCGTCTTTTTCTTCTGCATAAGTGTCGATCCGACCATACAATTTCAACTGCTTTTGAAATGCATTGTCTTTAACATCACCAATGACAACAGAAGCTATACGTAATGAATCCAGTGAACGAAGAGGTAAAATTGAATCACGATTTCTGATAACTGTAATGGATTGTTCGTATAATTTTCGTTGCAGGTTTAATGCTGAAGGTGGGTTCAGATCTTTATAAAGATTCGTAGTGTCAATAACTGGTTTCTTGTTAAGTCCGCACCAGTACTTTGCCATCAGTAATTTCCTGGTTCTCCGGTCAATTTCTTCCTGAGAAATTTCACCATTCTGAACCGACAATAGAATCTCATCAATTGCTTTGCGGACATCTTCTGTATAGAGTAAAATATCATTCCCTGCAAGAATCGCTTTTTTATCCAGAATGCCCGGCTGATAACAGCTGCTGACACCTTTCATATTCAACGCATCAGTGAAAATCAGACCTTTGAAACCCATTTTGGATGACAGTAAATCAGTAACGATGGGTTTTGAAAGTGTTGATGGAAGATTCGGGGTGCTGTCTAATGCAGGAACATTCAGATGGGCAACCATCACAGATGCCAATCCCTCATCAATCAATTTTCGGAATGGATACAATTCAACCGAATCGAGTTCCGAACGCGTTTGTGAAATCAAAGGTAAAGTCAGGTGAGAATCACTTTCCGCATTGCCATGACCGGGAAAATGTTTTCCATTGGCAAGAACACCATTGTCCTGCATGCCTTTCATATAGAGCATAGCTCTGCGTGTCACTTCTTCCCTATCATCACCAAAGGATCTGCTCCCGATAACAGGATTGAGTGGGTTGTCGTTGATATCCGCGTCAGGCGCAAAGTTGATATGGATCCCGATTCGTTTGCATTCCCTCGCTATTTCAGCACCCATTGTATAAATCAGCGAATCTGATGGCATTGCAGATAAAGTCATTTGTCTTGGAAAACGAACCGTACTGTCGAGACGCATAGACAGTCCCCATTCTCCATCCATTCCAATCATGAGCGGAATTTTTGAAATGGATTGGTAGTCATTTGTCAGCAAAGCTTCCCGTATGGGTCCTCCCTGAAAAAAGATCAGCCCGCCAATACCGTGATCCTGGATCAACTTCCGGATTTCTTTGATGTGCACGGAATCCTTGTTACTCCATGCAGCAACCATGATGAGTTGTGAAATTCTTTCTCCGGGACTGAGCGTTGCCAATACCGAATCTGCCCACTTCCCTGCCTCCTCCGTATAGAAAGGTGGAAGTTTTACAGGATCAGAAGCAAAACTCTGATTGATGGCGCTAATCGCGAACATCAAAAGAAAAACCGGTAACCGGAGAATATTATATGAGAATGGATGGAACATGGAGTGTTTGCAAATTTAGACGCCTCGTGTATGCCGAATCTCATACCTCCGTGTATCTTCTCAACAATCAGAATTTGAAAATTGTCAATTAAATCTGTGTATAATTTGGGGATAAAGTGAGTAGCAGTTTATCTTCGTAAACCGAAATTCGACTATGAAATTCTCCAGGGAAGGATTTTTATTGCTCCTGTTTGTAGCAGGAATTTATATACGCAAAACCGGAATCCCGGGTGGTATTCTATTCCTCGTTTTATCAGGAATGTTGCTTTCAACAATACTCATTTCGGGAGGAATCAATGACATGTACAAAAACTATCGGCAGGAAGGACAGATAAAGCTTTCACCGGAGTTAATTTTTGGAATTTCCTTCTTTCTTCTCTTGCTACGTCTGCAGTATTGGGGTTTTGGTGAAAATACAGGCTGGTTTATTATTGCTTTGATTGGTTCCTATCTGTTGTTCTTGATTCTTAAACAATTTAGCAGCAATGGTTTTTCCTGGTTGATGAAATCCAGAATGGATAAGGTTTCTTATTCAGCTGCTATTCTGATTCTTTTGCTCATCTCTTATCTTGGTGTTGTCTGGAACGCCAGAGAATTCCACAACACCTTCAGGGCTTCCAGGTATGAAGAATACATACGAACCACTTTCCCTGATTCTCTGCAATCAAATGCGGATGCAATCATTGAAAAAAATAAATGCAAAAGTCCTGAATGCATTGCCAAAGCGAAAGAAAAATTCAAACAGGCTATGTTTTGTGATAGTTTGAAAGATTACCAACAGGCATTAAAATGGCTGAATTATGCAGTGGATCTGAACCCTGATAATCCGGAGTACTATTTTCAGCGTGGCCATTTGAAATTGATAAAACTGGACATCAGCGAAGAAGCTGCTCGCTCCGCTCTGATCGATTTTAACCGCGCAATTCATTTGAAACCGGAATTTGCTCACGCCTACTATTTCAGGGGAATAACACTTGCTTACCTTGACAAGAAGGATAAAGTCTGCCCGGACATGATCTATGCGAAACAACTGGATTCAGCACTCATTATCCGGGATTACCTCAACAAATTCTGCCCGGACTCAGGCAGCTTTTCGACGGAACAAATTCACCCTTGATTCCTCATTCTTGATCAAACGCTCAATGTTGCGTTGATGGGTTACCAGAATCAATATTGCAACAGCAAGAGAAAAAATATTGATACTTGAGTTGGTGGAGTAAAACACCATGATTACTACAGGGAAAGTAATTCCACTTAACATTGAACTGAGGGAAACATATCTGCTGATTGAAAGGGTTAGAATAAATACTCCTGCGCAAATCAAAGCTGCCTGCGGATGAACTGCAATCAGGATTCCAAGCATAGTAGCCACTCCTTTTCCTCCACGGAAACCAACATAAATTGGAAAGATGTGTCCCAGTAATCCACAGACTGCCAGAGCTAATTCAAAATCGATGAACTCCGGTGATTGAGGATCATAATCCCCGATAAAATACGCCAGCTTCACCGCCATGAATCCCTTTACAATATCCATGATAAGCACTGCTGTTCCAGGCTTTTTTCCCAATACACGAAAAGTATTGGTAGCTCCGGCATTACCGCTACCATATTCACGAACATCAATTCCGTAAAAGGTTCGTCCAACCCATACCGCTGAGGGAATGGATCCAACAAGATAGGCAGCAAGTAAACCGAGTATATTTGGTAATGTTAACAATCCCCACTGATGTTAAAAAACCGGCGTTTTTTGAGTAAAACACCTGCTTTTTCTGTTTCCGAATACAATCTTAACCAAACATTCTTAATTATTCAACCTCCAATTACTTTTCCTCTTCATTTACAGCTGGTTGCATGCGTTTGAGGAAGTTTTTCACTGCTCGGTCAGTTGAAAGAATGTACTCGAAGTCGGGTTTGTCTTTCTCTTTGTTGATACGTTTTTCGGGTTTCAACTTTGTGATCACATCGTTGAATGTTGTTACTGTTGAAAGTGCTTGCATGAGTCCTCTTGCATAACTGAAATAGAACCATTTACCATTTTCCGGTTCAAGATAAATATTCAGTACATCTCCGGTTCTTTTGTGGATGACTTCAACATATCCGTTCACTTTTCGGTTCACAGATACTTTGTCGATGCTTCCAATTCCGATCGGACCAATGGACCTGTAAGACCTGGTTTCATTGTTCCATGCCATTTTTAATTCCGTGATAAAGAATGTCTGTCTCAGATCTTCCGGAATTTTTTTAAATGATCCATATAGGTTCAACTCCGCAATCAGTTTATCTGCCTTTTCTTTTCCAACCAATTCAGTTAGTCCATGCTCAAATGTCGGCCTGCCTACATCCTGAGTTGCAAGAAGGGATGGATTGGTGGAAATCTGTTCGCTCATGATCTTGATGGCATCGTCATTAAAAAAGAAATTGATGGCTGCCAATACATCAAACTGAGTACTGTCGTTATTCAGATTGTTCATGACATTTCCAACCACTTTCAGACTCAACTGACCAAAATCGGATCCAAAGTCAAGTTTACCTTCTCCATACACAAGACATCTGCTATCATCCAGACTAAGATAATTTCCTGCGATACCCGGTTTTTCAAGCTTCTCTGGAGTGGTAATCCTGAACTGACTTGTTCCTTTATCATAATACATCACTCCACTGGCATTGATAATTTCCAGATCTGATGGTTTTTGTTTCGGCATCAGGAAGGCGGCATAGATACCGGTACTGTCGCTGGTTTGCGCGACTGCAGCGGCCAGTTTGGTTCCTGCATCTGTTACCGGAGATGAAATCGTAATGCTCACATTCGCCGGGTTAATATCCCCGCTTGTACGAATCCAGTTACGCTCAATTTTTTCACAATGAAAATTTGGTTTGCTGTAACCGGTAAAAGTGAGGAACTCTTTCGAGGCTGTCAGATGTACAGAACCTTTAAACAGGAATTGAGGACTCAGCGGGAATCCTGCTGTATCTGCCAGTTCACCATCGGCTATAGTCTGGAAAGTGGTATCCACGCCTATTTTATCAAAATGCAAATGGTGTTTGATCTTGTTCTCATCAATGTAATCATAGTCACCGGTTCCCTGGTATTGCTTCCTGCCCATGATATCAATATTGGCATTATAGATTGTATGGTATTTGGTCGTGTTGTTCGCGATTACTCGTGAATCTCTGAGCGTCCTCATTTTAGCATATCTTTCTACAACCACCTTTCCACTGTCCGGAATCACAGAAGCATCCGCAGATTGAATCAGTGCCACTTTTTCAGCTTTGATGAGGTAATCTTTCAAAGAATATCTCGCGAACGGCGCTTTGAATCGCAGGGAATCCTGTCGCGGTTCAACACTGATGAATTCTGAACCGGTAAGACTCAAACCTGTGTTGGTGGTGTCCTCTTTCACCTGCGCTTTGTCCGAAGAGCTCAGCTCAATTTCCTGCTGATCCATGAACCATTTAAACTGGTCGATGTAACAGATATACTGGTTTAGCGGGAAGCTTACATAGGATCCGCCACCGTTGGATTTAAATTCACCGACACGTTTCTGGAAATCAATGTGCGAATTCACATTCTTGGTACTGAATGCAAGCGCAGCTGTATTATCAGATGTTAATCGGAAGTCAGCAGTGTCGGCATCAAATACATTTGATTTGTATTTAAAACGCTGTGATTCCAGTTCGCTTGCTGCAAAAGTCATGATTCCATTTCCTGTCATTCCGGTTGGTTGGAGTTGAATATTACCATTCAGCATCGCCTGACTTTCATACATATTCAGATCCGTACTTGTTTTGTTCACATACATCACATCATTCTTCGGTTCCCAATGTTCGTAGACAGTTTCCGCTTTCACCGCCGGGAACTCAACACCTCCAAGTTTTTCTTTTCTGTTCACAAAACTCTTCACCGTAGAATTCATACTGTCCGGAAGAAATAGAAAATCATCTGTTTTAGATGTGGAAGTCAGATATTCAATCGTACCATCACCATGCAAACCTTCATTGCTGAGTTTAACAGTACTGATGAATTTACCCTTCCCGCCGTAAGCAGGCCAACCTGCGTCCCCGGTTTCCCGCACAAGTCCGAGAGAAAGATCCGGTTGTAAACGCAATGTATCTCTGAACTCCGGGAAGATATCCGCGGAAACAAATTCTCCATTGAAACGAAGTCCTGAACGACTGAAATTATCCAGGGAGTCGATCGTAAAAGGATCAAGGTGAAAATAAAATTTATCTTTCGTATACACACCTTCCTGGATCCAGGGCCGGTCGTAATACACATAAGAGTCTTTCTTCGAATTGAAGATCGGATACTGCGGATATTCATGCATTCCGGATTTGTTTCCCTGGAAATCAATAAGCAAGTCTCCCGAAATATTTTGCAAAACACTCCTTACAGGAACCAGTTTACGTCGGCCCAGTTCATCCTGTTCAGCCGGATCGTTGCTCTCTACTTTCAATCTAAGTGAATCGACATTGTCCAGGTTGATTTTAAAATTCTGGTAATCGAATGCGAACTGTTTACCGTAAAAATCAAATCGTCCTGCCTTCACCCTGCCGGCAAAGGTAAAATCCCTGTTCTTTTTCAATTTTACTTCCTGGTCTTTAGGATAGATAATTACATTTTGCGAATCACTGAGTACGATAGGCGCAAGACCGCGAAGCGTTATTTCAAAGTTCAGCAGATTAATACTCGCATTTGGAAGTGCATTGATAATTGATTCAAACTGGATGACATCGTAATCAATCTTCCCGGAGTTAGCGAGCAGATATGTATTCAATCGATCTTTGATAACTGCTCTGTCATTGGCCGCGTCAAACATCACAAAACCCTGGTTGGCAAAGGTCATTAGCATGATCCTGACTTCACTCACCGGCAAATGCATGTCTTTCGCAAGGTCTTCTGTGTTGATGAATTGACTGCCTTGCTTTGCCGCAAACTGTCTCACTTTTAGGAATGGATGCACATCATTCAAACCTTGTAGTTTCAGAAAGCGCTGGAGACGAAAATAATTGCTGGATTCAAATGTCGCTTTGCTTTCACCGACACCGCTGATCATTTTCATATTCATGATCGGCTCATCGATCTTCCAGTACAATGCGTCAAAGTACATATCGATCTGATGGAAAGAATCAAAATAGGGGCTTTTTGATTTTCCTTCTTCTCCTCTGATCAATGCTACTTCCCTATCCTTAACGATGTATTTAAATGCAACACCAGGATGATAAATGGAATCATCTTCGAAGAAAATATTTACAGAGGCGTTATCGCTCGTAACTTTATCTTTCCTCACTACAAATCCTTTTGACGATGCTTTCAAAAACAGTTTTTTATCCCTGCTGAAATACAAATTTGCATCCTCCTCACTATTGCCTGATCCGATCATTTTATTTCCCACCATTGAAAAGCCACCTTGATAGTCGACATCCGGAACAATGTTTTTTATAGCAAGTCCTGTTGTGTAGGATTCAAAACGAGGATAACTCGCGTTTTCCGGGGTAACATTGGACAGAATTTTATCCGTGTATTTTCCCTGAAGAGATTGTTTAAAATAGGTTGTATTGAAAAAGGTAACTGAATCCGCGAAGAAATCGCTTCCTGTCACATCAATCGTATAATTTGAAAGCTCCGCACGTACAACCGATTCTTCCCATCCTGCCCTTACCCAGTTAACTTTACCACCCGAACCGTAAAACAATTGGCGTGTCGGATACAGGACACCTTTCGTCGCGAAAATTATGGATGAGTCTCCTTTGGAAGTACAAACCAGGTTCATCGCCGGGAAAACGATTTTTGGTATAGTGTCAAATTCAAAAGTGTAATTCGGATTGTCGCTGTGCCAATTGGTCGAAGCGGATTCGTACAATACATTACTCCGGAACAAGTTATTACAGGTGATCACATAATTCGCGAAATACTTAGCAGGCATCAATAACAGTTTATCAAGACTCGCCTGCCATGCCGAAAAACTTTGTGCCGACTGGTTACTTCCGGCGAAACTTGTCAGTGCAATGATGTAATTTCTGAAATCCGGAAAAGCTTTCATGCGTTTGCGGAGCATCGCGTTACTGGTCTTGTAGATCAATTGTTGCTGATCGGCGCTAAACTTTCCTCCTGTCCACAATACATCAAACGCATCCATTATCTTCTCACCTTCCTTCTTGTCAGTCTCCATGAGAAATGTTCTCATTTCCTCACTAAACTTGACCGGGTCAGTGGTAAAGTTTTTTATTCCTTGCCCGGATGATTCGCAGATAAATCCAAACAGGAAAAACAAAATAATTGAATAGAGCGAGTTGAATTTGGGTTGATGCATCTGATGATTTAAAATTATTGGGTAAGCGGAAGAGTGGAAACTATGGAATATATTCCCAAATTGCAGTCAGGAATAATTGTTTTATTTTTTATACGAGACAGATGCCCAGCCTTCGTGGTGCTTTTCTTTCAGCACCTGCAGTCCGAGAGATTTAGCTTTTTCGTTCAATACAGAAACATCCTCAGTAAGAAAACCGCTGATCACCAATTCTCCACCTTGATTTAAGGACACGGAATATGCTTCCATATCGTTAAGCAATACATTTCGGTTAATATTCGCGAGAATAATATCAAAGTCGAGATTTTTCAAAAGCCGATAGTCTCCTTTTTGTATTTCTATATCTTCCGTTTGATTCCGTTTACAATTCTCGATACTGTTTTCGATGGCCCAGTCATCAATATCCGTAGCAAGGATTTTTTCCGCGCCCATTTTTTTTGCTAGAATCGCGAGGACACCACTTCCGCTCCCCATGTCAAGCAAAGATTTGCCTTCCAGATCCATCTCCAGCATTTGTTCAATCATCAGACTGGTCGTAGCATGATGACCGGTTCCAAATGACATTTTTGGTTCGATGATCAATTCTATCAGCCCGGATGGAGCTGGAGGATGAAAAGGAGCCCTGATATGAACTTCATTCTTGACAGTAACCGGCTCAAAATTGGATTCCCATTCCTTGTTCCAGTTTTTATCTTTAATAAACGATTTTTCCATCCGGATATTTTCATTTCCCGGAATGCTTCTGATCAATTCGGAAATTTTATCTTCCTGATAATCCGCTGCAGGGATAAATGCGGAAACACCGTCTTCCTGTTCCTGAAACATCTGGAAGTCTGTTTCCCCCAGCCATGCAATCAAAACTTCGTTCATTGCAGGGTCATTGTAAAATCGTATTTCCAGATAATCCATATAACCTTGTTCAGGATTTCGCGATGATGGCATTCATCGCTTTGATAATTTGTTTGAATTCATCCGCTTTCAGGGAAGCCCCGCCTACCAGTCCTCCATCCACATCCTGACAGGAAAACAATTCCTGAGCATTTTTTGCGGTTACACTACCACCATAAAGAACGGTGAGCTGATCGGCAACATTTGTATTGTATCTGTTTGCAACCAACTGCCTGATAAAAGCATGCATTTCCTGAGCCTGCACTGATGAAGCAGTAACTCCTGTTCCAATTGCCCAGACAGGCTCATAGGCAATAACACAATCCTGTATCAGGTTTTCATTTAAGTGGAAAAGTCCTTTTTCCAATTGCATTTGTACTGTTTCCCGATGCAGTCCTTGATTTCTTTGGGCAAGCGTTTCTCCGCAACAAAAAATAGGGAGCAAAGAGTTTTCAATTGCACGTGTCACTTTATCTGCCAATTGAACATCTGTTTCATGATACAATGCCCTTCTTTCTGAATGACCAACCAGGACATATTCAGTGCCTATGGAAGCAAGCATCGCAGCGGAGATCTCACCTGTAAAGGCTCCTTTCACCTGCTCAGAACAATTCTGTGCAGCAATGGCAACTTGCGGACATTTTTGCAAACGGGAAACGATCTGTTGAATGTAAATTGCCGGAGGGGCGAGGATAATTTCTGTACTACCGGATTCATCATAATTGTCAATGACACCATCCACCAAAGCCATTGCTTCAGCATAAAGCAGATTCATTTTCCAGTTTCCGGCGACTATTTTTTTCCTCATGAAAATGACATTTTAGAGAGTTCGAAATAACATCAAATAGTGCTCACTAGCAAGATGAAAATTTCAACAATGAGATCAGTTGTGAACTTATTCAAGGTGATTTATCAAAAATAATAGTGCTCCTCTAATGATTCGTTCATAACCAAAATGTCATAATTCGCCATGAAAATGTTAATGTATCCAGCCGGAAATACCATAAGCCAGATTTGAGCTGAAATATCTCTAAAATGAGGCCTTTCAGAGCTTCTTTTATCACGATTTTATTTTACATTTGAAACCCGATAAAAATTACATTTCATTCATTAACATCAAGTTCATGTCCTCACTTCAAAGGAAGATTTATTTAGTATTTGTCAGTCTGCTTTTCGCCTCTATTGCATCTTTTGCACAGGTTACGGCTAATTTCAATGCCGACATTCTTCAGGATTGTCCTCCTGCAATTGTGCAATTTACCAGCACTTCCACAGGTAATCCTACCACCTATTTATGGGATTTCGGAGATGGAACCGGTGGTTCTGTATTACAAAACCCGAATCACTCCTTTGCTACTTCCGGCTTATATACGGTAACACTCACTGTTTCGAATGGCACTACCTCAGATACTGAAATAAAGACTGATTATATCCGGGTATTCGTTCCGCCTACAGCATCTTATTCGGTAACCAATGATTCCATTTGTTCCGGAACGTCGATTACTTTTACAAATACTTCTATACCCGGAGACGGGGCTATTAACCAATTCAGCTGGACCTTTAATGACGGTACGCCTCAGGTCACGGGTGTGAGTACTGTCGATCATATCTTTACCAATGGAGGTAGTACTTACCAAACCTATTATCCTGTTCTTGCGATCAATGATGCAAACGGATGCAATGGCAGTTATAACGAAGACACAATATGGGTCTTCCCTCAACCTGTAGCTGATTTCTTTGTCAACCAAATTACTTCCTGCTCCGCTCCCGCTACGATCAGCTTTACAAACACTTCGTCGAATACAAGTTTGTATACCTGGGATTTTGGAGACCCGGCGAGTGGAGTCGACAATGCTTCAACTTTAGCGAATCCTTCTCACACATACAATTCAACCGGAACTTATAACATTGTACTTACCTCGGGAGTCCCTGGTTGTAACGATACACACAACCAATCAGTCACTATTGCTCAACCGGTGGCAAATTTTACCATATCCGATACTGTCGTTTGCATGAACGATACAATCTTCTTTACCAATACCGGTTCAACAGGTGTGTATAACTGGAATTTCGGAGATCCTTCGAGCGGAGTGAATAATTCATCCGGACAAAGCGACCCTTCTCATGTGTTCAGCGGACCGGGAACATTTCAGGTGAGTCTGACAATTTCAATTGGTTCCTGCACAGATGTGATTACACAATCCGTTCGTGTAAGGGTTCCACCGCAAGTCGCTTTCATTTCTCCTGATCATCAGGCATGTGATACTCCTTTCACGGTCTCTTTCAATGATACAATTTCCGGACATACTGCATGGTCCTGGGTATTCGGAGATCCCTCCAGCGGTGCATTGGACTCTTCCTCTGTCCAAAATCCTTCACACACGTATCATAATTTTGGTTACTACAGCGTGAACCTGACCGTCGTCGATGGCTTTGGTTGTCGCAACAGTGCCCTGTTTTCAAATTACGTTGCAATTGTAAAACCAGTAATTGATTTTAGCCAACCTGATAGTGGTTGTGTAGGTTCTACATTTACATTCAACGCGAGTGTAAATTCTCCGGCGGATCCGACCATCACCGATTATACATGGGTCTTTACAGACGGCACCGGACCCCATTCTTCCGGTAGCAGTCCAACCATTCAGCACACCTTTAATGCGGTTGGAATTTTTCCTGTTACCCTGACAATTACGACTTCATCAGGATGTACTGAAACACTTACCAAAACCGCTTACATTAAAATTGGAACAAAACCGAATGCTAATTTCAGCGCGACTCCTCAGGTAATTTGTTTCAAAGACAATGTTCAATTTACCGATCTCTCTGCTCCACCGCCAATTACCGGATGGAGATGGAATTTTGGAGACGGTGGTTCCAGTATTTTGCAAAACCCGAATCATCAGTACAATATCGATACTTCCGGTACTGCTGATCCTTTCGACGTAACTCTAATCGCTTATTACAATGGTTGCCCTGATACCATTGTCTTAACAGATCTCATTACCGTAAATGGTCCTATTCCGGATTTTGCACCTGTGTACAATTGTGCTAATCCATATTCTGTTACTTTCAATAATCTGAGTGGAGGTGCTACCAGTTACAGTTGGGATTTTGGTGATGGTTCCGCTGCTTCAACGCAAACTAATCCTTCACACACTTATCCTTCCAACACAAATTACACCGTGGTACTGACCGCTACCAGTTCTGTCTCAGGTTGCGTTGTTGATTCAGTTCATGTTGTTCAGATTCGTGCTCCATTGGCCGTTGCCGCTTCGAATACAATCGAAGCCTGTCACCCTTCCACCATTCAATTCACAGGCACCGGTTCAACTGATTACAATACTCAGGTCTGGACCTTCGGTGAAGGAATTGCAGGTGTACAGGATACATCCTTACTAATTAATTCACCACACTATTATAACAATGCCGGGTACTATACAGCAACGCTCACAATCACTGACATCCACAATTGCGTGAGTGTAGATACTCAACGGGTGCACATCATTGGCCCTACCGCCTATTTCAAGGCTTCTCCTTTCACAGGTTGTGCACCTTTAAACGTAGTATTTACGGATACATCAGACACTGAAGGCAGCGCTATTGTAAAATGGATTTGGAATTACGGCAGCTCAGTGGATACAACCTTAACCGGAACGGCTAATCACCCATATCCAACACCCGGAAATTATTCTGTGACACTGACTGTCATTGATGCAAATGGATGTACAAATTCAACTACAGCTTTCAATTATATCCAGCCTACTCAGCCTGATCCTACATTTACTACCACCGCGGATACCCTCTGTAGAAATGCGCCAATCAGTTTTAATGCTTCACCCGGAACCTATGTAGCTAATCCGGTGACTTATTCCTGGAATTTCGGTGATGGAAACACCTCTTCGTCCACAAATAATACTGAAACGCACAGCTACACCGACAATGGAAGTTATTCTGTTTTATTAATCGCGACCGACAATAACAATTGCGTAGATTCTATTCGTAAAGACATATTTGTTTATACCACTCCCGCGAGTTTCCATTGGACTTTGCAGGATACCTGTGTGGAAACTAACGGTATCAAACAAGCACAGATTTACGCAGTGTTTACTTCCGACTCCAACAATTACATGGGTACGTATTCATGGGATCTGGAATACACACAAAATTTAAATACCAACCTTTCATCCTATGTAAATTACTATTCTGTTCCGGCAGGATCGTATGATGTAGCACTCACTGTTACAAACCGTTTCGGCTGTGTGGATTCTGTTCGCCAACCTGACCTCGTTGTTGTTCCTGGCCCTACAGGATCATTTACTGCCATTCCTGATTCGGGTTGTCGTCCACTGACTGTCACCTTTAACGGAGTGGCCAGTAATTCAAATTTATATGCATGGGATTTTGGTGATGGAACTGTAATTCCGAGTACGTCTGAGGACACTGTTACTCATACTTACAACAGTGTAGATAATTTTATCCCTCGCCTCTATCTCGGCTTTACCATGCCGATCAGTGGTAATTTCTGTTATGTTCAGGTTCCATATTCCGATTCAATACAGGTGACAACAATTGTGAATGTTGACATTCTTGAAGATACCATCATTGTGCGTGATGAAGAATTCGACACTTTACATGTACAAACCATTGGTCCCGGTGGTTTGACCTATACTTATTCATGGAATCCTGCCTCACTGGTAAACCCTGATCCGTTGAGCAGTACAACTTTCTACGCTACAACAACAGGTACTACTCAACTTTACACTGTTGAAGCCGGATATGGAAACGGTTGTTCCAGTTCGGATTCAGTATTGGTGATATACAGAACCTGTGAAGCCCTTCTGAAAATTCCGAATGTCTTTACACCAAATGATGACCACAGAAACGACACCTATCACATCGATTCATTGTGCACATTCGAAGGTTTCTATTTCAAAATCTACAATCGTTGGGGTAAAATAGTTTTTGAATCCAACGATCCTGATTTTGCCTGGGATGGCTTGGATACAGACGGAACAGAATGTTCTGAAGGAACCTATTATTATGTCATGCTAACCAGAAGAAATGAATTGCACGGGTTTATTCAACTGATAAGAGAATAACAAAAAAGCCATCTCAAAAGGATGGCTTTTCTTATCACATCGGATCTACATCCACATGCATCTGCACCGGATGATTGTCACGATTTGCATAAAAAGCAGACATGCATTCACGAATTTTATTTTTCGCGTCTTTGGAGGAAACTTCGCGTTCTATTTTAATGATGACAACACGGTGGTAAAGATTCCGTATTCTTGAAATCAGCGGAATGTGAGGGCCAATTACCCGCTGGCCAAGTTTGTTCCTCAACATTGTGGCAAAAACTCCTGCCGCATCCTGAACCACATCAGAATCCTTGTGACGTATTATTATCTCGATCAAACGTGTATGCGGAGGATAATTGAATTTATGTCTTTCAAATAAATCACGTTTGTAAAAAGCTTCATAATCATTTTTTACAACATCACGAATTACCCAATGGTTCGGTTGCTGAGTCTGAATAATCACCCTTCCCTGTTTTTGCTTCCTTCCGGAACGCCCACTCACCTGGGCCATTAGTTGGAAGCTTCTCTCATGGGAACGGAAATCAGGGAAATTTAGTAACTGATCGGCATTGATAATCCCAACAGTACTCACATTATCAAAATCCAGTCCTTTGGTGACCATCTGTGTACCCACCAGAATATCAATTCTCCGTTCTTCGAAATCGGTAATAATTCTATGAAAGGATTGTTTTGAACGTGTGGCATCCAAATCCATACGAGCAATGCTGGCAGAAGGGAAAAAGATGGCAATCTCCTCTTCTATTTTCTCTGTTCCGAATCCTTTTACTTCAAGATGATGATCACCACATTGCATACACGATGCAGGAACGGTTTGTCCATATCCGCAATAATGACATTTTAACTGATGACTTTGTTTGTGATAGGTCAATGTCACGGAACAATTTTTGCAATTTGGAATCCAGTTGCATTGTCTGCATTCGAGGTAAGGAGAAAATCCACGCCTGTTTTGAAACAGGATAACCTGTTCTTTGTTTTTCAAAGCAAGATCAATCGACTGAATCAATTCAGGTGTGAAATGAGATTTCATGATCTTCTTACGAGTCGCTTCTTTTACATCCGCGACGACAATTTCAGGCATGTGAACGCCACCGAATCGTTGCTTCAGATCTACCAAGGCATATCTCCCGGCAAGAGCATTGTAATAGCTCTCCAGAGAAGGTGTTGCAGAACCAAGCAATACTTTGGCGCCATGAATTTTCGCCAGTACGATAGCGGTATCTCTCCCATGATATCTGGGAGCAGGATCATTTTGTTTGTATGAAGAATCATGTTCTTCATCCACAATCACAAGTCCTAATTTGCTGTAAGGAAGAAATAATGCAGAACGGGCACCAAGAACAATCTGAGATTTAAAATAAGATCCTTCAGCATTTTCTTCAGAAAATCTGTTCACCTGGTTCCATACTTCAATTCTTTCATTACTGCTATAACGGGAATGATAAACTCCTACTCTGTCACCAAAGTGACGCCGAAGCCTGGTGATAATCTGTGTTGTCAAAGCGATTTCCGGTAACAGATACAAAACCTGTTTCCCTGATTTTATCGTTTCTTCAATAAGGTGAATATAAACTTCTGTTTTACCACTGGAAGTAACTCCGTGTAAAAGGGCTACATTTTTTTGTTCGTAGGCATTTTTGATATCCTTCAATGCCTTTTGCTGAGCCTCACTAAGCGAATATGTATCCACATGCTCACCGGTTGCAACCGGAATTCGATCAACCCTGACATCCCATTCTTTTAAAATGTTATTCCTGATCAGAGTATGCAATGCGGAAGATGAAATATTTTCCTCCTTAAGAAGGTCTTGCTTCCTCACAAAATCTTTTTCATCTTTTTGATAAAGAAGTTTTAGAAATACCATCAGTGTTTCCAGCTGCTTTCCTTTTCGTTTATCCTGTTCGTATTCCTGAAATAAAGTATGCAATTCAGAATCGATTTCATAAGCAGGACTTAAACGAATCCTGGTCTCCTTTTTCGGCTTATATCTTTCTTCGATTTCTTCCGATAAAATGATCATCCCCTTTTCCAGCATTTTTTTCAAAAGAGCATGAACCGTTTTTTTCTTCAGCACCTGGGAAACCTCTTCAATACTCATTTCTTGTTTGCTCAACAAGGATTCATAAATAATTTGTTCCAAAGGTTCCAATTCCAGGATATCCAGTTCGAATGCCGGATTCAGGACGACTTTAGTTTCACTTTGCAGTTTCAAACCCGGTGGAAGTGCTGCATTCATGACCTCTCCTTCCTGGCACAAATAATAATCAGCCATCCATGCCCAAAGTTCAAACTGATATTCATTTACAATGGCTTTCTCATCCAGGATACTCTGAACCGACTTCAGGGCAGTGAGGTCCTCATTTTCGGATTGCCTGATGTTCCTAATGAGAGCCGCGAAAATCCTTTGTTTGCCGAAAGGGACTATGACACGTTTTCCCTGAGAAATGTCATGCCTTAATTCCTCCGGAACTTTATAAGTAAAATACTGTGACACAGCCAAGGGAAGTACCACATCAACAAGGACTTGGGTGTTATTGGTCAAAATACCTGCTTGTTATAATACCAGAAAAATTTTGGTTTGAAAGAATAACAAAGATAATGCGCAAAGAATTCATTCTTTCTCCAGTAATAAAGAATAATTTTGAGCATTCGCTTTTCTTTGGGGGCAAAAGCGAACTGCGAACTCATGAAATTTTTGTCCTACAAGTTACCAATTTACTATTTGTTATTGATTTTGCTGGTTTTCGGATCGGCCTTTACATGGCTTTATCAAAAACCAACCAAAGTGATTGAACGGGTTTCAGAAAGAAACAATTGTTCCGTCCAAATCCTGCGTCAAAACATTTATGAATTGACCAAACCCGTAATACTGGTGGATGTTGGGAATGAGGAACAGAGTTTTGACCACTTAAAGGCTAAGTTGAATCAGTTTTTTGACCAGCAAAAGGCAGCCGGAGTCATTCAAAGCGCTTCTGTAATGTTCCGGCAACAGTCTGATGGAAAATGGTTTAGCATAAATCCTTCTGAAACATATAGTCCGGGAAGTATCATGAAGGTGGTAACCATGATTTGTTATCTAAAAGCTGCTGAAAGCAATCCATCCATTTTGGAAAAAAAGATTCTTCTCATGCGTCATTTTGGTGAGATTCCCGAACAGACTTTAACCGGAAATGTATTGGTACCCGGCAATTATTATAAAGTAAAAGATCTCATCGCTCAAATGATCATTTATTCAGATAATGACGCAGCTGCATTATTGAACAGAGATGTTGATTTTATTGCATATCAAAACATTTTAAAGGATCTTGAATTGCCGATTCCTGGCAAGGCTCAGATGAATTATGAATTAACTGTAAAGGAATGTTCTCGCCTTCTCAGGGTTTTGTATAATTCCTCTGTCCTAAAGCCTGAAGCCTCAGAATACGCGCTTCAATTATTGTCACAAAGTGGATTTAAAACCGGCTTTTCAAAATACATGGATCCGTCATTAAAGATTGCACGGAAATTTGGGGAGCGTTCATTCGGCGAAATCCAGCAACTCCATGAAACCGGTATTTTTTATTATCACGACAGACCTTATATTTTAACTGTTATGACCAAAGGCCTTGACAACAAGGTCTTACCCGAAGTACTTGCCCAGGTCAGCAGAATCGTTTATGAAAGCCTGAATGAAAACAGTGCGATGCTGAATTAGAAACAGATTATCTGTTTCTGTATTTCTTCCTCTTTATCTTCGACAATTTAAATAAGAAATTCCTTTCTTATGTTTGCAGAATCTATGAGAAAATGTTCTGCCCTTTTTCTTTTGCTTTTTTTGAATTGCTTCATATTTCTGCTGAATCCGGTATTTGCTCAGGAACCAAAAAAAATTGAGCTCCTGAATGCGGATGTCAGCGAATTTGATCAGAGCATCAATGCGAAAGCAACCCGTTTATTGGGAAATGTCGCCTTCAAACATGAAAACGCAATCATGCATTGCGACAGCGCATATCTCTACCAGGATGAAAACAGGCTGGAAGCTTTTCAGAATATCAGAATCACACAGGGGGATACATTGACATTAACAGGGAAAAGATTACTCTACGATGGCAACACACGACAAGCACAGGTATTTGAAAATGTCGTCCTGAGCGATCAACGTATGACCTTAAGGACTTCCCGCCTGGATTATGACCTCGGAACAGATATCGCCTTTTATAAAGACAGTGCAAATATTGTCGACGGCGAAAATACATTAACCAGCCGCCTTGGTTACTATTACAGCAATACCCACGATATGTATTTCCGTGAAGATGTATTGTTGGTGAATCCAAAATACAGAATGGAAGGCGATACACTTCGTTACAATACTCTTGATAAATCCGCCTACTTTCTTGGACCTACCTGGTTGCATTCAGCAAAAAATGTGATCTATTGTGAAAGTGGTTGGTACAATACTATCAAGCAGACATCTTCATTTCATAAAAACGCTTATCTGCAAACTGAAACACAACTGTTGCGTGGTGATTCTGTACTCTATGACAGAAACTCCGGAATCGGCCGCGTCTTTGGAAACGTTTCAATTGAAGATACAACAAATAAAATTATTATCGGTGGAGATTATGGTGAACATCACGAAGTCACTGACTCCTCCTGGGTCACAGGACATGCATTGATGTCGCAGATTTTTACAACAGATACTCTTTTTTTACATGCGGATACACTGCTTGCCGTTGGCGAAAAAATCAATGGAGATACGGCTGCATCTAAAAGAAACATGTACGCCTTCCACGATGTCAGACTTTTTAAACCTGATTTTCAGGGTTCCTGTGATTCACTAGTTTATAATTTCAGAGATTCAACAATCCGAATGTTTTATCAACCGGTGCTTTGGTCGGGACTTAACCAGTTGACTGCTGATTCTGTTACTCTCCAGACCGCTAATTCTGAAATTACGCATATTCATCTGGTGAATAATTCTTTTATTACTTCACGGGCTGACAGTGTCTCCCTGGAAATTCCGGACTCACTTAAATTCAATCAGATCAGAGGAAAACGGATGACTGGTTTTTTTGAAAAGAATGAGTTGGTTAGAATTAATGTAGAAGGAAATGGCCAGACGATCTATTACGCCAAGAATAAAAGAGAACAGAACTTCGCGGTAAACCGGGCAGATTGCAGTGACATGATCATTTTCGTGGATAAAAGCAAAGTGAAAACAATTACGCTGCAAAACGATCCGGATGGAACCATGTATCCAATTCATGAGCTTGCAACAACTGAACTTCGACTAAAAGGATTTTCCTGGCTTGAAAATAAGAGGCCAAAATCGAAAGCTGATCTTTTCTCTGCAGCGGACAGGAAATAATTTTTGTGGGCTCCGTTCCTGACTTACTCTTTCCTTAAACTAATTTCAGCTGGTCAGATATTCTTCCTTGAATATTTTCAGGAGAATTAAAAAATATGACAGCAGTAAGGGGCCAAAAATGATCCCGGATACACCGAACAATTGCAATCCGCTGATGACTCCCACAATGGTGATAATCGGATGTACATCCGCGAATTTTTTCTGAAAAATAAACCTGAAAATATTATCAATGGTTCCGATGATCGCGACACCAAATATTCCTATTGCTATTCCTGCCATGTTTGCCCTGCGGACAATTGATAAATGGCTGCAGGCAACCAGATCAGCATGGACCCTACCACCGGAAAAAAAGAAAAGAATCCTGTCATTACTCCCCAAAACAACGGATCAGGTAAGCCGAATATCCAATAACCGAGAGCTGCCGCCCCTGCCTGAATGATGGCAAGTAAAGGCGATCCTAATGCATTCGAAAATGTTTGTGATTCCAGCTCTTTTGAAAATCGTGCAAGCTTATCCTGGGCGAAAGGAAGGTAATCCTCTATTAATTTTTCCAGCTTACCCGTATTGATGAGCATGTAGTAAAAAAAGAAAAACAAAAGCAGAATATTGGTCAGAATGATCATTGATTCCCCAAGAAAATTCGTGATGAATCCTGCAGCTTCCGACTGAAGTTTAGCCATGTTGCCAGTGGTCATCAGCTGAAATCCGGTCATACGCTGAAAACTAATGTCCGCATCTTTCAGAACTTTCATGGTGATAGATCCTTCATTAAAAAAAATCGAGAGTTTCGGAATGATCATATAACTCATAACCAAAATCGGAATCATCACCAGCACAAGAGAAAGTAAAATGATGGACATCGCTGCACGCCAGGGTTTCCATTTTCGTTTCTCCAACAATTTGCGCATCATTGGACGGAACAACACATAGAGAATTATTGCTCCAAGAATGGCATCCAGAAATGACCGAAGTGTATACCCAATGAGAGCGGTTGTAATTATTAATGCAACAAGTACAAACTGATGCGTAAATCTTTTCTTGATCCAATCTGAGGCCATAAAGAGAAATGATTGAGAGTGTAAAGATAAGGATTGATTGAATATTTTATCTTTGAAAACTCATGGAAACACCAACACAAATACGTGTAGACAAATGGCTTTGGGCAGTCCGGCAATACAAAACCCGGTCACTGGCTACCAAAGCATGCGAACAAGGCAAAATTATCATTCAGGGACAAGCGGTAAAACCTTCCCGTCATGTTAAAATTGGCGAAGAAATTAAATTAAAAAGAACCGGATTGGTGAAAACACTGAAAGTCCTGAACCTGACTTCAAACAGGCTAAACGCGAAACTGGTATCTGAATATGCCGAAGATCTGACCCCACCGGAAGAAATCGCTGCTTACAAGGAAAGGGCATCAAGAGTTACTATTTTCAGGGATCCCGGAACAGGCAGACCTACCAAGCGGGAACGCAGGGATCTGGATGATTTTATGGGTGAATATTGATAAATGGCAGTTTTTCCTCATTCAGTTCTTTCAATAAAAATTGCTTCTCTGCGTTTTTGATTTGTTGATATTTTCTTGAAAAATCAGGTCTTTCCTGACCGGTTCCGTGACGTAGAAGACCTACTTTTGTGCTTCTCAAATCCCCGGAATTCCCCAAACATTTCCAAACTATGCGCAGCACTCAAGAATTGCAAAAAATTGCTTCTCAGGTGAGAAGAGATATTATCCGTCAGGTTACCGTCGCCAATTCCGGACATCCGGGCGGTTCCCTTGGTTGTGCGGATTTTCTTGTTGGATTGTATTTCGGAATCATGAATCACAACCCGAAAGCTTTTTCGATGGATGGAAAATCAGAAGATCTGTTTTTCCTGAGCAACGGACATATTTCCCCTCTATTCTATAGTGTTCTCGCGCGTTCAGGTTATTTTGACGTCAAGGAACTTTCTACCTTCCGTTTGATTAATTCCAGACTTCAGGGTCATCCGGCTACACATGAAAAGCTGCCGGGAATCCGTGTTGCAAGCGGATCACTTGGTCAGGGAATCAGTGTCGCTATCGGAGCAGCGCTTACAAAAAAGCTGAATGGTGACTCCAGTACAGTGTTTTGCCTGTGTGGAGATGGCGAAATGGAAGAAGGTCAGATCTGGGAGGCAGTAATGTATGCCGGGGCGAAAAAGTTGATAACCTTATTGTAACAGTGGATGTGAACAATCAGCAAATCGATGGCTCCATTGAACACGTTATGCCTTATGGTGATCTTCGACCAAAATTTGAAAGTTTCGGTTGGGAAGTTTTAACAATGGACGGAAACAACATGCAGGAAGTAGTGGACACTTTGCAAAAAGCAAAATCCGGAACGGGAAAACAAAAACCGGTCATGATCCTGATGAAAACGGTAATGGGACAGGGTGTAGATTTTATGATGCATACTCATAAATGGCATGGTGTGGCTCCAAATCCGGAACAAACAAAAACCGCTTTGGCGCAATTGGAAGAAACGCTTGGAGATTTCTGATGCGTTCTGTCTCAGGTAATACAAATACAAACCGGGGGATTTTTCAAATCATACTTATTGAAAACTGTGCTTCAAAATAAAACCTTAAGACAACTTGCGATTTCACTTCTTCAGAAAAGAATGGTCGTGTTGTTTTTGTTTTTCTTTGTATGTACGTCGAACAATTATTCCCAGCAGGCAAAAAAACAAAAAGCCCCTACCCTTACGCGGATCGAATTCCTTTTCGATGCTTCCCAAAGTATGTATGGAAGATGGCAAAGCGGTGCTAAAATTGATATCGCACGTTCACTGATGAACAAGGTGCTTGACAGTCTCCGCTACATTGACAACATTGAACTCGCTCTTCGTGTGTATGGTCATCAGAAACCTTATCCACCACAGGATTGCGATGACAGCCGACTGGAAGTACCATTTTCGAAAGGGAATATTTCAAGTATTCAGCAAGTATTGAAAAACCTGGTTCCAAAAGGAACAACACCAATAGCGAAATCACTTGAGTTATGCGGAAATGATTTTCCTCAAAGCCCATCCCGAAACATCATCATTCTTGTAACCGATGGAATTGAAGAATGTGGCGGTGATCCCTGCGCTATTTCCCAGGCTCTTCAGAAAAAAGGAATATTTCTAAAACCATTTGTCATCGGTATGGGAATCGATGAAACATGGAAAAAAACTTTTGAATGCGTTGGCCGCTATTTTGACGCAACAAACGAAGTAACTTTCAAACAAGCCCTCGATGTGGTTATTTCACAGGCATTGAATTCCACCACCATGCAGGTGAATCTTCTGGACATGGCCCACAACCCAACGGAGACCAATGTCAACATGACTTTTTACGATCGCTGGAATGGAGAAATTAAATACAACTTTATTCATACTCTGAATTCAAAAGGTAATCCGGATACACTGGTGATTGATCCGTTGCCGATTTATAAAATTGTAGTACATACGATTCCGAGTGTTTCGCTTGACTCAGTTGTGCTGACACCCGGAAAACATACCATAGTTGGGATTGACGCGCCGCAGGGTTTCCTCACTCTGAAATTTGACGGCACTTCGGAAATTAAAAAACCACTTGCCGTTGTTCGCCAGCATGGTGAAATGAAAACTTTGAACGTTCAGGATTTTAATACAACGGAAAAATACATTGTCGGAAAATACGATCTCGAAATCCTCACCTTGCCACGAATCAATCTTGAAAATATCGACATCAGCCAGAGCAAAACCACAACCTTACAAATCCCGCGTCCGGGAATGGTGACCATCATCAGCAATAATCAGGGTTACGGTAGCCTATATGTGGAAGACAAAGGAAATCTCAAATGGATTTACAATCTCGATGACAATCTGAACAAAGAAACCATAGTCCTTCAGCCGGGAAAATATCACGTAGTTTACCGGTCTAAGAATTCCAAAGAATCCATTTATACCATTGAAAAAGATTTTTCCATTGTTTCTTCTGAATCCAATATTATTGTCCTGAATCAATAAGATCCACAAACTAAGAAATCACGACCCATGAAAAAATATCCATACACAGAAAAGAAAGACACACGTTCCGGTTTTGGAGCAGGATTACTTGAACTCGGAAGATCAAATCCGGATGTTGTGGCTTTGTGCGCGGACCTTACAGGTTCATTAAAAATGGACGCTTTTGAAAAGGAATTTCCAAATCGTTTTTTCCAGATTGGAATTGCCGAAGCGAATATGATTGGAATTGCAGCCGGTATGACCATCGGCGGGAAAATCCCTTTCACAGGAACTTTCGCGAATTTCTCTACGGGAAGGGTTTATGACCAGATCCGACAATCTGTGGCTTATTCGGATAAGAATGTGAAAATTTGTGCTTCCCATGCTGGGATTACCCTTGGAGAAGACGGAGCTACTCATCAGATCCTTGAAGATATCGGAATGATGAGAATGCTTCCCGGAATGGTTGTTATCAATCCATGTGATTTCAATCAGACGAAAGCAGCTACTATCGCGATTGCGAAACATCATGGTCCGGTTTACCTGCGTTTTGGCCGGCCGGTTGTGCCGAATTTTACACCAGCAGATCAAAACTTTGAAATCGGAAAAGCAGTTCTCCTCAATGAAGGTAGTGATGTTTCCATTTTCGCGACAGGCCATCTGGTCTGGAAGGCACTCGAAGCATGCGAAATTCTTGAATCAAAAGGGATTCGTGCTGAAATTATCAATATACATACGATTAAACCACTGGACAAAGCTGCAGTCTTAGCTTCAGTTCGGAAAACAGGATGTGCCGTTAGCGCTGAGGAACACCAAATGAATGGAGGTTTAGGTGATGCTATAGCTCAGGTGCTTGCTTCAGAATTCCCTTCTCCGCTTGAATACGTGGCTGTAAACGATTCATTTGGAGAAAGCGGTACACCGGAACAATTGATGAAAAAATACGGTCTGGAAGCCGAAAACATAGTACTTGCTGCTGAAAAAGTAATCAAGCGCAGAAAACCAGAACTGACACACTCCTGATCCATCCCCGAAAACAAGGATTGCCGGGGTTTAAATTTTAGAATGACAGAATACACAGACCTCGAGTTGCTGGAGCAATTTCGGGAAGAATCTACCCGGCATTTTGCATTTAATTTACTGGTTCGTAAATACCAGCAAAGGCTTTATTGGCATGTTCGGAGGATCGTCATCGATCATGAGGATGCCAATGATGTAATTCAAAATGTTTTCATCAAGGTCTGGAAATCACTCCTTTCTTTTCGTGAAGATTCCCAATTGTATACATGGCTTTACAGAATTGCCACAAATGAATCCCTCACTTTCCTGAATCAGAAAAAAAAACGTTTTGCCATCCCATTTTCAGATGTTGAATACGAACTCTCCAATTCACTAGCCAGTGACCCCAATTTTTCAGGTGAAAAATCCAGATGAAATTGCAACAGGCAGTTCTGAAACTTCCCACCCAGCAACGTATCGTTTTTAACATGAAATACTATGATGGAATGAAATATGAGGAAATTTCAGCGATTTTAGGGGTTACAGTAGGGGCCTTAAAAGCTTCTTACCATCATGCGGTTAAAAAAATCGAAAAATACCTCACCGGAAATTAAACCATTTCAGCTTTATTACATCCAAAGAAATTGAATACCTGAATGAAAAATAATCAATCCATACACAACGAAAACGAAAAGCTTTCTCCTTTGCTGGAATCAATGAAAGATCAGCAAGGCTTTCGCGTGCCGGATGGTTATTTTGAAGAATTACCCGGTCTCATCCAATCTCAGATTCAACAATTACCTGATTTTGAAAAATCAGCTGTCGTTAATCCGTTTTCAGTTCCGGAAGGATATTTCGAACAATTGCCACTCGCGATCAGCAATGCAATTGAAGAAAAGAAAAATTCGGTTTTCAGTTTGCGCACTTTCTTCGCGGTTCTTTTACGACCAAGGGTGACTATAGCATTCGCTTCCCTCCTGCTGATTTTCTTCATCAGCATACGGTTTTTCACCAGGGAGATTTCAGTTAGTGTACCGGCGACAGAATTCTCAATGCAGGATCTCGATAATTCACCTGTCCTTGATGAACTTGACGAATCTACTCTCATGGATCTTCTCGCAGAACAAAACCAGGACATTTCCGTAGAGGATCAGAATGATAACATCGAACAATACCTGATTGATAACGATATTGATATTTCACAATTAGAATCAAGATTATAATGAAAAAACAAATTCTACTCTTCCTTGGTGTTTTCATTCTGAACACTGCCGCTTTTTCTCAGGGAAACCCACCTCCCGTGAAAGAACGACTGGAATCCATGAAAGTCGGTTTTCTGACTGAACGGCTGAATTTATCTCCGGAGGAAGCCAAAGTTTTTTGGCTTGTTTACAACCGCTATCAGGATGAGCTCGAACAATTGAGGAAATCCAGAAGAGAAAACCTGATGAATGCCCGATTGAATTTCGATGAAATGAGCGACGCGGAAGTAGAAAAAACCATTGATAATGAATTGATGTTCCGCCAAAGCGAACTTGACGTGATGAAAAAATACAATCCTCAATTCAAAAAAGTACTTCCGATAAAAAAGGTCGCGAAACTTTTTAAAGCGGAAGAAGATTTCAAAAGAAAACTAATCGATATGATCCAGGATCGTAAGGATGAACGTCGCCAGGACAGAAGAGAATTACGAGGAAAATAACCCTACCCCTTGAAAGCAGAAAGGGCCAACAGTTGTTGGCCTTTTTTATTTGATATTAGTTCAAGCTACTTTCACTGTATACAATTCCTTTAGTTTTTCAATCACAAAATCAATCTCTTCTTTTGTATTGTACTTGCTAAATGAAAAACGCACAGAAGGACGATCGACTTCTCCATAAATTGCCTTCAACACATGTGAACCCGCATTACTGCCTGAAGAACACGCGCTGCCACCGGAACATGCAATACCAGCAATATCCAGATTGAACAGTAACATTTCCGAATTTTCAGAAGGTGGAAAAGCGACATTTAATACGGTATACAAACTCTCATCACTGGCCGAATCACCATTGAACTGAATGCCCGGAATGTTTTCAACCAGCTTTCCAATCATGTATTTTTTCAGACCTAGAATATGTTGACGATGCTCTTCCATGTGACCTGTGGCCAATTCCAGAGCTTTCGCCAAACCCACAATTCCATAAACATTTTCGGTCCCGCCACGCATGTTTCTTTCCTGGGCGCCGCCAAAAATGAAAGGATGGATTTTTACTTTGTTGCTGATAAAAAGAAATCCAATTCCTTTCGGTCCATGAAATTTATGAGCAGCGCAGGTAATGAAATGAACATTTGTTTCTTTCACATCAATGGGAAAATGTCCCATGGTTTGCACCGTATCACTATGAAACAATGCATCATACTTTTTACAGAGTTCGCCCACTTCTTTCAAGGGAAGAACATTTCCCAATTCGTTGTTGGCATGCATTAAGGACACCAAACTTCTTTCGTTCGTCTTCAATAATTCTTCAAGATGATCCGGCTTTACTTTTCCTTTTTCATCCAGATCAACATAACTGAGTTTTATCTTTCCTTCTTTTTGCAATTCTTCAACCGTGTGCAAAACCGCGTGATGTTCGATTTTTGAAGTGATGATGTGACGAATTCCTAAATCGCGAACAGCACAAAATAAGGCGGTATTGTCTGCCTCAGTGCCACCGGAAGTAAAGAAGATTTCAGAAGGTGCTGCGCGAAGAATTTTCGCTACTGTCTTTCTGGAATTTTCAATCGCGGTTTTTATTTCCTTCCAAAAGAATGTATGGAAGAAGGATTTCCAAATCCTGCTTGAGAACAGGAAGCATCGCTTCATAAACTTCCTCATCGAGGGGCGTGGTCGCAGCGTTGTCGAGATAAACTCTCATGTGGCTAATACAGCTTTTGTGGGCAAGCCCGGAATTAACAATAAATTTTTATCAACGCATTGACTTCTCGCTGATCATGTCTTTGATGTCAAAAATGATTTTTTCGGCCAGATTTTCAGCAGTGGTCTGGCTTTGACTTTCCGCATAGATCCGGATAATAGGTTCAGTATTGCTTTTTCTGAGATGTACCCATTCCTTGTCAAATTCAATCTTCACTCCATCAATGGTGTTGATGGGTTGTTTTTTGTATTTGGACTGAATACCTTCCAGGATCTTGTCAACATTGATTTCGGAGTGAGCTCAATTTTATTCTTTGAAATATAATAGTTGGGGTAAGTCGCTCTTAGCATGGAAGTTGTTTTTCCTGTTTGCGCAAGATGTGTCAGGAACAAAGCGATACCAACCAGAGCGTCACGACCATAATGCAATTCAGGATAAATGATACCGCCATTTCCTTCTCCACCGATCACAGCATGATTGGCTTTCATCGCTTCCACTACATTTACTTCACCCACCGCGGCGGCAAAATATTTGCCTCCCGCTTTTTCAGTGACATCACGCAGCGCACGTGTACTCGAAAGATTGGAAACAGTGTTTCCTTTATTTATGTTTCAGAATATAATCAGCGACTGCTACCGAGTATATTCTTCCCCAAACATTTCACCGTCTTCACACACCAGCGCGAGACGATCTACATCCGGATCAACAACAATTCCGAGGTGCGCGTTTTTCTTTTTACTTCTTTGGAAATATCTCCGAGATGCTCCGGTAATGGTTCCGGGTTGTGAGGGAAACTGCCCTGTAGGTTCACAGTACAATTCAATAATTTCTTCTACGCCAAGCGCTTTAAGCAATACAGGAAGCACAATGCCACCGGATGAATTCACGCAATCAATAACGATCCGGAATTTACGGGCTTTGATGGCTTTTACATCCACCAATGGCAGAGAAAGGATTTTCTCGATGTGTTTGAGGTGATAATGAGGCTCGGTTGTATACTTCCCGAGCTTGTTCACTTCCGCGAAACTGAAAGCATCCTCATTCGCGATCCGCAGTACTTTCAGCACCATCGGCAGCTGAAATAAATTCGCCGAGGTTATTTAAAAGTTTTAAGGCATTCCATTGTTTGGGATTATGACTGGCAGTGAGAATGATCCCACCGTCAGCTTTCATATCCTTCACCGCCATTTCAACCGTTGGTGTTGTTGAAAGCCCGAGATAGATAACATCGATGCCAAGTCCCTTCAACGTACCAGCAACGAGATTTTGTACCATCTCTCCTGGAAATGCGGGCATCACGGCCAAGTGCGACAACAGGTCTGCGATTACTTTTCGGTAAATTACCCCCATGAGCCAGGTGCCATAGGCCGCGGTGTACTTAACAATATCTACAGGTGTCAAACCTTCTCCGGGTTTCCCGCCAATTGTCCCTCTGATTCCTGAAATTGATTTGATGAGTGCCAAACGATTAAATTTATAGGGTAAAAATCAAGGATACAAAGATAATGGCTTTCCCTGTTTTTATTCGGAATATCCGGT